>NZ_CP047146.1:7162500-8457500 GCF_009834125.1 Streptomyces sp. GS7
CGCCGGTGTGCACGACCATGCCCGCGGGGGTGCGGATGGCCACCGCGAGGGCGTCCGGGATGGAGTGGTTGACCGCGACGAACTGGCACTCGAAGGGGCCCAGGCGCTCGCGGTCGCCCTCGGCGACCTCCAGCGTGTACGGGCGGATGCGGTGCTCCTGGAGCTTGGCCTCGATGAGGGCCAGGGTCAGCTTGGAGCCGATCAGCGGGATGTCCGGCTTCTCGCGGAGGAGGTAGGGGACGCCGCCGATGTGGTCTTCATGGCCGTGGGTCAGGACGATGCCGTCGATGTCGTCGAGGCGGTCCCGGATGGATGTGAAGTCCGGCAGGATCAGGTCGATTCCGGGCTGCTCCTCCTCGGGGAAGAGCACTCCGCAGTCGACGATCAGCAGGCGGCCGCCGTATTCGAAGACCGTCATGTTGCGGCCGATCTCGCCGAGGCCGCCGAGGGGGGTGACGCGCAGGCCACCCTTGGGCAGCTTCGGCGGGGCGCCGAGCTCGGGATGCGGATGACTCAAAAGACTCTCCTCACCACACGCGCCACGCTGCCGTCGAGGCACGTGGCGCGCATGACATTCGTGCACTTGCTATGTGGCGGTTGTTGGTCCGTATTCAGTTGTGAAGTCTGTGTTCAGAGCTGTACCCCGCCGGCGGCGAGATCGCGCTTGAGCTGCTCGGTCTCCTCGGGGGAGAGCTCGACCAGGGGCAGCCGCAGCGGGCCCGCGGGCAGGCCCTGCAGGCCGAGGGCGGCCTTGGTGGTGATCACGCCCTGGGTGCGGAACATGCCGGTGAAGACGGGCAGCAGCTTCTGGTGGATCTCCGTGGCCTTGGTGACGTCGCCGTTGAGGTGGGCGTCCAGGAGGGCGCGCAGCTCGGGGGTGACGACGTGGGCCACGACGGAGACGAAGCCGACGGCGCCGACCGAGAGCAGCGGGAGGTTGAGCATGTCGTCGCCGCTGTACCAGGCGAGGCCGGAGCGGGCGATGGCCCAGCTGGCACGGCCCAGGTCGCCCTTGGCGTCCTTGTTGGCGACGATCCGCGGGTGCTCGGCGAGCCGGACCATGGTCTCGGTGTTGATCGGGACACCGCTGCGGCCGGGGATGTCGTACAGCATCACGGGCAGGTCGGTGGCGTCCGCGATGGCGGTGAAGTGGCGCAGCAGCCCCTCCTGCGGGGGCTTGCTGTAGTACGGCGTGACGGCGAGCAGGCCGTGCGCGCCGGCGTCCTGGGCGGCGCGGGCCAGCTCCAGGCTGTGGTGGGTGTCGTTGGTGCCGGCTCCGGCGACGACGAAGGCGCGGTCGCCCACCGCGTCGACCACTGCGCGGACCAGCTGTGCTTTCTCCGCATCGCTGGTGGTCGGGGACTCTCCGGTGGTGCCGTTGACGACGATGCCGTCGTTGCCGGCGTCCACCAGGTGTGCGGCGAGCCGCTGCGCGCCGTCAAGGTCGAGGGCGCCATCCGCCGTGAACGGCGTGACCATGGCGGTCAGCACCCGCCCGAAGGGGGTCTGCGGTGTGGAAGTCGGAGCCATGGGTCCCACGCTACTCGTAGGGCACCTCTGGGTGTGCCTCTGGGGAGCAGGGATGTGGACTCCGGCACTGCCTGCTCGGGGGTTCAAGCAGTGCCGGGTCCGTCTGTTCAGCGTAGATGAACTTCTCAAAATGCCGCAATCCGGACACCTCGCACGTCTGTACCGCGCGCTCGGCCGCCCGGGCCGTTGCCTGCGCTTTACGGAGCTTTACGGAGCGATCCGGCCGTTCGCATTGAATGCGCCGTACGTGAGCGGCATGAGCTTGGCCCAGTGGGCCTCCATCTGCTCGCCGACCATCTCGATCTCGCGCTGCGGGAAGGAGGGGACCTTCGCCAGCTCGTGCTGCGTCCGCAGGCCGAGGAAGTGCATCAGGGAGCGCGCGTTGCAGGTGGCGTACATGGAGGAGAAGAGGCCGACGGGGAGCACCGCGCGGGCGACCTCGCGGGCGACGCCGGCGGCGAGCATCTCCTGATACGCCGCGTACGCCTGGCGGTAGCTGTCCTCCATGGCGCGGGAGGTGAGCGCATGCTGGGCCTGGGTGCCCTCGACGAACTCGTACTTCCCGGGGCGGCCCTGCTGGACGAGCTTGCGGGACTCGCCGGGGACGTAGAAGACCGGCTCCAGCTGGCGGTAGCGGCCGGACTCCTCGTTGTACGACCAGCCGACGCGGTGCCGCATGAACTCGCGGAAGACGAAGATCGGCGCGCTGATGAAGAAGGTCATGGAGTTGTGCTCGAACGGGCTGCCGTGCCGGTCCCGCATGAGGTAGTTGATCAGGCCCTTGGAGCGCTCCGGGTCCTTCTGCAGCTCCTCCAGGGACTGCTCGCCGGCCGTGGAGACCCGGGCCGCCCACAGCACGTCGCTGTCCGCGGCGCTGTGCTTGACCAGCTCGACCGTCACCTCGCTGCGGAAGCTGACGGGTGCGCTCTCGGCGCTCTCGGGGGTGTGGGACACCGGCGGTTCCTTCCGTTCGATCCTCGTGCGCGTCCAGCCTACGGCCCGCCACTGACAGCGCGGGAAATGCGAGCTGATGCGGCGTTAGCGACAAAACGGACCCCCGACGGCAGCCGTCCGCCAGGCGGTTGATATTTTTCACAGAACTCACGGAAAACGGGCACCAATCGGGCGCCCCAGTCGTCTTTCCCTGTGACAGTGCCCACTTCGAGGTTCCTAGGAGAGCCCGCTCATGTTCCGCCGGCGAGAGCCCGTCCCGTTCGCCTTCGTTGCCGAGGCAGACCGGTTCCGCAGCAATGTCACTCCCCCGCCGCGCCAGCGCGCCTCGCGCGCGCAGATCTTCGGGCAGTCGCTGATCACGCTGACCGTGGTGGGCGGCCTGGCAGGTGCGCTGCTCTTCGGTCTGCCCGCCCTTCAGCAGGACACCTCCGGCCCCACCGGGGTGCACCAGTCCGAGGCCGCGCACCGCTGAACGGGCCCGGCGGGGCGGGCCGTCAGGTGGTTCCGCCCCGTCAGTCCCGATAGCCTCACCGGTCACAGCTTTCGTCAGCATGCCGTTCCGTGCTGACCAGCCGGAGTGAGGATCAGCCGTGCCCCTGCCCTTCCTGACGGCCGACCGCGACTTCAAGGCCGACGGCCGCGCGGCGGAGTCGATCGCCCTGCCGCACGACGAGCCCGACCACTGGCGCCGTCCCTACCGCCCCGGACCGTGGCGCGTGGGGACGGCGGCGGTGTTTCTGCTGCTCGCGTCGTTCGTCCTGCTCTCCGCGCTGATCATCGCGCTCGCCGGATCGCTGCCCGGGGCGGTGGTCTGTGCGGTGGTGGCGGTCCTGATGATCGCCCTGGCGCTGCGGCTGGTCCGCGTCGGGGTGTGGGTGAGCGCGCGCGGGCTGCGGCAGGTGAATCTGCTGCGGACCACGACCCTGCCGTGGAGCGCCGTCGGGGAGGTCCGCACGGCCCAGCAGCCGGTCCGCTGGCTGGGGCTGCCGCGGACCGTGCAGGGGCAGGCGCTGATCGTCGAGCGGGACCGGGGCGGGCCGCTGCGGACCCTGGTCACCGACCGCAACGGGGACTTCCTGTCCCGTCCGGAGGCGTTCGAGCGGGCCGCGGACGTACTGGAGGCGTGGGCGGCGGAGTACCGCCCCTGAGCCCGGCCCTGGTCCGGACCTACTCGTCAGGGGCGGCTCGCGGGCCCGCGGGGACTTCAGACGGTCCGCACGGGCCCGTTGCCGACGGGCCCGTTGTCAGGGTGTGCCGACTTCTCGCCGTCCGACTTCTCGTCGTCCGGATTCCGGTCGTCCGGCTTCTCGTCGTGCAGGGTGATGGCGCGCTGCATGGCCTTGCGGGCGCGCGGGGTGTCCCGGGCGTCGTGGTAGGCGACGGCGAGCCGGAACCACGTGCGCCAGTCGCCCGGCGCCTCCTCGGTCTCGGCCTGCCGCCGGGCGAAGACCGCGTCGGCCGCGTCCCGGTCGACGCGGCCGCCGGGGGTCCGCAGGAGGTCGTCGACCGGCAGGCCGCCCTCGGCCTCCAGAGTGCGGGCCAGCCGGTTGGCGCTGCGCGCGAAGCGGGTGTTGGCCCACAGGAACCAGCCGCCGATGCACGGCAGGACGAAGGCCACCGCGCCCATGCCCATGGCCGCCGGCTCCCCCGTCAGCAGGAGGAGGACGCCCTCCATCGCCACCACGCCGAAGACCAGCACCAGCACGGTGGCGAGGAAGATGTACGTGATCTTTCCGCCCATGACCGTCAGCCCAGGTCGAGGAAGTTCTCCAGGCCCACCGTCAGGCCCGGGGTGTTCACCACGCGGCGCACGCCGAGCAGGATGCCCGGCATGAAGCTGCTGTGGTGGAGGGAGTCATGGCGGATGGTGAGGGTCTCCCCCACGCCGCCGAACAGCACCTCCTGGTGGGCCAGCAGGCCGCGCAGCCGTACGGAGTGCACCGGGACGCCGTCCACGTCCGCGCCGCGGGCGCCGTCCAGCGCGGTGCTGGTGGCGTCCGGCTGGGGCGCGCAGCCGGCCTCCTCGCGGGCCTTGGCGATGAGCTGGGCGGTGCGGGCGGCGGTGCCGGACGGGGCATCCGCCTTGTTGGGGTGGTGCAGCTCGATGACCTCGACGGACTCGAAGAAGCGAGCCGCCTGCTGGGCGAACTGCATGGTCAGCACCGCGCCGATGGAGAAGTTCGGCGCGATCAGCACGCCCGCCTCCGGCGAGGCGGCGAGCGAGGTGCGCAGCTGCGCGAGGCGCTCGTCGGTCCAGCCGGTGGTGCCGACCACGGCGTGGATCCCGTGCCGCAGGCAGAAGTCGAGGTTGCCCATCACCGCGCCGGGGTTGGTCAGCTCGACCACGACCTCGGCGCCGGCCTCGACCAGTGTCTCCAGCTTGTCGCCCCGGCCGAGGGCCGCGACCAGTTCCATGTCGTCGGCGGCCTCGACGGCCCGTACGGCCTCGGAGCCGATGCGCCCCTTGGCTCCGAGGACGGCCACGCGCAGCTTGCTCATCGTTTTCCGCTCTCTCTTGGTGGTTCGGTGACCCGCGGACGGTGCCGACGCCGTCGCCTAGGCGACGGCGTCGTCCAGACGGGCCGCCTGCCGGTCCTTCAGTGGGCCGATGACGGACAGCGAGGGCCGCGCGCCCAGGACATCACGGGCCAGCTCCCGGACCTCGTCCGGGGTGACGGCCGATATCCGGGCGAGCATCTCGTCGACCGACATGTGCTCGCCCCAGCACAGCTCGCTCTTGCCGAGCCGGTGCATCAGGGCCCCGGTGTCCTCCAGGCCGAGGACCGTCGAGCCTCGCAACTGGCCGATCGCGCGCCGGATCTCGTCGTCGGTGAGGCCCTCGGCCGCCACCTTGTCGAGTTCGTCGCGACAGATCCCGAGGACGTCGTGCACCTGGTTGGGGCGGCAGCCGGCGTAGACGCCGAACAGCCCGCAGTCGGCGAACCCCGAGGTGAAGGAGTAGACGCTGTAGGCCAGGCCGCGCTTCTCGCGGACCTCCTGGAAGAGGCGGGAGGACATCCCGCCGCCCAGGGCCGTGTTCAGTACGCCCATCGCCCAGCGCCGCTCGTCCGTGCGAGCCATGCCCGGTACGCCGAGGACCACATGCGCCTGCTCGGTCTTGCGGCCCAGGAGTTCCACGCGTCCGGCCGTGCGGATGGCGCGGGAGCCGCTGCGCGGGGCCATCGGAGCCGCGTCCTGGCGGCCCAGCGCGCCGGCCCGCTCGAAGGCGCGGCGGACCATGCGGACGACCTTGGCGTGGTCGACGTTGCCGGCGGCGGTGACGACCAGGTGCGTGGGGTCGTAGTGCTTCTTGTAGAAGCGGCGGATGCGGTCGGCGGTGAGGGCGTTGACGGTGTCGACGCTGCCCAGTACGGGCCGGCCGAGCGGGGTGTCGCCGAGCATGGTGTGCGCGAACAGGTCGTGCACGCAGTCGCCCGGGTCGTCCTCGGTCATCGCGATCTCTTCGAGGATGACGCCGCGCTCGGCGTCCACGTCCTCGGTCTCGATCAGCGAGCCGGTGAGCATGTCGCACACCACGTCGATGGCCAGCGGGAGGTCGGTGTCCAGCACCCGCGCGTAGTAGCAGGTGTATTCCTTCGCGGTGAAGGCGTTCATCTCGCCGCCGACCTCGTCGATCGCGGCGGAGATGTCCAGGGCGGTGCGCTGGCCGGTGCCCTTGAAGAGCAGGTGCTCCAGGTAGTGGGTGGCGCCGTTGAGCGACGGCGTCTCGTCGCGGGAGCCGACGTGCGCCCAGATCCCGAAGGTGACGGAGCGGACGGACGGCAGCGTCTCGGTGACGACGCGCAGGCCGCCGGGGAGGGTCGTCTTGCGGACCGTGCCGGCGCCCGCGGTGCCCTTGAGAAGCGTTTGGGTACGGGCGACGGCCCGCCCCTCCGAAGAGGTGCGGGCCGTCGTCGTGTACGTACGGGACGTCACTTGGCGGCGTCGTCCTTCGTGTCGGCGGCCGCGTCGTCGTCCTCGATCACGGGGATCAGGGAGAGCTTGCCGCGCTGGTCGATCTCGGCGATCTCGACCTGGACCTTGGCGCCCACGGCGAGCACGTCCTCGACGTTCTCGACGCGCTTGCCGCCGGCCAGCTTGCGGATCTGCGAGATGTGCAGCAGGCCGTCCTTGCCCGGGAGCAGGGACACGAACGCACCGAAGGTGGTCGTCTTGACGACGGTGCCCAGGTAGCGCTCGCCGACCTCCGGCATGGTCGGGTTGGCGATGCCGTTGATCGTGGCGCGGGCGGCCTCGGCGGCCGGGCCGTCGGCGGCACCGATGTAGATCGTGCCGTCGTCCTCGATCGTGATGTCGGCGCCGGTGTCCTCCTGGATCTGGTTGATCATCTTGCCCTTGGGGCCGATGACCTCGCCGATCTTGTCCACCGGGATCTTGACGGTGATGATCCGCGGGGCGTTCGGGGACATCTCGTCGGGGACGTCGATGGCCTCGTTCATCACGTCGAGGATGTGCAGGCGGGCGTCGCGGGCCTGCTTCAGCGCGGCGGCCAGGACCGAGGCGGGGATGCCGTCGAGCTTGGTGTCGAGCTGGAGCGCGGTGACGAACTGCTTGGTGCCGGCGACCTTGAAGTCCATGTCGCCGAAGGCGTCCTCCGCACCGAGGATGTCGGTGAGGGTGACGTAGTGCGTCTCGCCGTCGATCTCCTGGGAGATCAGGCCCATCGCGATGCCGGCGACCGGGGCCTTGAGCGGCACACCGGCGTTCATCAGCGACATCGTGGAGGCGCAGACCGAGCCCATGGACGTCGAGCCGTTGGAGCCCAGCGCCTCGGAGACCTGGCGGATCGCGTAGGGGAACTCCTCGCGGGTCGGCAGGACCGGGACGAGCGCCCGCTCGGCCAGCGCGCCGTGGCCGATCTCGCGGCGCTTGGGGGAGCCGACGCGGCCGGTCTCGCCGGTGGAGTACGGCGGGAAGTTGTAGTTGTGCATGTAGCGCTTGCGGGTCACCGGGGAGAGGGTGTCCAGCTGCTGCTCCATGCGGAGCATGTTGAGGGTGGTGACGCCCAGGATCTGGGTCTCGCCACGCTCGAACAGCGCGGAACCGTGCACCCGCGGGATCGCCTCGACCTCGGCGGCGAGCGTACGGATGTCCGTGACGCCGCGGCCGTCGATGCGCTTCTTCTCCTTGATGACGCGCTCGCGGACCAGGGTCTTGGTCAGCGAGCGGTACGCGGCGGAGATCTCCTTCTCGCGGCCCTCGAACTCCGGGAGGAGCTTCTCGGCGGCCAGCGCCTTGACGCGGTCCAGCTCGGCCTCGCGCTCCTGCTTGCCGGCGATGGTCAGCGCCTGGGAGAGCTCGTCCTTGACGGCCTTGGTCAGCGCCTCCAGGACGTCGTCCTGGTAGTCGAGGAAGACCGGGAACTCGCCGGTCGGCTTGGCGGCCTTGGCGGCCAGGTCCGACTGGGCCTTGCACAGGACCTTGATGAAGGGCTTGGCGGCCTCCAGACCTGCGGCGACGACCTCCTCGGTCGGGGCCTCGGCGCCGCCCTTGACCAGCTCGACGGTCTTCTCGGTGGCCTCGGCCTCGACCATCATGATCGCGACGTCGCCGTCGGGCAGCACCCGGCCGGCCACGACCATGTCGAAGACCGCGTCCTCCAGCTCGGTGTGGGTCGGGAACGCCACCCACTGGCCGTTGATCAGGGCGACGCGGGTGGCGCCGATCGGGCCGGAGAAGGGCAGGCCGGCCAGCTGCGTGGAGCAGGAGGCGGCGTTGATGGCGACCACGTCGTAGAGGTGGTCGGGGTTGAGCGCCATGACCGTCTCGACGATCTGGATCTCGTTGCGCAGGCCCTTCTTGAAGGAGGGGCGCAGCGGCCGGTCGATGAGGCGGCAGGTGAGGATCGCGTCCTCGCTGGGGCGGCCCTCACGGCGGAAGAAGGAGCCGGGGATCTTCCCGGCCGAGTACATCCGCTCCTCGACGTCGACGGTCAGCGGGAAGAAGTCCAGCTGGTCCTTCGGGTTCTTGGAAGCGGTGGTGGCCGACAGCACCATGGTGTCGTCGTCCAGGTAGGCCACGGCGGAGCCGGCGGCCTGCTTGGCCAGGCGGCCCGTCTCGAAGCGGATGGTGCGGGTGCCGAAGGAGCCGTTGTCGATCACGGCTTCGGCGTAGTGGGTCTCGTTCTCCACCAGGAATATCTCCTCGTCTGCGTCCGCTGCCCGTGTGGCAGGGACCGTCTTCGGTGGAGCGCCGGTGCGGGCCGGTCTTCGATCGAAGCACCCGGAGTGATGTCGCATGGTCTGCCATGGACGGCCCGGGGGCCACTACCGAGGACCGGCGGCCAGGAGGCGCTCCTACCGCGTTCGCTTTTGCGATATGGCACCAGACTACAAAGCTTCCGTCCACCGCGCGGCGGGACGGCTGTCCGGTGCGTACGGCAAAGGGAGCGGTCCCCGGTGGGACCCGCTCCCTATGCGGCACTTTTATGGATTACTTGGCGCCCGCCGCACCGCGGCGGATGCCCAGGCGCTCGACCAGCGCGCGGAAGCGCGTGATGTCCTTCTTCGCCAGGTACTGCAGCAGGCGGCGGCGCTGGCCGACGAGCAGCAGCAGACCACGGCGGGAGTGGTGGTCGTGCTTGTGGGTCTTGAGGTGCTCGGTCAGGTCCGAGATGCGGCGGGACAGCAGCGCGACCTGGACCTCGGGGGAGCCGGTGTCACCCTCCTTGGTGCCGAAATCGGCCATGATCTGCTTCTTCGTGGCGGCGTCGAGCGACACGCGTACTCCTCTGGATTCCGGTCCGTGAGCGTCCCTGGTTTGCGTCACAGGGAATCTTGGATGACTCGGATGGACCGTCGGACAGACTACCAGCTGGAAACGGCCCCCCGACCGGGTGGTCGGGGGGCCGTGACGCGGACGGTGCCGTGGGCCGCCGCTAGCTGTTGCCGGTGAGGCCGCGCACGGTGCTGTAGATGTCGAGCACCGCCAGGCACAGCGGCACCAGGGACAGCAGGACCAGGCCGTCGAAGATGTCGAAGATCCGGCCCCAGAAGGGGGTGACGCCCTTCTTCGGAACGATCAGGCCGACGCCGACGAGGACGGCGGCGCCCACCGCGATGCTGCTGGAGAACCAGACGGTGCGGACGTTCAGCGGGCCGGAGTCCTGGAAGCGCTGCAGGGTGACGAAGATGTCGACCGGCGGGTGCAGCGCGATGCCCAGGACGAGCAGCACGATGGTGAGGATGCCCGCGATGGTCAGGCAGGCGACCTGCGCGGTGTAGTCGAAGAGCCGGGCGCGCAGCATGATCGTGATGCCCGCGGCGAGCGCCAGCACCTGGGCCCAGACGTTGTCGGAGAAGCCGAGGACGACACCGGCGGAGCCGACGACCAGGGCGGAGCAGCCGGCGACCAGGCCGAGCAGCAGTTCGTGGCCGCGCTTGGCCTGGTTGCCGATCTTGACGAAGTCGACGGACTCGGTCTCGCCGCCGTTGTCGAGGGCGCCCTTCGCGATCTGGTCGGGCGACTTGTAGCCGATGGGCAGGCGGGCGAAGCGGGCGGAGAGGCCGGGCAGCCAGGCGACCATCGCGATGGAGACGACGGCGGTGACCGCGCCGACCTCGCGCGGGGCGGCGTCGGTGAGGATCGCGGCGAAGACCGCGAGGGTGCCGATCGCGGACAGGAAGGCGGCGGCCACGAAGGGCGCGTCACCGCGCGGCAGCAGGACCACCAGGAGCACGGAGGCGATCAGTACGGTCACGCAGCCGACGAGCAGCTGGAGCCGGCCGGGGCCGGAGCCCTGGTCGACGGGGAAGATGCCGGAGCCGGCGATCAGCAGGTGCGGCAGCGACGCGAGGCCCAGCGCGATGGAGGAGCCGTGGTCGTCGTAGACCCGGGCGCGGACGCCGGCCAGGGCAACCAGGACGACGCCGACGACACCGGCGATGATGCCGGGGAGCCGGTGCATGTCGCGGTCGATCGGGTTCGAGAACCACAGCGCGAACGCCATCATGACGAGCAGCAGCACGCCGGCGGTGAGGCCGACGAGGTGCATCAGGTCGTCGGTCCAGCGGCTGCGGTTGCGCTTGACGGCGGACGCGACCGCGTCCGAGACGTCGTCGAAGACCGGCAGCGGCAGCGACTCGGCGAACGGCTTGAGAAGCAGCAGGTCGCCGTCGAGGATCTGCTGCTGGGCCAGCGACTGCCCGGCGTCAAGTACCGTGCCGTCGCGGCGTACGAGGTGGTATCCGGTCGGGGCGCCCTCGGCCTGGGACTGCCCGGAGAGCCGCAGGATCTCCGGATAAATGTCGACGAGTGCCACGTCCTCCGGCAGTGCCACGTCGATCCGTGCGTCCGGCGCGGCGACTGTGACCCGGCAGAAGCCGGTGCCAGTGCTCGTGCTCACCTGGCGGTTCCCCCTATCCGTTGGGCGTTTTGTCGCGTCACGCGCCCTATATATAAAGCCGTCTCTGACAGCGTTGTGGCGCGCTCGCGGGGCGTCAGCGTACCGTCCGATCGGGGTACTGCCCCACCCACCCCTTGGCTTGACGTTTAACAGTAGGATCAACGCCTGCGTCGGGCCAAGGACTTGGCTCGGGGGACCGTCGAACCAACGGGGGCGGTCCGAGACTGCGAGATGCATGAAGGACTGATGCCTCGGTGAGCGTTGTCATCGTCAAGCGCCCGCCACGCGCGCTGCCACATGAAGTCCCCTCGGAGGAGGTGGTACTTGAGGCGCCTCCGGAGCTGCCCCGCGAGGGTGAGCCGGAAAACCTGTTCATGACGTTCATGCCCATGATGGGCATGGCGTCGTCGGCGGGCTTCCTCTTCATGGGGAACCAGCCGTTCATGAAGATCATGGGCGGCTTCATGGTGGCTTCGACCCTGGCGATGGCGATCATGCAGATCGTCAAGGCCCGCCAGGGGCCTTCCGGGCAGATGGTCCAGGAGCGCCAGGACTACCTCAAGTACCTGGCGCAGAAGCGGAAAGAGGTGCGGCGCACCGCGCGCCGGCAGCGGGACGCGCAGCTGTTCACCCACCCCGACCCCAGTCAGCTGTGGTCGATAGTCGCCGAGGGCAAGCGGGTGTGGGAACGCCGGGCCACCGACCCGGACTTCGGCCAGGTGCGCCTGGGGCTCGGACCCCAGCAGCTGTCCACTCCCCTGCGGGCTCCGGAGACCGCTCCGGTCGACGAGCTGGAGCCGCTCACCGCGCACGCGATGAAGGAGTTCCTCGACAAGCACGGCCACCTGGACGACCTCCCGCTGGCGGTGTCGCTGCGCGCGTTCTACCACCTGACGGTCTCCGGTGACCCGGACACCGTCTACGGCGCCTCGCGCGCCATCATCGCCCAGCTGTGCACCCTGCACTCGCCCGAGGACCTGGTGGTGGCGGTCGTCGCCGCGCCGGGTGCGCAGGCCGAGTGGGAGTGGATGAAGTGGCTGCCGCAGGTCCAGGACACGACCACGGACGGCGCGGGCACCCGGCGGCTGGTCGTCGGCGACCTCGGTGAGGTCGAGGAGCTGCTGGCCGAGGACCTCGACGGCCGCGGGCGGTTCAACCCGCAGGGCCAGCCGGTGACCGACACCCCGCACGTCGTCGTCGTGCTGGACGGCGGTGACGTGCCGATGGACTCGGTGATCGCCGGGGCCGAGGGCCTTCAGGGCGTCACCATCCTGGAGATCGTGCCGGGCGACCTGGACGAGATCCGCGGCGGTCTGGCCGTACAGGTCTGGCCGGGCAAGCTGGTTCTGGAGTCCGCGAGCGGCGCGGTCTACCACGGCGTCTGCGACACCCTGTCGATCGCCGAGGCGGAGTCGCTGGCCCGCCAGCTGGCCCCGCTGCGGGCCGGTGCGGGTTCCGACGGCGAGGACCCGCTGCTGTCCTCCATGGACTTCACCGACCTGCTCAACATCGGCGACGCCGGCACCCTGGACGTGTCGCGCACCTGGCGGCCGCGGACGCTGTCCGAGCGGCTGCGGGTTCCGATCGGCGTGGACCGCGACGGCCAGCCGGTCATGCTGGACATCAAGGAAGCCTCGCAGCAGGGCATGGGCCCGCACGGCCTGTGTGTCGGTGCGACCGGTTCCGGTAAGTCCGAGGTGCTGCGCACCCTGGTGCTCGCGCTCGCGGTGACGCACTCCTCGGAGACGCTGAACTTCATCCTCGCGGACTTCAAGGGTGGCGCCACCTTCACCGGCATGTCCGAGATGCCGCACGTCGCGGCCGTCATCACCAACCTCGGTGAGGACGTCACCCTGATCGACCGCATGCGCGACTCGATCACCGGTGAACTCCAGCGCCGCCAGGAGCTGCTGCGCTCGGCGGGCAACTACGCCAACATCACCGACTACGAGAAGGCGCGTGCCGCGGGTGCCCCGCTGGACCCGCTGCCCTCGCTGGTGATGATCATCGACGAGTTCTCCGAACTCCTCGCCGCCAAGCCCGACTTCATCGAGATGTTCATCCAGATCGGCCGTATCGGCCGGTCGATGGGTGTGCACATGCTGCTCGCCTCGCAGCGTCTGGAAGAGGGCAAGCTGCGCGGCCTGGACACCTTCCTGTCCTACCGCCTGGGTCTGCGCACCTTCTCCGCGGCCGAGTCGCGGACCGCGATCGGCGTCCCGGACGCCTACCACCTGCCGAACGTCCCGGGTTCCGGCATCCTGAAGTACGACACCGAGACGATGGTCCAGTTCAAGGCGGCCTACGTCTCCGGTACGTACCGCGGTCCGGGCGGCGGCGGTCGCGGTGGCAGCGGCGGCCGGTCGATGCGGATGCCGGTGCCGTTCACGGCGGCCCCGGTCATCGAGCAGATCATCGAGGAGCCGGTCGTCGTCGAGGCGGCCGAGCCCGAGATCGACGACGCGCTCGCCGACACCGTGCTGGACGTCATGGTCCAGCGGATGCAGGGCCAGGGCCCGCCGGCGCACCAGGTGTGGCTGCCGCCGCTGGAGGAGGCGCCGACGGTCAACCAGCTGCTCCCGGCGCTCACGGTCACCCCCGAGAGGGGTGTGCACGCGGCGGAGTACACCGCGCTGGGCAAGCTCGTGGTGCCGGTCGCGCTGGTGGACAAGCCGTTCGAGCAGCGGCGTGACGTGATGTACCTGGACTTCTCCGCCGGTGCCGGTCACGGCCTGGTCGTGGGTGGTCCGCAGTCCGGCAAGTCCACGCTGATCCGGGCCGCCATCACGTCGTTCGCGCTCACCCACACCCCGGCCGAAGTGCAGTTCTACTGCCTCGACTTCGGCGGCGGCGGCATGCTGTCGCTGGAGGGCCTGCCGCACGTCGGCGGGGTCGCCTCGCGTCTGGACGCCGAGAAGGTCCGGCGTACGGTCTCCGAGGTCGTCGGCATCCTCAACGAGCGCGAGGAGTTCTTCCGCGCCAACAACATCGACTCGATCGCGACCTACCGCCAGCGGCGGGCCGCGGGCGCCTTCCCCGACCAGAAGTGGGGCGACGTCTTCCTGATCATCGATGGCTGGTCGACGTTCAAGACCGACTACGAGCAGATGGACCCGGTGATCCTGGACATCGCCGGCCGGGGTCTCGGTTTCGGTATCCACCTGATCATCGCCGGCTCCCGCTACACCGAGGTGCGGCCCGCCCTGCGCGACCAGCTCCTCAACCGCGTGGAGCTGCGCCTGGGCGACCCGATGGAGTCGGAGTTCGACCGCAAGCGCGCGGAGAACGTCCCGATGGGCAAGCCGGGCCGCGGTCTGTCCCCGGAGAAGCTCGACTTCCTGGCGGCGCTGCCGCGCCTGGACGGGATGAGCGACCCGGAGACCCTCAGCGACGGCGTCGCCAACCTGGTGCAGACGGTCAGCGAGCACTGGCAGGGCGAGCCCGCCCCCGCGGTGCGGATGCTGCCGACCATGCTCCACGTCAACGAGCTGCCCAAGGGCAGCGACTACCCGGACCACGGCATCGCGATCGGTGTCGACGAGACCACGCTGTCCCCGGCGTTCATCGACTTCGAGACCGACCCGCTGCTGGTCATCTACGGCGAGAGCGAGTCGGGCAAGTCGTCGCTGCTGCGTCTGATCACCAAGCAGCTCGCCGAGCGGTACCCGCAGGACAAGGCGCTCATGGTGGTCTCCGACTACCGCCGCGCCCTGCTGGGCGAGGTCCCCGAGAGCCATGTGTACAAGTACTGCGCCGCGGGGCCGCAGCTCCAGGAGGTCATCAGCGGTCTGGCGGGTTCGCTGGGCCGACGGATGCCGGGGCCGGACGTCACGCCGGAGCAGCTGCGCAACCGCAGCTGGTACGACCTGCCGGACGCGTTCGTGATCGTGGACGACTACGACCTGGTGGCGACCAGCACCGGCAACCCGCTGCAACCGCTGCTGGAGTACCTGCCGTTCGCCCGTGACCTGGGTCTGCGCCTGATCATCGCGCGCAGCTCCTCGGGTGCCGGACGGTCCTCGTTCGAGCCCGTGATGCAGCGCACCAAGGAGCTCGGCGCACAGGGCCTGATCCTGTCCGCCGACCCGGCCGAGGGTCCGCTGATGGGCAACGTCAAGGGCCAGCAGATGACGCCGGGCCGGGCCACGTTCATCACGCGCAAGCGCGGTGCGCAGCTGGTCCAGACGGGCTTCCTGCCGTACAGCGGCCAGTAGCAGGCAGCACGCGAAACGGCGGTGGGGCGTCCCTCTTCGGAGGGGCGCCCCACCGCCGTTCGTCGTGCGCGGGGTGGTGTGCGGCCGGGTCAGCCGAAGGCGCCGTGCGGGTTGCCGTCCGGCTTCTCCGCGGCCTTCTTCTCCGCCTCCGCCCTGGCCTTCTCCCTGGCCTCCTGCTCGGCCGCCGCGCGCTGCGCCGCGGCCGGGTCGGTCCGTACGCCCTTGGCGAGGCCCTCGCCGCCGCGGGTGGCGGCCTCGCCGTCCTTGGCCGACCCGAACGGGTCGGGGCCGTGCGCGGCGGTGGAGGTCTCCCACTGGTGCGTGACGACCGGCACATGGCTCTGCCCGCCGCCCCCTCCCTTGCCGCGCTTGCCGAAGGCGCCGCCGAGGGAGTTGGCGAGCTGGCCCAGCGCCATGAAGCCGTACGTCATCTGCGGCCCGCCCTGGGAGCCGTTCTGCGAGCCGGAGTTGTCCACCGGCGGTGCGTCGTGGTCCGTGCCGCCGCTGTCGGTGTGGTGCGCGGTGGCGGCGCTGTCCAGGTCGGCCGCGGCCAGCTCGAACGCCGGCAGTGCGTCGTCGACGCCGCGCTTGAGGCGGTGCCACTCCGCGGCGAACGCCTCGCCCGCCGGACCGTGCCAGTCGGCCGCGGCGGCGGTGCCGACATGCCCGTCGAGGTCGCGGACCAGCCCGTCCAGGTGCTTGCCCATCTCCCGCCAGCCGGCCGCCGCTTCGTGCAGCGCCTCGGGGTTGCGCCGTGGCTCGGTCACTTGTTGAGGCTCCGCATCATCTCGACCAGCTCGTCCTCGGCCGCCTGCGTGTTCGCGGCGGTCTCCTTGATGCTCCCGCCGACCTCGGCGAGCCGCTCCTGGAGCTGGACGAGGGCGCGCTCGGCCTCCTCGAACAGCTCAAGGTGCGGCCGGGCCGCCTCCTCGCTGCCGAAGCCGTCGCGCAGCGCACCGGCGTCCGCGCGACGTCTGAACGCGCCCAGCTGCCGGCTCAGTTCTTCCGCCTGTATCTCGAAGGACGTACCGAGTTTGTGCAGCGTCTCGGTACTGAGCCGGACCTCGTCGGACATCATTTCTCCCCGAATTGAATGACAGCGACCTGCTGAACATCGCCACAGGTCTAGCACATACGCAATAGGCCCGACGCCCGCTGCGGAAGGGCCGGTGTACGAAGCAGGGAAGGGGATACGGAGCAATATGCGGCAATACCGACAACCCCGTCTTGACGACCCGTTCACACCCGTTATTAGACTCTGACGCCAGCGCAGCACTCGCGGTTGCCGTTCCACCACGTACCCAGGGGGCAGACATGAGCAATGAGCGGCAGATCGAGGACGCGGACCTGATGGACGTCGCCCATGACCAGGAGCAGGCGCAGCGCCTGCGGAAGGCGCTGAAGGTCCTCGCGGAGAACCCCAACGTGGGCGGCAAGATCCAGGAGATGGCCAAGGAGGTGCTCTCCGGCCGGATCAGCATGAAGGACGCCATCGAGACGCCCAGTTACATGGGCGCGCTGGGCGACCGCATGAACCAGATCCGGCGGGCGGCGGAGGACCAGACGCAGGCCGAGCGCGAGGAGTCCCGCGCGAAGTTCGCCGAGTGGCAGCAGAAGCAGGAAGAGGAGGAGGACCGCGAGCGCGCCGAGCGCGACGCGCCGAGCCTCAACATCGTGACCGGCCCGCGCCGGGGCAGCCGTCGCGGACACAGCTGAACCGCGCGGAATTCCGGCCGCCGGACCGGCGGCCGGAATTGCCGAATTGTCGGGCACTTATCGGGCACACAGCCGCACCAGTGCATAGTTCCGTGCTTTTCCGGCACCGCCCGCCCCACACATTTCCAGGGAACAGCCACCCGGGGCCGTGCCGTACCACCCGGTCCGGAACATAGGATCTAGCCGGTACACGCACGGATCCACGAGGTGGAGGGCGGGATTGATGGGGGACGAGGGCGTCATGAGCGCCTCAGCCGACGCGGCCGACGCAGGACGACCGGCCGGCGCGGCACAAGCGGCCGGCGCGGCACAAGCGGCCGGCGCGGCGGAAGCGACCGGCCCGGCGGGGCAGTACGCGCCGCATCCGTACATCGGCGGGCGCACCGCCGCGCTCCGCGCCCTCGCGGCGTGGCGCATGCGGTGGCCCGGCGCACCGCGCGTCGTCGTGGTCACCGGCAGCCCGGGGAGCGGGCGTTCGCGCCTGCTGGCCGGTTTCCTGATGCTGTGCGACCCCGAGTACCGCAAGCGGCTCCCGCTGGACGACCTGGACCCGGCGACGGTCCCGCCGGACCTCCCGGCGCCCGCGGTCCCGGACCCCAGGGGCCGTACGTCCGCGCAGGTGCTGTGGCTGCTCGCCGACCATCTGGGGCTGGCGGCGACCCGCACCGAGGACATCTTCACCGAACTCGCCGCTCGTGAAGAGCCGGTGACCGTAGTGGTGCCGGATGTGGACCTGGCCGGTCCGGTGCGTCCCGCGAACGAGCCGGCGCGGCTGATACGCGACGTCCTCACGCCGCTCGCCGCGACCACGACGGTCCGGCTGCTCGCCGACGTCCCCCGCGAACTCGCCGCCGAGCTGGCCGCGGCGGCGCCGGGCGGCCAGGTGCAGGTCATCGACCTCGACGAGCCCGAGTGGGCCGACCCCGAGGGCCTGGTACTGCACGCCGAGACCGCGCTCACCCCGGAGGCCGGGGCCCCCGACCTGCCGTACACCACCGACCCGGACGCCCGCCGGGCGCTCGCCGAGGCGCTGGCCCGGCGCGCGGGCGGCAGCCGGCTGACCGTCCACCTGGCCGTCCGCTCGCTGTTCGCCCTGCCCGCGCCCGGCGACGTCGACCCGGCGGACGCGTCGCACCTCCCCGCCACCGTCGGCGAGGTGCTGGACCTGCACGCCCGCCGCCTCGGCGCCGAACCGCTGACGCTGCGGCAGATGCTCGCCCCGCTGGCGTTCGCCGAGGGCGACGGGCTGCCGGTCGAGCTGTGGCACCCGCTGGCGAGCGCCGTCGCGGGGCACGACATGGGCCCGGCCATCGCCGAAGGGATGCTGCTCGCGGCACCGTTCATCGAACCGGTGGAGCAGGCGGAACCGGCGGAGACGGCGGAGACGGCGGACACGGACGGAGCGACCGGGGACGGCTCGGGCAACGGCTCCGGCGGCCGTACGCTGCTGCGGCTGGCGCACCCCGTTCTCGCCGCGGAGGTCCGGTCCGGCCTCGCGGACGCGCGCGACGCCCAGACCAGGATCGCCATGGCGCTCCTGCAGGCGGTACCGCAGCAGAACTGGTCGCTGGCCGATCCGTACGTCCGCGACTACCTCGCGGCGCACACCCTCGACGCCGGGCTGCTGCCCCAACTCCTCACCGACCCGGGCCTGTTCGCCCACGCCGACCCGGTCACGCTGCGCGCCGCCGTCGAGGCGGTACCGCTCGACCAGCTGGGCGCCCCGGCCCACACGTATCTGCGCACCGCTCCCCTGCTCACCCGCTCCGGGGCCCCGGCCGAGATGCGGGCGGCGCTGCTGGAGACCGCGTTCGTCGAGGACGGCCTCCAGCCGTACGCGGACGCGCTGCACGGCCTCGGCTTCGACCTGCCGTGGCGCACGCTGTGGAGCCTGCCGCTGGCGGGGGTGGTCTCGGTGGCGCCCGCCTTCCTCCTGCCGCAGGGCGAGGGAGAAGGAGGCGAGGGAGGTGGCGAGGCCACCGGCGGCTCCCGTCCCGTCGCCGCGCTGGTGGTCCCTGCCGGGACTCCCGGTGCCCGCCCGCTGCCCGACTCGGACACCGCCCTCCTCCTCCACGACCTCTTCCGCCCGGGGCACCTCGATGCCGACGCCACGCGGATGCGGCGCCCCTCGGAGGACGAACAGGCGGCGTCCCCCTACGGATTGAGCCGCGGCGCCGACTACCTGCGCGTCTGGGCCCGGGAGAGCGGCGAGGTGGTGACCGCGCTGCTCTCCGACACCCCGTTCCGCGACGCCGACCTCTCGCCGCAGGGCGTCCTGCTCGTCGCCACCGAACGCGGCGTGACGGCCCGTCAGATCACCGTGCCGGCCCCGGCCCCGGTTCCGGAGCCCGCCCCGGAGCGGAGGCAGGCCCCCCTCCCGGCACCCTCCCCGGAGGCCGGCCCCGAGGTCGTGCCCACCATCCCCGCCCAGGCCACCGGCACCGCCCCCGCCGCCGACGCCGCTTCCCAGGACCGCCCGCAGGGCGTCGAAGGAGACCACTCGTGAACACCCAGGCCCAGGCGGCCGCGCCCGCGGGCGAGCCGCCGGTCACCGGCCCCGGCAACACCGCCGTGGCGACCTACCGCGACCCGTCCACCGGCCAGGACACCAGCCTGGCCCGCGTCTCGGCGCCCGGCCTGCCGCCCGCCGAGTACCAACTCCTCGCGGAACTCCAGCGGTTGGGCGTCGACGGCGCCGACGTCCGCGCGGTGCACACCGACCTCCAGCCGGCGCTGCTCCCCGGCGGCTATACGGGCGACTTCGTCCTGCGGGCCTTCCCCAACGCCGCCTTCTCCTGCACCGCGGGCTACGGCATGCGCCCCGAGGAGCGCGCCGAGGGCATCGCCGGGCTGCTCCAGAACGTCGCGGCGATGTACCGGATGGCGGGCAAGCAGGCCCCGCCGCAGCCGCACCGCGTGGCCGTACCGCAGTCCGTCGCGCCCGCGCCGCCGATGAGCGCGGAGGAGCTGGGCGGCCAACTCGCCGAGGTCTTCGGCCCGGAGGGCGTGCTGCGCGCGGCCCCGGACGCCCTCACCGGCACCGCACTGCCCGACGACACCGGAACGACTCTGGCGGTGGCCGGACTGCCCCTCCAGGTCCCGTACTTCTTCACCGCCGACCAGCCCGGAAACCCGCCGGCCGGCGGCCTGTTCACGGATGTCGCCGGCCATCTCCGGGCGATCGGCACCGACGCCCCGCCGCAGGTCCTGGACATCCTCGCCGGCTATGTCCGCATCGGCAGCGACGGCCTGTACGCCATCGCCGTGCAGTGCACCGCCCCCGAGGACGACCCGAGCCAGCAGGGCACCGTCTGGGCCGTCCAGCCGTCCTCCGGCGGCGCCCGCTTCGTCAACCGCTCCGTCGCCGCCTACGCGCGCTCCCTCGCCCTTCTGGCCTCCACCAGGCGGCAGATGCGGGGCACGGACCCGTACGCGGCGGGCGCCGCCATCGCGGCGTTCCAGGAGCAGCTGACGGCCATCGACGCCTGGGCACTGGACGACGCCGGCAACTGGTGGTCCCTGATCGTCGAGCAGATGTGGCACGGACTGTTCTGATCCGTCCGATCCGTCTGATCCGACCGGCCACGGGCCGCCCCGGGCGGGCGGCCCGAACGGCAGCATTCTTCCCGGCCAACTGGCAGGATTCTTCCGGTGGTTACGGCTCACGCCTCACGGGCCGTGACTCATCGGCACCGCCTGATGCGACGCACGCGACGCGTGTGGCGGGCATCGCACCCTGGTGGTCTTGACGCGACCAAGCGTCAGTACGATGTGAGGCTCACAATCGCTTATGAAGGGTACCTGACATGGGGGACTCCGGGTTTCGGGTTGATCCCGAAGCAATCGGAAGCTATTCGTCAACGGTCCGCGACCAGGTGGAACAGCTCGGGCAGATCCAGTCCGCGGTGTCTGCCATCCGCCTCTCGTCCAGCGCCTTCGGCCACCTGCCGAACGCCCAGAACCTGGCGGAGACTTACAACGCGCACGCCGACGCGAGTCGGCAGAACCTCACCGACCTGCTCAACGCCTTGACGGGTACGTCAGAAGGACTCACGTACACGACTCAGAACTACGCCGAGCACGACCAGGCGGTCAGTGCGTCCTTCGGGGGTGCCCGGTGAGTCCGAGCCGCTCCTCCCACTCGACGCCGCACACGTCGACCCCCCACACGTCGACGCCTCATACGCCGACGCCGCATCCGCAGCCGGCACCTCAGCCGCACCCGAGCCCGCAGCCTGCGCCGCAGCCGCACCCCAACCCCCAGCCTGCGCCGCAGCCCAACCCACAGCCCCACCCGAACCCGCAGCCCGACCCGGGCCCGGCGCCGCACCCGAACCCCAGCCCCACTCCGCACCCGAACCCCACCCCCCAGCCCGACCCCACACCGCACCCCAACCCGACGCCGCACCCCGACCCCGCACCGCACCCGAACCCGACCCCGCACCCCGACCCCGCACCGACCCCGCCCGACAACGGCGGTGACGGTGGCGGCGGGGCTGCCAGCGGGTGGAAGGACACCCTCCACGGCGCGGGCCAGAAGTTCGTGGACAAGGGCACCGACTGGGCCACGGACAAGCTCTTCGGCGGCAACAAGGGCGACAAGGGCGCCGGCGGCGAGGGCGGCGGCCAGGGAGCCGGCGGCGAAGGCGGCCAGGCACCGGGCGGCCAGGGCGGCGGCGCACCCGCCCCCGGCGGTGGAGGCTACGGCGGCCCGGGTGCCGTAGGCGGTGAAGGCGGCGGCCAGGGCTACGGCGGCCCCGGTGCCGCGGGCAGCGAAGGCAGCGGCCAGGGCTACGGCCAGCCCGCGCCCGGCGGCATGCCCGGCACGACGACCATGCCGTACCCGGCCCCGCCCGGCGGCGTCCCCGGGTCCAACGGCGCGGGCCCGTACCCGGGTTCGCCGACGACGGGTCTCACGCCGGCCGGCGACGCCTACGGCTGGGTCAAGGCGCCCAACCCGGCGCCCATGGCCCCGCTCCCCGAGGCGACCCACCCCTCCCGGGGCGGGCTGGGCGGCATGCTCGACGAAGCCGTCGAGTTCGCCCTGGAGAAGTCCGGCATGCTGAAGGTGCTGGAGAAGGTCACCGGAGACCTCGCCGCGCTGAACGCCGCCGCCGACTCGTGGCAGGCCCAGGCCAAGGCCGTCCAGCTGGTGGCCGAGGAGCTGCGGACGAACGGCTCCCCGCTGTCGCGGCAGTGGGAGGGGCCCGCGTCCAACGCCTTCGGCGGCCACATGGGCACCATCGTCGAGGCCCTCGACGGCACCGCCGAGGAGATGCACCAGACCGCGAAGATCATCAACTCGGCCGCGCAGGAGTGCGCGCAGGCCGAGGGCATGGTCATCGAGATCATCAGCGAGGCGATCGAGGCGCTGATCGCCTCCCTCGCCGCCGAGGCCGTGATCGCCGTCCTGACGGCGGGTATCGGCCTGATCGCGGACGCGCTGATCGACGCGGCGGAGATCGCGGCCTTCGTCGCCCGCGTCGCCAAGGTGTCCGAGGAGCTGGCCACGAAGCTGGAGGAGCTGCTCAAGGCCCTCAAGGAACTGGGCCAGGCCGTCAAGGCGGTCAAGAACCTCAAGACCGCCAAGAACGCTCTCGGCGGGATCAAGAAGGTCGAGAAGGCCGTCGACGGGATCCGCGAGTTCGGGAAGGGCGGCGAGAGCCTGGGCAAGATAGGCAAGGACGCCCTGGGGAACAAGTCGCTCGAAGGCGTCGGCGGAAAGCTCGGCGACTACGCCCTGCGCCAGGGAGTCAAGAAGGTCGACTCGTACGCCACGGGCAAGTTCGAAGAGGGACTCAAGTCCGGCCTGGGGATCGATGACCAGGACCCCGTGCAGCGGAGCGACGACCTGAGCGCCAAGGGCCTCGGCAAGGCGGCGGGCCAGTCGGCCTGGTCGGCGGCGAAGGAGGGCCTGACGAGCGACACCAACAAGGAAGCCGTCAAGGAAGAGCTCCTGCACGACGCGGGCCTCGCCCACGACCCGGAGCCCTACCGCGTCGACCCGGCCAAGCTCAATTCGCCCTTCGGCTAAGGGCCGTTCGGACGCGTACCGCTGATCGCCGCCCGGCGGTCAACGGCTGAGGGGGCACCGTGACATCCACGGTGCCCCCTTCGCGCACCCGCGAACTCCTCCTCGCCCCGGGCCGGTTGCGCCGACCTCTCAGGGCAGCAGCACCCAGTCGGCGGCGATGGCCGCCGCCAGCCCCACGCCCAGCAGCCAGGTACCGAGCCGGGTACGCCCGTGCCGGCTCAGCTCGATGACGACCCCGCAGAGTATGAGAGCGGCCCCGTACACCCCGACCACCAGCACCGACGTACGGGAAGCCAGCCGCACCACGAGCAGCGCCGCCATCAGCGCCATCATCACCGAGGCCAGCACGACCCGCACCCGCCGCGCCTGACGCGGCGTCAGCCCAACCCGCGCCCCGGCCTCGCCGTCACCCTCGCCCTCGCCCTCGCTCTGAGCGCCCGGTTCGGGGGCTTCGGGTTCGGAAAGGGGCTGATCGGACCGACCAGTCCGCTCGTCGGCCTGTTCGTTCCCCTGACCGTTGTCGGCTGCGTCCATGAGCAGAAATCCTACGGGACGTCGTAGGGGCCCGACCCGGAACCCCAGAGCAGCCAATTCCGCC
This sequence comes from Streptomyces sp. GS7, assembly GCF_009834125.1. Classification (NCBI taxonomy): domain Bacteria; kingdom Bacillati; phylum Actinomycetota; class Actinomycetes; order Kitasatosporales; family Streptomycetaceae; genus Streptomyces; species Streptomyces sp. GS7. The sequence goes on from NZ_CP047146.1 coordinate 7,185,912, forward strand.
CCATTTCAGGGGTGTTGCCCCATCTCCACACAGCGTCAACCGGCCGCACCGCCCGCCTTGACACCCTCACGCGCACGCCACCAACCTGGGACCGTAAAGGCGACGTCAAGGTGCGGAATGCGCCGTGAAAAACGGGGGCGATGGTGGCCGGCCAGGCATTTGACGTAGATCCCGAAGTCCTGCGGACGCAGGGAACCGCATTCGTGCACATCGGCAGCGATTTCTCCAGCGCGTCGAAGAAACTCCAGGACGACCTGAAGAACATCGGCGACCCGTGGAAGAAGTGCGACTTCGGCGACATCTTCGAGACGATCTACACGCCCGTCCGGGACGGAATGTTCACGTCGATGGATTCCCTCGGCGAACATCTCCAGGGCATCGGCGACAAGCTCCAGAACATGGCGCGCGAGTACACCGCCTCCGACGACCAGGGCCTCCAGTACATCAACGCGATCGACCGCCCGACCGCCTGACGCCCGCCCCGCACGCCACCCTCCCCCACCCTCACCCTCTCCACCGCCGACAGGCCGCCACCGCACGAGGGACGATCACCGTGTCATTAACCCTGCCAAGCGAAGTCACCTGGGTCCTGGACCTCCTCGGTTACCACTGGCCGGACGCCGACGAGGACAAACTCCACGAGTGCGCCCAGGTCTGGCGCACCTTCGCCGAATCGGTGAACCAGGCGAACGGGCAAGGCACTTCGGCGGCCAATGCGGTCGCCTCCGCCAACTCCGGTGAAGCGGTCGAGGGCTTCCGGAAGGAATGGGGCGCGTACGACGGCAGCGGCGGCAGCGGGGACCACTACTTCCGCGACGCCGCCGCGGCGGCCGAGGTCATCGCGGTGGCCTTCGACGCGGCGGCCATCGCCGTACTCGCCGGGAAGATCGCGGTCATCGTCCAACTCGTGATGCTGGCCGCCGAGATCATCGCGGCCCAGGCCGCCGCGCCCTTCACCTTCGGCACCTCCGAACTCGCCGCGGCCGGCGCCACCCAGGCGACCCGCCTGATCGTTCGCGAGATCCTGGAGAAGATCAAGCGCGAGGTCATGCACGCGGCGACCAAGGCCATGGAGCACGCCACCATGGACGCCGTCAAGAAGATGGCGAAGAAGGCCGTCTCCAAGGAATCCCGCAAACTCGTCGCGGACTACGCCAAGAAGACGGTCAAGGACACGATCAAGGAAACCGTCAAGGAAAAGGTCGTCGACGCCGCCAAGGAAAAGGCCAAGGACGCCGGAATGGAGATGGCGCAGAACGTCGCCCAGCAGGGCATCGAAGCCCACTTCGGCGAACGCGACGGCATCGACCTCGGCGAGACCGCCGACATCGGCAAGAAGAAAGCCGAAGAATACGTCGACGGAGTCAAGCAGGGCGCCGAAGACCTCACCAAGCCAAAGACGTACATCACCCACGCCGCCGACGACCTCACCACGCGCGGCCTGGACGAGACCCAGAAACACGTCGACGCGCACACGGGCAACGCCGCGACCAACCACCAGGGCGCCACGGACACCGTCAAGGGCAAGGTCAAGGACACGGTGAAGGGCAGCGTCGAGGACGTCTTCGGCTGAGCGGGACGGCGAGGCTCAACTCACGCTTGGCCCCTCCGGCCGATGGATCCGGCCGGAGGGGCACGTGACAGGACGGCGTCAGTCCTGCCGTCAGCCGTCCCCGCTGACGCCAGGGACGGTCTTGCGGACGTAGGCGCGCCAGTCTTCCATGAAGGTGCGCCGGTCGGTGTTCATCTTCTGCGCGTAGTACCCGCGCTCCGTGCCGTAGCCCGGCTTCCGGTACATCGAAGTGACGAACTCGAATGTCTTCTTCTCGCCGTACTTCTCGGCCATGTACCTGATCGCGAGGCGTGCCAGCACGTAGTTCCGGTGCCGCTCGTTGGCGTCCTTCGCGTAGAAGGATTCAGCCTCCGATTCCGGCGAATCACCAAAGCCGAGCTTGGAACCCTTCAGCGTCTGTTCGTTGTCGGCGCTCGCCACCGCAGGGTTGTCGCGCGACTCCATATATCCGGCGAATCCCTCGGAGATCCAGCTGTCGACGTTGATGGGTAGTTCACCGCGTGCGCTGTTGTAAGGAGCCACCATGGCATGGGCGATCTCATGACGGCCGATCTGCCTGACCCCGCTCTTCCAGTCAGGCTCGGTGAATCGACTCAGGGACGAGTCCATGACGATGCGCGAACCGCCGAACTGGAGTGTGTTCTCCTCGTCCTGGGCACCGAACCTGGACAGGGGGAGATTGACGCCAGCCTCCAAGGAGTCGCTCTTCTCGCCCTTGCGGTAGAACTGCGAGTACACCTCACGCTTTGGCTCCAGCACCACCAGGGCACCTGTGGACAGCGTGGATTTGTCCGCGCCGCTGCGGTCCCAGGCCGCCACATCGTCATCGGCCGCCTTGGAGATGTACGGGGCGAAGCGCTGGGTGTCCGCAGCGTGCGACTTGTCGGAGATCACCAGCACCCGCCCTCCCTTCCACACCGTCATGTCGTCGTAGACGTCCCACGGTGCGGGGTAGAACGTGGAAGCGGTCTCCGGGAAGGGATGGGACGCCCCCTCGACGCCGGTGATCACCGCGTGCCCCGTCGAGTCCGGCCCGAACGTGAACTGGTACTCCTCGTATACCGGAGCCACGTCAATGTTCTCGATCTGGTGGACAAAGCTGACGCCCTGCACCGTGTCGGCGGCGCCGGCCTGCGTGGCCGACTTCTCGTAGCGGGCGACTTTGAACGGCATCTTCATCAGGTTGCGGAACAGCTTCCGCTGGTCCGCCTTGAGCGCGTCCCCCTGGAAGGGTGCCAGATACGCGTTCTCGTCCTTGTTCTTGAGGGCCTGGTTCAGCTTTGCGTATACCGGAAGAGTCCCCATGCCCGCACCCCTGACGGGGACCTTGTTAGGGCCTATCAGGAACAGTGAGCCGACACCCAGCGCCAGGACGACACATATCCCCAGAATGACAAACCCGACGATCTTTCCCTTTTTGCGCTGCGGCGGCTGGGGCGAGGCCGGGGACACGTATGGCGGGGGAGCGAATCCCCCGGGAGGCGGCCCTTGGGGCGGGCCTTGAGGTGGCGCATATCCGCCCGGCGGCGGCCCCTGCTGCGGGTACTGCTGCGGAAAGCCACCGGGATACGGCTGTTGCGGCACGTTCGGCGGCTCGGCGGGCTGGTAGGACATTCTCCCCCTCTTACGGACCGGAAACCCGGCTGCCTTGGTCTTGCCCAGGCTGACGACAGCGACATGGGACTTCAGCTCAGACTACGGCGTTGGATCTCGCATGGGATCTTCAGGGGGTACCCATGGGCACTTTGTGGGGAAGTGGGACACGAATGCACGCATAGGTATCAACTGCGATGCCAGATTCCTTACTTGGGAACAACTTCTCGCATGAGCCGCCCACGGGCTCCCCAACACTCGGTACACAACGAACGATTGCCTGCCTACGCCGTCAGGCCGGGATGCGAACCGGCTCGGTCTCGGCCGGGACACGGCGGCACCCGTCGCCGTCGCTTCTCCTGCCGACTTCTGCCCGCTCCTTCCGACTTACGCCGATCCCCCACAGCCGGCGCCCTCGCCCTCCCGCCCCCCTCAGCACTCTCAGCGCACCGGCACGGCCGCCGCGACGTACTCCGCCCACACGGTCTTCCCCGGGCCACCCGGCTGCGGCACAACGCCCCACCCGGCTGCGAGACACCCCACGATCAGCAGCCCGCGTCCTCTCTCCGCGAGCCCACCGCACCCGTCCGCCCCCGCACCGGCTCCACCGCCCGAGGTGACCGTGGGCAGTCTCTCGCTCCGCGTATCGGACACCTCGACACGGAAGCGGAGGGCTCCGGTTTCGCCCGCCGCCGCGGAAACCGTCAGGCGGAGCGCGAAGTCCCGCCCGGGGACATGGCCGTGCCGTACGGCGTTGGCGGCGAGTTCCCCGGCGATGGCGGTGACCGACACATTGATTTCGCCGTCGTAGGGATGCCCCCACTCGTCGAGACGGTGCGACGTCAGCCGGCGGGCCAGTCGGGCGCCGCGCGGTGTGGAGGTGTAACGCATCGCGAACTCGCCGATTCCGGCGGGGGTTTCGCCGATTTCGGAAAATGCCCCGGAAGAGCGGACTGTGCTGTTCATGGCTCCCACCCTCCCGTCACGGACGTACCTTTGACGAGGAGTGATGCGCTGACCACGGTGCGTTGTACGTACAGGGGAAGCGCGGGTACGCAGCGGGTGGCACGCCCCCGAAAGGCGCGGAAGGCGGCGGACATGGCGACCATGGCCGACTTGGACGACGACGGTCAGCAGGCGGAGTACGAGCCCGGATCGGGGATCTTGGTGGTGTTCGGCCGCCAGCTCAAGCGCTTACGGGAATGGGCGAGGATGGAACGCCCCGAATTCGGCGCGAAGACGGGCTACTCCCCCGCGACCATCGCCTCGTTCGAACAGGGACGGCGCATCCCGCCACCCGCGTTCATCGACAAGGCGGACGAGGTGCTGGGGGCGCACGGCGTCCTCAAGGAGATGAAGGAGGAGGTGGCGCGGGCCCAGTATCCGGCGTTCTTCCGGGACGCGGCGCGGTTGGAGGCCAAGGCGGTCGAGTTGCATGTCTACGCGACCCAGGCGGTGCCGGGGCTGATGCAGACGGAGGAGTATGCGCGGGCGGTGTTCGGGATGATGAAGCCGCCGCTGGATGAGGACGTCATCGAGCAACGCGTAGCAGCACGCCTTGCACGGCAGGAAATCTTCGTACGTCGGCCGGCGCCGTTGTTGAGCTTTGTGATCGACGAGTCGGTGCTGCTGCGGCCCATCGGCGGACGCACCGTGCTGCAAGGGCAGTTGGAGCAGATTCTTCTCATCGGCCAGAAGAAGGCCGTCGAGATCCAAGTCATGCCACTCGGGCAAGTGGAGAACGCAGGGCTGGCGGGCCCCTTCACCTTGCTTGGGACCAAGGAAGGGCACAGGATCGCGTACGTGGAGGTTCAGAACATGAGCCGCCTTCACACAAGCCGGGATGGTGTCCGGGCACTTGAGCACAAGTACGGGACCCTTCGTGCCCAGGCCCTTGCCCCCAAGGAGTCACTGGCCTACGTCGAGAAGGTGTTGGGGAAGTCATGACCGTTGATTCCGCGAAGCAGGACCCGTACCAGCTGGTGTGGGTGAAGAGCAGCTACAGCAGCGAGGAAGGCGGTGAATGCGTCGAGGTCGCGCCCTGCGCCACCCGTGTGCACATCCGCGACTCTAAGGACACCACTCGGTCCGCCCTGACAGCGTCCCTCGCCGCCTGGGCCACCTTCGTCGGCTTCGCCATAGCCCAGGCAGCCTGACGGTCGCAGCGGTGCTCTGTCCTCCGAGCCACGAGGGGCAGAGCACTGGCCGAACGCCTTTCCGCCTCAAACGTATTGGGGTCCGCAGCCCATAGGCCGCAGACCCCAATTACGCTTGCGTCCGCTCTTCGCTAACTCAGAGCCTCACCGACCAGGCGGCTGCGTGGGCGGCGCCTGCGGGTAGGGTGCAAAGCCCCCCGGAGCCCCCGGGCCGCCGAAGCCACCGGGACCACCAGGCGGCGGGCCATTACGCCGGCTCTTCCGTCGCACCAGCATCACAATGACGACGATGACAGCGACGACGGCAACTGCAAATCCAACGACGATCGCAATGAAGAGCGGGCTCATGCCCGGCTTCTTTTCGGTCTGCGATGCACTGTCGCTTCCGTTGGTTGCCGCGGAGGATGCCTGATTCCCTCCGGACGACGACGCCTGGTCCGTGGGCATCTTCAACGGCCCGTTCTTCGAGCCTGCGGGGATGTCACGCGTCAGCGCCGCGAGCGGCTGGATGTAGCCGTAGCCGTACTTCTGGTCAGGAAGAGAGGTCCCCTTGACCGAGTCGGGCAGACCAGCGGACTTGACCATGCGGTTGAGAATCTGGCCAGCGGACAGGTGGGGGAACTTCGCTCGAAGAAGCGCCGCAGTAGCAGACGCGTAGGCGGTGGAGTCCGATGTTCCAGTGTCCTTTTGATACATGGAAGTACCACTGTCACCAGCAGCTACGACGTCAACAGCAGGTGCTGTCAACATCACCTGCGGGCCGTAGTTGGATCCGGACCAAATTTCACCGGTATTTTGAACTCCGCCGACGGCCACGACCCCGGGGTAGCGAGCAGGGTATTGGATGGCATCGGGACCACCCTCACCCTTATTGCCAGCTCCCGCAAAAATCAGCACATCGTGCTTCAAGGCATAGGAGATGGCTTCAGTCTCTCCATCACTGGCTCCGCCAGTCATCGAGATGTTGATAATCGAGGCACCATGATCGACTGCATAGCGGATGGATGAGGAAAGGCCATCTGCCCTCTTGCCACTATCACGCAGTGGCAAGATCTTGGCGTCCGGAGCCAGACCCTTTACGCCTGCTGAACCGTCCGGTCCGTGCCCATGGCCAGCAATCTCCGAAGCCATCTGCGTTCCGTGAGTGTCACCGCCCGGCGGCGTCTCCCCAGAGCCTCCGTCATCAAAGCTCTTGCCTGGGAGGACGTTGCCCTTCAGGTCCGGGTGCAGGGACTGAACCCCGTTGTCGATGACTGCGACAGTCACTCCCTTCCCCGTAGATACCTTCCAGATCTCATCGGCCTTGAATGCCTTCAGGGGCCATTGTCCGTCTCTGATCTGGTCTGCCGATGCAAACGGCGCGGTGCCGAAGAGCAACGCTCCCGCCACAACCGCGCCGCCGACCGCACGCAGCGTCCGCGTGAAGCTCATGCTGTACACCTCTCTCAACAGGATGGGGCCCTCAGCTACGCATCGGGCCCCGTCTTGTTACTGCCGAATTGCCAACGACAGATTGCTACTCGATGACCTTCGGAGCAATGTTCCGCTCCGGCGTCCAGGTCTCCTCGTCCTCCACCAGGTAGTCAGGGCGCTCACCATTCTGGCCCTTGCTGTCCTTACCCTTGGCACCGTGCGCGCCATGCGCTCCCGCCATACCAGCAGGACGACGGCCTCCAGTGCCGGAACCGGCCTGCGCGCCACCACGGCTGCGGTGCAGACCGGAGCCACCCTGGGCTCCGCCCCCGGTTTTACCACCGGACTTCCCGATGATGCCGCCCTTCTGCCGTGCTTGCGCACCACCGGCTCCGCCGCCCCCCTTAGCGCCCGCTCCCTTCCCTGCGCCAGCGCCATGGGCACCGCCCATTCCCGGCATACCGGCGCGGCCCGTGCCAGGTTTAGCACCCGTGCCGCCGGGCCCGGTCTTCGCGCCTCCCGGGCCGCCAGGCCCGGTCTTCAGACCTGGGGTGCCGCCACGACTAGGCATACCACCGCCGTTTCCCCCGAGAGGCGGGATACCCGTGAGGCCACCGCCTCCGCCACCGCCGCCACCGCCAGGCACGTGAACGCCGGGACCGCCGAGGCCGCCGCCTCCACCACCGCCGGGAACCTTAACCCCGGGACCGCCGGAGCCACCACCATGGAGGCCGTCCAGACCGGTGTTCACATCAGGCACGTTGGGCTTCACCGAACCCATTCCGCCACTGATACCAGGCGTACGAGCGTCCGGAATTTGAGGTGCCTTGATTCCTCCGGGGGAGGAACCGGGCCCCTGACCCATCCCTGAGATCGACGGGCTACCCACCCTGTGGGTTCCCGACGAGCCAACGGGCATAGGCATCGGAATTTCGGGTGGCGGGTCGCCTGCGGGAGATCCGGGGTAGTCCTTGTGGTCGTCAACGTGGCCGAGGTTCTTTTTCCACGTCCCCATGGCCTTAGCCTGCGACACATAAGCCGCCCCAAGGTTCTCCATCTTCACAGCACAACGCAGCTGCTGGGCTTTACCCGCGGACAAGTTGTCCTGGTTGTTGTCCAGCGCTTGCTGCGTAGACACGTTGGGGTCGGCCAGATCACGCTTCAGACCTGAGTCGTCGCGGCTACCGCCATCCTCCATGTACTTGACGAAGCTGTTGGCGCCGCTGGGCTTCTCCATCGACTCGATGTCGGGCTTCATCTGTTCGAGAAAGGTCGCGGCGCTCTTCATCGCCCTGGAGGTGTAGTCGGCGTACGTCGCACCGTCGGCGATCTTCTTGCTGATTACCTCTGCTTGGGCCTTGAACTTCTCCGCAGCGGCGCCGTGCCAGCTCTGGAGCACCTCGTTCACCGCAGCGTCAAAGGCGCCCTTGATGCCTCCGCCACTGCCGCCGACCAGCTGGGTGTGGACGTCCTCCCAGCCCCGCGCCACGTTGTGGACCTCGGTCGGATTGGACGCCTTCACCATGTCCTTCATGGTGTCCATGTCCATCTCGGCGAAGTTCGTCTCATGCTTGGCTGCAACGCACATCGTCGCCGGCATGTACTCGTAGTCGTCGTAGCCCGACTCATCGCTCATGATCTTGTTCCCCCTCTACTGCTTTCCATGCTGACCTCAGCCTCTCCCGTACCGGGTTCCATGTCAGCTGCCGGACATGTTCGCGGCGGTCTCGGCTTCCTGGTTCTGGTAGTGGCCGTGCACCTTCTTCGTCTTGGTGCCGAACGTGTTCATGACGTCATGGAGATGCCCAACGATCGACTCGATGGCGCCCTTCATGTCCGCATGGGCGTTGGTCAGCTTGCGCGCCTCCAGGAAGGTGGCGCCCGCAGCGTCGGCCCCCAGGGCATTCTGCGACAGCGACGTCTTGTACCGGCTGTCGGAGTGGGCGTTTCCGAGGTCCTTCAGGATGCTGTTGAGCTTCCTGACGGTGTCTTCGAGAGCGCTCAGATCTACCCGATATTCATCAGCCATGGATGGACTCCCCGTGTGTGGTGAAACCTGTCTTCCGCCGCCAGTCCCGGAGGGCGACAGCGCAGCCTACTACCGCACCCACCGCCAGGAGTCCGCCGCCGACGATGTAGATGCCGATGCGGGTGCGTCGTTCCTGGTCGGTTTCGCCGAAGGAAACGGCGGCCGGCAGGATGTTGGAGGCGCCGGCGGCGTTGTTCGACTTGTCCGGCGTGGGCGGGCCGGTGGGCCGGGTGTTGTCGTTGAGCGCGGCCACCGGGTTCACGACGCCCCAGCCGATGTTGTCGTCGCGGCCCTTGCGGACGCGGTCGGCGGTCTGTTCCAGGTGCGAGATGATCTGCGCCGGGCTCCACTTGTCCTTGTCGCCCAGGTGCTTGGCGACAAGGAGGGCGGCGGCACCGGTGGCGTAGGGCGCGGCGAAGCTGGTGCCCTGGTCCACGCAGTTGCCGCCCATGGGGACGGTGGAGACCATGTCGACGCCGGGGGCGGCGATGCCGACGAAGGGGCCGGGCTGGGAGAAGGACGCGCGCTCGTTGTTCCGGTCGGAGGCGGCGACGGCCAGGACGTTGTCGTACTTCTCGCTGAAGGCGGCGGGGTAGATGTTCTTCTCCGCGCCGCTGGCACCGCTGTTGCCGGCCGAGGCGACGATCAGGACGCCCTTGTCCCTGGCGTTCTTGACCGCGGCCTCCAGCGAGGGCAGCAGCTTCTCGCTCGCCGCGGTGCCCTGCGAGATGTTGATGATGTTGACGTTGTCGGCCACCGCGGCGTTGATGGCCGTGGCCAGGGTGTCGGCGGTGCCGGCCTGCTCGTCGCTGGTCTGCTGGTACGGGATGACCTTGGCCTTCGGCGCGAGGCCGTAGAAACCCGAAGTGGGCTGCTGGCGGGCGGCGATGATGCCGGCGACCTTGGAGCCGTGGCCGACCTTGTCCTGGGTCGCCTTGCCATCCTTGACGTAGGTCCTGCCGGGGCCCTCGATGGCGTCCTGGAGCTGCTTGTTGCCCGCGTCGATGCCGGTGTCGATGACGCCGACGCGGATGCCCTCTCCCTTGCCGCTGGCCCACATCTGGTTGGTCAGCAGGCGCTGGAGGGACCAGGGGGTCTCTTTGATGTCGTCGGTGCCGAACTTGCACTCACCGCTCTGCAGCGGGGTGTTCTCGTCCGCGACCGCCGGCGCGGCGGCGGCACTTGACAGGCCGACGATGCAGGCCGCCGTGACCAGTGCGCCCGTCGTTTGGCGGCGGTGCCCGGTTCGTTGACCAATGGCGCGAGATCCCACGGGTTGTCTGCTCTCCATATGTGGCGGATGTGGCGGGTGGGCCGGGGCGAGGGGTTTGAACGGTGCTGGGTGAGGAATTGGTGGAGAGGGGGGAGGTCTGGTGCGGTTGCGCCGGACCACCGGTACGGACGGCAGAAGGGCGAGCGCACATGCCGCGCGCCCGCCCTCATTGACCACTGTGCGAGCCGTCGAGGGCTGCTCAGCCGGTTGCCGTCCTTGCTCGCGTCAAGCGAGGTCAGGCCCCCCAGATACCAGCGTTCTTGTGCTCGGTGCTCTGGTAGTTCTGAGCCGCGGTGTCCAGCGCCTTGGCGATGGCCTCCAGCGTCTGCTGGAGGTGGGCGGCGCGCTGGTCCCACTCGCGCTGGCGGGCCTGGTAGCCCTCCTGCGCCGCACCTTCCCAGCTCGCGGCGACCTTCTTGACGCCGGACTCAAGGTCGTCGAGCTGCTGGCGGATGTTGCCCGCCGTCTGACGTACGTCCTGGCTTGCCTGCTGGATCGTCGCAAAATTAACGAGGATCTGGCCACCCATGATGTCTCCTCAGGGGGTGATGATGTCTGGTCAGTTCGCATGCCGCCGCGGGCCGGGCCGAGTTGGCCGGCCGGCCCGTTCTGCGGCGGCTGGGCCGTTGCGCCGCGGTCAGCGACGCGGCCTCATCATCCGAACGGGGAGCCGCCACCGGCCTGCGCGGTAACGTGCGACATCGACTGCGCCTGGTCCTCTTCGGAAGCGACGTAGTTCTTGTTGGTCTCGTCGATGGCTTCCTTGATCTCGGCCAGCAACTGGTTGATCCGGTTGCCGTCCTCGTTCACCTGCGACTGGAGCTGGTGGTACGAAGAGGCCGCCTGGCCCTTCCAGCCCGAGGTGATGGTGTCAACGACCTGGTTCAGGCGCTGAAGCTCACCCTGAATTGCGTGATTGACCGATTCGATCTTTCCGGAGAAGGCATGCATCTCCTCCCCGGTCATTGTGAACTGACCAGCCATACCCAACGTCCCCCATGAGACTCGTACGTCGTCCGCGCGGTGCCGGCCAAGGCGGTGCGCGGTGGGCGTCTGTTGCTGACGCCTCCTGCCACATTACCCACTCCACACGGTTGTTCCCAACAGGGGGGAGGGACTTGTGACGGGATCACAACAATGTCAACTGCGCCTCTGCGGAGCGCAGTTCACAAGAAACGGACAGATGTGGTGGTTTCGGTCATGAATTGGCAGCGGGAAACCACGGAGTGCGCGGCGGGGCCGCGACCGGATCCGGACATCGCATCGGAGCGCCCGGATCCGCCGCGGAACCCGCACAGGCCGCCAGAGCGCCTCAGGAAGCCTGCGGCTGGCTGGCGGTGTGGACGTCCAACGAGGGGCCCGCGGAGAGCAGCTTGGACCACGCCGACAGGAGCAGCGGCGGGTGCGCGTCCTTGTAGCCGAGGCGCAGCTGCGCCTGGCCGATCTCCTGCTTGTCACTGCCGGAGCTGGTGGCGGAATCGTTGTTCACCGGGACCGAGTAGCGCAGGCCGGTGTCGGTGACCAGGAAGAGGCTGCCGGACTTCTGGGAGTTGGTGTCCACCTGCTGGTAGAGCAGGCCGCTGCCCGGGGTGACGTACGAGGTGGAGCCGGCGGCGATCTTGGCCGGATAGTCCTTGCCGACCCAAGTGGTCATGTCCGGCACGCCGTTGGCGAAGCCGAGCTGCTCGGCACCCGGGTACTTGGTGGCGGTGCCCTTGTAGACGCTGCAGGAGACGCCGTCCTTGGTGGGGCTGGTCAGCCCGCCGGTCTGCGAGCCGTGCGCGAAGTCGTTCGCGGCGGTGACGGTCTCGGTGGGCCAGGGGTTGGTGATGCCCATGATCGTGCCCATGAAGGTGGCCGGGTGGTTGGTCGCGTCCGGCTTCGGGTGGACGCTGCCGGTCGCGACCTGGACGGGCTTCAGCGCGGCGCTGCTGCCGCCGTTCACGGCGGCCGCGTTCGTCCCCTGCTCCAGCAGGTTGGAGATGAAGTTCGAGACCTGCTCCACGCCGTCCTGCACCACGACGTACTTCACGCCGTCGCTGGTCTGGAGGATCGAGCCGACCTTCCGGGCCTCCGCCGGGACGCTGGAGTCGGTGGTCGTCTGGCCTGCGTTGGGGACCTTGGGCATGCTGATCGGGTACGGGCTCTTGACCAGGGTGTTCATGAACTCCGCGGTCACCTGCTGCGGCTCGGCCTGCGAGCCGAAGATGATGCGGCGCAGCGACCGGTCGGCCTCGGTGTCGGTGTGCTTGACGCCGGCCTTCTGGTCCGCCGCCAGGCCGCCGTCCGCGATCATCTGGAACGCGAAGCCGTTGTGGTCGACCAGCCACTTCACGCCGTCGGGGTCCTCGACGTAGAGCGCCTGGTGGAAGTCGAGCTTGCCCTTGCGGGTGTCGTCGATGACCTGCTTGTCCTTGCCGTCGAGGACGAAGACGGCCTGCTGGCTCTTGCTGTTCTCGCCGCTGCCGGGGCGGTCGCACACCGCCCAGGTCTTCGGCTTGTCGACCCCGGACGCGTCGGGCAGCCGGTCCGGCGCGTACGGGATGCCGACCGCCGCGCCGTGCGTCATCTTTCCGTCCAGCTCGGATTCCTTGACCTTGACGACCTGGAACTTCGTCGGGTCGAGAAGGAGCCGGGCCGACGCCAGGTTCAGGACAGGGTGGAGGAGCTTCTCCGTTTTGCCGTTGGCGTCCTTGGTCTGCAGAACGACATAACGGGTGGTGGATTTATCCCCGACCAGGACATTCACCCCCACGGTGTCCCACCCCTGCGGGGCGACCGGCTTGAAAATGCCGTAGGCCCCGAACCCCACGCACACCAGGGCCCCCATCACCACGCTGGGCACCACCGCTTTCAGCGGCTTGGGCGCGCTTTCGATCGAGCCGTTCGGCAGCGGCTTCAGAAATGCCGCATTCGTGCGCTTCCGTGCGAACGAATACGCATTCAGCTCGTCCCGACGTGATGCCATTGTTGCTTTCTCTCCCCGCGTGTTGGATCCACATCGACCGCCCCCGGCACTCACGCCGTAGCGCCCTCTACTATGCCGTGTATCGATCGAGCCGTACGGTACGGGTGCCACCTTCCAACGCACCAGTCCACGCAACCGTCTCAGCGGCGGCCGATCCGCCCAGAGGCACCATCACCAGTAGAGGAGCAGGCCGGGGGATGTCCAGCGCCACCAGGGCTCGACGCCGCAATGGGCGGCAACAGCAGCAACAGCCTTCCGCTGCACCGCAGTACGCGGGAAACGCGGGCCAGAACGGCACAGCGCCGGGCAACAGAGGAAACGGCGGCCGGGGCGCGGTCGGTCCGGTGTCGCCGCGGCTCCGCCAGCAGGCCGGCACCATCGGCGGCATCCGCGTCCAGCAGCTGGCCATCATCGAACTCGCCGCGGCGCTGGTGCTGGTGGGCTGGACGATCCACCCGGCCGCGCTGACCGCGGCCATCGTGGTGGCGGCCCTTCTGGTCGTGTTCGCGATCGGCCGGCGGCGGAAGATCCCGCTGCCGGAGTGGATCACCACCGTGCGCGCGATGAAGCGCCGAGGCAAGAACAGCGGCGAGGCGCTCGCGGCCACCCAGGGCGTCGACCCTGCCATCGCCCCGGTCGTGGAGTGCGATCCCGCGCTGCGCACCTACGAGTACACGACCGAGGCCGACCAGCGCGCCATCGGCTTCGTCGGCGACGGCACCTTCCTCACCGCCATCGTCCAGGTGGACTCCCGCGACGAACCGCTCCGGCCGCACCGCGGCAGCCACATGCTGCCGCTGGAACTGCTGCACACCGCGCTCGACATCGAGGACATCCACCTGGAGTCGACGCAGTTCGTCCAGTACACCCAGCCCGCACCGGCGCCGCACCTGCCCGAACAGGCCGTCGCGGCCCGCTCGTACGCGCCGCTGCAGGCGCAGTCCCAGACGCCCGCGGTGCAGCTGACGTGGATCGCGCTGAAGCTCGACCCGGAGCTGTGCGCGGAGGCGATCGAGGCGCGCGGCGGCGGGATGGAGGGCGCCCAGCGGTCGCTGCTGCGCGCCGCCGACCAGCTGGTCAGCCGGCTCACCGCGCACGGCGTGCGCGCCAGGGTGCTCGACGAGCGCGAGGTGGTGGCCGCGATCGGCACCGCGGTGTGCGTGAGCCCGCGGGCCGCCAACGGCGCGATGGGGCGGGACGGGCGGGCGGCCCGGCGCACCCAGGAGACCACCCGCGCGATGCGCTGCGACGACCGCTGGCACACCACCTACTGGATCGGCCGGTGGCCCCAACTGGGCCAGGGCGGCGCCCCGTTGGCGGCCGTCACCCAGCTGCTGACCAGCACCCGGGCGATGGCGAGCACCTTCTCGCTGACCGCCACGCACGGCGGCGGCCGGATGCCGGCGATCACCGGCTACATCCGCCTGTCGACCCGCAGCGACAACGAACTCTCCGCCGCGCAGAACGAGTTGGAGCGCCGTTCCGGTTCCGCGAAGGTCGGACTCGTACGGCTCGACCGCGAGCAGCTGCCCGGCCTGCTGGCCACGCTTCCCCTCGGAGGTACCCGCTGATGGGCACTCCCACGTATCAGCCCCGTGTCAACGTCAGCAGCGACGGCTGGCGCAACCCCCCGACGGGGGCCGTCTCCGGCGGCCGCCGGCTCTCGCACCAGATGCGCCCGGAGGAGCAGCAGTCGGAGCCGACCGGCCCCAAGCCGCGCCCCGGTTTCGGTCTGCGCGGCCCGCGCCGCAACCCGCACGTCCTGACGGCCGAGTCGCTGGCCGCGCTGACCCTGCCGGTCGGCGACGACGGCGTCATCATCGGCATAGACCCGCAGAACCAGCCCGCCGTGCTGAGCATGCTGCGGCCCGCGCCGATGGAGATCGCGCTGGTCGGCAGCATGTGGATGGCGCAGGTGCTGGCGCTGCGCACGGTCGCCACCGGTGCCCGGGTCGCGGTGGAGACCGCCCGGCCGCCGGCCTGGGCGCAGATGGCGCAGGCCGCCGGCGGCGGCCAGCAGTGCGTGTCGGTCCATGAGGTGCGCCAGATCGGGCCGCAGGGACCGTCGGTTTCCAGCCCCGTTCTGGTCATCCGGGACATGGGTGCCCGGCCGCCGCGCAACCAGCTCGCGCCGAGCCCCTGGCAGAGCGTGCTGACCGTGCTGCCCTTCCTCGGGCCGCGGTCGCCGCAGATGCTCGGCCGGGTCGACCTGGTCGGCCTCCAGCGGCTCTCGCCCGAGGAGGCGGAGGTGGTGACGCGCATCATGCGGCTGCCCGAGCAGGTCGGCGCGGTACTGCCGACGCTGAGCGACAACGCCATGCTGTGGTGCCGGCGCGACGGCGACCACCAGTTCGTCATGACCCAGCCCACGGAGGCGGAGACCAACCTGCTCGGCGGGCCGCGCCGTATGGACTGACCACCATGGCGGGCCGGTTGACCGCGCGGCACGGTGTGCGGCGCGTACCCGGCCCCAGGGCACGATCTGCGGGCGCACCCGAGGGTGCGCCCGCAGGTGTGCCCACCGGGCTTGAAGACGACATGACATCGACTGCCGTTATGGGCCGACTCTTGATTAGGCTGTGGGGAGAGCCGCAGGAGCACATCACGTCGGCAGTGCACGACGGCAGTCGATACGGGGATGGAGACAAGCAGTGGTGGCGCAACCCCGGGTGGCGTGTTCCGACTTCCGTGACATCCGTTCGATCCGCCTGTATCCGGTCCTGCCGTTCAGGTGCGTTGCAGTAGACCAGGAGGCACAGTGAAAGACCAGGAGGCTTTCCGTCCGGACGGGAACGATCCTGACGACGACCAGGCCGAGTTCGACCTGACCGGCGAATTCAAGATCGATTTTGCGGCTCCGGCCTGGTACGGCAGCAACGACACCAGCGGCGGCGCCGGCGCCCCCCTGGCTCCCGCGCAGAACGCACCCGCCCCCGGGGTTCCGCAGCAGGGTGCGCCCGGCCCGACCGCGCCGCCCGGATTCCCGACGCTTACCCCGCCGGCCGCGGACGGCGCGGGCGGTGCAGGCGGCACCGCACCGGCCGCCGCAACGGACGCCCCGTCGGCTCCGGCCGCCGGCGGCGAGCCGTCCGGCGGCAACGTCCGCTCGGGCCAGGGCGTCGACCCCTCGGCCTCCCTCTGGGACGACGACGATGACCCGGAGCCGGCGGCGGCACCCGAGCCGCAGGCCGCCCCCGCGGCGCCGCAGCCGGACGCCGCGGCCGCGCCCAACTCGCCCGTGAAGACCGCCCCGACGGCCGCCGAGGCGCCGGTGGCGGCGCCCGGACCCGAGCAGCCCGCACCGGTCGCGCAGCCCGTCGCGCCGCCCGCGCAGGGCCAGCCCCAGCCGCAGCAGGGGATGCCCGCTCAGGGTGTGCCCCAGCAGGGCGCTCCCCAGCAGGGCATGCCGCCGCAGGGAGTTCCGCAGCAGGGCGTTCCCCCGCAAGGCGCCCCCTGGGCCGGCGCGGACGGCCAGCAGCAGGGTGTGCCCGCTCAGGGCGCCCCGGGGCAGGGCACGTTGCCGCCGCTGCCGCCGGAGTTCCAGCCCGCCGACCCGCGGATGGCTCAGGCGCAGGCCCAGGCCGGGCAGCAGCCGCCGCAGGCCCAGCACCCGCAGCAGGCGCCGGCCCAGCCGCAGCAGCCCCAGCAGGCGCAGCACCCGCAGGTGCCGCAGCAGGGCTACCCGCAGCAGGGCCAGCCGCAGCCCCAGCAGGGCGGCTACCCGCAACAGCAGGGCGCCCCCGCGCAGCAGCAGCCGGCGTACGGCTACCCGCAGCCCGCGTACGGCTACCCCCAGCAGGGCCAGCGGCAGGGCCAGCCGCAGCCGCAGGGCCAGCAGCCCAACGCGCCGGCGCAGCAGCCCGCTTACGGCTACCCGCAGCCTGGCCCCCAGGGCTACCCGCAGCAGGGCCAGCAGCCCGGTTACCCGCAGCAGGCCCAGCAGCAGCCGCAGCAGGCCCAGCCCGCGCAGCACCAGCCGCTGCCCGGTCAGCAGGCCGCCGACCCCAACGCCGCGGCGAAC
The DNA here is from genome assembly GCF_009834125.1 of Streptomyces sp. GS7. Classification (NCBI taxonomy): domain Bacteria; kingdom Bacillati; phylum Actinomycetota; class Actinomycetes; order Kitasatosporales; family Streptomycetaceae; genus Streptomyces; species Streptomyces sp. GS7. The sequence goes on from NZ_CP047146.1 coordinate 7,202,938, forward strand.
TACGCCCAGTACTCCCAGCCGGGCCAGCAGCAGCCGCAGCGGGCCACCCCCGGTGCGCCGCTCGGCTACAGCGCCGCCGTCGAGCTGACCTCGGACCGGCTGCTGCGCAACCAGCCCAAGAAGCGCAAGCCGGGCGCCAACGCGCAGCCGTCCAAGTTCAAGCTGGGCGCGAAGAAGGAGCAGGAGGAGCGGCAGCGGAAGCTGGAGCTGATCCGCACTCCGGTGCTGTCCTGCTACCGGATCGCGGTCATCAGCCTCAAGGGCGGCGTCGGCAAGACGACGACCACCACCGCGCTGGGCTCCACCCTCGCGTCCGAGCGGCAGGACAAGATCCTCGCGATCGACGCCAACCCGGACGCGGGCACGCTCGGCCGCCGGGTGCGCCGCGAGACCGGCGCGACCATCCGTGACCTCGTGCAGGCGATCCCGCACCTGCACAGCTACATGGACATCCGCCGGTTCACCTCGCAGTCCCCCTCGGGCCTGGAGATCCTCGCCAACGACGTCGACCCGGCCGTCTCGACGACCTTCAACGACGAGGACTACCGGCGGGCGATCGACATCCTCGGCAAGCAGTACCCGATCATCCTCACCGACTCGGGCACCGGTCTCCTCTACAGCGCGATGCGCGGAGTCCTCGACCTCGCCGACCAGTTGATCATCATCTCCACCCCGTCCGTGGACGGCGCCAGCAGCGCCAGCACCACCCTGGACTGGCTGTCCGCGCACGGCTACGCCGACCTGGTGCAGCGCGGCATCACGGTCATCTCGGGTGTCCGCGAGACCGGCAAGATGATCAAGATCGACGACATCGTGTCGCACTTCGAGACCCGCTGCCGCGGTGTGGTCGTCGTCCCCTTCGACGAGCACCTCGCCGCCGGCGCCGAGGTCGACCTCGACATGATGCGGCCCAAGACCCGCGAGGCGTACTTCCACCTCTCCGCCCTGGTGGCCGAGGACTTCGCCCGCCAGCAGCAGGCGCAGGGCATGTACGCACAACAGCAGATGGGCCAGCAGCAGATGGGCGGCGACCCGTACGCCCAGCAGGGCGACCCCTACGCCCAGCAGCAACAGCAGTACGCGCAGCAGCAGTACGCCCAGCAACAGGGCCAGCAGCAGCCCCAGCAGGGCCAGCCGCCGGCCGGCTACCCGCCGCAGCAGGGCGGCTGGACCCAGCAGCCGCAGCAGGGCCAGCCGCCGGCCGGCTGGCAGCAACAGCCCGCTCCGGACGCGCCGTTGCCGGAACAGGGCGGCTGGACGCAGCAGCAGCCCCCGCCGCAGTGAGCGGGGCGTAGCAGCGCAGCGGCGCCATAGAGGGCCACGAAGGGGCGGGGCCCGGCAGTCAAGTGCCGGGCCCCGCCCCTTCGTTGTGTCCTGTTGCGCCTGTGCGCGGTGTCCCGTGGCGCCGGGCGCGGTGCGCCCCGCCGGCGGGTCAGCCCGCGTCGGCGATCAGCCCGCGGGCCTGCTTCACGTCTATCGCCATCCGCTCCAGCAGGGCGTCCAGCGTGTCGAACTTCTCCTGCCCGCGGATGTACGCCAGGAACTCCACCGCGACGTGCAGCCCGTACAGATCCAGCCCCACGCGGTCGATGGCGTACGCCTCCACCGTCCGCACCTTGCCGTCGAACTGCGGGTTCGTGCCGACCGAGATGGCCGCCGGCATCGCCTCGCCCTCGACGTGCAGCAGCCCCGCGTACACCCCGTCGGCCGGGATGGCGGTGTGCGGCAGGGTCTCCACGTTGGCCGTGGGGAAGCCCATCTCCCGTCCGCGCTGCGCGCCCCGGACGACCACGCCCTCGACGCGGTGCGGCCGGCCCAGCACCTCCCTCGCACCCGCCACGTCGCCGTCCGCGACCAGCCGGCGGACGAGGGTGGAGGAGAACGGCTCGCCGCCGCCCGCCGTGCCGCGCTCGAAGAGGTCGATGACCTCGACCGCGTAGTCGTACGTCCGGCCGAGTTCGGCGAGCGTGTCGACGGTGCCCTGCGCCCGGTGCCCGAAGCGGAAGTTGGGGCCCTCCACGACGACCCGCGCGTGCAGCTTGTCGACCAGCACCTTGACCACGAAGTCGGCCGGCGACAGCTGAGAGAACTCCTTGGTGAACGGCAGGATCAGCACCGCGTCCACGCCCAGCCCGGCCATCAGCTCCGCCCGCCGGTGGTGCGGGGCGAGCAGCGGCGGGTGGGTGCCGGGGCGGACGACCTCGCTCGGGTGCGGGTCGAAGGTGACGACCACGGCGGGGACGCCGAGCTCACGGGCGCGGGCCACCGCCTTGCCGATGATCAATTGGTGGCCGCGGTGCACTCCGTCGTAGGAGCCGATGGTGACGACGCTGCGTCCCCAGCCCTCGGGGATGTCCTCCAAGCCACGCCAGCGCTGCACTGTGCCCGCTCCTCGCCCGAACTCGTGTCCGTCCATTGCGCCAATTCGGCATGACGCAGGTCTAAGACTGCCATGCCGCACGCCGCGCTACGCGCGAAGGGTGGTTCGGCCACTGTTGCATCGGACACCCCGGCGGCGGACCGCCGGGCTCCGGGACCGCGGACGGTGTCGGCCCCGGCATCCCGCGGCGGACCGCGTCAGCCCCGGCATCCCGCGAGCGTGGCGCAGGCGCCCGGCCCCACCACCGCGGTCCACTCCCCCGGCTCGGCTGCCAGCCACTCCCCCACCCGCCGGGCGAACCCGGGCACCCGCCGCCCCAGCTCCACCAGCCGCCGGTCGAAGCAGGCCGCCCCCTCCGGTGTCCGCACCAGCAGCGTGCCGGCACGGTGCACCAGCTCCCGGGTGCGCTCCTCCGGCCGCCGCGCCATGCCCTCCGCCGCCGCCCCCAGCAGGGCCTCCAGCACGCTGGTGTCGTACCCGTGGCCCCGGCCGCCCGCCGGGGGCGCGTCGGACGCCTCGCGCGCCAGCAGCACATCGAGCAGCGCCCGCCGCAACGGGTCCGCCGCGTACGGGCCCGCGCCGGCCAGTACGGGGGCGAGCGCGCGCCGGACCGGGGCCGGGGAGCCGGTCAGCAGCTCCACGGCCAGCGGTCCCAGCGCCTCGCGGGCGGCCGGTCCCTGATCGAGCCGGCGCGCGACGAAGTCCGCCACCGGCCGCGCGGCGCGGTCCGGGCAGCGCCCGGCGTAGTCCCGGACCAGCCCGGCGGCGCGGGCGGCGAGATCGGGCCGGGTGACGGCGGCCAGCGCCCGCAGCAGCGCCGCGGTGCCCGCGCTCCGCCCCCCGGGGCGCTCCTCGCAGGCGCGGATCTCCACCGCCCGGCAGAGCGCCGCCGGTTCGTCCTCGGCGAGCGCGTCCAGCAGTTCGGCGGCCCGGGGGTGCGCGATGTCGGCCAGCACCTCGACGAGCGGGTCCAGCGCCCGCGCCCGGTAGGTGTGCAGCAGCGCCTGCGCGGCGCCCGCGACGGTGATCTCCCGGGGGACGGCGGGCGCGACCTGGAGGCGGCGGGTGTCGTCGAACCAGCCGCACAGCAGGGGCTGGATCCGCTCGGGGTCGGCCTTCAGCAGCTCCGCCACGTCGTCGAGGAAGCGGGGGAAACGGGGCAGGCGGACGGAGCGGGCCGCGCCGCCGGCCCGGCGGAACGCTTCTGCGGACGCGGCGGACGGTGCCCCGGCGCAGGCGTCGACCCAGCTGCCGCCGTCCTCCCCGGCAGCGGCGGCGGTGTCGGCGGTGTCGGCGTCGGCTGGATGGACCCGCACCCGCGGCGGTCGTGCGAAGGGCCGCGACGGGCCGCCGGGGGGCGGTGCGACCTCCGGCCCGTCGGCCGGCAGCAGCCGGCGCAGCAGATCCAGCCGCGCCGCGTCGCCCAGCGCCAGGCACCGCCAGAACGGCGGCCCGAACTCGTCCAGCCCCGTGTACCCGAACCCGCCCGCATGGAGGGACCGCTCGGTGATCCGGTCGGCGAGCAGCCGCAGCACACCGGCGTACGGCGCCGCGTCGGCCACCCGCAGCAGCTCGTGCGTCAGAAGGCGCGCGGCCCGCCCCCCGCGGTCCGCCCCGGGCTCGGTCGCCGGCCACACCAACTGCCCCAGTTCCGCAACGAGTTGACCGGCCCCCCGGTCCCCGTACGCCGCCCTGCGGGCACCCCCGCGGGCAGCTCCCGCCCCCCGCACCGGATCCGCCTCGGCAGCCGCGTCCGCGTCCGCAACCCCGGCATCCAGCAACGCCATCTTTGGACCTCCCCGCCCATCCCGCCCGTCCACAACAGCGACGACGGTAGGCAGGCGGTGATCTTCGCGACAGGGTGCTCCTCGAACGCGCCCCCCTCCGCGCCGTGATTCACTCCGAGCGCCTGCCCGCAGGAGTGAATCACCGCGGTGCCCTGGACAGAGTCAGGAGGAGGGGGATGGTGGAGCGCGGACCGAACGCTCACGCCCGGCCGCGCGGCCCGCGTTCCACCACCTCTCCTCGCGGCACCTTCCGGCCTCAGGGGCCCTTCCGGCCCTGACCCATCGGACAGGCCCGGTGGCCGTCAGGCGAAGACGGCCAGGCTCTTGGCCTTCCCGCCCTGGTTCTCCACCAGCGCCAGGAACGTCCCGTCCGGCCCGAAGGCCGCCACCGGACCGTCGCCCTCGAAGCGCGGCATCGGGATCCGCACGCCGTTGAGCAGCAGCCGCGACTGCTGCTCGGTGACGTCCCAGCGGGTGAACGCCGCGTCGGCGGCCTCCGCGATCGGCATGACCGGCAGCCCGCCGCCCTCGGCGTCGTCCACCGCGGCCTGCAGCTGCTCCAGCGTGCGCGCCCGGTCGAGCTTGTACGGGCCGACCCGGGTCCGCCGCAGCGCCGTCAGATGCCCGCCGACACCGAGCCCGGCACCGAGGTCGCGGGCCAGCGCGCGGATGTACGTGCCGGACGAGCAGACGACGGAGACCAGCAGATCGGTCACCGGCGTACCGTCCTCGGCCTCGGTCTCGTGCGCCGAGTGCACCGCGAACGAGGAGACGGTGACCGGCCGGGCCGGGATCTCCACTTCCTCGCCGTCGCGGACCCGTGAGTACGACCGCTTGCCGTCGATCTTGATTGCGCTGACCTTCGACGGGACCTGCATGATCGCGCCGGACAGCCGGGCGACCCCGGCGTCGATGTCCGCGCGGGCGAGGCCGTGCGCCGCCTTCGACGCGGTGATCTCGCCCTCGGCGTCATCGGTGATCGTCGACTGGCCGAGCCGGATGGTGCCGACGTACTCCTTCTCGGTCAGCGCGAGATGGCCGAGAAGCTTGGTGGCCCGCTCCAGACCGAGGACCAGGACGCCGGTCGCCATCGGGTCCAGGGTGCCGGCGTGCCCGACCCGGCGGGTCCGGGCCATACCGCGCATCTTCGCCACGACGTCGTGCGAAGTGAAGCCGGACGGCTTGTCGACGATGACAAGTCCGCCCGGCTTGTTGCTCTGCCGCTTCATTCTGCCGCTGCGCCCTCGTCGTCCTCGTCGTCGCCCGGCTTGCGGTACGGATCGGCCTCACCGGCGTACTGGGCGCCCGAGGACACCTCGCGCACCTTGGCGTCCGAGGCCCGCGCCTTGTCGAGCAGGTCCTCGATCGTCTTGGCGTTCTCCGGCAGGGCGTCCGCGACGAACGCCAGGGTCGGCGTGAACTTCGTTCCGGCCGCCGCGCCGACCGCGGAACGCAGGATGCCCTTGGCGCTCTCCAGGCCGGCGGCGGCGCTGGCACGGTCCTCGTCGTCCCCGTAGACCGTGTAGAAGACCGTCGCCTCCCGCAGGTCGCCGGTGACCCGGGTGTCCGTGATGGTCACGTGCGAACCGAGCCGCGGGTCCTTGATACCGCGCTGCAGCTTCTGGGCGACCACCTCCCGGATGAGGTCCGCCAGCTTCTTCGCCCGCGCATTGTCGGCCACTGGTCTGTCTCCTTCTTTCTTCCACAATTGTGCTTCCACCGGCGACGACGTGCCCCTGCGGGTCAGTCGTCGTCACCGTGCAGCCGCCGGCGTACCGACAGCAGCTCCACTTCGGGCCGTGCGGCGACCAGTCGCTCGCAGCGGTCCATGACGTCGGTCAGATGCCCGGTGTCCCCGGACACCACCGCCAGGCCGATCGTGGCCCTGCGGTACAGATCCTGGTCCCCCACCTCCGCGACGCTCACCGCGAACTTGCGGTGCAGCTCGGCGACGAGCGGGCGGACGACCGAGCGCTTCTCCTTCAGCGACCGTACGTCGCCGAGAAGCAGGTCGAAGGACAGCGTCCCTACGTACATGCAAGACGGGTAAAGCCACCCGTGGGGCCTTAGGTGTACGAGTCACTCGAACCGTACACGCAACGGCCGGGGCCGATCGACGGAGTTTCCGCTCCGCCGACCGGCCCCGGTCAGGCGCTACGCGATCAGCCGCGCGGCTTCTCCCGCATCTCGTAGGTCGCGATGACGTCGTCGACCTTGATGTCGTTGAAGTTCCCGAGGTTGATACCGCCCTCGAAGCCTTCGCGGATCTCGGTGACGTCGTCCTTGAAGCGACGCAGACCGTCGATGTTGAGGTTCTCCGCGACGACCTTGCCGTCGCGGATGAGGCGCGCCTTGGTGTTGCGCTTGACCTCGCCGGAGCGGATGAGCACACCCGCGATGTTGCCCAGCTTGGACGACTTGAAGACCTCGCGGATCTCCGCCGTACCGAGCTCGACCTCCTCGTACTCCGGCTTGAGCATGCCCTTGAGGGCCGCCTCGATCTCCTCGATCGCCTGGTAGATGACCGAGTAGTACCGGACGTCGACGCCCTCGCGCTCGGCCCGCTGCGTGGCGCGGCCCTCGGCGCGGACGTTGAAGCCGATGACGATCGCGTCGGAGCCGGTCGCCAGGTCGATGTCGGTCTCGGTGACCGCACCGACGCCGCGGTGCAGCACCCGGATGTCGACCTCTTCGCCGACGTCCAGCTGGAGCAGCGAGGACTCCAGGGCCTCGACCGAACCGGACGCGTCGCCCTTGATGATGAGGTTGAGCTGCTGGACCTCGCCCGCCTTGAGCACCTTGTCGAGGTCCTCCAGGGACACCCGGCGGGTGCGCTTGGCGAACGCGGCGTTGCGCTCGCGGGCCGCGCGCTTCTCGGCGATCTGACGCGCCGTGCGGTCCTCGTCGACGACCAGGAAGTTGTCGCCGGCGCCCGGGACGTTGGTCAGACCCAGGACCAGGACGGGGGTCGACGGACCCGCTTCCTCGACGTTGTTGCCCTTGTCGTCGAACATCGCACGGACCCTGCCGTACGCGTCGCCGGCGACCATCGTGTCGCCGACGCGCAGCGTGCCGCGCTGGACGAGGACGGTGGCCACGGCACCACGGCCGCGGTCGAGGTGGGCCTCGATCGCAATACCCTGCGCGTCCTGCGCGTCGTTGGCCCGCAGGTCGAGCGCGGCGTCCGCGGTGAGGACCACGGCCTCCAGCAGGGAGTCGATGTTCAGACCCTGCTTGGCGGAGATGTCGACGAACATGGTGTCGCCGCCGTACTCCTCGGCCACCAGGCCGTACTCGGTCAGCTGACCGCGCACCTTGGTCGGGTCGGCGCCCTCGACGTCGATCTTGTTGACCGCGACCACGATCGGCACGTCGGCCGCCTTGGCGTGGTTCAGCGCCTCGATCGTCTGCGGCATGACACCGTCGTTGGCCGCCACCACGAGGATCGCGATGTCGGTCGACTTGGCACCGCGGGCACGCATGGCGGTGAACGCCTCGTGACCCGGGGTGTCGATGAAGGTGATGCGGCGCTCTTCCTCGTTGACCTCGGTCGCGACCTGGTAGGCACCGATGTGCTGGGTGATGCCGCCGGCCTCGCCCGCGACCACGTTGGTCTTGCGGATCGCGTCCAGCAGGCGGGTCTTACCGTGGTCGACGTGACCCATGACGGTCACCACCGGCGGACGGGAGACCAGCATCTCCTCGCCGCCCTCGTTCTCGCCGAACTCGATGTCGAAGGACTCGAGCAGCTCGCGGTCCTCCTCCTCCGGGCTGACGATCTCGACGACGTAGTTCATCTCGTCGGCGAGCAGCTGCAGCGTCTCGTCGGAGACCGACTGGGTCGCGGTGACCATCTCGCCCAGGTTGAGCATGACCTGGACCAGCGACGCCGGGTTGGCGTTGATCTTCTCCGCGAAGTCCGTCAGCGAGGCACCGCGCGACAGGCGAACCGTCGCGCCGTTGCCGCGCGGCAGCATGATGCCGCCGACCGACGGGGCCTGCATGGCCTCGTACTCCTGACGGCGCTGCCGCTTCGACTTGCGACCGCGACGCGCCGGGCCGCCGGGACGGCCGAACGCACCCTGCGTGCCACCGCGGCCACCGGGACCACCGGGACGACCGCCGAAGCCGGGACGACCGCCGAAGCCGCCGCCACCACCGGCACCACCGGGACCGCCGCCACCGGGACGACCGGCGAAACCGCCGCCGCCACCCGGACGACCGCCGCCACCGCCACCGGGACGACCGGCGAAACCGCCGCCGCCACCGGGACGACCGCCGCCACCGCCACCGGGACGACCGGCACCGCCGGGACCGCGACCGCCGCCACCGGGGCCCGGACGCGGGCCGGCAGCCGGACGCTGCGGCATCATGCCCGGGTTCGGGCGGTTACCGCCGCCGGGACGCGGACCGGCACCGCCGGGAGCCGCACCCTGCGGACGGGGCATGCCGCCGGGGGTCGGGCGCGCGCCGCCCTGGCCCTGCGGACGGGGGCCACCCTGGCCGCCGCCCTGCGGACGCGGGCCGCCGGGGCCACCCTGGCCACCGGGACGCGGGGCGCCACCGGGACGGGGGGCCTGCGGACGGGCCATGCCCGTGGAGCCGCCGGACGTGAAGGGGTTGTTGCCCGGACGCGGACCGCTCGGGCGGGGGCCGCCGGGACGGCCGCCCTGACGCTCACCGCCGGGACGCGGGGCGCCGCCGCGCGGCTGGCCCTGACCGGGCGCCGGACGGGCCGGGCGCGGGCCGGGGGTGGCACCGGGACGGGGCCCCTGCTGCGCGGCGGCGGGAGCCGGCGCGGACGGCGGGGCCGTGAACTCGGGCTGCGCGGGCGCGGCCGGAGCGGGCTTCGGCGCGGGACGCGCCGGGGTCGGCCGCGGGCCCGGGGTGGGGCCGGCGGCGGGAGTCTTGGGGGCCGCGGGGACCTGCGGCACCTCGGGGGCGGCCGGGGCCGCGGGACCCGGCTTGGGGGCGCCCGGCTTCGGGGCAGCCGGACGCGCCGCCTGCGCCGGAGTGGGCGCGGACGGCTTCGCGGGGGCCGACTTGCGCGGCGCCGCGGGCTTACCGGCGGCGCGGCCGCTGCCGCTGCCTGCCTGGAAAGCGTCGGTCAACTTGCGAACAACCGGCGCCTCGATCGTCGAGGACGCCGAACGGACGAATTCGCCAAGTTCTTGGAGCTTGGCCATGACGACCTTGCTCTCAACGCCGAACTCCTTGGCGAGTTCGTATACCCGGACCTTAGCCACTTCGCTCCTTCTAGGTCCGGGTGTCCACCGGACCGTCGCTACTTCATGGGCGTACTCATCGCGTACTCATCGAGTGCTCATCGCAATCTCGACCTACTTCCGACTCGCGAGGTACCTGACCGCACGGTTTTCCGTGCGCTGTGCGTTTCTTGCTGTGCGTTATTGCCATGGCGGCTGCTCAACGCGCGCCCCCTTCGATGAACCGGCGCAACTCCGCCGTGTCGAACGGGCCGCGGCCCCGGTAGGCCCGGGGGAACGCCCGGCGGCGAACCGCCAGGTCGAGGCAGACCAGTGTCCGGTGCACATAAGCACCCCGGCCGGGCAGCGTACCGCGAGGATCGGGGACACACTCGTCCTCGATCGCCACGATGCGCAGCAAATCGCCCTTGGCCGCTCGCTCCCGGCAACCCAGACACGTGCGCTCAGGGCATGCGCGGGCATGCGTCCGGCCAGACACTGCTTAAGTCTACCTCCCCACGGCGGCTCCACCCCGATGGGGTAAAGCCTGATCCACTACTCAGAATTCCCTGCGGGAGGCCGCGGCACCACTTTTTTTCGTCCGCCGCGGCCCCGCGCTCCGGGTGGGCTCAGGGCCTGTCCGACCCTGACCCACCGGACAGGCCCTAGCCCTGCGGCGCCGGGTGCTCGGTGTCCGGGCGGATGTCGATCCGCCAGCCGGTGAGCCGGGCCGCGAGCCGGGCGTTCTGCCCTTCCTTGCCGATCGCCAGCGACAGCTGGTAGTCGGGCACCGTGACCCGCGCGGAGCGCGCCGCCAGGTCCACGATCTCGACCTTGCTGACCCGGGCCGGCGACAGCGCGTGCGCCACCAGGTCGGCCGGGTCGTCCGACCAGTCAACGATGTCGATCTTCTCGCCGTGCAGCTCGGCCATGACGGCCCGCACCCGCCCGCCCATGGGGCCGATGCAGGCGCCCTTGGCGTTCAGCCCCGAGCGCGTCGAGCGCACCGCGATCTTCGTCCGGTGTCCGGCCTCGCGCGCGATGGCGGCGATCTCCACCGACCCGTCCGCGATCTCCGGCACCTCCATGGCGAAGAGCTTCTTCACCAGATTGGGGTGGGTACGCGAGAGGGTGACCGACGGGCCGCGGACGCCCTTGACGACCCGGACGACGTACGACCGCAGCCGCGTGCCGTGCGCGTAGTCCTCGCCCGGGACCTGCTCCTGCACCGGCAGGATGGCCTCCAGCTTGCCGATGTCGACCAGCACGTTCTTGGGGTCCTTGCCCTGCTGGACCACGCCGGTGACGACATCGCCCTCCCGTCCGGCGTACTCGCCGAACGTGATCTCCTCCTCGGCGTCCCGCAGCCGCTGCAGGATGACCTGCTTGGCGGTGGTCGCCGCGATCCGCCCGAAGCCGGACGGGGTGTCGTCGAACTCGCGGGGCTCCTCGCCCTCCTCGAGATCCGCCGGGTCCTCCTTCGCCCACACCGTCACATGCCCGGTGCTGCGGTCCAGCTCCACGCGCGCCCGGCGGCGGCTGCCCTCGGTGCGGTGGTAGGCGATGAGGAGGGCCGACTCGATCGCCTCGACCAGCAGGTCGAACGAGATCTCCTTCTCCCGCACCAGACCCCGCAGGGCACTCATGTCGATGTCCACGGCTACGCCTCCTCCTTGTTCTCGTCGTTCTCGCCGTTCGCACGGCTCTCGTCGTTCTCGTCGATGGTCTCGCCGCGCGTCGCGTCCTGCTTGGCGGACTTGCGGCTGAACTCCAGCTCGACCCGCGCCTTGGCGATCTCGTCGAACGCGATCCGGCGGGCGGTCGGCTTGCGGCCCTTGACGCCCGGCACCTCCAGGTCGAGACCGGTGTCGTCCATGGCGACGATCCGCGCCACCACCTCGCCGCCCTCGTGCAGCCGGGCCTTGATGAGGCGGTCGACGGCGCGGCGGTAGTGCCGCGGCTCGGTCAGCGGCCGGTCGGCGCCGGGAGAGGTGACCTCAAGGGTGTACGGGGCGCCGCCCATCACGTCGGAGTCGTCCAGGACCTGCGACGCCTCGCGGCTCAGGTCGGCGCACTCGTCCAGCTGGACGCCCTCATCGGAATCGACCACGATCCTCAGCACCCGGCTCCTGCCTGCCGGGGTCACCTCGATCTCTTCCAGATCCAGGTCTCGCGCGGCGACGAGCGGTTCAAGCAGTCCGCGCAGCCTCTCGCTCTGGGTGGTGCTCATCCGGGTGACTCCTCGGCCGCGTGTGCTGTTGTGGGTGGGTCGCGTGTCGGGTCAAAGCCTATCGGTTCCGGCGGGGTACTGACGATTCGGCGGGTGGGCACGGATACTCTCGCCTGCGGTGATCACTACGGAAGACCCCGGGAAGTGCAACGTGCCGAAAGTGGCGCTCACACGCCGAAGGACCCTGCTGGCCGGTGCCGCCCTCGGGGGCGTGGCGCTGCTCTCCGGATGCGCCGGCGGTCCCCGCCCCGAAGAGGAGGACGCCGAACACTCCGCCGCCGCGGAGCGGCTGCGGCAGCGGTCCGCGCGGGACAGCACGGCGCTGCTCGCCCGCTACGACGCGACGCTGGCCGCGCATCCGGCGCTGGCGTCCCACCTGCGTCCGCTGCGCGCCGAAGTCGCCCTGCACGCCGAGGCGTTCAGGTCCGACCGGGCCACGCCCACGCCGTCCCGCGGCGCCGCCACGGGGCCTGCGCGGCGTGCGGCGGCGCCCGCGGTGCCGGCCGACGAGCGAGCGGCGCGGACCGCGCTCGCCGACGCGGAACGGGCGCTCGCCGACACCCGCACGGCGGCACTGGCCGACGCGCCCCCGGAACTGGCCCGGCTCCTCGCGTCGGTCGCGGCGGCCGGGGCGGCGCACGCCTATCTGCTGACGGGGCCGGGGGCGTGAGCCGCGGCCCGGTGGGCGGGGCGCCGCGCCCCGCACCGTACGACGGCCGGGCGCGACGGCCGGCCAACGACCAGAGAAGAGCACGGAGATGACGACCGGAACGACGGACGGCGGCGAGCTGGCCGCGGTGCAGGCCGCGCTCGCCGCCGAGCATGCGGCGGTGTACGGGTACGGCGTGGTGGGCGGGCGGATCGGGGCCGGGCGCCGCGCGGAGGCGCAGAGCGCCTACGACGCGCACCGGGCGCGGCGGGACGCGCTGTCCCGCACCGTGCGGGACCTCGGCGGGAAGCCGCGGGCCGCGGCGGCCGGGTACGAACTGCCGTTCCCGGTGCCGGACGCGACCGCCGCGGCGCACCTGGCCGCCGAGCTGGAGGACCGGCTGGCCGCCGTCTACGCGGATCTCGTACGGGCCTGTGCCGGCGCCCGGCGCAAGGAGGCGGCGGGCGCGCTGCGCGAGGCCGCGGTGCGGTCGGTGCGCTGGCGGGGCGGCGGCGTAGCCTTCCCTGGGCTCGTCGAGCGGGCCGCGGCGCCCGCTCCGTCCGGCTCCGCGGGCGCCTCCTCCGGCGCGCTCTGAACGACCGGCCGCCCGGCGGCCACCTCCCCGCACCGCGACCTCCCGACGAACAAGGACAGCTCTGGCATGGCAACGGCACCCATCGAACCGCCGCAACGATTGCTGGGCGCGCTCGGCGGCGATCAGGAGGGTCCCGTACGGGCCTGGCTGGAGGCGCTGCCGGCGCTGGTTCAACAGCGGCTGGACGCCTGGGAGCTGACGCTGGAGCGGGTGCATGCCCCGGGTGGCCTGAGCAGTCTCGTCGCGCTCGTCCGGCAGCAGGACGGGGCGCCCGCGGCGCTGAAGTTCCCGGTGCCGGGGCGGGCCGCGGCGCAGGAGGCCGCGGCGCTGCGGGCGTGGGACGGCTGGGGCGCGGTGCGGCTGCTGCGGGCCGACGAGGCCGGTGGTGCGCTGCTGCTGGAGCGGTTGCAGGGCTCGGTGTCGCTGCGGTCGCTGCCGGAGTCCAAGGCGCTGCTGGAGGCGGCGGGCACGGTGCGGCGCCTGTGGGTGCCGCCGGGCGAGGGGCATCCGTTCGCGACGGTCGCGGAGCGGGTGACCGAGGACGCCAAGGCCCTGGGTGCGGCCGGGGAGTTCGCCGGGGCCGCGGCGCCGCTGGTCGAGGAGGCGCTGGAGCTGGGGCGGGCGCTGCCGGACGGGGCGCCGGAGGAGGTCCTGCTGCACGGGGCGTTCCGGCAGGGGAAGGTGCTGGCCGGCGAGCGGGTGCCCTGGCTGGCGGTGGGCCCGGCGCCGCTGGTCGGTGAGCGGGCGTACGACCTGGCGCGGCTGGTGCTGGACCGGTTCGAGGACCTGGTGGCCGGGTCGGGGGCGCCCGCGGCGGCCCGGCGGCGGGTGGCCAGGCTCGCGGACTCGCTGGAGGTGGACCGGGAGCGGCTGCGCGGCTGGACGCTGTACCGCGCGGTGCGCGCGGGGCTGCGCGAGTCGGCGGTGGGCGACCGGCAGCGGGGGGAACTGCTGCTGGAGTTCGCCGCGTACCTGTAGCGGACGCGTAAGGGCATAGTGAACGGGCCGGCCGGGGGTGCCCCGGCCGGCCCGTTCGCCGTGCCGTTACGCGCCGAGGCGGGCGACGGCCTCCTCGACCGTCAGCTCCTCGCGCTCGCCGGTGCGGCGGTCCTTGACCTCGACGACGCCCTCGCCGGCGCGGCGGCCGGCGACGACGATGGTCGGCACGCCGAGCAGTTCCGCGTCGGTGAACTTGACGCCGGGCGAGACGCCGGGGCGGTCGTCGACCAGGACCCGCAGGCCGGCGTCGCCGAGCCGGTCGCTGATCTCCAGGGCGAGTTCGGTCTGCTTGGCCTTGCCGGCGGCGACGACGTGGACGTCGGCCGGCGCCACCTCGCGCGGCCAGCACAGGCCCTTGTCGTCGGCGTGCTGCTCGGCCAGCGCGGCGACGGCGCGGGAGACGCCGATGCCGTACGAGCCCATGGTCACCCGGACCGGCTTGCCGTTCTGGCCGAGCACGTCGAGCTGGAAGGCGTCGGCGTACTTGCGGCCCAGCTGGAAGATGTGGCCGATCTCGATGGCGCGGTCCAGCTTGAGGCCGGTGCCGCAGGCCGGGCAGGGGTCGCCCTCCTGCACCACGACGACGTCGACGTACTCGTCGACCTCGAAGTCGCGCCCGGCGACGACGTTCCTGGCGTGCACGCCTTCCTTGTTGGCGCCGGTGATCCACGCGGTGCCGGGGGCGATGCGCGGGTCGGCGAGGTACCTGACCTTCTCCAGGCCCTGCGGGCCCACGTAACCGCGGACCAGGTCGTCGCGGTCCACGAAGTCCTCGGCGGTCACCAGCTCGACGGCGGCCGGGGCGAAGTGCGCCTCGACCTTGTCCATGTCGACCTCGCGGTCGCCGGGCACACCCACGGCCACGATCTCGTGCGCGGCGCCGGCCGCTGATGTCTCAGTGACCTTCACCAGGAGGTTCTTGAGGGTGGCGGAGGCCGGTACGCCGAGGTGCGCGGCGAGCGTCTCGATGGTCGGGGTGTCCGGGGTGGGGATCTCCTCCGCCGCGGGCACACCGGCCGCGTCCACCGGCTTCAGGGCGTAGGTGATCGCCTCGGTGTTGGCCGCGTAGTCGCAGTTCGGGCAGTCGGCGAAGGTGTCCTCGCCGGCGGCGGCCGGGGCCAGGAACTCCTCCGACTTGGAGCCGCCCATGGCGCCGGCGGTGGCGGCGCAGATGCGGTATTCGAGGCCGAGGCGCTCGAAGATCCGCTGGTAGGCGGCGCGGTGCAGCGCGTAGGACTCGGCGAGACCCTCGTCGGCGGTGTCGAAGGAGTACGAGTCCTTCATCTGGAACTCACGGCCGCGCAGGATGCCGGCGCGCGGGCGGGCCTCGTCGCGGTACTTGGTCTGGATCTGGTAGAGGATCACCGGCAGGTCCTTGTAGGACGTGCACTGGTCCTTCACCAGCTGGGTGAAGATCTCCTCGTGGGTGGGACCGAGGAGGTAGTCGCCGCCCTTGCGGTCCTTGAGGCGGAACAGCTCGGCGCCGTACTCGTCCCAGCGGCCGGTCGCGTCGTACGGCTCCCTCGGCAGCAGGGCGGGCAGCAGGACCTCCTGGCCGCCGATGGCGTCCATCTCCTCGCGCACGATCCGCTCGACGTTGGCGAGGACCTTCTTGCCGAGCGGCAGCCAGGACCAGACACCGGCGGCGGTGCGGCGCACGAAACCGGCGCGCACCAGGAGCTTGTGGCTGAGCACCTCGGCGTCGGCCGGGTCGTCGCGCAGTGTCTTGATCATCAAGCGGGACATGCGCTGGACCTGTGCGGCGTTGGCCATGGGAGTTTCTCCTGCGTAAGAAAGGTGACTCCCTGGAGGTTAGCTGCACGGGAGTGGCGCACGGAAATGCGTATCCGCTGCGCTTTGCCGGCTGCCCACGTTGTCGGCTTTCCCGTCGTTCCGCTGCGCTTCGCCAGCTGCCCACGTTGTCGGCTTTCCCGCCGTGGGGGTTTGTGTTGTTGCGCCTGCGGCGCGGAGCCGCTGCGCGGGGCCCGCCTCCCACGTTGTCGGGTGCCCCGCCGTGGTGGTTTTTGTCCGCTGCGCGGGGCTTTCGGGGTGCGGTGACGGTCCTCCGGGGCGGGGTGTCCGGACTGCTTCGCTTTACGTCCGGACACCCCGCCCCTCCGGCCCGTCCCCTCCCGTGGGTGGGAAACGGAGGGCGGGGGTGTACGTCGGTGGTCCGGTGCGGGGCTGGTCAGGGGCGCTTGAGGGGGAGGGGGGCGCCCATCACCGCGTAGGGCATGGGGGCGCTCGGGAAGAGCACGCGGCGGGCGATGTCCTCGTAGCCGAGGGAGCGGTACAGGCCGCGGGCCGGGCTCTCGATGTCGATGGCCGAGAGGATGCTGCGGGGTTCGGCGGCCTCGTCGGTGATGCGGGTGATCAGCGCGCGGCCGATGCCCCGGTGCTGGTAGGCGGGATGGACGTGGAGTTCGGTGATGACGAAGGAGTCGTCGAGCCAGTGGTCCAGGCCCTGGCTGCGCAGATAGGGCTCGACGACGGTGGACCACCAGTGGTTGCGGTCGTTGGGCATGCCGTAGACGAAGCCGATGAGCCGGCCGGCGGGGGTGGTGGCGCCGAGGGCGCGGGCGCCGGTGCAGCCGAGGTGGCGCAGCACGATGTGCCGGCGGACGGCGATCTCGTCGTCACCGAGGCCGAAGGCGAGGGCCTGTACGGCCAGCGCGTCGTCCACGCGGGCAGCGAGATCGAGGGGGCCGACCGCGACGTCATCCATGGTCGGAGCGTACAAGGCGGCGGCTCAGAACAGTACGCTCATGAATGCGCCGACTTCCTCGAAGCCCACCCGGCGGTAGGCGGCGCGGGCGGCGGTGTTGAAGTCGTTCACATAGAGGCTGACGACCGGGGCGACGTCGCTGAGGGCGTAGCGCAGGACGGCGGCCATACCGGTTTCGGACAGGCCCTTGCCGCGGTGCTCGGGGGCGACCCAGACGCCCTGGATCTGGCAGGCGAGCGGGGTGGCGGCGCCGATCTCGGCCTTGAAGACGACCTTGCCGTCCTCGATGCGGGCGAACGACCGGCCGGCTCCGACGAGTTCGGCGACCCGGGCCTGGTAGAGCAGGCCGCCGTCGCCGGCCATCGGGGAGATGCCGACCTCTTCGGTGAACATGGCCACGCACGCCGGCATGATCAGGTCCAGCTCGTTCTTGCCGATCCGCCGGACGTACGGGTCGGGGGCGATCTCGGCGGACGGGCTGCGGGTGACCATCAGGGGCTGGTGGGCGCGGATCTCGCGGGCGGGTCCCCAGTGGGGCTCCAGCAGGGACCACAGTTCGGCGGTGGGGCCGGCCGGGCCGACGATGGAGGAGCAGCGGCGGCCCTGGCGGCGGGCGCGCTCGGCGAAGCCGCGGACGGCTTCGGGGGTGGCGCAGACGGGGACGAGGTTGGCGCCGGCGTAGCAGAGGGATTCCAGCCGGCCGCCGACGTACCAGCCCCACATCTCGCCGCCGAGCCGCCAGGGGTCGAGGCCGGCGACCTGGACACGGGCTGCGACGAAAGCGTTGGCGACCGGTTCGCGGTCCAGGACGGCGAGGGCCGAATCGAGCTCCCCGGGCTCCAGAACCTTGATGGCGGTGGTCGTCAGCACGTGTCGGAAAGCCTCACCGGTACGGGCCTGGGAGGCCAGGCGGGAGCAGGTCCTGGCACTGTACCTCCACCTGCGCAAAAGCACCTGGCCTGCTGTGTACGGGCTTTCGCGGGGGCGTGCGGGAGTGCGCGCGGGCGCGCACGAGCCCCGCGGCCCGGGGGGGCGGCGGGGCTCGCGAAGGGAGGGGGTCAGCCCGCGGTGGTGACGACCGGCTCGCCGGAGGCGACGCCGTCGGCCTCCATCTGCGCGGCGATCTTCATGGCCTCTTCGATGAGGGTCTCGACGATCTTCGACTCGGGGACGGTCTTGATGACCTCGCCCTTGACGAAGATCTGGCCCTTGCCGTTGCCGGAGGCGACGCCGAGGTCGGCCTCGCGGGCCTCGCCGGGGCCGTTGACGACGCAGCCCATGACGGCGACGCGCAGCGGGACCTCCATGCCCTCCAGGCCCGCGGTGACCTCGTCGGCGAGCTTGTAGACGTCGACCTGGGCGCGGCCGCAGGACGGGCAGGAGACGATCTCCAGGCGGCGCGGCCGGAGGTTGAGGGACTCCAGGATCTGGATGCCGACCTTGACCTCCTCGACGGGCGGGGCGGAGAGCGAGACCCGGATGGTGTCGCCGATGCCCTCGCTGAGCAGCGCGCCGAAGGCGACCGCGGACTTGATGGTGCCCTGGAAGGCGGGGCCGGCCTCGGTGACGCCGAGGTGGAGGGGGTAGTCGCAGGCGGCGGCGAGCTGGCGGTAGGCGTTGACCATCACGACCGGGTCGTTGTGCTTGACCGAGATCTTGATGTCGCGGAAGCCGTGCTCCTCGAAGAGCGACGCCTCCCAGAGGGCGGACTCCACCAGGGCCTCGGGGGTGGCCTTGCCGTACTTCTGGAGCAGCCGCCGGTCCAGGGAGCCGGCGTTGACGCCGATGCGGATCGGGGTGCCGGCGTCGGAGGCCGCCTTGGCGATCTCCTTGACCTTGTCGTCGAACTGCTTGATGTTGCCGGGGTTGACCCGGACCGCGGCGCAGCCGGCGTCGATCGCGGCGAAGACGTACTTCGGCTGGAAGTGGATGTCCGCGATGACCGGAATCTGGGACTTCTTGGCGATGACCGGCAGCGCGTCGGCGTCGTCCTGGGTCGGGCAGGCGACCCGGACGATCTGGCAGCCGGAGGCCGTCAGCTCGGCGATCTGCTGGAGCGTGGCGCCGATGTCGGAGGTACGGGTGGTGGTCATCGACTGCACCGACACCGGTGCGTCGCCGCCCACGGCGACCGAACCGACCTGGATCTTGCGGCTGACCCGGCGGTCGGCGAGCTTCGCCGGTACGTCCGGCATTCCCAGTGCAATGGCAGTCATCTGGTGAGCAACCCCAAGGTGTGGATCTCGGCCCGGATTCGGTGGGCTCCGGGTCATCGAGATTACGGCACGGAGGTTGCCAGAGGCACATCGAACCCTTTTGCCCCCTCGAAAGGGGCGGCCGGGCACGCCCGCTCGGTCGCAGGGTGCCCGGCCGTGGCCGATCGGACGGGCCTAGGTCAGCTTCACCGGGTTCACCACGTCCGCGACCAGCACGAGCAGGGTGAAGCAGACGAAGATGCCGGCGACGACGTACGCGACGGGCATCAGCTTGGCGACGTCGAAGGGGCCGGGGTCCGGGCGCCGGACGACCCGGGCGAAGGCCCGCCGCACCGACTCCCACAGGGCGCCGGCGATATGGCCGCCGTCCAGCGGCAGCAGCGGCAGCATGTTGAACAGGAACAGCGAGAGGTTGAAGCCGGCGACCAGGAAGAGCATGGTGGCCACCCGCTGCTCCGGCGGGATGTGGAGCGAGAAGACCTCGCCGCCGACCCGGGCCGCGCCGACCACGCCCATCGGGGAGTCCTGCTTGCGCTCGGCGCCGTTGAAGGCCGCGTTCCACAGGTCCGGGATCTTGCCGGGGAGGCTTATCAGCGACTCGGTGCCCTGCTGGACCATGGTGCCCATGCGGTCGACGGACTGGCCGAAGGACTGCTTGACGATGCCGCTGGCCGGGGTGAAGCCGAGGAATCCGGCGCTGACGTACTGGCCGGGGACGTAGCCGCCGTGGCCGTCGGTCTTGGCGACCTTGTTCTCGATGAGGTCGGCGTGCAGCGTCTGCCGGGCGCCGTGCCGCTCGACGACGATGGTCGCCGGGCCGGTGGTCCGGCGGATCTGGTCCTGGAGGGTTCCCCAGTCGGGGACGGCGTGGCCGTTGAAGGAGACGATCCGGTCGCCGGCCCGCAGGCCCGCGGCCTTGGCCGGGGAGTCCTTGGCGCCGGCCGGGCACTTGTCGGACTTGGCGGAGGCCGCGATGACGCAGTCCGAGACCGAGCTGACCTGGGTGGTCTGGGTGTTGATGCCGAAGCCCATCAGCACGCTCATGAAGATCACCACGGCCAGGACCAGGTTCATGAACGGCCCGGCGAACATCACGATCACGCGCTTCCAGGGCTTGCGCGTGTAGAACAGCCGGTGCTCGTCGCCGGGCTGCAGCTCCTCGAAGGCGGCCGAGCGGGCGTCCTCGATCATGCCGCGGAACGGCGAGGTGGAGCGGGCCTGGAGCTTCCCGTCGTCGCCGGGCGGGAACATGCCGATCATCCGGATGTAGCCGCCGAGCGGGACGGCCTTGATGCCGTACTCGGTGTCGCCCTTCTTGCGGGAGAAGATCGTCGGCCCGAAGCCCACCATGTACTGCGGCACGCGGATGCCGAACATCTTGGCCGTGGAGAGGTGGCCGAGCTCGTGCCAGGCGATGGAGAAGAGCAGGCCGACGACGAAGACGACTATGCCGAGGATGGTCATCCAGGTCGTCATGCGCGAGCCTCCGATGGGGTGTGTGCCGCCCGGGCGGCCAGTTCGCGGGCGCGGGCGCGCGCCCAGGTCTCCGCTTCCAGGACGTCCGCGACCGTCAGGGAAGTTCCCGCGGCGGGCGTGCCGCTCCGCTGTGCTCCGCCTTGGCTGCTGTTCATCACCACTCCGGATGCCAGGCCTTCGTCGACCACTGCCGCGACCGTATCGACAATCCCTGTGAACGGCAGCCCGCCGCCGAGGAAGGCCGCGACGCACTCCTCGTTCGCGGCGTTGAAGACCGCGGGGGCGGTGCCGCCCAGCTCGCCGACGTGGCGGGCCAGCGGCACGGACGGGAAGGCGTCCTCGTCCAGCGGGAAGAACTCCCAGGTCTGCGCCGTCGTCCAGTCGACACCGGGGGCGGCGTCCGGGACCCGGTCCGGCCAGCCGATGCCCAGCGCGATCGGCATGCGCATGTCGGGCGGGCTGGCCTGGGCGAGGGTCGAGCCGTCGGTGAACTCCACCATCGAGTGGATGTAGGACTGCGGATGGACCACGACCTCGATGCGGTCGAAGGGGACGTCGAAGAGCAGGTGCGCCTCGATGACCTCCAGGCCCTTGTTGACCAGGGTCGCGGAGTTGATGGTGACGACCGGCCCCATGGACCAGGTGGGGTGGGCCAGCGCCTGCTCGCGCGTGACACCGGCCAGCTCACGCTTGGTACGGCCACGGAACGGGCCGCCGGAGGCGGTGACGACCAGCTTGCGGACCTCGGCCCGGGTGCCGCCGGACAGCGCCTGGAAGAGCGCGGAGTGCTCGGAGTCGACCGGGATGATCTGGCCGGGCCGGGCGGCGGCCTTGACCAGCGGGCCGCCGACGATCAGGGACTCCTTGTTGGCGAGGGCCAGCACCCGGCCCGCCTTCAGGGCGGCGAGTGTGGGGGCGAGGCCGATGGAGCCGGTGATGCCGTTGAGGACGGTGTGGCAGGGCAAGGCGGCGAGCTCGGTGGCCGCGTCGGGGCCGGCCAGGATCTCCGGCACGGGCGCGCCGGCGCCGTAGCGCGCGGTCAGCGCCTCGCGGAGCGCGGGCACCGTCTCCTCGCGCGAGACCGCGACGGTGGCGACCCGCAGCCGGTGCGCCTGCTCGGCGAGCAGTTCGACCCGGCCGCCGGCCGCGGCGAGCGCGGTGACCCGGAAGCGGTCGGGGTTGCGCAGCACGATGTCGATCGCCTGGGTGCCGATCGAACCGGTCGAGCCGAGGATCACGATCTCCCGGGGGCCTCCCGGGTCGGTACGGGCCGGCTCGAAGCGCAGGTGCGGATGGGCGAGGGTGTCCGTCATGCGGTCCATTGTGGCCGGTCGGCGGGGCACCTCGGCCACCGAGGGCCGCGGCGCCTCGTACGGGCGACCCGCGGGCCGTCCGTACGAGGCGCGGGGCCGCTACGTGATCGGGCGGCGGGCGTTGTCCTTCAGGCTCGGGCCGGGGGCGGCGTCGGCGATCCAGGGGCCGTCGCCGCTGGGGTCGATGACGCCCTCCTCCAGCCAGGTGTAACTGCCGCCCAGGACACCGGCGACGACCTTGCGGTCCAGTTCGTCGGTGTTGGTCCACAGCCGGCCGAACAGCTCCTCGACGCGGATCCGGGCCTGCCGGCAGAAGGCGTCGGCGAGTTGGTGCGCCTCGCGGCCGTGGTCGCCGGTCATCCTCAGGTGCTCGGCCCGTACGCAGGCCGCGCTCATCGCGAACAGCTCCGCGCCGATGTCGACGATCCGGCCGAGGAAGCCCTGCTTGGTCTCCATCTTCGCCTGCCAGCGGGACATCGCGTAGAAGGTGGACCGGGCGAGCTTGCGGGAGGTCCGCTCGACATATCGCAGATGGCTCGCCAGCTCGCCGAACTCCTGGTAGGTGCGCGGGAGTTGGCCGGGTCCCGCGACGAGCCTGGGCAGCCAGCGGGCGTAGAAGCCGCCGGCCTTGGCGGCGGCCCGGCCCTTGTCGGCGAGGGACTTGTCCGGGTCGATGAGGTCGCCGGCGACCGACAGGTGGGCGTCGACGGCCTCGCGGGCGATCAGCAGGTGCATGATCTCCGTGGAGCCCTCGAAGATCCGGTTGATGCGCATGTCCCGCAGCGCCTGCTCGGCGGGGACGGCGCGTTCGCCGCGGGCGGCGAGCGAGTCGGCGGTCTCGAAGCCGCGGCCGCCGCGGATCTGGACCAGCTCGTCGGCGATCCGCCAGCCCATCTCGGAGCCGTAGAGCTTGGCGAGGGCGGCCTCGATGCGGATGTCGTTGCGGTTCTCGTCGGCCATCTGCGAGGCGAGGTCGACGACGGCTTCCAGGGCGAAGGTGGTCGCCGCGATGAACGAGATCTTGGCGCCGACCGCCTCGTGCCGGGCGATCGGGCGGCCCCACTGCTCGCGGGCGCCGGACCACTCGCGGGCGATCTTCAGGCACCACTTGCCGGTACCGGCGCACATCGCCGGCAGCGAGAGCCGTCCGGTGTTGAGCGTGGTCAGCGCGATCTTCAGGCCGGCGCCCTCGGGGCCGATGCGGTTGGCGGCCGGGACCCGCACCCGGTGGAAGCGGGTGACGCCGTTCTCCAGGCCGCGCAGGCCCATGAAGGCGTTGCGGTTCTCGACGGTGATGCCGGGCGAGTCGGCCTCGACGACGAAGGCGGTGATGCCGCCCTTGCTCGCCTTGCTCGTCTCGGTCGCCTCGGAGGCGGGCACCCGGGCCATCACCACCAGCAGGTCGGCGACCACGCCGTTGGTGGTCCACAGCTTCACGCCGTCGAGCACGTAGTCGTCGCCGTCGCGGACGGCCGAGGTGGCGAGCCGGGCCGGGTCCGAGCCGACGTCGGGCTCGGTCAGCAGGAACGCGGAGATGTCCGTCCTGGCCAGCCGCGGCAGGAAGGTCTCCTTCTGCTCCTGGGTGCCGAAGAGCTTCAGCGGCTGCGGTACGCCGATCGACTGATGCGCGGAGAGCAGCGCGCCGATCGCCGGGCTGGCCGAGCCGGCCAGGGCGAGCGCGCGGTTGTAGTAGACCTGGGTCAGCCCGAGGCCGCCGTACTTCGGGTCGATCTTCATGCCGAGGGCGCCGAGTTCCTTGAGCCCGTTGACGGTCTCGTCCGGGATGCGCCCCTCGCGCTCGATCCGGGCACCGTCGACCTCGGTCTCGCAGAACTCCCGCAGCGTGGCGAGGAACTTCTCGCCACGCCGCACGTCGTCGGCCGCCGGGGTGGGGTGCGGATGGATGAGGTCGAGCCGGAAGCGCCCCAGGAACAGCTCCTTGGCGAAGCTTGGCTTGCGCCAGTCCTGCTCGCGGGCCGCCTCGGCGACCTGGCGCGCTTCGCGCTCGGAAACGTTGCGGATGGACGGAGCGGTCATCAGGAGCTCACCTCGCCGCGGATCGGGAGTTCTGCACCGGCGAGCCGGTCGGCCGCCGGACAGTGCTACTTGTGAGAGTTACCCGATCCGCACGGGTTGCACCAGTGGAGGCACGGGACGGCACCCGCCCCGGGAGCGGGTACCCGCCACGGGTGATTCACGCGGCGACATGCGCCGCGCGGCACGGTGCCGCGCCGCGGTCACGGCGTCCGTACGGCACGGTGAGAGCCGGCACCGCGCGCGGGCCGGGCACCGTCCTCAGGGGCGGGCGGCATCCCGCGCCGGCGGTACGCGGGCCGCTGCTCCTCCCCTGCGGCACGGCCCCGGGGGAGAACGGGGGACGCGGCGCGCTCCGGAACAGGGTGCGGAGCGCGCCGCGTCGGGGCCGGCGCCGGGGGGTGCGCCGGCCGGGGACCTGGCTGGGCGGTACGGCCCCAGGGATGGCCGTCGCTGTCCA
Organism: Streptomyces sp. GS7; assembly: GCF_009834125.1. Lineage (NCBI taxonomy): Bacteria > Bacillati > Actinomycetota > Actinomycetes > Kitasatosporales > Streptomycetaceae > Streptomyces > Streptomyces sp. GS7. The sequence goes on from NZ_CP047146.1 coordinate 7,227,006, forward strand.
CCGGACCAGGCCGTCGGGCGGGCCGGGAACCGGCCGGGTCCTACAGGTCCAGTCCGGTGAGGACCAGCACCCGCTCGTAGGTGTAGTCGTCCATCGCGAAGCGCACGCCCTCGCGGCCGACGCCGGACTGCTTGACGCCGCCGTACGGCATCTGGTCGGCGCGGTAGGACGGCACGTCGCCGATCACCACACCGCCGACCTCCAGCGCGCGGTGGGCGCGGAAGGCGGTCCGGGCGTCGTGCGTGAACACACCGGCCTGGAGGCCGAACTTGGAGTCGTTGACGGCCGCGAACGCCTCGTCCACCCCGTCGACCTTCTTGAGGGTGAGCACCGGGCCGAAGACCTCCTCGCAGGCCAGGATCGCGTCGGACGGCACGTCCGCCAGCACGGTCGGCGCGTACGAGGCGCCGTCGCGCTTGCCGCCCGCCAGCAGCCGGGCGCCGCGCTGCACGGCGTCGTCCACCCATGACTCGACGCGCTTGGCGGCGTCCTCGCTCACCAGCGGGCCGACCTCGGTCGCGTCGTCCGACGGGTCGCCGGTGACCTGGGCCCCGACGGCCGCGACGACCTTGGGTACCAGCCGGTCGTAGACGGAGGCGTCCGCGACGACCCGCTGCACGGAGATGCAGGACTGGCCGCCCTGGTAGTTGGAGAAGGTGGCGATGCGCTGCGCCGCCCAGTCCAGGTCCGCCTCGGAGGACCAGTCGGGCAGGACCACGGCCGCGCCGTTGCCGCCCAGTTCCAGGGTGCAGTGCTTGCGCGGCACCGAGTCGAGGATGGCGTAGCCGACCTTGTCGGAGCCGGTGAAGGAGATGACCGGCAGCCGCTCGTCCTGGACCAGCGCCGGCATGCGGTCGTTGGGAACCGGGAGGATCGACCAGGAGCCGGCGGGCAGGTCGGTGCCGGCGAGCAGCTCGCCGATGATCAGGCCGGACAGCGGGGTGGCCGGGGCCGGCTTGAGGATGATCGGGGCGCCGGCGGCGATGGCCGGGGCGATCTTGTGAGCGCAGAGGTTCAGCGGGAAGTTGAACGGCGCGATGCCCAGGACCGTGCCGCGCGGGAAGCGGCGGGTGAGCGCGAGCCGGCCGGCGCCGCCCGCGTCGGTGTCCAGGCGCTGCGCCTCGCCGCCGTTGAAGCGGCGGGCCTCCTCGGCGGCGAACCGGAAGACGGACACCGCGCGGCCGACCTCGCCGCGGGCCCACTTCATGGGCTTGCCGTTCTCCGCGGAGATCAGCCGGGCGATCTCCTCGGCCCGCTCCTGGAGCCCGCGCACCACGTGGTCCAGGGCGGCGGCCCGCACATGGGCGGGGGTCGCGGCCAGTTCCTCCTGGACGGCGACGGAGGCGGCAACGGCCTCCTCGACCTGGGCCTCGGTGGGGACGCTCACCGTGCCGACGAGACGTCCGTCCCAGGGGGAGGTGACATCGAAGGTGGCGTCGCCGGTGGCCTGACGGCCGGCGAGCCAGAAGGCGGTGGGGGCTGCAGCAGTGTTCGGCACAGTGGATCCCGGCCCTTCAGTGGTGGTGGGTGGTGCGCGCAGCTCGGGGAGCGGCTCGGCGGTTGACTCTGAGCCCACCGTAGGGGCGCGGCGCCGTCCTGACGCTTGTCCGAAGCGGCGAAATCCGGTGCCGTGTCCCTCCGCGGTGGAGTCAGCGCGGTGGCGGGCGCCGGTGCGCCGCTCCCCCGGGCTACTCCCCCGGCGGCACCGACGTCGCCTTCAGCGCCAGCCACAGCTCCATGCGGACGTCCGGATCGTCCAGCGAGCGGCCCAGGATCTCCTCCACCCGCCGCATCCGGTAGCGCAGGGTGTGGCGGTGCACGCCCAGGTCGGCCGCGGCGGCGTCCCACTGGCCGTGCCGGGCGAGCCAGGCGCGCAGCGACGCCACCAGGTCGCCGCGGCCGGTCGCGTCGTGCTCGCGCAGCGCGCGCAGCAGCCCGTCGGCGAAGGCGTGCACCGCGTCGTCGGCGAGCAGCGGGAGGACCGAGCCGGCCGCCACGTCCGCGTGCTCCACCAGGACCCGGCCGCGGCGGCGGGCGACGGCGAGCGCCTGCTCGGCCTGCCGGTAGGCGGTCGCGGCGGCCATCGGGCCGGTCGGCGCGGAGAGGCCGGCGGCCAGCCCCTCGGTGCCCCGGCCCGCCGCCTCGCGCGCCGACCGTCCGCGGGGCCGCGGCTGCGCCCCGAGACGCGCCTCGGCCGCGGCGGCGAACTCGGCGCAGGCGCCCGCCGCCGCGCCGCCATCCGCAACCAGCACGATCAGTCGGCCGACGTCCGGTACGGCGAGGACCGCCTCGCCGCTCCGCGCCGCGGCGGAGTCCAGCGCGTCGGCGAGCGCGTCCAGGACGGACGGGGCCCCGGCTCCCCAGGGGGGAGACGGTGGTCCGCCCTGCGCAGGGGGGTCCCCCCGCTCGAACGGAGTGGAGAGCTTGGGGGACGGCTGCTGGTCGTCGGCGGGCACCGGCTCGGCCACCAGGACGCGGAACGGGGCGTCCAGCAGCCCGCCGTAGAGCCGGCCGGCCACCGCCCGCGCATGGTCCGGCTCGCCGGCCAGCAGCATCTTGAGCACCGCGGCGCCCAGCCGCTGCTCGGCGTCCTGGAGGGCCCGGGACCGCTCCGTGGTCAGGGTCAGCAGCGCGACGGCGGCGTGCACGGCGTAGCGCTCGGCGGTGCCCAGCGGTGCCGCCGTGCCGACCGCGAGGACGCCGCGCGCCCGCCGCCCGGTGCCCAGTGACTGCAGTTCCACCCGGTCGTCGCCGTCGGTGTCGCTGACGACGGCGCTGGCCGGCGCCGGGCGCTCCCGCAGCCGCGCCACGTCCTGCGCGAGCCGGGCCGCCCGCCGCGCCGCCCAGTCGGGGGCCGCGGCCACCACCGCGCCCGACGCGTCGTACAGCGCCGCCCAGCCGTCCAGGTGCGCCGCCAGCCGGGCCAGCAGTTCGGCCGGTCCCTCGGCGCCGAGCGCCGCCCGGGTCAGCTCCCGCTGCGCCTCGAACCCGGCGGTCACCGCGCGGTACTGGTCCGCCGCCACGGCCGCCGAGACCGCCTTGCTGATCGCGATGAACGGCGTGCGGCGGGGCACCGCCAGCAGCGGCAGGTGCCGCTCCCGGGCCGCGTCGACCAGCGCCTGCGGCACCTCCTCGTAGTTCACCCCGACCGCGAAGCCCAGCCCGACCACCCCCGCCTCGGCGACCCTCCGCACGTACCGGCGCGCGGTGTCCGGGTCCGCCGCGTCCAGCTTGAGCGCGGTGATCAGCAGCAGCTCACCGCCCTCCATGTACGGCACCGGGTCGATCAGCTCACTGGCATGCGCCCAGCGCACCGGGACGTCGAGCCGGTCCTCACCCGCGAGCACGGTCAGCTTGAGCGCGGTGTGGTTGACCAGGGAGGCGAGGGTGTGCGGCATGGGACCTTCGGTGGCTGCGGTGGGCGGCGGGAGCGGTCGGCACCCCAGGACTGGCACAGGATCGTTTGCGCCGCCCCGTATGAACGGCTGGTGCCGATTCTGCCTCAACGGAGGGTTTGGGGGACACCTCCCGGAGCCGGTCACCGCACGCCGCCTCCGGCCCCGCCAGCCCCGCCGCCCCCGTTGCCCCGAGTCCGGCCCGCGCCCTCAGGAGCGCAGGTCGACCAGGACGGGCGGGGTGTGCTCGCCCTCGACCGTGGTCACGGACAGCACCGCGTGCCCGGCGGGGAGGGAGTTGGCGAGGTCGGAGGCGGACCAGCGTTCGCGCTCGACGGTGCGGACGGTGACGGCCTTGGAGGTGGCCGCCTTGCCGGTGACCAGGTGGCGGAAGATATGGAACGCCTTCATCCCGGCACCGTGCGCGATGATTTGACGGTCCGTCACATCACGGGTCTCCACCCATTCCTTGCCCCACACCTCGGCGAACGGCGCCCCGTCCCAGGGCGTCACACCGGCGAACGCCATCCGGCAGCCGACCGCGCCGAGCAGCGCGCTGCGCAGCCCCTCGGGGACGTCGTCCAGGGAGCGCAGGGTCAGCACCGCGCCGGCGTTGGCCGACCGCAGCCGCTGGAGGCCGCGCAGCGCCTCGGCGGTGACGGTGTGCGCGGCCTCGTCGAGCACCAGGCAGGCGAACAGCGAGCGGTCGGCGCGGGCCACCGCGCACTCGGTGAACTGGGCGAGGACCAGCCGGGCGAGGATCCGGGACGCCTCGGCGTGGCCCCGTTCGGGGAGTTCGATACGGACCCGGAGCGGGTGGTCGAGGGAGCGCAGCGAGACCTGGCGGGTGGCGCCCGTCGGGTCGAAGAAGGGGGCGAACGCCGGGCGGTCGAGGAGGGCGATGCGGTCCGCGAGCAGCAGGCCGACGTCGCCGGGGCGCTCCGACTGGCGGGCGCGGGCGTCCAGTTCGCGCAGCAGGGTCTGGTCGCCGGCCTCCTCCAGGGCGGTGCGCAGCGCGGCCACCGCCCGCGGTGCGCCGTCCAGCAGTTCGCGCAGCTCGGGCACGGTCGGGAAGCGGTCACGGGCGGCCCGGAAGGGGCCCAGCAGCTGGGCCAGGGCGGTCGCCGCGCGCCGGCTGTCGCCGCCGGGCAGCTGCGCGGCGAGATCGCCGACCAGCGCCTCGGCGAGGATCCCGGCCGCCTCGTCCGGGTCGGTGGTGCCGCCGTAGAGGTCGAGGTCGCAGTCCGGGTCCGGGCGGCCGATCGCGACGACCACGTCGAACGCGTCGGCGGGCCCGAGGTCCGCCCCCGCCGGGCCGACGGCGACGACGGCGCACTGCCCGGCGAGCGCCTGAAGGCACATGGCCTCCACGACCGGCCGCACGACGCGGGTCGTCTTGCCGCTGCCCGCGGGCCCGACGGCCAGCAGGGAGGTGCCCAGCACCCGCGGCTCCAGGGCGGAGCCGGTGCCCCGGTGCTGGTAGGGGTTGCGCGGGTGGTCGGCGGCGGTGCCGATGCGGACCTGGTGGGCGAGCAGATCGTGCCGGGCGGTGCGGTGCGCCAGGTCGCGCTGCCCGGAGGGGTGCGCACAGGCCGCGGCGCCGTGCCGCAGGACGGTGTCGGTGAAGGAGGACAGGGAGTTCTTCCCGGAGCGCACCGAGCGCCAGGCGCGCTCGATCCGGGCCACGTCCACATCGTTCATCCGCCCGGCGCGCGTCTCCTCGGCGAGCCGGTCCGCGGCGTCGGGGGCGCCGTGGGACCGCAGCTCGGGCCACTGGGCGCGGTCGGCGGCGGGCTGCGGCACGGCGGCGGGGGCGCTCTCGCGCAGCCGGCGCAGGGCCGGGCCGAGGACGCGGCGGGCCAGTTCGGGCCAGCGGCCGAGGCGGCCGAAGACGACGGCCATGAGGGCGAGGAAGAGGCCGTAATAGAGGTAGCTGGCCCAGACGTAGGCCATCGGTTCGGTCCCGTCGCGCCAGGAGTCGGGCGTCAGGAGCACCAGCGGCCAGAGCCAGTAGCTGCCGAGGTACCCGTTCCACAGCAGCGACCACAGCAGCCAGCCGCACAGGAACGAGATCACCGCACCGCTGATCAGCTGCCGCAGCGGGACCCGCTCGGGCTCCTCCTTGGCGCGGGGGCGGTGGCCGTACGTCCAGATGCCGGGCGCGGCGGCCGGGCGCGGGGTGCGCAGCCACCCGACGAGCGGCGGCTCGGCGCCGCCCGGCCGGGCTGTGGGCGGCGCGGCGGGCGCAGCGGGGACGGCCGGCCGGGGCGGGGCGGCGGGCGGCGGCGGGGCGGGCGGTGCCGCCGGCCGCGGGATCCGGTCGGAGCGGGTGTTGCGCGCGTCCTGGGTGCCGTCGGTGTCCATCCGGTGCCCTTGTCCCCCTCGAACCGTGACCCTCTAACCCTGGTCTGCCGCCGCTCAATCTACTGGCCGCGCACCGTGGCTATGTCCGGTGCGGACAACGCAACACGCGCACTTCTCCCGATCGGAACATGCCAGACCCGGTTGACCGCCCCTAACCTGCGAGAACAAGACCTCTGTACGTCCGTGTTCCACCCCCAGGAGACTGCCATGACCGAACTGTCCGGAGGCCCCGCCCTCCCCCAGGAGCGTCGCGTCGTCACCGCGATCCCCGGCCCCAAGTCCCAGGAGCTGTGGGCCCGTAAGCAGGCCACCGTGGCGGCCGGTGTCGGCGCCGTGCTGCCCGTGTTCGTCAAGCGCGCGGGCGGCGGCGTCCTGGAGGACGTGGACGGCAACTCCCTGATCGACTTCGGCTCCGGCATCGCGGTCACCTCCGTCGGCAACAGCGCGGAGGCCGTGGTCCGCCGGGCCACCGCGCAGCTCGCCGACTTCACCCACACCTGTGCGATGGTCACGCCGTACGAGCCGTACGTCGAGGTCTGCGAGGCGCTGGCCGAACTGACGCCGGGCGACCACGCGAAGAAGTCGGCGCTGTTCAACTCCGGTGCGGAGGCCGTCGAGAACGCGGTCAAGATCGCCCGTGCGTACACCAAGCGCCAGGCGGTCGTCGTCTTCGACCACGGCTACCACGGCCGGACGAACCTGACGATGGCGCTGACCGCGAAGAACATGCCGTACAAGCACGGCTTCGGCCCGTTCGCCCCCGAGGTCTACCGCGTTCCGCTGGCCTACCCCTACCGCTGGCTGACCGGCCCGGAGAACTGCGCGCGGGAGGCCGCCGACCAGGCCATCACGCAGATCACCAAGCAGATCGGCGCGGAGAACGTCGCGGCGATCATCATCGAGCCGGTGCTCGGCGAGGGCGGCTTCATCGAGCCGGCCAAGGGCTTCCTCCCGGCGATCGCGAACTTCGCGAAGGAGAACGGGATCGTCTTCGTCGCCGACGAGATCCAGTCCGGCTTCTGCCGTACGGGCCAGTGGTTCGCGTGCGAGGACGAGGGCGTCGTCCCGGACCTCATCACCACCGCCAAGGGCATCGCGGGCGGTCTGCCGCTGGCGGCCGTCACCGGCCGCGCGGAGATCATGGACGCCGCGCACGCGGGCGGCCTGGGCGGCACCTACGGCGGCAACCCGGTGGCCTGCGCCGCCGCGCTCGGCTCCATCGAGACCATGCGCGAGCTGGACCTGAACGCCAGGGCCCGGCGCATCGAGGAGGTCATGAAGGCCCGCCTCGTCGCGATGCAGGAGAAGCACGACATCATCGGCGAGGTCCGCGGACGCGGCGCGATGATCGCGATCGAGCTGGTCAAGTCCGGCTCCAAGGACCCCGACCCGGAGGTCACCGGCGCGCTCGCCAAGGCGTGCCACCAGGAGGGCCTGCTGGTCCTGACGACCGGCACGTTCGGCAACGTGCTGCGCTTCCTGCCGCCGCTGGTCATCGGCGAGGACCTGCTCAACGAGGGCCTGGACATCCTGGAGGCGGCGTTCGGCACGCTCTGAGCGGCGGCCGGGTCCGTAACGGGCCGACCCATAGAACGGCAGCAGAACGGCAGCAGAACGGCATCCGGGCGCGGCCCGGGGGACGGCGCAGGCCGTGTCCCGGGCCGCGCCCCGTTCCCGTCGTGCCACCGGCGGAAAGCGGAACGGGAGATACCGTCTGAAGTGCCGCGTGAAGAAGATGTGCGGGGGCAATGGCGGGCAGGTGATGCGGCTTACGGGTGCACTCCCGGTGCCGTACGGTTTCTGCAGATGAGAGAAACACCCCGCCCGCAGGGGACTGCGGGTGACGCCCGGTCGGCGCTTCCCCGGCTTCGACCTGGCCGTGCCCTCGCGCACAACACCGGAGCCGTTCGCTCCGGGAATCCTCACCGATCGGATGTCCGCCCGCCCCAGACCCCCCGGGGCGCGCGGGACACCGGTCGACGCGGCCGTTCCGGAACAACCCCCCCTGTTCCGGGACGGCCGCTTTTCCGTGGTTTCCGCGTGCCCGGCCCCGGCCGCCGCCACGGGATCGTCGCGCTGGTCAGCGCGCTGCTCTTCGGGCTGACCAGCTGGCAGGTGGCGGCGCACGGCGCGGTGCGCGCCCTCGACGAACGGCTCGGCCGCGGCCTGGAGGCGAGCGCCGTCCCCGGGCCGCTCGCCCAGTTCCTCGCCGATCTCGGCAACACGGCCGTGGCACTGCCGGTGCTGCTGGTGGCGGCGGGGTGGGCGCTGTGGCGGCTGCGACGCGCGGCGGGTACGGGACCGGCGCGGCCCTGGCTGCCCCCGCTCGCCGCGCTGGGCGGCCTGGCCGCGGTGCCCGCGCTGGTGGTCCCGTTCAAGGTGTGGCTCGACCGGCCGGGGCCGCCCCCGATGGCGGGGTCGCACGAGGGCTTCTATCCCTCGGGGCACGGGGCCACCGCGGCCGTCGCCTACGGCCTGGCGGCGCTGCTGCTGGCGCGGGCACACCGCCGCGGGGCCGCGCGCCGGGAGGACGCCCGGCCGGCGGAGCGCGGGCGCGGCCGGATCGCGGCGGTCCCCGCCGCGGTGCTGCTCGCGACGGGGACCGGGCTGCTCAATGCGGGCGTCGGCCTGGGGTTGGTGCGGCAGGGGTACCACTGGCCGCTCGACGTGCTCGGCAGCTGGTGCCTGGCCGGTGTGCTGCTGCCCCTGTGGTGTGCGGTGTGCGACCGATGGGGCGGGCGGTCCGCTCCGGACCGCTAGGGGCTGGTGGACCGCTGGGGCCGGTCCGGCCCGGGCCCACGGACGTACCGCCGACTGCCGTTCCGTCAGCCGTTGACGGGGTTGACGAAGGTGCCGGGGTGGGTGGCGCCCGACTGGTCGAGGAGGGCACCGCCGTAGGGCCACTTGAGCGCGAAGGACTTCTTCTCGTTCGGCGGGGTGACGGTCACCAGGCCGGGCTCGACCTTCTTGTCGTCCTTGCCGGTGGTGGGCAGCAGCTCGATGGTGAACTGGGTGTGCGCGCCCGGCTTCAGCGTCACCGGGGCCGGCTTCTCGCCGGAGCGCTGCAGGTCCCAGGTGGTGCCGTCGGTGCCCTTGATCCGGACGCCCGGGAAGCCGTCCAGGGTGCAGCTCGCCCTGCCGGTGTTCTTCAGCCACACCGCGGCGGTCTGCTGGGAGTCGCTCTTCATGTCGGGGATGCCGCCGCCCTCGGAGCCCCAGCCGGCCCGGAGTCCGTCGGTGGTGCACCGGCCGCCCGCGGAGCCGGCGCCGGCGTGCGCACCGTTCCCGGCGTGCGAACGGTGCCCGGCCGACGTGGACTTGGCACTCGTCGAACCGCCCGCGGTGCTGCCGTCGCCGGAGCCGCCGGTACCGCCGGAGTCCGCGGCGGCGGCCGAGGCGGAGCCGGAAGGGGAGCCGGCGGCGTCGGACGTGGTGCCGTTGCAGGCGGTCAGGGCGAGCGCGGCGACCGCGATCAGGCCCGCGGCGGCGGCCCTGCGGCCGTGGCGGAGCGTGGTGTGCGACATGGTGTCCCCCTTGTGGTCGGCTGCGTCCGGTGGTCGTTCGCGGGTACCACTCTGGTCGCCGCCGCTGATGATCGGCTAACGGGCCGCTAACATCCGGCCGCCGCGTCACCCACGGGAGGAGGCGGCAGGGGGCGGGCGGCGACGGGCCGCCCGCCCCATGAGGTGTACGAGGAAGGGGCGGGTCAGCTGTCGAAGCCCAGGCCCATCCTGTCCATGGCCTTCAGCCACAGGTTGCGGCGGCCGCCGTTCTCGTCGGCGCGGGTCATGGACCACTGGGTGAGGCCGATGCCCAGCGACCGCACCGGCTCCGGCGGGAAGGGCAGCGGCTTGCTCCGCACCATCTCCAGCCGCGTGCACGCGGTGTGCTCCCCCGCCAGCAGGTCGAGCATCACGTCCGCGCCGAAGCGGGTGGCGCCGACGCCCAGCCCGGTGTAGCCCAGCGCGTAGGCCACCCGCCCGCCGTGGGCGGTGCCGAAGAAGGCCGAGAAGCGGGAGCAGGTGTCGATCGCGCCGCCCCAGGCGTGGCTGAAGCGGAGCCCTTCGAGCTGCGGGAAGCAGCGGAAGAAGTGGTGGGCGAGCCTGCGGTAGGTGGCCGGGTGGTGGTCGTACTCGGCCCGTACGCCGCCGCCGTAGCGGTAGACGATGTCGTAGCCGCCCCACAGGATGCGGTGGTCGGCGGTGATGCGGAAGTAGTGGAAGTGGTTGGCGCTGTCGCTGAGGCCCTGCCGGTTCTTCCAGCCGACGGCGGCGAGCTGTTCGGCGCTGAGCGGCTCGGTCATCAGGGCGTGGTCGTAGACCGGCGCGATGTACGGGCGCACCCGCTTGACCAGCGACGGGAAGGCGTTGGTGCCCAGCGCCGCGTGCCGGGCGAAGACCCTGCCGTACGGGGTGCGGACGGCGATGCCCGCGCCGCGCGAGGAGAGCCGGGTGCCCGGTGTGTGCTCGTAGATGCGGACGCCCAGGGAGAGGCAGGCGCGCTTGAGGCCCCAGGCGAGCTTGGCCGGGTGGAGCATCGCGACGCCGGTGCGGTCCCACAGGCCGGCGAGGAAGGTGGGCGAGTCGACCTCGGCGCGGATCGCCTCCCGGTCGAGGAACTCCCGCCCCTCCAGGCCGAGTTCCCCGGCCTCCTCGGCCATCTCGCGGAGTTCGGCGACCTGGTGCGGGGCGGTGGCGACGTCGATCTCGCCGGTGCGCTCGAAGTCGCAGTCGATGCCGTGGCGGGCGAGGGCGTCCTCGATCCCGTCGAGGTTGCGGGCGCCCAGCCTCTCCAGCTCGGCGAGTTCGCCGGGCCAGCGGGCCAGGCCGTTGCCCAGGCCGTGGGTGAGCGAGGCGGCGCAGAAGCCGCCGTTGCGCCCGGAGGCGGCCCAGCCGACCTCCTGGCCCTCGATGAGGACGACATCGCGCCGCGGGTCGCGCTCCTTGGCGAGCAGCGCGGTCCACAGTCCGCTGTAGCCGCCGCCGACGACCAGCAGGTCGCAGCGCTCGTCGCCGACGAGGGCGGGCCGGACGTCGGGGCGGGCCGGGTCCTCCAGCCAGAACGGCTTGGGGGAGGCGTCGGCCAGCGCATGGACGGGGGACGCTTCGGACGGATACGGCACGTCAGCTCGTGCCATGGTTCTCAGCTCCTCTGGCGGCGTTTCTTGCCGGCCGTCCGGCCGACGAAGACGCAGAGCACGGCGACCAGGAACATCGCCGTACCGATGACATTGATTTGAACGGGTGTGCCCCGTTGTGCCGATCCCCAGACGAACATGGGGAAGGTCACGGTGGAGCCGGCGTTGAAGTTCGTGATGATGAAGTCGTCGAAGGACAGCGCGAAGGAGAGCAGCGCGCCGGCCGCGATGCCGGGCGCCGCGATGGGCAGGGTGACCCGCAGGAACGTCTGCACCGGTGTGGCGTAGAGGTCCTGGGCGGCCTGCTCCAGCCGGGGGTCCATGCTCATCACCCGGGCCTTGACGGCGGTGACGACGAAGCTCAGGCAGAACATGACGTGCGCGATGAGGATGGTCCAGAAGCCGAACTGGATGCCCATGTTGAGGAACAGGGTGGCCAGGGAGGCCGCCATGACGACCTCGGGCATGGCCATCGGCAGGAAGATCAGGGTGTTCACGCCGGAGCGGGCGCGGAAGCGGTAGCGGGCCAGCGCGAACGCGATCATGGTGCCGAGGACGGTCGCCCCGACCGTGGCCCAGACGGCGATCTCCAGGCTGAGCCCGAGCGAGCCGCACATGTCGGCGACGCCGCACGGATCGGTCCAGGCGTCCGTGGAGAACCGCGTCCACTGGTAGTTGAAGCGGCCGTTGGGCTTGTTGAAGGAGAAGACCATCACGACGAGGTTGGGCAGGATCAGATAGCCCAGCGTGCCCAGGCCCGCGATCGTGACGATGTTGCGGCGCAGCCAGCGGACGGCCCGGTTCGGGGGGCGGACCGCGGTGGCCGAGGTGGTCTCGTGGCCGGGCATCAGACCAGGTCCTCCGTCCCCGACTTGCGGATGTAGAGCGTGACCATGGCGAGGATGGCCGCCATGAGGATGAAGGAGAGGGCGGCGGCGGTCGGGTAGTCCAGGACGCGCAGGAACTGCGACTGGATGACGTTGCCGATCATTTTCTGGTCGGTGGAGCCCAGCAGTTCGGCGTTGATGTAGTCGCCGGCGGCCGGGATGAAGGTCAGCAGGGTGCCGGCGACGACGCCGGGCAGGGACAGCGGGAAGGTGACCCGGCGGAACGTGGTCGCCGGGCGGGCGTAGAGGTCGCCGGCGGCCTCGTGCAGCCGCGGGTCGATGCGCTCCAGCGAGGTGTAGAGCGGCAGGACCATGAACGGCAGGAAGTTGTAGGTCAGTCCGCAGACCACCGCGAGCGGGGTGGCCAGCACCCGGTGCCCTTCGGTGATGCCCAGGGCGCTGGTGACGTCCAGGACATGGAAGGAGTTGAGGGCCCCGACGACCGGTCCGCCGTCGGCCAGGATCGTCTTCCAGGCCAGGGTGCGGATCAGGAAGCTGGTGAAGAACGGGGCGATCACCAGGATCATCACCAGGTTCCGCCAGCGCCCGGCCTTGAAGGCGATCAGATACGCGAGCGGGTAGCCGAGCGCCAGGCAGAGCACGGTGGCGACGGCGGCGTACGCCACCGAGCGGACGAACTGCGGCCAGTATTCGGCGAGCGCGTCCCAGTAGGTGGCGAGGTGCCAGGTGACCTTGAAGCCCTCTTCGAGGGATCCGGTCTGGAGGGAGGTCGACGCCTGGTAGACCAGCGGCGCGGCGAAGAAGACGAGCAGCCACAGGATGCCGGGCAGCAGCAGCCAGTAGGGGACCAGCCGCTTGCGGGCCGGGGTCCGGCGGACCTCCGGGGCATCGGCGGCCGGGCGCTCCGGAGGCGCGGGGGCCTGGGTGGTCGTCACGCGGCCTCCTCGTCGAGGTCCGCGCCGGCGTCGTCCGTCGTCCCCGCGGACAGGGACTGCTCCGCGTCCAGTCCGAAGGTGTGCGCCGGGTTCCAGTGCAGCACGGTCTCCGCGCCCGGCACGAGCCGGCCGTCGCGCTCGATGTTCTGCTCGTAGACGGCGAGTTCGCCCAGGCCCGGCACGTCGACGACGTAGTGGGTAGAGACGCCGATGAAGCCGGCGTCCCTGATGCGGCCGGACAGCCGGTTGCGGCCCTCGGCGATCGTCGCGGCGTCGTCGGCGTGTGCCAGGGCCACCTTCTCGGGCCGGACCCCGGCCAGTACCCACCCGCCGCTGCGGGCCGGGGCGCTGCATCGCCGGGCGGGCAGCCGGAGTTCGGCGTCACCGGCCTTGAGGAGCAGTTCCTCGCCGTCCGCCGCGACGACCTCGGCCTGGATGAGGTTGGAGGTGCCCAGGAAGTTGGCGACGAAGGTGGTGGCGGGGTTCTCGTACAACTCGGCGGGGGCGCCGAGCTGTTCGACCCGGCCGCCGTTCATCACGGCCACGGTGTCGGCCATCGTCATGGCCTCCTCCTGGTCGTGGGTGACATGGACGAAGGTGATGCCGACCTCGGTCTGGATGCGCTTGAGCTCCAGCTGCATCTGGCGGCGCAGCTTCAGGTCGAGGGCGCCGAGCGGCTCGTCCAGCAGCAGCACGTCGGGGTGGTTGATCAGCGCCCGCGCGAGCGCGACCCGCTGCTGCTGGCCGCCGGAGAGCTGCTGCGGCCGGCGGCGCGCCAGGGGGCCGAGCTGGACCAGGTCGAGCATCTCCTCGACCTGCTTCTTGACGGACTTGATGCCGCGGCGGCGCAGTCCGAAGGCGACGTTCTCGTAGATGTCCAGGTGCGGGAAGAGCGCGTAGTTCTGGAAGACGGTGTTGACCTGGCGCTTGTAGGGGGGCAGGACGGTGACGTCCCGGCCGGAGAGTTCGACGGTCCCGGTGGTGGGCTCCTCCAGCCCGGCGATCATGCGCAGGGTGGTGGTCTTGCCGCAGCCCGAGGCGCCCAGGAGGGCGAAGAAGGACCCGGCGGGGATGGTGAGATCGAGCGGGTGGACGGCGGTGAAGGAGCCGTAGGTCTTGCTGATCCCGCGGAGGCGGACGTCGCCGCCGCTGCTCCGGGGGGTCTCGGTGTGGGTCATGTGGGTCGTCCCGTGGGTCGGAGGGCAGAACGGCTCGGGCCGGGCCTGGCGTGCGGCTCAGGCGCCGGTGAGGTCGGAGAACTTCTGGTTGAACACCCGGCTCTCCTGGGGGGTCAGCGGGCGGAAGGAGTGGGATCGGGCGACCGTCTCCGGGTCCGGCAGGATCAGCGGGTTCTCCGCCAGCTTCTTGTCGATCTTGGCAAGTTCGCCGCGTACGCCGTCCACCGGGCAGGCGTAGTTGACGAACGCCGCGAGCCGGGCCGCCACCGCCGGCTCGTAGAAGTAGTCGATGAGCCGTTCGGCGTTCTCCTTGTGGCGCGCCCTGCTGGGCACCATGAGGTTGTCGGTCGACGTCATGTAGCCGGCCTTGGGGATGGCGTAGCCGATGGCCGGGTTGTCGCTCTGGAGCTGGACCACGTCGCCGGCCCAGGCCACGCACGCGGCGAGGTCGCCCTTTTCCAGGTCGCTGGTGTAGTCGTTGCCGGTGAAGCGGCGGATCTGCTTGCGGTCGACGCCCTTCTGGAGCCGGGCGAGGGCCGCGTCGAAGTCGTCGGCGGTGGCGTCCTCGGGCCGCCTGCCCATGTCCAGCAGGGTCAGCCCTATGGTGTCGCGCATCTCGGAGAGGAAGCCGACCCGGCCCGCGAGCCGCGGGTCCTCCAGCAGCTGGCTGACCGAGTCGACGGTGCGCCCGCCGGTGGCCTTCTTGTTGTACGCGATGATCGCGGGGATGCCCTGCCAGACGTAGGAGTGCCGGCGGCCCGGGTCCCAGGCCGGATTGCGGTACTGCGCCGCCAGGTTGGCCGCGGCGTGCGGCAGGTGCGACCGGTCGAGCGGCTGGATCCAGCCCAGGGAGATCATCCGGGCGCACATCCAGTCGGTGAGCACGATCAGGTCGCGGCCGGTGTCCTGCCCGTTGGCGAGCTGCGCCTGGATCTTGCCGAAGAACTCGTCGTTGTCGTTGATGTCCTCGGTGTAGTCGACGGTGATCCCGGTCCGCCGCCGGAACGCGTCCAGCGTCGGATGGCGCTTCCCGTCGTCGCTGACGTCCATGTACTGCGTCCAGCTGGAGAAGTGGATCCGTTTCTCCGCCGCGGAGTGGTCCACGGTCAGCGCCGCGTCGGTACGGCCCGCGGGGGCGATCCCGCAGGCCGACAGGGCGGCACCGCCGCCCACCACGGCCGCCAGGGCGCCGCTCGCGCGCAGCAGCGAGCGGCGGGTCATGGCGAGCCGGCCGCCGGTGAGGCTGCGGCGCGCGGCGGTCAGCTCGGCCGCGGACGGCGGGGCGGGCGGTGCCGGCGGCGCGGGCTGCTCGTGGTGGTCCATGCGCGGTGCCCTTTCAGGGGGTGTGCCCGGCGCTCGGCCGGTGGTGACGGTGCCGCGCGGCACCGGCCGCGGGCGGTGCGGACGCCCCGGGAGGGCGCCCGCGCGAGGCGGGCTACCCGCGGTCCCCGAAGATCGTGCGGTGCCAGTCCTTCCTGGCCACCGCGGTGTTGTCGTACATGACGTGCTTGACCTGCGTGTACTCCTCGAAGGAGTACGCCGACATGTCCTTGCCGAAGCCGGACGCCTTGGCGCCGCCGTGCGGCATCTCGCTGATGATCGGGATGTGGTCGTTGACCCAGACGCAGCCGGCGTTGATCTCGCGGGTGGCCCGGCCGGTGCGGTAGACGTCGCGGCTCCAGGCGGAGGCGGCCAGCCCGTAGGGGGTGTCGTTGGCGAGCGCGATGCCCTCGTCGTCGCTGTCGAAGGGCAGCACGACCAGCACCGGCCCGAAGATCTCGGACTGCACGATCTCGCTGTCCTGGGCGGCCCCGGCGATCAGCGTCGGTCGGTAGTACGCGCCCCGGGCCAGCTCCCCCTGGGGAGCCTCGCCGCCCGTGACGACGGTGGCGTACCCCCGGGCGCGCTCGACGAAGCCGGCCACCCGGTCGCGCTGGGCGTGCGAGATCAGCGGCCCGAGGTCGGTGGACGGGTCGAAAGGGTCGCCCAGCCGTACGGTCGCCATCAGATCGGCGACCCCGCTCACGAACGCGTCGTACAGCGGGCGTTGGACATAGGCCCGGGTGGCGGCGGTGCAGTCCTGGCCCGTGTTGATCAGCGCCCCGGCGACCGCGCCGTGGACCGCGGCCTCCAGGTCCGCGTCGTCGAAGACGACGAACGGGGCCTTGCCGCCCAGTTCCAGGTGGATCCGCTTGACCGTGCCGGTGGCGATCTCGGCGACGCGCCTGCCGACCCCGGTCGAGCCGGTGAAGGAGGTCA
The DNA here is from genome assembly GCF_009834125.1 of Streptomyces sp. GS7. Classification (NCBI taxonomy): domain Bacteria; kingdom Bacillati; phylum Actinomycetota; class Actinomycetes; order Kitasatosporales; family Streptomycetaceae; genus Streptomyces; species Streptomyces sp. GS7. The sequence goes on from NZ_CP047146.1 coordinate 7,243,122, forward strand.
TGGCGACGCCGGCGTGGCCGACCAGGTGCTCACCGGCGTCCCGGCCCGCCCCGCAGACGATGTTGAGCACCCCGTCCGGGAGCCCCGCGCGCTGTGCGGCCCGGGCGAACAGCAGCGAGGTCAGCGGGGTGATCTCGGCGGGCTTGAGGACGATGGTGTTGCCCGCCGCGATGGCCGGCAGCACCTTCCAGGCGGCCATCTGGAGCGGGTAGTTCCACGGCGCGATGGAGCCGACGACGCCGACCGGCTCCCGGCGGATCACCGAGGTGTGGTCGCCGCTGTATTCCCCGGCCGCCTTGCCTTCCAGGTGGCGGGCGGCGCCGGCGAAGAACGCGGCGTTGTCGATCGAACCCGGGACGTCGAACTCCCTGCTGAGCTTGATCGGCTTTCCGCAGTTCAGCGATTCGGCGAAGGCGAGGTCCTCGGCGTCCTCGGCGAGCGCCGCGGCGAAGCGGTGCAGGGTGTCGGACCGCTCACCGGGCGTGGCCCGCGACCATCCGGGAAACGCCCCCCGGGCGGCCGCCACGGCGGCGTCCACCTGGTCCGTGCCCGCGAGTTCGTAGCGCAGGACGGTCTCCCCGGTGGCCGGGTCCACGACGTCCTGCGTACGGCCGGACGTGCCGGCGCACAGACCGCCGGCGATGAATTGCGCGCCCTCGGCGAATCGTTCGGTCACATCGAATCGCTGGTCCATGGTGCTCTCCTCCGCCGGACGCCGGGGCCGCTCAGCGGCACTGTCAGGCGTAGCTATATCCGGATTCGATGGCCGATCTTGACAGAGCTGAAGGCGACCAACAAGTGATTCCGTTGTTGCCTTTTGGTTACGCGACGAATTCTGCGAATTCGGTGGTCCGGACCCCCGACACGTTGTCAGTGCCCGCTGACAGAATCCCGGCATGATGCACGACACCACGGGGATCATGGACGGGCGCGCCGCGGACGGACCGCGTTCGGTCGAGGACGTCAGCGCGCTGACCGCCACCGGCGGGCGCGTGGAGTTCGTCCACTTCTGGGGCCATCGCCCGCTGCGCGACGGCCGCATCGGGGCGAGCTGCCTCAGCCAGTGGTGGCCCTCCCCCTTCACCGTCGACGGGGTCCGCTACGCGACCGCCGAGCACTGGATGATGGCCGGCAAAGCCCGCCTGTTCGGTGACGCGGAGGCGGAGCGGCGCGCGATAGCCGCCGGTCGTCCCAAGGAGGCCAAGGACGCCGGGCGGAGCGTCCGCGGCTTCGACGAGGAGCGCTGGCGCGGCCACCGCTTCGCCCTCGTCCTCGAAGGCAGCCTGCACAAATTCGGCCAGGACGCCGATCTGCGGGAGTTCCTGCTGGGCACCGGCTCCCGGGTCCTGGTGGAGGCCAGCCCCCTGGACCGCGTCTGGGGCATCGGCCTCGCCGCCGACGACGAGCGCGCCGACGACCCGGCCCGCTGGCGCGGGCTGAACCTCCTCGGCTTCGCCCTGATGGAGGCGCGCCAGAGGCTGGCGGAAGGCGGATGCGCCACCCCCATACGATGAGCGGACCGCCGTATCCGCACCGCCCCTCACCCAGGAGGAACCGTTGTCCGACCTCGACGCCTTCATCGCGGGCCTGCCCAAAGCGGAGCTGCACGTCCACCACGTCGGTTCGGCCTCGCCGCGCATCGTCGCCGAGCTGGCCGCCCGGCACCCCGACTCCGCCGTGCCCAGCGACCCCGAGGCGCTCGCCGACTACTTCACCTTCCGCGACTTCGCGCACTTCATCGACGTCTACCTCTCCGTCGTGGACCTGATCCGCGACGCCGAGGACGTCCGCCTGCTGACGTACGAGGTCGCCCGCGACATGGCCCGCCAGCAGATCCGCTACGCCGAGCTGACCATCACCCCGTTCAGCTCGGTCCGCCGCGGCATCCCGGACGTCGCCTTCGTCGAGGCCATCGAGGACGCCCGGAAGTCGGCCGAGGCCGAGCTGGGCGTGGTGCTGCGCTGGTGCTTCGACATCCCCGGCGAGGCCGGCCTGGACGCCGCCGAGGAGACCGCCCGCATCGCCTGCGAGCTCCAGCCCGAGGGACTGGTCTCGTTCGGCCTCGGCGGACCCGAAATCGGCGTGCCGCGGCCCCAGTTCAAGCCCTACTTCGACCGGGCCGTCGCCGCCGGCCTCCACTCCGTCCCGCACGCCGGCGAGACCACCGGCCCCGGCACGATCTGGGACGCCCTCCACGACCTGCGCGCCGAGCGCATCGGCCACGGCACCAGCGCCACCCAGGACCCGGAGCTGCTCGCCCATCTCGCCGAGCACCGCATCCCGTTGGAGGTCTGCCCGACGTCCAACATCGCCACCCGCGCCGTCCGCACGCTCGACGAGCACCCCATCAGGGAGATGGTCGACGCCGGCGTCCTGGTCACCGTCAACAGCGACGACCCGCCCATGTTCGGCACCGACCTGAACACCGAATACGCCGTCGCCGCCCGCCTCCTGGGCCTGGACACCGCGGGCCTGGCCACCCTCGCCAAGAACGCCGTGACCGCCTCGTTCATGGACGACGCGGCCAAGTCCCGGCTGGCGGCCGAGATCGACGCCTACGCGAGCGGCTGGCGCGGCTAGGGCCTGTCGTCAAACTCCCGTCGTCCGCCCGAAGGGCGGGCTGGGCGGCGTCCGGTGCGTGCTCTCGGTGTGCCGGGCGACGGCCCCTGTACTGGAGTACTGGGGTCGTCGTCCGGTGCGGCGAGAGTGCGTGCAGGGCGTCGGCAGGCAGACGGGAGTTTGACGACAGGGCCTAGGGCCGGTCCGACAGCTCACGGACGGTACCGCGCGGGCGGGGCAACCCCCCTATGCGCGGCACCGGTTGGGTGGGGGGCCGCTGCGCCGGTCAGCGCCGGACCAGCCGCCGCGCCACCGCGTGCGAGACGACCGTGGCCGCCCCTGCGACGGCCACGCCCCGGACGGCGCTGCCGGCGGTCGCCGGGCGCAGCCGGCCGGCGCGCCGCAGCCGGCCGCGCGCCCAGAGCGTGAAGGGGATGACGATCACCGGCGAGGTGGCGGAGCCCGGGGTGTAGCCGCGGGTGGCCGCCGCCTGCGCGAGGTGCAGCAGGCCGTGCAGCCCGAAGCCGTCCAGCGTGCTCTGGAAGAACGCGGACCGACCACCCGTACGGTGCCCGCTGACGGCCGCGGCGGCCACGATGGCCCCCATCACGCCGACCGCCGCCGCGAACTCCCGCTCGGTGACGCCCTCCAGGGCCCGCCAGACCTTCTCGGGCACCCGGGGGAAGCGCTTGCGCAGGGCCGGTACGTTCTCCCGGACCCAGCGCGGCCCGAACGCCACCTCCTCCGCGTCGTGCAGCGCCCACGCGGCGAACAGCCCCAGCGTGACGGCGGGCGCCACCCCGCCCACGGGTACTCCGCCCACCGGTGTCCCGCCCACAGCCGTCCCGTGCACGGGCGGCGCGGACGGTACGGGGACCTTCGACTTCACCACGGAGATCGGCATAACCGCCAAGTGTGGCAGGCCCGTTGACCACCGCGGACACCGCCCCTGACCGACCGGTCAGGCCCTACAGCCCCACGATCGCGTTCCACTCCTTGGCGAACCCGGCCCGCTCCCCGGCCGTGATGTCCCGCGCGATGGCCAGCCGCCGGCGCATCCGCGCATCGGGGAAGACCAGCGGGTCCTCGGCGAGCTTGGCCCGGTCCTTGTCCTTGGACGAGGCGAGCACCTCCCGTGCGGCCGGCACCGGGCACACGTAGTTGACCCAGGCGGCCAGCTCCGCCGCGACCTCGGGCTGGTAGTAGTAGTCGATCAGCCGCTCCGCGTTCCGCTTGTGGGCCGCGAGGTTGGGGATCATCAAGCTCTCCGCCCACAGCTCGGCCCCCTCCTCCGGCACCACGAACTCGATGTCCGGGTTGTCCGCCTGCAACTGGATCACATCGCCGGAGTACGCCTGCGCGGCGAGCACATCGCCGGAGTCCAGGTCCTTGATGTAGTCGTTACCGGTGAAACGCCGGATCTGGCCCCTGCGGACCAGGCCGCGCACCTGGTCGATCATCCGGTGGAAGTCGTCGGCGGTCCAGCGGGTGATGTCGACGCCGTTGCCCTGGAGCAGCATCGCGAACGCCTCGTCGAGCCCGGACAGCAGCGTGACCCGGCCGCGGAGATCGTCCTTCCACAGGTCGGAGGTGTGCCTGATCTCCCGGCCGAGCCTCCTGCGGTTGTAGGCGATACCCGTGATGCCGGACTGCCACGGCACCGAGTGCATCCGGCCGGGGTCGAAGTGCGGGGTGCGCAGCTGCGGATCGAGGTACTTCGCGACGTTCGGCTGGGCCGTGCGGTCCATCGTCTCGACCCATCCCAGCCGGACGAACCGGGCGCACATCCAGTCGCTGATGACGATCAGATCGCGGCCGGTGGGCTGGTGGTTCATCAGCGCCGGACTGATCTTCCCGAAGAACTCGTCGTTGTCGTTGATCTCCTCGGTGTACGTCACGGCGATCCCGGTGCGCCTCTGGAACGCGTCCAGGGTGGGCCGGCGCTGCTTGTCGTGGTCGTCGACGTCGATGTAGAGCGGCCAGTTGGCGAAGACCAGCTTGTGCTCGCGCGCGGAGCGGTCCGGACTCTCGCGGTCGGCCGCGTCGACGTACGCCGGCGGCACCCCGCACCCCGTCACGGCGGCCAGCGCCCCGGTCACACCGATTCCGCCCACACCCCTGAGCAGCGAACGCCGCGAAAGATCAGCCATGGTGAGCACTCTCACGCGCCGCGGGCGGAGGCGGCAAGTGACAGAGCGTCCATTGCCGGGCCTCCGCCCGCGACGGTGTGTCGGGCGTTGTGTGCCGCTCGACGGTGGGGATCCCCTGGGGGCCGGTCGGCTCAGCCGTCCAGCGAGGTCATCACGTGCTTGATCCGGGTGTAGTCGTCGAAGCCGTAGGCGGACAGGTCCTTGCCGTAGCCGGACTTCTTGAACCCGCCGTGCGGCATCTCGGCGACCAGCGGGATGTGCGTGTTGATCCACACGCAGCCGAAGTCGAGGCCCTTGGACATCCGCATCGCCCGGGCGTGGTCCTTGGTCCACACCGAGGACGCCAGCGCGTACTCGACGCCGTTGGCCCACTCCAGCGCCTGCGCCTCGTCGCGGAACGACTGGACGGTGATGACCGGCCCGAAGACCTCGTGCTGGACGATCTCGTCGTCCTGCCTGAGGCCCGAGACGACGGTGGGCGCGAAGAAGTAGCCCTTCTCGCCGACCTGTTCGCCGCCGGCCTCGATCTTGGCGTGCGCGGGCAGCCGCTGGATGAAGCCCTTGACCTGCGCGAGCTGGTTGGCGTTGTTCAGCGGGCCGTAGAGCACGTCCTCGTCGTCGACCGCGCCGGTCCTGGTCTCCGAGGCGGCCTTGGCCAGCGCGGCGACGAACTCGTCGTGGATGGACTCCTGGACGAGCACCCGGGTGGCGGCCGTACAGTCCTGGCCGGCGTTGAAGTAGCCGGCGATGGCGATGTCCTCGACGGCCTTGGCGATGTCGGTGTCCTCGAAGACCACGACCGGCGCCTTGCCGCCCAGCTCCAGGTGGACCCGCTTGAGGTCCTTGGAGGCGGACTCGGCGACCTGCATGCCGGCGCGCACCGAGCCGGTGATCGAGGCCATCGCCGGCACCTTGTGCTCGACCATCAGGCGGCCGGTCTCCCGGTCGCCGCAGATCACGTTGAACACACCGCGGGAGTGGCCCAGTTCGTCCAGCACGCCGCCGATGATCTCCGCGATCAGCACCGTCGAGGCGGGGGTGGTGTCGGAGGGCTTGATGACCACGGTGTTGCCCGCGGCGAGCGCCGGGGCGAACTTCCACACGGCCATCATCATCGGGTAGTTCCACGGCGCGACCTGGGCGCAGACGCCGACCGGCTCCCGCCGGATGATGGAGGTGAAGCCGTCCATGTACTCGCCGGCCGAGCGGCCTTCGAGCATCCGGGCGGCCCCCGCGAAGAAGCGGATCTGGTCCACCATCGGCGGGATCTCCTCGGAGCGCACGAGGGCGATCGGCTTGCCGCAGTTCTCGGACTCGGCGGCGATCAGCTCCTCGGCGCGCTCCTCGAAGCGGTCGGCGATCTTGAGGAGGACCTTCTGGCGCTCGGCCGGGATCAGGTCGCGCCACGCGGGGAAGGCCGCTTCGGCGGCCGCCATGGCCGCGTCCACGTCCGCGGCACCCGACAGCGGGGCGGTGGCGTAGGGCTCGCCCGTCGCGGGGTTGACCACCTCCGTGGTCCGGCCGTCGGCGGCGTCCCGGAACTCCCCGTCGATGTAGTTGCGCAGACGACGCAGTGCGGTGGTCACTGTGCGCCCCCTTCAGTGTCAGATGTCCGGTGGTTGAGATCCCACACTAGCCGCGGCGACCACGTTTTCAACACACCCACACCGTTCGAACAACGAAATCAGTGAAATCATCCTCGATCAACAACTGATTTCATCGAATCAGGGTTGCCATACCGTCGAACCTCGTGCACAGTGAATGACGTGGCGCCTTCTCGTAACAGTCCTGACAGAACCGGCACTCCGTCGATCGACTCCGTCTCCCTGGCGATCATCGAGCAGCTCCAGGAGGACGGACGCCGTCCGTACGCCGCGATCGGCAAGGCCGTGGGCCTGTCCGAGGCGGCGGTACGCCAGCGCGTACAGAAACTGCTCGACCAGGGCGTGATGCAGATCGTCGCGGTCACCGACCCCCTCACGGTCGGTTTCCGCCGGCAGGCCATGGTCGGCATCAACGTCGAGGGCGACCTCGACCCCGTGGCCGACGCCCTGACGACCATGGAGGAAGTCGAGTACGTCGTCATGACGGCGGGCTCCTTCGACCTCATCATCGAGATCGTCTGCGAGGACGACGATCACCTGCTGGAAATGATCAACAAGAGGATCCGCACGCTTCCCGGCGTTCGATCCACCGAGAGCTTCGTCTACCTCAAGCTCCGGAAGCAGACCTACACCTGGGGAACGAGATAGCACATGAGCGAGCACAGCGAGCGAATCATGAAGAGGTGCGCGCTGCGCGAATGCCAGCCCGCCGAGCGAAGCGAGGCTTGCGCATGAGCGCCGACCTCTCCAAGACGGCGTACGACCACCTGTGGATGCACTTCACCCGCATGTCGTCGTACGAGAACGCCCCCGTGCCCACGATCGTGCGCGGTGAGGGCACCAACATCTACGACGACAAGGGCAAGCGCTACATCGACGGCCTCGCCGGCCTCTTCGTTGTCAACGCCGGCCACGGCCGGGTCGAGCTCGCCGAGACCGCCTACAAGCAGGCCCAGGAGCTGGCCTTCTTCCCGGTGTGGTCGTACGCGCACCCCAAGGCCGTGGAGCTGGCCGAGCGCCTGGCCCACTACGCCCCCGGCGACCTGAACAAGGTCTTCTTCACCACCGGCGGCGGCGAGGCCGTCGAGACCGCCTGGAAGCTGGCCAAGCAGTACTTCAAGCTCGTCGGCAAGCCCACCAAGCACAAGGTCATATCCCGCGCGGTGGCCTACCACGGCACCCCGCAGGGCGCCCTGTCGATCACCGGTCTCCCGGCCCTGAAGGCCCCCTTCGAGCCGCTGGTCCCCGGCGCGCACAAGGTCCCGAACACCAACATCTACCGCGCCCCGATCCACGGCGACGACCCCGAGGCGTTCGGCCGCTGGGCCGCCGACCAGATCGAGCAGCAGATCCTCTTCGAGGGCCCGGACACCGTCGCCGCCGTCTTCCTGGAGCCGGTCCAGAACGCCGGCGGCTGCTTCCCGCCGCCCCCCGGCTACTTCCAGCGGGTCCGCGAGATCTGCGACCAGTACGACGTGCTGCTCGTCTCCGACGAGGTCATCTGCGCCTTCGGCCGCCTCGGCACGATCTTCGCCTGCGACAAGTTCGGCTACGTCCCGGACATGATCACCTGCGCCAAGGGCATGACCTCGGGCTACTCCCCGATCGGCGCCTGCATCGTCTCCGACCGCCTGGCCGAGCCGTTCTACAAGGGCGACAACACCTTCCTGCACGGCTACACCTTCGGTGGTCACCCGGTCTCCGCGGCCGTCGGCGTCGCCAACCTCGACATCTTCGAGCGCGAGGGCCTCAACCAGCACGTCCTCGACAACGAGGGCAACTTCCTCAGCACGCTGCAGAAGCTGCACGACCTGCCGATCGTCGGCGACGTCCGCGGCAACGGCTTCTTCTACGGCATCGAGCTCGTCAAGGACAAGGCCACCAAGGAGTCCTTCAACGACGAGGAGACCGAGCGCGTCCTCTACGGCTTCCTCTCGAAGGCCCTCTACGACAACGGCCTCTACTGCCGCGCCGACGACCGTGGCGACCCGGTCATCCAGCTGGCCCCGCCGCTGATCGCCGACCAGAGCGTCTTCGACGAGATCGAGCAGATCCTGCGCTCCGTCCTCACCGAGGCGTGGACCAAGCTCTGACCTACGCGTCACCTCCTGGTTCGCTGGTACACAACTGAACATCCAGCGGCTCAGATTCACTCACTTCCAGCCACACGAGTGAATCTGGGCCGTTGTGCCTGCCGAGCGCCGAATGCCGAGGGCCACGAGTCCTTACCGTGCTAGTGACCGATACCCTCCGTGGTCGTTCACCCGGTCGGGGGAAGGACCAGCGAACAAGCAAGAGGTGCGCAGATGGTGGCCCCGCCTGACAACGACGTGCTCTGGGCTCGCGACCTGCACCACATGCACGGTGGCACCGCCGCCCTCACCGGAGTCTCCCTCGGCGTCCGCGAGGGAGAGATCATCGCCGTCACCGGCCCCCGCGGCAGCGGCAAGACCACCCTCCTGCACTGCCTGTCCGGGCAGATCGTCCCCACCGAGGGCGAAGTCTGGTTCAACGGCGCCTCCGTCCACACACTCTCCGGCCCCAGCCGCGAACGACTGCGTCTCGACCGGTTCGGCTGGATCGACACCGAACCCCACCTCGTCCCCGAACTCACCGCCTGGGAGAACGCCGCCCTCCCCCTCCTGCTGCGCGGCACCGGCCACCGCTCGGCCAAGAACACCGCCGTCGAATGGCTGGACCGCCTCGACGTCGGCATGTGCGCCCGCCGCCGCCCCGCGCGGCTCGACCAGTCCCAGCGCCAACGGGTCGCCATCGCCCGCGCCCTCGCCACCACCCCCCAGGTGCTCTTCGCCGACGAGCCGACCGCACCGCTGCACAGCGCCGACGGCACCCAGGTGCTGCGCACCCTGACCACCGCGGCCCGCTCGCACCAGATCACCGTGATCCTGGCGACCTACGATCCCCAGGTCGCCGCCCTCGCCGACCGCACCGTCTCGCTCCTCGACGGACGCCTCTCGGGCGCCGTGCCCGCCACCCCCGACTCCTCCGATGAGGAAAGCAGGGCAGCGTGCTCGCTCTCCGTCTAGCCCGCGGCTCTCACCCCCTCGTCCTGCTGCGCCGTCTTTTCGTCGCCGCCGCCTCCGCCGGCACCGGTTTCCTGCTGCTGTCCGCTCTCGGCCACGCCGCCGGCCACCCCACCGCCGCCGGCGATTCCCTGGCCCGCCTGCTGTGGTGCGCCGCCCCGCTCGCCGCCACCACGCAGCTCGCGGTCTCGGTCGCCCGCACGGATCCGGCTGCCCGCCTCCAGCGCGGCATGACGGCCGCTGGCCTGGGCCCGTTGCGTCTCACCCTGCTCGCGGCGGCCTCCACCGCGCTGTCCTGTGTCCTCGGCGTCCTCCTCTCCCTGCTCGTCTTCCTCCGTCTCCGCGGCGACCTCGGCGGCCCCGCCGTCGTCGACTCCGACCCCGACCTGCTGGGCGCCGGCCACCCCTTGCCGCTGCCCGGCGCCCTCATGCTGCTGGCGGCCGTCCCGCTCGCCGCCGCCGCGGCGACCGCCCTCTCGCTGCGCCCCCGCACCGAGCCGGGCTACCGCGACGCCGAGCCGCACTCCATCACCGCCCCCACCGGCCTCCCATGGGGCGTCGCCCTCACGGCGGCGGGTCTGGCCGTCGAGGCGTACACCAGCCCCGTCACCGATGCCCACGGCGGAGTGCTGCCGCTCCCGGGCCGGCTGATCGGCAGCGCCCCGGGCGTCCTGGCCGGCTGGGCCCTCGCCGCCTTGGGGCTCGTCCTGGCCGGCCCCGGTCTGGTGTATCTGTCCGGTCAGTTGCTGTGCGCGGGGCGCCCCGGCGCACAGCGGCTGCTGTCCGGGCGCGTACTCCAAGAGGAGTCGCACCGCCTGGGCCGCCCGCTCGGCGTCCTGTGCGCGGTGGCCTCCGGGGCCTACGCCGCCGTCACCGTGTACGGAAACGCTCCCTCCCGTTCTGTCGGACCGCTCACCGCCATCGGAACATCGGTCATCTTCGCCTGTGTCACCGCCAGTGCCCTGGCCGCCGCTCTGGAGTCCCGGTCGGCCCGCGCCCGCACCACCGCCGCCCTGCGCCGCCTCGGCGCCCCCGCTTCCGTCCTCCAGCGCGCCACGGCACTGCGCGCCGTCGCGCTGACTCTTGTACTGGGCCCTCTGACATGGACCGTCGCCGAGATGGCCACGCTTCCGCTGGTGCATTGAGGGCACGGTGGAGGTATGGGGGCGGTCGGGCCGAGTTGGTGACGGATCGCCCGGGCCGGCGGGGCGACGATTCGGCTGGGATGGTGGCGTGGTGATCCGGTCCGGGTGGTGACGCGGCGGCCTGGTCGGGGTGGTGGACGCACATCGGTGCGGTGCGCGCCGCCGCATGGTGTGTCGCAGGACGGTGCGGTGCGGGATGGCCTCCGGTGAGCGGTGACGCAGCGGGAAGCGCCGGTCTCAGCGGGCGAGAGCGGTGACCTCGACCTCTATTCGCCAGTCCGGCCGGGCCAACGACGGCACTTCCAGGAGCGTGTCCGCGGGATAGGGATCGGACAGGAACTCCTCGCGCAGGGCGATGACTTGGTCGAGGCAGGCGGCCATGTCCGTCACGAAGATGCCCACCTTCACCACATCGGTGAACGAGGCGCCGGCCGCCGCGAGAACCCGCTCGACGTTCGCGAACGCCTGCCGCCCCTGCGTGAGGAAGTCGTCCGAGACGGTCCGCCCCTGCTCGTCGATCCCCGCCTGCCCCGAGACATGGATCAGTCCGCCCGCCTTGACGGCCTGGGAGATCTTGTACGGCTCATACCAATCCGGCGTGGTGGCGATCCGCTCGATCTCCTGCGCACTCCCGGTCACTGCGACACCGGTCGTCGACATAACGCCCCCCTTTCCTGGATCCATGTCGAATCTCTTGCATGCACATACATAATTTTCTGCTGCATGTACGCTGCTGTCAAGAGCTCGGTGGAAGAACGCACAGCTGCCCGAGGACGGAAGAAAGCGGAAGACGATGGACGCGGAGCACTGGGACCGGTTCGGCGCACTGCACACGCGTGTCGAGCAGGAGCTGGCGAAGGCCCTGCAGCAACACCACAGCCTCGGGCTCTCCGAGTACCGCGCACTGGCCCGGCTCGCGGAGGCCGACGAGGGCGAGCTGCGCATGCAGGAGCTCGCCGATCTCATCGGCCTCAATCAGAGCTCGGTCAGCCGGCTGGCTTCGCGTCTGGAGTCGACCGGCCTGACCCGCCGGGACCTGTGCCCCGACGACCGGCGCGGCGTCTACAGCGTGATCACTGACGAGGGCCGGGACGTACAGAACAGAGCACGCCCGACGTACGACAGCGCATTGCGCTCCGCACTCGATGCCGCGGCCGAAGACGGACTGCTCGCACCCCTGGTGCAGTCACTGCGGACCTAACATGGCCGGCGTGCAGTCGAATTCAGAGCCCCCGGTGTCCCACAGCCCCCGCGAGCGAGGCCAGGAGATCGGCTCCATCACGGAGTTCGACCGGGTCGCCGCATCGGGCAGCCTCGCCGGATACCGCGTCCAGTGCCTCGATCTGACGGACCGTACCTTCGCGTTGCTCAGTACGGATACCGCGGAGTCCGTCTTCCTCGGCTGCGCCATGGAGCCGGACGCCGCCGCGAAGGTGCGCGCCGGCGGCGCGCTGGTCTTCCCGCCGGTACCGGGCCTTCCGGTCGATCCGTATCGCGGCAGCCTGTATGCCCCGGACGAACTCTTCGAGGGGCTGGTCGACGCCGGTTACGACGCGACCCCGGACGCCCGCACATACCGCTGGTACCAGGAGACCAGGGCGAGCGGGGATGTGTTCGCGTCCATGCTGCGGAGCATCCACGACGATGCCGTGTCGGACGCCCTGGACGAGCATCTCGCCGGTTCGCGCATGGTCGGGATCATGGGCGGCCACTCCCTGGAGCGCGGCTCCGCCTCCTATGCCGGCGCGGCCCGGCTCGGCCGCCGGCTCACCCGTGAGGGCCTGACCGTCGCGACCGGCGGCGGACCGGGCGCGATGGAGGCGGCGAACCTCGGAGCCTACGCCGCGCCGTTCGAGGACGGCATGCTCGACTCGGCACTGGAGATCCTCTCCAAGGCACCGCATTTCAGGCCCTCCGTCACCGACTGGGCGAGAGCCGCCTTCGACGTGCGCCGCACCCGGCCCGGGGGCGGCCCTTCCGTCGGCATCCCCACCTGGTTCTACGGCCACGAACCCCCGAACCCCTTCGCGTCCCATATCGCGAAGTACTTCGTCAATGCGCTGCGTGAGGACGGCCTGCTGGCCCGGTCCGACGCCGGCGTGGTGTTCCTTCCCGGTGCGGCGGGGACCGTTCAGGAGATCTTCGACAACGCGACCCCGAACTACTACCGGTCGCGCGGCGAACCGACGCCGATGGTGCTGGTGAACCGCGAGCACTGGACCGAGGAACTGCCGACCTGGCCGCTGCTCCAGGCGCTGGCAACCGACCGCCCCATGGCGGCCCGGGTCGCCCTGGTCGACTCGGTGGACGACGTCCCGGAGGCGCTGGCACGCCTCGGCTCAGAGTCCGGCTCCTGACCGGGACCTGTTCCTGATCCTTTGACCATCGAGAGATCCGTTTGCCCGCCGAGGCAACTCCCGTCCCGAAATGCGCGTCTGGCAGGCCAGGTAATGAACAGGTAATGCAGTGCGCGAACGGAGCTCTTGGTGATCATCGGCCTTCTGACGGCCGTGGCGGCATCTGCCTGCTACGGCACGGGTTCGGTCCTGCAGGCGGTGGGGTCGCGTAAGTCCGCCCGCCGGGAAGCGGCCAAGGCGTCCACCACCGGCGTCACCCAGCACGGCGGCCCCAGCCTGTCGTCCACCGCGAAGGCCGCCGTGACCTGGGAGTTCATGGTCGGCACGGTGCTGGACTTCATAGGCTTCGGGCTCGGCGCGCTCGCCGCCCGACTGCTGCCCCTGTTCCTCTCGCAGACCGTGATCAGCGCGAATCTCGTGATCACGGCCGTGCTGAGCATCAAACTCCTCAACATCCGGCTCACCCGCCCCGAATGGACCTCCATCGCCGTGGTCTGCTCGGCACTGGTGCTGCTGGCCACCTCCGCAGGGCCGGAGGGCGGCGGCGACACCCCGATCACGACGCACTGGTGGCTGCTCGTCGCGTCCGTCGTGATCATCGGCGGCGGCACCCTGATCGTGCGACTGCTCGGCGGGCGGGCAGCGATCCTCGCGGGTCTGCTCTCCGGCCTGGGCTTCGGCGCCCTCGGTGTCGGCGTGCGGGTGCTGAACGGTATCGATCCGTTCCATCTGCCCTCCCTCCTCGGCGACCCCGCGCTGTACGCGATCCTCGTCGCGGGCATCGGCGGGATGTACCTGCACACCGTCGCGCTGCAGATCGGTTCGGTGAACGGCGCCACGGCGGCACTGGTGGTGGGCGAGACCGTGGTCCCCGGCATCCTCGGAGTGCTGTGGCTCGGTGACTCCTCCCGTCCGGGCTTCGCCTGGGTCGCCGTCCTCGGTTTTCTGGTCGCCGTGGCCGGAGCCGTCGCGGTCGCGTGGTTCGGCGAGCCGGAACCGGAGCCCGGTGCGACCGACGCTGACGGCTCGGCCCCGGAAACGGCCGCCACTCCAGCGGACAGCGCGCATCGAGCGGCTGCCTGACGCCGCTGTCGACGGCCAGGGTGAGGGCGAGGGCGAGCCGGTCGCCCACCCTGGCCCATCAACCGGCAAGCAAGCGCGCCCGTTGCCCGTAGGAAGGGTCCCACCCCAAATCCGCGGTGCCCCGGGACCGCCCCTTCTCCCCCATCGCCCGGGCGGCGCCAGGGTCCGCGAGCATCGGTGTCAACCGTTCCGCCACGGCGAACGGACTGCCTCCGTCCACCACATGACCTGTCGCGCCGCCACGCACCGCGTCGGGCGCACCACCCGAGTCACCGACCAACACGGAAGGCCGGCCGCGGCCGCCTCCAGGAAGATGATCCCCAGCCCCTCGATCTCCAGTCCGCCCCGGCGCGTGCGGCAGGTCATGGCGAAGACATCGACCGCGGCGTGGAGCGACGGCAGGGACCCCGGTGCGGATGAGGACCGGCGAAGACCACGGCAGCGTCGACGCCTTCGGCCGTCACGAGCCCGCACAGACTGCGTTCGTTGAGGCCGCCGCCCACGAGCAGCACCACGGCATCGGGCACCCGGCGGCGGATCAGCGGCGGCGCGCGGATCAGCGTGTCCTGGCACTTCCGTGGGCCCTGGCACTTCCGTGGGCCCTGGCACTTCCAGGGCACGAGCCGGGCCGCACGAAGGATCACCCGCCGTCACCGGGAACGGCAGGGCGGCATCGTGCCCGGCCGACCCCGGCTCGGCCGAGGTGTAGCTGACCATCGCGTCGCGCGGGAAGCGGTTCGTCGTGGCATGCACGGAGGTCTCGATCCCTCCCTGACGGGGTGGGAAGGCGTTGGTGACGCTGAGGGTGCGGGGCATCAGGCTGCCTTCTCTCGCGGTTCGGCGATGTGGTGCTCCGGCTCCGTCGCCGGGTCGGCGGGCAGCGTGTTCTCCAGCGGGGGTGGCTCTGGCATCCGGAGTCGGCTCGCGGTGCGTGTCTCCACCGCGGGACGGCAGAGGCGGGGCCATACACACAGCACCAGCGGATAGACGAGGTATCCGAAGCGGGTGGCCGGCATCAGTGCCATGGCCAGCGCGAGGCCGATCGCCAGGCGGTCGGCCGCCGTGCGGACCGTGCACGGTGGCCGTACCAGCAGGGAGGCGACGACAGTGAGGGCTGCGACCGCCAGGAGGGCCATGGCGGTCAGCCTGCCGCCGGGCACATACGCGGCCAAGAGGTGCCCGGGAAGGGGGCTCTCGGCGGGTGATGCCGTCGCGCCGAGTCCCAGAGGGAACGCCACGACGTTCTCGGCGAAGGAGCGTGGAGTGGTGAGGGCGAAGGGCAACACCGTCGCCGATACCGTCACCGCCGTGACGGCGCCGCATGTCAACCCACGGCGCCACCCGTTACGCATCACCAACAGGACGATGGCCACCGGTATCGCCGGCCAGGCCGTCCACTTCAGCGCTGCCGCGGCGCCCAGCAACAGCCCCGTACGCCCTGGCATTCCGCGGCCGGCCGCCGCCAGTCCCCAGCACATGAGGCCGATCACCGGCAGGTCTATGCCCCCAACGGCCAGCGGCAGGGCCACCATGGGGCAGGCAGCGAGCCAGGCCAGTGCGAGAGTGCTGTTCCTGCGGGCGGTGACCCGGCTCCTCCGCGGGGCACGGAGGCCCGCCGGCACGCCGCGAACCAGCGTGAGCGCCGCGCCGGTCATGGAGAGGAGGAAGGCTCCTGCCATCCACCATCGGGCGTCCGCCAACGGCCGGGCCCCGAAGAGCGCATGGGGCAGACCGAAGACCGCCATGCCCGGCAGATAGGGGTTGTAGTCCGGCACTACGGACGGAGTGGGAACGTAGGGGCTGCCCGACGACAGCAGCAGGCCGCCCGCGCGCTCGACTACCGAGACCTCCAGTTGCGCCCTGCCGCTCAGCGCGAGGACGGCAAGGGGCAGTACCACCGAGCCCGTCACGGCCACCACGGCGGGCAGATGAGCGGAGGCTGCCGGAGCACGCGGCTTGTTCCGTCCCCGCGCGCGGAACGCCGCGACCGCCGCCGCACAGCCGTATCCGACCGTGGCGATGAGAGCCCATGTCCGGTGCGGGGCGAGCGTGGTGGCGATCCCCAGTCCAAGTGCGGTGAGCGCGCACGCGCTCCACCCCAAGACCTCGTGGTTTCCAGACCTGCGGAATGTGCGCCACCGCCGCCGCACTGCCCGCATCGCTCCACGCCATCGCTTCAACTCCCCGGATCCATAAGTAAGTTGCCCGTTCATGAGACTCCCGTCCTCGCGTTGATCACGAGGCTATGGACGGCGGAACGGTGAAGCGTCAAACGAGCAACCGAACTTCGGAGTCAACCCGTGGCATGACATCCCTGCAATGGATCAACCCGTGCGGCGACGCATGAGCTGCGGAGATCCCGAAAGATAAAGGCATGAACAAATCTCTCCGGCAGTGGCTACGCGCATGGGTCGCGTCGTCCGCTTATCCCTGGGTCTCCGGCGGAGCACTCACGGCGTTCGCGGCCGTGGAGCTGGTGGTGGTACCGCGGCATTCTCCGGTGATCGCGTTCGGCGTGCTGGTGTCCGCAGCGGCGCTGCCGTGGCGTCGCGCGCATCCGGCCACCGCGGTCCTTTCCGTTGCGGCGACCCTCGTGAGCTTCGCTGCCGGAACAGACCTCTATATCGCGGCGACCGTGAGCGGTCTCATGGGCTGCTACACCCTCGGGCGCCACCGCATGGCGCATCCGGCGATTCTTGTCGGCGGCGGCTCTGCGCTCGCTCTCGTGGTGAACCTGTGGCACATCGCGACGTGGCATCCGCAGGCGTACCGCATCGATCTCTTCTCCGAATGGTTCGTACTGACCGTGGCGATCCTGGCCGCGGTATCGATGGGTGACGCGGTACGCGCGCGCGAAGAGACACAGCGCGAGCGGGCAAACGCGCAGGCGCGGGTGATCGCGATGGAGCGCCGGCAGGCCGCCGAGTCCGAACGGGCGGCGATAGCGCGCGAGCTGCACGATGTCGTCTCGCACTCGGTTTCGGTGATCGCCGTGCAGGCGGAGAGCGCCACCTACACCACCCTTGATCTCTCGCCGCAGGCCCGCGAAGGGTTCCAGCAGATCGCCGCTTCGGCCAGGTCGTCGATGGCGGAGCTGCGCAGGCTGCTGGGCGTGCTGCGCACGGGGCCCGATGACAAGGCCGGTACGGCTCCCCAGCCGACCCTCGATGCGCTGGACGAGCTCATCACGCAGCACCGTTCGGTCGGCGGTGCGGTCGACCTGCGGGTCAGTGGAGATCGGGTCGAGTTGCCCACGTCCTGGGAGCTGTCCGCCTACCGCATCGTGCAGGAGGGGCTAACCAACGTACGGAGGCACGCCCCGGGTGCCCATGCGGTGGTGGAGATCGACTACGCGTCCGACCGGCTGGCGGTGCGGATCGCGGACGACGGGCCGGGTCCTCCGGGTGTGACCCACTCCGGCCACGGCTTGGTCGGCATGCAGGAGCGGGCGGCACTGCTCGGCGGAAAGCTCACCGCCGGCCGCGGCCCGCAAGGCGGCTTTCTCGTGGAAGCGGAGCTCCCGTGGTGATCAGAGCAATCGTCGCCGACGACCAGGCGATCGTCCGCACCGGCTTCGTCAATCTGCTGGGCACACAGGACGACATCGATGTGGTGGGCGAGGCGGAGGACGGTGTGCAGGCGGTCCGTCTCGCCGCGGAGCAACGCCCCGACCTGGCGCTGCTGGACATCCGTATGCCGCACAAGAACGGCATCGAGGCCGCACGTGAGATCACCCGGGCGTCGGGAGGCACGACCAAGGCGCTGATGCTGACGACGTTCGGCCTCGACGAGTACGTCTACGACGCGCTCGCGGCAGGGGCCAGCGGTTTCCTCCTCAAGGACACCACGTTCCCCGAACTCCTGCATGCCGTCAGGGTCGTGGCCGAGGGCAATGCGCTGCTCGCACCCGAGCTGACCAAGCGGCTCATCGCGGAATTCGTCAAGCAGCGGTCGGCACCGGTGCCGGTCCGCACAGTCGAGGAGCTGACCGCCCGCGAGGTGGAGGTACTCGTGCACATCGCCCAAGGACTGTCCAACGGAGAGATCGCCACGCGACTGACGATCACCGATCACACCGTCAAGACCCATATCAACCGGCTCTTCACCAAGATGGGCCTGCGTGACCGTGCCCAGGCGGTGATTCTCGCCTATGAGCTGGGCCTGGTCGTCCCGCAGGGCCGGCGTCCCCACCCTCCCCCTCGCACCTAGCAGCGAGCCGTCCTTCAGGAGCAATCCATGGCACAACAGCGGTACTTCACGCGGTTATTCCGTCGAGGCGTCCAGCACCACCACGTCCTCTGCGGCGAACGAAACTCCCACCCGCGCTCCCGCCTCCGGCGCATCGCGAAGTGGGCAGGCTGCCTCCAGTTGCGGTCCGCCCGCCGGCTCAAGCAACAGCGCGACATGGGTGCCACGGAACGTCCGGGCGGCGACCGTGCAGGGCAATCCGTCCGCCGGGGAGGTCAGCCGAACGCCGGCGGGCCGTACGAGCAGACGGCAGGGGCCGTCCGAAGTACCCTCCGGCACCGGCACCTTGCCCCAGGGCGTGGCGGCGGCTTCGCCCTGCACCGTCGCCTCGACCACGTTGTCGAAGCCGAGGAAGCGGGCGACGAATTCCGTGGCCGGCCGCTGCCAGACCTCCAGAGGGGTGCCGCTCTGCGCGATCCTGCCGTCCTGCATCACCACGACCCGGTCGGCGAGTGCAAAAGCCTCGCCCTGGTCGTGGGTGACGGCGAGCACGGTGGTACCCAACTCTCCGAAGAGCCGCCGCAGTTCTACGACAAGGCGTTCGCGCAGCCCGCGGTCCAGCTGACCGAGCGGCTCGTCGAGCATCAGCAGCCGGGGGCGTGGGGCAAGCGCACGGGCCAGTGCGACCCGCTGCTGTTCACCACCGGACAGCGAGGCAACGGCCCGCCGCTGGGCGCCGGGGAGCCCGACGAGGTCGAGCAGTTCGGCGACCGTACGCTCCTGCTCGGCGCGCGAGGAGCGCCGCATCCGCAGCCCGAAGGCGACGTTCCCCGCGACATCGCGCTGCGGGAAGAGCTGGTGGTCCTGGAACATCAGCCCGACCCCGCGCCGGTGCGTCGGCACGCCCGCCTGGTCCCGCCCCTCCAGCAGCACCTCGCCCGCATCGGCATGCTGCAGACCGGCCACCACCCGCAGCAGTGTCGACTTGCCGCTGCCGCTGGGCCCGAGGACGCACACGATTTCCTGCGCGGCGACATCCAGGTCCACCGCGTCGAGCGCCGGGCGCCCGCCGGGTGCGCCGAAGCGGACGGTCACCCCGCCCAGCCGCAGCAGTTCCCGTGCCGTGCTTCCGGCCTGCGCCGTCATCTAGAACTCCCCGGAGTGGTCGGTGCGGATGCGCTCCAGAGCCAGCAGGGCACCGGCGCACACCACCATCAGGATGGTCGACAGAGCCATCGCCTGCCCGTAGTTGAGCTCCCCGGCACGCCCCAGCAGCCGTGCCACGGCCACCGGCAGCGTGGGGTGGTCCGGCCGCGCGATGAAGACGGTCGCGCCGAACTCCCCCAGCGAAACGGCGAAGGCGAAGCCCGCCGCGATCAGCAGCGCCCGCCGCACCATCGGCAGGTCCACCTCGCGCCAGACCCGCCATGGCGACGCTCCGAGAACGGCCGCCGCCTCCCGCAGCCGCCCGTCGACCGCCCGCAGTACCGGCAGCATCGTCCGGACCACGAACGGCACACCGACCAGAGCCTGTGCGAGCGGCACCAGCCACCAGGAACCGCGCAGATCCAGCGGAGGCTTGTCGAGGGTGATCAGAAAGCCGAAGCCGACGGTCACGGCGGAGACGCCCAGCGGCAGCATCAGCAGCGCGTCGAAGCCGCTGACGAACCTGCCGGCCATCGACGTCCGCCGGGACGGGCCGGTGCGGAGCTGGGGACGTGTGAGGGCCACTGCCGCCAGCCCTCCCACCAGCACGGCGATCACGGTCGCCGCCGCGCCGTAGGCAAGGGAGTTCCACACGGCGTCGAGCGGAGCGACCGCGAAGGTGCTGTCGGCGGCCGCCGCGGAGCGAAGCGCCCTGTAGAAGACCAGCCCGTAGCCGTCCGGCCCGGCGAAGGACCGCTCGACGAGCACGGCCAGCGGCAGGACGAGCAGCACCGCGATGACTGCGAGCGTGCCCCACAGCAGAGCCCACTGGACGCCGCCGCGCGGTCGGCGTGCGGTGTGCGTTGCGTCCACCAGACGCAGCGTGGATTCCCGCCGGCGCACGGTCCAGGCATGCACCGCCAGCAGTCCCAGCACCGCGGCGAACTGAATCAGCGTCAGGACGGCGGCTGTCGGCAGATCCAGGAATTCTGCGGTCTGCCGGTAGATCTCCACCTCCAGCGTCGAGAAGGTGGGCCCGCCCAGAATCTGCACCACGCCGAAGGAGGTGAAGGTGAAGAGGAACACCATCAGCGCAGCCGCCGCGACGGCCGGCGCCAGCGCGGGCAGTGTCACCCGCCGCCAGGCCGCGAACCGTCCGGCGCCGAGCACCCGCGCCGCCTCTTCCTGCCGCGGATCGAGCTGGCTCCAGAGCCCGCCGACGGTGCGGACGACCACCGCGTAGTTGAAGAAGACGTGCGCCAGCAGGATCGCCCACACCGAAGTGTCCAGCCGAACGCCCCACAGGTCGTCCAGCAGTCCGCCCCTGCCGACCAGAGCGAGGAACGCCGAGCCGACGACCACGGTCGGCAGCACGAACGGCACTGCCACCACCGCCCGGAGCAGCTGTTTGCCGGGGAAGTCGAAGCGCGCGAAGACATAGGCGCCGGGCAGGGCGATCAGCAGGGTCAGACCGGTCGAGGCAGCTGCCTGCCAGAGCGTGAACCACAGCACATGAAGGATGTCCGGGTCACTCAGTACGGCGCCGAGCCGGCCGAGCTGCCACCGTCCGCCGTCCTTCAGCCCCCGCCCGACGATCGCGACGACGGGGTAGGCGAAGAACAGCGCGAAGAAGGCGAGCGGCACAGCCATCAGGCCGAGCCGCACCGCCGTTCCCCGCGCGGGCCTCCCGAGGCGGGCGCGGGCTACTTCAGAACGAGCGAGGACCACTGCTTGATCCACTGTTCAAGGTTCTTGGAGATCGTCTCCGGTGCCAGCGTCGTCGGCTTGTCGATCGTCGCGCCGTACTTGGTAAACAGCTCCGGCACCTTGGCGTCCTTGCGCGCGGGGTTGACGAACATCTGGAGCGGCATGTCCTCCTGGAACTGCTTCGACAGCAGGAAGTCCAGCAGCTCCTTGCCGCCCTTCTCGTTCTTCGCGCCCTTGAGCAGACCGCCGAATTCGATCTGCCGGAAGCAGGTGCCGGTCGCGACACCAGTGGGCGCCTCCTTGGGTGCCGGGTTCTTGCCCATCACCTCGGCGGGCGGGCTGGACGCGTAGGAGACGACCAGCGGCTTGTCGCCCTTGCCCTTGCCGGCCGCGGAGCCCGAGAAGCGCTCGTTGTACGCCTGTTCCCAGCTGTCGACGACCTCGACCCCATTGGCCTTGAGCTTCTTCCAGTAGTCCTGCCAGCCGGCATCGCCGTACTTCGCGACCGTTCCGAGCTGGAAGGCGAGCCCCGGAGAGGAGGCCGCGGAATTCTCCGTGACGAGCAGCCCCTTGTACTGGGGCTTGAGCAGATCGTCGAAGGTCTGCGGCGGCGCGATCTTGTGCTGGGTGAAGTAGGCGCGGTCGTAGTTGACGCAGATGTCGCCGTAGTCGAGAGGCGTGACGCGGTGCGCGTCCTTGTCGAGCTGCAGGTCGGCCGGGACGCTGTCCAGCCCCTTGGCCTGGTACGGGCTGAAGATGCCCGCCTTCAGCCCGCGCGAGAGCAGGGTGTTGTCGATGCCGAAGAAGACATCGCCCTGCGGGTTGTCCTTGGACAGGATCGCCTGGTTGACGGCCTTGCCAGCATCCCCGCCCTTGAGCACCTTGACCTTGTAGCCGCTCGCCTTCTCGAAAGCGGCCAGTACGGACTTGGAGGCGTTGAACGAGTCATGGCTGACGAGCGTGACGGTCTTGGCATCCGCGCTCCCGCCGCCGCCCCCCGTGGTGCCGCATGCGGAGAGGGCGGTCATGCCGGCCGCGGCGGCGAGCGCTGCCGCGGTGATCCTGCTGGTGGTGCTCACTGATTTCCTCCTGGCTGGCCAGGAAGAGACGCGGCCCCGCCCGGTGCCCGCCGCTCGCGACGTCGCGTGACGTGCGGCAACGCACCGTGGGCAGGGCGCAACAGCATGAGTGACGACCGAACTTCCTACCCGGAATGACCCGGGCGAGGTTCAAGGGTCTGCGGGCGCCGTGTGGTTTCGACGCTTCCGCACTCTCAGCGCTGTGGCGCTCCCCTGTCGGAATGTGCATTTGTTCGAGCACACCGTACCAGCGGGCGTTCAGCGCTCCGAGGCGGCGAGCTGCCCGCAGGCGCCGTCGATCTCCTGGCCGCGGGTGTCCCGAACGGTCACGGGCACACCATGCGCCTCGATGGCCCGGACGAACGCCAGCTCGTCCTCGGGCCGCGAGGCGGTCCACTTCGAGCCCGGCGTCGGATTGAGCGGAATGAGGTTCACATGGACACGCTTGCCCTTGAGCAGTCGTCCCAGCAGGTCACCGCGCCATGCCTGGTCGTTGATGTCGCGGATCAGCGCGTACTCGATCGAGATGCGGCGGCCGGACTTCTCGGCGTACTCCCACGCCGCGTCCAGCACCTCGCGGACCTTCCAGCGGGTGTTGACGGGCACAAGGGTGTCGCGCAGCTCGTCGTCGGGCGCGTGCAACGACACCGCGAGCCGGCACTTGAAGCCCTCGTCGGCGAACCTCAGCATCGCCGGGACCAGCCCGACCGTCGAGACCGTGATGCCGCGCTGGGACAGCCCCAGCCCGTCCGGCTCGGGGTCGGTCAGCCGCCGGATCGCGCCGACCACCCGCTTGTAGTTGGCGAGCGGCTCGCCCATCCCCATGAAGACGATGTTGGAGAGCCGCGCCGAGCCACCCGGCACCTCGCCGTCACGCAACGCCCGCATCCCATCGACGATCTGGTGCACGATCTCGGCGGTGGAGAGGTTGCGGTCCAGCCCCGCCTGCCCGGTGGCGCAGAACGGGCAGTTCATTCCGCAGCCGGCCTGCGAGGAGATGCACATGGTGACCCGGTCCGGGTAGCGCATCAGCACCGACTCGACGAGCGTGCCGTCGTGCAGCCGCCACAGGGTCTTGCGGGTGGTGTCGTTGTCGCACGAGATGTGCCGCACCACGTTCATGAGATCCGGCAGCAGCTCCGCCGCCAGCTTCTCGCGCGCCGCCGCCGGGATGTCGGTCCACTCGGCCGGGTCGTGCGCGTAGCGGGCGAAGTAATGCTGAGACAGCTGCTTCGCGCGAAACGGCTTCTCGCCGATCGCGGCCACCGCTTCGCGGCGCTCGACGGGGCTGAGGTCAGCGAGGTGCCGAGGAGGCTTCTTGGCCCCACGGGGGGCGACGAATGTCAGTTCTCCCGGGGCCGGGCGTGCCATGAGTGGAAACTCCTCTGTACGACGAGGCCGGGCGTCCTCCGCTGTCGCGGAGCCAGGTGCCGGACGGGGCCGGAGCCAGAAGACCTCACGGATCACCCCCCGCGGTCGCGGGGCGGAAAGGGCGCATCGCCCACGAGCGACGCGCCCTTCAAGGGTAACCGGCGCCGGTCAGCCCGATCCCACAAAGATCACGAACAGCAACCAGACCACCGGCGCCGTCGGCAGCAGGGAGTCCAGGCGGTCCATGATGCCGCCGTGGCCGGGCAGCAGGGTGCCCATGTCCTTGATCCCGAGATCGCGCTTGATCATGGATTCGCCGAGGTCACCGAGGGTCGCGCTGGCCGCAACCGCGAGACCGAGCAGCAGCCCCTGCCACCAGGTGCCGCCCTTGATCAGGAACTCCATGCACAGCGCGCCCGCCACCATCGCGAACAGCACCGCGCCGACGAGCCCTTCACGGGTCTTGCCGGGGCTGATCCGCGGCGCGAGCTTCTTCCTGCCGAACCGCCAGCCGACCGCGTACGCGCCGGTGTCGCTGACGACCGTCAGCAGCAGGAACGTCAGCACCCGCTGCGGCCCGTCGTCCCCGGCCGCGAGCATCAGGGCCACGAACGTCGCCAGGAACGGCACGTAGAACGCCGCGAAGACGCCCGCCGTGACATCCCGCAGATAGTTCTCGGGCGCCTCGGTCATCCGCCACACGAGGACGGCCAGCGCGGTGAGCGCCATCGCCACCCACGCCCCCTCGGCCCCGCGGACGTATCCGGCGACCACCATGGAGGTGCCGCCGACCGCAAGCGGCACCAACGGCACCCGGATGTCCTTGCGCTCCGCCAGCCGCGAGGTCAGCTCCCACAGCCCCACGACGACAGCGATCGCTATCACACCGATGAACACCGGCTTGTAGACGAAGAGCGAGGCGAGGATGACCGCGCCGAGGCCGACACCGACCCCTATGGCGGCGCGAAGATTGCGCCCCGCGCTCTTCTTCTTCGGTTTCTCTGGGTCCGACGTGCTACCGGCCCCGGGGAGAGAGGTGGGCATGGGCTCCTGCGGCCTGTCGTCGCGGAACAGGGGGCCGCTCAGTCGAGCAGCCCCCCGGTCGTCCCGGATGTCCCGATGGTCGTCCTGGTGTCCGCCCGGCTCGGGCACGATGGGCATGGGCCGAGTCTGCGCCGCGTCGCCCCGGTCGTGCACGGGACCCGCCGGGACGGGGGGCGCCACCCCGCGCAGCGAGGCAGCCGGTCCGTGGTCGGGCGGTCCCCATCGACCGGCGCCGGGCGGGGTCCCCCAGGATGACTCGTTCATCAGACCTCTAGGAGCTCGGATTCCTTGTGCTTGAGGAGCTCGTCCACCTGCGCGACGTACTTCGCGGTGACGTCGTCGAGCTCCTTCTCCGCGCGGCGGACCTCGTCCTCGCCCGACTCCTTGTCCTTGACCAGCTTGTCGAGCGCTTCCTTGGCCTTGCGACGCACGCTGCGGATCGAGATCTTCGAGTCCTCGGCCTTGTTCTTGGCGACCTTGATGAACTCGCGGCGGCGCTCCTCGGTGAGCTCCGGGAACGTCACACGGATGATGTTGCCGTCGTTGCTCGGGTTGACACCGAGGTCCGAGTCGCGGATCGCCTGCTCGATGTTGCGCAGCGCGCTCTTGTCGAACGGGGTCACCACGGCCATCCGCGGCTCCGGCACCGAGAACGACGCCAGCTGGTTGATCGGCGTCATGGCACCGTAGTAGTCCGCCACGATCTTGTTGAACATCGCCGGGTGCGCACGCCCGGTGCGGATCGCGGCGAAGTCCTCCTTGGCGACCACGACGGCCTTCTCCATCTTCTCCTCGGCTTCGAGGAGGATCTCTTCGATCACCACTTGCTCCTGGTCTTTTCGGTAAGAAGCAGAGCCTCGCCCCTGCCGCGCGTCTTCTCCTGCACGGTGTCCGACCGGCAGGCGGTTGTCCATCCCCGTACCGAGGTCTTCCCACGGCCGGGAGTTGCCGCCCGTACGGGCCGATGCCCGTACGGAATCACGGCAGTTGGGGCCGTCAGGCCCGGGTGTTCTGATCGCTGACGAGCGTGCCGATCTTCTCACCCTTCACCGCACGCGCGATGTTGCCCTCGGCGAGCAGCTCGAACACGAGAATCGGGAGCTTGTTGTCCCGGCACAGCGTGATGGCGGTGGCATCGGCGACCTTCAGATCGCGGGTGATCACCTCGCCGTATTCGAGGGCGTCGAACTTGACCGCGTCCGGGTTCTGCTTCGGATCGGAGTCGTAGACACCGTCCACACCGTTCTTGCCCATCAGCATGGCCTCGGCGTCGATCTCCAGAGCGCGCTGGGCGGCGGTGGTGTCGGTGGAGAAGTACGGCATGCCCATACCGGCGCCGAAGATGACGACCCGGCCCTTCTCCAGGTGGCGCACCGCGCGCAGCGGAATGTACGGCTCCGCGACCTGGCCCATCGTGATCGCGGTCTGGACGCGGGAGTCGATGCCCTCCTTCTCCAGGAAGTCCTGGAGGGCCAGGCAGTTCATGACCGTACCGAGCATGCCCATGTAGTCGGATCGGGCCCGGTCCATACCGCGCTGCTGGAGTTCGGCGCCGCGGAAGAAGTTGCCGCCGCCGATCACGATGGCGATCTCATAGCCGTCGCGGACCACCGCGGCGATCTCCCGGGCGATGGCGTGCACGACATCGGGGTCGACACCCAGTCCTCCGCCACCGGCGAACGCCTCGCCCGACAGCTTCAGAAGGAAGCGCCGCCTGCCGCCGTTGCCGGCTTTGTGTGTGTCCGCGCCGTCGGCACCGTGATTCATTGAGCTCTCCTCGTGCACATACGAAGAAGGCCACTGCCGTGGGTCTGGTCCAGATCCCTGTGCGGCAATGGCCTCCTCGTCACATCTGCGGCCGGCCGTTGAGCGGCCGACTGCGTACGACCCTAGCGGGGTCGTAAGTCATTCGCTGCCTTCGCGGCAGGCTCAGATGCCGACCTTGATGCGCGAGAAGCGCTTCAGGGTGACACCGGCCTCCTGGAGGACCTTCTCGACGGACTTCTTGTTGTCGAGGGCGTACGGCTGGCCGAGCAGCGTCGCCTCCTTGAAGAAGCCGTTGAGGCGACCCTCGACGATCTTCGGCAGTGCGGCCTCGGGCTTGCCCTCGGCGCGGGTGGTCTCCTCGGCGACGCGACGCTCGGCCTCGACGACCTCGGCCGGGACGTCCTCCTTGGAGAGGTACTGCGGGGCGAAGGCGGCGATGTGCTGCGCAATGCCCCTGGCGACCTCGGCGTTGTCCTTGTCGAGCTCGATGAGGACACCGATCTGCGGCGGCAGGTCAGGCATGGTGCGGTGCATGTACGCCGTCACGTAGCCGTCGGAGAACTGCGCGAAGCGGTCCAGGACGATCTTCTCGCCGAGGTTCGCGTTGGCCTCGTCGACGAACGCCTGGACGGTCTTGCCGGCCTCGATCTCGGAGGCGAGCAGGGCCTCGACGTCGGCCGGCTTGGTCTTGGCGACGTGCGCGGCCAGGGCGCTGGCGACGGACTGGAACTTCTCGCCCTTGGCGACGAAGTCCGTCTCGCACTTCAGCTCGAGGATGAGGCCGGAGGCGTTGTCGTCGGCGATCACGGAGACCACAGCGCCGTTCTCGGCGGAGCGGCCCTCGCGCTTGGCGACGCCCTTCTGGCCCTTGACGCGGAGCACCTCGACGGCCTTGTCGACGTTGCCCTCGGCCTCTTCCAGGGCCTTCTTGCAGTCCATCATGCCGGCGCCGGTGAGCTCGCGGAGCTTCTTGACGTCAGCGGCGGTGTAGTTCGCCATGGTCTGTGAATCTCTTCTCGGAATCGCGGAAGTCGAAAGATCTACGGGTGGACGGCGGGGGCGGCGCTTGTGGCACCCTCCCCCGCCGTCATCAACCGGTCTTGAGGTCAGCCCTGCTCGGCCGGCTTCTCGGCCTCGGCGGCCGGGGCCTCGGCCTTGGCGGCCTCGTCGTCGGACTTCTTGTCGCCTTCGAGCAGGTCGCGCTCCCACTCGGCCAGCGGCTCGGCGGCAGCCTTGTCGCCGGGCTTCTGGTCGCCGGTGGCGGCACCGGAACGGGCGATGAGGCCCTCGGCGACGGCGTCGGCGATCACGCGGGTGAGCAGGGTGACGGAGCGGATCGCGTCGTCGTTGCCCGGGATCTTGTAGTCGACCTCGTCGGGGTCGCAGTTGGTGTCGAGGATCGCGACAACCGGGATGTTGAGCTTGCGCGCCTCACCGACGGCGATGTGCTCCTTCTTGGTGTCCACGATCCAGACGGCGCTGGGCACCTTCTGCATCTCGCGGATACCACCGAGGGTCTTCTCCAGCTTGGCCTTCTCGCGGGAGAGGACGAGGAGCTCCTTCTTGGTGAGGCCGGAGGCGGCCACATCCTCGAAGTCGATCTGCTCAAGCTCCTTCAGACGCTGCAGGCGCTTGTAGACCGTGGAGAAGTTGGTCAGCATGCCGCCGAGCCAGCGCTGGTTCACGTAGGGCATGCCCACGCGGGTCGCCTGCTCGGCAATGGCCTCCTGGGCCTGCTTCTTGGTGCCGACGAACATGACCGAGCCGCCGTGGGCAACGGTCTCCTTGACGAACTCGTAGGCGCGGTCGATGTACGACAGCGACTGGAGCAGGTCGATGATGTAGATGCCGTTGCGCTCGGTGAAGATGAAGCGCTTCATCTTCGGGTTCCAGCGGCGGGTCTGGTGCCCGAAGTGGACGCCGCTCTCCAGCAGCTCCCGCATCGTGACGACGGCCATGGCCGTACTCCTTGTTGTCTCTCGGTTCCACCACGGCCGGTCGGCCGCGATGCCTGACGCCCCGACGCGCCTGCCAGGGGAGGAACCGGGCGGAACCTTCCGAGGACCGAGGAGCGCGGCCGTCGTGCTGCCCGAAAGGGACTGGTGCACTGATGGCGGGGCGTGCGAAGTCGACCCGGTGACCCGGATCGCCACCAGAAGTGTACGGGACTGGCGATGCACCGGGCGACACGCACCATTTCGTGCCCCGGGCGAGTGACGCCGTTGTCCACAATCGGCTCGCCGTCCACAGCTTTCGACCAAGATCCCCATGCCCGTCCGGACTCCGTCATGGTCAGGGCATGAGACGACACCCCAGCTCAACCAAGCGGCAGCCCCTCTCGCTCCCGAGGACGGTGGCGGTGGCAACTGCAGTGTGCGTGCCGATGGCAGCAGGTGCGTGGGATGCGTTCAAGGCTGATCCCCTGGGCCTCGCAGCGGCAAGCGCCACGGTCCGCGCCACGCGAACCGGCCCGGAAGACCGGGCAGCCTCGGCGGCTGCCGACCGGTCGTGGCCGGTGGACGGCCCGGCAGGACTGCGACCCACCGTGCTACGCGGCTGGGAGCCGCCCCCTTCGCCCTGGGCGGCGGGCCACCGCGGCGTCGACCTCGCAGCGTCCCCCGGCGCGGTCGTACGGGCAGCCGCGCCCGGCCAGGTCGCGTTCGCCGGCACCGTCGCCGGCCGCGGGGTGCTCACCATCGAGCTGTCCGACTCGGGGCACCCGCCCTTACGCACCACCTACGAACCAGTCCGCGCCACCGCCCGCCCAGGGCAGCACGTCACGGCAGGCCAGCCGGTCGGCGAGCTGCAACGCGGCCCGTTCCACTGCCGCGCCCCGTGTCTCCACTGGGGCCTGCTCCGCGGGAAGTCCTACCTGGACCCACTCTCGCTGCTGCCACCGGCCATGCTCCATGGCGGCCCGTCCCGGCTGCTCCCCGTCTTCGGCATCCCCGAACCCACGATCCCTGCCACTCCTGGGCGAACGGAATCGAAGCGGCCGGTTCCGGGGCGGCCTGCCCCCACGGCGCACAAGACGACGGACGCACCGACGAGCGCGGCCCTCGTAGGAGCGATCGCGCTCGCGACCGCCGCGCTGTGGGCGCTGGGCCGCCATGCGTCGGGCGGCCGAGGCGGGGCCAATGGGGTGGGACGACTCCGAGTGCCGTACTGCCGGTGGGGAATGGCCACGGCGCGAAGAAATGACCGCGCGGAGGGAGAGACGGAGGAAAGTACGGAGGGGCGAAGGATGAGGTGACGGGCGGGCGGTGACGCTGACGCGGAGCAAGCCGCGAGAGGAGCAACGAGGATCACGCCTGCGACACGGCACAGCCAGCCTCGGTGACCAGGTGAGCGCACGCCGGCTGCGGGCTGCGGGCTGCGGGCTGCGGGCTGCGGGCTGCGGGCTGCGGGCTGCGGGCTGCGGGCTGCGGGCTGCGGGCTGCGGGCTGCGGGCTGCGGGCTGCGGGCTGCGGGCTGCGGGCTGCGGGCTGCGGGCTGCGGGCTGCGGGCTGCGGGCTGCAACGAGCGGAGGTGGTGATGGAGGGGGGCGGGAGGGGTGGGGGCGGGGCCCGGGGGGGGAGCCCCTCAGGAAGCTCCGGCGGCGTCAGCCGCCGACCCCTCGCAAGACCATGGCCACTGCCGCCTCCGTGATCTCTTCCGGGTTTTCCGCGGCGCCGAGTTCGACGCGGCGGACGGCGGCGTCGACGACGCCCTGGAGGAGCATGGCGGCGAGGCGGGGGTGTTCATGGCCGAGGGCGGCGAGCGCCTCGACGATCATGGCGATCAGGCCGCCGTGCGCCGCGCGGATCTTCTCTCTCGCCCCGGCGTCCAGTTCGCCGGCCGAGATGGCGACGACGGCGCGGTGGCGGCGGTCGCCGACCAGGGCCAGCTGCCGGCGCACATACGCCTCGACCTTCCTCTCGGGCGTTTCGGCGCCTTCCATCGCTGCCTCGACCTCCGCCGCCCATACGGGGAAGTCGGCGGCGCACAGTTCCTCGACGACGGCCGCACGGGAGCGGAAGTACTCGTATACGGAGGAGCGCGCGAGGCCCGTGCGCTCGGCGAGGGCGGGGAAGGTCAGCGCCTCCGTTCCGCCTTCGGACAGCAGGGTGCGGGCGGCGTCCAAGAGGGCGCCGCGCTGCATCGTCCGGTGCTCGGCCACCGAGGCCGCTCGAATCCTGGGCACGCCACCACTGTACGGATGGCCCCCGCGTTGTGGCACTCCGCGTTACGACACGAGGCGGCAGAGGGCGACATCGACCGGAGCGTCGCGGCCCGCTCAGCGTCCGACATCCGCCAGTTTCGCCCGGAGCTGGAGTACGGATTTGGTGTGGATCTGGCTGACCCGGCTCTCCGTTACGCCGAGGACGTTGCCGATCTCGGCGAGGGTGAGGCCCTCGTAGTAGTAGAGGGTGACCACGGTCTTCTCGCGTTCGGGGAGTGTGTTGATGGCCCGGGCGAGCAGCCGCCGCAGTTCGCGGTCCTCGGCGATTTCCACGGGGTTCTCGGCGGCGGTGTCCTCCAGTGTGTCCATCAGGCTCAGGCGTTCACCGCCCTCGCCGCCGACGTGGAGGAGTTCTTCCAGCGCCACGACGTTCGCCAGCGACAGCTGGCTGAAGACACCGTGGAGTTCTTCCAGTGCGATACCCATCTCGCCGGCGACCTCCGCCTCGGTGGGGGTACGGCGGAGTTGCGCTTCGAGCGTGGCATACGCCCGTTCCACGGCTCGGGCCTTCTGCCGTACGGATCGTGGGATCCAGTCCAGGGCGCGCAGTTCGTCGATCATCGCGCCGCGGATGCGGGTGATGGCGTACGTCTCGAACTTGATGGAGCGTTCGGGTTCGAACTTCTCGATGGCGTCGATCAGTCCGAAGACCCCCGAGGAGACGAAGTCGGCCTGCTCGACGTTGGGCGGCAGTCCGACGCTGACGCGGCCGGCGACGTACTTGACCAGCGGTGAGTAGTGCAGGATCAGCTGTTCCCGCAAGCGTCCGTCGCCCGACGCCTTGTAGGAGCGCCACAGCTCGTCGAGCGAGGTGGGCGGATTGGGGCGCACGCTGCCGCGCGCGGCGGGTGGCACTGCCGCACGGTCAGACCCGGAGGTGTGCTGGGGCATTCGTCGCCTTGAGCCGTTCTGCCGAGACACGGGTAGGTGGATGGATGAGGGTTGAATTGTTGTGAGCGTAGCGTGACCGCAGCATCGCGGTGTGCGAGGAAAGCGGGTTGGGTGTGCGCAGATACGTTCCGCTGCCCGCACCTCAGGGTTACCTCGTACGGCGTGGCGACACCCGGACGGGGTGCCGGGGGCGCGTTCCCGGAGGGCCGTGCGGACGGACGCGGTGAAGCGGCAGGCAGGACCCCGTGCGTCCGTTGCGCCACATCACCGTCTCCCAACGGGTCGGCCTCGCGCACCGAAGCGAGGCAAACCTGGATTCTGCGGTCATTCCCCTCACCCTTTCACCCGTTCGCGCAAGGTCAAGTACCGCCTCGCCGGGAACCGTCGGCGGAGTTGGCGCGTCGCACCAACTCCCAGCGCTCACCGCACCTTTGAACGAATCCCAGGGATTGCAGCTCGAAGAGCTTTCCCTGAGTGGTGTCGTGGGGTGTACCCGACTCCCGTGCCAGTTGAGCGGTGTCCGCGGGGCCGCGGGCCGGCAGTGCTTCCAGTACGCGGGCGGCGACCGGGTCCAGAAGGTCGCGTGCGAGGATCGGACCGCGCCGCTCGGGTGCGAGGTCGCCGATGCTGCCGACGAGTTCGATGACCTCGTCGGCGTCGGTGACCACCGTGGCTTCGCCGCGCAGGAGTTGATGCACACCGGCGGACAGGCCGCTGGTGACCGGCCCCGGCACACCCATCGTGAACCTCCCGAGGGACAGCGCGCGCCGGGCGGTGACCAGTGAGCCGCTGCGGAGTTCGGCTTCCACGACAACGGTGCCCCGGGTGAGCGCGGCGATCACGCGGTTGCGCAGCACGAAGCGACTGCGGGTGGGGTGGTCGCATGGTGGCAACTCGGCCACGATCAGGCCCTGTTCGGCGATCCGGCCGAGCAACTCGGTGTGGCCGCGCGGATAGGCGTAGTCGACGCCGGAGGCGAGGACGGCGACGGTCGGGCCGTCCGCGGCCAGTGCGCCGCGGTGCGCGGCGCCGTCGACGCCGTACGCCGCCCCGGAGACGACCGTCCAGCCGCGCTCGGCGAGTCCGGCGCCGAGGGTGGTGGCGAGGTGGGCGCCGTATTCGGTGCAGGACCGCGCGCCGACCACGGCGACCGAGCGCAGCGCCCACAGTCGCAGGCCGCCCGCACCACGTACCCAGAGGCCGATGGGGCGGCCGTCGCCGAGGTCGTCGAGTTGGCGTGGCCATTCCTCGTCGCCGGGGCAGATGAAGCGGCCGCCGAGCGCGGCGACGGCCGCGAGGTCCGCGGCGGGGCGGGCGCGCGCGGCGCGCAGTCTGAGGCCCGCGACCTTGGTGGGGCTCACGCCCGGAGGAAGGCTCGTGTCGTCCTCCGACAGTGCGTGCCAGAGGGCCACCGGGCCCATCTCGCGCAGCCAGCGGCCGGCTGTTTCGTCGCCTGGTTCGAGGATGCGGGTGAGGGCCGCGCGGGCGGTCCGCTGCGGTTCGCAGGTTTCGCGCCGGGCTGTGCCGCTGCCGGCTGCCGTCCTTGCTCCGTTCGCTTCGTGAGTCGGCCTGGTGGGCGCGCTGGTGGCGCGGTCCGGTGCGGAGGGCATGCCGGGAGCGGGGGTGCTCGGGGGGTTTGCCGTGGCCCCGCTGGTGGCGAAGCCCCATTCATCCGTTGCGGGCATCGCTCACCTCCGCTCGTCCGCCGGTCCGCCCCTTCGTGCGTGCGGTCGGCGTCTGCGCGCCTGCTGCGGTCGTCACGGTGCCGCGGCGTACGCCGGTGCGGAGTTCCAGGGCCCAGTCGACGTCCTTCCGTGTGGGGCGGTCGCGGCCTGCGAGGTCGGCGGCGGTCCAGGCGACGCGGAGGACGCGGTCGAGGCCGCGGGCGGTCAGGAGGCCGCATTCCAGGTCGCGTTCGGCGTGGGCCAGCGCGCCGGGGTGTACCTGCCAGCGGGTTCGCAGTTCGTGGCCCGGTACCTCGCTGTTGGTGTGCCAGGGGGTGCCGGCGTAGCGGGCCGCGGCGCGTTCGCGCGCGGCGCGGACGCGTTCGGCGACGTCGGCGGTGGATTCGGCGCCGCGGCCGAGTGCGAGGAGTTCTGAGCGGGCGACCGGTTCCACGGCGATCCGCAGGTCCACGCGGTCCATCAGCGGCCCGGAGAGCCGGGCTCGGTAGCGGCGGATCGAGGAGGGCCGGCATTCGCAGCCGCCGCCGGTGGTGCCGTGCCGGCCGCAGGGGCAGGGGTTTGCCGCGAGGGCGAGGAGGAAACGGGCGGGCATGCGCATCATCCCCGCGGCCCGGGCGACGACGACGTGTCCGGATTCCAGTGGCTGGCGTAATGCGTCCAGGACGCGTGGGCTGCATTCGGCGGCCTCGTCCACGAAGAGCACGCCGTGGTGGGCGAGCGATACGGCCCCCGGTCTGGGCAGGCCGGCGCCGCCCCCGACGAGGGATGCCATGGTCGCGGAGTGGTGCGGGGCGCAGTAGGGCGGGCGGTGGACCAGTGGCTGTCCTGGTGGGAGGGTGCCAGCGACCGAGTGGACGGCGGTGACCTCCAGGGATTCCTTGGGTGTCAGGGCCGGCAGGAGTCCGGGGAGGCGTTCGGCGAGCATGGTTTTGCCGGCGCCCGGCGGGCCTTTGAAGAAGATGTGGTGGCGGCCGGCGGCGGCTACCTCCAGGGCGCGGCGGGCGCCGTGCTGGCCTGCGACGTCCGCGAGGTCGGGGGTGTGGTCGCCGGGTGGCAGGCCCGCGCCGACGCCGGTGCCGGGCGTGGTGAGCCCGGCGAGGAGGGGGTCGGGCCGGCCTTCTTCGAGGGGGTTCTCCTCGTCCGGCACGGGTTCGTCGGCGAGGACGGCGATGAGCTGGCGCAGGCTGCGGATGCCGAGGACGGAGACGCCGGGGACGAGGGATGCCTCGGCGACGGTCTGTTCCGGTACGACGACCTGGCGGAATCCGGCGTCGGCGGCGGCGAGGACGGCGGGCAGCACGCCGCGTACGGGCCGGACGCGGCCGTCGAGGCCCAGTTCGCCGATCATCATCAGGTCGGTGAGTTCACGGGGGTCCAGGCGCTCGGCGGCGCCGAGGACCGCGCAGGCCACGGCGAGGTCGAATCCGCTGCCGCTTTTGGGCACGGAGGCGGGGCTGAGGCCGACGGTGAGCTTCTTCTGCGGCCACTCGGCGCCGGAGTTCACGACGGCGGCGCGCACCCGGTCGCGGGATTCGACCAGGCTCTTGTCGGGGAGTCCGACGAGGGTGAAGGCGGCGACGCCGGGCTCCAGGTCGGCCTGGACCTCGACGACGACTCCTTCGACGCCGACCAGGGCGACGGAGCAGGTGCGGGCGAATCCCATCACGCCACCCCCCGTGCGTGTTCCACCGCGGGCGCGCCGCGGGCGGGCAGCAGGACGCCGATGACGTCGATTCGTACGCCGCCGGGCGGTGGGCCGCCGTGCCGCTCCAGCCAGCGTTCGGCGAGCAGCCGGAGCCGGGCGGTCTTCGCGGGCCGTACCGCGGCCATGGGGTGTTCGTAGGAGCCCGCCCTGCGGGTCTTGACCTCGCAGATCACCAGGGTGTCGCCATCGGCGGCGACGATGTCGATCTCGCCGTCGCGGCAGCGCCAGTTCCGGTCGAGGATCCGCATCCCGGCCTCGGTGAGGCGCCGGGCCGCCAGGTCCTCGCCGTAGCGCCCCAGTGCGCGGCGGCGGGTGCGGGGCCGGGCGGCCGTGGGCCGGTCCGGGGCGCGCGCTGCTCTGCCGCGGGCGCCTGGCCCGGTGGGGGCGTTCTTCCTGGCGCGTGCGGTCGTGCCGGGCGCTGGGTGTTCTCGGCTCCGTGCGGCTGCCACAGGCCCGTGGCCGTCCCTGGTCCCCGTGCCTTCGGCGGCTCCGGCACCGTCCGCGGTCCGTCCGCCGTCCCGGGTCCGTGCGTTGTCTCCGGCTTGCCTGCCGGTGTGCGTGGCGTTCATGCGGTACCACCTCCGGCACCGACTGTGACGCCTCCGCGCGGATCTATTGGATCTTGGTGGACAGCGGATCGATTGTGGACAACTCCGTCACCCGCCGGGGTGACCGGGGACGCTCCGCGAGGAACGGTTCCCCGGTCCGCCCCTCCACCGGTCAGCTTCCCGGAAGGTCCAGATCGCTCTTGTTGAGCTCTTCGATGTTCACGTCCTTGAACGTGAGTACCCGCACCTGCTTGACGAAACGGGCCGGTCGGTACATATCCCAGACCCATGCGTCGGCCATCGAGACCTCGAAGAACACTTCACCCTGCACCGAGTGCACCTGCATCTCGTAGTCGTTGGTGAGGTAGAAGCGACGTTCGGTCTCGATCACGTATTTGAACAGCCCGACGACGTCGCGGTACTCCCGGTAGAGCTTCAGCTCCATCTCGGTCTCGTACTTTTCGAGGTCCTCGGCGCTCATGGCAGATCCCCTTCAGCCGTGCGTCCCCCTATTGTGCGTCAGACCCTCTCGGTCTCCAGGAGCACTGGCGCACTCGGGGGGCCTTCGTCGAGCAGTGTGCGCAGCAGCCCGGCGAGTCTGGTCGGATACACCGTCTCATGCGTCGCCGACAGTTCCTCCGAAGTCCACCACCTCAGTCCCGAGACGCTGCGTCGCTCCAGGTCGGTGTGGCCGCCGGTGTCGGTGGCGGTCCGGTCGGTCCGCCCCAGGTAGTACCACTCGTCCTGCTCCCAGCGTCGCCCGTCGAACGGAAAGGCGCAGCGGCGCTTCCACAGGACGGGGCCCAGAACGGCATCGGTGATGCCCGTCTCCTCGGCGAGCTCGCGGCGCGCCGCCGCCTCGCGGGTCTCGGCGCCTTCCACACCGCCACCGGGGGTGAACCACCAGGTGTCGTCGGGGTTGTCCGGTTCGAAGCCGTGCAGCAGCAGGATCCGGTCGTCGGGGTCGAGCAGGACGACACGGGAGACCTGCCGCACCTCGGCAGGCTCACCGCCGGTCACCGCCCGTTCCGGCTTCCGCGCCGGCCCGGCGTTCGGCCCCCGCTCCCGCTCAGCCACGACGGCGCCCTTTCCTCCGCGCGATCGGCCCGTATGCCGCACCTCCCAGGATGAGCACCGTGCCCGCGGCGACGGCCAGGGTGATGGGCTGGATCGGCCCCGGCTGGGACGTGCCCCCGGGAAGCGCGGAGAAGGCCGCGGGGCGCTGCATCACGCCGACGCTGCCGAGCGGCCAGGCGAGGGCGTCGACCCGGGCCTCGACGGCGCTGCGGGGGACGGATCCCTGGTCGCCGTCGGTGAGGTGGACGCGGGAGTCGAGGGAGTCGCTGCGGTGGTCGCCCAGGAGGAAGAGCTGGCCATTGGGGACCGTGGCCTTGAAGCCGACGGGTGAGGCGGGGCCACCACCCTGCCGATACGGTTCTTCAACGGGGGTTCCGTTGATCGTCAGCAGCCCCTGCTTGGTGCAGCAGGCGACCTTGTCGCCGCCGATGCCGACGACCCGCTTCACCATCGGCAGCGCGCCCCAGGTCGAGTCCTTGAAGACGACGATGTCGCCGCGGCGTATCTCGGAGCCGTTGACCTTCTCGGCCAGCACCCGGGCCCCTACGGAGATCGTCGGCGTCATCGAATCGGTCGGCACCGTGTAGGGGCGGTAGGTCAGCGCCCCCCAGACGAAGCCGCCCAGGAACAGCACACAGCCGACGGCCACGGCCAGACCGGAGAGCACACTGCCCGTGGTCCGGCCGCGGCCGTCTGTCCTGCGTTCCGTACTGCTGCTCATCCCAGCGCTCCCACCCCGCGGTACCGGCCCGCGTCGAAAGATCCGGGACGGCACCTTACCTGGGGTTACGCCCTCCGGTAAGCCTCCGGCGGCGCCACAGCACGATCGGCACCGCGCCGGTCAGGCCCAGCGCGGCCGGAGCCGCGGCCATTGCCTTGTTGATCCCGGCCTGGTCGAAGGTGTCCGGTACGGGGAGGGTTGCCCAGCGGTTGATGGGCCACGCGATGGTGAAGGCCCGCCCGACGACCTCGTCCTCGGAGACCGTGCCCTTGCCCTCCAGGTTCTGGTGGTAGCGGGAATCGAGGGAGTCGTCGCGGTGGTCGCCCATCACCCAGATCCGGCCCTTGGGGACGTGGATCGGGCCGAAGGGGCGGTCACCGCACGGGGTGGCGCCGGGGAAGACGTAGGAGTCCTCCTTGAGGGCCTTGCCGTTGACCTTGACCGGGCCGGTGCCCTGGCACTCGACGGTGTCGCCGCCGACCGCGATGACCCGCTTGATCAGGTCCTTCTCCTCGGCCGAGGGCATCAGCCCGATGAAGCTGAGGACCTTCTGGACCGGGTTGGGCTGCGGGGTGGGCGTTTCGTTGAGCCAGCCGCCCGGGTCGTGGAAGACGACGACCTCGCCGCGCTGCGGCTTGGACCCGAACCACGGTGTGAGCTTGTCCACCAGGACCCGGTCCCCGCGCTGGAGGGTGTCCTGCATCGAGTCGGACGGGATGGAGAACGCCTGCACCAGAAACGTTTTGATCAGCAGCGCGAGGAGCAGGGCGATGCCGATGAGGATCGGCAGCTCCTTCCAGAAGGCACGCGGCTTCTTGCCCTTGGTCACGCTGCCGCTCGCCTCCTCGCCGGCCGCTGTGTCCGACTGCTTCGAGAGGTCCGCCGGCGCGGACCGTCCTGACTGTGACTGTGGCCGATGCACGGAACTCGCCGCCGACCGCGCGGTCTCACCGCGCCCCGCCGGCTCTTCGGGCTCTTCGGTTCCGGACCGCGCGCCGACCGCCAAGTCCCCCACATCTGCTCCTTACTCCGCGCTCTCGCCTGCCCGTCAACCGGTGCAGGCCCACCACTCCCATAACGAGCGGGAGTTCCGCAGGGGTCGGGAGTACGGTCAAACTCTCGGGTGACAGCCTATGCGGCACGTTCGCTGCCGCCGCCTTCGCGCCCGGCGCGTCGTGCACCGTTGCGAAGGTGTCGGGCTCTTCGAGCATCCGCCAGTGGCTGAACGGCCAGGCGATGACCACGGCCCGGCCCACGACGTTGTCCTCCGAGACCGTGCCACGGTACGGCTCGTCCAGGTGGTAGCGCGAATCCGCGGAGTTGGAGCGGTGGTCGCCCATCACGAAGATCCGCCCGGTGGGGACGTTGACCGTGAACGTCAGCTGGGAGGGCGGGTTTCCGGGGTGGACGTACGGCTCGGTCAGCGGCGTCCCGTTGACCGTCACCCGCCCCTGTTTGTCGCAGCAGCGGACGGTGTCGCCGCCGACCGCCACCACCCGCTTGATCAGGTCCTGCTCGTTGGCGGACGGCAGCAGCCCGATGAAGGTCATGAAGTCCTTGAACGGGCCGGGGTCGCCGGACGTCTGGTTCTGCTCGCCCTTGAGCCAGCCCCCCGGGTCCTTGAAGACGACGACGTCGCCGCGCTGCGGCTTGGCGCCGAACCAGGGGGTGAGCTTGTCGACCAGGACGCGGTCCCCGATCCGGATCGTCTGCTCCATGGAGCCCGACGGGATCACGAACGCCTGGACGAGGAAGGTCTTCAGGACCAGCGCGATGGCCAGCGCCACGCCGACCAGGATGGGGATTTCCTTGAGGTAGGAGCGACGCCTGCGGCGCTTGATGCGGCGGGCCTGGCGCCGCCGCTCGGCCCGGCCGCCGGTCGCCCGGCGGGTCCCCTGCTGCGGGC
Source organism: Streptomyces sp. GS7 (assembly GCF_009834125.1). Lineage (NCBI taxonomy): Bacteria > Bacillati > Actinomycetota > Actinomycetes > Kitasatosporales > Streptomycetaceae > Streptomyces > Streptomyces sp. GS7. The sequence continues at coordinate 7,282,121 of NZ_CP047146.1, forward strand.
CCTCGTGGTCCTCGTCCTCCCCCGGGCGGCCGTACGGGCGGCCATACGCGCCGGCGGCGCCGTGGCCGGGCTCCTGGGTGTCCTGGCGCCCGTGCCGCGGGCGTCCCCGGTTACCCATGCGGGCCCGCCGGAGCCGGTATGCCGTCGAAGGACCGCGGTGTGCCGATGGTGCGCCAACGGCTGAACGGCCAGGTGATCAGGTCCGCCCGGCCGATGACCTTGTCCTCGGGGACGGTGCCGCCGCCGGCCTCGCCCAGGTGGTCGCGGGAATCACTGGATCTGGCGCGGTGGTCGCCCATGACCCACAGCTTGCCCTCCGGTACCACGGTGTCGAAGGGCACGGCGGACGGCGCGTCCCCCGGGTAGAGATAGCTCTCGCTCACCGGCTCACCGTTCACTTCGATCCGCCCCCGTTTGTCGCAGCAGGTCACATGGTCCCCGCCGATACCGATCACGCGCTTGACGTAGTCGGTGTCCGCGGCCGGGGCCAGGCCCAGGGCCGAACCGGCCCCGCGCAGCAGTCCCGTGACGGGATTCTCCTCCTGCTCCCTGTGAACAAAAGTCCCCATGCCGTCGAAGACGATGACATCGCCGCGCCGCGGTTGGTTGCCGAAACGGTACGCCAGCTTGTTGACCAGCACCCGGTCCCCGACCTGGAGGGTGTTCTCCATGGAGGTGCTGGGGATCAGGAAGGGCTGCGCGACGAAGGTGCTGAGCAGGAACAGGAAGGCCAGGCAGAGGGCGAAGAGGGTGACCGGCCGGTACCGCAGGCGCGCCACCGAGGTGAGAAAACGCGCGGAGCGCGACCGCCGCTCCGGCCCCCGGTCGGGGGCGGGAGAGGGGTCGCGCTCCGTGAGCTGTGCGTCGGTGTCCATCGGGCCCAGAGCCTATCCGGCCGGGTCCGGACACCGGACGCGAGCGTGGCCTCGCGGTGCACCGGGGCGGAAGTCCGCGGCCCGGTGCGGCGCGGCTCAGTTGTCGCGCTTCTCCTTGATCTTCGCGGCCTTGCCGCGGAGCTCACGGAGGTAGTACAGCTTGGCGCGACGGACGTCACCGCGGGTCACGACCTCGATCTTCTCGACGATCGGGGTGTGCACCGGGAAGGTGCGCTCGACGCCGACCGAGAAGCTGACCTTGCGGACCGTGAAGGTCTCGCGCACGCCGGAGCCCTGACGGCGGATGACGACGCCCTTGAACTGCTGCACACGGGAGCGGTTGCCCTCGATGACGCGGACGTGGACGTTGACGGTGTCACCCGGGCGGAAGGCCGGGATGTCGCTGCGCAGGGCAGCGGAGTCGACGCTGTCGAGAAGGTGCATGACTACTGCTTTCTTCGCTGATGCCACAGGTCATCAACGGGATATGGGGAAAGGTTGTTTCGGATGCCGTTCCGTCGGGCGGGCGTCGTTCCCCCTGTGGCAGGGGCGCGCGCCGGACGCACACAGCAGCGGCCTATTCTTCCACGGCCCCGCTCGCCCGCCCAAATCGGCCCCCCTCGTTCTCCGACCAGCCCAGGATGGACAGGATTTCCCGGTCCTTCTTGTCGAAGGCGGCGGGGTCGGCGCGCTCGATGAGGTCGGGGCGGTTGCGGTCGGTGCGGCGGAACGCCTCGTCCCGGCGCCAGCGGGCGATCTTGCCGTGGTGGCCGCTGAGCAGCACCTCCGGGATGGTCCGGCCGCGCCACTCCGGGGGCTTGGTGTAGACGGGGCCCTCCAGGAGGTCGGCCATCGCCCCAGGGGCGAAGGAGTCGTCCTGGTGGGAGGCGGCGTTGCCCAGGACGCCCGGCAGCAGCCGGGCCACCGCCTCGACCATGACCAGTACGGGAGCCTCGCCGCCGGCGAGGACGTAGTCGCCGATGGAGACCTCGCGGACGTCCAGCCGGTCGCCGTACTCCTCGATGACGCGGCGGTCGATGCCTTCGTAGCGGGCCGGGGTGAACACCAGCCAGGGTTTGGCGGAGAGTTCGACGGCCAGCTGCTGGGTGAAGGGGGCGCCGCTGGGAGTGGGAACGACGATCACGGGTTCGCCGTCGCCGGAGGCGATGATCTCGTCGAGCGCCTCGCCCCAGGGCTCGGGCTTCATGACCATGCCGGGGCCGCCGCCGTAGGGGCTGTCGTCGACGGTGTGGTGCTTGTCGTGGGTCCACTGCCGCAGGTCGTGGATGCGGACGTCGAGCTGCCCGCGGGCGCGGGCCTTGCCGACGAGCGAGACGTTCAGCGGTTCGAGGTATTCGGGGAAGATCGTGACGACGTCGAGCCGCATCAGCTGTCCTCGCGGCCGGAGGCGATCTCGGCCTGGTTCTCGTCGAGGAGGCCGGGCGGCGGTTCGATGACCGCGCGCTGCTCCTCCAGGTCGATCTCGGGCACGATCTCGCTGACGAACGGGATCATGACCTCGCCGCCGCCGGGCCGTTCGACGATCAGCAGGTCCTGGTAGGGCAGATGGGAGACCTCGGTGATCCGGCCGACGGCGGTGCCGTCGCGGGTGACGACGTCGAGGTCGATCAGCTGGTGGTCGTAGAACTCCTCGGGGTCCTCGGGGACCTCCTCGGGGTCGACCTCCGCGATCAGCAGGGTGTTCCGCAGCGCCTCGGCGGCCGTGCGGTCCGCGACGCCCTCGAAGCGCAGCAGCAGCCGGCCGCTGTGGACGCGGCCGGTGGCGATGGTGAGCGGTCCGGCGGAGGACGGTTCGGTGGCCAGGACGGCGCCGGGGCCGAGCCGCAGTTCCGGCTCGTCGGTGCGCACCTCTACGGTGACCTCGCCCTTGATTCCGTGGGCGCGGCCGATCCGGGCGACTACCAACTGCACTGTGCTGCTCCCCTTTGCGGCTAAGCCGCCGCCGCTCTCGCGGACGTGGCCGAGGAACGTGGGGGTTCCTCAATTGATGGTGGCGGTGGTGGGTCCGATGGGGGGTGGTGACCGTCGATCCGACGGGTGGCCGTGGTCCCACGGTGGCATACGAGCGCGGGCCGGGGACGACCCGAAGGCCCTCCCCGGCCCGAGCCGGTGTTCAACTTGTCAGCGAACTTGGTCGACGTCGACGCGGATGCCCCGGCCGCCGATGGCGCCCACGACGGTCCGCAGCGCACGGGCGGTACGGCCGTTGCGGCCGATCACCTTGCCGAGGTCGTCGGGGTGAACCCGGACCTCCAGCACGCGCCCGCGGCGCAGGGTGCGCGAGGCTACCTGCACGTCATCGGGGTTGTCGACGATGCCCTTGACGAGGTGCTCAAGGGCCTCCTCAAGCACGCTCAGTCCTCGGAGGGCTCAGAGGCGGGCTTGTCGGCCTCGGCCGCGGCCTCGTCCGCCTTCTTCTCGGACTTCTTCGCCTTCGGGGTGATGGCCTCACCCTTCGGCTCGTCGCCGGACGCCTTGGCGGCGGCCTCGAAGAGGGCGCGCTTGTCGGCCTTCGGCTCGGCGACGAGCATCGGCGCCGGGGCGGGCAGGCCCTTGAACTTCTGCCAGTCGCCGGTGACCTTGAGGATGGCCATGACGGGCTCGGTCGGCTGCGCGCCGACACCCAGCCAGTACTGCGCACGCTCCGAGTCGACCTCGATGCGCGAGGGGTTCTGCACCGGGTGGTACAGGCCGATCTCCTCGATGGCCCGGCCGTCACGGCGGGTGCGGGAGTCGGCGACGACGATGCGGTAGTGAGGCGAACGGATCTTGCCCAGACGCTTCAGCTTGATCTTGACTGCCACTGGAGTGGTGTCTCCTGGTCTTGACGTGGTTGGGCACAACGAGATGCCACGTGGGGTTGCGGTACTCGGGTGCCCGATGGACGCGTCAGCCGGAGGAGAGAGGGGTCCTGTGCGACTGTCGAGTACAGCCATTCATTGTGCCACACGCCCTGGGGTCAGCCGACCGCGGCTACCTCGGGGATACGGAAGGGCTTGCCGCAGCCGCCGCAGACGATCGGCGCCTGGGCCAGCACGGACGGTACGACCCGGACATTGCGTCCGCAGTCGCAGACGGCCTTGACGCGCACGCCGCCCCCGGAGGAGCCGTGCCGGGCGGCCGGGCCGCGGAAGCTGCGGGCGGTGTCGGTGGCGGTCGCGGCACTGTGGGCCTTGAGGGCTCTGGTGAGCCGCTCGATCGTGGGGCGGTAGCGCCTTCTGGCCTCGGGGTTGAGCGTGACCAGCGAGAAGCCGCTGCTGGGATGCGGCTCGTCGGCGTGGTCCAGGCCCAGCTCCTCGGCGATCGCCAGGAACCGGCGGTTGTGGTAGCGGCCTGCCCTGGAGGTGTCGCGGACGCCGCGGGCGGCGGCGATGCCGTGGACTGCCTCATGGAGCAGCCGTTCGAAGGAGAGCTCGGCGCCACAGGCGGACGAGGACTCTCCGATCAGGGACTCGGGCGCGGCCAGGTCCGGCAGCTCGGGGTGGTGCCGTTGAATGTCGGCCCACGCGAGCGCCAGCTCGGCGGCGAGAACAGGCGGTGTCGTGCTCACGTCGTGACAACGAGCCGGGGTCGCCCAGTGTTCCGATTCCGGGGCATCCCAAATAATTTGCACGTACCGGTCAGTTTCTGGTCATCGGCCGTGCCGTGGGCCTGGTGCGCCGATCTGCGGAGAAGGCGCCCGCCGGGCAGCAAGCCGGTACGTACCACCGCGTACCCCCGCGTACACCGCATGGCGTAAGCCGGTCGTACGGCGGGGCAACCATCACGCGGCGATGTTACGGGTGGTGGGGATCGCCCCGGGCGCCGCCCCGCCCCTCCACCGTAGGGCAGCACGACCCGCCCGGGCGCGTGGCCCGGGCGGCGCACGGGTGCCGGGTGGTGCGCGCTGCCGTGGCGGGACCGCGCTCGCCGGGGCACCCTGGAACGACGCTCCGGGGTGCGGGCCCGGCGCACACGGGGGCGCGCGGGAGACAACCCCGGCGCACCCTCTGGACGGCCGGACGGATGCGCAGTTGTCTGGATTGCGGGGGCGCACAACGCTCGGAAACGGGGGCGGACGGTACGGATCAGCTTCGGGTTCTCGGCGAATAGGGGCGCTTTCGATGTCACCCACGCTCGTGCGGCACCAGCTTCCGAACACCGGGTCCATGGGCTGCGACGACCCGCCCGCCGCGGCCGGCGCCCGAGCACGCGCCCGTGACTGGGCGGAAATCCAGGAGCGCATGCTGGTCCCCCTCTACGAAGCCGCGTACGACCGTCTCGGCGTCGGGCCCGGCACCCGGCTGCTCGGGCTGGGCTGCGGCTCCGGGCTGGCGCTTTTGCTGGCGGCGGCGCGCGGCGCCCAGGTCAGCGGTGTGGACGCGGACGAGTGCCGGCTGGAGCTGGCCCGCGAGCGGCTCACGCCGGACGGGATGCCGGAGGTGACCCGGCTGGTCAGCGGCGGGCTGGCGGACGCGGCACCGGAGGACGCGGCGTTCACCGTGGTGACGGCGTTCCACCCGGTGGGCTGCGGGAGCAGCGCCGGGGGGCTGACCGCGTCGCTGACCGCGGCGGCGGCGCTGGCGGAGCGCGGCAGCGCGGTGGTGCTGGGCGGCTGGGGTCCGGTGGAGCGGTGCGCCACGTCCGGGGTGCTGCGGGTGGCGCAGCGGCTGGCCGACTCCCCCGCCGACTTCGCCGCCGGCTCCGCGGGATGGCGGCTGGCCGGGCGGGACGATCTGGAGGAACTGGCCGACCGGGCGGGGCTGCGGCCCGACGGGTCGGGGCGGGTGTCCTGCCCGTTCGGCTACGCGGACATGGCGAGCGCGGTGCGCGGGCTGCTGTCGACGGGGCTGTTCGACGCGGCGCTGGAGGCCACCGAGCCGCGGCAGGTGGAGAAGGAGCTGACGGAGGCGCTGCATCCGCATCAGCGTGCGGACGGCACGGTGTGGATGCCGAACGTCTTCCGCTACCTGATCGCGCGCACCCGTTAGGCCCGACCGCCCTTACAGGGCGCGAACTGCCTTCCCTGAAGGCCCGGTTGACGCTCCGGGTCCGGCTGAGGTGAGTTCCCGTAGGGGGTGAGACCTGCCGTGGGGGCGAGACCGTGGGGGCCTGTGGGGTGCGCTCCTCTTACCCGCCGCCCACCCCGCGCCTAATTTTTTTTCCCGCCGCCCACCCCCCTTCGGGGGGTGGGCGGGTGAGGAGGTGCGGAGGGGGCGGGTGGGCGGGCGAGGAGGCGAAGGGGGCTCCGGCAGTCAGAAGAGAGCCCCAACCGTCAGAAGAGGCCCCGCAGTCGTGAAGAGAGCCCCAACCGTCAGAAGAGGCCCCGTCACCATGAAGAGGCCCCCGCAGCCAGACGCAGGGGCCCGGCAGCCAGGAAACGAGGCGAGGAGGGCCGGCGAAGAGGGCCGGACAGTCAGGCGAGGAAGCGGAGAAGGGCCGGCTGGACGGTCGCCGAGGCCGGTGGGCACGCAAGGAGAGTGAGACGGGGGCGGCCCGGGGGCCGGGCAAAGAGGGAGAAGCGCCCCCGCCTCGGCGTGCTCACCCCATGAACTTCTTGAACTCCTCGGGCAGTTCGAAGTTCTGCGGGTCCTGGCCGGCGCCCTGCGGGAGGCCCAGCGGGTTGCCCGCCGCCGCGGCCTCGCGGCGCGCCGCCGCGGCCTCTTCATCGGCCTTGCGCTTCATCGGGTTGCCGCTCTTGCGCTTGCCCTTGGCCTGCTTGAGCTGCTTCTTCTTCCGCGCGGCACCGCCACCCATGCCCGGCATCCCGGGCATGCCGGGCATGCCGGGCATGCCGCCGCCCTGGGCCATCCGCGACATCATCTTGCGGGCGTCGAAGAACCGCTCGACGAGGTTCTTGACGGTGCTGACGTCCACACCGGAGCCCCGGGCGATACGGGCGCGGCGCGAGCCGTTGATGATCGTCGGGTCCTGGCGCTCGGCCGGGGTCATCGACTTGATGATCGCGGCCGTGCGGTCGACCTCGCGCTCGTCGAGGTTGTTGATCTGGTCCTTCATCTGCGCCATACCGGGCAGCATGCCGAGGAGCTTGGAGATGGAGCCCATCTTGCGGACCTGCTCCATCTGGGCCAGGAAGTCGTCCAGCGTGAATTCCTTGGGGCCCTTCGCCAGCTTGGCCGCCATCTTCTCGGCCTCTTGCTGGCTGAAGGTCTGCTCGGCCTTCTCGATGAGCGACAGCATGTCGCCCATGCCGAGGATGCGGGACGCCATGCGGTCCGGGTGGAACGCGTCGAAGTCGTCCAGCTTCTCGCCGTTGGAGGCGAACATGATCTGCTTGCCGGTGACGTGCGCGATGGAGAGCGCGGCACCACCGCGGGCGTCGCCGTCCAGCTTGGAGAGCACCACGCCGTCGAAGCCGACGCCGTCGCGGAACGCCTCGGCGGTGTTGACCGCGTCCTGGCCGATCATCGCGTCGACGACGAACAGGACCTCGTCGGGGCTGACCGCGTCGCGGATGTCGGCGGCCTGCTGCATCATCTCGGCGTCGATACCGAGGCGGCCGGCGGTGTCGACGATCACGACGTCGTACTGCTTGGTGCGCGCGTGCTCGATGGAGTCCTTGGCGACCTGGACGGGGTCGCCGACGCCGTTGCCCGGCTGGGGGCCGTAGAAGGCGACGCCGGCGCGCTCGGCGACGACCTGGAGCTGGTTGACGGCGTTGGGGCGCTGGAGGTCGCAGGCGACCAGCAGCGGGGCGTGGCCCTGCGACTTGAGCCAGCGGCCGAGCTTTCCGGCCAGGGTCGTCTTACCGGCACCCTGGAGACCCGCCAGCATGATGACCGTCGGCGCCGTCTTGGCGAACCGCAGCCGGCGGGTCTCGCCGCCGAGGATGCCGATGAGCTCCTCGTTGACGATCTTGATGACCTGCTGGGCCGGGTTCAGCGCCTGCGAGACCTCGACACCGGAGGCGCGTTCCTTGACGTGCTTGATGAAGGCGCGGACGGCGGGGAGGGCGACATCGGCCTCGAGAAGGGCGATACGGATCTCGCGCGCCGTGGCGTCGATGTCCGCCTCGCTCAGGCGGCCCTTGCCCCGGAGGTTTTTGAAAGTACTCGCCAAGCGGTCGGAAAGCGTATCGAACACGGCGGTCGTCGATCCTCGGGGTCGGGGGCGGGGTGCAGTCGGCTTCTAGGGTATCCGGCCACGCAAGCGGACCGTCCCGGACCCGCTCCCGGCCGTTCACCGGGCGCCGCCGGGCGGGCGGCGGACAGGCCCGGTACAGAGCGCTACCGCAGTGCCTCTTCCAGCGCCTTCGCCAGATCGGCCGCCTCCCCTTCCGGCAGCAGCGTCCCGTCGTCCCGCGTGACGTACACGGTGTCCACCGCGTTCGCCCCCAGGGTGCTCACATGGGCGCTGCGCACCCAGACCCCGGCCGCCTCCAGCGCCCGGCCGATCCGGTGCAGCAGCCCGTGCGCGTCCTGGGCGCGGACCTCGATGACGGTGGCCGTACGGGAGCTGCCGGTGGCGACGGTGACGCGCGGCGGCGGGGCCAGTACGGCGCGGGAGCGGCGGGCGTAGGCGCGTTCGCGTTCGGCGAGGCGGGCGGGGATGTCGAGGGAGCCGTCCAGGGCGCGGACCAGGTCGGCGCGCAGCCGGTCGGCCTCGGGGAGCGAGCCGTACTCGGCGGCCACCCGCCAGCTGAGCAGCAGGACCGGGCCCTGGCCGATGGGGTCGAGGGCGCACAGGTCGGCGGCGCGGACGGTGAGCCGGTGCAGGGCCAGCACGCCGGCCGCGGCGGGCAGCACGCCGGCCTGGTCGGGGACGGCGATCAGGAGTTCCACGCCGATCGGTTCCCGGGCGGTGGCGGTGCCGTCGGCGGCGGCCTGCGGTGTGTTCTCGGGCCTGGTGTGCAGCGCCAGTACCGGGCCGCCGGTACGCCCGGCCTCGATGGCCAGCCGCTCCTGTTCGGCGGTCGGGCCCTCCGTCTCGCGGGGGTCGGCCGCGGGCTCCCCGGCGAGCCGGTCGGCGACGCGGGCGACCAGGTCGGTGACCAGGCCGTCGCGCCAGGAGCTCCAGGCGGCGGGCCCGGTGGCCAGCGCGTCGGCCTCGGTGAGGGCGTGCAGGAGTTCCAGGGTGCCGGGGCTGCCGACGGCCTCGGCGACCGCTGCGACGGTCTCCGGGTCGTCCAGGTCGCGCCGGGTGGCGGTCTCGATGAGCAGCAGGTGGTGCCGCACGAGGGTGGCGAGCACGGCGGTGTCGCGGCTGTCGAAGCCGAGCCGGGCCGCCACGTCGCGGGCGATGGTCTCGCCGGCCACGGAGTGGTCGCCGGGCCAGCCCTTGCCGATGTCGTGCAGCAGTGCGGCGACCAGCAGCAGGTCGGGGCGGTGCACCCGGCGGGTCAGCGCGGCGGCCCGTACCGCGGTCTCGACCAGGTGGCGGTCGACGGTCCAGGTGTGCACGGCGTTGCGCTGGGGGCGGCAGCGGACGCGTTCCCAGTCGGGCAGCAGCCGGCCGATGACGCCCTCGGCCTCCAGGGCCTCCCATACGGGCACGGTGTGCGCGCCCGCGCCGAGCAGCGTCACCAGCTGTTCCCGTGCCTCGGCGGGCCAGGGCACGGGCAGCGGCGCGGTGGCGGCGGCCGTGGCGCAGCGGCGGATGGCGTGGGTGGCGAGCGGCAGTCCGGCCTGGGCGGCGGCGGCCGCGGCGCGCAGGACCAGGACGGGGTCCCGTTCGGGGCGCGCGGTGCGGGCCAGTACCGCCTCGCCGTCGAGTTCCACGACGCCCTCGGCGAGCGGTGTGCGCTCCCCCTTGGCCGCGGTGCGTCCGGGCAGCAGCCCGCGGAGCGTCGGTTTGACGGACCGGGCGCGCAGGACCCGGCCGACCTCGCGCCAGGTGACGTCGGCGGCGTAGGAGATGGTGCGGGCGGATTCGTAGGTCTGCCGCAGCAGCGCGTCGGCGTCGAGCAGGCCGAGGGCGCCGGCGACCTGGTCCTGTTCCTGGAGGGCGAGCCGGTCGGTGGCGCGGCCGGTGGTGAGGTGGAGCGCGTCGCGGGTGTCCAGGAGCCGGGTGCGGGCGGCTTCGAGGCCGCCGCGTGGGGCGTCGGCGAGCCAGGAGGCGGCGATGGCGCGCAGGGCGGTGGCGTCCCGCAGTCCGCCCCTGGCCTCCTTGAGGTCGGGTTCGAGGAGGTACTGGAGTTCGCCCTGGCGTGCGGCGCGCTCCTGGCACAGCGCGTGGAGTTCGGGGAGCCGCTTCGGGGCGCTCTCCCGCCAGCCCGCGTAGGCGGCGGTGCGTACCGCGGCGGTCAGTTCGGGGTCGCCGGCCAGGTGGCGGGCGTCCAGCAGGCCCAGCTGCACCTTGAGGTCCTCGCGGGCCGCCCTGCGGGCCTCGGAGGGGGTGCGTACGGAGTGGTCGAGGTCCAGGCCGAGGTCCCAGACGGGGTACCAGAGGCGGTCGGCGAGGGCGGCGAGGTCCGCGGTGGCGGCCCGGCCGTCGTGCAGCAGGAGGAGGTCGAGGTCGCTGCGCGGGGAGAGTTCGCCGCGGCCGTAGCCGCCGACGGCGACCAGCGCGGTGCCGGTGACGCCGGTCGTGCCCGCCGCCCCGGTCAGCAGGGCGGCGAGCCAGTCGTCGGTGAGCCGGGCGAGGGCGGCGCGGCGGTCGGGGCCGGTGGGGGTGTCGTCCTGGAGGAGCCGGATCCGGGCGGCGGGGTAGCCGCCTTCGGGGGCGCTGGGCGGCGGGGCCGCGGGCCGGCCTGCGGTGTCCTCGGCGCTCTCGGTCAACTCGGCTTCTCCTTGGTCGTGTTGTGCCCTCACCGGGCCTCCCCGCCGCCGTGCCGCGGTTTACAGCGCGTCGGGTCCGCGCTCGCCGGTCCGCACCCGGACCGCCTCGTCGACCGGGACGCTCCACACCTTCCCGTCGCCGATCTTGCCGGTGCGGGCCGCCTTGACCACGACCTCCACCAGTTCCTCGGCGTCCGCGTCCTCCACGAGCACCTCGATGCGGATCTTGGGCACCAGGTCGACGGTGTACTCGGCGCCGCGGTACACCTCGGTGTGCCCGCGCTGCCGGCCGTAGCCGCTGGCCTCGGTGACGGTCAGGCCGTGCACGCCGAACGCCTGGAGGGCTTCCTTCACTTCGTCCAGCCGGTGCGGCTTGATTACTGCGGTGATGAGCTTCACGCGTCCACCTTCTTGGTAGGGGTCTCGCCGAGGGCCGTGGTCGTGCGGGCGGCCGTGCCGCCGCCCGCGCCGGCGAAGTCGTACGCGGTCTCGGCGTGCGCGGCCTGGTCGACGCCGGCGATCTCCTCGTCCTCGCCGACCCGGAAGCCCATCACCAGGTCGATCGCCTTGGCAAGGACGTACGAGACGACGAGGGAGTACAGGAGCACGCAGACCACGCCGACGGTCTGCTTGCCGAGCTGTGCGAAGCCGCCGCCGTAGAGGAGGCCCTTGGCGTCGCTCTGCACGCCGCCGGTGGCGAAGACGCCGATCAGCAGCGAGCCGATGACGCCGCCGACGAGGTGGACGCCGACGACGTCGAGCGAGTCGTCGTAGCCGAACTTGTACTTGAGGCCGACCGCCATCGCGCACACCACGCCGGCGATCACGCCGAGGGCGATGGCGCCGAGCGGGCTGACGGCACCGCACGCCGGGGTGATCGCGACGAGTCCGGCGACCGCGCCGGAGGCCGCGCCGAGGGTGGTGAACGAGCCGTGCCGGATCTTTTCGTAGGCGAGCCAGCCGAGCATCGCGGCGGCGGTGGCGACCTGGGTGTTGACGAAGGCGACCGCGGCGACGCCGTCGTCGTTGTTGAGCCAGGAGCCGGCGTTGAAGCCGAACCAGCCGAACCAGAGCAGGCCGGCGCCGAGCATCACCAGGGGCAGGCTGTGCGGGCGCATCGGGTCCTTCTTGAAGCCGATCCGCTTGCCGACGACGAGGATGACGCCGAGCGCCGCGGCACCGGCGTTGATGTGGACGGCGGTGCCGCCGGCGAAGTCGATCACGCCCAGCTTGAAGAGCCACCCGCCGTCGGCCCACACCCAGTGCGCGACGGGGAAGTAGACGAGGGTCACCCACAGGGCGATGAACAGCGCCCAGGCGGTGAACTTCACCCGGTCCGCGAGCGCCCCGCTGATCAGCGCGGGCGTGATCACCGCGAACATCAGCTGGAAGACCGCGAAGACGTAGACGGGGATGGAGGTGGTGCCCCACAGCTGGGTCAGGCCGATGTGGCCCATTCCGGCGAAGGTGCTGTCCCAGCCGATGACGCCGCCGTTGTCCTTGCCGAACGCGAGCCCGAAGCCGTACAGCACCCACAGGATCGTCACGATGCCCAGGCTGATGAAGCTCATCATCAGCATGTTCAGGACGCTTTTGACCCGGACCATGCCGCCGTAGAAGAAGGCGAGGCCGGGGGTCATGATCATCACCAGTGCGGAGCAGATCAGCATGAACCCGGTGTTGGCCGGGCTGAGCGTCGCTTTGTCTGCCGCGATCGTCAGGATGCCTGGGGGCATCGGCGTCTCCTCGTCGTCGATGCGGCCCGCGCTGGGTGTGGGGGTGGGCCGACTTCGCGATGAGGTTGTCGCAGCACCGTTTCGGCCAAACCTTGCCGGTGTTTCACCGGGGTGACGAAGGCACCCTCCGTGTTACGCCCCGGTGAACTCCGAGATCGGCCCGGCACCGCCTGTTCAGCCCGCGGAAACCGTCGCTCAGCCGGCCTCCGCCGTCTCCGGGAGCTGCCGGGACAGCTCGTCGCCCAGCTGGATCACCTCGGCGACGCCCCCGTACTCCCGCGCCGCGGTGTCCACGGTCTTGCGGAGCCGGGTGTTGACGCGCTCGGAGCGGACCTGCCGGGCGAACGGGATCGCGCGCTGCGCCATCTCCGCGCAGGCTTCCGGCTCCTTCTGGAGCAGATGCACGGTCGCCATCCCGATCAGGTTGAGCGCGTAGGAGCGCTGGTGCTCGGGGTCCCGGCCGAACAGCTCCACGGCGCGCCGCATCACGGGCTCGGCGAGCGAGGCGTACGTGGGGCTGCGGCCCGCCACGTAGGCGAGGTCGCGGTAGGAGTGGGCGTTCTCGGCGTTCAGCTCGGCCTCGGAGAAGAAGCGGATCCAGTCCGGCTCCGGCTCGCCGGGGGTGACGTCGGAGAAGGTGTCCTCGGCCATCCGCACCGCCCGCTTGACCTTGCTGGGCTGGCCCATGCCGGCGTACGCGCGCGCCTCCATCGCATACAACATCGCCTGCGTACGGGGGGTGGCGGTCTCCCGGCTGCCGTACTGGGCGAGGTGGATCAGCTCCAACGCGTCGTCGGGCCGGCCGAGATGGATCATCTGCCGGCTCATGCTGGAGAGGATGTACGAGCCCAGGGGGCGGTCGCCGGCCTCTTTGGAGGCGTGCAGCGCCAGCACGAAGTACTTCTGCGCGGTCGGCTGGAGCCCGATGTCGTAGCTCATCCAGCCGGCCAGCTCGGCGAGTTCGGCGGCGACCTTGAACAGCCGCTTGGAGACCTGCGGCGACTGCGGCTCCTGGAGGAGGTCGGTGACCTCGTGAAGCTGGCCGACCACCGCCTTGCGCCGCAGCCCGCCGCCGCACTGCGCGTCCCACTGCCGGAACATCGCGGTCGTCGACTCCAGCAGCTCCAGCTCGGGCTTGGACAGCCTGGCCGGCCGCGGGGCCCGGTCATGCTGCGCCGGTACGTCGCCCGGTGCCGCCGGCACCGGCACCAGCCAGCGCTGCATCGGCTCGATGAGAGTCGGTCCGGCGGCCAGCGCCAGGGAGGTGCCCAGGAAGCCGCGGCGCGCCAGCATCAGGTCGCTGCGCGAGAACTCGCTGATGAGGCTGACGGTTTGGGGCCCGGCCCAGGGCAGGTCGACCCCGGAGACGGACGGGGACTGGTGCGCCGAGCGCAGTCCCAGCTCCTCGATGCCGACCACGCAGCCGAAGCGCTCCGAGAAGAGTTCGGACAGGATCCGCGGGATGGGCTCGCGCGGCTGCTCGCCGTCCAGCCAGCGGCGTACGCGGGAGGTGTCGGTGCTGATGTGGTGGGCGCCCATCTGGCGCGCCCGCCGGTTGACCTGTCGCGCCAGCTCGCCCTTGGACCAGCCGCTGCGCATGAACCATGAACCCAACTGCGCGTTGGGACGTTTGACGGCGTCGGTGCCGCCCGTGCCGATGGAGCCGGCGGTGCCGCCAGTGCCGCCCACAGGAATGCCCCCATTCCGATAGCGCTTTGCTGCGAACTGCGAACCACCCACAGGATGCCGCCTGTTGCGGCGCCCGTTCCGGGGGTACATCTACCCGAGCGCGGATTCCGGCCACACCTCCGGCCGCGGTCCGTCCTCCTGGCGCATTGCCACCGGCATACCCGTGCGAACGATGCCTCTCCGGGGTTCGTGCACCGAAAGTAATCCTACGATCACGCCCGTCGCGAGGGCGACCGCGGAAACGCCACCATTCGCCACCCCTTTGAATGAACTCCCCGGGCTGCACTCGCGATTGACTTGACGCAGGCCGAAGAGGGCCGGGCGGAGCGAAGCACACGAAGGCGTGCGCGGCGCATCGCACCGCCCGGCGCGCGACGGCTCACCACCGGCACCGCGGGCCGTCGACGGAGCGTGAAGCCCCGCGTGGACACCGCCTCCTCGTCAATGCGCCGCCTCGTAACCACTCGCACGCACCACCCGTTGGAGGGGGCATGGACTTCACGATCGGCGGCATTCGGGACATCCGTTCCGGTTCGCGCCGCCGCGCCCGCTCGACCGAGAGCACCGTGGTGGCGGAGTACACCGGGTTGTGGGGCTGGGACGTGGCGCCGGGTGCCCGCGCGGTCCGCACCGGCAGCCGCACGGACTGCTCGTGCGGCGCCGCCGACTGCCCGTCGCCGGGCGCCCATCCACTGTCCTTCGGCCAGGAGCTGGCTGCCGGCGCGCCCTTGGAGAAGGCGGCGGCCGCCTGGGCGGACACCCCGGGGGCCGCGGTGCTGCTTCCCGTGGGGCGGTCCTTCGACATCCTCGACGTGCCCGAGGACGCCGGCCGCGGCGCGCTGGTGCGGCTGGAGCGGATGGGACTGCCGCTGGGGCCGGTGGCCGCCACCCCGACCGGCCGGGCGCTGTTCTTCGTCGCCCCCGGGGCGGCCGGCGCGCTCCCCGACCTGCTCTACCGCATGGGCTGGGACGACGCCGGTCTGGACCTGCGCTCACTGGGCCGCGGCGACTACGTCACCGCGCCACCCTCGGACTTCGGCGGCCACGGACCGATGCGCTGGCTGCGCCCGCCCACGCTGGACTCGGCCGGCTGCCCGCCGCAGGCCCGGCTGCTGCTCGGGACGCTGGCGTATGTGTGCAACCGCTCAGTGGGCAGCCGCCCGGCCGCCCACGGGGCGGGCTGCCCCCGGCCGCCGGTCTGAACCGGGCAAATCGTTTCGTCGTCGCCGTGTCCGGGCGCCGCTCCTGAGGGGCGGCGCCCGGTGTTGCGTACTGCCGTCCGCGCCGCGCGTGCCCATGAGGAGAAGCGACGGCCCCCGGTACCCGACGGGTGCGGGTACCGGGGGCCGATGGGGCCGCGGGTGGCGCGGCGGCGCCTGTGCCTCAGCTGATGAGCGCGTCGACGAACGCCTCCGGCTCGAACGGCGCCAGGTCGTCCGCGCCCTCGCCCAGGCCGACGAGCTTGACCGGCACGCCGAGCTCGCGCTGGACGGCGACGATGATGCCGCCCTTGGCCGTGCCGTCGAGCTTGGTCAGCACCACACCGGTGATGTCGACGACCTCGGCGAACACCCGGGCCTGGACCAGGCCGTTCTGGCCGGTGGTGGCGTCCAGGACGAGCAGCACCTCGCCGACCGGGCCGTGCTTCTCGACGACCCGCTTGACCTTGCCGAGTTCGTCCATCAGGCCGGTCTTGGTGTGCAGCCGGCCGGCGGTGTCGATCAGGACGACGTCGGCGGACTCGGCGATGCCCTCCTTCACCGCGTCGAAGGCGATCGAGGCGGGGTCGCCGCCCTCGGGCCCGCGGACCGTGCGGGCGCCGACCCGCTCGCCCCAGGTCTGGAGCTGGTCGGCGGCGGCGGCGCGGAAGGTGTCGGCCGCGCCGAGGACCACGGACTTGCCGTCGGCGACCAGCACCCGGGCGAGCTTGCCGGTGGTGGTGGTCTTGCCGGTGCCGTTGACGCCGACCACCAGCACGACGCCGGGGATCTCGTCGCCGCCGTTGCCGATGCCGTTGGCGGTGTGCACGGTGCGGTCGGCGTCGGTGCCGATGAGGGTCAGCAGCTCCTCGCGCAGCAGCTCGCGCAGGCCCTCGGGGGTGCGCGTGCCGAGGACCTTGACGCGTTCGCGCAGCCGGTCGACGAGTTCCTGGGTGGGGGCGACGCCGACGTCGGCGGTGAGAAGGGTGTCCTCGATCTCCTCCCAGGTCTCCTCGTCGAGGTGCTCGCGCGACAGCAGGGTCAGCAGGCCCTTGCCGAGGCTGTTCTGGGAGCGGGAGAGCCGGGCGCGCAGCCGGACCAGCCGGCCGGCGGTCGGCTCGGGGACCTCGATCTCGGGCGCCGCGGGCGCCTCGGGTTCGGCGGCCGGCGCCTCCGCCTCGGCCTCGGGGGCCTCGGCAGTGGGCAGCGCGACTTCTTCGATGGTGCGACGTTCTTCGTCGCGTGGGGTCTCGGCCTCCTCGCCGACCTGCGGTTCGGCGGGGGGCGCGGTGACGGAGGGCTTGGGGGCAGCCGGCGGGGGCGGCGGCAGCTGCTTCTTCTTGCGGCTGCTGACGACAAGCCCGCTGATCGCGCCGAGCGCGACCACGGCGATCACTACAGCAAGGATGACGAATTCCATAACCCCTCCAGTATCAGCCACGGCCCGCGCCGTGAGGAGGCGCGCGCTGGGTCCTGTGCGGTGGGTCGGGCGCCAGGGCCTGCTCGGCCACGCCCCGTCGGCCAGGACCTGGGGTCTGTCCGGTGGGTCGGGTCGCGGGCCCGGCTATGGCGCACCGGCCAGGCCCTAGCTCTCTCTGGGCTCCTGGGCGCGCCAGCGCTCCAGGGTGGGATCGCGGTGCGAGTCGTACGTGCCCGACCCCCGGCAGTGCCGGCATTCGCCGGCCCGGTGAACGGTCTCGTACGGCCCCCGGAAGGGATCGACGCCGGGGGCGTAGGCGAGGGCCTGCGACATATAGCCGGTGCCCTGGCACCACTGACACGTCTTGCCGGGCACATCGGCCTCCTGCGAGTACTCGCTCTCGTTCATCGGGATCACCTTGCACCACATACGGCCCCGGATGACCCGGAGCCGGAATATCGCCGTCCGCGGCGGCACCGGAACCCGCCCTAAACGAGACATGCGTCTCTCCGGAGGCACCGCGTTGGGCGAAACCACGAGGTTGCCGACCGGCGGACCGGCTTCCGTTTCCGCCGCCGGGATCCGGTGCCGTCACACCGTGCCTGTTCAGGAGGGTGTGACTGGACTCATCGACAGGAACCGGAAATCTCTGGCATCGTCGAGGAGTCCAAGGGGGCGGACCGGTAGAAGTTGGATCAAAGTACGATGGTGGACGGCTGCGCAACGCGCGTAGAGTCCTGGCAACCATTTCTGGCCAGGCACCACGGCCGCTGCCTGCACCTCCTCCCCGGGGGTGCCCCCCAGACCCCGCACGGAGACAGCTGCACCCATGGGCACCAGCACCACGTCCGCATCCACGTCCATCCCCGAAGCCGACGGCGCCGTCGAGACCCGTGGCATCGAGCCGGTTCCCGACCACGAACGCCGGGGCCGGGTCCGCGAGCTGTTCCCCACCTGGGTCGCCGCCAACATCAGCGTGCTGCTGCTCACCATGGGTGCCTCCCTGGTGATCAACAACGGTCTGAACTTCTGGCAGGTGCTGGTGGTCGCCGCGATCGCCTCCGCGGTCTCCTTCGGGATGGTCGGCCTGCTGTCCGTCTCCGGTAAGTGGGGCGGCGCTCCCGGCGCGATGCTCTCCCGGGCCGCCTTCGGCGTCCGCGGCAACTACTTCCCGGGCGCGATCCTCTGGGTCGCGCGCTTCGGCTGGGAGACGATCAACGCGGTCACCGGCGCGTACGCGATCCTGACCGTGCTGCACCTGGTGTTCGGCATCAAGGCCAACAACGTCCTGATCGTCGTCACCCTGCTCGCCTTCGTCGCCTGCACCTTCCTGGTCAGCGGGATGGGCCGCAAGGCGCTGAACCTCTGCAACAAGTACTCCACGTACCTCTTCAGCCTGATCAGCGTCGTCGTGCTGATCTACCTGATCGTCAAGATGCCGTGGAGCGCCATCTTCGCCAAGTCGCCGGGCAGCGGCGCCATGATGATCGCGGGCATCGGCACGATCGCGGCCGGCGGTATCAGCTGGGTGCCCACCGGCCCGGACTTCGCGCGCTACCTGCCGCACTCCGCGTCCGGCAGGAAGATCGTCGGCACCACCGTCTCCGGTGCGGCCCTGGTGCTGGTCCCGATGGTGGTCATGGGCGGCGTGATGGCCGTGTCCAACCCGGAGCTGGCCAACCAGAACACCGACCCGATGTCGTTCCTCGGCCAGGCCCTGCCGTCGGCCATCGCGATTCCGTACCTGATCACCGCGCTGATCGGGATGATGCTGATCAACAGCCTGTCGATGTACTCCGCGGGCTTCACCGCGCAGACCATGGGCGTCAAGCTGCCGCGCGCCATGGCGGTCAGCATCAACGCGGCCATCAGCCTGATCGGCGGGCTGTTCATGATGCTGGTGGCCAAGGACTTCATCGGCCAGTTCATCGCCTTCCTGACGCTGCTCGCGGTCTCGTTCTCCGCCTGGATCGGCGTCTACGGCGTCGACATGGCCCGCCGGCACAAGAAGGCGGTGCGCTACGACGCGGACAGCCTGATGAACATCAGCCCCACCAGCCGCTACTGGTACAAGGGCGGCTTCTCCTGGCAGGCCATGACCGCCTGGGCGGTCGCCCTGGTCGCCGGCCTGTGCTTCACGAAGGTGGAGTGGTTCACCGGCCCGCTGGCCGGCACCTGGGTCGGCCGGAACGGCCTGGGCTGGGCGGCCACGATCCTGATCGCCGCGGTGATCTTCGCCGTGCTGCCGGCCGCCCGGGAGAACGCCCCCGAGCAGGCGCCCGAGCGGGCCGCCGACGAGGACCGGCCGACCGTCGAGGTCGGCTGAACGACCGGGCGGCCGGCGGCGCAGCCGGTGGCCGCCCCGGCCGGATCCGCGCCACCGTCCTGGCCGGTTCCGGCCACCGGCCTGGATAACTGACGAGTCGTCAGCTAGCGTCCCCTTCGCCATCCGCCCGGCGAAGGGGACGCCGTCATGTCAGCCCGCCCGTCACCCGACCACCACCGCCCGACGAGGCTCCTCCAGACTCCGTCCGGGCGGCCCCCCACCGCGCCGCCCCTCTGCACCACGGTCCTGCGCTTCAACCTCGTCGACCCGTCGCCCACCCCCGAAGGGCTCGCCGCGCGCTACCGGGCCGCCCTGGAGATGGCCGCGTTCGCCGACGACCGCGGCCTGACCATGGTCCAGACCGAGGAGCACCACGCCACCACCAACGGCTGGATGCCCGCTCCGCTCGCCTTCGCGGGCGCCGTCTTCGGCGCCACCCGGCGCATCGGCGTCACCGTCTCCGCCCTGATCACCCCGCTGCACGACCCGCTGCGGCTGGCCGAGGACATCGCCGCGCTCGACCTGCTCAGCGGCGGCCGGCTGGTGACCGTCGCCGGCCTCGGCTACCGGCCCGAGGAGTACGCGGCGCACGGCAAGGACTGGCGGCGCCGCGGCGCCCTCCAGGACGAGGTGCTGCAGACGCTGCTCTCCGCCTGGACCGGTGAACCGTTCACCTATCAGGGGCGTACGGTCCAGGTCACCCCGCGCCCGTACACCCGGCCGCATCCGCTGCTGCTGGTCGGCGGCAGTTCGCGGCCGGCGGCCCGGCGCGCCGCCCGGTTCGGGCTGCCCCTCTTCCCCAGCGACCGCCTGCCGGAGCTGGAGCGCTACTACCACGAGCAGCGCGCCGGGTTCGGCACCGAGGGCTGGGTGATGCAGCCGCCGGAGCGCACCTGCCTGCTGCACATCTCCGAGGATCCGGACCGGAGTTGGGCCGAGTACGGCGGGCATCTGCTGCACGAGGCGCGGATGTACGCCTCGTGGCAGTCCGCCGGGATCCGCTCCGCGGTGCGCTCCACCGCCGGGGACGCCGCGGCGCTGCGCGCGGAGGGCGTGTACCGGATCGTCACACCGGAGGCGTGTGTGAAGCTGGCTCAAGAGGCGCGCGCCCAGGGCGCGTTGATCCTGCATCCGCTGTGCGGCGGGATGCCGGTCGACGAGGGCTGGCGGTCGCTGCACCTGTTCGCGGAGCGGGTGCTGCCCGGGCTCGGGGGCTGAGGCGGGGCGCCCGGAGCGGCGGCGGCGCGCACGTCACGGCGGATTGTCAGTGGCGGGTGTCACGATCGGTGCATGAGCTTCTTCGACGGCCTGATCGCTCCCGACCCACCACCCGAACCCCCCGCCGAGACCATGGTGTTGAGCGCCTACGATCCCGGCGGCACCGAGGATTTCGCGCCCGCCCACTGGTTCGTGCCGGCTCAGCTGCCGCAGGTGGCGGAGGTCGGCGCCGGCCCCGACGTGCGGATCATGCTGACCGGCTGGGAGGTGTGGCCGGCGTCGGTGACGATGCGGTTGGCGGTCTTCCTGCGGCGGATCGAGCCGGGCGGCCGGACGACGCCGTACGGCCGCCCCGGCAGCGGGGCACTGCGCTGCGGGCTGCTGCTGGCCGACGGGCGGAAGGTCACCACTCTCGACGGCGAGCCCTGGCCGATGGCCGACGGGAGCCGGCCCACGCTCCGGCTGAGCGGCGGCACGGGCGGCGCCTTCCACTACCAACTGGAGCTGCACCTCTCGCAGTTGCCGCCCGCCGGGCCGGCCCAGCTGGTGGTCGAGTGGCCGGACGAGGGGGTGCCGGAGACGGTCACGGTCCTCGACGCGGCGATCCTGCGGGCGGCGGCCGGCGGCGCGCTGGAGATCTGGCCGGACGCCGCGCCGCCCGCCCGCTCCGGGGCCGGTGAGGAGCCGCGGGGGTTCCTCAGCGTCAGCCTGGGGCCGTCCGAGATCCTGGCGCGGCCGGCGGCGGCGGGGCTGCCCGCGTGGTCCCCGCCGGCGCCCGACCCGGCGCGCGGCGACTGGGAGGAGCTGGCCCCCTTCCACTGGCAGGACACCGAGCTGATCAGGGCGCGCCTGGCGCAGGGGGCCGATCCCGCCGCGCTGCGGTCCGGTTCCCTGGACGCCCCGCTGCATCTGGCCGCCGCCCACAGTTCCCCGGATGTCGTCGCCGAACTCCTCGCACGGGGACCGGAGGTGGACGTGGTGGACGACCAGGGCTGCACTCCCTTGTGGCACGCGGTCGTGCACGGCGCCGAGGCGAACGCCGCGCTGCTGCTCGGGGCCGGCGCCGATGCCTGGAGCCCGCGGATCGGCGGCCGTTCGCCCGGCCGGCTGGCCCTGGCGACGTCCCTGGCCCCGCTGTTCGCCGGGCTGCCGGACGCGGTGCCGCTGACGCCCCGGGAGCGCGCCGCCCAGCAGGACGCCGACGACCGGGCCGCGGTCTTCGAGGGGGTGGAGACGGACGGCCTCTCGGTCGCCTTCGTCCCCGGTATCGACGAGGAGGAGGCCGTGCGGCGCCTGGGCCGCGACCCGGCCGAGTGCCCGGTCCTCGACCTGGACGCGGAGCCCGGCCCGCACGGCACCGGCCCGAACGGCTTCGATCCGTACGCGCCGGAGGAGGCCGAGCGGCAGGTGGGGGTGACGGGCGTGCCCGGCGGATGCGTCCTGGTCCAGCCCGTGTCGTATCGGCTGAGCACCGCCCCGGTGCTGGACGCGCTCTCCGCCGGCACCACCGCCTACGGCGTCTACTTCAATCCCAGCGGGGGCACCTTCGGCGCGCTCTCCCGGGACGGCCGTACCGAGCTCACCGAGGAGATCGGCCTCCCGCCGTACGGGGACGAGCCGGACGGCCACTGGCTGTACCGCTTCTGGAGCTGGGACCGGCCGGACGGCATGTACGGCGCCGCCGAGCTGGCGTACGCCTCCGCGATGGCGGGCCTGCGCCTGACGGACCCGCACGCGGTGGCCGGTGCGCCGCGCCGCTGGGTGGAGATACCGGACGGCAGCCCGCTGCTGGGCTGAGGCTCCCGGGCTCCCGGGCCGCGTCCGGAGACGACCGCTGCCCCCGGCTCGGGTGAGCCGGGGGCAGCAGCCACAACTGAGGAGACGGACTGGCGGGGGGTTAGCCCATCTCCTCCAACGCCTTGCCCTTGGTCTCCTTCACGAACTTGAGCACGAAGGGGATCGAGAGCAGGGCGAAGACCATGTAGATCACGTAGGTGCCCGAGAGGTTCCAGTCGGACAGGCTCGGGAAGCTGGCCGTGATGACCCAGTTGGCGATCCACTGCGCGGAGGCGGCGACGCCCAGCGCGGCGGCGCGGATCTTGTTCGGGAACATCTCGCCGAGGAAGACCCAGACCACGACGCCCCAGGAGAGCGCGAAGAAGAGGACGAAGCCGTGGGCGGCGATCAGGGCGATGGTGCCTTCGGTGGTCGGCAGGGTGCCGGCGGCAGACTTGGCGGAGAAGGCCCACGCCTCCAGGCCGAGCGCGACGGCCATACCGACCGAGCCGATCAGCGCCAGCGGGCGGCGGCCGATCCGGTCGACGAAGATCATCGCGATCACGGTGCCGATGATGTTGATGATCGAGGTGGTGAAGCTGTAGAAGAACGAGCTCTCGGGGTTGATCCCGACGGACTGCCACAGCGTCGAGGAGTAGTAGAAGGCGACGTTGATGCCGACCAGCTGCTGGAAGACGGAGAGCCCGATACCGACCCAGACGATCGGCAGGAAGCCCGCCTTGCCGCCGAGCAGGTCCTTGAAGGTCGACTTGTGCTCGCTGCGCATCGCCTCCTCGATCTCGACGACCCGGGCGTCGAGGTCGACGGCGTGGCCCTCGACCTCGGCCAGCACCTCCTTGGCGCGGTCGGTCTTGCCGATGGAGATCAGGAAGCGCGGCGACTCGGGGATCGCGAAGGACAGCAGACCGTAGAGGACGGCCGGGATCACCATCACGCCGAGCATCCACTGCCAGGCTTCCAGGCCGGCGATCTTGCCGCGCTGGTCGCCGTGGGCGAGGTTGAGGATGCCCCAGTTGACGAGCTGGGAGATGGCGATACCGACGACGATCGCGGCCTGCTGGAAGGAGCCGAGCCGGCCGCGGTAGGCGGACGGCGAGACCTCCGCGATGTAGGCCGGGCCGATGACCGAGGCCATGCCGATCGCGATACCGCCCAGCACGCGCCACATCGCCAGGTCCCAGAGGGCGAACGGCAGGGCGGAGCCGATGGCGCTGATGGTGAAGAGCGTCGCGGCGATCTGCATCACGCGGATCCGGCCGATCCGGTCGGCGATCCGGCCGGCGGTGGCGGCGCCGATGGCGCAGCCGATCAGCGCGATGGCGATCACCTGCGCCAGGCCGGCGGACCCGACGTCGTAGCGGCCGCGGATCGCCTCCACGGCGCCGTTGATGACGGAGCTGTCATAGCCGAAGAGGAAGCCGCCCATCGCGGCAGCCGCGGTGATGAAGATGACATGGCCGAGGTGGTCGGGGTGGGCCTTGCGGCCTTCCGGGACCGTCGGCTGCGCGGTGCTGGTCAACGTGAACTCCAGTGGCCCGGCTGCGCTGCCGGGCGTAGGGGGCTGGCACTACAAGTGGTGCATAGCTTGGGGACACCCACCACTTGAAGGTAAAAGCAACGCTGCAGAGACTATGCCTTCAAGTTTCGAAGTCAATAGCGTGTAACTGATTTGTTTCCCACAAGACAGCGGCGCGCCTCGTTCAAGTCCTGAATTGATCTTCGAAAGATGTGGCGGGCGGTGACGCGGTGCGGTCTCCCCCTGGCTCAGTGCAGCCGCTGGCTGATCACCTTCGAGACGCCGTCGCCCTGCATCGAGACGCCGTAGAGCGCGTCGGCGACCTCCATCGTCCGCTTCTGGTGCGTGATCACGATCAGCTGGGAGCTCTCCTGGAGCTCCTCCATGATCCGGATCAGCCGCTGGAGGTTGGTGTCGTCCAGCGCCGCCTCGACCTCGTCCATCACATAGAACGGGCTGGGCCGCGCCTTGAAGATCGACACCAGCAGCGCCACCGCCGTCAGCGACCGCTCACCGCCCGACAGCAGCGAGAGCCGCTTGACCTTCTTCCCCGGGGGCCGCGCCTCCACATCCACCCCGGTCGCCAGCATGTCGTCCGGGTTCGTCAGCACCAGCCGGCCCTCGCCGCCCGGGAAGAGCCGCGAGAAGACGCCCTCGAACTCCCGCGCGGTGTCGTGGTACGCCTCCGTGAAGACCTGCTCCACCCGCTCGTCGACCTCCTTGACCACCTGCAGCAGGTCGGCCCGGGTCTTCTTCAAGTCTTCAAGCTGCTCGCTGAGGAACTGGTGGCGCTCCTCCAGCGCCGCGAACTCCTCCAGCGCCAGCGGGTTCACCTTCCCGAGCTGCTGGTACGCCCGCTCGGCGGCCCGCAGCCGCTTCTCCTGCTCGGCGCGTACGTAGGGCACGGGCTGGTTGCGCGGGTGCTCGGGGTCCTCCGGCAGCTCCTCGCCCTCAGCCGGCGGCGACGGCGGAACGGGCTGGTCCGGGCCGTACTCCGCCATCAAAACCGCCGGCTCCACCCCCAGCTCCTCCAGCGCCCGGGTCTCCAACTGCTCGATCCGCAGCCGCTTTTCGGCCCCCAGCACCTCGCCCCGGTGGACCGAGTCCGTCAGCTTGTCCAGCTCGGCCTTCAGCTCCCGGCCCTGGCCGCGTTCGGCCACCAGCGCCTGCTCACGCTCGGCCTTGGCCCGTTCCGCGGCGGCCCGCTCCTCCTCGGCCCGTACGAGCGACACCTCGACATGCGCCAGCAGCTGCCGCGCCCCGGACGCCACCGCCCCGGCCACCGCCGCCTCATGGCGCAGCCGGGCGCGCCGCCGCTCGGCCCGCGCCCGCGCCTCGCGCTCCGCCCGCGCCCCCCGGTCCAGCGCGTCGGCCCGCCCGGCGAGCCCCTTGACCCGCTCCTCGTGCGTCCGCGCCTGGAGCCGGGCCTCCATCTCCGTCTGCCGGGCATTGGCGCCGTCCGCCGCCAGCCGGTCACGTACGCCGGTGTCGGGCTCCTCGTCGCCCGGCTCCTCCTCGGCCACCGCGAGCCGCTCGGCCAGCTCCTCGGCCTCCTCGGTGGCCCGCACCAGCGCCTCCTCGGCCTGGGCGACCGCCGCGGCGGAACGTTCGGCCTCACCGGCGGCGGCCCGCGCCTGCCCGCCGAGGCGCCCCAGGTCCCCGGCGACCTTCGACTTCTCCCGGTCCGCCGCCCGCCGCCGCCCGTCCCACTCCTCGACCAGCGCGGCGCACTCGGTACGCCGCTGCGCCGCCGCCCGCTGCGCCACGGCCAGCTCCGCGCAGCGGGATCCCAGCTCCGCAAGCTCGGCCGCCGCCTCGTCGACGGACGCCTGCACCTCCAGCAGGCTCGGCGCCCCGGCCGAACCGCCGTGCGCGAAGTGCGCCCCGAGCAGATCGCCCTCCGCGGTCACCGCCGTCAGCTCGGGCCGGACGGCCACCAGCTCCTCGGCCTCCTCCAGCGTCCCGACCACCACCACGTCCCGCAGCAGCCGGGTCACCGCCGCCGTCAACTCCCGCGGCCCGTTGACCAGTTCCTGAGCGGGCACCGGCCCCGCACCGGCGACCGCCGCCCCCGCCCCGGGCGCGCCCGCGTCCCCACCGGCCGCCTCGGCGCCACCCGCGCCGTCGCCGCCGACCCGCTCGGCGACCTCCACCGCCGCCACGGCCTCCACCGCGCGCGCCGGCGCCGGTACCCGCACCGCCCGGCTCCCGCCGAGCACCATCGCCGCCCGTCCGGCGTCCTCCTTGCGCAGCAGCCGGATGGCCTCGGCGGCGGTGGCCGTGTCGGTGACCGCGACCGCGTCCGCCGCCGCGCCGAGCGCCGCCGCCACCGGGACCTCGAACCCGGGGGTGACGGTCAGCAGTTCCGCCGCCGGGCCGAGCAGCCCGCTCAGCCGGTCGGTGGCCGCCAGCAGCGCACCGGTGCCGTCCTTGCGGCGCAGTCCGAGCGCCAGCGCGTCGTGCCGGGCCGCCGTCGCGGCGCGCTCGCGCTCGGCCACGGTCAGCGCCTCCCGCGCGGCGGTCAGCGCGGCCTCCGCCGCGGCCAGCTCCCGGCGCGCCGCCCCGTACCGCTCCCCGGTCTCCGCGTCGTCCGCGTCCAGCCCGGCGACCTCGCCCTTGAGCTGCTCGTACTCCTCCTGGGCAGCCACCGCCCGGCCCCGGGCCGCGTCCCGGGCCTCGGTGAGCCGGCCGATCTCCGCCTGCGCCGAGGCGGCCCGGCCGCGCGCCGCGGTGACCTGGCCGCTCAGCCGGGCCAGCCCCTCGCGCCGGTCGGCGATGGCCCGGGCGGCATCCCGCAGCCGCCGCTCCTCGTCGGCCAACTGCCGCTCCAGCGCGGCCCGGTGCTCGACGGTGTCCTCCAGCGCCCGGCTCGCCGCCTCCAGCGCGGCGGTCAACTCCGCCTCCTGCTCGCGGATCCGGGCCGCCTCCCGCTCCATGTCCTCCGGGTCGCGGCCCTGCCGCTCGTCCGGCGGGGCCGCCGAGGCACTCCTGACCCGTGCCTCGGCCAGCGAGATCGTGCCGCGCACCCGCTCGGCGAGCTGCGACAACTCGTACCAGGTCTGCTGGGCCCGCTGCACCCGCGGCGTGAGGGTGCGCACCTCCTCCTCCAGCACCGCCTCGCGCTGCTGGGCGGTCCGCAGCCGGGCCTCCGCGGCCTCCTTGCGCTCCTTGAGCGCCGCCTCGTCGGCGATCTCCGCCGCCAGCGCCCGGCGCAGGGTGACGAGATCGTCGGCGAGCAGCCGCAGCCGGGCGTCGCGGAGATCGGCCTGGATGACGGCAGCCCGCCGGGCGACCGCGGCCTGCCGCCCCAGCGGTTTGAGCTGCCGCCGCAGCTCGTCGGTCAGATCCTGTACGCGGGCGAGATTGGCCTTCATCGCGTCCAGCTTCCGCAGCGCCTTCTCTTTGCGCTTGCGGTGCTTGAGGACGCCGGCCGCCTCCTCGATGAACGCCCGGCGGCCCATCGGATCGGCGTGCAGAACGGAGTCGAGCTGGCCCTGGCCGACGATGACATGCATCTCGCGGCCGATACCGGAGTCGGAAAGGAGTTCCTGGATATCCAGCAGCCGGCAGGTGTCGCCGTTGATCTGGTACTCGCTGCCGCCATTCCGGAACATGATCCGTGTGATGGTGACTTCGGCGTATTCGATGGGCAGCGCGCCGTCGGAATTGTCGATCGTGAGCGAGACCTCGGCCCGGCCCAGCGGCGGCCGGCCGGTCGTCCCGGCGAAGATGACGTCCTCCATCTTCCCGCCGCGCAGCGACTTGGCACCCTGCTCGCCCATGACCCAGGACAGCGCGTCCACGACGTTGGACTTGCCGGAACCGTTCGGGCCCACGACGCAGGTGATGCCCGGTTCGAACCGCAGCGTCGTGGCGGAGGCGAAGGACTTGAAGCCTCGCAGGGTCAGACTCTTGAGGTGCACGCCTTTGGACTCTACCGGCCGCTCCTCGGCGGACGTCCCCAACATTCCGGCGCCGGCCCGCCGCCCGGTACGGCCCCCGGGTATCCGCGGACGCCTCTTTTCGGTTTCACCGGTGAAAGTGCAGGGCACATGATGCGGTGAGGGAGGCACCGGAGGGCTGAAGTGGCCGGACGGCGAGGCGCCGGCCGGCGGAATTCAGGCCGCCGGACGGAATTCCACCACCGGGGAGTACGACGGGAACGACGAAGGGACGCCGAAGCGTCCCTTGCAGATCTTGAAGAGCGGTGCCTCAAGCGGCTGGCGAGCAGCCCGACCGACCCTGGGGTTGGGGTCAGGTGAGCGCGGGCTCCGCCTGGGGTACGTCGATGTCGAGCACCGAATCGTCGCGACGTGCGGCAGCCGACAGCATGTCGTTCTCGGCCTGCATCCGAATAAGTTCGGATTCAAGGTCCTGGACGCGCTGCTGAAGCCGTCGCATCTCGGAGAGGACTCGGGGGTCGGAGCCGCCGACGTAACCGAGAAGCGCCTTTGCCATGATGGATGGTCCTCCACAATGAGTGACCGACCGAAGCGGTGTGGGTCGTGAGGGATTCGCACCCGCGGTGCTTGTCATTCTCCAGGTGCCTTCAATGCCAAACAGCTAAGGTGCGCGGGGATTCCAGAGTCTCACCAAACGGATGGAGGGTCAACACGATCACACCCCGTATCCTCGGGCACCTGAGAGTGCGCGGCCTCAGGGCACTGCGCCGACTCCCCAGAAAGGTCCCGCGGGGGCGTGGAGATCATCCGTACAGCGGCAGCCTTGCACGGGTCGGCCGAGTTGGCAACCACCAGGGCTTATCTCCTGTAAGCAGCTGACAAAGGCATACCGCCAAGATCAGCCACGGCTCCCGGACGGACGGCCTTTCCGGGCCATGTCAGCGGATCGCGAAGCCGTCGTAGCCGCCCCGGGGCGTGTCCCATATCTCAGTGACGCCGTCGACGGCCCCGGGCGTGTCCCCGGTGCGGAGCCAGTCCAGCAACTCCTCGCAGCGGCCCCGCGGGCCCTCGGCGACGACCTGGACCCGGCCGTCGCCGAGATTGACCGCGAAGCCGACGAGTTCGCCGATGCGCAGAGCGTTCGCACGGGTGAACCAGCGGAACCCAACTCCCTGGACCCGGCCGCGTACCCAGGCGGTCATCCGCACGTCTTCATCCATGTGTGCACGTTAACCGGCCAATTGCTCAGGAGGAACTTCGGCCCCTTCCGTCATGGCGTACAGTCCCCCGACAGCGAAGGCTCACCCTTTCGGGTGAGTCGATATGACGCTGACGGAAGGAACGACCGCGGATGGGCCGCCACCGACGCTCTGCTCCCCACGCGCCCGAATCCCCTGGTCCGGGGCCAGTTGACGGACCGGCAGGCGCGCCGCCGGCCGCCCGCCACCGCGCCCACCACGCCGCCCGGCCCCGCCGGTCGGCCCCGGTGCGCACCGGACTGCTCGGCGCCTCCGCCGCGATGGCGATGGGGGCCGTGGCGGTCGCGTCCGGACTCGTCCCCGGCGGCGGCCAGTTCGTGGTGGGCGGCGACGGCCACCGTGCCGACCGGATCCGCGCCGGCGCGCTGCCGGACCTGCAGCCCCAGGAGAGCCGCTCGGCGGCACCGACCGGCGCCACGGATCCGGCGACCGGCAGCAGCGGGGGCGGCGGGCAGCCCGCGTCCCCCGGCACCGGGCAGCCCGCCGCCACCGACTCCCCCTCCTCCCCCGCCGCCCCCAGCGCCTCCCCGTCGGCGGGCCGGGCCTCCCCGTCCCCCACCGCAACGCCCGGTGCGCCGCAGTCCGCGCAGCCCACCGGCCGGCCCACGAGCCCGGCGCCCACGAGCACGGCGACGGCGTCGAAGGCCCCCGAAGCCGGGACGTCCGCCGCGGCGCAGGTGCTCTCGCTGGTCAATCAGCAGCGCGCCACAGCCGGCTGCTCGCCGGTGGCCGACAGCAGCCAACTGGACGGTCTGGCCCAGCATTTCAGCGAGGACATGGCGCAGCGGGGGTTCTTCGGCCACACCGATCCGGACGGCCACACCCCGTGGGACCGCGCCCGCGTTCTCGGGATAACCGACCTCGGCGGCGAGAACATAGCCCGCGGCCAGGCCGACGCCCGGGCCGTGATGGACACCTGGATGAACAGCGCGGGGCACCGTGCCAACATCCTCAACTGCGAGTACCGGACCCTCGGCGTCGGCGCGCACTTCGGGCCGGGCGGCCCGTGGTGGACCCAGGAGTTCGGCTTCTAAGAAAGCCGCAGGTCAGAGGCTTATCCAGCTTGCTGGGCCGTCGTGGGGCCGTCATCCGTTGCCCCGCCTTTCCCGAAGACCCGATCCACAGCGGCCCGAGTACGGGTCTCGCTCATCGGCATCAGGTGCGTATAGGTCCGCAAGGTGAAACCGGGGTCGTGATGGCCCAGGTACTCGCTCAGAGCCTTGATGCTCTCGCCGGCATCCAGGAGCACCGAGGCGTAGAAGTGCCGGAGCGCATGCATGCCGTTGTCCCGTCCGGTCGGCACGCCAGCGGCCCGCAGCGCCGGACGCCACACACGGTCGTTGAAGCGGTTCCGATTCAATGCCAGGCCCTCAGGGCTGCAAAAGATCAGCGTTGCCGTGACCGGCGCACCTTCGAGCGTCTTCCACGGCAGAGTGATCTCCCGCGGCGGGTACCTGGTGATGTGCGCCGCAAGAGCGAAGCCGACGGACTCAGGCAGCGGCACATCCCGCACCTTGCCGCCCTTTGGCGGGGCGTACACAGGGCGCCCGCGGAGTAGCTTGACCTGGCGCACGATGTGGAGCACTCCCCCAAGGAAGTCAGCATCCTCAACAGCCAGGCCAAAGACTTCGCCCTGGCGCAGGCCGCACCCGGCCGCCGGTTCAACCATCTCTATATAGCGGTCGGGCAGCTTGCCCCGTACCGCGCTGACCCGCTCGTAGGGCCACGGCTTGATCTTGCGCGGGTCGGGGCGGGGAGCCTTCACGGACCGTGCCCGGCACGGGTTGTCTCGAATGATCCTGTCCTCTACCGCAGCGGTGAAGACCGTCGAGACGTGCGCAAAGATCCCACGCCGGTAGGCAGCGGACAGGCCCGCGTCCTCCATCGTCCTCATCCATAGGCGAATGTGAGACGGCTGGAACGACGCCATAGGCCGAGTGCCCAGATGTGGCGTCGCGTGGAGGCGAAGGCGGCCCTCCACCGATTCACGGGTCGACGGATCGGTCGTCTGTGTCGTCAACCACGTCGCGACGTACTGAGCGAACGTCAGCTTCCCGGCGCTGGGGTCGATGTAGTCGCCTCGCGACATGTCAGCCTCAACGTTGTTCAGCCACTGCTCAGCCTTGCGCTTCTGCTTGTCCGGGAAGCTCTTGCTCTTCTCGGTGCCGTCCGGGCCGATGTAGCGGGCGCGGTAGCGAAGGCCGGTGCCGTAGCGGTCGGTCTTGACCTTGACGGGCTTGCCGTCCGCACCGGTCTCGACCTTGTACCAGCGGTCTTGGATGTGTCCGGCCATCAGGCGGCCCCTTCCATGAGTTGGGCGACCCAGACGCGGACGTCTTCGGGGTCGTAGCGCAGGTGTCGGCCGACGCGGAAGCCGCGGGGGCCGGTGTGCTTCCGTCGCCACTGGTAGACGGTTTCGACTGGGACGCCGAGGAGATCGGCCAGGTCCACCGGGGTCAGGTAGCGCTCAGGCAGCGGACGCTTCACGCGCACACCTCCCAGTCGTCCGGGTCCGTCAGGTCTGCCAAGGCTTCGCGGGCGGTGTCGCGGTTGGCCTTGATCTCACCTGCGAGCTGTGCGGCGAGCCAGGACTCGCCGGGCGTGTGGCCCTGTCCGGCATAGGTCCAGTGGGCGAGGACCAGCGTGGAGCCCTCCGCGTCGTCCAGGTCTTCCGAGAAACCGCGTTCGCGGCGGTCCTGGCGTGCGCGGTAGTCGGCGCGGACCTGGCGGAGTTCACCGAGGGTCGTGGAGTAGCGCGGGGACTTGGTCGAGAAGTGGCCGCGGAAGCCGAGCATGTGCGCCCACTGCCACAGCTTCCGGTCCGGGTAGGCGTCGTCCAGGCGGTTGCAGGCTTCGATCAGGCGCCGGGTGTGGTCGGGCAGGTCCGGCAGCTTGTCGAGTTCGGAGAGTTCGCCGATGCGGTGATCGACCATGCCAGTCGTCTCGGCTGCCTTGGTGGCGTACTTGGCCACGTAGGAGGCAACCGCCGCTTCGGTCAGCTCAACGTCTGCCAGGCCGCCGATCGGCTGGACGTCCACCTGATCACCCCAGCGCAGGACGCGGGCGGGGAAGTCCCCGGACGCCGGCACGGGCACACTGACTCGGTTCGCCGCAGCGCGGATCGCGTCATCGAGCAGGGCGACGCTGGCCCATGCGGGCGGCTCGCTGTCGGGGCCGTCGGGACCGTCGAGGCGGACGACCGCATGGAAGTGGACCGCGCCGCGCTTTTGGAACTCGGCGACCTTGCCGAAGGACACCCGGCACGAGTCCGGCAGTTCTTTCTGTGTCAGCCCGGCGCGGGCGGCGATCTCCCGGCGCAGGTAGATCGTGAACCGGCGCCACAGGTCGCCCGCGTGGTTGTTCCAGAGCACCGCCCCCGTGTAGTCGTAGCGGGACGGAGCCAGGGCCGTACCCAGAGCCGGATCGTCCTCGGTGTGCTGGGTGCCGCACCGGCAGCGGCCGGTCTCGGGTCGGTTGTGGACCGGACCGAACGAGGGCGCGGTTAGGGTCGCGAAGACGCGGGGGTGATCGCGGATCGTGGCCGGGACGCCTTTGCCGCCGGTGATCCCGGCGCGGATCAGGTGGTAGGTGTCGCCCGCGTAGGTCCAGGCGCACGAAGGGCAGCGCGACGCGCGGCGGTTGCCGCAGGCCACCCGTAGGCAGCCGCCCGGCTCATGCTCGGTGGAGTAGGAGTACAGCACCTGCCCGGTACGGGCATCGCGCGTGACCGTCTGGCCCATCAGGCGAATGGGGTTCGAGCAGCCGCCGGTGCGGCGGACTTGCTCTTGCCAGCGGTCGAAGCCCGGCGAGTTGGCCACCCGCAGCATGTCGGCGAGGGTCACGGGGTCGGTGCCCAGGGAGGCCGCAGCGCCAGCCACGGCCTCAGGGGCGACGGGGAAGACCGTCACAGGTAGTCCTCCCTCGGGTAGCCGTGCCCAAGGGGCGGGTACTGGCCGCCGTGCAGCTTGGCCCACTCCTCCGCGTAGATCGCGTCATCCACCACCGTGAAGAAGTCGGTGTGCGGCCGGACGTCGTGCTCATCCAGGTACGCGGCGATCATTCCGGTGCGGTCTTCGTCGGCCGCTTCGGCAGCGTGCTGGGGGTCGTTGAAGTAGGTCACGCCGCCACCCCCACGAGGACCACGGGCGCGGGAGACAAGGCCGAGGCCGGTCGGACCGACGCGCCGAAGGTGGGGTCGGCCGGGCAGACCAGGTCACCGTCATGGGTCAGGACATTCCGTCCGTCCATCGGGATCCGGACCCAGCCGGGCGCGTGAGCGTGGCAGCGGGGGCAAGTGGCCGGGCGGTCCAGCAGGTCCAGGCAGGAGGGAAACAGGCTCATGCCGCCACCTCCGCGAGCCCGGCGATCAGCGTGACTGCGTACTCGCCTTCGATCTCCTTGGCGCCGCCGCACACCAGGCACCAGATCTGGAACTCGGTGGTGTCGTAGCCGGTGCCGTCGCAGTCCGGGCACGCCATCCAGGTACGGGACTCGTACTCGGCTGCGCACTCGGCAGCATCCTGGCAGCGGCGCTCAGCGCACACCGGGCAGACCCGGCCGTTGTGCCGACGGACCGGAGCAAGCGCAACAGGAGGTGTAGCAACGGGCGCGGGGCGCGGGGCAACGAGCGTTGCAGGCATGATGGAGGCTCCCTCTATGGGACGAAGGAGGGCGGCGAATCTGCTTGGCGGTAGGAGCGCCGCCCTCCGGGCCTGGACGAGATGACCAACCTGACTAACCAGATCGACCATGTGGGTAACGTACCCATCCTGGTTAGCCAGGTCAATAGCCTGACCAACTTGGCTGTCCTAATGCGGGGGCTGGCGCGTACCATCGGGGCATGACCTTCGTTCCCGACCCGCTAGACCCGGACGACGAGCGCCCGCCATACGAGCAGGTGGCAAGCAGCCTCGGGGCGGCTATCCGGACCAGGAAGATCTCTCCCGGCGAGAAACTCCCGTCGCACGAGAAGCTGACGAAGATGTACGGCTTCGCCCGGGGGACGATCCAGCGCGCACTACGTGACTTGGAAGATGAAGGTCTCGTCGTGTCCCGCAAGGGCAGCGGCGTCTTCGTTCGCAACCGGACCGAGCGCCCCGCGGGCCTGCGCCCGTACGTCGAGCAGGCGTTCTCCAGCAAGGACGTCACAATTGACTTCGCCGGATTCTCCAGCGAGACGCTTCACGGCGCGCTGCAAGAGCCGATGGACAAAGTCCGGGTGGGGCGACTCACCCCATCAAGCATCACGGTCCGGATACTTGTGCCGGACATGTCAGTACCCCAGGCGGCGCCTGTCCGTCGTGAGGACTGCGCGGATGATGCGCGGCTTCGCAATCGGATGCACGACATCATGGTCGGGTACACACGCAGCATCCGAGACTCGATCGCAGAACTTGAGCACCTTGGCCTAGTGCCGGAGACACACGTAAACGTGCGCGTTCACAGCGGTACGCAGTTCTTCAAGCTGTACGTGATCAACAATGAAGACGCGTTCTTCGGCTACTACCCCATCAAACCGAACAAGGTTGTCGCCCAGGGCAAAGCAATCGAGATCTATGACCTGGTTGGCAAGGACACCGTGCTCTTCCATCACTCGATGAACGACGGTGAGTCCTCCAGCGGCACCCAACAGGTACAGCAGGCTCGCATGTGGTTCGACAGCGTGTGGGAGACGATCGCAAGGGACTTCGATCTTGATGGACAGTGACGAGCTCAGCAAGACGCTGGCTGGAGCGTCAGCAGTGCTCTTCGACTTCGATGGCCCCCTGTGTGACGTATTCGCCGGTATGCCGGCGCCAAAGGTGGCAGGCGAGTTGGCCCGGAAGGCCAGCGCTCATGACGCGGCGCTCCGTGCGAAGCTCGCCGCCACGGACGACCCAATCGAAGTACTACGACTTGCCTTCGATGCCGACCCCGAAATTGGGTCGGAGGTCGACCAGGCCCTGACTGCGGCCGAGGTTGAGGCCGTAGCAGTCGCAGGAGCTCCCACTGCCGGAGCCGTGGCCGCACTTGAAGCAGTCAAGGCCGCGGGACGCCGGATTGCCGTGGTGAGCAACAACTCTGCCGAGTGCGTCCGATCGTTCCTTGCACGGCACTTGCTGGATGAACACGTGCGTGAAGTCATCGGACGCCCGGTGAATCGTCCAGACCTCATGAAGCCGCACCCGCATTCGTTGCTCCGGGCAGCCGAGCTGCTGGAAGTCAGCCCGTCTGAATGCGTACTCATCGGCGACTCCATCACGGATATCCAGGCTGCCCACCTGGCTGGAGGCACGGCGATCGGATACGCCAATAAGCCGCATAAGCGTGATGCGTTCGTAGAGGCGGGCGCCGAGGCAGTCACCGAGTACATGAAGGCCATCGCGGACGCGATGCGCTGAGGCTGGAGTGCCGTTACAGGTTTCTCTACCTCATCAAGCCCCTCCCTTCGGTCGGGGAGGGGGAGCCGCCCGAGGCTGCCAACCCCCTTCTACCCGGAGCCCTTTGGCGAAGTGCCGGCGGAAGGACTCAGCGCCCCGGCCAGGCAGAACGAAAGGCCGGCGAAGCCCCGGATGCTGACGGGCGTCGCGCAAGCTAGCAGGGCTCCCCTCCCGGCCACTCACCGCCCGGCAGCCGCCCCACCACGATCAACAGCGCGACCCACGGCACGGCCGCCGGAAGCAGCCCGGGAAAAGGGGCCGACGCGCATAGCGCTTCACCATCCGACAACTCAAGGACACAAGGTCTTCTCACACGTTCGAAAGTAGCCGCGCACAGCGCGGCGGCGCCGGCCGGTGCCCGGCGCCCGCCCTGCCTCCCCGTCTTCGCCGCCGGCTGGGCGTGCGCCGGCCCCCGCCCGCGCCCACAAGGGGCGGAAACACATGCCGGAGGCTAGGAACACAGCTCCAGGCCCCCACCCGCCACACCTCCGACCGACCGATGACCGCGCGCCGACCAGGCGTGACGCCACCGGCCGCGAAGCCAAAGCCCGCAGCAGCACACCCCGAAGCGCCGAGTACGCCGCCACCGAACGCCACCCAGAGCGCGTGCCACCGCCGCACACGCCGCAGCCCCGAACGAGGCGGGGCAGCCCCGGCAAGGAAGGTGCGAGTGTGGGGCGGTGAAGGGGTGGAGAGTGGCTGGGGCCGGCGGCGCTCCGAGACTTTAAGGTCTGGCCCTTGGGGCGAGCCTCTAAGATCTTGGGGCCGATCGGGCTATTGCGGGCAGGCAAGGAGCCAGCCCGATTCGCGGAGCAGCGTAAGGCCCCAAGATCTCTCACCCCAAGGGCCAGACCTCAAACTCTCTCCACACCACCAGCGCGGGCATGCGCCGGTCCCGCGGGGCTGCTTCCCTCCTGGGCTACGGTCGTGAACGAAGGCCAGGCAGACGATCCAAGAGGAACCTCGCTCCCGTACGCCGCTGCTCAGTGGTACCCGTAAAAAGCAGGACGTATGCCGCGGCTAGGAAGACGAGGACGGCTGAGCCGACAACGCACACGGCGAGCCATGCGAGGTGAACAGGCAAGGTCTGTAGGTTGCCCAGGCCGACAACTGCTCCTATGGGGAAGAAGGCCCAAGCTGCAAGCCGCGAAGGCCGAGAAATCTGCCGAGACTTCCGATCAACCGTGGCCGGCGTACGGTTCATAACTGCGCTTCCTGCGGCCCCGACCCACGCCCTGACCGCTGTAGACATGCAGCGATAAGGACGCGCGATTCGGAGAACCTTGTCCGCGTTCCAGGGGCAACGTGGGCACCCCAGCGGAGACAGGCCAGCGCGATCGGCCCGATCAAAGGCTAGCGCAGACCCTGCGGCACAGCAGCTGAGTACAGCAACGGTGACGACTTCCAGGCTTTATCCGATCGGATGAACGAAAAGTGCCACCGCAAGCGTGACCAGCCCACCTCCCACGAAAAAGAAGGCATTAGCGATCAAGCCATCACGAAGGGTGCGCCGGCGCTGTCCTTCAATCTCCGCCTTCACGAGGTCAGCCACCGCCTTCCTCTCCTTTTCCTGAAGCTTTGCTAGCACCTGAGCTGACTCTGCTTCTTCTTTAAGTCGCTGAGCCGAGGCTGATCGAGCCTCAAGCTCTGCTGTCACTTGCTCGATCAATCGAGCGGACTCACGCATCGATCGACCGAGTTGCTGCACACGCTGGTCTAGTGGCACTGGCTTGAGGGAGGCGTCTACCCGACGCTTCGCAAGTCGTTCGAAGACAATCCCAAGTCCGGATGCCAGAACACCCGCCAAGGCCACCATCAACGACGCAATATCCACGAAACGACCCTAAATCGACTGCGCAGGTCAAGGTCACTTACGGAACTCCGTCCGAGCGAAGCCGGGCCGTCCTGGGGCCGTGAAAGGGCGCTCAGTAATAACCAACACTGACAACCATCGACCGCTCAACCGCAGGTCACAACGTTGATCGGTTAGCTGACCGCAGGTGAGACACCTGGTCTGTCACTTGTTCGGCTTCTGAGCCCGCTGCCCGGTGCGGGCCACCGAGCCGGTCCGGCTCAGCGCGGCCGGGGCGGGCGCTGGCAGCGCGGGCAGAAGTAGCTGGAGCGGTTCATCCAGGGGCGGCGGCGGATCGGCGTACCGCAGCGGCGGCACGGTTCGTCCTCGCGACCGTACGCGTCCAGGGAGCGCTCGAAGTAGCCGGACTCGCCGTTGACGTTGACGTAGAGGCTGTCGAAGCTGGTGCCGCCGACGGCCAGCGCCGCGTTCATCACGTCCCGTACGTGCCCCAGCAGCGCGGCGGTGCGCGGGCGGGTGAAGGTGGCGGTCGGCCGCTCGTAGTGGAGCCGGGAGCGCCACAGCGCCTCGTCGGCGTAGATGTTGCCGACGCCGCTGATCAGCGACTGGTCCAGCAGGGCCCGCTTGACGGTGGTGCGGCGGCGGCGCAGCGCGTCGTGGAAGGCGGCGTCGTCGAAGGCCGGGTCGAGCGGGTCGCGGGCGATGTGCGCGATGACGTCGGGGAGCAGGTCGGCGTCGCCGGGGACGGTGTCGTGCAGCGAGAGGCCGCCGAAGGTCCGCTGGTCGACGAAGCGCAGCTCGGTGCCGAGGTCGTCGGCGAAGCGGATCCGGATCCGCAGGTGCTTCTCGTCGGGGGCGTCCTGCGGCTGGACCAGCAGCTGGCCGCTCATGCCGAGGTGCGCCAGGATCGCCAGGCCGTGGGTGACGGACGGGGTGATGATCGGCGCGATGCCCTCGGCGGCGCTCTGCGCGGCCGGGCCGCCGCCGGTCACCGGGAGCCAGAGGTACTTGCCGCGCCGGCGGGCGGTGCCGATGCGCAGCCCCTTGAGCCGGTCCGCGAAGTCGGCCGCGCCCGCGGTGTGCCGGCGGATCGCGCGCGGGTGGCGGACCTCGACGGCGTCGACGGTCCGGCCGCTGACCCAGCGCGCAAGGCCGCGGCGTACGACCTCGACCTCGGGCAGCTCGGGCACGGGACGCTCCTCGTCATCGTCGGGAAAGACCTCTGACCCCGTCCGCGGCGGCCGGGCCGCCGCGGACGGGGTCAGAGGAAGTGGTTCAGTGCGCCGGCGACGAGCCGTCGCCGGAAGCCGGAGCCGAGTCGCCGGAAGCCGGGGACTCCTTGGCCTTGGCCGCCTCGTCCGCCGCGGCGCGGATCGCACGCCACGCGGACTCGGCCGCCTGCTGCTCGGCTTCCTTCTTGCTGCGGCCGGTGCCGGTGCCGTACGAGACACCACCGACGCGGGCGGCAGCAGTGAAGGTCTTCTCGTGGTCCGGGCCGGTCTCGGTGACCAGGTACTCCGGAACGCCGAGGCCCTCGGTCGCGGTCAGCTCCTGGAGGCTGGTCTTCCAGTCGAGGCCGGCGCCCAGGCTGGAGGACTTCTCGATCAGCGGGTCGAAGAGCCGGTGCACCAGCTCGCCGGCCGCGTCGAGGCCCTGGTCGAGATAGACCGCACCGATCACCGCTTCCAGGGTGTCGGCGAGGATGGACGCCTTGTCCCGGCCGCCCGTGCCCTCTTCGCCCCGGCCGAGGCGGATGAAGGCGCCGAGGTCGAGGCCGCGGCCCACCTCGGCGAGCGCCCGCGAGTTGACCACCGCGGCCCGCAGTTTGGCCAGCTGGCCTTCCGGCAGGTCGGGGTGGATGCGGTACAGCGTGTCCGTGACCACCAGGCCGAGCACCGAATCCCCGAGGAATTCGAGCCGCTCGTTGGTGGGCAGACCGCCGTTCTCGTAGGCGTACGAGCGGTGCGTCAGCGCACGCACCAGAAGGGCGGACTCAAGTGTGTACCCGAGCCGCCCTTCCAGAAGCGTGAGAGACGAGGCCGTGTCCGCGGGAGCCGTTTCCTCCCCGCGTGCGCGGGGCGACGAATGAGCGTCTTCCGCCTTCTTGGGGCTAGACACAGTGCCTGTCACCAGCCGCTCAGACCGCGATGACCTGGCGCTTGTTGTAGGTGCCGCAGCTGGGGCACGCGATGTGCTGCTGCTTCGGCTCGTTGCAGCGCTCGCACGCCACCAGGGTGGGGACCGCAGCCTTCCACTGCGACCGGCGGTGGCGCGTGTTGCTGCGCGACATCTTCCGCTTCGGAACAGCCACGGCTACTTCTCCTGAGGTTCATCCCCGCCGTCGCGGGGTACGTTGTCCTTCTCGCGGTCCTGGTTGGTCCCGGCGAGTCCCTGCAGTGCCGCCCAGCGCATGTCGACGGCATCGTGGTGGTGGTCCAGATCGTCCGCGAGCCGCGCTCCGCACTCGGAGCACAGGCCGGGGCAGTCGTCCTGGCACACCGGCTGCAGCGGCAGTGACAGCACCACCGCGTCCCGCAGCACGGGTTCGAGGTCGAACAGGTCGTCCTCGATGTAGAGGCTGTCCTCCTCGTCCTCGGCGTCGTCGCCGGACTCCGCGGTGCGGGTCCGGGCATCGGCGTCGGGGTAGGAGAACAGCTCCTGGAAGTCCGCTTCGAGCACCTGCTCCAGCGGCTCCAGACACCTTACGCACTCCCCCTTGACGGTTGCACGGGCGGTGCCTGTGACAAGCACCCCGTCCATGACCGCTTCCAGGCGGAGGGCGAGCTCGATCGGTTCGCCCTCGGGCACTCCGATGACCTCGTTGCCGAGGTCCGCGGGGGCCTCGGCGGAGCGGGAGAGCCGCTTGAGCGTGCCGGGACGACGACCCAGCTCGCGTGTATCGAACACGAGCGGGGAACGGTGGTCGAGGCGGGCGTTGATGGCTTCCTGCTTTCTGTACTGCGGTATCCGCCGACCGTCACCGACGAGCGGCAAGCGGGCAGCAGTGATCGCGGACATACACGCGACCGAAGAGCCAGGATACTGGACCGGCCCCGATAGGCCCAATCCGCATCCGGCCGTTCCCGGCTCGCGGGTCGGGCGCCCCGGGGCCGGGACGCCTACTGGCGGCCCTCTTCGTACTGCCGCAGCTGGTCGAGGTTGATCAGGCTGGTATCGAAGAGGCTGGTCTCGTCCAGTGCGCCGGGGTGCTGCGCGGTGTGCTGGGGCTGCGCGGGCACCTGCGGCGGGAGGTAGCCGGTGTTCGGGTCGTAGCCCTGCTGGGTCTGCTGCTGGGCCTGCTGCCAGTCGTAGGCGTACGGGTCCTGGTGCTGGGCGTACGAGACCTGCTCGGGCTGCTGCTGGTAGGCGTAGACGTCCGGCTGCTGGTAGGCGGCGGCCTGGTCGGTGTAGTAGACGGGCTGCGCCTGCTCGTGGAGCTGCTGCTCATGGTGCTGCTGGGGTGCGGAGTCGTGACCGGCGCCGGCGGCGCCGATGCCCGCCAGGCCGGCCAGGTACTCGGCGTCGGCCTGCGGCGCGGTGGCGGACTGCGGGTCGCCCTGGGCCGCCAGGTGGGCGCCGAGCTCGTCGACGGCGCGGGCGCCCTGGAGCTTGTCGCGGCCCCGGCCGACCGCTTCGAGGGTCTTGGTCAGCACGGCCTGGAAGGCGCCGAACTTGGTGTCCACGTACTCGTCCGCGCGCCGCCTGAGGGTCTCCGGGTCGGAGCTGCGCTCGGGGGCCTCGGCGTCCGCCTGTGCGTCGTAGTCCGGCCCGTAGGACCCCGGGTCGAGGCCGAGCAGCTTCTCGCGGCCGCGGTCGACGGATCCGATGGTCTTGGTGAGGACGACCTCGAAGTTCGCGAGCTTGCTGTCCACATAGTCGTCGGCCTGGGCGCGGATCTCCTCGGCCTCCCGGCGGGCCTCCGCCAGGATCCGGTCCGCCTCGTCCTGGGACTGCCGGGCGACCTCGGTGTCGGAGATCAGCGAACCGCGGTGGGCGTGCGCGGACTCGATGATCCGCTCCGCCTCGGCTCGCGCCTCCTCGACCATCTGCTCGCGCCCGCCGAGCAGTTCCTGGGCCTGCGCGAGGGAGCCGGGCAGGGCCGTGCGCACTTCCTCCAGCATGGCGAGCAGCTCGGCGCGGTTGACCACGCACGAGGCCGACATGGGCACGGACCGGGCACCGCCGACGGCTGCGACGATGTCGTCGAGCTTCTTCTGGACGTCCACCTTGGACTCGCCACTCTCTGCAGGGTTGGAACGAGGGAACGGGACGACTGTACGGCCAGGGACCCCCGGCCCGACACCTACTGACGCCCCATCAGAAGGCCTCCGGAGGCAGTCGGCCCGCACCGCGTCGCGGACCGGGTCACGACTGCTGGCGGAGCCGCTCGGTCAGCGCGTCCAGGACGAACGGCGGGACCAGGTGGGAGACGTCTCCGCCCCAGGCCGCGACCTCCTTGACGAGGCTGGAGGACAGGAAGCTGTAGGTGGGGTTGGTGGGGACGAACAGCGTCTCCACCCCGGAGAGGCCGTTGTTCATCTGGGCCATCTGGAGTTCGTAGTCGAAGTCGCTGACCGCGCGCAGCCCCTTGACGATGGCGGGGATGTCGCGCTGCTTGCAGAAGTCGACCAGCAGGCCGTGGAAGGACTCGACCTCGACGTTGCCGTACTCGGCGGTGGCCCGGCGGATCAGGTCGATCCGCTCCTCGACCGTGAACAGCCCCTTCTTGGACTGGTTGATCATCACGGCGACATGGACGACGTCGTACAGCTTGGAGGCACGGGCGATGATGTCCAGGTGCCCGTTGGTGATGGGGTCGAAGGACCCCGGACAGACGGCGCGGCGCAACTTCGTCTCCTCGCTCTCCGGTCCGTTCATGACACGCTTGTTGACGTCGATTCGGCGGACGCCGAAGCGGCGCGACCGTACCAAAGCGTCCCCTCGCCGTAGCGACGGGCCTTGATCGCTTCGAAACCGTCCGGCCAGGGGAACGTGCCGCCTCGGGTACTCCGTTCCACGGTGACGAGTGCCTCCTCGGCAAGCCACCCCTGACCACGGAGTGTGAGCAGAATCTCGCGGAGTTCGTCGTCGCCGACCACGTACGGCGGGTCCAGGAAGACGATGTCGTACGGCTCGGCCGGGGCCGGGGCGGCGGCGGTCTGCTCGGCCCGGCCGACGCGGACCTCGGCACCGGGCAGGCCGACCGCCCGGACGTTCTCCCGGATGGTGCGGACGGCGCGGGCGTCGGCCTCGACCAGCAGGACGTGCGCGGCGCCGCGGGAGAGCGCCTCCAGGCCGACCGCGCCGGAACCGCCGTACAGATCGAGCACCCGGGCACCGGTCAGCGGCCCGTCGAGCGACTCCCACGTGGAGAACAGGCCCTCGCGCGCCCGGTCGGAGGTCGGGCGGGTGCCGTTCCCCGGGGGTACGGCGAGGCGCCGGCCGCCGGCCGTACCGGCGATCACGCGGGTCATGGGCCCGTCCTTACGTTGAGCATGGTCGGTGGTGCAGGGGCGGGCGCCCCGGTGGGCTCCCGCTCTCCCACGATATTCCGTCACCTGCGCGGCGGTGCCCGGCCGCGTCGCCCTCCGGCCGTGATCGATCTCACCCGGCGGGCACTCCCCCGCCCTGCCGTCAGCCCTTGTCCAGATACTGCTCCCGTTCGTCGTCCAGCAGCGCCGACAGCGCGGTGCGCAGCTCCGGATAGCCGGTCAGCTCGGGGTCGGCGGCGACCACCGCGGTGGCCTCCTCGCGGGCCGCCGCGATCACCTCCTCGTCCTCGATGACGGCGAGCATGCGCAGCGAGGAGCGGACGCCGGACTGGGCCTGGCCGAGGACATCACCCTCGCGCCGCTGTTCGAGGTCGATACGGGAGAGCTCGAAGCCGTCGAGGGTGGCGGCGACCGCGGCGAGCCGGGCGCGCGCCGGGCTGGCCTCGGGCATCTCGCTGACCAGCAGGCACAGGCCGGGCGCGGAGCCGCGGCCCACCCGGCCGCGCAGCTGGTGCAGCTGGGAGACGCCGAAGCGGTCCGCGTCCATGATCACCATGGCGGTGGCGTTCGGGACGTTCACGCCGACCTCGATGACGGTGGTGGCGACCAGCACGTCCAGCTCGCCGGCGGCGAACCGGCGCATCACGGCGTCCTTGTCGTCCGGGGCCATCCGGCCGTGCAGCGCCGCCACCCGCAGCCCTTCGAGCGGGCCCCTGGCCAGCTGGTCGGCGATCTCGAGGACGGCGAGCGGCGGTCGCTTCTCCGCGATGTCCTCCGGTGAACCGGCCGTGGCCGCCCCGCCCTTGGCGCCCGCCGCGCCCTTCTTCCCGCCCTTGGCGGCGACTTCGTCCTCGTCGTCGCCGATCCGCGGGCACACCACATACGCCTGGTGCCCGGCGGCCACCTCTTCGCGGACCCGCTCCCAGGCGCGGGCGAGGAAGTGCGGCTTGTCCTTGGCGGGCACCACATGGCTGGCGATCGGCGAGCGCCCGGCGGGGAGTTGGTCCAGGACCGAGGTCTCCAGATCGCCGAAGACGGTCATGGCGACCGTGCGCGGAATCGGGGTCGCGGTCATCACCAGGAGATGCGGCGTGCGCTTCTCCCCCTGGGAGTTGTTCCCCTTGCCGCGCAGGGCGTCGCGCTGCTCGACGCCGAAGCGGTGCTGCTCGTCGACGACGACCAGGCCCAGGTCGTGGAACTGCACCTTGTCCTCGATCAGCGCATGCGTGCCGATGACGATGCCGGCCTCGCCGGTGACCAGGTCGAGCAGCGCCTGGCGCCGGGCCGCGACGCCCATCGAGCCGGTCAGCAGCACCACTTTGGTGCCCTGGTCGGAGCCGCCCAGCATCCCGCCCTCGGCCAACTCCCCCATCATCTCCGTGACGGAGCGGTGGTGCTGCTGGGCCAGCACCTCGGTCGGTGCGAGCATCGCGGCCTGGCCGCCGCTGTCCACCACGCCGAGCATGGCGCGCAGCGCGACCATGGTGTTGTGCGTGACGGTGAAGTGGTCGGTCACGTAGGCGCGGCTCGGGTGGGCGACGCTGATGCACTGGACGGGCTTGCGGCCCACGTGCTCGACGGCCTCGACGGTGCGCCGGAAGCCGCT
Source organism: Streptomyces sp. GS7 (assembly GCF_009834125.1). Taxonomy (NCBI): domain Bacteria; kingdom Bacillati; phylum Actinomycetota; class Actinomycetes; order Kitasatosporales; family Streptomycetaceae; genus Streptomyces; species Streptomyces sp. GS7. The sequence goes on from NZ_CP047146.1 coordinate 7,326,125, forward strand.
GTCGCCCTCGGGGGGCGCCCACGCGCCGCCGGCCTCCCGGAACGGCGGATACGCGGCCGGCAGCGCCACGTGCACCCTGCAGGAACCGTCCGGCACGCGCGCGATCCGGGCGCAGCCGCCCAGGGAGCGCACCAGCCACGCGAGGTCACCGGCCAGCGGGGCGGGCGCCCCGCGGAACACCGCGGCGGCTCCCGCGGGCTCGCCCCCGGCGTCCATCAGGCCCTGCACCAGCGCCAGCCGGTCCTTGAGCGGTGCGTTGCGGCAGGCGTCCGGGACCCGGCGTCCGTGCGCGCTCCCGCCGCCCAGGTCCAGCCCCAGGAGGTACGGATCGTGCGGGCGGTCCCCGCCGCCTTCGAGGTCCACCGGCGTGGCCGGCGCGATGGACCACCGGGGCCGGCCGTCGGGGCCCAGCAGATCGGCCCGCAGCTCGCGGGTGGTCAGCACCCGCTCCCCCGTGCTGCGGGAGCCGACGATCCACAGATGCTCGTCGTCGGCCTCGACGCGGCTGCCGTCGGACAGCACCAGCCGCCAGACCTCCCGCTCGCCCTGCGGGAAGACGCCGTCCACCAGGGCGATCCCGCCGTCCGGCACCACCACTTCGGTGCCGGGGGCCATCTCCCCCATGGGCCGGAAGCCGCGCGGGGTCAGCACCAGGGCGTCCAGCGGCTGCGCCTTGCCGGAGCCGACCTCGCCCTGGAGGAGGCGGTGCATGGGGTGTTCCGTCGCCAGGTCGTCGAAGATCTCCCGGCTGACCTTCTGCTGGCCGTCGGTGAGCGTGAACGGCAGCCGGGCGTCGAACGCGTCGAGGATGCCGCCCTCGGTCACCGCCCGCGCCACGGCGGGGAGTTGGGTCTCGGCGAAGCGGCGCCGGGCCAGCGCGATCTGGAGGACGAACGCCTCGTCCCACTTCAGCCGGGCGCGCGCGCCCGCGATGTCCGCCTTGCTGCCCGGCCGGTGGATCTTCAGCAGCGCCTCGGGGAGCGGGATCAGCGCCCGGCCCTCGCGCAGCGCCGCGGGCAGCGGGTCGACGGCGTCCCGGGCGCTGGGCAGCACCGCGTCGACCGCCTTGGCGAGCTTCCAGGACGCCATTTGCTGGCAGGCCGGGTAGATCGGCATCAGCTGATTGGCGAATGCGTCGACCGCTCCCGCCTCGCTGTCGGCGTCGCGGTCGAGGAGTTGGTATTCGGGATGGGCGAGCTGGAGTTTGCGGTTGAAGACGGACACCTTGCCCGCGAACATCGCGCGCTTTCCCGGCAGCAGCTCTTTGTGCGGTTTGTGGATGCCCTTGCCGAAGAAGACCAGCTGGAGACGGCCGCTGCCGTCCGTGAGGGTCACTTCCAGCCGCTGGCCGCGGCCGTGGTTGAACGTGAGGACGCGGGCGTCGGCGACCTGGGCGACGACGGTGACGTGCTCGTCCAGCGGGAGATCGGCCAGCCGGGTCAGCTCACCGCGCTCGGCATAGCGCCGGGGATAGTGGTGCAACAGATCGCCGACCGTATGCAGGTCGAGATGCTCGGCCAGCACCTTCGCGGTGGTGCCGCCGAGGATTTTCTTCAGGGGTTCGTCGAGCGCTGCCACGCAACCTATTGCACACCACGCCACTGACAGCGGGCCACAATCACCGCATTCCCCGGCCCGCCGTTCACCGGCGTTCCGCGGAGGCGGTGAGGGATGTTGAGAGGCGGTGAGAGATGGTGAGAGGCGGCTATTTCGACTATTCGACGCCGATCAGCAGCGGTGCCGCATACTCGCCGCCTTCGTAGACGACGGTGTCCACCGCGAGATAGCGCTCCCGTACATGCCGCTCCAGCCGGTCGGCGAGGGAATCGGGAACATCCGCGCCGAGGACCAGGGTGACCATTTCGCCGCCCGCGGAGAGCATCCGGTCGAGCACCGTCATCGCGGTCCGGGTGAGGTCGGGGCCGATCACCGCGACATCGCCGTCGATCAGGCCGAGGACGTCCCCGGCCTGGCAGACCCCGGCCATCGTCCAGGACTGCCGCTCGGCGACCGCCAGCTCGGCGTAGCGGGTGGCGCCGGCCGCCGCGGTCATCGCCACCACGTCCTCGTCGAAGCTGCGGCCCGGCTCGTGCACGGCCAGCGCCGCCAGGCCCTGCACGGCGGAGCGGGTGGGGATCAGGGCGACCCGCACGCCCTCGGTGCGGGCCTGCTCGGCGGCGGCCGCCGCGGTGTGCCGCAGCTCGGGGTCGTTGGGCAGCAGCATCACCTCGCGGGCGCGGGCCTGCCGGATCGCCTGCACCAGTTCCCCGCTGGCGGGCGGCTCCCCGGGGCGTACCGGGACCGGGGTGGCGCCGGCCTGCGCGCAGAGCCCGGCGAGCCCGGCGCCCGGGACCACGGTGACCACGGCGCGGGCCGCCAGGGCGGGCTCCTCGGCGCGGGTGGCGCCGCCGAAGTGGGTGATCCGGATCCGGTACGGGCGGCCCGCCTCGATACCGGCCTCCACCGCCGCCCCGGCGTCGTCGACGTGCACGTGGACGTGCCACAGGCCGTCCCCGCCGACCACCACGAGCGAGTCGCCGAGCCGGTCGAGCCGGGCCCGCAGCCGGGCCACTTGGGCGTCGCCGGCCTCCAGGAGGTAGATCACCTCGAAGGCGGGACCGCCGGCGTGCGGGTCGGCGCAGCCGTCGGCTCCGGGGCCTTCCGGGCGCGGTACCCCGCAGCCGGCCGCCTCGGGGAGCGGGGCGTCGGCCCGTATGGCGACGGGGGCCGCGGAGACCTCCCCGGACAGCGCGGCGGCGAGCGCGCCCAGCAGGGCGACGAGTCCGCAGCCGCCCGCGTCCACGACGCCGGCCCGCCCCAGGACCGCGAGCTGCCCCGGGGTGGCCTGCAGCGCGTCGTTCGCACCCCGGTGGGCGGCCCGGGCGACCTCGGCCGGCTCGGCGGTCTCGGCCACGGCCCGCTCCGCGGCGTCGGCGGCGGCGGTCGCCACCGACAGCACGGTGCCCTCCACGGGGTGCGCGACCGCCTCGTACGCCGCGGCGGCGGCGCGGCGCAGGGCCCGCCGCAGGGCGTCGGCGGAGCCCGGCCCGGCGTCCGGGGCGACCGCCAGCACCTGGGTCATGCCGCGCAGCAGCTGGGCGAGGATGGTGCCGGAGTTGCCCCGCGCCCCTATGAGGGCGCCGTGTGCCATGGCGCCGATGGCGTCGGCGAGGGCGGGGGCGGTGCCCGCGGAGGCGTGGCCGTCGAAGGCGGCCTCGACGGCGCGGGCGGCCGATTCGAGGGTCAGGTAGAGGTTGGTGCCGGTGTCGCCGTCGGCCACCGGGTAGACGTTGATCGCGTCGATCCGCTCCCGTTCCCGGCCGAGCGCCTCCAGGGCCAGTTCGCACCAGGTGCGGACGGCGGCGGCGTCGAGCGGGTACGGCACGTCGTCCTCCTGGATCGTGGGATGCACCGCACAGTAGCCGCGGTCCGGTGAGGAGGCCGGGGCGGGGGCCGGGAGGTGCGTGATAGTTTCGCTCTGCGGGAGCGGCCGTTGTATGCTGCTCCGGTTGCCCGATGAAAATCGGGCCATTCCTCTCCTGTCGGCGCCGGCACGGCAATGCACTCGGCCCGGTGGGATTTCACCGTAAGTGCATCTGAAGTCTTTGGAGTGACCCGTGGCTGCCAACTGCGACGTCTGCGGCAAGGGGCCGGGCTTCGGCAAGAGTGTCTCGCACTCGCACCGCCGCACCAACCGTCGTTGGAACCCCAACATCCAGACGGTTCGTGCAGTGGTCGGGCGCACGCCGAAGAAGCTGAACGCCTGCACCTCGTGCATCAAGGCCGGCAAGGTCTCGCGCTGACGACTTAGCCGTAGCGCAGCCAAGCCGGTTGCTTGTGAAGCCGGTCCACCTCCGTGGTGGGCCGGCTTTCGCCTTTCCCGGTGGCGGGCCGGACCGGGCCGGCCTCGGGCGGCCGGGTCAGCCGCGCAGCCGCCAGCCGTGGTCGACCGGCCCGATGCCGGCGCCCAGCCGGAAGCCGGCCGCGATCGCGCCGGTGACGTACTCCTTCGCCGCCGCTGCGGCCTGCGGGACGGTGTCCCCCGCGGCGAGCCGGGCGGCGAGCGCGCTGGCGAGCGTGCAGCCGGTGCCGTGGGTGTGCCGGTTGTCGTGGCGGGGGGCGCGCAGCCAGTGCTCCTCGCTGCCGTCGGTGAGCAGATCGACGGCGTCGACCGCCGGTGCCGGGCCGCCGTCCGCTTCCGCGGTACCGCCCGGCAGATGGCCGCCCTTGATGAGCGCCCAGCGCGGCCCGAAGGACAGGATCGCGTCGGCCGCGCGCCGCATGTCGGCCGGTGTGCGGACCCGTACGCCGGTCAGCTGGGCCACCTCGTCCAGGTTGGGCGTGGCCACCGTCGCCGTCGGCAGGAGCGTGCCGCGGACCGCGTCCAGGGCGGAGGCGGCGAGCAGTGCGTCGCCGTGCTTGGAGATGCCCACGGGGTCGACGACGACCGGCACGGAGAGGCCGGCGAGGAGTTCCGCGACGGTGGTGACCAGTTCGGCCGAGGACAGCATCCCGGTCTTCACGGCCTGGACGCCGATGTCGTCGACGACGCTGCGGAACTGGGCGCGCACGGCGTCCGCGGGCAGTTCCCACGCGCCCTGCACGCCCAGCGAGTTCTGTGCGGTGACCGCGGTGAGCACGCTCATGCCGTGGGCGCCCAGGGCCAGCATCGTCTTCAGGTCGGCCTGGATGCCCGCGCCGCCGCCGGAGTCGGAGCCGGCGACGGTCAGCACGCGGGGAGGTGTGCGCATGCGGCGAATCTACTCCGCGTCCGCGGTGTCCCCGAAGTGGTCCCAGCCGGCGCTCGCCCAGGGAGCGCCGTCGACGGTCACCTGGGGCAGCGCGGAGGGGTTGAGGACCTCGCCGATGACCTTCCAGCGGGCGGGCAGCTTCACGTCGGGCGGGAAGGTGGCCACGATGGCGTGGTCCTCGCCGCCGTTCAGCACCCACTGCATCGGATCCACGCCGACCGCCGTACCGATATCGGACATCTGCGAGGGGATGTCGATGCTGGCGGACCGCAGGTCGATACGGACCTTGCTGGCCTCCGCGATGTGCCCGAGGTCGGCGACCAGCCCGTCGCTGACGTCGGTCATGGCGGTGGCGCCGAGCCCCGCCGCGGCCGGGCCCGCGTGGTACGGCGGCTCGGGGCGGCGGTGCGCCTCCACGAAGGCGCGCGGGGAGCGGAACCCGCGGGAGAGCACCGCGTGGCCGGCGGCGGACCAACCGAGCCAGCCGGTCACCGCGACGACGTCGCCGGGCTGCGCGCCGGCCCGGGTGACCGGCTCCTGGTTGCGCAGGTCGCCGAGGGCGGTGATGGCGACGGTGATGGTGTCGCCGCGGACCACGTCCCCGCCGACCACCGCGGCGCCGGCCACCTGGCACTCGTCGCGCAGCCCGTCCATCAGCTCGGTGGCCCAGGTCGCGGGCAGCTCCGCGGGGACGACCAGGCCCAGCAGGATGGCGGTGGGCACCGCGCCCATCGCCGCGATATCGGCCAGGTTCTGCGCGGCGGCCTTGCGGCCCACGTCGTAGGCGGTGGACCAGTCGCGGCGGAAGTGCCGTCCTTCGAGGAGAACGTCGGTACTGGCGACGACCCTGCGGTCCGGCGCGGTGACCACCGCGGCGTCGTCCCCCGGCCCGATCCGTACGGCGGGGGTGGAGGTGAGCCGGGAGGTGAGCTCCCTGATCAGCCCGAATTCCCCCAGCTCGCCCACGGTGCCCTTCATGCTGTTGCCCTTCCCATGTGTACGGACGGTCCGTACGTGGCTGACGACTGCGCCGCACTTGCCGTGTTCACCGCGCGGGTCTCCCCGCTCCGCTCGGTGACGCGGTACCGTGGCGTCCCTTCTTCCCACATGATCCTCGTAGCCGCCCTGGAGGTTCCGTGGTACAGGCTTACATCCTGATCCAGACCGAGGTCGGCAGAGCCTCGGCGGTGGCCGAAGTGATCGCGAAGATCCCCGGCGTCCTGCAGGCCGAGGACGTCACCGGTCCCTACGACGTCATCGTGCGCGCGCAGGCCGACACGGTCGACGAACTGGGGCGCATGGTGGTCGCGAAGGTCCAGCAAGTAGAGGGCATCACGCGCACGCTCACCTGCCCGGTCGTCCATCTCTAGCTCCCCCGTATGCTCGGCCGGGTGATACGTGCACGACGCCGGTACCTGGCCCTGCCCCTGCTAGCCGTGCTGTTCGGGGCGGTCGGCTGCTCGTCCGCGACGCACGTGGCGGCGCCCTCCCCCGAGGGCGACGCCGCGCAGCACTGCCGGGCGCTCCACAAGGCGCTGCCGCAGACCGTGAACGGCCTGAAGCGGGGTATCGCCGAGCCGGTCTCGGACTTCACTGCCATATGGGGCGATCCTGCCGTGGAGCTGCGCTGCGGAGTGCCGAAGCCGGACGTGCTGAGGTACGGGAGTGAACATTACAACGCCAACCCCGACGCGGCGGAAGTCAACGGCGTCCAGTGGCTCTTCGAGAAGCAGGACGACGGCTACCGCTTCACGACGGTGCTGCGGAAGGTCTACGTCGAGGTGACGGTGCCGGGGAAGTACGCCCCCGAGGTCGATGTGCTCCCCGACCTCGCGAACGCCGTGAAGAAGGCCATTCCGGCCGGGGTCTAGGGGCAGCACAGCAAGACGTCCGGGGCCTCTCCGGTCCCGGCCCGTCGCACAGGCCCTGGGGCTCCGGCCGGGGTCCGGCGTCCGTCCGCCCCTGCCCCGTTCCGCCCCTCACCCATCGGACCGGCCCCCGGGCGGCAGTCCTTGGCGGCAACCCTGTGCGGTGCGCAGCGCACCGGACCAGGGCGGCGCGTACCGGAATACGGCCCGGCCGGGCCGCGTTGGGCCCCGCAGGGGGCGCGCGCATCCCCTAGGGGATCCGTTCGCACGCCCCCGAGGGGCCCGTGCTCAGCGCAGGCCCGTGGACCGGCGCAGCGCCGCCTGGAGGAGCCGGTCGATGAGCTCCGGGTAGTCGACGCCGCTCTCCTGCCACATCCGCGGGTACATCGAGATGGGCGTGAAGCCGGGCAGCGTGTTGATCTCGTTGATCACGAACTCGCCGTTGTCCTGGAGGAAGAAGTCCGCGCGGACCAGGCCCTCGCAGGACGCCGCCTCGAAGGCCGCGACGGCCAGTTCCCGCACCTCGGCGGTCTGCTCCGGCGTCAGCGGCGCGGGCACGATCCCGTCGGCCGAGTCGATGTACTTGGCCTCGAAGTCGTAGAAGTCGTGCGCGGTGACCGGCGGGATCTCGGCCGGCACGCTGGCCCGGGGGCCGTCCTCGAATTCCAGCACCCCGCACTCGATCTCGCGTCCGCGCAGCAGCGCCTCCACGATGATCTTCGGGTCGTGGCTGCGGGCCTCCTCGACGGCCTCGTCGAGCCCGGCGAGGCCGTCGACCTTGCTGATGCCCATGGACGAGCCGGCCCGGGCGGGCTTCACGAACAGCGGCCAGCCGTGCTCGCCGGCGAAGTCCACGATCTTCTTGCGGGCGGCGGCGGGGTCGTTCTCCCACTCGCGGGGGCGGATGACCTCGTACGGGCCGACCGGCAGCCCGAAGGAGGCGAACACCCGCTTCATGTAGTCCTTGTCCTGGCCGACGGCCGAGGCGAGCACGCCGGAGCCCACGTAGGGCACGCCGGACAGCTCCAGGAGGCCCTGGAGGGTGCCGTCCTCGCCGTAGGGGCCGTGGAGGACGGGGAAGACGACGTCGACCTCGCCGAGCGCCTTGGGAACCGATCCCGGCTCGCTGTAGACGACCTCGCGGTTGGTGGGGTCCACGGGGAGCACCACGGCGCCGTCGGTGGACTCGGCGAGCTGCGCCACGCTGGGCAGCCGCCGGTCCGTGATGGCCATCCGCGCCGGGTCGTCGGCGGTGAGCGCCCAGCGCCCGTCGGTCGTGATGCCGATCGGCAGCACGTCGTACTTGTCGCGGTCGATGGCGGCCAGCACGGCTCCGGCGGTGACCACGGAGATGGCGTGCTCGGAGCTGCGCCCGCCGAACACGACGGCGACGCGGGGCTTCTGGGAGGAGGTCTCGCTGCTCATATCGCGTCGAGGGTACCTGCTGACCGGCGCGGCGTCAGTGCCGCGGCGGCCGTTGGTGGCGTGGCGTACGCGCCGGTCAGGCAGGCGGTGCGCTCAGTGCCGCTCGGACTTGGCGGTCCGCGACATCAGCTCCTTGAGGGCGACGAGGGGCGGCTTGCCCTCGTGGACGATGTCCACGACCGTCTCGGTGAGCGGCATGTCGACTCCGTGCCGGCGGGCCAGATCCAGCACGGACTCACAGGACTTGACGCCCTCGGCGGTCTGCTTGGTGACCGCGATGGTCTCCTGGAGCGTCATCCCGCGGCCGAGGTTGGTGCCGAAGGTGTTGTTGCGGGAGAGCGGCGAGGAGCAGGTGGCGACGAGGTCGCCCATGCCGGCCAGGCCCGCGAAGGTGTGCGCGTCGGCGCCCATGGCGAGGCCGAGCCGGGTGGTCTCGGCGAGACCACGGGTGATCAGGGACGCCTTGGCGTTGTCGCCCAGGCCCATGCCGGTGGCGATGCCGACCGCGAGCGCGATGACGTTCTTGACGGCGCCGCCCAGTTCGCATCCCACCACGTCGGTGTTGGTGTACGGCCGGAAGTACGAGGTGTGGCAGGCGGTCTGGAGCCGGCGGGCGACCGCCTCGTCGGCGCAGGCCACGACGGCGGCGGCGGGCTGCCTCGCTGCGACCTCCTTGGCGAGGTTGGGTCCGGTCAGCACGGCCACGCGTTCCGCGGGGACCTTGGCGACCTCTTCGATGACCTCGCTCATGCGCTTCGCGGTGCCCAGTTCCACGCCCTTCATCAGGGAGACCAGGACCGTCTCGGAGGGCAGCAGGGGCGCCCACTCGGCGAGGTTGGCACGCAGCGTCTGCGAGGGCACGGCGAGGACCGTGAAGTCCGCGCCGCGGGCCGCTTCCGCCGGGTCGGTGGTGGCGCGTACCCCCGCGGGCAGCTCCACCCCCGGCAGGTAGTCGGGGTTGGTACGGCCGTTGTTGATGGCGTCGACGAGGGCCGCTCTGCGCCCCCACAGGGTCACCTCGCATCCCGCGTCGGCGAGCACCATCGCGAATGCGGTGCCCCAGGACCCCGTGCCGAAGACGGCGCAGCGCGTCACTTGCCTTCATCCTCCTGTGCCTGCCGGTTGCTGAGGGACTGCGGCGCGGGGGCGGCCGGTGCGGTGGACTCGGCCGGTTCCAGGGCGGCGTCGGCGGCGGCCCGGGCCCTGGCGGCCTCGCGGGCGGCGCGCCGCTCCCGGGCGATCTCCTTGCGGTAGTCGAACGGTTCGGCCGGCGCGGGCTCGCCGCGGACCTCGGCCAGCTGCGCGGTGATCGCGGCCATGATCGCCTCGGTGACGGCCCGCAGCACCTCGGCGGTGGGCTCCTTGCCGTAGAACTCGCCGAGGTCGACCGGCGGTCCCGCCTTGACCCGCAGCGTCTTACGCGGGAAGAGCCGGAGCTTCTTCTCCTTGGCGTACGGCGGCATCGCGTCGTTCGCGCCCCACTGGGCGACCGGAATGACGGGGGCCTTGGTGAGCAGCGCGACCCGGGCGGCGCCGGTCTTGCCCTGCATGGGCCACATCTCGGGGTCGCGGGTCAGGGTGCCCTCGGGGTAGAAGGCGACGCATTCGCCCTTCTCGATCGCGTTCACTGCGGCCCGGAACGCGGTGGCGGCGTCGGTGGTTTCCCGGTAGACGGGGATCTGTCCGGTTCCGCGCATCATCAGGCCCACAAAGCCGCTCTTGAAGAGTCCGGCCTTGGCGAGGAATCGGGGGACCCGCCCGGTGTTGTACTGATAGTGCGCATAGGAGAGCGGATCAAGATACGAGTTGTGGTTGACCGCGGTGATAAAACCGCCGTCGGCCGGAATGTGCTCCATTCCTTGCCAGTCCCGCTTGAACAGAACCAAGAGCGGCGGTTTGCAGATGACCGCGGCCAAGCGGTACCAGAAGCCGATTCTGCGGCGGGACACTGGGACACCCTCCTTGTGGGACCTGCGAAGCTGCTGCGAGCCGGCAGCCGCACAAGTGTCGCCCCAGGTACCCGCTATGTCGAGAACACCGTAACCCCGCCGCTCCGGAAAGGCGGCGGCAACAGGTGAGAATGATCCCGATGCGAAGAGACGGAGCGGATGTGGGCTGGAGCCTTGTGGTGCCGCTGAAACCGCTGGTGCGGGCCAAGAGCAGGCTCTCCCCGGCGGCCGGCGACGAGTTCCGGCCGCGGTTGGCGCTGGCATTCGCCCTGGATACCGTCGCGGGCGCGCTGGCCTGCGCGGACGTGCGGGATGTGGCGGTTGTCACGGACGACCCGCTGGCCGGGGAGCGCTTGGCGGCTCTGGGGGCGCGCATAGTGCCGGACGCTCCGGCCAACGGACTGAATGCCGCACTGGCCCATGGCGCGGCCGTGGTACGGGCGCGTCGCCCCGGTGCGCCCATCGCCGCGCTGAACGCCGACCTTCCCGCACTGCGCCCGGCCGAGCTGGCACAGGTGCTCCATTCCGCATCGCTATTTCCCCGCGCATTTCTCGCGGATGCGGCAGATATCGGGACAACACTTCTGACCGCGACTTCCGGTGTGGAATTGGACCCGGCATTCGGCGGGGCCTCGCGGGTCCGCCACCGGGCCTCCGGGGCGTACGAGATCACCTCACCGGACGTGCCGTCGGTACGCCGGGACGTGGACACCGGGGAGGACCTGCGGGCCGCGCTGGTGCTGGGCGTGGGCCCGCACACCGCGCACCAGACGCGCCGGCTGCCGGCCGCCGCGCGCGGCCGGCACGACCAGGGCGATCAGGCGCCGCCGCAGGTCACAGCGTCTGGAGCGTGACGAGCACGATCCGCCGCGCGTCCCCTTCGCCGGTGACGTCGATCCGGACCCGCTGGCCGGGCCGGAGCAGGCGCAGGCCGCCGGCGTCGAAGGCCGCCGCGTCGAAGGGCAGCGGGGTCCCGTCGTCCAGCAGCACGCTGCCGGAGCGGGTCTCGTCGTCGTAGGTGTACGCGGTGGCCTGCATGGGGGAAGCCTAGACGGCCGCCCGGCGGGCGGCGCACCGCGGGCCGGGCTCCCCGAAGGGAGACCGGCCCGGCGCATGGCGTTCCGCTGCGGAATTACCGCTTGCGGGCGGTGGTCTTCTTGGCGGTCGTCTTGCGCGCCGTGGCCTTCTTGGCGGGAGCCTTCTTCGCCGTCGCCTTCTTGGCGGGCGCGGTCTTCTTCGCCGTGGCCTTCTTCGCGGCGGCCTTCTTCGCCGGTGCGGCCTTCTTCGCCGCGGCCTTCGTGGCGGTCTTCTTCGCCGTGACCTTCTTGGCGGTGACCTTCTTCGCGGTGACCTTCTTCGCCGTGACCTTCTTGGCGGTGACCTTCTTCGCGGCGGCCTTCTTGGCCGCGGCCTTCTTCGCCGCGGCCTTCTTGATGGCCACGCCGCCGGTCAGGCTGCCCTTGGGGGCCTTCTTGACGGAGACCTCGCCGCCCTTGGGGAGCTTCTTCGAACCGCTCACCAGGTCCTTGAAGCCCTGGCCCGCGCGGAAACGCGGCACCGAGGTCTTCTTGACCCGCACGCGCTCACCCGTCTGCGGGTTGCGGGCGTATCGGGCCGGACGGTCGACCTTCTCGAACGAGCCGAATCCGGTAACCGAAACCCGGTCGCCGGCGACAACTGCACGGACGACTGCGTCCAGTACGGCGTCCACCGCATCCGCGGCGTTCTGACGGCCGCCGAGCTTGTCGGCAATGGCTTCTACGAGCTGCGCCTTGTTCACGTCTTCCCCTTCGGAGACATTGCTGGAACGAAAGTTTCCAAGCTTTTTCGCACGTTAGGCAGATATATACCGCAAATCAAACACGAAACGGGCTAATCACCCTTGTGCCGCAACGGACTCGACCTTCACGGACTTCCGTCGGCATGCACATCTTCGGGATAACGACCTTCGTCGAGGTCATGCATGAACCACTCCAGACGCCTTGCCGCGTCCGCAAGATCGTGTTTAGCCGCGGCCGTGATGACGAGCAGCTTCCGGGTCAGCGCCATCCGTACGCCCTCCGGGACTTGCAGTGTCCGCACTCTTGCGTGTGCGTCCTTGAGTCGGTCGGCGACGAGACCATAGAGCTTGAGTTGGTCGTCGCGTTCCATGCGCTAATTGTGCCATCTGCGGCGAGTTGTCGCTTCACGGGGCCTCAACAGCTGCCTCGACAAGCCGATGCGCCCCCTGCCAACTGCACAGGGGGCGCATCGTACGCAATAAGGCTTTGAGCCATAAAACCCGAGGTCAGACCTCGATCGTACGCGGCTTGAATCCGGGCCTGTTCGCCTCGTACTCCGCGATGGCGGACTCCTCCCGAAGGGTGAGGCTGATGTCGTCCAGACCCTCCAGCAGACGCCAACGGGCGTTCTCGTCCAGCTCGAAGTCCGCGGTGACGCCCTCCGCACGGACCTGCCGTCCGACCAGGTCGACGGTCACCTCGACGGTGGGGTCGGCCTCCACCAGCTTCTGCAGGCGGTCCACGGTCTCCTGCGGCAGGACCACCGTCAGCAGGCCGTTCTTGAGGGAGTTGCCGCGGAAGATGTCCGCGAACCGCGAGGAGATGACGGCCTTGAAGCCGTAGTTCTGCAGCGCCCAGACGGCGTGCTCGCGCGACGAGCCGGTACCGAAGTCGGGGCCCGCCACCAGGACGGTGGCGCCCTTGTACGCAGCCTGGTTGAGGACGAACTCGGAGTCCTTGCGCCACGCCTCGAACAGCCCGTCCTCGAAGCCGTCGCGGGTGACCTTCTTCAGCCAGTGGGCCGGGATGATCTGGTCGGTGTCGACGTTGCTGCGGCGCAGCGGAACGGCCCGGCCGGTGTGGGTGGTGAAAGCGTCCATGGTTCTCAGACTCCCGCGGGCTCGGCGACGGCGTCGGACAGGTCGGCGGGTGAGGCCAGATGGCCGAGAACCGCCGTTGCGGCGGCCACCTGGGGCGAGACCAGGTGCGTGCGGCCCCCCTTGCCCTGCCGGCCCTCGAAGTTGCGGTTGGAGGTGGACGCGGAGCGCTCACCGGGCGCCAGCTGGTCGGGGTTCATGCCCAGGCACATCGAGCAGCCCGCGTGCCGCCATTCGGCGCCGGCCGCGGTGAACACCTTGTCCAGGCCCTCCGCAACGGCCTGGAGGGCGACCCGCACCGAGCCGGGAACGACCAGCATGCGTACGCCCTCGGCGACCGAACGGCCTTCCAGGATCGCCGCGGCAGAGCGCAGGTCCTCGATCCGGCCGTTGGTGCACGAACCTACGAAGACGGTGTCCACGGTGATCTCGCGCAGCGGTTGACCTGCTGTCAACCCCATGTATTCCAGGGCCTTTTCGGCGGCGAGCCGCTCCGAGGCGTCCTCGTACGAAGCCGGGTCGGGGACGCTGGCCGAAAGCGGCGCACCCTGGCCGGGGTTGGTGCCCCAGGTGACGAACGGCGACAGCGAGGCGGCGTCGATGACGACCTCGGCGTCGAAGACCGCGTCGTCGTCGGTGCGCAGCGTCTTCCAGTACGCGACCGCGGCGTCCCAGTCCTCGCCCTCGGGGGCGTGGTCGCGGCCCTGGAGGTAGTCGAAGGTGGTCCGGTCGGGGGCGATCATGCCGGCCCGGGCGCCCGCCTCGATCGACATGTTGCAGATGGTCATCCGGGCTTCCATCGACAGCTTCTCGATGGCCTGGCCGCGGTACTCGATGACGTAGCCCTGGCCGCCGCCGGTGCCGATCTTCGCGATGATCGCCAGGATGAGGTCCTTGGCGGTGACGCCCTCGGGCAGCTCGCCCTCCACCGTGATCGCCATGGTCCTGAACGGCGCCAGCGGCAGCGTCTGGGTGGCCAGGACGTGCTCGACCTGGCTGGTGCCGATGCCGAAGGCCAGCGCGCCGAACGCGCCGTGGGTGGAGGTGTGGCTGTCACCGCAGACCACGGTGGTGCCGGGCTGGGTCAGTCCCAACTGCGGTCCCACGACGTGGACAACGCCCTGCTCGACGTCGCCCAGCGGGTGCAGGCGGACGCCGAACTCCGCGCAGTTCTTGCGCAGCGTCTCCAGCTGGGTGCGCGAGACCGGGTCGGCGATCGGCTTGTCGATGTCGAGGGTCGGGGTGTTGTGATCCTCGGTGGCGATGGTCAGATCCGTCCGGCGCACCTGTCGGCCGGCCTTGCGCAGGCCGTCGAACGCCTGCGGGCTGGTGACCTCGTGCAGCAGGTGCAGATCGATGAAGAGGAGGTCGGGCTCGCCTTCCGCGCGCCGGACGACGTGGTCGTCCCAGACCTTCTCCGCAAGTGTCCGTCCCATCGCTTTCCCTCCGGCCGGCCGCTGTGCCGGCCTTGCTCGTCTGTGCGCGATGCCCGCGAATGTCCCCTGACGGGCCTGACGCCGGGCCCTGGTCGAGGGCCGCACCTACAGATTGACGACTTCCCTGGAAAATTGAACTTGCGTTTCACACTGTGAGACGCGAGTATCGTTGCATGGACAACTCTAGCGGCGTCGGCGTTCTCGACAAGGCAGCTCTGGTTTTGAGCGCTCTGGAGTCCGGTCCGGCCACCCTCGCCGGGCTGGTCGCGGCGACCGGGCTTGCACGACCCACGGCCCACCGGCTGGCCGTGGCACTGGAACACCACCGGATGGTGGCGAGGGACATGCAGGGCCGCTTCATCCTCGGCCCCCGGCTCTCCGAGCTGGCCGCGGCGGCCGGCGAGGACCGCCTGCTGGCCACGGCCGGGCCGGTGCTCACGCATCTGCGCGATGTGACGGGCGAGAGCGCCCAGCTCTATCGCCGGCAGGGCGACATGCGGATCTGCGTGGCGGCGGCGGAGCGGCTGTCCGGACTGCGGGACACCGTCCCGGTCGGCTCCACGCTGCCCATGAAGGCCGGCTCGGCCGCCCAGATCCTGATGGCCTGGGAAGAGCCGGAGCGGCTGCACCGCGGCCTCCAGGGCGCCCGCTTCACGGCCACCGCGCTGTCCGGCGTACGGCGCCGTGGCTGGGCCCAGTCGATCGGCGAGCGGGAGCCCGGCGTGGCGTCCGTCTCCGCGCCCGTACGCGGCCCCTCCAACCGCGTGGTGGCCGCCGTCTCGGTGTCCGGCCCGATCGAGCGGCTGACCCGCCACCCGGGCCGTATGCACGCCCAGGCGGTCATCGACGCCGCCGCCCGCCTCTCCGACGGACTGCGCCGCAACGGCGCCTGAGCGCCCCGCCGGCCGGCCGGCCCCCGCGACGACCGGCCGGCCCCCGCGACGACCGGCCGGCCGCCCCTCGGCGCACACCGGCTCCCGTCGGCGCCAACTGCCCACCGCCCGCGGGCCGCAACCGCCACCGGCGGCCCAACTCGCCGCGGACGGCGCGGAGCCGGCCCGGTCGAGCCGGCCCGGTCGAGCCGCGGGGGAATCCCGATCCGGGCCCCGCACACGGCGGTTGAGACAGCGAGAAGGCCCCTCGCATACGCGGGGGGCCTTCTTCTTGTACCCCCGACCGGATTCGAACCGGCGCTACCGCCTTGAGAGGGCGGCGTGCTAGGCCGCTACACAACGGGGGCAAGTCTTGCTGCAGTTGAGCGATGTCATCGAGACACGTGCCGAAGCGACACACTGCGCTGGGCTACCAGGACTCGAACCTAGACTAAATGAACCAGAATCACTCGTGCTGCCAATTACACCATAGCCCATGGTGGTTTAGACCAGTACCCCCGACCGGATTCGAACCGGCGCTACCGCCTTGAGAGGGCGGCGTGCTAGGCCGCTACACAACGGGGGCCCTAGCGATCCTGCGTGAGTGACAGTGGGTGCGACCCTGGCTGTCTCCCCGGGAAGGATCTGTACCCCCGACCGGATTCGAACCGGCGCTACCGCCTTGAGAGGGCGGCGTGCTAGGCCGCTACACAACGGGGGCTTTGCAGATGAGCTCTGCGAGCTGGCCTACCAGGACTCGAACCTAGACTAACTGAACCAGAATCAGTCGTGCTGCCAATTACACCATAGGCCATCAAAGCGCAACCCCCGGCTGGGGGCTTGATTTGATCTGCGCTTCCCGGCCGGACCTTTCGGCCCTCTCGGGCGGCGCAGGAAGAACATTACCTGATCGCGGACGGGGCTCCAAAACCGATAACTCCGCGCAACAGCTCGGGTAGCTCGGCCAGGCCGCCGATCCGGCGCACCCCCGGAGGCGGCTGTGCGCCACCGGCCGTGCGGTCCAGCCACACGGCCACCAGTCCGGCGTCCCGGGCACCCCGTCCGTCGACGTCGAGGTTGTCCCCCACGTAGAGCACCTCGGACGGCGGCAGGGCGAGCGCCGCGCAGGCGCCGAGGAAGGCTTCGGGGGCGGGCTTGGCGTGTCCCAGCTCGTCGGCGCAGAGCACCGCCTCGAAGCGCTCCCGGATGCCCAGGGTGGTCAGCTTGCGCTCCTGGTTGGCCGTCGAGGAGTTGGAGAGCACCGCCTGGCGGACCAGCGGCGCCAGCTCCTCCAGGGCGGGGCCGGAGTCCGGGAAGAGCGTCCAGGCGGACTCGTAGTGGGCCACGTAGCGGGCGAACCAGGCGTCCGCCTCGTCGTCGGAGAGCTCGGTGCCCAGGAACGTCCGGGCGCGGGCCCTGCGGTGGTCGAGAAAGCCGACCTCACCTGCGAGGAAGCGGGCGAACTCGGTCTCCATGGCCGCGCGCCAGCGGGCCAGCGCCGGCTCCACGCCTCCGTAGGCGTCCACCAGTCCCTCGGCCTCCAGGTGGCGCAGCGCGCCGGTGCGGTCGGAGCCCGTGTAGTCGAAGAGGGTGTCGTCGATGTCCCAGAGGACGGCGCGGACGGTCATGGGCGGCCTTCCCGTTGCCTGTGGGGCCATTGTGCCCGGATACGCCTCGGGCCCGGGAGCCGTGCGGCTTCCGGGCCCGAGGGGGGTGCTTCGCGGGGTCAGCCGGCCAGCTTGGCGAGCGCCGCGTCGATGCGCTGGAGGGTGCGCTCCCTGCCGAGGATCTCCAGGGACTCGAAGAGCGGGAGGCCGACCGTGCGGCCGGTGACGGCCACCCGGACCGGGGCCTGGGCCTTGCCGAGCTTGAGGCCGTGCTCCTCGCCGGCGGCGAGGACGGCCTGCTTGAGGGACTCGGGGTCGGCCCAGTCGGCGGCTTCCAGGTTGGCGCGGGCCGTGGTGAGCAGGGCCGCCGGGTCGCCCTTCATCGCCTTCGTCCAGGACGCCTCGTCCTCGACGGGCTCCTTGCGGAAGAGGAAGTCGACGTTGGCGGTGATGTCGGAGAGGACGGTGAGGCGGGTCTGGGCGTGCGGGGCGACGGCCTCCCACGCGGCCCGGTCGAAGTCCTCGGGCTCCCAGTTGGCGTACGGCGCCGCGAGCCAGGGCTCGCAGGCCGCGACGAAGTCCTTCGGGTCCAGCCGGCGGATGTGGTCGGCGTTGATCGCCTCGGCCTTCTTGAGGTCGAAGCGGGCCGGGTTGGCGTTGACGTCGGCGATGTCGAACTTCTCGATCAGCTCGCCGACGGTGAAGAGGTCCTGGTCCGCCGAGAAGGACCAGCCGAGGAGCGCCAGGTAGTTCAGCAGGCCCTCGGGGAGGAAGCCGCGCTCGCGGTAGAGGTTGAGGCTCGCCTGCGGGTCGCGCTTGGAGAGCTTCTTGTTGCCCTCGCCCATGACGTACGGGAGGTGGCCGAAGGCGGGGATCGACGTGGCGGTGCCCAGCTCGATCAGCGCCCGGTAGAGGGCGATCTGGCGGGGGGTGGAGGAGAGCAGGTCCTCGCCGCGCAGGACGTGGGTGATCCCCATCAGGGCGTCGTCCACGGGGTTGACGAGCGTGTAGAGGGGCGCGCCGTTGGCGCGGACGATGCCGTAGTCCGGGACGTTCTCCGGGGTGAAGGTCAACTCGCCGCGGACCAGGTCGGTGAAGGTGATCGGCTCGTCGGGCATCCGGAAGCGGACGATCGAGCTGCGGCCCTCGGCCTCGTAGGCGGCCTTCCGCTCGGCGGTCAGATCGCGGCAGGCGCCGTCGTAGCCGGAGGGCCTGCCGGCCTTGCGGGCGGCGTCGCGGCGCTCGTCGAGCTCTTCGGTGGTGCAGTAGCAGTGGTAGGCGTGGCCGGCGGCGAGGAGCTTTTCCGCGACGTCCTTGTAGATGTCCATCCGCTGCGACTGGCGGTACGGGGCGTGCGGGCCGCCGACCTCGGGGCCCTCGTCCCAGTCGAAGCCGAGCCAGTGGAACGAGTCCAGCAGCTGGTTGTAGGACTCCTCGGAGTCGCGGGCCGCGTCGGTGTCCTCGATGCGGAAGACCAGGGAGCCCTTGTTGTGCCGTGCGTAGGCCCAGTTGAACAGGGCGGTACGGATCAGGCCGACATGGGGGTTACCGGTCGGGGAGGGACAGAAACGGACGCGGACGGGGGTCGCGTTAGCCACGCTTGATCACCTTGTTGGTGAGAGTGCCGATGCCTTCGATGGTGACGGCGACCTCGTCGCCGACGTTGAGCGGGCCGACCCCGGCCGGGGTGCCCGTGAGGATGACGTCGCCGGGGAGCAGCGTCATCGCCTCGGTGATGTGGACGATCAGGTCCTCGATCGGGCGGATCATCTCGCTGGTGCGGCCGAGCTGGCGCTGTTCGCCGTTGACGGTGCACTGGATGGCGAGGCCCGCGGCGATCGCCGCCGGGTCCAGGCCGGTCTCGACCCAGGGGCCCAGGGGGCAGGAGCCGTCGAAGCCCTTGGCCCTGGCCCACTGCTTCTCGCGCCGCTGGACGTCGCGCGCGGTGACATCGTTGGCGCAGGTGTAGCCGAGGATGACGTCCTTCGCACGCTCGCGGGGCACCTCGCGGCACATCCGGCCGATGACGACGGCGAGTTCCGCCTCGTGGTGCACCTCCTGGGAGAAGGAGGGGTACGCGATGGGGTCGCCGGGGCCGATCACCGAGGTGGACGGCTTGAAGAAGGTGACCGGCACCTCCGGGACCTCGTTGCCCAGCTCGGCGGCGTGCTCGGCGTAGTTGCGGCCGACGCCCACGACCTTGTTGGGGAGGACCGGCGGCAGCAGCCGGACCTTGTCGAGGGGGACCTTTTGGCCCGAGCGCTCGAATTCCGCGAAGGGATGCCCCTTGATGACGTCGAGTTCGTCGCCTTCGAGGACGCCGAAGCCGACGTTGCCGTCGATGGAGAATCTGGCGATGCGCACGGGTTGCCGCTGCCCCTCATTGATCACTGGCCGGAGTTGACACTCCAGGCTATCGCGGGGGCACTGCCGCTCCGCCGACCTTTCAGGCCGGGACGTCCTGCTTCGGGGCGTCCATCAGGACGGTGCGGCGCGGATTGGCGGTCTGGCCGGGCAGGTCGACGGGGTGTTCCTGGACCTCGATGGTGCCGAGCTCGTCGGCGTCCTTGAGGTGGGCCAGGGTGGTGCGCCGCGGGTTGGCTATGTTGCGGAACATCATCGTCGTCTTCACTGCTGTATGCCTCGCGTCGTGTCAGGGAAGGGTTGCGGAACGTCACGACCACCGCGCCGTCAGGCGCTTGTCGTTTTACGCAACTGTGTAAAGCGTCAGGCTAAGCGCGCTATTCCCTGGGGAACGCCGGTAAAGTCGGCGATCTTCCTGTGAGTTTCCTCACGAGCGATGTGACATATGCCGCATTTCCCATGATCAACATCCGTGGGCGAAACGGACATTGATGGATTGAACCGCATGTTCCGCTCCTGATCACCGCACCTGGGACAGGGGACGGGGGTACGCGACTCGCGGGTAAAAGTCCGAAATCTGGGGCAGCGTCTTCTACAAGTCGTGACACGTCCCGTACATTGCGTCACCCATGTCACAGCGACCGGCTCCGCTCTTGTTGGAGATCCGGCACTGTGCTGGAATTCCACGGACCGCCGCACGTTCAAGCCGGCGCGCACGGGCGCGAAGGAGCGCCGCGCGGTGGTGCCGCTCTCTCGGCCAGAGGGGGCAGCCCGCCGGTCACTCACGACCGCCATGGGGGGCTTTGCGGTCCCCTTCGACTCGACACCGTCCCGCCGTTGGCGCGGGGGGACGCCTGGTCCAGAGGTTGCGACGCTAGTGCAGGGACGTTTCAAGAGGGATGGCAACGCTGCGGCTGACCCGGAGCTGCGCGGCGAGACCGACCGCGCACAGACTCCGGGCGGGGACGCCGCGGACGGTGGCAAGCCCAAGACCAGCCCCACCGGGCCCGGAAACCGAATAGCGCTGCGCAACTGGCGCATCAGCACCCGCCTGGTCTCCCTGCTCGCGCTTCCCGTCGTCGCCGCGACCACACTCGGCGGCATGCGCATCGCGACCCAGCTGGACAACATCGACCAGCAGGACAAGATGCAGCTGCTCACCGAGATGACGCGTCAGGCGACCGAGCTCGCCGACGCGCTCCAGGTCGAGCGGGACAAGTCGGCCGGCCCGCTGGCCGGCACGGGCAACGCCAAGGACGACGCCAACGTGGTCGCGCCCCGCGAGGCGACCGACCGCGCCAAAGTGTCGTTCAACCAGGCCACCGGGGACATCAAGGCCGACGACACCACGATGGCCGGCGTCCGGGCCACCATCCTGGAGATCGGGCGCCAGCTCAACACCCTCAACGAGATCCGCGCCAACGCGTACAACGACGACAACAACGTCGCGCGGACCGTCACCTCCTACAACCAGCTGATCAACTCCCTGCTCCAGCTGTCCCAGGACATGGCGCTGGCCACCAGCAACCCGGACATGATCCGCAGCACCCGCGCACTGGCCGCGTTCTCGTCGGCCAAGGAGTACGCGTCGATGCAGCGCGCCCTGGTCAGCGCGGGCCTGGCGCACTCCGGCGGCCCCCAGCTGTCCGCCAACGACCGGCAGGCCGGCCACACCGCCGAGGACGACGAGAAGGCCGCCCGCGACCGCTTCGCGCAGATCTACAGCGGCAACGCCGGCGCGCTCACCCGCGGTCTGGACGGCAACAACGACGAGATCAAGGCCGCGGTCGCGTTCGCGCACCGCGCGTTCAACAGCCCCAGCGGCATCCGCAGCCAGGAGTACAAGTACCTCGACTGGTACGACTCGGACACCGTCAAGATCGACGAGATGTCCCGCATCGAGACCTCGCTGCTGTCCGAGATGGACCAGAAGTCCCGCGAGCTGCGCGACGCAGCCACCCAGGACGCCATCATCAACGGTGCGGTGATCCTGCTGGTCCTCGGCGTCTCGCTGGTCGGCGCGTTCGTCGTGGCCCGGTCCATGGTCCGCTCGCTGCGCCGCCTCCAGGACACCGCGCAGAAGGTTGCCCAGGACCGGCTGCCCGAGCTGGTCAAGCAGCTGTCCGAGGCCGACCCGCAGGACGTGGACACCTCCGTCGAGTCGGTCGGTGTGCACAGCCGGGACGAGATCGGCCGGGTGGCCGCGGCCTTCGACGACGTGCACCGCGAGGCGGTCCGGCTGGCGTCGGAGCAGGCGCTGCTGCGGGGCAACGTCAACGCGATGTTCACCAACCTCTCGCGCCGCTCCCAGGGTCTGATCCAGCGTCAGCTCTCGCTGATCTCCGAACTGGAGTCCCGCGAGGCCGACCCGGACCAGCTCTCCTCCCTCTTCAAGCTCGACCACCTCGCCACGCGTATGCGCCGTAACGGCGAGAACCTCCTCGTCCTCGCGGGTGAGGAGCCGGGCCGCCGGTGGACCCGGCCGGTGCCGCTGGTCGACGTCCTCCGCGCCGCCGCGTCCGAGGTGGAGCAGTACGAGCGGATCGAGCTGAACGCGGTACCGCAGACCGAGGTCGCCGGCCGGGTCGTCAACGACCTCGTGCACCTGCTCGCCGAGCTGCTGGAGAACGCGACCTCGTTCTCCTCGCCGCAGACCAAGGTCAAGGTGACCGGTCACGCGCTGCCCGACGGCCGCGTCCTGGTCGAGATCCACGACACCGGCATCGGCCTGTCCCCCGAGGACCTGTCGGCGATCAACGAGCGGCTGGCCAGCCCGCCGACCGTGGACGTCTCGGTGTCCCGGCGGATGGGTCTGTTCGTGGTCGGCCGGCTGTCGCTGCGGCACGGCATCCGCATCCAGCTGCGGCCGTCCGACTCCGGCGGCACCACCGCCCTGGTCATGCTGCCGGTCGACGTCGCCCAGGGCGGCAAGAAGCCGGCGCCGAGCAACGCCAAGGGCACCGGCGACGTCGCCGGCGGCCCCTCCAGCCGGCTGGCCGGACTCCAGCCGCGCGGCCAGGTGGGCTCCGGTCCCGGCGGGCGGCCCGCGCTGCCCGGCCGCGGCGGCCCCGGTGGCGCGCCGAACGCGTTCGGCTCCGCCGCTCCCGACAGCCGTACGGCCCCGGCCCGCGGCGGCGACGCCCGGTCGGCCGGCGCGCGGCCCGCGCTGCCCACCCGTGGCGCGGACGGCGCCCCGGCCCCGGCCGTGGCCCCGCCCGCCGGCGTGCCCGGCCGCGACGAGCGGCCCCAGCTGCCGGCGCGGAACGCCGCGGGCGAACTGCCGGGCAGCGGCCCCGGCCAGGACGCCCGGGACCCCCGGGACACCGCCCGGCCGACGGACGGTTCGCTCGGCGTACGCCGCGACCGCGGCTCCTCCGACGACTGGCCGCTGGCGCCCCGCGAGGCGCAGGACCAGCCGCGCGGCCACGAGGACCCCGAGGGCACCGGCAGCTTCGAGCGGCCCGCCCCGGCCGCCGGCCCCGGCGACACCTCGGCGTTCGCCCGTCCCGACTTCGGCGCACCGCGCCCGGATGCGGCCCGCGGGCCGGCTCCGCGCGCGGGCGGCGGGCGGCCGGCGCGGACCGGTTCGGCCGACGGGCCGGGCGGCACGGGCCAGTTCCCGCTCCCCGACGGCGACAGCGGGCAGACCGGGCAGTACGCCCGACCCGACAGCGACACCGGCCGGTACGACACCGGGCGGCCGGAGACCGCCGGCAGGTACGGCGCCGACCCGTTCGCGCCCCGGCAGCCGGAGGCCACCGGGGAGTTCCCGCGCCCCGACGGCGGCAGCGGGCAGACCGGCCAGTACGCCCGACCGGACGGCGACACCGGGCAGTTCCCGCTCCCCGACGGCGACAGCGGGCAGACCGGGCAGTACGCCCGACCCGACAGCGACACCGGCCGGTACGACACCGGCCAGTTCGCGCGCCCCGAGGGCGACCGGCCGGCGGCCGGCCCCGCCCCGGCCGGCGGCGATGTGCTCGACGGCGCGGACGCCGGCCCCGGGGACGGCCGTACGCCGATCTTCGACACCATCGAGTCCAACTGGTTCAACCACCCGGCCTCGGCGGCCGCCGGTGTACCGCCACGGACCGGCGACCGCGCAGACCGCGCGGACCGCGCCGAGGCGGCGCCGCTGCCGCGCCGCGGGGCCGAGCAGGACGGCGCGGCACCCGCCGCGGGGCCGGCCGGCGGCGCCCGCGATGCCGCGCCGGCGCCGGCCGACGCCACGGCGCAGTGGCGCACCTCGCCGAACGACGAGACCTGGCGGCAGGCCGAGCAGATACGCCAGCCCGCCTCGGGCGGCGTGACCACGTCCGGGCTGCCCCGCCGGGTCCCCCGCGCCAACCTCGTCGCGGGCACCGCCCAGCAGCAGTCCCCCCAGAACGGTCCGCAGGTCTCGCGCGCGCCCAGTGAGGTGCGCGGGCGGCTGACCAATCTCCGCCGCGGTATCCAGCAGGGCCGGCAGGCCGGGACGTCGTCCACCGGCAACCACGGCATTGTCGATCCCACTCACCAGCAGGAGCGTTAGTTGAGTCCGATGAGCCAGGCGGCGCAGAATCTGAACTGGTTGATCACCAACTTCGTGGACAACACCCCCGGGGTGTCCCACACGGTCGTGGTCTCCGCGGACGGACTGCTCCTCGCCATGTCCGAGGGCTTCCCCCGCGACCGCGCCGACCAGTTGGCGGCGGTGGCCTCCGGCCTCACGTCGCTGACCTCCGGCGCCTCCCGCATCTTCGAGGGCGGGAGCGTCAACCAGACCGTGGTGGAGATGGAGCGCGGCTTCCTCTTCATCATGTCCGTCTCCGACGGATCGTCGCTGGCCGTACTGGCGCACCCCGAGTGCGACATCGGCCTCGTCGGTTACGAAATGGCCCTGCTGGTCGACCGCGCGGGCACCGTCCTGACGCCCGACCTGCGCGCCGAACTGCAGGGCAGCCTGCTGAACTGAGTGCGCGGCGGCGTCCGCAGCGCCGCACCGCACCCGGTAACCCCTCAACCATTCGCATGCCGCACCCCCCACCGGCCCAACCCGACGACAGTCCGCTGTCCCGTCCGGAGGACCCATGACACCGCCACCCGCCACTTCCGGCCCGTACGGCGCCTACAGCTCAGCGCCGTACGGGAGCGAAGGTGACCAGCCGCTGGTGCGCCCCTACGCCATGACCGGAGGCCGGACCCGGCCCCGCTACCAGCTCGCCATAGAGGCGCTGGTGAGCACCACCGCCGACCCGTCCCAGCTGCCCGGTCTGCTGCCGGAGCACCAGCGGATCTGCCACCTGTGCCGCGAGGTGAAGTCGGTGGCCGAGGTCTCCGCGCTGCTGCACATCCCGCTGGGTGTGGCCCGGATCCTGGTGGCCGACCTGGCCGAGGCCGGGATGGTGGCGATCCACCAGCCGGGCGGCAGCGGCGAGGCGGGCGGCACGCCGGACGTGACCCTGCTGGAGAGGGTGCTCAGTGGACTTCGCAAGCTCTGACGGCGGCTACGAGGCGAGCCCGGCCCGCGCCACGACCTCCGCGAAGATCGTGGTGGCGGGCGGCTTCGGCGTGGGCAAGACCACGTTCGTCGGGGCCGTCTCGGAGATCAATCCGCTGCGTACGGAGGCCGTGATGACCTCCGCCTCCGCGGGGATCGACGATCTGAGCCACGTCCAGGACAAGACCACGACGACCGTGGCGATGGACTTCGGCCGGATCACCCTGGACCAGGACCTGATCCTGTACCTGTTCGGTACCCCGGGCCAGGACCGCTTCTGGTTCATGTGGGACGACCTCGTCCGCGGCGCCATCGGCGCCGTGGTGCTGGTCGACACCCGCCGCCTCGCCGACTGCTTCCCGGCCGTCGACTACTTCGAGAACAGCGGCCTGCCGTTCGTCATCGCCCTCAACGGCTTCGAGGGACACCAGCCCTACACACCGGACGAGGTGCGTGAGGCGCTGCAGATCGGCCCGGGGACGCCGATCATCACCACCGACGCCCGGCACCGCGCCGAGGCCAAGAGCGCGTTGATCACGCTCGTGGAACACGCGCTGATGGCCCGGCTCCAGTAGCCGCCGACGGCCCGCGCGCATCGGGCGCGGGCCGGACGGCAGTCGTCAACGGGGGGCTATGAAGCCTGCCCTGGACCCGTACCGTTCACGGGTACGGCGATCTGTGTCCTTCGACACGCCTGCAAAGTGGCTTCATAACGTTTCGACAGTGAATCAGGTCGCTTTCGACACCGCACGCGCATGCCCGGCTTCGCTGCGCTCACATTTCTCCCGCCTTTTGCCGCGCCTCGCCCCTAACGCCCCTTTTATCTCGCACCCTTCGGTAACTGCTCCAGCTTTGTTCAGTGTTTGGAACGCACCGCCCTGACGTGCTGAAATTCGCTGAACTCCGGAGTAGTAACGCCCAGAAGAAACGGCACAGCAATACCGTGCCGGCGCCGAGAGGTTGTTGGTCGAGTGAGGCGAAGCACGTCGAGCCCCGAGCCGCAGGAACCGCGGCGGGGCAACTTCACCCCGCCACCCCGCAGTGGTGACGTACCGGCTTCCGACGCGTCCGAGAACCCGGTCGCGAAGCCTCCGGTCAGCGGCGGGAAGTACTCCCCGCGGAACTGGCGGGTGGCCACGCGGCTGAACGCCATTCTGCTGATCCCGGTACTCCTCGCCCTCATATTGGGCGTCCTGCGGGTAAACGGCTCTTTCGGCACCTGGCAGGACGCACAGGACGCGGAGAACACCGCGAAACTCGTTCGCTCCGCGCTTTCCTACAGCAACGCCCTGATCGACGAGCGGGACCGCACCGCGGCGCCGCTGCTGAAGGGCAAGAAGGACGACCCGGTCGTCCAGCAGGCGCGGGACGCCACCGACGCCGCCGCGACGCAGTTCCACGAGGCCGCGAAGTCGATGCCCGACAAGCCGGGCCTCAAGCGCCGGCTGGCGCTGTTCGAGAAGACCGAGCCCAAGCTGGCGCAGCTGCGGCAGGTCGCCTTCACCTCCAAGCTCCAGGGCGTGCAGACCGAAGAGGGCTACGTCGGGATCCAGCACCCGCTCATGGAGTTCGCCAACGAGCTGGGCCTGGGCACCGGCAACATCACCTCCTACGGGCGCACCGTCTACGCCATCTCGCTGGCGAAGGCCGCCGCGTCGCTGGAGCGCTCGATCGGCACCCACCTCCTGGTCGACCCGGCCTCCCCGCAGGGCGGCAAGGAGCACAAGACGCAGCTGACCGCGTTCGCGTCGTACCGCTACCTGGAGGGCATCGCCATCGGCGAGTACACCTCCGGCGGTACGCCCGACGACGTGTCGCGGCTCCAGAAGGACGGCGCGGCGCTCCAGCAGTCGGCGCAGCAGCAGATCGCACGGGCAAAGGAGCAGGCTCAGGCCGTCGGCCAGACGTTCCGCACCCCGCCGTCGATGGACCAGATGTCGACGCTGATCGCGTCCGGCGCGGCGCCGGAGACGCTGGCCGCACAGGGTGTCACCTCCGACGCCTACTTCCAGGCCGCCACCGGCAAGTTCGACATGTACCGGTCCATCGAGAAGGACCTGGCGGACAAGGCGGTGAACGAGGCGGGGCAGATCTCCTCGGACGCCAAGCAGTCCACCTTCGTCGAATCGGGCATCGTGCTGGCCGCCCTGATCGCCGCGTTCCTGGTGGCCGGGATGATGGCCCGCCGGATGAGCCGCAACATGCGGGAGCTGCGCAACGCGGCCTTCGGCGTGGCCGAGCAGCGGCTGCCGATGCTGGTCGACCAGCTCTCCCGTACGGACCCGGGCCGGGTCGACACCCGGGTGACGCCGATCCCGATCTCCACCACCGACGAGATCGGCGAGGTCGCCCGCGCCTTCGACCAGGTGCACCGCGAGGCGGTCCGGTTGGCCGCCGAGCAGGCGCTGCTGCGGGGCAACGTCAACGCGATCTTCACCAACCTCTCCAGCCGCAACCAGGGCCTGATCGAGCGCCAGTTGGAGCTGATCACGAACCTGGAGAACAACGAGGCGGACCCGGACCAGCTGGAGAACCTCTTCCGGCTCGACCACCTCGCGACGCGTATGCGCCGCAACGGCGAGAACCTCCTGATCCTCGCGGGCGAGGAGCCGGGCCGCCGCTGGAACCAGCCGGTGCCGCTGATCGACGTGCTGCGGGCGGCGACGTCCGAGGTGGAGTCGTACGAGCGCATCGAGCTCAGCGGGGTCCCGGAGAGCGACATCCACGGCACCGCCGTGACCGACCTCATCCACCTGCTGTCCGAGCTGCTGGAGAACGCCACCACGTTCTCCTCCCCGCAGACCAAGGTGAAGGTGGCCGCGACCCGGCTGCCCGACGGCCGGATCATGATCGAGATCCACGACAAGGGCATCGGGCTGACCCCCGAGGACTTCGCGGACATCAACCACAAGCTGGCGAACCCGCCGAACGTGGACGCCGCGATCTCCCAGCGGATGGGCCTGTTCGTGGTCGGCCGGCTGGCCGACCGGCACGGGATCCGGGTCCAGCTGCGCCCCTCGGGCGAGCAGGCCGGCACCACGTCGCTGGTCATGCTGCCGGAGGCGATCACCCACGGCGGTGGCGGCGAGGACCAGTTCGACGAGACCTTCACCGTCTCCCGGATCGTCCCCGAGCACCAGCACACGCCGTACGAGAGCGACCACCGCACCGCGGCCGAGCTGGGCTTCGACGACAACTCCTACGGGCACGGCGACGGCGCGGGCGGGCTCGACCCGGTGGGCCGCTCGCTGCTCCGCGAGGAGCGGCGTGCGGCGCTGGAGGCCCAGGCGACCGGCGGGCAGCCGATCGGCGGCCAGGACGACGCCCGGCCGCTGTTCCGCGACGAGGTGCCGTCCGGCCACCAGGGCTACGCCGAGCCGGCCTACCCCGAACCGGCCTACCCCGAGTCCGGCTACCCCGAGCCGGCCTATCCGGAGGCCGATCAGCCGCTCTACAACGACCGCTCCCACGGCGGCCAGGCGTTCGGCGATCCGGACCCGGCGCAGACCACCGGCCAGCACCCCTTCACCGCACCGGAACCCGGCCCGACGGGCGAGTGGGCCGAACGCGCCACGTACGACGGCCACTTCGGAACCGAAGCGGAATCTGACCGGAATCGACCTGCCGCTCCCGCTGATGCGTCTGAGCGCGTAACATTCGAGCGTCCCGGCCCTACCGCGAGCGCGATCCACTCGCTGACCGACGCCGGCCTTCCGCGCCGCGGAGGCGGCTCCCCGCAGGCTCAGCAGCGGACCGAACCGGAGACCGGCCAGGACGACGGCTCTGTCTGGCGCAGCGCCAACGACGAGCGCTGGCAACGGGCGGAGCGACTGCGCAAGCCGACGGCGGGCGGGGTCACCGCATCCGGCCTTCCCCGGCGGGTGCCCAAGGCCAACCTGGTCGAGGGCAACGCGGAGCAGACCGCGCAGGGCGGCCCCCAGGTCTCCCGCGCCCCGGAGGACGTCCGCGGCAGGTTGAGCAATCTGCGCCGCGGTGTCCAGCAGGGACGCAGTGCCGGCATGGATCCCTCCTCGGGGGTCCCCCAGAATGACCAACAGGGCTTCGGCCCCGGCAGCACCTACGATCAGGAGCGTTAGTGTGAGCCCGATGAGCCAGGCGGCGCAGAATCTGAACTGGTTGATCACCAACTTCGTGGACAACACCCCCGGGGTGTCCCACACGGTCGTGGTCTCCGCGGACGGTCTCCTCCTCGCCATGTCCGAGGGCTTCCCTCGGGACAGAGCAGATCAGTTGGCGGCGGTGGCCTCCGGCCTCACGTCGCTGACCTCCGGCGCCTCCCGCATCTTCGAGGGCGGGAGCGTCAACCAGACCGTGGTGGAGATGGAGCGCGGCTTCCTCTTCATCATGTCCGTCTCCGACGGATCGTCGCTGGCCGTACTGGCGCACCCCGAGTGCGACATCGGCCTCGTCGGTTACGAAATGGCCCTGCTGGTCGACCGCGCGGGCACCGTCCTGACGCCCGACCTGCGCGCCGAACTGCAGGGCAGCCTTCTCAACTAACAGACAGGCAGTGCGTTTCCCGCCACCGGGCCATAGGGTTCGGTGGCGCGACCGGCGTCAGACAGGCAAGTTGGAGGAGGAGACGTGGCAACGCCCCCGAGCGGCTACCCGTACGGTCCCGGACAGGAGTCCGGTCCGCAGGGCGACACCCATCACAACCGCTTCAACTTCCCGTCTGCGCCGAGCCGCAGGCAGCAGCGGCCCCAGTCTCCGCAGCCGCCGCAGCGCGCCCCGCAGCAGCCCGGCCCGTACGGTTCCCGGCCCTCCGGGCCCGCGCCGTACGAGCCGTCGCCGTACGACCAGCCGCAGGCACCGCGCATCCAGCCGGTGCAGCCCCACCGGCCGGCTCCCGAGCCGGCCCCCACGGGCTCGAACAACCCGCTCGTGCGGCCGTACGCGATGACCGGGGGCCGGACCCGGCCGCGCTACCAGCTCGCCATCGAGGCGCTGGTCAGCACGACCGCCGAGCCCGCCAAGCTGCAGGGGCAGTTGCCGGAGCACCAGCGCATCTGCCACCTCTGCCGCGAGATCAAATCAGTGGCTGAGATCTCGGCCCTCCTCTCCATCCCCCTCGGCGTCGCCCGGATCCTCGTCGCCGACCTGGCGGAGGCCGGACTCGTCGCCATCCATCAGCCCGGCGGAGACGAGACCGCCGGCGGACAGCCAGATGTGACACTGCTCGAAAGGGTGCTCAGTGGACTTCGCAAGCTCTAGCGGTGCAGCCCGCTCCACCACCTCCGCGAAGATCGTGGTGGCGGGCGGCTTCGGCGTGGGCAAGACCACGTTCGTCGGGGCCGTCTCAGAGATCAATCCGCTGCGTACCGAAGCCGTGATGACCTCCGCCTCCGCGGGGATCGACGACCTCACGCACGCGCCGGACAAGACGACCACGACCGTGGCGATGGACTTCGGCCGGATCACCCTGGACCAGGACCTGATCCTGTACCTGTTCGGTACCCCGGGCCAGGACCGCTTCTGGTTCATGTGGGACGACCTCGTCCGCGGCGCCATCGGCGCCGTGGTGCTGGTCGACACCCGCCGCCTCGCCGACTGCTTCCCGGCCGTCGACTACTTCGAGAACAGCGGCCTGCCGTTCGTCATCGCCCTCAACGGCTTCGACGGGCACCAGCCCTACACACCGGACGAGGTGCGTGAGGCGCTGCAAATCGGCCCGGACGCGCCGATCATCACCACCGACGCCCGGCACCGCAGCGAGGCCAAGAGCGCGCTCATCACGCTCGTGGAGCACGCCCTGATGGCCCGCCTGCGCTGACCCGGCCCTACGGCACCACTCGCGCCGCACCCCCCGTGCCCGGCGTACCCGCCGTACGACGAAAGGCCCCCGCACACCTGCCGGATGCGGGGGCCTTCGTCGTGCCCGGGGGCGCGGCGGGGTCTCGGCCCGGCGTGCCGCCCACGGCCTGAGGAGCGGCGCGCACGAGACCGCCCCGGCGGACCGCGGGTCGCAGCGGTCCGCGGCCGCGCCGCCACGGCGCGGGGTCCGCACGCGCGCGCGTGCGGACCCCGGTGTCAGCCGTTCGGGACGTCCCGGATCCCCGTCACCCGGTGGCGGGGCACTGCTTCCAGGCGAAGTGGTAGAGGGTGTTGATGCTGCCGTCGGTGGAGTCCATGGCCATGTAGCTGGTGGCCTTCGGGTCGGCCTGCGAACCGTCCACCCTCAGCTCGGTGTTGATGTTGAAGTAGCGCTCCTCGCCGCAGGGCGCGTAGACCAGCTGGTCGACGTCGGTCTGGTCCGAGGTCTGCCAGTCGGTCCCGTAGGGGCCGCTGAAGGTGTGGGTCGCGCGGGCCGTCTGCGGGTCGCCCTGGAAGTAGTAGTTGGCCTGCTCCAGGCCCTTGGCGCCCGGCGCGAGCGAGGCGTATCCGCGGTAGTCGGCCCGCGCGACGGCGTAGGTGAACCCCTGCGGGACATGGACGTTGAGGGCGATCTGGCAGTTCTTGCGGGCGTCGGTCGGCTTGCTGCTGCCGCCGGCCTGGGCGAGGTATTCGCTGTAGGTGACGGTGAAGGCGGTGTTGTCGGGGGCGACGGCCACGGCGGCGCTGCCGGGTCTGCAGCCCGAACCGTTGACCGTGGCGACGTCTATGACGATCTTGCCGGCCGGCGGGTCGTCTCCCCACCGGGGCGACGAGGTGGGGAGTGCCGATCCGAGGAGCAGGGCCGCCGCCGCGGCGCCGGTACCGAGCGTGCTGAGCATGGGCTCTTCCTTCCGGTCGTCCTGGCCCCGCTGGGCGGGCACACCAGGAGCGGATGACGAGCGCATGCCAGCACGAGGATCTCCGCTTGAACAGCTCTGCTCCCCGGGATTGGGGTGAACCTACGCCTTGATCCGGCCGCCGCCGGACCGGTCCCGGAAAACGGCCGAGGGGCCCCGCTGCGATGCGGGGCCCCTCGGCCGGTACGGGCGTACGGCGCGCGGTTCAGCGCTGCCAGCTGGTCGCTCCGTGGAAGCCGGTCTGGCGCTCCAGCCGGCGCCAGCGGGCGGCCGTGGCGCGCGGCCGGGCCGGCGGCTGCGGCCGGTGGGCGGCGCGGGCCAGCAGAACGGCGGTCAGGGCGGCGAGTTCTTCCTCGCTGGCCTGGCCCTTCTCGACACGGATGGGGGCGGCGGTGCCCGGGGCAGGGTTCACGGCGGTCTCGATTCTCCGTCGAAGTCGATGCGGTGAAGGACGGTGAAGTACGGGGCTACTGGGGCGGGTTGCCGTGCTTACGGGCGGGCAGGTCCGCGTGCTTGGTGCGCAGCATGTCGAGCGCGCGGATCAGCACCTGGCGGGTGTCGGCGGGGTCGATGACGTCGTCGACCAGGCCGCGCTCGGCCGCGTAATACGGGTGCATCAGCTCGGACTTGTACTCCTTGACCATGCGGGTGCGCATGGCTTCGGGGTCGTCGGCCTCGGCGATCTGCTTGCGGAAGATGACGTTGGCGGCGCCCTCGGCACCCATCACCGCGATCTCGTTGGTCGGCCAGGCATAGGTCAGGTCCGCGCCGATGGTCTGGGAGTCCATGACGATGTAGGCGCCGCCGTACGCCTTGCGCAGGATGATGGAGATGCGCGGCACGGTCGCGTTGCAGTAGGCGTACAGCAGCTTGGCGCCGTGCCGGATGATGCCGCCGTGCTCCTGGTCGACGCCGGGCAGGAAGCCCGGGACGTCCAGCAGCGTGACGAGCGGGATGTTGAAGGCGTCGCACATCTGGACGAAGCGGGCGGCCTTCTCGGACGCCTCGATGTCCAGCACGCCGGCCAGCGACTGCGGCTGGTTGGCGATGACGCCGACCACCCGTCCGTCCATGCGGGTCAGCGCGCAGATGATGTTGGTGGCCCAGCGCTCGTGGACCTCCAGGAACTCGCCGTCGTCGACGATCTCCTCGATGACCTTGCGCATGTCGTACGGCCGGTTTCCGTCCGCCGGGACGAGGTCCAGCAGCGCGTCGCCGCTGCGGTCGGCGGGGTCCTCGCAGGCCACCGTCGGCGGGTTCTCCCGGTTGTTGGCCGGCAGCAGCGACAGCAGGTAGCGGACCTCTTCGAGGCAGGTGGCCTCGTCGTCGTAGGCGAAGTGGCACACACCGGACGTCTCGGCGTGCACGTCCGCGCCGCCCAGGCCGTTCTGGGTGATCTCCTCGCCGGTGACCGCACGGACCACGTCCGGGCCGGTGATGAACATCTGCGAGGTGTCGCGGACCATGAACACGAAGTCGGTCAGCGCGGGCGAGTACGCCGCGCCGCCCGCGCACGGGCCGAGCATCACGCTGATCTGCGGGATGACGCCGGACGCCTTGGTGTTGCGCTGGAAGATGCCGCCGTAGCCGGCCAGCGCCGAGACGCCCTCCTGGATACGGGCGCCGGCACCGTCGTTCAGCGACACCAGCGGGGCACCCGCCTGGATCGCCATGTCCATGATCTTGTGGATCTTGGTGGCGTGCGCCTCGCCCAGCGCACCGCCGAAGATCCGGAAGTCGTGCGCGTAGACGAAGACGGTACGGCCGTGGACCGTACCCCAACCGGTGATCACACCGTCCGTGTACGGCTTCTTCGCCTCCAGGCCGAAGCCGGTGGCGCGGTGGCGGCGGAGGGGTTCGACCTCGTTGAAGGAACCCTCGTCCAGCAGCAGGTCGATCCGCTCGCGGGCCGTCAGCTTGCCCTTGGCACGCTGCGCTTCGGTGGCTCGCTCGCTGGGGCCTCGCCGGACCTGCTCGCGGATCGCGTGCAGTTCGGCGACGCGCCCGCGGGCGTCGTTGGCACCGGCGGGCGCATCTTCGACAGTGGTCATGTATCGACGGTACGTGGGCGAGGCCCCGCACACCGATGTCGGTTTCGTACAACGTCGGGTGCCATTTGGTGGGCAGGCAATACAGAACCACGCTGCACGAGGCGCGGCTACCGGCCTGTCGCCGGGTGGACGCGGTGTCCAGCGTCTGTACGGTGCCGACAAACGCCGAACGGGTGATGTTGTGCCGACCAACGGTAGGAAACAGCGCCCCGACCAGGTCAGCCGAGCCGCACCTCGCAGGTGTGTGTGGTACAGGCGGTGCCCGGGGTGAGGCGCAGCCGCAGGGTGTCGCCGACGGTCAGCACCTCGACGGACGGGTCGTGGCGGAGCACCGCGCGCACCGGCCGGGACCAGGTGATCTCCAGGGTTTCCCCGGTGCGCTCGGGGGCCGCGGCGCACACCACGGCGGTGCGCCCGGCCCGGATGCCGCGCCCCCGCTCGCGGACCAGCACGCTCGCCGGCCCGCTGCTCGCCAGCGGCCCCGCGCGGCCCGCCCGCCAGAAATTGGCCGCGGTTAGGCCGAGCGAGTCGACGGCGACGGCCTGCCGGCCCGCGTCGTTGGCGAGCAGGGTCAGCCAGCACCGGTCGGCGGCGCGGGCGGCGAGGGCTCGCTCGGTGGCGCCGGGCATGAGCAGGTAGGCGTAGCCGGCGTCGGTGGGGTCGGTGCCGTGGTCATGCCAGAGGGTGAGATAGCGGCGGGTGTACGGCTCGGTGGCGGAGGTGCTGTTGATGTCGCGCCAGGCGCCGGTCCGGTCCTCGCGCCGGACCCGCAGCGGGGCTCCGCCTGGGGATCCGGGAAAGACCCAGCCGCCGTGCCCGGCGAGGTGGGCCCAGTGGGCGCGCCGGAAGGCGGTGGTGCGGCCGAGGGCGCCGGGCCGGCGCACCCCGTCGACGGTGAGCGCAGCGGTGCCCGACTCCCCCAGCGCGCGGTTGTCGACGACGGTCTCGGCCGGGACGCCGTCGCGGGAGGTGATCCCGGCGCCCAGGCAGACCACGCAGTCCGCGAGGGCGAACCAGGATTTCTTCGCGGTGAGGGTGGAGGCGAGTCCGCGCAGGTCCTGGCCGATGGCGGCGAACTCGCCGTCGGTGGTGCCGCCGACCCAGCGGGCGGCGGGTCTGGGCTCGCCCCAGCCGCCGCCCTCGTTGTCGGCGAGCGGCTTGGTGGAGACGGTGGTGCCGGGGAGCCGGTAGGGGTCGACGGTGGGCCAGTAGGCGTCGGTGTACTGGTCGCCGCCGCGGTCCGCGCGCCACCAGTAGAGCATTCCGGCGCCGGTGTGCCAGCCGTGCCGGTTCTCGCCGTTGCCGTTCTCGTAGTAGGTGATGCGGTCGGAGGCCATGGCGAGTCCGGCGGCCCAGCCGGGGCGGCGGTGCACGGCGCGGTCCATGGCGGGGAACAGCCGGTGGCCGACGGGTTCCGGGGCGGCGGGCACCGCGCTCGCCGCGATCCGGCCCAGGCGGGCGAGGTCGGCGACGGCGTACTGCCGGTCGGTGAGCACCGGCAGCGTACGGTCGCGGGCGGTCCAGCCCTTGATCATGGCGTGCCAGCGGTCGCGTTCGGCGGCGCTCGCGCCCTCGCCGAGCAGGGCGATGGCGGCGATCAGCGCATGGCCGTGGAAGTGGTCGCTGCGCAGGATGTGCCGCTCGTCGCTGCGCAGGTAACCGCGGCTGACGGCACGCCCGTTGACGCTGTCCATCATCAGTCCGTTGTGGAGCAGCGGCGCGTAGGCGTGCTCGACGCTGTCGAAGACGACCTGCCGGTGCGGGTCGGTGACCTCCCAGGGGGAGCCGCGCAGCAGGGTGAACAGCCGGCCCAGGCCGTCGAGCAGGACGGCGCCGTAGGTGCCGGAGTAGGCGACCCAGGTGTGCTGGATGAACGACCCGTCGGCGTAGAGCCCGTCGCCCTTGGTGACGTACGGGAAGACCGGCGAGAGGGCGTCCCGGGCCAGTGCGATCTTGGCGGGGGCGCGGCCGAGGACACCGCGCAGGGCCACCACCCGGCAGAGGTCGACGCGGTTGGCGCCGGTGCTGGTGCCGGTGTAGGCGCCCAGCGCGCTGTCGGGGACGAAGTGGTCGACGGCGGCCAGGCAGCGGGCGCGCAGGGCGTCGCCGGCCCCGCCGGGCCGGCGTTCGTCGAGGATCGCGAGGGTGTCCAGCAGGATCCGGGGGCTGCCGATCTGCCACTCCCACCAGTTGCCGTAGCGGGTGGTGGCGGGGTGGTAGACGGTGCGGTCGAGGTGGTCGAGGCCGGCGACGACGTCGGCGGCGAGTGCCGGGTCTCCGGTGTGGCCGGTGCCGGGCTGGGCGTAGGCCAGGGCCATCGTGGCGAGCCGGCCGTAGCTCTGGGTGATGCCGGCGGGCGGGTCGTAGGGGCAGTCCGGCCAGAGGGAGCCGGATTCCGGCCGCATCCGGGACCGGAAGCCGGCGGCGATCTCTCCGGTCTCCTTGAGGGCGGCGGCGTAGGGGGCCGCGCCGGGGTCGTATCCGGTGCCGAGGGCGAGCGCGCACCAGCGGCGGCGGAGGAGGGCGTACGCATCGGCGCCGTCGGCCGTGTCGGCGCCGTCGGCCGCCCGGTCCGGAGCGGCGGTGCGGGCTGCGGCGGGCGCGTCCGGGCCGAGCGCGAGGGCCAGCGCGCTCGCGGTGGAGGTGGCGAGGAATCCTCGGCGCGTCCAGACGGGCAGGGCGGGTTCGGGCGGCACGGTCGGTCCTCTCCACGGCGTCAACCGGACTGTGGCGCTGCGCACTTGGGAGTTCCCGATGGTCTAGCACGGCGGCCCGCGGGGCGGCAATGGCCGCGCCGGAAGCCGGCATCCGCACCCGTCCGGGGGAAGTCCGGAAAGAAGAGGTTGAAAGTTGAACCAGATGCCGCTACGGTAAATCTCGTTGAAGGTTAAACAACATTGCTGCATGTGCCCCCTGCCTGCACACCGTCCCCGAGGAGGAGCCATGGCTCTGTTCCACCGCAAGCGCACCGCCACCCCCGACGCCCCGGCCGCCGCCGGTGCCGCCGTACTGGAGGCGGACCCCGCGCTCGCCGCGCTGACCGGCGACTACACCATCGACCCGGCCCACAGCAGCATCGGCTTCGTCGTTCGGCACGCCATGGTCACCAACGTCCGCGGCACCTTCGGCGAACACGAGGGCCTGCTGAAGCTGGACGGCGGCAACCCGGCCGCTTCCACCGCGAACATCGACGTCCGGATCGCCAGCATCGACACCGGCATCACCGACCGCGACGGCCACCTCAAGAGCCCCGACTTCTTCGACGCCGAGCAGTTCCCCCTGATGACCTTCCGCTCCAGCGCGGTCGACCGGCTCGACAGTGAGACGTACCGCGTCACCGGCGATCTGACGATCAAGGACGTCACCCGCCCGCTCACCATCGACCTGGAGTTCAACGGCGCGGCCACCGACGTCTACGGCGCCCAGCGCGTCGGCTTCGAGGGCAGCGCCGAGATCCTCCGCTCCGAATGGGGCCTGACCTGGAACGCCGCCCTGGAGACCGGCGGCGTCATGGTCAGCGACAAGGTCAAGCTGACCTTCGACATCTCGGCGGTCAGGAAGGGCTGAGGTCCGCCGTGGAGAGCGGCCGGCCTCCGCCGCTTTCCTGGCAGGGCCCCTCCCTCTCCCCAACCTGGAGATCCCCACCCCGGCCAAGGAGGGGCCCACCCACTCCGCCCCACCTCCGTGGCGAGGCCCCTCCCCCGCCTCCACCACGCATGCGGTGAAGGTAACGCCCCGCACCGGCCCCCGCCGGTGCCTGTGGACAACCGCGGCGCCCGCACGTGCCACGGGCACTCACTCCTGCGGCTCGACCCCGGCCCGCAGCAGCCCGTACGCGTAGGCGTCGTCCAGCGCCTGCCAGGACGCCGCGATGACGTTCTCCGCGACGCCGACCGTCGACCACTCGCCGCGCCCGTCGCTGGTGGAGACCAGGACCCGGGTGATCGAGCCGGTGCCCAGCGCGCCCTCCAGGATGCGGACCTTGTAGTCCACCAGCTCCATCGTGGCCAGCTCCGGGTAGATCCGCTCCAGGCCCACCCGCAGCGCCCGGTCCAGCGCGTTGACCGGGCCGTTGCCCTCGGCGGTGGTGACGATCCGCTCGCCCTTCGCCCACAGCTTCACGGTCGCCTCGTTGGCGTGCGTGCCGTCCGGGCGGTCCTCGACGATGGCGCGCCAGGACTCGACGGTGAAGTAGCGCAGCGGCCTGCCGTCCACCTCCGCGCGCAGCAGCAGTTCGAAGCTGGCGTCCGCGGCCTCGTACGTGTAGCCCGCCAGCTCCCGCGCCTTGACCCGGTCGACCACCCGGCCGACCAGCTCGCGGTCGCCGCCCAGGTCGATGCCCAGCTCCTTGCCCTTGAGCTCGATCGAGGCGCGCCCGGCCATGTCGGAGACCAGCATCCGCATGGTGTTGCCGACCAGCGCCGGGTCGATGTGCTGGTAGAGGTCCGGGTCGACCTTGATCGCGGAGGCGTGCAGCCCGGCCTTGTGGGCGAACGCGGAGACGCCGACGTAGGGCTGGTGGGTGGAGGGCGTCAGGTTGACGACCTCGGCGATGGCGTGCGAGATCCGGGTGGTCTCGGCGAGCTTGCCCTCGGGCAGGACCCGGCGCCCGTACTTCAGCTCCAGGGCGGCGACGACCGGGAAGAGGTTGGAGTTGCCGACCCGTTCGCCGTAGCCGTTGGCGGTGCACTGGACGTGGGTGGCGCCGGCGTCCACCGCGGCCAGGGTGTTGGCGACCGCGCAGCCGGTGTCGTCCTGGGCGTGGATGCCCAACCGCGCGCCGGTGTCCGCGAGGACGGTCCGCACCACGGCGGTCACCTGCGCCGGGAGCATCCCGCCGTTGGTGTCGCAGAGCACCACGACGTCGGCGCCGGCCTCGCTCGCGGTGCGCACGACCTGCTTCGCGTAGGCCGCGTCCAGGGCGTAGCCGTCGAAGAAGTGCTCGCAGTCGAGGAAGACCCGGCGGCCCTGGGCCACCAGGTACGCGACGGTGTCCCGGACCATCGCGAGGTTCTCCTCCGGCGTGGTGCGCAGCGCCAGTTCGACATGGCCGAGGTGGGACTTGGCGACCAGCGTGATGACCGGGGCCTGCGACGCCAGCAGGGCGGCGACCTGCGGATCGTCCTCGACGCGGACGCCCGCCTTGCGGGTGGCGCCGAACGCGACGAGCTGCGCGTGCCGGAACGTGATCTCCTCGCGGGCGCGCTGGAAGAACTCGGTGTCCCGCGGGTTGGCGCCGGGCCAGCCGCCCTCGATGAAGCCGACGCCGAAGTCGTCCAGGTGGCGGGCGATGGTCAGCTTGTCGGCGACGGTCAGGTTGATGCCCTCGCGCTGGGCGCCGTCGCGCAGGGTGGTGTCGAAGACGTGGAAGTCGTCGGGCACCGCGCCGGCGGGGAGGACGTCGGCCGAGGGGGCGGGTTCGCGTGCGTCCGTCATGCTGGTCTGGCTCCTGTCGGGGATCTCGGTCTACCGGAATGACCGGTTCCACCGTCCCTCCATGATCCCTCGCGCTTCGCGTCCGGCGGCAGGTGGGCCGGAAACGAAAAAACCTCTCGCGGGTGCGAGAGGTCTGCGCGCGGGTCTGGGACGACGGTGTCCGCGCCGTAGCCGGTTCCTACGGGGCGGTCACTGCGGACCGGCGCGCCTGCTGCCAATAATCATGGCGAACGAGAGCACGGGGGCAGTTTGGCACACCACCGCCCCCGCGCCGCCGGGTGTCTCAGGATGCGAGCACGCGTGTCCCGGAGTCGTCGCCGGCCGCCGTGCCGACCCGGTGCAGATCGATGGTCCGCGTCTCCCGCATCGTCAGGTACACCACGAGCGAGACCGCGGCGCAGCCGGAGACGTACCAGTAATAGCCGGACTCGATACCGCCGTTCTTGAACCACAGGGCGACGTACTCCGCGGTGCCGCCGAACAGCGCGTTGGCGATGGCGTACGGCAGGGCGACGCCCAGCGCGCGGATACCGGTCGGGAACAGCTCGGCCTTCACGCAGGCGTTGATGGAGGTGTATCCGGTGACCACCACCAGGGCCAGCATCGAGAGGCCGAGGGCCGGCCAGAAGGAGCCGGCGTGCCGGAGCAGCGCCATGATCGGCACGGTCAGGAAGGTCGAGCCGATCGCGAAGGTGATCAGCAGCGGGCGGCGGCCGATCCGGTCCGACAGCCGGCCGGCCACCGGCTGGAGGCACATGAAGAGGAACAGCGCGCAGAAGCTGACCAGGGAGGCGGTCGGCTTGGACATCCCGGCGCTGCCCGAGAGGTACTTGGTGAGGTAGGTGGTGTACGTGTAGTAGGCCACGGTGCCGCCCATGGTCAGCGCGATGACCAGGAACGCCTCGCGCTTGTGGGCCCACAGGGCCTTCAGGGTGCCGCGGTCCGGGTCGGACCGGGCGCCCTCGTCCTCGGCGTAGACCTCGGTCTCCAGCATGCTGCGGCGCAGCCAGAAGACGATGGCGGCGCCGAGCGCGCCGACGACGAAGGGGATCCGCCAGGCCCAGCTGTGCAGCGCGGCGTCCGACATCGTGCGCTGGAGCACGATCTGGAGCCCCAGGCCCAGCAGTTGGCCGGCGGTCATCGACACGTACTGGAAGCTGGAGGCGAAGCCGCGGCTGCCGGGCGCGGACGCCTCGGTGAGGTAGGTGGCGCTGGCCGCGTACTCGCCGCCGACCGACAGCCCCTGGAGCATCCGGGCGAGCAGCAGCACCGCGACGCCGCCGTAGCCGGCCGCGGCGTAGGTGGGCGCGGCGGCGATGAGGATGGCCGCGGCGGACATCAGGGTGACGGTCAGGGTGAGTGCGGCCTTGCGGCCCCGGCGGTCGCCGACCCGGCCGAGCACCCAGCCGCCGACCGGGCGCATGAAGAAGCCGACGGCGAAGATCCCCATGGTGTTCATGAGGTTCGCGGTGTCGTTCCCCTTCGGGAAGAACGAATCGGCGAAGTAGACGGCGAAGCTCGCGTAGACGAACCAGTCGAACCACTCGACCATGTTGCCGGCCGAGCCGACCCAGATCTTCTTCCATTGCGCTTGTCCCATAGCCGCTCACGGTCGCGGAGAGCGGGCCGGGTCGGCAAGAGCCGGGTGTGCAACGATCACGCGTACTTGCGTGCGTTGCGGTCACGGGCGCGGCGTGCGGTGGGCCGTGGGCCGGTCCGGCGGTGGTCAGTCCTGCGGGACGGTGAGCGACTCGTCGAGGAACTCCCGTATCGCGCGGTCCACCTGCTCGCGGGTCGTCCCGGGCAGGCCGACGACGAGATGGGTGCCGAAGCCGTCGAGCAGGGCCCGGGTGCGGGTCGCGAAGCGCTCCGCGTCGACCGGGCGGAACTCGCCCTTCGAGACGCCCTCGACCAGCAGGGCCACCAGATCGCGGTGCCAGGCCAGCTCCAGGTCCAGCTGGCGTTCGCGGGTCTCGTCGTCGGCGTTCTGGGAGCGGACCCAGACCTCCAGCCACAGTGTCCAGCGCGGGTCGCGGTGGCCTTCGGGGAGGTAGAGGTCGACCAGCGCGTCCAGTCGCTCGCGGGCCGGGACGCGGCGGGAGAGGGCGGCTCGGCGTTCGGCGCCGAGCTGCTCCTCGCTCCACTGGAGGGTCTGGAGCAGCAGCTCGTCCTTGGTGCCGAAGTAGTAGAGGATGTGGCCGCTGCTCATCCCGACCTCGCGGCCCAGTCCGGCCATGGTCAGCCGGTCCAGCCCCTCCGCGGCGATGGTGGCCATCGCCGCGGCCAGGACCTGCTCGCGCGGCTGGTTCAGGCGCCGCCGGGGGCGGCGTTCGGGACCGGGCACGGTGACCTCCGGGGTCGGGACGGGCTGGGACGGGCTGGTCGGGCTGGTCGGTCAGGGGTGCATCAGACCTTCGGCTGCTGCTGGGTGATGCAGTGGATACCGCCACCCGCTGCGAAGATCGTACGGGCGTCGACGAGGGTGACGGTGCGCCCGGGGAAGAGCCGGCGGAAGATCGCGGCGGCCTCCTCGTCGCGCGGGTCGTCGAAGGCGCACAGCACGATGCCGCCGTTGCACTGCAGGTGGTTGATGTAGGAGTAGTCGACCGGCTCGCCGTCCTCCTCGATGACGGTGGGGGCCGGGATCTCGACGACCTCCAGCGGGCGGCCCGCGGCGTCCGTCGAGGCGCGCAGGAGCTTGGCGATCTCGTTGCAGATCGCGTGGTCGGGGTGGTCGGGGTTCGGCTGGGTGTGGACCATCACCACGCCGGGGCGGGCGAAGGCGGCGACGATGTCCACGTGGCCGCGGGTGCCGAACTGCCCGTAGTCGGCGTACAGGCCGCGGGGCAGCCAGATCGCCTTGGTGGTGCCGAGGTGGGCGTGGATCTCGGCCTCGACCTCCTCCTTGGTGCGGCCGGGGTTGCGGCCCGGGTCGAGCTGCACGGTCTCGGTGAGCAGCACGGTGCCCTCGCCGTCGACGTGGATGCCGCCGCCCTCGTTGACCAGCGAGGTGGTGTAGCGGCGGGCCCCGGCGAGCCCGGCGACCTGCTCGGCGATCTTCGCGTCGCGGTCCCAGGCGGCCCATTCCTGGGCGCCCCAGCCGTTGAACACCCAGTCCACTGCGGCCAGTTGGCCTTGGCCGTCGGTGAGGAAGGTGGGGCCGATGTCGCGCATCCAGGCGTCGTCGAGGGGGCGCTCGACCAGGTCGACGTCCTCGCCGAGGAGGGCGCGGGCGCCCGCCAGCTGGCCGGGGCCGGTCACCACGGTGACCGGCTCGTACCGCCGGACCGCGCGGGCGACGGCGGCCCAGGCGGTGCGGGCCTCGGCGAGCGCCTCGCCGCCCTCCGCGCCGAAGGTGAAGTTGGGGCCGGGCCAGGCCATCCAGGTGCGCTCGTGCGGTGCCCATTCGGGGGGCATGCGGAATCCGTCGGCGGCGGGGGTGTTCATACGGGGTCCTCACGGTTCGGGGGGAGCGTCGGTGCGGGCGGGGCGGTGCGTACCGGCGGCAGCGGCGCGACGAGGGGGGCGCCGCTGCCGGGACACGGCGGTGCGGTTTCCGGGCGTCAGAGGAAGTAGAGCCTGGAGAGGGAGACCGTGTCGGCCGGTTCGGAGCGCATCGGGTCGCCGTCGAGGGTGACGAGTCCGCTGCGCCCGTCGACCTGCACCTGTCCGACACGGGAGTTGCGGATCAGGTTGCCGGGGCCGATTCCGCGGGTTCCGCGGACGGCGACCCGGCGGCGGCGGGTGGGCATGCCGTCGCCGCCCGCTTCGGCCGCGGCGCGCGCGACGAAGGCTACGGAGATCTCCGCCGGGGTCGCGCCGTGCGCCCCGAACTGCGGGCCGAGGACGAGGGGTTCGCAGGTGTCGGTGGCGGCGTTGGGGTCGCCGGTGACGCCGTACGCGGGGAAGCCGGACTTGAGCACCAGTTGCGGCTTGGCGCCGAAGAACTGCGGCTTCCAGAGCACGATGTCGGCCATCTTGCCGACCTCGATCGACCCGATCTCGTGCGAAAGGCCGTGCGCGATGGCGGGGTTGATGGTGAGCTTGGCGACGTAGCGCAGTACGCGGGCGTTGTCGTCGTGTGCGCCGTCGCCTTCCAGCGGGCCCAGTTCGGCCTTCATCTTGCCGGCCATCGCGAAGGTGCGCCGGACCGTCTCGCCGGCCCGGCCCATGCCCTGGGCGTCGGACGAGGTGATGCCGATCGCCCCGAGGTCGTGCAGGACGTCCTCGGCGCCCATCGTGCCGGCCCGGATGCGGTCGCGGGCCATGGCGGCGTCGCCCGGCAGGTCGGTCTTGAGGTCGTGGACCGAGACGATCATGCCGTAGTGCTCGGCGACCGCGTCCCGCCCGAAGGGGAGGGTGGGGTTGGTCGAGGAGCCGATGACGTTGGGGACGCCGGCCATTTTCAGGACGTTGGGGACGTGCCCGCCGCCGCAGCCCTCGATGTGGAAGGCGTGGATCGTGCGGCCGTCCAGGACGCGGAGGGTGTCCTCGACGGTGAGGCATTCGTTGAGGCCGTCGCTGTGCAGCGCGACCTGGACGTCGTGGTCCTCGGCGACCCGCAGCGCGGTGTCCAGGGCGCGGGCGTGCGCGCCCATGTCCTCGTGGACCTTGAAGCCGCAGGCGCCGCCCTCGGCGAGCGCCTCGACCAGCGGGGCGTCCCCGGAGGACGAACCGCGGCCCAGGAAGCCGATGTTGACCGGCCAGGCGTCGAAGGCACTGAAGGCGTGGCCCAGTGCCCAGGGGGAGTTGACGCCGACGCCCCAGACCGGCCCGAACTCCTGGCCGATGATCGTGGTCACGCCGGAGGCCAGTGAGGCTTCCATCACGCGCGGGGAGAGCAGGTGGACATGGGTGTCCACGGCGCCGGCGGTGGCGATCAGGCCCTCGCCGGAGACGATGGACGTGCCCGTGCCGACGACGACGTCGACGCCGTCGAGGGTGTCCGGGTTGCCGGCCCGCCCGATGGCGTGGATCCGGCCCTCGCGGATGCCGACGGACACCTTGCGGATGCCCTGGACCGCGTCGATGACCAGGACGTTGCTGATCACCACGTCGCAGGTCTCGCGGACCGCGGCGGCCTTGAGGTGCAGTCCGTCGCGGGCGGTCTTGCCGAAGCCGGCGAGGAACTCGTCACCGGGCTTCTGGGCGTCGGACTCGACCCGGACGACCAGTCCGGAGTCGCCGAGGACGACCCGGTCGCCGGCCCGTGGGCCGTGGACCGACGCGTACTCATGGGGATCGATGGTCATGCGCGCTCCTCCGCTCCCAGGTAGCCGCAGGCGGCGGCCCGCCGCAGCGCTTCGGCTTTGGCTCCCGGCGCGTCGAGCGGGCCGTCGACCAGTCCGGCGAAGCCGATGGCGATCCGGTCGCCGCCGATCGGCACCAGGCCGACCGTCGAGCCGCCCCCGGGGTCGAACCGCACCGACGAGCCCGCCGGGACGCACAGCCGCATGCCGTACGCGGCGGCGCGGTCGAACTCCAGCCGGGGGTTGGCCTCGAAGAAGTGGAAGTGCGAGGTGACGCTGATCGGCACCGGCGCGGTGTTGCGGACCGCGAGCAGCACCGCGGGTTCGGGCTCCGGGTCGGCCGGGCCGGGGAGCACCGCGCCGGGCGCGGGCGGCGCGTCCGCACCGCCGGCGGCGGGGCCGGCCGCGGCGCCGATCGGGTCGCCGACCACCGCGAGCCGGGAGC
Source organism: Streptomyces sp. GS7 (assembly GCF_009834125.1). Classification (NCBI taxonomy): domain Bacteria; kingdom Bacillati; phylum Actinomycetota; class Actinomycetes; order Kitasatosporales; family Streptomycetaceae; genus Streptomyces; species Streptomyces sp. GS7. The sequence continues at coordinate 7,370,687 of NZ_CP047146.1, forward strand.
CGTCGTCGAAGACGGCCTCGACGTGCACCTCGGTGACGACGTCGGCGACGCCCGGCAGGACGTCGTCCGGGCCGAGCACGCCGCGCGCCGCCTCGATGGCCTGCGCGAGGCGGCGCCCGTCCCGCGCCGCCTCGCAGACTGTGTCCGCGATCAACGCGGTCGCCTCGGGCACGTTCAGCTTCAGTCCGCGGGCCCGGCGGGCCCGGGCCAGCTCGGCCGCGCCGAACAGCAGCAGCCGGTCGCGTTCTGTTGGGGTCAGCCGCATCCGGTCCCATCCTCCCGCTCGAATTGAGCATCACTCTAACTCGGAATTCATCATTCCGAAACCATTGACCTAGGCCAGACGCATGACTCATATTGAGCGTCGCTCTAGTCCATGGCGTGAATTGATCGTTTCTAGAGCGTCGTTCAAATGATCTCGCAGCAGCGAGCGCCGCTCCGGGGCACCGCTCCGGAGCACTGTCCACCACACGGAGCACCGCGCACAGCACCGCTCACCATCTGTTCCGGCCTCTCAGGGGAGCCCTCATGCCGATCGAACAACGCGGAGTCGACACCATCCCGGACGAGGAGCGCACCAGCACTCCTCGCGACCTCATCTCGATCCTTCTCGGGTCGAACCTGGCCCTGGGCGTGGTGATCTTCGGCTGGCTACCGGTCTCCTTCGGCCTCGGGTTCTGGGGCTCGGTCACCTCCCTCACGGCCGGCACCGTCCTCGGCGCCGTCCTGACCGCCCCGCTCGCGCTGGTCTCGCTGCGCAGCGCGACCAACCTCTCCACCAGCAGCGGCGCGTTCTTCGGGGTCCGCGGCCGGCTCGTCGGCTCGGTGATCGGCCTGCTGCTCTCGCTCGGCTACACGGCGCTGACCCTGTGGGTGGGCGGTGACGCGATGGTCGGCTGCCTGCACCGCCTCATCGGCCTGCCGGGCGACGGCACCGCCTACGCGGTGGTCTACGCACTCCTGGCCGGCGCCACCGCGGTGGGCGCGGTCTACGGCTACCGGGTGCTGCTCCGGATGAGCAAGCTGCTCTCCGTCGGGCTGACCGTCCTGCTCGCGGTCGGCGTGCTCGCCTACCTGCCCACCTTCCACACCGGCCCGGTCCCCGGCACCTCGTACGCGCTCGGCGGCTTCTGGCAGACCTGGCTGCTGGCCGCGGTGTCCGCCGGCCTCAGCGGCCCGATCGCCTTCATCACCCTGCTCGGCGACTACAGCCGCTACATCTCCCCGCGCCGGCACAGCTCCAAGAAGGTCTTCGCGGCCACCTACTGCGGTCTGCTGGTCGGCCTGCTGGTCCCGCAGCTCTTCGGCACCTTCAGCGCCCTGGCGGTCGGGGCGGACGGCAGCGACTACGCCGGCCCGCTGGTCGCCGGGGCGCCGTTCTGGTACCTGGCCCTGCTGCTGCTCAACGCCTCCGCCGGCTCGGTCGGCAACTCCGGCCTGATGCTCTACAGCATGGGTCTCGACCTGGACGCGATCCTGCCGAAGGCCACCCGCACCCAGGCCACCTACGTGGTCGCCGCGATCTCCACCGCGCTGGTCTACGCCGGCCACTTCCTGTGGGCCGCGCAGGACGCCATGACGTCGTTCGTGCTGCTGATGACCGCCATCGGCACGCCGTGGGCGGTGATCACCGTCATCGGCTTCGTGCGCTGCCGCGGCACCTACGACGCGGACTCCCTCCAGGTCTACAACCGCGGCACGGTCGGCGGCGTCTACTGGTTCCGGGCCGGCTGGAACGTCCAGGCCACCGTCGCCTGGGCGGTCGGCTCGGCGGTCGGCCTGATGGGCGTGGACACGCCCTTCTACAAGGGCCCGCTGCTGTCCTTCACCGGCGGGATCGACATCAGCTTCGTGCTCGCCGCGGCCGCCGCCGGCATCGTCTACGTCCTGCTCACCGCCCGGGCACCGCGCCCGGGCGCGCCGCTGCGCCCGGTCCCCGCGCCCCGCACGGAGGCGCCGGCCGCCGAGTCCCCCGCCGAGGTCCGCTGATCCGGGGCCCCTCCCCCGCTCATGGCGCAGGCCGCCACCGACGGAGCGTCGGTGGCGGCCTGCGGCGTCGCCGGGGGCCGGGCTCAGCCCAGCGGATGCATCCAGCCGTGGGTGTCCGCGCCCACGCCGGTCTGGATGTCCAGCAGCGCCTTGCGCAGCTTCATGGTGACCTCGCCGGGCTCGCCGTCGGCGACCGTCCAGTTGGCGCGGGCCGACTTGACCCTGCCGACCGGGGTGATGACCGCGGCGGTGCCGCAGGCGAAGACCTCGGTCAGCGTGCCGTCCTCGGTGGCGCCCTGCCACTCCTCGACCGAGATCCGGCCCTCGGAGACCTCGTACCCGAGGTCGGCGGCGATGGTCAGCAGCGAGTCGCGGGTGATGCCGGGCAGCAGCGAACCGGTCAGCTCCGGGGTGACGATGCGGTTGCCGTACACGAAGTACAGGTTCATCCCGCCCATCTCCTCGATCCAGCGGCGCTCGATCGCGTCCAGCCAGACCACCTGGTCGCAGCCCTGCTCGGCGGCCTGTGCCTGGGCGACCAGGGACGCGGCGTAGTTGCCGCCGGTCTTGGCCGCGCCGGTGCCGCCCGGGGTGGCCCGGACGTACTCCTCCGACAGCCACACCGAGACCGGCTTGACGCCGCCCTGGAAGTACGCGCCGGCGGGCGAGGCGATGACGAGGAAGAGGTACTCGTTGGCGGGCTTGACGCCCAGCCCGACCTCGCTGGCGAACATGAACGGCCGGAGGTAGAGGGACGCCTCACCGCTGTTCGGCACCCACGCCTTGTCCTGGGTGACCAGCGCGTCGCACGCCGCGATGAAGGTCTCGACGGGGAGTTCGGGCATGCCCAGGCGGCGGGCGGACGCCTGGAAGCGGCGGGCGTTGGCGTCCGGGCGGAAGGTGGCGACGCCGCCGTCGGGCTGGCGGTACGCCTTCAGGCCCTCGAAGATCGTCTGCGCGTAGTGCAGGGTCATGTTCGCCGGGTCCAGGGAGAGCGGCGCGTACGGCACCAGCTCCGCGTCGTGCCAGCCGCGGCCCTCGGTCCACTTGATCGTCACCATGTGGTCGGTGAAGTGCCGGCCGAAACCGGGAGCGGCCAGGATCTGCTCCCGCTCCGCGGCGGGCAGCGGGTGCGAGGAGGGCTTGAGCTCGATCGCGGGCGTCGTCATGAATGCGTGTCCTTCACTGCGTAGTCCCTTGCCGCGCGGCCGTGCGCACGATCGCTTGGGCGTACCGGTCGTTACTGGGACGTCCACGTTTCTCGGCGGACGCCGGCCCCTCGTCCGATTATCGCGCGTGGGTGTCCGGCGCCGGAACCGGTGTGTGCGGTCCGCGTCGATGGTCGCGCCGAACCCGCCGGTTGTACAGGGCCGACCATGCCGACCATGCCGACAGCGCCGGGCCACGGCGGGCCCGGCGCTGCGAGGGTGCTGCGGTGCGTCGGGCGTCAGCCCGCCACGCGTGCGGCGATCGCGTCGCCGATCTCCTCGGTCGTACGGGCCGAGCCGTCCCGGGCCTCCAGGTCGGCGGCGACCTCCGCCTCGATGCGGGCGGCCCGCTCCTCGTGGCCGAGGTGGCGCAGCAGCAGCGCGACGGAGAGGATCGTGGCGGTCGGGTCGGCCTTGCCGGTGCCGGCGATGTCCGGCGCGGAGCCGTGCACCGGCTCGAACATCGACGGGAAGGCGCCGCTGGGGTTGATGTTCCCGGAGGCGGCCAGGCCGATGCCGCCGGTGACGGCCGCGGCGAGGTCGGTGAGGATGTCGCCGAAGAGGTTGTCGGTGACGATCACGTCGAACCGCTCGGGCTGGGTGACGAGGAAGATCGTCGCGGCGTCGACGTGCAGGTAGTCGGTGGTGACCTCGGGGTACTCCCGGCCGACCCGGTCGAAGATGTTCTTCCACAGGTGTCCCGCGTAGACCAGGACGTTGTTCTTGTGGACCAGGGTCAGCTTCTTGCGGGGGCGGGCGTTGGCCCGCTCGTACGCGTCCCGTACCACCCGCTCCACGCCGTAGGCGGTGTTCACGCTGACCTCGGTGGCGACCTCGGCCGGGGTGCCGGTCCGCAGGCTGCCGCCGTTGCCGGTGTACGGGCCCTCGGTGCCCTCGCGTACGACGACGAAGTCGATCGCCCCCCTTTGCTCGTCGCGAACGGCCAGCGGGGTCGCGGTGTTCGGGAACAGCTTCGACGGGCGCAGGTTGACGAAGTGGTCGAAGGCGAACCGCAGCTTCAGCAGCAGGCCGCGCTCCAGCACACCGGACGGTACCGACGGGTCGCCGATCGCGCCGAGCAGGATCGCGTCGTGCTGCTTGAGCGACTCCAGCTCCGCGTCCGGCAGGGTCTCACCGGTCCGGTGCCAGCGCCGGGCCCCGAGGTCGTACTCCTTGGTTTCCAGCTTGACGTCCTGCGGGAGGACCGCGGTCAGGACCTTGAGTCCCTGGGCCACGACTTCCTGGCCGATACCGTCACCGGGGATCACTGCGAGGCGAATGCTGCGAGACATGTCTGGACCCTACTCCGCGTCCCAGTGATTGACACGTAACGTCCGGCATGCGGACAAGCCGTTGGGCGACGGTGCGGCCGGGCGGGCCTCCACAGCGCAGGGGCGCCCGGGAACGGATCCCGGGCGCCCCTGCGGCGTCTTCGGCCGGGCGGGTCAGTGCCCCGTAGCGCCGCCGTTGTCGCGGCGGTCGAGCGCGCGCTGAAGTGCGGCGGCGGCGTTCTGGCGGTCGGCGTCGTTGGTCTGACGGGCGGAGTGACGGGTCCTGCGGACAGTGGTCTCGGCCATGTTGCGCATCTCCAATGCCAAAGCCCCGAGAAGAACGTGAGGGGTGCGTCGATCCAGAAGCGGCCGGAAGGAGCGGGGGCCTCGGCGCGGCAGGGGTCACCTGCGCATACGCACCGGGCCGCATCCGCATTCGCTGGATGCAGCGATACGTTCGGCATCTACAAAGCTAGGACAGCGGGGCCGTGATGTCTGCACAATTACTTGGGCTTCCTACTATCTGAGACGGCAGGCGCACTTTCCCGCCACGGCGCCCCTTCCCGTCCTTCCCGTCCTTCCCGCCACGCCGACGGCCCGGCACCCCCGAGGGGGCACCGGGCCGTGGCTGTGCGCGCGGGCGTCAGCCCATGTGCGGGTAGCGGTAGTCGGTCGGCGGGACCAGGGTCTCCTTGATGGAGCGGGTGGAGGTCCAGCGCATCAGGTTCTGCTTGGCGCCGGCCTTGTCGTTGGTGCCGGAGGCGCGGGCGCCGCCGAACGGCTGCTGGCCGACCACGGCACCGGTGGGCTTGTCGTTGATGTAGAAGTTGCCGGCCGCGAAGCGCAGCTTCTCGCAGGTGGCGGCGGCAGCGGCCCGGTCCTGGGCGATGACGCAGCCGGTCAGGCCGTACGCCGAGGCGGACTCCATCTGGGTGAGCATGGCGTCGTAGCCGCCCTCGGCCTCGTCGTCGTAGACGTAGACGCCGAGGATGGGGCCGAAGTACTCGTCCTTGAAGATCTCGTTCTCCGGGTCGGTGGAGACCAGGACGGTGGGTCGGACGTAGTAGCCGACGCTGTCGTCGTAGGTGCCGCCGGCCACGACCTCGATGGTGGGGTCCGCCTTGGCGCGGTCGATCGCCGCCTTGTTCTTGGCGAAGGCGCGCTCGTCGATGACCGCGCCCATGAAGTTCGCCAGCTCGGTGACGTCGCCCATGGAGAGCGCGTCGACCTCGGCCGCGAACTCCTCCTTGAACCCGGCGTTCCAAAGGGAGGCCGGGACGTACGCGCGGGAGGCCGCGGAGCACTTCTGGCCCTGGAACTCGAAGGCGCCGCGGGTCATGGCGGTCTTCAGGACGGCGCGGTCGGCCGAGGGGTGGGCGACGATGAAGTCCTTGCCGCCGGTCTCGCCGACCAGCCGCGGGTAGGTCTTGTACTTCTCGATGTTGGTGCCGACCGTCTTCCAGAGGTACTGGAAGGTCCTGGTCGAACCGGTGAAGTGGATGCCCGCCAGGTCGGGGTGGGTCAGGGCCACCTCGGAGACGTCCTTGCCGTCGCCGGTGACGAGGTTGATGACACCCGGCGGCAGCCCGGCCTCCTCCAGCAGCCGCATCAGCAGCACGGCGGCGAACGTCTGGGTCGGGGACGGCTTCCAGACCACGACGTTGCCCATGAGGGCGGGGGCGGTCGGGAGGTTGCCGGCGATCGCGGTGAAGTTGAAGGGCGTGATCGCGTAGACGAAGCCTTCGAGGGGGCGGTGGTCGGAGCGGTTCCAGACGCCCGGGGAGTTCACCGGCGGCTGCTCGGCGAGGATCTGCCGCGCGAAGTGGACGTTGAAGCGCCAGAAGTCGACCAGCTCGCAGGGGGTGTCGATCTCGGCCTGCTGGGCGGTCTTGGACTGGCCGAGCATGGTGGCGGCGGCCATCGTCTCGCGCCAGGGGCCGGCGAGCAGGTCGGCGGCCTTGAGGATGATCGCGGCACGGTCGTCGAACGCCATCTCGCGCCAGGCGGGGGCTGCGGCCAGCGCGGCGTCCACCGCGTCCCGGGCGTCCTGGGTGGTGGCGTTGGCGTAGGTGCCGAGCCGGGCCGAGTGGTGGTGGGGCTGAACGACGTCGAAGCGCTCGCCGCCGCCCATCCGCCGCCTGCCGCCGATGGTCATCGGCAGCTCGATCGGGTTGCCGGCCAGCTCCTTGAGCTTGGCCTCCAGGCGGAATCGCTCCGGGCTGCCCGGGGCGTAGCTGTGCACCGGCTCGTTCACCGGCACGGGGACCTGGGTCACAGCGTCCATAGCGGCCGTGTCTCCTTACGCTTGCGATCGTCGGTTCTCGATCGTCGGTTTACGTACGTCGGTGTACGTCGGTCGGGTGCCGCGGGCGCTGCCACGGCGGGTGGGCGGCGGGTGGTGCTGGCCCCGAGAGGCCCTCGGGTCCAGCATCTACCCAAAGCGTTCCAAAAGAACAGGTAAACCGGAATCCAAATGAGCCGGTCAGCCGCGGGTGGCCAGGGACCTGAGGAAGAAGGTCAGGTTCGCCGGGCGCTCGGCCAGGCGCCGCATGAAGTAGCCGTACCAGTCGGTGCCGTAGGGGATGTAGACCCGCATCCGGTGCCCCTCCGCGACCAGCCGCTGCTGCTCGGCCTCGCGGATGCCGAACAGCATCTGGAATTCGTAGTCGGCGGGCTTGCGGCCGTTGCGGTGCGCCAGCTCCTGGCCGATGGCCACCATCCGCGGGTCGTGGGACCCGATCATCGGGTAGCCCTGCCCGGCCATCAGGATCTTCAGGCAGCGCACGTAGGCCAGGTCGACCTCCCGCTTGTCCTGGTAGGCGACGGTCGCGGGCTCCTTGTACGCGCCCTTGACCAGCCGCACCCGGGAGCCTTCCTGGGCGAGTGCGTGGCAGTCGTCCTCGGTGCGGAAGAGGTACGACTGGAGCACCGCGCCGGTCTGGGGGAAGCGCTCGCGCAGGGCGCCGAGGATGGCGAGGGTGGAGTCGACCGTCGTGTGGTCCTCCATGTCCAGCGTCACGGTCGTGCCGGCCTCGGCGGCGGCTTCGACCACCGGGGTGACGTTGCGCAGCGCCAGCTCGTGCCCGCCGGACAGCGCCTGGCCGAAGGCGGAGAGCTTGACCGACATCTCGGCCCTGGCGCCGAGCCCGTGCTCCTTGAGGGCCTCGGCCAGCTGGAGGTAGGCGTCGCGGTTGCGCAGCGCCTCGGCCGGGTCGGTGATGTCCTCGCCGAGGTGGTCGAGGGTGACCTCCATCCCGCGGGCGGCCAGCGTCCGCACGACCGCCATCGACTCGTCCAGGCGCTCGCCCGCGACGAAGCGGTCCACCACGGGACGGGTGACCGGAGCAGCCGCGACGAGGCGGCGGATGCTGTCGCTGCGCGCGGCGGCGAGAAGCACGGGACCCAGCATGGGCACCTCCATGATTCAGGATGACAATTGCCGGGGCGGGCGCCTTGTGGGCGGGCGCGGCGGCAAGGGGAGCCACCTGAAATTTAAGGATCGCGCCACTTTCCGGCCATCGACAGCTGTCACGCCTTCGTGGCCGGGATCTCAGACAGATGTATGAGAATGGGGAGGGAGTGGCGGTGGCGACAGGAGAGGGCCGGACGGCGGATGCGGAGTGACTACCAGCAGCTCGTGGACGAGATCTCGGCGGCGCTCGGCGCCCCGGCGACGCTGGAGGACCGGGACTTCGGGCTGATCGCGTTCGGCGCGCACGAGGGCGAGGACGACGAGGTCATGGACCCGGTGCGGACCCGCTCGATCCTCCAGCGCCGCTCCTCGGCGGCGGTGCGCGCCTGGTTCGAGGCGTTCGGCATCGCCCGTGCCACGACTCCGCTGCGCATTCCCCCGGACCCGGCGGCCGGCGTCTTCAAAGGCCGGATCTGTCTGCCCGTTCGGCACCGCGGCATCGTGCACGGCTATGTCTGGCTGCTGGACGACGGCCATCTGACCGACCTCGCGCTGGGCGGCCACGGCACCCCTCCCGACCCCCGGATCGCCCAGGCGATGGAGACCGCCGCCCGGATCGGCGCGCTGCTCGCCGACGAGTCCCGCGCCGGGTCCGAACTGGCCGAGCTGCTGCGGGAGCTGCTCACCTCCCGGTCCACGGGGCGGCCCGCCGCGGCGGTCGCGCTGCGGGACGCGCTGCGCGACACCCTGCGCTTCATACCGGGCACCCCGCTCACCCTGGTGGCCGTGCTCCCCTGGGACACCGCGGCGACCGACGCCGCACCGCTGCCGAGCCTGCCCGGCCTGCTGGCGGCCTACCCGCTGCCCGCGCCGGGCGACGCCCTCGCGGGGCAGCGGCACCCGGCCGCCGCCGGGCCCGCGCTGGCCGCGCTGGTCCGGCTGCGCCAGACCGGCTCGCTCGCCCCGGCCCATACGGTGGCCGACCATCTGCTGCGCTCCCCGCGCGCGGGCGGGGCGCCGGCCGCCGGGGGCCGCACCGGCTCGCGGCCGGGCCCCGGCGCCGCGGGCATCGGCATCGGCACCCGCGAGCCGACCGATCTGCCGGCCGCCTGGCGGCAGGCGCTGGACGCGGCCCGCGCGGCGCGCGCCGAGCCCCGGCTGGGCCCCGTCGCCCAGTGGGACGGCATCGGCGCGTACCGCCTGCTGACCGCCCTCCCCGCCACCGAACCCGACCCGGCCATCGCCCCGCTGCTGTCCCCCGCGCACGCCGAACTCGCCCGGACCGCCGAGGCGTTCCTCGACTGCGCGGGCCAGGCCGGGCGCACCGCCCAGCAGTTGGGCATCCACCGCCAGACGCTCTACTACCGCCTGGGCCGGGTCAAGAAGCTGACCGGCCTCGACCTGGACGAGGGCGCGGACCGGCTGCTGCTCCACATGGCGCTCAAGGCGGCCAGGCTGTGAGCCGCTGAGGGCGGGTTGATTCCGCAGGTCGCGCGCTGATCGCGCGCCAGGACCATTGCGCCCCCGACCCACCGGACAGTCCCTTCGGCACCGACTGTCCATCTTCTCGTCGTGCGCAAGACCTGTTGCCCGTGACTACTGGCAAGTAGCGTGACGGCGCATCGGCTGCGCCCGACCGGCGGGCGCAGCGTCGCGAGCCGCGAACCGACCCATCGCCGCCAACTGCCGCCACCCCAGGGGGACTTCATGCACGGGATGAACCGCCGCCAATTCATGTCCAGGATGTCCGCCGTCGCCGCGGGTGCCGCTCTGCTGTCGGCCGGGGCGTACGACCGGGCGCTGGCGGTCACCGCGGCGCGGGCCGTACGGACCCGGGGGACCACCCTCGAACAGGCCGCGCGGCCGGTGGGCGGCGGGGCGTACAAGCGGCTGGTGGCGGGCCCCGGCTGGCCGCTGGTGGTGCGCGGTGAGCTGGCGGGCGCGGGCGCGGGGCGCGACGACCGGCGCACCGGGCTCGCCTCGTTCGTGCAGTTCACCGATCTGCATCTGGCGGACGTCGAGTCGCCGGTGCGGTTCGAGTACCTGGCGAAGTTCAACGACAGCGCGTGCCGCCCCCAGGAGGCGCTGACCGTGCGCGGCGCCTCCTCGCTGGTCGAGCGGGTCAACGCGGTCCGCCGGGGCCCGTACACCGGCATGCCGTTCGGCATGGTGATGGCCACCGGCGACAACACCGACAACCACGAGCACATCGAGCTCGACTGGTATCTGACCGTCATGAGCGGCGGCCGGATCACCCCCAGCAGCGGCGACCCGTCCCGCTACGAGGGCGTGCAGAACTCCGGCAACGTCGACTACTGGAACCCCGAACTGCCCCTCCAGGACCTTTACAAGGCCAAGGGGCTGCCGCAGATACCGGGCTTCCTGTCGGGCGCGGGCCGCCCGTTCACCGCGCCCGGCCTGCAGATGCCCTGGTACACCACGGTCGGCAACCACGACGACAGCATCGAGGGCAGCCTGCCCGACCTCGGGCTGCTGAACTCGCTCTACACCGGCGACCGCAAGCTGGAGGGCTGCGACGACGCCACCGCGGCCAAGCTCGCGGACGCCCTCAAGCACGACCCGGGGCAGGCCGCCGCACTGCTCGGCAAGCTGCTGACCAGCGAGGGCGCGATCCGCAAGGTCACCCCGGACGAGCGGCGCCGCCCGTTCAGCCCCGCCGAGTTCGCCCGGGCGCACCTGGACCCGGCGCACACCGGCGCGGGCCCGGTCGGCCACGGCTTCACCGCGGACGCGGCGGACAGCGGCCACCTCTACTACACCTTCCCGCTCGCCAAGGGCGTCCTCGGCATCAGCCTGGACACCACCAACAGGGCCGGATTCGCGGACGGTTCGCTGGGCACCGCGCAGCTCAAGTGGCTGGAGTCGCAGCTGCAGTCCCACAGCAGCCGCTGGTACGACACCGACGGCCGCACCGTGCGCGGCGGGTCCGGCGACTCGCTGATCGTGCTGTTCAGCCACCACACCAGCGCGACGATGGGCAATCTGCTGCCCGACCCGTACCACCCGTTCGAGCTCCGCCACGACGGCGCGGCGCTGGTCTCGCTGCTGCAGCGCTATCCGAACGTGGTCGCCTGGGTGAACGGCCACACGCACGAGAACAGGATCACCCCGCACGGCCACGCGGTCCCCGAGCGGGCCTTCTGGGAGATCAACACCGCCTCCCACGTCGACTATCCGCAGCACGCCCGGATCATCGAGCTCGCCGACAACGGCGACGGCACACTGTCCCTGTTCACCACGCTCGTCGAGTCCGCCGCCCCGTACGTCACCGACGTCCACGACACCTCGGACGCCGGACTGGCCGCCCTCTACCGCGAGTTGTCGTACAACGACCCCTACGCCACCCCGAACGCCAAGCTCGGCGCCGCCACCGACCACAACACGGAGCTGCTGCTGCGCCGGCCCGGCAGGTGACGGCCGACGGCGGCCACCGGGCTCCGGTGGCCGCCGGGCCCCGCTACCGCTCCCCCGCGTCCGGGCCGAGGACCTCGCCCGCGGTCACCCGGCGCAGCGCCTCCGCCAGGTCCCGGCCCGACGGCAGCGCGTCGGGGGTGACCAGCGACTGCACCATCAGCCCGGTCAGCAGCGCCTGGTAGAAGGACCCCACGACGCGGGCGGTCTCCGCGTCGACCTCGGTGTCCGGCACCCCTTCGAAGACCGCGACCAGCCCCTCGCCGCCCTCCGGCAGCACCTCGCCGATGGCGGTACGCAGCTCCTCGTCACGCGGCAGCAGCCCCAGCACCTCGACCTGCGAGGCGATGAACTCCCGCTCGGTGGCGATGCGTTGCAGGACGGTGTCCCAGGTCGCGGCGAACCGCTCCAGCGGCTCGCCCTCCCCGGCCCGCGCCCCGCCGTCCGCGGGCACCTCGGCGAACCCCGCGCCCCATTCCTCGCTGGCGGCGATCACCGCCTGGCGCATCAGGGCGTCCTTGGAGCCGTAGTGGTAGCCGATGGAGGCGAGGTTGGCGCCGGAGGCGGCGACGATGTCGCGGGCGGTGGTGCGCGCGTACCCCTTCTCCAGGAGGCACCGCTTGGCGCCCTCCAGAAGATCTTCGCGGTGTCCCATGCGGGCAGCCTACCGCCGCACCAGACACCTGTACCAGACGAGCGTCTTATACGTACGTACAGATTCCGGCGTTCCGGCGGCGGGCCGGCTCGACGTCCCGGCCCGGCGGACCCCGCCGCGGCTCAGCGCCGCTCCTCCGGCCCGGACCCCTCGCCCTTGCCCTTGCCCTTGCCCTTGCCCCGGCCATCGTCGAACTCCCGCTCCTCCTTGGGGAGTTCGGTGCCGCTCGCCGTTTCCCGATCGGCACGCTCGTCCCCCTCGGCACGGCCGCGGGACACCGCCATCGGCCGGGTGGCGTCCCGGGTGCGGTCGCCGCCCGGCGCGCCGTGTCCGGCCGTCGCGCGGGTGCGGTGCGGCACCGGGTCCCCGGTGGCCCGGCCGCGGGCCCCGGCCGTCCCGGGCGTGCTCCGGTCCGGCGTGGCGGCCGCGGCGGGCCGGGCCGACGCGGCTGCCCCGCCGGCGCCGGCGGCGCTGCCGGCGCCCTCGGTGATGCCGCCGGCCGGGCCCGGGTCGCCGCCGCCGGACCCCGGCTGCTTCAGCCCGTAATGGCGGTAGAGCCGCTCCTCCTCGGAGGGGTCGAGGTGGCCGTCCGCGTCGATCCTCGGCGCCTCCTTGATGGTCGCCTTGGTGTACGGCACCTGCAGTTCGTCGCCGGTCCGCCGGGCCCCGGCGAGCGGCACGAAGGTCTCCTTCATGCCGAACAGCCCGGTGCGCACGGTGATCCACTCGGGGTCGTTGGTGGCATCGTCCCGGTAGACCTGCTGGACGATGCCCACCTTGGCGCCCTCCGCGTCCACCACGTGCAGACCGGTCAGACTCTGCGGAGTGTCACCCTGGGGTGCGTTCATGGCGTCCTGTCTCCTTCCGCACGCGCCGGCGGGGGCACGCGCAGTTCCCATTGCGCGCCGCGACCCTCCCCCCAGCGACTCGGGAGACCCGGCGCCCGGCGGCTCCGGCGGCCGCCGAACGGCACTCGCGGGCCCCTCCCCCTCGGAACCCGCTAGGCCATTCGGGTGAACGGGGCAGGGGCCGGCGTCCGCGGGCGGCACCGCCCCGCCCTCCGTACGACGCGCGCACGGCAACGGGCCCGGACTCCGCCGCAGCGGGGTCCGGGCCCGTCGACCCGCGCAAGCCGGTGGCTCAGTGGGTGAGGTTCACCGCGCGCACCGAGGTCGCGCCGATCTCCTCGGAGATCTCGGCCAGCACACTCGCCGGAATGGTGTCGTCGACCGTGAGCACGACCAGCGCCTCACCGCCGATGTCGGCCCGGGAGACCTGCATGCCGCCGATGTTGATCCCCGCCTCGCCCAGGATGCGGCCGACGGTGCCGACGACGCCGGGGCGGTCGGTGTAGCGCAGGAATGCCATGTGGTCGGCGAGCGCGAGGTCGATGGAGTGCTCGCCGACCGCCACGACCTTCTGCACGTTCTTGTGGCCGGCCAGGGTGCCGGAGATCGACACCTCCTCGCCGCCCGCGAGCGTGCCGCGGACGGTCACCACGTTGCGGTGCTCCGGCGACTCGCTGCTGGTGGTCAGCCGCACCTCGACGCCGCGCTCCTGCGCGAACAGCGGAGCGTTGACGTAGGACACCGTCTCGTCCACGACGTCCTCGAACACGCCCTTGAGCGCGGAGAGTTCGAGCACCTTGACGTCGTGCTGGGTGATCTCGCCGTACACCTCGACGTCGAGGCGGAGCGCGACCTCGCCGGCCAGCGCGGTGAAGATCCGGCCCAGCCGCTCGGCCAGCGGCAGCCCCGGCTTGACGTCCTCCGCGATCACGCCGCCCTGGACGTTGACCGCGTCCGGCACCAGCTCGCCGGCGAGCGCCAGGCGCACCGACTTGGCGACCGCGATACCGGCCTTCTCCTGCGCCTCGCCCGTCGACGCACCGAGGTGCGGGGTGGCGACGACCTGGTCGAACTCGAAGAGCGGCGAGTCGGTGCAGGGCTCGACGGCGTACACGTCCAGACCCGCGCCGGCCACCCGGCCCTCCTTGAGGGCACTGGCCAGCGCCGCCTCGTCCACGATCCCGCCGCGCGCGGCGTTGACGATCCGGACGCTCGGCTTGACCTTGTGCAGCGCGTCGTCGCCGATCAGGCCGACGGTCTCCGGCGTCTTGGGGAGGTGGACGGTGATGAAGTCGGAGACCTCCAGCAGCTCGTCCAGGGTCAGCAGCTTGACGCCCATCTGGGCGGCGCGGGCCGGCTGGACGTAGGGGTCGTACGCGACGACCTTCATGCCGAAGGCGGACATCCGCTGGGCGACCAGCACGCCGATCCGGCCGAGGCCGACCACGCCGAGGGTCTTCTCGCTGAGCTCGACGCCGGTGTACTTGCTGCGCTTCCACTCGCCGTTCTTGAGGGCGGTGTTCGCCTGCGGGATGTTGCGCGCGGTGGCGACCAGCAGACCGCAGGCCAGCTCGGCGGCGGTGACGATGTTGGAGGTCGGGGCGTTGACGACCATCACGCCGGCCTTGGTGGCGGCGGAGACGTCGACGTTGTCCAGGCCGACGCCGGCCCGGGCGACGACCTTCAGCTTCCTGGCGGCGGCGATCGCGTCGGCGTCCACCTTCGTCGCGCTGCGCACGAGGATGGCATCGACGTCGACGATCGCGGGCAGCAGCTCGGCGCGGTCGGCGCCGTTGCAGTGCCGGATCTCGAAGTCCGGGCCGAGGGCGTCGACGGTGGCCGGCGACAGCTCCTCGGCGATCAGTACAACGGGTTTACCCGGGTTGGCAGTGCTCACGTGGTCTTCAGTCCTCACTGGTCCTTCGCGGACGGCCGTCCCGACGGCCGAAGGCGGTGAAGGGGGGAAAGCCGCGTGGAAGACGCACGACGCTGTGAGCCTGACGCGCTTTTGAACCCTCCCCCTCGGTGAACGAAGGGGATTCCTGGCTCACGCCGCCCGGCCGCTCAGCGAGCGATCGAGTCTTACGCGATCAACACCAGCCGGGTTGGAACCAGCCCGGTTTCCCCAAAAAGATTGGAGGCTATTGCGCTGGCTTGGCTCTCGCTCAGCACGGCCCGACCTTACCACCGGGGTGGAGCCGGAGCCGGGCGAAGTCTGCACCGAAGCGTAAGGATCACCCATGCGTGGTTCTACGCGGTGGACAAGGGGTGGCGGCGCAGGGACGAGGGGCCGCGAGGAGTCCCCGCGGCCCCCTGTCCCGAGGGCTTACGCCTCGTCGTCCACCCAGCTCATCAGCTTCCGCAGCTGCTTGCCGGTGGTCTCCAGCAGGTGGTTCTCGTCGGCCTTCTTGTACTCGTTGTACTTCGGCAGGCCGGCGTTGTACTCCGCCATCCAGTTGTTGGCGAAGGTGCCGTCCTGGATCTCCGCGAGCACCTTCTTCATCTCGGCCTTGGTGGCGTCGGTGATGATCCGCGGGCCGGTGACGTAGTCGCCCCACTCGGCGGTCTCGGAGACCGACCAGCGCATCTTCTCCAGGCCGCCCTCGTACATGAGGTCCACGATCAGCTTCAGCTCGTGGAGGCACTCGAAGTACGCGATCTCGGGCTGGTAGCCGGCCTCGACCAGGGTCTCGAAGCCGGCCTTGACCAGCGCCGAGGCGCCGCCGCAGAGCACCGCCTGCTCACCGAACAGGTCGGTCTCGGTCTCCTCGGTGAAGGTGGTCTTGATGACGCCGGCGCGAGTGCCGCCGATGCCCTTGGCGTAGGAGAGCGCCAGCTCGAACGCCTTGCCGGAGGCGTCCTGCTCGACGGCCGCGATGCACGGCACGCCGCGGCCCTCCTCGTACTGACGGCGGACCAGGTGGCCCGGGCCCTTGGGGGCGACCATGCAGACGTCCACGCCGGCCGGGGCCTTGATGAAGCCGAAGCGGATGTTCAGGCCGTGGCCGAAGAACAGCGCGTCGCCGTCCTTCAGGTGGTCCTTGATGGACTCCTCGTAGACCTTGGCCTGGATCGGGTCCGGCACCAGGATCATGATGACGTCGGCCTCGGCGGCGGCCTCGGCGGGCGTCACCACGCGCAGGCCCTGCTCCTCGGCCTTCGCCTTGGACTTGGAGCCCTCGTGCAGACCGACGCGCACGTCGACGCCCGAGTCGCGCAGGGACAGCGCGTGGGCGTGACCCTGGCTTCCGTAGCCGATGACCGCGACCTTGCGGTTCTGGATGATGGACAGGTCGGCGTCGTCGTCGTAGAACAGCTCGGCCACTTCGGGTATCTCCTTGGATCTAGCGGGTGCCCACACAGTACGTCGGGCGGGGCGGGGAAAGTTGCGGGGTCTCGGCATACGGTCCGGCGGTCCGCCGGATCAGGCCGTGCGGTCCAGGGCACGCAGCGAGCGGTCCGTGATGGACCGGGCACCACGGCCTATCGCGATGGTGCCCGACTGCACCAACTCCTTGATGCCGAACGGCTCCAGCATCTTGAGCATCGCCTCCAGCTTGTCGCTGGAACCGGTCGCCTCGATCGTGACCGCCTCCGGGGAGACGTCGACGGTCTTGGCCCGGAAGAGCTGGACGATCTCGACGATCTGCGAGCGGGTCTCGTTGTCGGCGCGCACCTTCACCAGGACGAGTTCGCGCTGGATGGCCGAACCGGGCTCCAGCTCGACGATCTTCAGGACGTTGACGAGCTTGTTGAGCTGCTTGGTGACCTGCTCCAGGGGCAGCGACTCGACGCTGACCACGATGGTGATGCGGGAGATGTCGGGGTGCTCGGTGACCCCGACCGCGAGCGAGTCGATGTTGAAGCCGCGGCGGGAGAACAGCGCGGCGATCCGGGCGAGGATGCCGGGGGTGTTCTCCACCAGGACGGAGAGCGTGTGCTTGGACATGTCGTCTTCTCTCTTCTTCCGTGCGTCCGTGACGTCCTGGCTCAGTCGTCTTCGTTGTCGCCGAAGTCGGGACGCACGCCCCGGGCTGCCATGACCTCGTCGTTGGAGGTGCCGGCGGCGACCATCGGCCACACCTGTGCATCTTCGTGGACGATGAAGTCGACCACGACCGGGCGGTCGTTGATGGCGTTGGCCTTGGCGATGACCGCGTCCAGCTCCGCCGGGTCCTCGCAGCGCATCGCGACACAGCCCATGGCCTCGGCCAGCTTGACGAAGTCCGGGCACCGGGTGCCGGCCGCCGAGCCGCTCCCGGGCGCCCCGGCGCCGGCGTCCGGGCCGCTGTGCAGCACGGTGTTGGAGTAGCGCTGGTTGTAGAACAGCGTCTGCCACTGGCGGACCATGCCCAGCGCGCCGTTGTTGATGATCGCGACCTTGATCGGGATGTTGTTGAGCGCGCAGGTGACGAGTTCCTGATTGGTCATCTGGAAGCAGCCGTCGCCGTCGATCGCCCAGACCGTGCGGTCCGGCATCCCGGCCTTGGCGCCCATCGCCGCGGGCACCGCGTAGCCCATGGTCCCGGCGCCGCCGGAGTTGAGCCAGGTCGAGGGCCGCTCGTAGTCGATGAAGTGGGCGGCCCACATCTGGTGCTGGCCGACGCCGGCCGCGTAGATGGTGTCGGCGGGGGCGAGCCTGCCGATCCGCTCGATGACCTGCTGCGGGGAGAGGCTGCCGTCCTCCGGCAGGTCGTAGCCCAGCGGGTAGGTCTCGCGCCAGCGGTTGAGGTCCTTCCACCAGGCGCTGTAGTCACCCTTGTGGCCGGCGTCGTGCTCGGCCTGGACCGCGACGATCAGGTCGGCGATGACCTCGCGGGCGTCGCCGACGATCGGCACGTCTGCGGCGCGGTTCTTGCCGATCTCCGCCGGGTCGATGTCGGCGTGCACGACCTTGGCGTACGGCGCGAAGGAGTCCAGCTTGCCGGTGACCCGGTCGTCGAAGCGGGCGCCGAGGGTGATCAGCAGGTCCGCCTTCTGCAGCGCGGTGACCGCGGCGACCGAGCCGTGCATGCCGGGCATGCCGAGGTGCTGCGGGTGGGTGTCGGGGAACGAGCCCAGCGCCATCAGGGTCGTGGTGACGGGGGCGCCGGTCAGCTCGGCGAGCACCTTCAGCTCGGCGGTGGCGCCGGCCTTCATGACGCCGCCGCCGACGTAGAGCACCGGGCGCCGGGACTCGGCGATCAGCCGGGCGGCCTCGCGGATCTGCTTGGCGTGCGGCTTGGTGACCGGGCGGTAGCCGGGCAGGTCGGTGTGCGGCGGCCAGACGAAGGTGGTCTGCGCCTGGAGGGCGTCCTTGGCGATGTCGACCAGGACCGGGCCGGGGCGGCCGGTGGAGGCGACGTGGAACGCCTCGGCGATCGTCCGGGGGATCTCGGCCGGGTCGGTGACCAGCCAGTTGTGCTTGGTGATCGGCATCGTGATGCCGCAGATGTCCGCCTCCTGGAAGGCGTCCGTGCCGATCGCCTTGGAGGCCACCTGGCCGGTGATCGCGACCAGCGGGACGGAGTCCATGTGCGCGTCCGCGATCGGGGTGACCAGGTTGGTGGCGCCCGGCCCGGAGGTCGCCATGCAGACGCCGACCTTGCCGGTGGCCTGGGCGTATCCGGTGGCGGCGTGTCCCGCGCCCTGCTCGTGCCGCACCAGCACGTGCCGGACCTTCGAGGAGTCCATCATCGGGTCGTACGCGGGAAGGATCGCACCGCCGGGGATGCCGAACACGGTGTCGGCCCCGACCTCCTCCAGCGCACGGATGAGGGACTGCGCGCCCGTGACGTGCTCGACGGTCGCGGGCTTCTGCGCTCCGCCGGAGTTACGGGCCCGCGGCTGCGGATGGTGGGCCCCGGTGGCCTGCTCGGTCATCTGCGTCTCTTCTCGAAGCTGAGGGTTTTGACGGATTTGTGAGGTTGCTGTGCAACAAAAAACCCCTCGTGCCGTGAGGCAAGCGAGGGGAGCGCGCCGGTGTGGTCAGCTGGACTTCGTCAGGGGCCCAGCTTCAGCCGACGCGCTTTCCAAGTACGAGAATTCGGGTGCGCATGGCACTGACCCTCCCCCCGGTGCGCACCGAGTGTCAAGTGGGTGGGACGGAGGTCTCACTATTTGAGCGCAACGGGGGATGCGCCAGGGTGTCCGGACCGGCCGCGCCGCCGTGCCGGGCGGACCGGCCGCTGCCGCTGAGCACCACCGCCCGGCCGGGGCCCGTGAGGTCCGGGACCGGGTAGCTCCCCCGGGTCAGCGCCCGCCGCAGCCGGTGCTCGTCCATCGGCCCCGCGAAGGCCATGCCCTGGCCGTGCGTGCACCCCAGGGAGCGCAGCGCGAGCACCTGCTCGGGCAGGTCGACGCCCTCCGCGACCGACTGCATGCCGAGGTCGGAGGCGATCCGCAGCAGCCCCGCGGTGATCTTGTGCACCCGGGGGGATTCCACCACCCCGTCGATCAGCTCGCGGTCCAGCCGCAGCACGTCGACGGGCAGCCGGCGCAGCGCCCCCATCGCGGCGCAGCCGCTGCCGAAGGCGTCCAGCGCGATCCGTACGCCGAGCCGGCGGAGCGCGGCCAGCCGGCGCTCCAGGTCGTCGAGCGGAATGCGGGGATCACTTTCGGACAACTCCAGCACCAGCGCCCCCGAGGGGAGGCCGTGCCGGACGAGCATCGCCTCGATGCTCTTGGGGGGCAGTGCGCGGTCCAGCAGCCGGCGGGCGGAGAGCCGGACCGCGACCGGGGCCTTGTGGCCGGCGCGGTGCCGCACCGCGGCCTGCGCGACCGCCTCCTCCAGCTGCCACCGGCCCAGCTCCGCGGCCCGCTCGCCGTCCTCGTCCGTGAGCCGCCCGCGGGCGCCGACCCGGAGGAACTCGGCGGGGGTGAAGAGGATGCCCTCGGCGGAGCGCCAGCGGGCCTGCGCGGCGACCGCGGTGATCCGCCCGCTGGCCAGCTCGACCACCGGCTGGTGCAGCAGCGCGAACTCCCCGTCGTGCAGGGCCGTCCGCAGCTTCGTGGCCAGCTCGGCGCGGTGCGTGACCTCGTCCTGCATCTGCGGGGCGTACAGCTCGACCCGGCCCTTGCCGGCCTGCTTGGCGCGGTACATCGCCAGGTCGGCGTTGCGCAGCAGGCCCGACGGGCTGACGCCCGGGTCGGCGAAGGCGACACCGATGCTGGCCGCGACCCGGACGTCCCGCCCGTCGATGCGGTACGGGTCGGAGAGCCGGATGCGCAGCCGGTCGGCGATCTCGTGGATGCGGTGCTCGCGGGCCGCCCGGTCGCGGGTGCCGTCGCCGGTGATGAGCGCGGCGAACTCGTCGCCGCCCAGCCGGGCCGCTATGTCGCCGGCCCGCACCGATTCGGCCAGCCGGCGGGCCGCCTGGACCAGCAGCTCGTCGCCCGCCTGGTGCCCGATGGTGTCGTTGACCTGCTTGAAGCCGTCCAGGTCGATGTAGAGCACGGCGGTGCCGTGGTCGCTGGCACGGCGGCCGGTGACGGCCTTGGTGACGCGTTCGGTGAACAGCGCGCGGTTGGGCAGGTCGGTGAGCGCGTCGTGCGAGGCGTTGTGCTGGAGCTGGGCCTGGAGCCGGACCCGCTCGGTGACGTCGCGGGAGTTGAAGATCAGGCCGCCGTGGTGGCGGTTGACCGTGGACTCGACGTTCAGCCAGCCGTCACCGCCGGAGCGCTGCTCGCCGGCCCGGAAGCGGCATTCGATACGGGTGGTCGGCTCGGCCTCGGGCGAGGCGGCGAGGAACCGGCGCACCTCGTGGACCACCCGCCCCAGGTCCTCGGGGTGGATCAGCGAGGCCAGCTCGGAGCCGACCAGTTCCTCGGCGTCGCGGCCGTAGACACCGGCGGCGGCCGGGCTGACGTAGCGCAGCACACCGGTCGGGGCGGCGATCATGATGACGTCGCTGGAGCCCTGGACCAGGGAGCGGAAGTGGTTCTCCTTCTGGGCCAGTTCCTGCGTGAGGGTGATGTTGTCGAGCAGCATGATGCCCTGCCTGACGACCAGCGCCAGGACGACCGCGCAGCCGGTGAAGAGCACCACGCGGTCGATCCGCCGCCCGTCCAGGACGTTGGTGAGGATGCCGAGGGTGCAGACGGCGGCGGCCAGATACGGGGTGAGCGCCGCCAGCGAGCCCGCGATGGGGCGGCTGCCGGGGGGCGGCTGCGGGCGGCGCACCGCCTGCGCGACGGCCTCGCCGGCCAGCTCCCGGCCGGAGCGGCGGGCCACCCACGGGGCGTACGCGAGCAGCATCGAACCGGCGAACCAGCCGGCGTCCAGGATCTGCCCGGAGCGGTAGTGGTCGCGCAGCAGCGGCGAGCTGAACAGCGCGTCGCACAGCACCGTCAACGCCAGTGCGGCGATCGCGGTGTTGACCGCGGAGCGGTGCACGGAGGAACGCCGGAAGTGCAGTGCCAGCACCATGCTCACCAGCACGATGTCCAGCAGCGGATACGCCAGCGACAGGGCGCTGCGGGCGACCGAGCGGCCTTGGAAGTGCGCGGTGTGCGCGAGCGCCAGGCTCCAGGAGAGGGTCAGCAGCGAACCGGCGATCAGCCAGGCGTCGAGCCCCAGGCAGACCCAACCGGCCCGGGTCACCGGCCGCTTGGCGAGCACCAGCAGCCCGACGATGGCCGGCGGCGCGAACAGCAGGAAACAGAAGTCGGCCAGCGAGGGGCTGGGCACGCTGGCCCCCTTGATGACCTCGTACCAGCCCCAGACGGCGTTGCCGAGACCGGCCATGCCGGAGGAGACGGCGAACAGCGCCCAAGCCGGGCGGAAGGGGGTGCGGTACCGGCGGGCGTACAGACCGCACGAGACGGCCGCCACGAGGGCGGCCACGCTGAGCCCGAAGTCCCCCATGAACATGGCGAGATACGCCGAACCCCAGCTTACGGAGGCGCCGATGGCGTAGCCACCGCAGACGGCGGCCAGCGCGATCTGCGGGACGGCACTCGGCTGACCGCCGACCTGCGCGGGCGACCGCGAGAGCGTCGCCCCCTGGGCGCTCACCGCTCTCTCCCGTTCCACCGCGACGGACCGCTTCGGGACCGGCGCACCCGGGGTTCCTGTGGCATTCCCGCGGGCACTCGTGGATCGCGTGTCTCGCGGATCATCCATCGGCAGTACATCGCCCGTCGCCCCCCTCGGTTCCGGATCTTTCGTACCGCGCCGTCACGATCCCGGCGCGATCCCCGATCGGGACGATACACCAGATCCGTCACTCAGGGACATAGCCTCTCTACGGAGCGTGACAGCCCTGCGGAGAGTGAACACCCCCTGCAGTCCTACGGCTTCGTAGAGCGACCCGCAAGCCGTGAGGGGGCGGTCGCGACCACGTTCCGTACGGGCTCGCCGGCCGCGAAAAGCGTCAACTGCTCGCGCAGCAGCCGCTTCGCACGGGGCAGGAAGGCAGAGCTGGGACCGCCGACGTGTGGAGTGATGAGCACGCCGGGAGCGTGCCACAGCGGATGGCCCGCGGGGAGGGGTTCCGGATCGGTCACATCGAGGGCGGCGCGGAGCCGTCCCGACTCCAGTTCGGCAAGTAGCGCCCCCGTGTCGACGACCGGGCCGCGGGCGACGTTGACGAGCAGTGCGCCGTCCTTCATCCGGGCCAGGAAACCGCGTCCGACCAGGCCACGGGTCTGTTCGGTGAGCGGAGTGGCCAGCACGACGACGTCCGCCTCGGGCAAGAGGGCGGTCAACTCGGAGAGTGGATGCACCGGACCGCGCACAGTGTCACGCGCGGTGCGCGCGATGCGTATCACCCGCGCGCACTCGAAAGGCGTGAGCCGGTCCTCGATGGCACTGCCGATCGAACCATAGCCCACAATGAGCACCGACTTGTCGGCAAGTGCCGGCTGGAAGCCGGCCCGCCACTCACCGGCGTCCTGGCCCCGGACGAAGTCCGGGACACCGCGCAGCGACGCGAGGGTCAGGGTGAGCGCGAGCTCGGCGGTGCTGGCGTCGTGCAGCCCGCGGGCATTGCACAGCTGCGCGCCGGACGGCATCCGGGAGAGCTCCGGCAGCAGGTGCTCGGTCCCGGCGGTCAGGGCCTGCACCACCCGCACCCGGCCCATCCGCGGCAGCGGGCGCAGGCAGACGTCGGCCCGCTTCATGTAGGGGACGGCGTAGAAGACGCAGCGGGCGGGGTCGGCCGGATAGTCCGGGCCGGCGTCCCAGTGGACGTAGCTCAGGCCGCCGGGAAGGCCGTCGATGTCGCCCGGCGGGATCGGGAGCCATACGTCGCCGGCGGCTGCGTGCGGGTCTGCTGTTGCCATGGCCTGAGGCTATGCGAAGAGACGTTTGGTTCAGACGTTAGTTTGGTCTGGCCCTTGATCGGGGGCGAGGGGACGGAGGCACGACCAGGTGGAGCGCAGGACAATCGGCGCGGCAGCCCTCGAAGTGGGCGCAATCGGGCTCGGCTGCATGCCGATGAGCTGGGGGTACACCGAGTCGCAGCGCAGCGGGGAGGGTTCGCTGCGGGCCGTGCACGCCGCGCTCGACCGGGGGTGCAGCCTGCTGGACACCGCCGACATGTACGGCCCGTTCACCAACGAGCTGCTGGTGGGGCGGGCCCTCAAGGTGCGGCGCCAGGACGCGTTCGTGTCGACCAAGTGCGGGCTGCTGGCCGGGGATCAGCACATCGTCGCCAACGGACGGCCCGGCTACATCAAGCGCGCCTGCGACGCCTCGCTGCGCCGGCTCCAGACCGACCGCATCGACCTCTACCAGCTCCACCGGGCCGACCCCGAGGTGCCCATCGAGGAGACCTGGGGGGCGATGGCGGAGCTGGTGGCGGCCGGGAAGGTGCGGTCGCTGGGCCTGTGCGCGGTCGGGGCGCGCGCCGTGCGACCGCCGCGCGCGGCCCGGATGGAGCCGCGTGCGACCGGGGCGGGAGGGCGCCCCCGCTCGCGCATACACGACGGGACGCTGCGCCAACTGGAGCGCGTCCAGCAGGTGTTCCCGGTCAGCAGCGTGCAGGCGGAGCTGTCCGTGTGGTCGCCGGAGGCACTGGAGGAACTGCTCCCCTGGTGCGAGTCGCGCGGGGTCGGCTTACTGGCGGCGATGCCGCTGGGCAACGGCTATCTGACCGGCACCCTCACCCCGGGCCAGGGCTTCGAACCGGAGGACCTACGGGCCCGCCATCCGCGCTTCACCGCCGAGATGATGGCCGCCAACCAGCCGGTGGTGGCCGGGCTGCGCCGGGTCGGCGCCCGGCACGGGGCGACGCCGGGGCAGGTGGCGCTGGCCTGGGTACTGGCCCAGGGCCGCCATGTGGTCCCCGTACCGGGAACGAAGAAGGAGCGCTGGGCGGCCCAGAACGCCAAGGCGGCCGACCTGACGCTCACTCAGGAGGATCTGCGGGAGATCGCGTTGCTGCCGCGGGCTCGGGGGTCTTGGTACTAGTCCGCTGCGCTTGGCTTGCTTCCCACGTTGTCGGCTTCCCCACCGTGGGGGTTCGTTTTTTGCGCCTGCGGCGCGGGGCCGCTGCGCTTGGCCTGCTTCCCGCGTTGCCGGGTTTCCCGCCGTGGGGGATTGCCTTTTGCGCCTGCGGCGCGGGCCGCTGCGCTTGGCTGCTCTCCACATTGCCGGGTTCCCCGCCGTGGGGGATTTTGTCCGCTGCGCGGGGCTTTCGGGGTGCGGGGACGGTCCTCCGGGGTGGGGTGTCCGGACTGCTTCGCTCTACGTCCGGACACCCCACCCCTCCGGCCCGTCCCCTCCCGTGGGTGGTGGGAAGAAACGGTGGGGGTGGGGGTTGGTGTGAGGGGGGCGGTACGGGTGGATGTGGTGTGCTTGTCACGCCTGCCGACGAGAGGACTCCTGCCGTGCAACGTCGTTCCCTGACCGCTGTATTGGCCGCTGCTTCGCTGCTCCTGGCGGCGGGATGTTCGTCCGGTGGGGGGCCGGTCGGGGGTGGCGCGGGGTCTGCCGGGCCGGGCAGGCGTCCGGGGGCGGCCTCGCCCAGCCCGTCCGCGGTGGTGCCGCCGGCGAAGGGCTCGGTGCGGGTCACCGGGGTCCTGGCCACCGGTCTGAAGTCGCCGTGGGGGGTCGCGGTGCTGCCCGGCGGGGACCTGCTGGTCGGCGAGCGGGACACCGGGAAGATCGTCCGGGTCGCGGCGCACGGCGGCAGGATCACGGAACTGGGGTCGGTTCCGGGCGTGGCCCCCGGGGGCGAGGGCGGGCTGCTGGGGCTGGCGGTGCCCGCGACGTTCGGCGCCGACCACCAGGTGTACGCGTACTTCACCACGGAGTCCGACAACCGCATCGCGCGCATGATCTACGACGAGAAGCGCGAGCCGGGCAACCAACTGGGCGCGCCCAACACCATTTTCAAGGGCATCCCCAAAGGCCGCCTCCACAACGGCGGGCGGATCGCCTTCGGCCCGGACAAGATGCTCTACGCGGGGACGGGTGAGACCGGTGACAAGCAGCTGGCCCAGGACAAGAAGTCGCCGGCCGGGAAGATCCTGCGGATGACTCCGGACGGCCAGCCGGTGCACGGCAACCCGGAGGCCGACTCGGTGGTGTACGACTACGGCCACCGCAATGTGGAGGGGCTGGCCTGGGACGGCGACCAGCGGCTGTGGGCCTCGGAGTTGGGGCAGGACGCCTGGGACGAGCTCAATCTGATCGAACCGGGCAGGAACTACGGCTGGCCGGAGGTCGAGGGCAAGGGCGGCTCCTCGCCCGGCGGGTTCGTCGATCCGGTCGTCCAGTGGAAGCCCGCCGACGCCTCGCCCAGCGGGATCGCGTACGCCAAGGGCTCGATCTGGATGGCGGCGCTGCGCGGGGAGCGGCTGTGGCGGATCCCGCTGCACGGGACGAAGCCGGTCGCCGCGCCGCAGGCTTTTCTGCAGGGCGAGTACGGGCGGCTGCGGACCGTGGTGGCGGCCGACGACGGGGCGTTGTGGCTGGTCACCAGCAACACGGACGGACGCGGCAAGCCCCGCGAGGGGGATGACCGGATTCTCCGCCTCACAGTGAGCTGATCCCCTTTTCGTGGCACCCGCTGAGGCTCGGGGCCAGGGACGGACCCCGGGGGACGGGTCGCTCCCGAAGGGGGCACCGTGTTCAACGTGGTGGAAGAGCTGTTCGCGCCCGGCCGCAAGCACGCCGAAGGAGCGGCAGAGCTGTCGCTGGTGGTGGACGACGTCGGCGACGGGGATCCCGGGCACGGACCGACAGATCTCGCGTCGGGGGTCGTGGTCGGGCGGTACAGGAGCGCACTGAACCGCGCCACCGCGGGCGGGAGCCGTCGCCGGCTATCTGCTCGCCGTCGGCTCCTCGAACAGCCGCAGCCGATGGGCGACCGCGCCCGCCTCGCCGCGGCCGGAGACGCCCAGCTTGGCGAGGATGTTGGAGACGTGCACGCTGGCGGTCTTCGGCGAGATGAACAGGGCGTCGGCTATCTGGCGGTTGCTGCGGCCGTCGGCGACCAGGCGCAGCACATCGCGCTCGCGCGGGGTCAGGCCGAGGGATTCCGCGGGGACGGTGCCGGCCGGCGCGTCCCGGGCCCGGTCCCCGGCGGCGCGGGACGCCTCGGGCGCGGCGGGGGCCGCCAGACCGGGGACGGGTATCCGGGCGCGCTGGGCGAGGAGTTCGAGCTCGTCGGCGAGCGGGCGGGCGCCCATCGCCGCGGCGGCTGCGTGCGCCTGGCCGAGCAGCAGGACGGCGGCCTCGCGCGGGGTGCGGCCGTCGAGGCCGGCGGTGGCCCGCTCGGCGCCGTGCAGCAGCGATTCGGCCCAGCGGTAGCAGGCCCAGGCGAGTTCGTGCGGGCGCTCCAGCCGTTCGAAGGCGGCGACCGTCTCGGCCCAGGCGTCGGGGGCCTCGCGGCCCTCGGCACGGAGGAGTTCGGCCTCGACCGCGAGGCCGAACGCGTCCCAGACCGGGGCGATCCGCGGCAGCCGCTTGGCGGCGTCGCGGATCCGGGTGAGGATCCGGACCCGGCCCGGCTCGGCGGACGGCAGACCGCGGACGTCGGACTCGGCGGCGGTCGCCGACCACAGGAGCGGCCAGGCGTAGCGCTGGAGGCCGGGGGCGAAGCCGGCATCGAGGGCCGACTGGACGAGGATGGCGCGCGCGTCGAGGATGCGGCCCTGGCGGGCGGCGAGCCGCAGCGCGTGCCGCGCCATGGGCAGGGCGTGCTGCGGCTGGGGGTCGTGGGTGCCGTAGTGCTCCTGGGCGACGGCCAGTTCGCGCTCGGCGGCGGCGAGGTCGCCGCCGTCCAGGGCGAGGCCGGTGAGACGGCTGGCGGCCAGGGCGGTGGCGCGGGGGTTCTGCGCGAAGCGGTGGGCGTCGGCGGCGGCCCGGCCCGCCTCCGCCCAGCGGCCCAGCGACTGGAGCGACTCGGCGCGGTTGCTCAGCACCCAGCTGGTGGTGTCCTTGAGGCCGTAGCGGGTGGTGAGTTCGACGCCCTGCCGGGTGACCTCGACGGCCTCGCGGGACCGGCCGACGCCTTCGAGGATGCCCGCGAGGTTGATGTGGCCGCGGCCGATGACGGCGAAATAGCCGCGGGCCACGGCGCGGTCCAGCACCGTACGGAAGTCGGCCAGGCCCTCCTCGATCTCCCCGGCGTCGGTCCGCAGCCCCGCCAGCGTCACCCGGGAATTCAGCTCCGCCTCCTCGTCGCCCACCAACCGGGCCAGCTCCACGGCCCGTTCGGCGGTGGTGAACGTGCCGGGGCCCGGCTCGTGGAGCATCTGCCAGGTGGCGACGGCGGCCGTCACGGCGGCGTGCACGGAGGACGGCGGCAGACCGCGCATCAGCTCCTGGGCCCGGCCCAGGTCCTCCCAGCCGTCGCCGCGGCCGGTGCCCTGGCAGAGCCGGGAGCGCTGGAGCAGGAACCAGGCGGTGCGATGGGGGTCCCCCTTGCCCGATCCGTGGTGCGGGCCCGGGGCGGCGCCGTCCTCGCCGCGCAGCGCGCGCAGGGCGCGCCTGGTGATGGTGAAGGCCCGCTCACTGTCGCCGGACAGCCGGGCGGCCACCGCGATCTCGGCGAGCAGGTCGAGGAAGCGCAGCGCGTCGTCGTCGCAGCCGCAGGCCGGGTACGCCTCGGCGTAGTCGATCGGGCGCACGCCCTGGCGGACCTCCGGGGGCGCGTCGTCCCACAGCTCCAGGGCGCGGTCCAGCAGCCGCAGTTGCTCGGCGTAGGCATGGCGGCGGCGGGCCTGGACGGAGGCGGCGAGCACCGCGGGCAGCGCCTTGGCGGCGTCATGGGCCTTGTACCAGTAGCTGGCCAGGCGGGTGGCGCAGACGTCGGAGCGGACCAGCGAGCGGTCGGCCTCCAGCGCCTCGGCGTACCGGCGGTTGAGCCGGGTGCGCTCGCCGGGCAGCAGGTCGTCGACGACGGCCTCGCGGACCAGGGCGTGCCGGAAGCGGTAGCCCGTGCCGTCCTGGGTGGGGAGGAGGGTGTTGCTGCCGACGGCCGCCCGCAGCGCCTCGATGAGGTCGTCCTCGGGCATCCGGCAGACGGCGGCGAGGAGTTCGTGCTCGACCGTGGAGCCGCCCTCGGCGGCGATCCGCACCACCCGCTGGGCGTCCTCGGGCAGCGCCTCGACCCGCACCAGCAGGAGATCGCGCAGCGGATCGCTGAGGCCGTACCGGGAGCCCTCGGCGAGGCCGCGGGCCAGCTCCTCGACGAAGAAGGCATTGCCCTCGGAGCGCTTGAACACGCGGTCGACGGTGTCCTCTTCGGGCTCGCTGCCCTGGATCCCGGCCATCTGGGAGCGGACCTCGTCGCGGGTGAAGCGGGCCAGTTCGACGCGGCGGACGGTCCGCATCCGGTCGATCTCGGCGAGGAACGGGCGCAGCGGATGGCGGCGGTGGATGTCGTCGGAGCGGTACGTCGCCACCAGCAGGACGTCGGCGTCGTGCAGGGCGCGCAGGAGGTAGGCGAGCAGCTCGCGGGTGGAGCGGTCGGCCCAGTGGAGGTCCTCGATGACGATGACCAGGGTGCGGTGGGCGGCCAGCCGCTCCAGGAGCCGGGCGGTCAGCTCGAAGAGGCGGGCGCGGCCGGTCTCCTCGCCGTGGGTCTCGCCGGCGGTCTCCCCCAACTCCGGCAGGATGCGGGCCAGTTCGCCCTCCTGGCCGGCTACGGCGGCGGCCAGCTCCGCGGGCAGACGGGCGTTGAGGGTGTGCAGGATCGAGGAGAACGGGGCGAACGGCAGGCCCTCGGAGCCGATCTCGATGCAGCCGCCGAGCGCGACCAGCGCGCCCTGCGCGCGGGCCGTCTCGCCGAACTCCTCGATGAGCCGGGTCTTGCCGACCCCGGCCTCGCCGCCGATCAACAGGGCCTGGGGCTCACCGGACGCCGTGACCCGCGCCAGCGCGTCGCGCAGCGAGGTGAGTTCGGCCGCGCGGCCGACGAACACGGGGCTGATGGCTCTGTTCTCCACGCTGCCGAGCATCGCACACGGGTCTGACAATGCGGCAGTGGGCAAGGTGTGCTGTCCGCCGCGGTCAGGCGCCGGCGCGCCGCACCCGCCAACGCCGTACGCTCACCCGCCTTTCCGGTTCGCCGCCCCCTGAAGAGGCGGCGGCGCGCGCCACTTCGGTGGCCTCGCGGACCAGGCGGCGCCGGTCGGCCTCGCGGCGCAGTTCCTCGTAGCGGACCCGGATCTCCAGTTCGGAGGCGTACATGATGTCTCCCTCGACGGTGGTGGGCCGGCGCCCCGGCCGTCTGCCGGGGCGCCGCCGTGCTCCACTCTCGTCGCCGAGGGGGGTCCGCCACATCGGGAGGGTTCCCGATCTCCGCGGCCCGGTGGTGCCTAGAAACCGGGGCCGTGTCACGGAGGGGGCTTAGGGAGCGGCACCGCCGCCCCCGGAGGGCTTAGGCACCGCCGCCGGGCCCCTTAGGGATGGTGGGCATGCTCGCGAACAGGTCGAGGTACATCCCCGCGGAGATCAGGAGCCCCAGTACGCCCAGCGCCAGCGCGCCCCAGGCGACGGCCCGCACCCAGGTGCTCCGGCGGCCGGTCAGCACCACCGCGGCGACGAGCATGGCGAGCACCGCAAAGACCCCGTTGACCAGGGCGGTGGTGTGCCAGGGCGCGCCGTAGACGGTGGCGATCTGGTCGGTGGCCTTGCCGGACTGGAGCTTGATCTGGCCCAGCAGCGTCTGCCGTTCGGCCATCAGCGTGCCGAGCCAGGTACCGGTGAGGGAGGCCAGGCCCAGTCCGGCGGCGACCACGGCGCCGGCGCCGGCGGCCACTCCGGTGGCGGCCGGTCCGGGTGCCGGCTCCTCGTCGGTGTCGGCAGTGTCGGCGTCGGCGTCGGCGATGGCCTGAGCGCTCTCGTCGGCGCCGTCCTCGGGCTTCGGCTCCGTGCCCTTACCCGCTTCCGCGGCCTTCCCCGTGGCGCCGGCCCGCTCCGCGGTCCCGGCCGTCCCGTTCTGCTCGGCCTTGCCTGCCTCCTCGGCCTTCCCCGTCGTGCCGGCCGCGGTCGTCTCGTCGTCGGATCGTTTGTCGGTCGTCGTTCCCATGGGCGCGACCGTAGGGGCCCTGTCTGAGAGTCGTATGAGAGCCCGGCACGCCGGCGCTCAGACCTCCAGCAGCGTGGGCGCGTCCTCCCCGTCCCGCGCCCCGGGCCGTTCCGGCGGCGGTTCGATGCTCAGCCGCGGCAGTCGGCGCTCCAGCCAGACCGGCAGCCACCAGTTGGCGCCGCCGAGCAGGTGCATCAGGGCGGGGACGAGCAGCGTACGGAGGACGAAGGCGTCCAGGGCGACGGCGGCGGCCAGGCCGATGCCGAACATCGCGATGATGCGGTCGCCGCTGAGGATGAAGGCGGCGAACACCGCGATCATGATGACCGCCGCCGAGTTGATCACCCGGCTGGTCTCGGCGAGCCCGACGCGTACGGCCCGGCGGTTGTCGCCGGTCAGCTGCCACTCCTCGTACATCCGGCTGACCAGGAAGACCTGGTAGTCCATGGAGAGCCCGAAGAGGACGGAGACCATGATCACCGGCAGGAAGGGCTCGATCGGGCCCGCGCTGCCCAGCCCCAGCGCCTCGCTCCCCCATCCCCACTGGAAGATCGCGACGACGATCCCGAAGGACGCGGCGACGGCCGCGAGGTTCATCAGCGCGGCCTTGAGGGGGATGCCGACGCTGCGGAAGGCGAGCAGCAGCAGGAGGGAGCCGAGACCGATGACGGCGCCCATGAAGAGCGGGAGTTTTCCGATGATGACGCCGGCGAAGTCGTCGTAGCCGGCGGTCACCCCGCCGACGTGCACCCGCATCGTGGTGCCGTCCTCGGCGGCCGGCAGGATGTTGCCGCGCAGCCGCTGCACCAGGTCGGAGGTCTGCTGGGACTGCGGTGAGCTGGTCGGTACGACCGTGATCACGCCGGTGGCGTGGCCGCCGTCGAACTCCGGCCCGCTGACGTGGGCGACGCCGGGGGTGTGCCGCAGCTCCTCCGGCAGCTTGGCGAACGCGAGCCGGTCCTGGGCCCCGTCGAGCGAACCGACCACCGTCAGCGGCCCGTTGAACCCGGGCCCGAAGCCGTCCGCCAGCAGGTCGTACGCCTTGCGGGTGGTGGACGTCGCCGGGTCGTTGCCCTGGTCGGAGGTGCCGAGGTGGAGGCCGAGGGTGGGCAGCGCGAGGGTGAGCATGACGGCGGCGGCGACGGCGCCGAGCAGTTTGGGGTGCCGTTCGACGAAGCCGGACCAGCGGGCGGCCATCCCGGCGCGGCGTTCGGGCCGCGGGCCGCGGGCGGCCAGCCGGCGGCGCTCGCGGCGGCCCAGCGCCCGGGTGCCGATCAGGCCGAGCAGCGCGGGCAGCAGGGTGACGGAGGCGGCGACGGTCAGGACGACGGTGAGCGAGGCGGCGAGCGCGACGCCGTTGAGGAAGCCCAGCCGCAGCGTGAGCATGCCGAGCAGCGCGATGCAGACGGTGGCCCCGGCGAAGACGACCGCGCGCCCGGACACCGTCACGGCGCGTTCGGCGGCCTCCTGGACGGACAGGCCGGCCCGCAGCCCTCTGCGGTGCCGGGTGACGATGAAGAGCGCGTAGTCGATGCCCACGCCGAGGCCGATCAGCATGCCCAGCATCGGGGCGAAGTCGGCGACCGTCATGGCGTGGCTGAGCAGGCTGATCCCGGCGGAGGCGGTGCCGACGGCGGCCAGCGCGGTGACGATCGGCAGCAGGGTCGCGGCCAGCGACCCGAAGGCGAGGAAGAGGACCACGGCCGCCGCGCACAGCCCGATGACTTCCGGCAGCTGGGCGCGCGGCGCCTGGGTGAGCGAGATCCCGGCGCCGCCCAGCTCCACCTGGAGTCCGTGGCCGGACGCGGCCTTCGCGGTGCTCACGACCGCGCGGACCTGGCCGGCGGGCAGGTCGTCGGTGGAGCTCTTGAAGAGGACGGAGGCGTAGGCGGTGCGGCCGTCGCGGCTGATCTGCCCGGCGCCCTGCGGCCCGTAGGGGCCCTGGACCTCGGCGACGCCGGGCAGCCGGGAGACCTCGGCGAGCGTGTGCGCCATCTTCTTCTCGACGGCGGCGGAGCGCACCGTGCCGGACGCGGTGTGCCACACGATGCTGTCGCTGTCCCCGGACTGCCTGGGGAACGCCTTCGCCATCAGCGCGCCGGCCTGGCCGGACTCGGTGCCGGGGACCTCGTAGTCGCTGGAGTACGCGGCTCCGGTCAGCCCGGCGGCGACGGCGACCCCCGCGAAGGCGGCGAGCCAGAGGACGATCACCACGATGCGGCGCCGGAGGCACCACCGAGCGAGAGCGGTCACGGGCTGCTTCCCGGGTTGTGCGCCGATATCTCCCGGGAGCGGGTGGTGCCGAACGCGGACGGACAGGGCTGCGCGGAGCAGGCGCGGGGCGGCCCCGTCGCGTTCCGGAGAAGGTGCGGAGGGCCGGGCTCTCGGTGCAGGGTGCCAGCCCGAAAAGATCCTTTGACCGGTTTGTGGCCTTCCCCACAAAGACCGGGGAATAGGCAACCCAGACCACTTATGGGCCTGTTATTCCCGGACAAACACCCCATACCGCCCGATTACCGCCCGGCGGCCGGCTCCTGACCGTTCCCACCGCGGCCCCCGGCCGTACCGGTGCGGTCCGGTGGACCCCACGCGGCCGTTCCGAGGCGCCCCCACGACCGCTCCGGAGTGCCCCGCCGCTCAGTGCGCGGTCAACGCCGGTGCCAGCTCCCGCAGTTGGTCGAGGCCCAGGCCCGGTCCGGGGACGACCGGCTGAATCGCCACATGATCGGCGCCCGCGTCGTGGTGCTCCCGGATGCGCGCCCGGATCGCGTCCACGTCGCCCCAGGCCACGATGGCGTCGACCAGCCGGTCGCTGCCGCCGTCCTGGAAGTCGGCGTCCTCGAAGCCGAGCCGGCGCAGGCTGTTCACGTAGTTGGGCAGCGCCAGGTAGAAGCCGAGGTGGTGTGCGCGCACCTGGGCGCGGGCGGTCACCGGGTCGGTCTCCAGGAGCACGGCCTGCTCGGGGGCGAGCAGCGGGCCCTCGCCCAGGGCCGTGCGGGCGCGGGCGGTGTGCTCGGGCGTGACGAAATACGGGTGCGCGCCGGCCGCCCGCTCGGCGGCCAGCTCCAGCATCCTGGGGCCCAGCGCCGCCAGCACGCGGGCCGGCGGCGGGCTCGCGGGGGCGTCGTACGGGGCCGCGTCCATCGCGTCCAGGTAGGCGCGCATCGCGGCGAGCGGCTTGGCGTAGGTGTGGCCGCGCCCCTCGACCTGCGGGGCATGGCTGGCGCCCAGGCCCAGCAGGAACCGGCCGTCGTACGCCTCGGCGAGGGTGTGCGCCCCGGCGTTCATCGCCGTCGCGTCGCGGACCCAGATGTTGGCGATACCGGTGGCGACGGTCAGCCGCTCGGTCGCGGCCAGCAGCAGCCCGGCGTGGCTGAACGCCTCCTTGGTGGCCTGCGCCTCGCCGAACCACAGCGCCCCGTATCCCAGCCGCTCGATCTCGGCCGCGAACTCGCGCCCCGCCGCGGCCGACGCCCGGCCCAGCCCGCCGTGCCAGACGCCGACCCGGCCGAGCCGCGCGGCGATCGCCCGCGGGTCCTGAACGGCGGTGTCCTGCTGCGTCATTGCTCGTTCCTCCAGTGTCCGGCGGGCGGTGACCCGAGGTCCCGTATCCGTTGATCCTTTGCCGGTGACAGCACCGCGGGCGGGCGCGGCATTCCGCCGCGGAGCGGGAAGATCGAGAATTCCCGCCGGGAGAGGGGAGCGGGAGGGGGCGTCGGCGTATACGACGGAGCGGCCGCCCCTCCGCAGAGGGACGGCCGCTCCGTACCGGCACGATCCGGGAATCAGCCCTCGACGCCGAGCTTCTCCAAGATCAGCTCCCGCACCCGGGCGGCGTCCGCCTGGCCGCGGGTGGCCTTCATGACCGCACCGACCAGGGCGCCGGCCGCGGCGACCTTGCCGCCGCGGATCTTGTCGGCGATGCCGGCGTTGGCGGCGATCGCCTCGTCGACGGCGGTGCCGAGGGCACCCTCGTCGGAGACGACCTTCAGCCCGCGCTTCTCGACGACCGTGTCGGGGTCGCCCTCGCCGGCCAGCACGCCCTCGATGGTCTGGCGGGCCAGCTTGTCGTTGAGCGAGCCGTCGGCGACCAGCGCGGTCACCCGGGCGACCTGCTCGGGGGTGATCTGCAGTGCCGCCAGGTCCGTGCCGTCCTCGTTGGCGCGGCGGGCCAGCTCGCCCATCCACCACTTGCGGGCCGCCGCGGAGTCCGCACCGGCCTCGACGGTGGCGACGATCAGGTCGACCGCGCCGGCGTTGAGGATCGACTGCATGTCGTGCTCGGAGACGCCCCACTCCTCGCGCAGCCGGTTGCGGCGCACCCGCGGCAACTCGGGGAGCCCGGCCCGCAGTTCCTCGACCCACTCGCGGGAGGGGGCCACCGGCACCAGGTCCGGCTCGGGGAAGTAGCGGTAGTCCTCGGCCTCTTCCTTGACCCGGCCGGAGGTCGTGGAGCCGTCCTCCTCGTGGAAGTGCCGGGTCTCCTGGATGATCGTGCCGCCGGAGGACAGCACCGCGGCGTGGCGCTGGACCTCGTAGCGGGCGGCGCGCTCCACGGAGCGCAGCGAGTTGACGTTCTTGGTCTCCGAGCGGGTGCCGAACTTCTCGGTGCCGTTGGGGCGCAGCGAGAGGTTCACGTCGCAGCGCATCTGGCCCATCTCCATACGGGCCTCGGAGACGCCCAGCGCCCTGATCAGCTCACGCAGCTCGGCGACGTACGCCCTGGCGACCTCGGGGGCCCGCTCGCCGGCGCCCTCGATGGGCTTGGTGACGATCTCGATGAGCGGGATGCCGGCGCGGTTGTAGTCCAGCAGCGAGTGCCGGGCGCCGTGGATCCGGCCGGTGGCACCACCGATGTGGGTGGACTTGCCGGTGTCCTCCTCCATGTGCGCGCGCTCGATGTGGACGCGGAAGACCTCGCCGTCCTCCAGCTGCACGTCCAGGTAGCCGTCGAAGGCGATCGGCTCGTCGTACTGGGACGTCTGGAAGTTCTTGGGCATGTCCGGATAGAAGTAGTTCTTCCGGGCGAAGCGGCACCAGTCGGCGATGGTGCAGTTCAGTGCCAGGCCGATCTTGACGGCGGACTCCACACCGGTCGCGTTGACGACCGGCAGCGAGCCGGGCAGGCCCAGGCAGGTGGGGCAGGTCTGCGAGTTGGGCTCGGCGCCCAGGGTGGTGGCGCACCCGCAGAACATCTTGGTGGCGGTGCCGAGTTCGACGTGCACCTCGAGACCCATCACGGGGTCGTAGGTGGCCAGCGCGTCCTCGTACGGCACCAGGTCGGTGACAGTCACGGTGAAACTAACCTCTCAGGTCCGGCGCCGGTCAGTCCGCGAGGACGTCGTCGTCGTTGAGACGGCGCAGTTCGCGGATGAGCAGGGCGACGCCGGTGACGATGGCGGCGGCGGAGACGACGGCGTCGACCAGCTGGAGCGTGTCGTGCTCCCCCCTGGCCTTCTTCGCCTGCTTCACGACGCTCACCGCGCCGAACAGCGTGGTGCCGATGGACAGATACGTGCCGGGCTTGGACTTCTTGAAGCCCTTGGCCTTCGCGAGCTTGCCACTCATAGTGCAGGTGCCTCCTCAAGCAGGTGATGGCCCCACTTCTCGGTGAACGCGGCCTCGACCGCGGCACCGACCGTGTAGAGCCGGTCGTCCTTCATGGCCGGGGCGACGATCTGGAGACCGACCGGCAGGCCGTCCTCGGGAGCCAGACCGCAGGGCAGCGACATGGCGGCGTTGCCCGCCAGGTTGACGGGGAGCGTGCACACGTCGGCGAGGTACATCGCCATCGGGTCGTCGGCCCGCTCGCCGATCGGGAACGCGGTGGTCGGCGTGGTCGGTGAGACGATCACGTCGACCTGCTCGAACGCCTTCTCGAAGTCGCGGGTGATGAGGGTCCGGACCTTCTGGGCGCTGCCGTAGTACGCGTCGTAGTAGCCGGAGCTGAGCGCGTACGTGCCGAGGATGATGCGGCGCTTGACCTCGGGGCCGAAGCCGGCCTCGCGGGTCAGGGCGGTGACCTCCTCGGCGGACTTCGTGCCGTCGTCGCCGACCCGCAGGCCGTAGCGCATGGCGTCGAAGCGGGCGAGGTTGGAGGAGCACTCGGACGGCGCGATCAGGTAGTACGCGGCCAGCGCCAGGTCGAAGGACGGGCAGTCCAGCTCGACGATCTCGGCGCCCAGCTCCTTGAGGAGGGCGACGGACTCGTCGAAGCGCTGGAGCACACCGGCCTGGTAGCCCTCGCCGCGGAACTGCTTGACGACGCCGACCCGCATGCCCTCGACGCGGCCGTTGCGGGCCGCCTCGACGACCGGCGGGACCGGCGCGTCGATGGAGGTGGAGTCCAGCGGGTCGTGGCCGGCGATGGCCTCGTGGAGCAGCGCCGCGTCCAGCACCGTACGGGCGCACGGGCCGCCCTGGTCCAGGGAGCTGGAGAAGGCCACCATGCCGTAGCGGGAGACGCCGCCGTAGGTGGGCTTGACGCCGACGGTGCCGGTGACGGCGGCGGGCTGGCGGATGGAGCCGCCGGTGTCCGTGCCGATGGCGAGCGGGGCCTGGAAGGACGCCAGCGCGGCGGAGGAGCCGCCGCCGGAGCCGCCGGGGATCTTGGTCAGGTCCCAGGGGTTGCCGGTCGGGCCGTAGGCGCTGTTCTCGGTGGAGGACCCCATGGCGAACTCGTCCATGTTGGTCTTGCCGAGGATGACGACGTCGGCGGCCTTGAGCTTCTTGGTCAGGGTCGCGTCGTACGGCGGGATCCAGCCTTCGAGGATCTTCGAGCCGACGGTGGTGGGCATGCCCTCCGTCGTGAAGATGTCCTTGAGGGCCAGCGGGACGCCGGCCAGCGGGCCCAGCTCCTCGCCGCGGGCCCGCTTCTCGTCGACGGCGCGGGCCTGGGCCAGCGCGCCCTCGCGGTCCACGTGCAGGAAGGCGTGCACCTTCTCGTCGACGGCCTCGATACGGGCCAGGTGGGCCTCGGTCACCTCGACGGCGGTGAGTTCGCCGGAGGCGATCTTCGCCGCGATCTCGGCGGCGGTGAGCTTGATCAGGTCGGCCATGGTCACTCCTCGCCCAGGATCTGCGGCACCTTGAAACG
Organism: Streptomyces sp. GS7; assembly: GCF_009834125.1. Lineage (NCBI taxonomy): Bacteria > Bacillati > Actinomycetota > Actinomycetes > Kitasatosporales > Streptomycetaceae > Streptomyces > Streptomyces sp. GS7. The sequence continues at coordinate 7,408,063 of NZ_CP047146.1, forward strand.
CTGCTGCTCCTGGGCCGGGGCGCCGGAGAGCGCCTGCTCGGGGGTCAGCGACGGACGGACCTCGTCCGACCGCATGACGTTGGTCAGGGGCAGCGGGTGGGAGGTCGGCGGTACGTCTTGATCGGCGACCTCGGAGACGCGGGCGACCGCGCCGATGATGTCGTCGAGCTGTCCGGCGAAGTGGTCGAGCTCTTCGTCCTTCAGCTCCAGACGTGCCAGCCGGGCGAGGTGGGCGACCTCCTCGCGCGTGATGCCAGGCATGCAGCGATCCTCTGGTGTTTTCGGCGGAGTGTTCTGGGCGGGATGTTCCGGTGCGGAGAATTCCGGTCGAATTCTCCGCTGGGGTTTTCCGGGCCAATCCTATGGCGTACGGGATCGCTGTCGCGAAACGCTTTCGCCGGGCCGCCCGCGGCGGTGCGGGACGGCCCGGCCGGCACCGGCGCACGGTGCCGGCACGGCCGCGGGCCGAGGCGTCAGGCGCCGCCCTCCTCCGGGGGCGCCGGGTCGTCCGGCGACTGCTGCGGCCCGGGGTCGGCGGGGCCGCTTTCGCCGGGCCGGGGCTCGGCCGCCGGGTGCGGCGGGGCCGGGAGCTGCGGTGGTTCTTCGGAGCGGGGACACGGGACGGCCGGAGGCCGGGTCACTTCAGGACCTGTCCCGAAGGGCGCTCGGCTGCCTTCTCCGCCGCCAGGGCGGTCGTCTCCGATTCGCGGTGCCAGCCGCGTTCGCCGCGGGCCCTGAGCCAGGCCGTGGTCTCGTCCGGTGGCATCGCGGCGGCCACCAGCCAGCCCTGCACGGCGTCGCAGCCGAGGTCCCGCAATCGCTCCCAGGTCTCGTCGTCCTCGACGCCCTCGGCGACGACCAGCAGGCCCAGGGAGTGCGCGAGGTCGAGGGTGCAGCGGACGATCTCGGCGTCCTCGGTGTCGACGGCCAGCCGGGCCACGAAGGAGCGGTCGATCTTGAGCTCGCTGACCGGGAGGCGGCGCAGGTGGACCAGCGAGCTGTAGCCGGTGCCGAAGTCGTCCAGCGACATCTTCACGCCGTGGGCGGTGAGCCCGGCGAGGGTGTCGGCGGCCCGCTGCGGGTCCTCCAGCAGGACGTGCTCGGTTATCTCCAGCTGGAGTGCCCCGGGCGGGACGCGGTGCCGGGCCAGCCGGGCGGCGACCGCCCCGGCGAAGCCCGGCGAGTGCACGTCGCGCGGCGAGACGTTGACCGCGACCGGCACCTCCAGGCCCATCGCGCGCCAGCGCGCCACCTGGGCGAGCGCGGTCTCCAGGACGTACTCGGTCAGCCGGGGCATCAGCCCGGAGGACTCGGCGATGGCGATGAACTCGTCGGGTGGCACCCTGCCGCGGTCCGGATGGACCCAGCGGACCAGCGCCTCCAGGCCGGAGACCTGCCCGTCGAAGCCGACCTTGGGCTGGTAGTGCAGTTCGACGTCGCCGGCGTCCAGGGCGCGGCGCAGATCGCCCAACAGGCCCAGCCGGTCGGGGGTGTTGCCGTCCCGCTTGGCTTCGTAGAGCTCGACGCCGCTGCGGTCCCGCTTCGCCTGGTACATCGCCACATCGGCGCGGCGCAGCAGCCCTTCGGCGTCCAGGGCGTGGTCGGGGAAGACGGCGACCCCCGCGCTGGCTTCGAGCACGAGGGTCAGTCCGTCGAGGTCCAGCGGGGAGCCCAGGGCGGCGACGAGGTTGCGGGCCACCCGCTGGGAGCTGGTGAGGGAGTCGGTGGTCGGCAGCAGGACGGCGAACTCGTCGCCGCCGAGCCGGGCGGCCTCGGCGCCGCGTGGGAGGGCGTGCCGGAGCCGGTCGGCGATCTGCAGCAGCAGGCGGTCGCCGGCGAGGTGCCCGAGGGTGTCGTTGACCGAGCGGAAGCGGTCCAGGTCGATGAGGACCAGCGCCGACCGGACGCCGACGCGCTCGGCCTCGTCCAGGGCGGACCAGGTGCGCTCCAGCAGCCACTGGCGGTTGGGGAGGCCGGTCAGCGGGTCGCGGAGCTGCTCCTCGGCCCGCGCGCGGGCTATCCAGAGGGTGGAGTCCAACGCGATGAGCGGCACCGCGAACAGGGGCAGCAGCAGCGGGGCGTTGACCGCGCAGACGGCGATCAGCGGGGAGATGCCGAGCAGTGCGACACCGACCAGTGCCTGGCGCACCACGGCCGTGCGGGCGATGGTGGGCAGTCCGCCGGTGCGCGGCGCCAGGCTGAACCAGAGCAGCGCCCGGCTGACGAGGAGGTAGCCCGCCGCCGTCACCACCACCTGGGGCAGCACGGAGAGGTCCCAGGCATCGGGCGCCCAGGGGTGACGGACCGTCGCGTGCACTCCGCAGGCGGCCAGGGCGAGCGCCGCGGCACCGATGCCCAGGACGTCAACTGCCCCGTGCACCAGGGCCTGTCGCCAGCGGTGCCGGCGGGCGGCACCGACCAGGACCACGACGGAGAGACTGACCAGGGTGGCCGGCACCCAGCCGTACAGGAGGAGTACGGCGAGGGCGAGGGCGGCGCCGGAGCCCGTGCCGCCCCACCAGCGGTCCCGGCCGAGGGCGACCAGATGGCCGACGATGACGCCGGTCAGGATCGCCAGCGACCAGCCGACGGCGCCGCCCGGGAACAGCGCCTCGCCTTCGCCGAGCGTGCCCACCACACCTGCGGCGAGCGCCAGGCCCGCCGTCATGACGATGGCCGCGGGCAGCGCGGGCACCACGAGCCGGCGGAGCCGCGACGCCGGAGCGGCGCTGTCGGTCGGTTTCATTCCGATCCCTCTCACAGCCGGCTGTGCCCGCGCCACGGCAGGCGCACACGTCAACAGTAGGCCGCGGAAGGCCATCGCGGGCAGCGATCGGCAGCGGTTGCCCGAATGCGACCCGGCCTCCCAGATCCATCTGGTATGCGCCGATAGGGTGACACCTCACTCCTCCTCAGGCGGAGTGACAGCTACCGCTCGTGCCGCCTCGGGACCCTGCTCCAGCAGCACAGCGAAGCCATCATCATCCAACACAGGGACCTTCAGCTGCATGGCTTTGTCGTACTTCGAACCCGGGTTGTCGCCCACCACCACGAATCCGGTCTTCTTCGAAACGGATCCGGTCACCTTCGCACCAAGAGCTTGTAGGGCCTCTTTCGCGCCATCTCTGGTGTGTGACTGAAGTGTGCCCGTTACGACGACGGTGACGCCTTCCAGCGGGCGCGGGCCCTCGTCGCCCGCCTGCTCCTCCTCCATGCGGACGCCGGCGGCCCGCCAGCGCTCGATGATGTCCCTGTGCCAGTCCTCGGCGAACCACTGCTTGAGCGAGGCGGCGATGGTCCCGCCGACGCCGTCCACGGCGGCGAGTTCCTCCTCGCTGGCGTCCCGGATGCGGTCGATCGAGCGGAACTCCCGGGCCAGCGCCTGCGCCGCGACCGGGCCCACGTGCCGGATGGACAGGCCGGTGAGGATCCGGGCCAGCGGGCGCTCCTTGGCGGCCTGGATGTTCTCCAGCATGGCGAGGGCGTTCTTCTTCGGCTCGCCCTTCTGGTTGGCGAAGAAGGTGACGACCTTCTCCTCGCCGGTCTTCGGGTCGTGCTTGGGCAGTCCCGAATCGGGGTCGAGGACATACGACTTGATGGGCAGCAGCTCCTCGATGGAGAGGTCGAAGAGTCCGCCCTCGTCCTTCAGCGGCGGCTCGGCGGGCTCCAGCGGCTGGCTGAGGGCGGTGGCCGCGACATAGCCGAAGTTCTCGATGTCCAGGCACTTGCGGCCGGCCAGGTAGAACAGCCGCTCGCGGATCTGGGCGGGGCAGGCACGGGCGTTGGGGCAGCGGAGGTCGATGTCGCCCTCCTTGGCGGGCTGGAGTGCCGTCCCGCACTCGGGGCATCCGGCCGGCATCACGAACTCCCGCTCGGTGCCGTCCCGCAGGTCGACGACCGGGCCCAGGATCTCCGGGATCACGTCGCCGGCCTTGCGGATCACGACGGTGTCCCCGATGAGCACGCCCTTGGCCTTGACCACGTCCTGGTTGTGCAGGGTGGCGAACTCCACCTCGGAGCCGGCGACCGTGACCGGCGCGACGACCGCGTACGGCGTGACCCGGCCCGTGCGGCCGACGCCGACGCGGATGTCCACCAGCTTGGTGTTGACCTCCTCCGGCGGGTACTTCCAGGCGATCGCCCAGCGCGGTGCCCGCGAGGTCGCGCCCAGTCGCCCCTGGAGCCGGATCTCGTCCAGCTTGACGACGACCCCGTCGATCTCGTGCGCCACGGCCGTGCGGCGGGTGTCGGGGTCGCCGTAGTGGTCGATGAACTCCCGCACCGCGGCGAGCGAGTCGACGACGCGGTTGTGCGCGGCGGTGGGCAGGCCCCACTCCTCCAGCAGGGCGTACGCCTCCGAGAGCCGGTCGATCTCCAGGCCGTCGCGGGCGCCGAGGCCGTGCACGACCATGTGGAGCGGGCGGCTCGCGGTGACCTTGGGGTCCTTCTGGCGCAGCGAACCGGCCGCGGCGTTGCGGGGGTTGGCGAACGGCGGCTTCCCGTCGGCGACCAGGCGCTCGTTGAGCTCCAGGAACTTCTCCATCGGGAAGTAGACCTCGCCGCGGATCTCGACCACGTCGGGGACCCGGTCGCCCGTGAGGCGGTGCGGGATCTCGGTGATCGTGCGGACGTTGGGCGTGATGTCCTCGCCGGTGCGGCCGTCGCCGCGGGTGGCCGCGCGGGTCAGCCGGCCGTGCTCGTAGGTGAGGTTGACCGCCAGGCCGTCGACCTTGAGCTCGCACAGGAAGTGGTAGCCGGCGCCGCGCGGGTCGCCGCCCAGCTCCCCGGCGATCCGCTCGGCCCAGGCCGCCAACTCGTCGTTGTCGAAGGCGTTGTCCAGCGAGAGCATCCGCTCGCGGTGCGCGACCTCGGTGAACTCCGTGGCATACGCGCCGGCGACCTTCTGGGTCGGGGAATCCGGGGTGCGCAGCTCCGGGTGCTCGTCCTCCAGCGCCTCCAGGGAGCGCAGCAGCCTGTCGAACTCCGCGTCGCTGATGACCGGGGCATCCTTCACGTAATACCGGAAGCGGTGCTCCTCGATCTGCTCAGCGAGCTGCGCGTGCTTCTCCCGCGCCGCTGCGGGCACCTTGGATACCACTGCGTGCTGTTCGCCAGCCACCGTCATGTCCTCCCGTGTCCTTGAGACCGGTCACTCTGGGTTGTCCGCGAGCGACCTCGCCGCCCGGACGCAGTGGGCGAGCACCGAACGGGCATATGCGGGCGAAGCGCCCGCCAGCCCGCACGCGGGGGTCACCACCACGGACTCCGCGAGAGTCCCCGGCGCCAGCCCCAGCCTGCGCCACAGCGTCCTGACACCCATGACGCTACCGGCAGGGTCTGACAATCGGCCGTCCACGCCCGGGACCACGCCCGCGAACAGCGCCGTACCGCCCTCGACCGCCTCCCCGATCGCCTCCTCCTCACGCTCGGTGAGCAGCCCGAAATCGAACGAGACGCCCGCCGCGCCGGCCCGCCGCAGCAGCCCGAACGGCACCTGCGGCGCGCAGGAGTGGACGACGACCGGACCGCCGTCCGCGGCCCCGACGAGCTCGCGCAGCGCGCTCTCGACGTCCGCCCGGTCCACGGCCCGGTGGGTGCGGTAGCCGCTGGCGGTCGGCACCCGGCCCTGGAGCACCGAGGTCAGCGACGGCTCGTCGAGCTGGAGCACGACCTCGGCGCCCGGCACCCGCCGCCGGACGTCCGCGAGATGGCCGCGCAGCCCCTCCGCCAGGGATGCCACCAGGTCCCGGCGGGCGCCGGGGTCGCCGAGGGCGGCCTCGCCGTTGCGCAGCTCCAGGGAGGCGGCCAGCGTCCACGGGCCGACCGCGGAGACCTTCAGCGGCCCCTCGTACCCCTGGGTGAACTCCTCCAGGGCGTCGAGGTCTTCGCCGAGCCAGGCGCGGGCCCGGCGGGTGTCGCGGCCCGGCCGGTCGCTGATCCGCCAGCCGCTGGGCTCCACATGGGCGTAGAGCTCGACCAGCATCCCCAGGGTCCGCCCGATCATGTCGGCGCCCGGCCCCCGTGCGGGAAGCTCCGGCAGGTGGGGGAAGTCCTCCAGGGAGCCGGTGACGGTCCGCGCCGCTTCCCGCGCGTCACCGCCCGGCATCGACCCGATCCCGGTCGCCGCGCCCGCGGCCCACTTGTGCGTGCTGTTCTCGCTCACCCAGGAAGGGTATGCGGCGGGGCGGCCGGGCCGCCCCGGCCCCCGTCCGCCCCGCCCCTTGCCGGACGTCCTCCGTGGCCCGTTCCCCACGTCCCGTGTCCGCCCCGCTCCGTTCAGGCCCGGCCGCGGACGCCCAGCCATCCCACGACCGCCGCCGCGGCCAGCGCCACCGCGGTCAGCGCGAAGGCGTGGCCCGCGCCCTGGAAGCCGCCGCCCGCGCCGGCCAGCACGGCGCCCATCCCGGCGATGCCGACCAGCGAGCCGACCTGGCGGTTGGCGTTCAGGGTGGCGCTGCCGATGTCGGCGTGCTCGCGGCCCGCGGCCTCCATCAGGACGCCGGTCATCGCCGGGGAACTGACCCCGCTGCCGAGGTTGGCGACGGCCAGCACCACCGCGATCACCCCGTACGGCAGGCCCGGCGCGAGGAGCAGGAACAGCAGCGCATAGCCCGCGGCGGAGAGCGCCAGGGAGGCGGCGAGCGCGGCGCGGTTGCCGATGCGCTGCCCGATGCGGGAGTAGAGGATGTTGCCGACCGGGATGACCAGTACCGCCGGGAGCATCTGGAGCCCGGCCGTCACCGGGCTCGCTCCGCGCGCGGTCTGGAGGAAGAGGCCGAGGACGAACAGCGCGCCGTAGAAGGCGAAGTTGAAGAGGAAGCCGACCACGTTGGCGGCGGAGAACCGGCTGTCCGCGAAGAGCGCGACCGGCAGGATCGGCGCACTCGCGGCCCGTTCGCGGACCACGAATCCGGCGGCGGCGAGGACGGCCAGCGCGCCCGCCCCCAGGACGTCCGGCGCGGCCCACCCCTTGGCGGGCCCCTCGATGAGCGCGTAGCTGAGCGACCCGAGAGCCAGCAGGCCCAGGACGTGGCCGGTGCCGCCGAGCGCCGAGCGGCGGGCCGGGACCGCGGCGACCACCCGGCGGGTGAGCAGCAGCCCCGCGACGCCGATGGGGAGGTTGACCAGGAAGATGCTGCGCCAGCCGAGCGTGCCCACGAGGAGGCCGCCGATGGTCGGCGCGAGGCCGACGGAGGTGGAGACGATCGCGGACCAGATGCCGAGGATCCTCGCCCGGCGGGCCGGCTCCGGGAAGGCGTTCATCAGCAGCGACAGCGAGCTGGGCATGAACAGCGCGGCGCCGGCTCCCTGGGCGAAGCGGGCCGCCACCAGGACGCCGCCGTCCGGCGCGGCGGCGCCCAGCAGCGACGCGGCGGTGAACACGGCCAGGCCGACGAGGTAGATCCGCCGGGCGCCGAACCGCTTGGCCAGCGAGCCGGCGAGCAGCAGCAGCGAGGCGAAGGCGAGGACATAGCCGTCGACGACCCAGGTCAGGCCGGACATGGTGAGCCCGAGCCGGGCCCGCAGGTCGTGGGCGGCGACGTTCATGATGCCGGTGTCCAGGCTGGCCATCACGAACCCGAGGGCCAGGACGAGGAGTTGGGTGCCGCCGCGGGGTGTGACGGGGCGGGTTGGCTGCGAGCCCGTTGCGGTGCGCGGCGCCGTTTCAGTGATCATGCATTTAGTTAAAGCTGTAGCTATCTTCCCCAGCAATGGTTACAGCTATAACTTTATCGAAGTTATACGAAAGGCCCTCGGGTCTCACCCGGGGGCCTTCGGAGCCGGACGCGGAACGGGCGGGCTACCCGCCCTCGACCCGCCCCAGCGCCCTCAGCAGTTCATCGCGGAGCGCCACCCGCTCCTCGTGGGAGAGATGGTCCAGCGGCGAGCGGGTGCCCATCCGCCGCAGCAGGTCCAGCCGCAACTCCCGCCCCGCCTCGGTCAGTACGAGCTGCTTGGCCCGCCTGTCCTGGGGGTGCGGCCGCCGTACGACCATGCCCTGCTTCTCCAGCTTGGAGATGACATAGGTGACGTTCGGCGGCTCGCAGCACAGCACGCCCGCCAGCTCCCGCGCGGTCTTCGGCTCGCCCAGCTCCTCCAGCGCCTTGGCCTGCGTCGGCGTCAGGTCCAGCTCGGCGATCCGGCTGCGCTGGTGGGCGTCCAGGCGGCGGCTCAGCTCGGTGACGAGTCCCCGGATCTCCCGGAACCCGCACCCCGCCGCCGCGGTCGGCTTCGCTTCAGTGGTCACCCCTGAAGCGTACGTCGCCGCCGCGGAAGCGAACGGGGACGGCCGCCCCGCAGGGCAGCCGTCCCCTTTGCACCTGCCGTCGCGGCCCCGGGCTCACCGCCCCGGCCGGACCACCACGTCCTTCAGCTCGGCGTCGCGCGGCAGATCGATCGCCGTGAGGATCGCCGTCGCGACCGACTCCGGGTCGATCCAGCGGGACGGGTCGTACTCCTTGCCCTCCTGGCGGTGGGTGCTCTCCTGCATGGGCGTCGCCGTGCGCCCCGGGTAGACCGAGGTCACCCGCACGCCGTTGCCGTGCTCCTCGGCGCGCAGCGAGTCGGCCAGCGCCTTGAGGCCGTGCTTGCTCGCCGCGTAGGCGCTCCAGTTGGCGTGCGCGTCCAGCCCGGCACCGGAGTTGACGAAGACGACGTCGCCCTTGGCGATCCGTACCAGCGGCAGCAGCAGCCGGGTCAGCTCAGCGGGCGCGACCAGGTTGGCGGCGAGCTGGCGCTGCCACGCCTTGACGGGCAGGTCGCCGACGGCGCCCAGTTCGATGACGCCCGCGATGTGCTGGAGCGAGTCGATGCGGTCCGGCAGCGGCTGCTGCCCGAGGGCGAAGGACAGCTTCTCGGGGCGGGCGAGGTCGCCGACGATGGCGTGTGCCCCGGGGAACTGGTCGGCCAGCTCCTTCGCCCGTACGGCGTCCCGCGCCAGCAGCCACAGCTCCTCACCGCGCGCCAGCAGCCGCTGCGCGACCGCCGCTCCGATGCCCGACCCTGCGCCCGTGATCAAGTGCGTTCCCATGGGGCCGATCCTAACGAGGGCGCGCGCCGCACGGGGGGCGCACGGGATCACTCCCCGGCGCCGGCCCGCTCCTCCAGGTAGGCCAGCGCAGCGGCCCCGTCGTCCGCGAAGAACACCAGGTCGGTGAGGGGAAGCGGCAGGAACCCCTCCACCTCCATCCGCCGGAGCTGCTCCTTCAACCCGTCATAGAAACCGGCGGTGTTGAGCAGGACGACCGGCTTGCGGTGCATCGCGTGCTTGCGCAGCTCCAGGATCTCGGTGGCCTCGTCCAGGGTGCCCGTACCGCCCACCATGACGACGACGGCGTCGGCGCGCGCCAGCAGCTGCGCCTTCCGCTCGGCGAGGTCCTTGGTGACGACCATCTCCTCAGCGCCGGCCCGCGCCTTGTGGGCCAGGAACTCCACGGAGACGCCGATCAGCTTTCCGCCGGCCTCCTGCACGCCGTCGGCCATGACCTTCATCAGCCCGGTGTCCGAACCGCCCCATACCAGGGCATGACCGCCCTTTCCGATCAGGGTGGCGAACTGCCGGGCGGGGGTGACATAACGGTCGTCGAGGTCGGCGGCGGAACAGAAGACGCAGATGTTCATGCGGTCACCCTACGGGGGCGGTGCGCGCGGCTCCGCCCCCGGGAACGGCGGTGCCGCCGGATCAGATCAGACCCTGGTCCAGCATGGCGTCCGCTACCCGCTCGAAGCCGGCGATGTTCGCGCCCGCCACGTAGTCGCCGGGCAGCCCAAAGCGCTCGGCGGTCTGGTGGCAGGTGTCGTGGATCCCCCGCATGATCGCGGCCAGTTCACCCTCCGCGCGCGCGAACGGCCACGCCTCGCGGGCGGAGTTCTGCCGCATCTCCAGCGCGCTGGTCGCCACCCCGCCCGCGTTGGCGGCCTTGCCCGGACCGAAGGCCACACCGGCCTCCTTGAGGAGCGCCACGGCCTCCGGGGTGGTGGGCATGTTGGCGCCCTCGGAGACCGCCTTGACGCCGCCTCGGACCAGGATCCGCGCGGCGTCCGCGTCCAGCTCGTTCTGCGTGGCCGACGGCAGCGCCACGTCGCAGGCGACGTCCCAGACGCGGCCGCCCTCGACGTACTTGGCGGACACCCCGCGGCGCCGCGCGTAGTCGGCGACCCGGCCGCGCTCGACCTCCTTGACCTGCTTGAGCAGCGCCAGGTCGATGCCCTTCTCGTCGACGACGTAGCCGCCGGAGTCCGAGACGGTCAGGACGTGGGCGCCGAGGGCCTGCGCCTTCTCGATGGTGTAGATCGCGACGTTGCCGGACCCGGAGACCACCACCTGCTGCCCGTCCAGCTCCTCGCCGCGCTGCTTGAGCATCTCCTGGGTGAAGAGCACGTTGCCGTAGCCGGTGGCCTCCGTACGGGCCCTGGAGCCGCCCCATGCCAGGCCCTTGCCGGTGAGGACGCCGGCCTCCCAGCGGTTGGTGATGCGGCGGTACTGGCCGAAGAGGTAGCCGATCTCCCGGCCGCCGACGCCGATGTCGCCGGCCGGCACGTCCGTGTGCTCGCCGAGGTGGCGGTGCAGCTCGGTCATGAACGACTGGCAGAAGCGCATGACTTCGGCGTCCGACCTGCCGTGCGGGTCGAAGTCGCTGCCGCCCTTGCCGCCGCCGATGTTCAGGCCGGTCAGCGCGTTCTTGAAGATCTGCTCGAAGCCGAGGAACTTCACGATCCCCAGATTCACGGACGAGTGGAAGCGCAGCCCGCCCTTGTACGGGCCGAGGGCGCTGTTGAACTCCACCCGGAAGCCGCGGTTGACCCGGATCGTCCCGGAATCGTCCTGCCACGGCACCCGGAACATGATCTGCCGCTCCGGCTCGCAGATCCGCTCCAGGATCCTCGCGTCGACGAACTCCGGACGGGCCGCCAGCACGGGCGCCAGCGTCTCCAGGACTTCGAGGGCGGCTTGGTGGAACTCGGGCTCGCCGGGATTCCGGCGGACCAACTCGGCGTGCAGGGATGCCGTCCCGGCGGCGCGCGCGCCGGACCTGACCTCAGATTGAACAGTCGACATGACTCGCGTTCCCTTCGTGGCCGACGAAAGCCGCATGCCGCCGGTTCACCGTCGAACCGCCGGTGCGGGCCTCTGACGTCCCGTCGCACCGCCGACCTTATGGGCCGCGGGCACGCCGCATCGACCGCGGGGTGCCCGACACGCCAATCCCGCAAGAACTTTCCCCAACTCCTCCGCCCGATATGGCCCGTTACCTCCCTGACGTCACGTGGCCCTCCGGGTGGGTGCCGCCGCCCGGGACTTCGAGGACCCCCGTACCCCGGAGTCCTGGGCGGCCGCACCCCCGGCGGCGCGCTGCGGCCGGGGCGGCCGGGCTCAGTCCGCCGCGGCGACCGGCTCGGCCGCCCGGGTCCCGGCGGCCTCGGCACGGCGTACCGCCTCGTCCCGCGCCACCTCGGCGCCGACCATCTGCTCCAGGGGCTGGGCGCCGACCGCGCCCGCCACCACCATGGCGAACAGGACGGCCACGATGGCCAGCACGGTGCCCAGCCAGACCATGACGTGCACCGGCAGGGTGTAGGCGCCGACCACCCTGATGACGCACTCGGCCAGCAGTGCGCACCCCCAGATCAGCGAGAACCGCCGCTCCGCCCGCCGGAAGGGCTCCGAGGTGGCCAGCAGCCGGTCCCAGGCGGCCTCTCCGGCCGGACTGCCCTTCGTCACCCAGGGCTTGAGGCCGGCGGTCATCAACGGCCGCCTGGTCCGCAGCGAGAGCAGCACCGCTATCCCGACCACGCTGCTGACGCCGCTGTCCTTGGCCATCATCAGTCGCGGATCGCCCGCCACGGTGCTCAGCGCCAGCCCCGCCGCGTTGACGGCCAGGATCAGCAGCGCCAGGCCGTTGACGCTCCGGGTGCGGACCAGCCCCCAGACCGTGCGCAGCGCCGGGACCACGCTGCTCCATCCCAGGGCGGCCACATCGCTCATCCCGGCGCCGCTGCTGAGGGCGTAGTACAGGCCCAGCGGGATCCCGGCGTCCAGGATCAGTGGCCCGAACGCCGCCAGCAGCCGGTTCCCGGCGGGCTGTTGGTCACCGGGCCGCCGGACGGCGGACGTCCCGGCGGCCGGGTCGACGGCGGATTGACTCTGACGCATGGCGGACTCCCCCGAGCTGGGCTGTGAACTGCGGCTGTGCGCCGTTCCTTTGCCCCATCAGCTTCGGGTACCGCGCCGCCCCGGCGGCAGTCTCAACTGTCCCTGGAACACCGTGACATTTGTCAGTACCGGCGGACCGGCGGGTCAGGCCGACCGGCCCGCCTCCGCCGCCGTCCGGCGGTCGGTCGTGGCGATCGTCGCCGAGCCGACCACCCGGGTGCCGTCGTAGAGCACGATGGCCTGGCCGGGAGCGACACCGCGCACCGGCTCCGTGAAGGCGACCCGCAGCTCGGTGCCGTCGACGAGCTCGGCACTCACCTCGGTCTCGCCGCCGTGCGCGCGCAGCTGCGCGGTGTACGTGGCGGGGCCGGCCGTCGGCGGGCGTCCGCACCAGCGGGGGCGGATGGCGGTGAGGGCGGTGACGTCGAGGGAGGCGGCGGGGCCGACGGTGACCGTGTTGTCCACCGGGGAGATGTCGAGGACGTAGCGGGGCTTGCCGTCGGGGGCCGGGCGGCCGATGCGCAGGCCCTTGCGCTGGCCGATGGTGAAGCCGTACGCGCCCTCGTGCGTGCCGACGACCGTGCCCGACTCGTCGACGATGTCGCCCTCGGCCGTGCCCAGGCGCTTGGCGAGGAAGCCCTGGGTGTCGCCGTCGGCGATGAAGCAGATGTCGTGGCTGTCGGGCTTCTTGGCGACGAACAGGCCGCGGCGGGCGGCCTCTTCGCGGATCTCCGCCTTGGTGGTGCGGGTGTCGCCCAGGGGGAACATCGCGTGCGCCAGCTGGCGGTCGTCGAGGACGCCGAGGACGTAGGACTGGTCCTTGGCCATGTCGGAGGCGCGGTGCAGCTCGCGGCTGCCGTCCTCGCGCAGCACGACCGTGGCGTAGTGGCCGGTGCACACCGCGTCGAAGCCCAGGGCGAGGGCCTTGTCCAGGAGGGCGGCGAACTTGATCTTCTCGTTGCAGCGGAGGCAGGGATTCGGGGTGCGCCCGGCCTCGTACTCGGCGAAGAAGTCCTCGACGACGTCCTCGCGGAAGCGCTCGGCGAGGTCCCAGACGTAGAAGGGGATGCCGATCACGTCGGCGGCGCGGCGGGCGTCGTGGGAGTCCTCGATCGTGCAGCAGCCGCGGGCGCCGGTGCGGAACGACTTCGGGTTCTCGGACAGCGCGAGATGGACGCCGGTCACGTCGTGGCCCGCCTCGGCGGCGCGGGCCGCGGCGACGGCGGAGTCCACGCCGCCGGACATGGCGGCGAGTACGCGGAGGCGGCGGGGAGCGGCGGCATCAGTCATAACCACTCCAGAGTAGACGGAACCGGAGAGCGGCCGGAAAGCGTTGTGCGGGGCATGGGGGAAACGGACGGGACACGGGACGGGCGGCAGGCCGGGGACGGGGCCGCGGAGCAGTCAGGAGGCGGGCCGGACGGCTCCGTGGAGGGGGCCGACGACCGGCCTCGCCGGCGGTCCGGGCTCACCCGGCGCCGGGCCCTGCTGCTCGGCGGCGGCGCCGTGGTGGCCGCGGGGGCGGCGGCGGTGGCGGCCCGGGAGGAGCTGGCGTACTGGTGGTGGCGGCTGCCGGGGAACGGCAGGCCGCGCAAGGAAGGGGAGGTCGACTTCCCGGGCGCCGAGTGGGTGGCGGCGTCCCCGGCGAACTACCGCCGGGCCGACCGCCCCGACGACTACGCGGTCGACCGCGTGGTGATCCATGTCGTCCAGGGCGACTTCGCGACCGCGCTGAAGGTCTTCCGGGACCCCTTCCACGAGGCGTCGGCGCACTACGTCGTCCGCCGGGACGGGCACGTGGCGCAGGCGGTCCGGGAGCTGGACGTGGCGTTCCACGCCGGGAACCGCGGCTACAACGAGCGCAGCGTCGGGATCGAGCACGAGGGCTTCGTGGACCGGCCGGAGTCCTTCACCGGCCCCCTGTACGCGGCATCGGCGCGGCTGACGGCCGGGATCTGCCGGCGGTACGGCTTCCCCGCCGACCGGGAGCACGTCATCGGCCACGTCGAGGTACCGGGGACGGACCACACGGACCCCGGCCCCCACTGGGACTGGGACCGCTATCTGCGGCTGGTCCACGCCGAGCTGCGCAAGCCGCCCGCGAAGCCGCCCCGGGCCACGCCACCGGCCGCCGGGGCGGGGGCCCGGCCATGACCCGTCGGACGGGCCCTAGCTGAGCCCCGCGCCCCGTGCCCGCTCCACCACCGGGCCGATGGCCGCCGCGAGGGCGGCGACGTCCTGGGCGGTGGAGGTGTGCCCCAGCGAGAAGCGCAGGGTGCCGCGGGCGAGGTCCTGGGACATACCGGTGGCGAGGAGCACATGGCTGGGCTGCGCGACGCCCGCGGTGCAGGCCGAGCCGGTCGAGCAGGCGATGCCCTGGGCGTCCAGCAGGAGCAGCAGCGAGTCCCCCTCGCAGCCGGGGAAGGTGAAGTGCGCGTTGGCGGGGAGCCGGCCCGCGGGGTCCGGGTCGCCGCCCAGGACCGCGTCCGGGGCGGCGGCGCGTACGGCCTTGATCAGGTCGTCGCGCAGGGCGCCGATCTCGCGGGCGAACTCCTCGCGGTGCGCGACCGCGTGCCGGCCGGCGGCGGCGAACGCGGCGATGGCCGGGGTGTCGAGGGTGCCGGAGCGGACGTGCCGCTCCTGACCGCCGCCGTGCAGGACGGGCACCGGGGCGTGTTCGCGGCCCAGCAGCAGCGCGCCGATGCCGTACGGGCCGCCGATCTTGTGGCCGGAGACGGTCATCGCGGCCAGCCCGGAGGCGGCGAAGTCGACGTCCAGCTGACCCACCGCCTGCACCGCGTCGGCGTGCAGCGGGATCCCGAACTCCCTTGCCACCTCGGCCAGTTCACGGACCGGCTGGACGGTGCCGATCTCGTTGTTGGCCCACATGACGGTGGCCAGCGCGACATCGCCGGGGTTGCGGGCGATGGCCTCGCGCAGCACGTCGGCGTGCACCCGGCCGTAGCGGTCGACCGGCAGCCAGTCGACGGTGGCGCCCTCGTGCTCGCCGAGCCATTCGACGGCGTCCAGGACGGCGTGGTGCTCGACACGGCTGACGAGGACCCGGGTACGGGCCGGGTCGGCGGCCCTGCGGGACCAGTAAAGGCCCTTGACCGCAAGGTTGTCGGCCTCGGTGCCGCCCGCCGTGAAGACGACTTCGCTGGGGCGCGCACCCAGGGAGGCGGCGAGTGATTCCCGGGCCTCTTCGACGGTGCGCCGGGCCCGCCGGCCGGCGGCGTGCAGGGAGGAGGCGTTTCCGGTGACGGTCAGCTGGGCGGTCATCGCCTGGACCGCCTCCGGAAGCATCGGAGTGGTGGCGGCGTGGTCGAGGTAAACCATGGTGGGCCGATTCTACGAGCCCGCCCCCGGCGCATGCCCCGCGCGGGGGCGCAAACCGCACGGCGCACGCCGCTGCGCACCGTGAAGGCAAAAATATACAGTTCTGTACATGTCTGAGACCTATGCGATGGCCGAGGCCCGGGCACACTTCGGTTCCCTTGTGCGCCGGACCGCGCTCGCCCGCGAGCGCATCACCATCACCGATCACGGGCAACCGGCCGCGGTACTGATAAACCCCCAGGAACTCGCGGACATCGAGGACGCTCTCGCGCTCGCCGAGTACCGGGCACGGCAGGCGGCGGGCACCGTGCACGGCGTGCCCCACGACGAAGTACGGGCTCGCCTCGGCCTGGAGCGCGAGTGAGCTACGACGTCATCCGGGATGAGCCCGCGCTGAACCTCACCCCTTGGACACCCCCGCAAGGAGTGCGGGGCGCGGCGCGGGCGCCGGCCGGCGTTCTACCGGCAGATCGCGCAGAACGACCAGCGGTGCACGGACGAGGTGACCGGGCGGTACGGGGAGGTCGCGGTGCCGGTGCTGGTCTGCTGGGGCGCCGAGGACGCCCGGATCCCGGTCGCCAAGGGGCGCGAGCCGGCCTCCCGTATCCCCGGGGCCGAGCTGCGGGTGATCGAGGGGGCGGGCCATCTGGTCCACGAGGACGCGCCGGCCGAACTGGCGGTGGCCCTGCGGGAGTTCCTCGGACAGCCCCGCCCCTCGCGGAGCTAGTCGATCAGGACCGTGCGGGCCAGCTGGCGGGACTGGGCGACGAGCCGGTCCTCGGAGTCCCAGACCTCGGCGTCCTCCTCCAGGAAGCCGCCGGCCAGATTGCGGGTGGTGATGGCGACCCGCAGCGGGCCGGGGGCCGGGCGGTGGCGTACGTGGGCGGTCAGTTCGACGGTGGGGACCCAGCCGATCAGGCCCATGTCGAAGGCGGTGGGCGGGAGTGCGTCGACCGTCAGGAGCAGCGAGAGGGGGTCGGGGTCGCGGCCGTCGGCGAGGCCGAACCAGGCGCGCATCTCACCCTTGCCCGAGGGGGCGCCGACCGCCCAGCCCGCGGTGGCCGGGTCGAGGCGGAGGTCGAGCCGGCCGGCGATCGCGGTGCTGCCGGGGATGGCCGGGCGCTCGCCGGGGGCGCTCTCGGCGCCCAGGCAGTGCTCGTACGGCGGGATGGCCGGGGGCTTGGCGGTGGTGCGGACGTCGTCGGGAAGGGTCGCGAGGTCCCCGTACGCGGCGAGCACGCGCAGCCGCTCGACCTCGGTGCCGTCCTCGGCGAACTGCACGAGGGAGGCGGTGCCGGTGGACAGCGTGCGGCCGGTGCGGACCACTTCGGTGCGGATGACGGCCGGGCCGGGGACGGAGGCCGTGAGGTAGTGCGCGGTGACCGTGAGCGGGTCGGGGTGCGGGAGGGTGTCGCCCAGGGCCCGGCCCATGAGGGCGAGGAGGTAGCCGCCGTTGACCGCGTTGATGATCGTCCAGCCCGCGGAGAGGTGGGTGTCGTAGGCGCCGGTGGCGCGCCGGATGACCGCGGTGTCGCGGTCGAACTCACTGTTTCCTACGGTCGCCGTTGCCATGGCGGCACCGTACACCGGTTTATTACCGACCGGTAGTGTCAATTTCAAGGGCCGCCGGCGGGCCCCTGCGGACCGCCGACCGACCGCCGGTGTCCACCTACCGACCGCCCCGGACCCGCGTGTTCCGCGGCTGTAATGATGGCGGCATGCTTCATGTGCTCTACCTGATCGGCGTCGCGGCCTTCGCGGCGAGCGGTGTGCTGGCCGCCTACCGCGCGAACATGGATCCGTTCGGCGGGCTGGTGCTGGCGTTCGCCGCGTCCATCTCGGGCGGCACGCTGCGCGATCTGATCCTGGACCGGCGGCCCCTGTACTGGACGCACGACTGGGTACTGCTCACGGTGATCATCTGCGTCGGCGTCGGCACCATGGCCTATCTGCGGTTCTGGTCGCTGCCGCGGAAGTCGCTGCTGGTCGCGGACGCGATCGGGCTGTCCGTCGTCACGGTGATCGGGGCGCGGGCGGCGATCACGGCGGGGGCCACACCGCTCGCGGTGATCATCCTGGCGGTGCTGACCGGGGTGGCCGGCGAGGTCATCCGGGACGTGCTGTGCGGGGAGTTCCCGCCGCTGCTGCTGCGCGAGGACGTCTACGCCATCGCGGCGCTGGCCGGCGGCTGCTGCTATCTGCTGCTGCACCAACTCGGTGTCGGGGCCACCCCCGCCGCGGCGGTCTCGGCAGGGGTGGTGTTCGCGCTGCGGATGGGCGCGGTCTACCTCGGGCTGCATCTGCCCCGGCCGCAGCAGCTGCGCGCCCGGGGGGCGAAGGAGCCCGAGGAGCCCGGGGACGGCGCGTAGCCGCGCGGCCCGGTGGCCGCGTGAGCGGTCAGTTCCCCGGCAGGGCCGGCCGGCCGGGGGTGTCGAGCCAGGTGTGGAACAGGTCGCCCAGCCGCTGACCGGAGACCTTCTCGGCGAGCGCGACGAACTGGGCGGTGTTCGCGTTGCCGTAGCGGTGCTGCGCGGTCCAGGTGGGCAGCAGCTTGAAGAACGCCTTGTCGCCGATGCGTTCGCGCAGCGCCTGGAGGGTCATCGCGCCCCGCTCGTAGACCGCGTCGGAGAACATGGTGTCCCGCTGCGGATCGGAGACCTTGATCTTCCAGAGCGGGTCGTTCGCGGGCAGGGAGTTGTACGCCTTGCGGAAGGCGTCATGGGCCGTCGTGGTGCCGCGGTGCTCGGCCCACAGCCACTGGGCGTACGTGGCGAAGCCCTCGTTGAGCCAGATGTCCTTCCACTGCTTGACCGAGACCGAGTCGCCGAACCACTGGTGGGCCAGCTCGTGGACGATCGTGGTCTCGTTGCGCACCGCCGAGTAGACCGGCTTGGACTGCACCTCCAGGGAGAAGCCGGCCTCCGGCATGTCGTCGACGATCGCGCCGGTCTCCTCGAAGGGGTACGGGCCGAAGATCTTGGACCAGTAGTCGGTGGCCTCCGCGGTGATGCCGTAGATGTCGACCTTGCCGGTGGGGAGGGTCGGGTCGACGGCGACGTAGATCGGGGTGCCGCCGGGGGTGGTGCCGGTCCGGGTGTCGAACTTGCCGATGGTGGCGGTCGCCAGGTACGTCGCCATCGGGCGGCTCTCGCGCCAGTGGGACCAGGAGCGGCCGTGCGACTCGCCGGAGCTGATGAGCCGCCCGTTGGAGACGCCGGTCAGGCCCTTCGGGGCGTCGATGTGGATGTCGTAGGTGGCCTTCTCGCTGGGGTGGTCGCTGGAGGGGAACCACGTCGAGGCCGCGTTCGGCTCGCAGGCGACGAAGACGCCGGTCTTGGTCTTCATCCAGCCGTACTTGGAGCCGAAGACGATCGGGCCGCTGAGCGGCTGCGGGACGCCGTGGTAGACGACGGTGACGGCGAAGCGGGCGCTGCGGGAGAGCGGGGCCTCGGGGCGGATGACGATCTTGTCGCCGGTCCGCTGGAAGTGGGCCCGGCGGCCGTTCACCCGGATCGAGTCGACGGTCAGCTTCTGGAGGTCCAGGTCGAACGTCGAGAGGTTCTGGGTGGCTCTGGCGGTCAGCGTGGTCCGGCCGTCGAGCCGGCCCGAGTCGGGGTGGTAGCTGACGCCGAGGTCGTAGTGGAGGGGCGTGAAGCCGCCGTTGCCCATCTTGGGGAAATAGGGGTCACCGACCCCGGGGGCGCCGGGGGTGGCGCCGGGGGCGGCGGCGATGGTGGCGGCCGAGGCCACCGCGGTCGCCAGGGCGAGCCAGCGGGAGGTGCGACGCGCAGAGCGGGAGAGTGCCATGAGCCGTCCCTTCCAACACACGGATACGATTAGAACAACCGTGCCAACTCTGCACTCTCCCGCCGTACTTCACCAGCGACTTTGCCAAGTCGTCAGTAGTTACTGATCTGTTGCTACATTACCGGCCGAACTTTCGGCCACCGTGGCCGAGTTGGGACCTTCACCATCGGGATGGTGGCAGGCCACCCGGTGCCCGGTGCGCAGCTCGACCAGCGGCGGCTCGGTGGTGGCGCACTCCTCCGTCGCCTTCCAGCAGCGGGTGCGGAACCGGCAGCCGGAGGGCGGGTCGATCGGCGAGGGGACGTCGCCCTTCAGCAGGATCCGGTCGCGTTCGGTGCGCCGCCGGGGGTCGGGCACCGGGACCGCGGACAGCAGCGCCTTGGTGTACGGGTGCCGCGGCGACGCGTACAGGGACGCGCGGTCGGCGAGTTCGACGATCTTGCCGAGGTACATCACCGCGATCCGGTCCGAGACGTGCCGGATGACGGAGAGGTCGTGGGCGATGATGACGTAGGTCAGGCCCAGCTCCTCCTGGAGGTCGTCCATGAGGTTGACGACCTGGGCCTGGATGGAGACGTCCAGGGCCGAGACCGGCTCGTCGGCGACCACCAGCTTCGGCTTGAGGGCCAGCGCCCGGGCGATCCCGATGCGCTGCCGCTGACCGCCGGAGAACTCGTGCGGATAGCGGTTGTAGTGCTCCGGGCTCAGGCCCACCAGCTCCAGCAGCCGCTGCACCTCCTTCTTCACCCCGCCCTCGGGCTCGACGCCCTGGAGGCGGAAGGGGGTGGAGACGATGCCGCCGATGGTGTGCCGCGGGTTCAGCGAGCCGTACGGGTCCTGGAAGATCATCTGGACGTCGCGGCGCAGCGGCCGGAGCCGGCCCGAGGACAGATGGGTGATGTCCCGGCCCGCGAACTCGATGGTGCCGCCGGTCGGTTCGTCGAGCCGGGTGATCAGCCGGCCCATCGTCGACTTGCCGCAGCCGGACTCGCCGACGACCCCCAGCGTCTCCCCCGGCAGCACGTCGAAGTCGATGCCGTCGACCGCCTGGACGGCGCCGACCCTGCGCTTGAGGAGCCCCTTGGTGATCGGGAAGTGCCGCACCAGGCCGCGCACCCTCAGCAGCGGCCCGTCCTGGGTCGGGTTCCCGGTCGCCTCGGTCGTCTGTGTGGCTCTGGTCGCCGGGGTGGTCCGCGTCGTCTCGGTCGTCGGAGTGGTCTCGGTCGTCGGAGTGGTCTCGCTCGTCTCGGTCACAGCTTCGGCGCAATCTCTTCGGTCCAGATACGCTCCCGCTCCTCCTGCGCCATGTGGCACGCGGAGAAGTGCCGGCCGGCGACCTGCCGCAGTTCGGGGCGCACCGTGCGGGTGGCGTTGTCCGCGGGGACGTCCGCGTACGGGCAACGGGGGTTGAAGGCACAGCCGGACGGCACGTTGATCAGGCTGGGCGGCGAGCCCTTGACGGGGATCAGCCGGTCCGTCTGGTCGCGGTCGATCCGCGGCATGGAGCCGAGCAGGCCCCAGGTGTAGGGGTGCTGCGGGGTCGAGAAGACCTTCTCCGACGGGCCCCGCTCCACGCACCGGCCGCCGTACATCACCAGCAGGTCGTCGGCGAGTTCGGCCACTACGCCCAGGTCGTGGGTGATGAGGACGACCGCCGAGCCGAACTCCTTCTGGAGGTCGCGGATCAGGTCGAGGATCTGCGCCTGGACGGTGACGTCCAGGGCGGTGGTCGGCTCGTCGGCGATCAGCAGCTCGGGGTTGTTGACCAGCGCCATGGCGATCATGGCGCGCTGGCGCATCCCGCCGGAGAACTGGTGCGGATGGTCGTCGACGCGCTTGTCCGGCTGCGGGATGCCGACCCGGTCGAGCATCTCGACGGCCCGCCTGCGCGCGGTCTTCCGGTCGACGTCGTGGTGGACGCGGTACGCCTCCACGATCTGGTTGCCGACCGTGTAGAAGGGGTGCAGCGCGGACAGCGGGTCCTGGAAGATCATCGCCATCTCGCGGCCCCGCAGCCGACGCACCTCGTCGGGGTCGGCGGAGACCAGCTCCCTGCCGCCCAGCCAGATCTCGCCGGACATCCGGACCGTGCCGCGCTGCCGCCGGGAGGCGCGGTGCAGCCCCATGACGGCGAGCGAGGTCACCGACTTGCCGGAGCCGGACTCGCCGACGATGCCGAGCGTCCTGCCCTTCTCCAGGCTGAAGGTCAGGCCGTCGACGGACTTCACGAGACCGTCGTCGGTGGGGAAGTGCACCTTCAGATCGCGGACTTCGAGGAAGGCGGTGGGCCCGGCGGGCCCTGTCTCCCCGGCCTTCCCGGCTTCCCCGGTCTCTTCGGCCGTCCCGGTCGTGTTCTCGGAAGCGTCGGTCACGTGAGCCTCACCCGCGGGTCGACGGCGGCGTACAGAACGTCCACCACCAGGTTGCATATGACGATGAAGAACGCGGCGAGCAGGGTGACGCCGAGGATGTTCGGCAGGTCGTTGGCGTTGATCGAGTCGACCGCGAAGGCGCCGACTCCCTTGAGCGAGAAGACCTGTTCGGTGATCAGGGCACCGCCCAGCAGCAGACCCAGGTCCATGCCGAAGACGGTGATGATCGGGGTGAGCGCGGCCCGGAGCCCGTGCCGCAGGACCACCTTGCGCTCCCGCAGGCCCTTGGCGCGGGCGGTGCGGATGTAGTCCTCGCTCAGCGTCTCCAGCATGCCCGCCCGGGTGAGCCGGGCGTAGAGCGCGGAGTAGAGGAAGGCCAGGGTGACCCATGGCAGGACCAGCGTCCGGGCCCACAGGAACGGGTCCTGGAGCAGCGGTACGTAGTCGCTGCGCTCGAAGATCGGCCACTGGTAGGTGAACAGGGCCAGCGCCAGCGCGCCGGTGAAGAACATCGGGAGCGAGACGCCGGCCAGCGCCACGCCCATCGCCATCCGGTCGAAGACCGAGCCGGGGCGGAGCGCGGAGAGCACTCCGGTGGCGACGCCGGAGACCAGCCACAGCACCGCGGCGCCGGCGGCCAGCGACACCGTCACCGGGAGCCGGGACTGGATTTCCGGCCAGACCTCGATATGCGTCTTGAAGGAGTAACCGAAGCACGGCACATGGCACTTGGCCGCGTCCGGTCCGAATTTGTAGTCGACGCCGACGAAGATGCCCTTGAGGAATTCCCAGTACTGCTCGTACACCGGCTTGTCCAGCCCGAGGTTCTTCTTCACCGCGGCGATGTCCGCGGTGGTGGGGGCCTTTCCGATGTACTGCTGGGCGAGCTGGTCGGTGCTCTGCCCGGCCAGTTTCGGCAGCAGGAAGAAGATGCCGAAAGTGACCGCGCTGACGATCAGCAGCAGGATCACTGCGCTGATCAACCTGCGGATGATGTACGAGAACACGGGGATGCGGCGCCGGTGCCGCGGGCCGGGCGCGACCGGCCCGCGGACACCAATGCCTTCACCTGCCTTCCAGGGCTGCTACTTCTTGACGCCGATGTTGAGGTAGTCGTACTCACCGCTGAAGGCCGAGGTGGACATCATGTTGGTGGCCTTGGGCGAGCGGTACATCAGGACCTTGAAGTAGGTCAGCGGGACGATCGCCGCCTGCTCCATCGCCTTTTTGTCGATATCGGCGTACGCCTTCTCGCGGGCGCCCTTGTCGGTGTTGGCGATGGCGCTGTTGAGCAGGTTGTTGATCTCCGGATCGTCCAGCTCGGACAGGTTGGAGTTGCCGGACTGGCTGATCGCCTTGCCGTTGAGGATCTGCTGGAGGTAGCCGTAGCCGGTCGGGAAGTCGGCGCCCCACTGCATCATGATCAGGCCCACGTTGTTGGACTTGTTGAACGCCGGGACACCGGCGTAGTCCGAGAAGTACTTGCTGGTCGGGTACGACTGGATCCTGGCGTTGATGCCGATCTTCTTCAGCGAGCCGATGACCGAGGTGGCCGCGTCGACCTCGTCCTGGCGGTCGTTGCGGGCCAGGATCGTGGTGTTGACGTTGCCCGCACCGCACTTGGCCCAGTGCTTCTTGGCCTCGGTCAGGTCCAGGTTGTCGCCGCTGTACTTCTGCGGGTACAGGTCGTACTTCTGGTAGCCGGCGATGTCCGTCGGCAGGACCGTGGAGGCGATCTCACCGCGGATCGGACCGCCGAGCGCGGTCTGCACCGCCTTCTTGTCGATGGCGTACTCGACGGCCTTGCGGCACTCGACGTTGTCGAACGGCGCGACCTTGGTGTTGAGCGCCGTGTAGACGAGGCGCTGGCCGAGCGCGTTGTCGGTGTCGGCCTTCAGCTTCGGGTCGGTCAGGAGCTGGGCCTGGGTCTGGCCGTCGACGCCGCGGCCGGCCATGTCGACCAGGGTGTTGCCGGACTGGAGGTCCTTGTCGATGGTCGACTGGGCGACCTTCAGGTTGAGCACGATCTTGTCCGGCAGCTGCTTGCGCAGCGGGTCGGTCTGCGCCGACCAGTTCGGGTTGCGGACCAGGGTGAGCTGCTTGCCCTCCTGGTAGTTCTCGAACTTGTAGGAGCCGGAGGAGACCACGCTCTTGGTGTAGTCCGCGCCCTTGTCCTTGGCCTGCGGGACCGGGGCGGTCTGCGGGGCGCTCACCAGGTAGTCGAACTCGGCGAACGGCTGCTTGAGGTGGAAGACGATGGTCTGCGGGTCAGGGGTCTCGATGGACTTGAGCCCCTCCTTGGACTTGTCCTTGTACGGCCCCTTGTAACCGCCGTCGTTGTCCACGAGGAACTGCTGGAAGTAGTTCGGGCCCAGCGAGAGGACGTCGCGCGCGAAGTTGCTGCGCTCCACGGCGTACTTCACGTCCTGGGAGGTGACCGTCGTGCCGTCGTCGTACTTGACGCCCTTGCGGATCTTGTACGTCCAGGTCTTGCCGCCGTCGCTGGGCTTGCCCATCGACTCGGCGAGGTCCGGGGCCAGCTCCTCGCCCTTGGTGCCGGGGCCCGGCTTGAAGGTGGTGAGCGGGCGGGCGTAGAGGCGGCTGAAGTTGTAGACGAAGGCGTAGTAGGTGTTGCCCGGGTCGAAGGACTCGGGGGCGTCGCTCATCGCGTAGGTGACCGTGCCCCCCTTCTCGTCCGAGGCGTTGACGACGCTCTTGGTGGCGGCGTTGGCCTCGGCCGAGCCGGCCGAGGAACCCTTTCCGCTGCAGCCGGCCAGCAAAAGGCCCGCACTGGTGAGGGCCGCGACAGCAGCGACCGGAACTGACCTTCGCATAGTGGTCGGTATCCCCTTCGTTCGTCGTGAAACATCCTTACGAAACGGCGGTGGTGCAGATCGGGCGCCCGGCGGCCGTCAGCGGCCGCGCGGGTCGAGTGCGTCCCTCAGCCCGTCACCGAGCAGGTTGAAGGCGAGCACGGTGACGAAGATGGCGAGGCCGGGGACGATCATGTACTGGGGGTCGACCTCGTAGTACTTGACCGCCTGGGTGAGCGTGCCGCCCCAGGAGGACTGGGGTGGCTGGATGCCGACACCCAGGAAGCTCAGCGCCGCCTCGAAGAGGATGTTGGAGGGGATCAGCAGCGTCGAGTAGACGATGATCGGCCCCACGAGGTTGGGCAGCAGTTCCCGGAAGAGGATGAACGGCCCGCGCGCGCCCAGGCCGCGGGCGGCCGAGACGAATTCCCGTTCGCGCAGCGACAGCGTCTGCGCGCGCACGATCCGGCCCATGTACGGCCAGTTGAAGAAGCCGATCACGAAGATCAGCACCGAGATGTGCAGCGGCAGCCCCTGCAGGCCGAACGCACCGCCCTGGAGCGAGGCGGAGATCGCGATGGCGAACAGCAGCAGCGGGAAGGCGAGGAAGACGTCCATCATGCGGCTGATGAGCGCGTCCACCCGGCCCCGGTAGAAGCCGGCGACGACGCCGAGCACGCTGCCGAGGGCGACCGACAGCAGCGTCGCGCCGAACGCCACCAGCAGCGACACCCAGGAGCCCTCCAGGATCCGGGCGAGCAGATCGCGGCCGAACTTGGGGTCCACCCCGAGCAGGTGGTCGCCGCTCATCCCTCCGAAGTCCCCTTTGGGGAGCGTGGTGTTGGGGTCGATCAGGTCCGGATGCGGCAGGTTCGGGTCGAGTCCGAAAAGCGCCTGGAGGGGGCGGGAGAGCGCGGCGACCAGGACGAGCAGGACGACGACGACGGCACCGGCCACGGCGACCTTGTCGCGGCGGAAGCGCAGCCAGGCGATCTGGCCGAGCGAGCGCCCCTCGATCCGCTTGCTCTCCACGCCCTCCAGCACCGCTTCCGGCTGCGCCTGCGCAGCCGCCCCGGTGGTCTCGATCGGTGTGGTCACGGTGCCCTTGACCCCTCTCGGCCGGCGGTGGCCGGCCGGTGCCCGCCGCGGTAGCGGCCCGGTTTCCCATCACTGACGCTTCCCCTGCCGCCAACTCGTCATGGCGTCAGGGGCGTTCACTCAACGGAAGATCAGAGGTGGTGCGGTAGATCAGAGGTGCTGCCTTGCCGTGCAGAAGTGCCGCTCGCACAAAGGACCGAGGCCCTGTGCGGCCGGAGTCTTCATCCGACCGGCGATCACTCACCAGCCCCCGCGGGGAATGGATGCACAACTGTGATCTGGCCCACGACCTTCCGTTATACGAACAACGGTGCGGGCTGACCGGACCGAAAGGAGGCCCGAAGGGGGTTCCGACAGGGGTCCAACTTCCGTACGGACAGGGGGAATTCAAGCCAAGTACGGCAGCCCGCGGCGGCGCCGGGAAGGCCCGCCGGCGTCAGTAGGAACGCGGGTATCCGTAACCGTAGGTCGGTCCGGGAGCGGGCGGCTGCGCATAGCCGTCGCGGTCGAAGAAGGGGCGCGCGCAGGCCCGCATCCACATGCCGACCGGGTCGAACTCGTCGTTCATCGCGACGGTCGAAACGGGCAGACCGTCCGGAACGGCACCCATCGACTGCTGGATCATCAACCGCACCGAATCCACCGACAGCTGGCCGGTGTCGTACAGATCCAGCCCGATCGCCAGATACGGGGCACCGAGGGCGGGTTGCACCCAGGCCCGGCGCAACGACCGCACGGCGGGCGTCCGGTGGGCGTTCTGGGCGAGCAGGGCGTAGAACTGCGGGATGTCGACGGCCGGTTCGGAGATCCGCAGCGGACCGGCGGGCAGCCGGTCGAGGCCGCCGGCGATCCGCCGCAGATCGAGCCAGGGCACGCCGACGCCGCCGCCGGGCGCGTGCGGGTTCAGCCACAGCCCCCAGCGGTCGGGGAAGAGGGAGGCGGCGATCTCCGTGCCGGTGACCAGCTCGTGGTCGCGGTTCCAGCCGGAGGCGGCGAGTTCGGCGGCGGAGGTCACGCAGGGGGCGTAGCCCAGCCCGTCGACCTCCATGTTCCCGTACTGGGCGTCGGGCATCCCGGCGCGGCCGTGCCAGAGGAGCATCCAGACCTGGCTCTGGGCGAGCGCGTGCAACAGCGCCTCGTAGGCGTCGTAGCGGCCGGGCGAGACCTGTCGCAGCATCTGCTCGACCTGGCCGGCCGCCGCGGCTCCCTGATGCGCACCCGCGCTCACGTGGTCCCGTCCCTTCTGTCAGCAGGGCACGTGAGGGTGCGCCCGCCCGTCATCCAACCAGCTTACGAGTGGTCCCGTGCGTAGAAGGGCCGCACGCGCTCCAGCATCCAGTCGGCGACCGGATCCCCCTGGGCGATGTCGAGCAGGACGAGCTGGACGGGCCAGGGCACCGGCACCGCACCGAGCGCACGTCCCAGGGCCGCCAGCGCCTCCTCGCGGGCGCTGCCGTCGTGCAGCCGCTCGGCGGGCACGTCGAGTTGCACGCCGACGAACAGCGCGGGCGTGTCGCCCTCGACACTTGCCAGGGCGCGCCGGGCAGTCACGACAATTCCGGCACCGGAGAACTCCAGTCCGGCCGCGGCGAGGAAGTCCACCGGCTCGTCCTGCCAGTCCGGTTCGAAGAGCCGCACCCGGGCGCCGCTCGGCAGACCGCCGGCCTGCTCCGCACGCCCGGCCCGGCACAGTTCGGCCACCGCGGGCGGCGGCAGCGGGACCCCGACCGTGCCGTCGGGGTTGACCGCGATGCCCACCAGCGGCGGCAGCCCGCGGGCGAACTCCCGGGCGGGCGCGACGGTGAAGCCCATATGCGCCCCGACGACCTTCATGAACTCCTGCTCGGAACTGAAGACCGGGACGTACGCGGCCCCGCCGATCTCCACGGTCGGCACATCGAGGCCGGCCGCCCCGAAGCCCGCACTGTCCGGGCCACCGCCCTTGGGCAGCGGCACCCACACCCGGCTGCGGCCCAGCACCTCGACGATCCGGCCGCCCGCCTCCGGATGCCCGACCGATGCGGCCAGCACCTCTTCGAGTTCGTTCGCCGGCCAGGCCAGCTGCGGAATCCCCTGGTCCGGGAAGTCCCCCGGAGCCGGAAAGTTCCCCGGATAGTTCTCCGGATAGTCCATGTCACCCACCCATTGCCGACCGCGCGCTTTCTGGCCAACGACACTAGCGGGAGGTCCGGCAACGACCGCAGCCGGAGCCGCACACAGGAGCGAGGGCGGCGGCCGTACGCGCACCGGCCGCCCCCGTCGGTCGAAGCCGACCGCCTCCAGCGTGCCGGCCGCCCGGCGGTCGAGCAGTACCGCGGAACGGAAGCCCGCCGGGAGCCGGTCCGCCTCCGCGCCGCCCACCAGCCGCCGTACCGCCTTGCGGTGGCGGGCGAAGGCGTACCGGGACACCCCGCGCCCGCGGGTCCGCCGGCCGCTCGGCGCCACCTCCGGCGGCACGTCGAGCAGCACCAGGTGCAGCCCCCGGCTGCCGCGCCGGGCCGTCCGCGAGATCCAGCGGCGCATCCACACCAGCGTCCCGCAGTCGTGCACCACCACGCTGCCGCCGGAGCGCAGCGCCCGGCGCAGTGCGAGGTAGTGCGCCGCGCGGACCAGCGGGCGGTACAGGCCGTACGGCACCCGGTGCAGCCGGCCGCGTTCCCAGCGCTCCCGGGCGTCCTGGGAGTCGATGCGGTGGACCGCGGCGCCGCGCGCGTCCAGCCGCGGCACCAGGCGCCGCATCAGGGTGCTCTTGCCGCTGCCCGGCAGGCCGGAGACCACGACCAGATCCCCGGGCGGGAAACGGAGTTCGGCGGTGCGGCGGACCGGGCGGGCGCCCCGGAGGTCGGTGGTCCGGGGGCGGCGACCGGACTGCGGGACGGACGGCGGGCGGCGCCGGGTCCGGGGCGGGAGCTGGAGCCGGGCTGCGTCCACCGGGGCCGAGGGCGCACTGCCCGAAGTGGCCGCGTGTGCCGCTCCCCTGTGCACCGTGAACACCCCTCCCGGTCCGGTTCCGGCTCCGGTTCGGGACCGGAGCCGCACCCGCAGAGTGTCAAGAAAAGGTAATGCCCATCAAGGCGATTGCCCGATCCGACGAGGTGGCGGGCGCCGGGCTGACGGCGCACCGGGCCGCCGCCCGACGGCCGCCGCCGGAGGCGCCGCGCACCCGGCGGGTTCCGGAACCGCGCGGGCGGCCCGGCGGAGCCGACCGGAACGGGGCGACGACCAGGGCTCCTTTATCCGGCGATCCCGTGTAATGATGTGGCCGCCACGGGCACACCTCTGGTCACTCGTGCGCTGCCAACTCCATACCGGCCGCTTGAACCCGCGCGGGAGAGTCCCCGGCCACCACGGCGGGGCGCCGAAGGAGCAAGTCCTCCCTTGAATCTCTCAGGCCCCTATACCGCGCGGGCGAGGCAGATCTGAAAAGCGAGCCAGTGCCCGGTTGCAGGCGCGGCTCCACCCAAGGTGCAAACCGGGTCCGTTCGCGGGATCCCGGTGAACCTCTCAGGTTCCGATGACAGATGGGGAGACCGTCTTGTCACCCATGCCTGGGAGCCCGGAACGATGACTGAAGCCCCCCGCCGCACCGCGTTGGATGCCACCCATCGCGCGCTCGGCGCGACCATGACCGACTTCGCCGGCTGGGACATGCCGCTGCGCTACAGCAGCGAGCGCGACGAGCATGTCGCGGTCCGCACCCGCGCCGGCCTCTTCGACCTCTCCCACATGGGCGAGATCACCGTCAGCGGCCCGCGGGCCGCCGACCTCCTCGACTACGCGCTGGTCGGCAACATCGGCGGCGTCGCCACCGGACGTGCCCGCTACACCATGATCTGCGCGCCCGACGGCGGCATCCTCGACGACCTGATCGTCTACCGGCTCGCCGACCAGGAGTACATGGTCGTCGCCAACGCCTCCAACGCCCAGGTGGTGCTGGACGCGCTGACCGAGCGGGCCGGCGGCTTCGACGCCGCGATCCGCGACGACCGCGACGCCTACGCGCTGATCGCGGTGCAGGGCCCGGAGTCCCCCGGCATCCTCAAGGGGCTCACCGACGCCGACCTGGACGGGCTCAAGTACTACGCGGGCCTGCCCGGCAAGGTCGCCGGCGTGGACGCGCTGATCGCCCGTACCGGTTACACCGGCGAGGACGGCTTCGAGCTGTTCGTCCGGCCGGCGGACGCGGTCGCCCTGTGGGAGGCGCTGACCGAGGCCGGCGCCTCGGTGGGCCTGGTCCCCTGCGGACTGTCCTGCCGCGACACGCTGCGCCTGGAGGCCGGTATGCCGCTGTACGGGCACGAGCTGACCTCCGCCACCACGCCGTTCGACGCCGGTCTGGGCCGGGTGGTGAAGTTCGAGAAGACCACCAACGGCGGGGACTTCGTGGGCCGCGCCGCGCTGGCGACGGCGGCCGAGCGCGCCGAGACCGCACCGCCGCGCAAGCTGGTCGGCCTGATCGCCGAGGGCCGCCGGGTGCCGCGCGCCGGATACCCGGTCGTCGCGGCCGACGGCACGGTCATCGGCGAGGTCACCTCCGGGGCGCCCTCCCCCACCCTCGGCAGGCCGATCGCCATCGCGTACGTCGACGCGGCCTACGCCACGCCGGGCACCGAGGGTGTCCGGGTGGACATCCGTGGCAGCCATGAGCCGTACGAGGTCGTCGCGCTGCCCTTCTACAAGCGGCAGAAGTAGCGGTCGGCCGCGCCGCAGTAACGGTTCACCGGCCGCGGAAGCGGCAGCGGCGCACCGCCGCGCCTCTCCCGGCACGACCCTCCCCCGGCCTCGCCAGGGGCGACCCCCGTCACCACCACACCCTCGCGTACAGGAGAATCGAACCATGGACAACCCCCAGCAGCTGCGCTACAGCAAGGAGCACGAGTGGCTGTCGGACGCCGAGGGCGGCGTCTCGACGGTCGGCATCACCGAGCACGCGGCGAACGCGCTCGGCGACGTCGTCTTCGTGCAGCTCCCGGAGGTCGGCGCCACGGTCACCGCGGGCGAGTCCTGCGGTGAGCTGGAGTCGACCAAGTCGGTCAGCGACCTCTACTCCCCCGTCGACGGCGAGATCACGGAGGTCAACGAGGACGTCGCCGCCGACCCCTCGCTGGTGAACTCCGCCCCGTTCGAGGGCGGTTGGCTGTTCAAGGTGAAGGTCAGCGGCGAGCCGGAAGACCTGCTCACGGCCGACGAGTACACCGCCTTCGCCGCCGGCTGAGCCCGCCCCTGCCGGAGCTTCGCACCCCTCCCGATCCTCCAGGAAGATCTCATGTCGCTTCTCAACAGCTCCCTCCATGAGCTCGACCCCGACGTCGCCGCCGCCGTCGACGCCGAGCTGCACCGCCAGCAGTCCACCCTCGAAATGATCGCCTCGGAGAACTTCGCTCCGGTCGCCGTCATGGAGGCCCAGGGCTCCGTCCTCACCAACAAGTACGCCGAGGGCTACCCCGGCCGCCGCTACTACGGCGGCTGCGAGCACGTCGACGTCGTCGAGCAGATCGCCATCGACCGGATCAAGGCCCTCTTCGGTGCCGAGGCCGCCAACGTCCAGCCGCACTCCGGCGCACAGGCCAACGCCGCCGCCATGTTCGCGCTGATCAAGCCGGGCGACACCATCCTGGGCCTCAACCTCGCCCACGGTGGACACCTCACCCACGGCATGAAGATCAACTTCAGCGGCAAGCTCTACAACGTCGTCCCCTACCACGTCGACGAGAAGACCAACCTCGTGGACATGGACGAGGTCGAGCGCCTCGCCAAGGAGCACCGCCCCAAGCTCATCGTCGCCGGCTGGTCCGCCTACCCGCGCCAGCTCGACTTCGCCGCCTTCCGCCGCATCGCGGACGAGGTCGGCGCCTACCTCATGGTCGACATGGCCCACTTCGCCGGCCTCGTCGCCGCGGGCCTGCACCCGTCCCCGGTCCCGTATGCCCATGTCGTGACGACCACCACCCACAAGACCCTCGGCGGCCCCCGCGGCGGCGTCATCCTCTCCACCGCCGAACTCGCCAAGAAGATCAACTCCGCGGTCTTCCCCGGCCAGCAGGGCGGCCCCCTGGAGCACGTCATCGCTGCCAAGGCCGTCTCCTTCAAGGTGGCCGCCTCCGAGGAGTTCAAGGAGCGCCAGCAGCGCACCCTCGAAGGCGCCAAGATCCTCGCCGAGCGCCTCGTCCAGGACGACGTCAAGGAGTACGGCGTCTCGGTCCTGTCCGGCGGCACCGACGTCCATCTCGTCCTGGTCGACCTGCGCGACTCCGAGCTCGACGGTCAGCAGGCGGAGGACCGCCTCCACGAGGTCGGCATCACCGTCAACCGCAACGCCATCCCGAACGACCCCCGCCCGCCGATGGTCACCTCCGGCCTGCGCATCGGCACCCCCGCGCTGGCCACCCGCGGCTTCCAGGCCGACGACTTCCGCGAGGTCGCCGACATCATCGCGGAAGCCCTCAAGCCCACCTACGACCGCGACGCCCTCAAGGCCCGGGTCACGGCGCTCGCCGAGAAGTACCCCCTCTACCCGTCCCTGTGACGCGTCTCATGGCGTGAGCACCGGCCCGTTCGCGGGCCGGGACGTGGCGGGCGGCGAGCCCGGGGCCGGCCACCGGCCCCGGGCTCGCGCCCTGCTGCCCGGATTCCTCCGTTGTTCCCGCCGACATCCGCCCGACGCCCACCGTCCGGCGGCAGCACCACCCGAGCGGGTTACGCTCGACAGTCGGGACGGAAACACCCCTCCTGCCCGACTTGCTCCACCATCCATCACGAGCAGACAAAGGAGTCCGCCCCCGTGGCCATCTCCGTCTTCGACCTCTTCTCCATCGGCATCGGCCCCTCCAGCTCGCACACCGTGGGCCCCATGCGCGCCGCCCGGATGTTCGCCGGCCGGCTCAAGAAGGACGGTCTGCTCGCCCAGACGGTCTCCGTACGCGCCGAGCTCTTCGGCTCCCTCGGTGCCACCGGCCACGGCCACGGCACCCCCAAGGCCGTCCTCCTCGGCCTCGAAGGCCACTCGCCCCGCTCCGTCGACGTGGAAACCGCCGACGACGAGGTCGCACGCATCCGCACCACCGGCCGCCTGCGCCTCCTCGGCGCCGAGATAGGCACCGCCCACGAGATCGCCTTCGACGAGTCCACCCAGCTCGTCCTGCACCGCCGCCGCTCGCTGCCGTACCACGCCAACGGCATGACGCTGTTCGCCTACGACGGCGCCGGCGCACCCCTGCTGGAGAAGACCTACTACTCGGTCGGCGGCGGCTTCGTCGTCGACGAGGACGCGGTGGGCCAGGACCGCATCAAGCTCGACGACACCGTCCTGACGCACCCCTTCCGCACCGGCGACGAGCTGCTCCGCCTCTCCTCGCAGACCGGCCTGTCGATCTCCGCCCTGATGCTGGAGAACGAGAAGGCGTGGCGGACGGAGGAGGAGATCCGCACCGGCCTGCTGGAGATCTGGCGGGTCATGCAGGGCTGCGTCGAGCGCGGGATGTCCCGTGAGGGCATCCTGCCGGGTGGTCTGAAGGTCCGCCGCCGGGCCGCCAACGCCGCCCGCGCCCTGCGCGCCGAAGGCGATGCCGCCGCCCGCGCCATGGAATGGGTCACCCTCTACGCCATGGCCGTCAACGAGGAGAACGCCGCCGGCGGCCGCGTCGTCACCGCCCCCACCAACGGCGCGGCCGGCATCATCCCCGCCGTCCTGCACTACTACACCAACTTCGTCCCCGGAGCCGACGAGGAAGGCGTCGTCCGCTTCCTGCTCGCCGCCGGCGCCATCGGCATGCTCTTCAAGGAGAACGCCTCCATCTCCGGCGCCGAGGTCGGCTGCCAGGGCGAGGTCGGCTCCGCCTGCTCCATGGCCGCCGGCGGCCTCGCCGAAGTCCTCGGCGGCACTCCCGAACAGGTCGAGAACGCCGCCGAGATCGGCATGGAACACAACCTCGGCCTCACCTGCGACCCCGTCGGCGGCCTCGTCCAGATCCCCTGCATCGAACGCAACGGCATGGCCGCCGTGAAGGCCGTAACCGCCGCCCGCATGGCCCTGCGCGGCGACGGCCGCCACCACGTCTCCCTCGACAAGGTCATCAAGACCATGAAGGAGACCGGCGCCGACATGAGCGTCAAGTACAAGGAGACGGCCCGGGGCGGGCTGGCGGTGAACATCATCGAGTGCTGACCCGGCCGTTCCGGGGCCGGCCGCTCGGTCGACGGACTGACGACCTCGCCGCGGCCCCGGCGGTCGGCACCGTCCCGCACGGAGCGGGGCAACCGGCCTTCCGGGGCGAGGAGTTCGCCCGGGCGGCGGGGCGCCGGCCGGCGTCCGGGGGCGTCCGGCCGGCTGCACGGGCCGGGCTATCTGCCGATCTCCCAGGCGAAGGGCGGGAGTTCGCGGGCCCGGGAGTAGATGTCCAGGGCCTGTGCGGACGGGACGAACGGGTGGACGCGGGCGCCGTCCAGGCCGGCCAGGAGGCGGGCGCAGTGGTGGACGCAGCCGGCGACCTCTCTGCCGTCGCGGGCGACGATGGTGGCGGCGTCGCGCGGGCCCTCGCACGGGGTCGGGTCGGCGACCGCGGCGGCGGCGCAGCGGCCGCGGGGATCGCCCCAGGCGGCCGGACGGCCGGCCGTCGGGACGTCAAGCGAATGATCCATTGCTGTCCCCCCTGTCACGCGGTGGTGCACGGTGAATCGGCTCAGGTGCCGGTGAGCGCTCCCCGGTCGCCGGTACCCAGGACAGTGGTGCTCGGCGTGCCGGGCGTCCATGCGGCCTTGGCGAAGACCTGGGCCGTTCGTCAGCGATTCATGGACAAGCGGAGGGGGGAGCTTCCGGCGCGCCCCGGGCCCGGCGGGCGCCGACCAGCGGTTCCAGGAGGAGCGCGGCGGCGAGCAGGGCGGTGGCCAGGAGCCAGCCGGCCAGGACGTCGCCGGCCCAGTGGACGCCGAGGTAGACGCGGGTGAGGCCGACGCCGGCGGCCCAGAGGGCGAGCAGGGCGCACCAGAGGCGGCCGGCGCGGGGGCGGGTGCGGTGCAGCACGCCCCAGGCGAGGATGCCGGCGGCCAGTACGGAGGTGGTGGAGTGGCCGGAGGGGAAGGAGTAGCCGGTTGCCCCGGCGGCCCAGTCGGCGACCGGCGGGCGGGGGCGGGCGAGCAGTTCCATCAGGCCGTAGCGGATCGCCTGGCCGGCGGCCAGCACGACCACCGCCCACGTCACCGCGCGGCGCCGGCCGCGCCAGGTGCGGCCGGCCAGCAGTCCGGCGAGGACCGCCATCAGGTACGGGACGACGCCGGTGCCGGTCGTCGTCAGGGCGCGGGCCAGGGAGCGCAGCGGCTCCCCGCGGTGGGCCGTGCTCCAGTGGAGGGCGGCCAGTTCGGGGGCGAGCGGGGCTCCGTCGCGTACGGCCATGACGGTGGCCGCGGCGGCGAAGAGGGCCGCGGCCGCCGCCGCGACGGCGAGCGGGCGGGCCGGTGCCGGTCCGGGGCGCGGTGCGCGCTCCGGACCGGGGCCCGGCCGGGGCCCCGGTGCCGGGTCCGCCCCCGGCGTCGTCACCTGGCGGACACCAGGGGGCGCAGCGAGGTGTCGCGGAGCCGTTCGACGAGCGGGGCGGCGCGCCGGGCGAGCGGCATGAGCACCGCGGCGACCAGGGCGCCGACGATCAGTCCGACAAGGACGTCGTGCGGGTAGTGGGCACCGACCCAGACGCGCGAGGCGCCCATCAGGAGGGCTGCCGGGACGGCGATCCAGCCGAGCCGGCGGTCCAGGAGGATCAGGGCCACCGCGGCGGAGGCGGCGATGGCCGAGTGGTTGCTGGGGAAGGACCAGTCACCCAGCGGGGGGCACGCCTCGACGGTGACGGTGTGGATGGTCTGGCAGGGGCGCTGTTCGTGGAAGAACGCCTTGACCACGTCGTTGGCCACGTAGGCGAGGACCACGATCACGGGGACGGCCAGTGCCCTCGCCATGGCGACGGGGGCGGTGTGCCGCATCTCACCGGGGTCGAGCCGGCGGCGGGAGCTGCCGCCGAGCCGCTGGCGGGCCCGCCACCAGCCGACGAGCATCAGGACCGCGAAGATCCCGAGGCCGAAGTCGGTCCAGACGGAGACCAGGACGTTCAGGAAGTGCGGCATCTCCTGGGCGAAGCCGGTCACAGAGGTGTACAGGCCGCCGTCGATCGAGGCTCCGCCGAAGGCGAGGTCGGTCACTGGGGTTTCTCCTTGGCGGGTCGCTACGTGGTGCGTGGGCTGGGGACGGGACGGCCTTCGGGAAGCCGGGGCCGGCCGCGTGCTTCAGCAAGTGTGCCGGGTCCTTCAGTGTGCCGGAGGCGCGGTGCCGGATTCGGCGACCGGTTCGGTGCCCTGTTCGGCGCCCGGACGCCGCTTGCGGGAACGCAGCACTTCGAGGGCGAGCGGGGTCAGCGAGGCGATCACGACGAGGCCGACGACCGGGAGAAGGTACCGGTCGACGTTGGGGACGGACGAGCCCAGGGCGTATCCGGCGAGGGTGAGGGCGAACGTCCAGACCAGGCCGCCGGTGATCTGCCAGAGGGTGAAGGTGCGGGTGGGCACGTTCAGGGCGCCGGCCAGCGGGTTGAGCACGGTGCGGACGACGGGCACGAAGCGGGCCAGGATGATCGCCTTGGCGTGGCCGTAGCGCTCCAGGTATTCCTCGGCCCGGGCGGCGCCGTCCTGGAGCTTGCGGGAACGGCCGCGGGCCAGCAGCGCGCCGCCGCCGCGCCTGCCGATCCAGAAGCCGGTCTGGGATCCGGCGAGCGTGCCGACGACGGCGGACACCAGGACCTGGGGCAGCGAGAGGTGGACGGCGCCGCCGACGCCCGGGGCGCACAGCAGTCCCGCGGTGAACAGCAGCGAGTCGCCGGGCAGGAGGAAGCCGACCAGCAGCCCGGTCTCGGCGAAGAGGACGACGGCGACTCCGAGGGCGCCGAAGGCGGCGAGCAGTGAGCCGGCGTCGAGGATGTTGACCGCCTGGGTGACCGCACCCAGGTGGAGATCTGCGGCGGCTACGGCCATGTCGGTGGCCCCTCCCATAATGGGTTCCGGGCCTGCCGAGCGGCCGACCCCACCGTCTACAGCCCCGTAGACGGTCTACAGAACTGTAGACGACGGAAAGGTGGAGGGCGTTCCATGTCGGAGACATCACCCGTGCAGCGGCGCCCGGCCGGTGAGCTGGAGGCGGGCGTGCTGGCGGCGCTCTGGGCGGCCGAGGGCCCGCTGAGCCCCGCCGAGGTGCAGAGCGCGGTGGGCGGCCGGCTCGCCCGTACGACCGTCACCACCATCCTCACCCGGCTGCACGACAAGGGGGCGGTGTCCCGCACCCGGGCGGGCCGCGGCTTCGCCTACTCGCCGATACACGACTCCGCGGGACTGACCGCCCGGCGGATGCGCAGCGAGCTCGACAAGCAGGACGACCGCGGCACCGCGCTCGCCCGCTTCGTCTCGGAGCTGACCACCGAGGACGAGCAGCTGCTGCGCTCGCTGCTGGACGACGCCGAGGCCGACGGCGCCGGCGGCCCGCTGCCCGGGGCCGCGCCATGATCTTCGCCGTCTGGATCCCGCTGCTGATGCCGCTGCTCGCGGTGCCGGCCGCCCGCCGGCTCGCCGAGTCGCTGCCGCCGCGCGCCGCGGCCTGGCTGCTCACCGGCTGCGCCGCCGCCCTGGCCGCCTGCACGACCGCCGCGCTCGGCCTGCTGCTGGCCGCCGGGGCGCTGTGGCTGCCGCCGGTCGCCGCCTTCGGCCATCTCTCGCTGTCGCTGCTGGGCGGCGACGCGGACGTGACCGTGCCGGCCGCCTCGGTGGCCGGCGCGCTGCTGACCTGCTGCGCGATCGCCGTCATCCGCCGCGCGCTGCGCCACCGCGCCGAGCTGCGCGCCGCCCGGCGCACCGCCGACGCGCACTCCCTCGCCGGCGATCTGTGCGTCCTGCCCGATGCCGCGCCCGACGCCTTCGCGCTGCCCGGCCGGCCGGACCGCGTCGTGGTCACCGCCGGGATGCTGCGGGCGCTGCCGCCGGCCGAGCGGGAGGCCCTGTTCGCCCACGAGCGGGCCCACCTCACCGGCCGCCACCACCTCTTCCTGCTGACGGTCGCGCTGGCCTCGGCCTGCCATCCGCTGCTTCGCGGGTTGCGGCCCTCGCTGGCGTACGCCCTGGAGCGCTGGGCCGACGAATCGGCCGCCTCCCGGGTGGGCGACCGCCGGGTCACCGCCCGCGCCATCGGCCGCGCCGCGCTGGCCGCCCGCGCGCACGCCACGGCGCTCCCCCGCCCGAGCACCGCGCTCGCCGCCACCACCGGTCCGGTCCCGCGCCGGGTCGCCGCGCTGCTGACCCCCGACCACCCGGCCGACCACCCCCGCCGCCACCCCGGCCTGCACGGCCGCCGGCTGATAGCCGCCGCGCTGCTGGCCTGTATCACCTTCTCCGCGGCCGCCGCGGTGGAGGCGGCGGCAGATCTGCACCAGACGGTGGAGTCGGCCCAGGGCGAGCACCACGGGGACCGGGGCAGGGGCTGAGACAGGGGCCCGAGGCACCGCGGGCCGGGGCGGCCGGGCGGCGCTGTTCCGCACCCGGCTCCCCGCCGCCCACCGTGAAGCCGATGCCGGCCCCGCCGCCGGGGCGCACGGTCGCGAAGACCTGCCCGCCGTGGGCCGCCGCGATCTCCCGGACGATCGCGAGGCCCAGGCCCGAGCCGGGGAGGCCGCGAGCGGCC
Organism: Streptomyces sp. GS7; assembly: GCF_009834125.1. Taxonomy (NCBI): domain Bacteria; kingdom Bacillati; phylum Actinomycetota; class Actinomycetes; order Kitasatosporales; family Streptomycetaceae; genus Streptomyces; species Streptomyces sp. GS7. Next base: position 7,446,349 of record NZ_CP047146.1, read on the forward strand.
GGGGCGCGGTAGAAGCGGTCGAAGACCCGGGCGAGGTCGGCCTCGGCGATGCCCGGACCGCGGTCGAGGACCTCGACGCGGGCGCCGGTGACGACGACCTCGATGGGCTCGGTGCCGTCGGCGTCGAACTTGGCGGCGTTCTCCAGGAGGTTGCCGAGCGCGCGGTGCAGCGCGGCCGGCCGGCCCGCGACGACCGCCGGGCGGCTGGTGCGCACGGTGATCTCGCGGCCGGTGCGGCGGCGGGCGGAGGCGGCGGCGCGGTCCGCGACCTCGGCCAGCCGCACGTCCGACAGCGGGGAGTCGTCACGCTGTCCGGCCGCCAGGTCCACCAACTCGTTGACCAGGTCGGTCAGTTCGCGGGCCTCGCCCGCCAGGTCGGCGAGCAGTTCTCCGCGGGCGTCCGGCGGCAGCTCGTCGAAGCGCCGGAGCAGCGAGATGTTCGTACGGAGCGAGGTCAGCGGGGTGCGCAGTTCGTGGCCCGCGTCCTGGACGAGCCGCTGCTGGTCCTGCACCGCGCTGGTCAGCCGCCCGAGCATGTCGTCGAAGGCCCGCCCGAGCCGGGCCACCTCGTCGCGCCCGGCGACCGGTACCTGGACGTCCGCCGGCCCGTGCTCCGCGACGCGCTCGGCGACCGACGTCAGCCGGACCAGCCGGCCGGTGATCCGGCGGGCCAGCCACCAGCCGACGGCGCCGGCCAGGGCGATGACGCCGGCCGCCAGCAGCACGGTGCGCTTCTGGAGCGCGGCGAGCAGGTCCTCGGTCCCGCTGACCGTGCGGGCGACCTGGACGGCGCCGCGCCCGTCGCCGAGCGCCACGGTGGCGAGGTGGTAGGCGTGGCCGTCGAGCTGCGCCTCGCCCTGTACGTAGCGGCCCGCCTCACGGTGGGCGGCGATGTTCCGCTCGGCGTCCCCGGCCGGGAGTGCGGGGTGGCCCGGTTCGACGACCCGCCCGCCGGCGCCCAGGATCTGCACGTCCGTCCGGGCCGGCCGGGTCAGGTCCTCGCGCGGCCCGTCGTGGCCGCGGTCGGCGACGGCGTAGTCGGCGGGCGTGTACGGCCGCTCCCGCACCTGGGACCGCAGATCCCGTACGACCTCGGAGAACACGGACCTCTCGTCCATCCGCACCAGCCGGGCCGCCGCGTCGTAGCCGAGGAACCCGACCAGGACGGTCACCCCCGCGGCCCCGGCGGCGAAGGCCAGCGCGAACGAGGTGCGCAGGCTGGCGGGCTTGCGGGTGCGCAGCCAGGCGACCGGCCGGCAGCCCCACAGGCGGGTGGCCGGCCGGGCGGCGAGCCGCCGCAGGCCGGACCACCGCGGGCCGCGGGACGGGGGCACTCAGTCCTCCCGCAGGACGTAGCCGACGCCGCGCACGGTGTGGATCAGCGGCCGGCTGCCCGGTACGTCGACCTTGCGCCGCAGATAGCCGACGTACACCGCGAGGTTCTTCGAGCCGGGACCGAAGTCATAGCCCCAGATGCGGTCGTAGATCGTCGCGTGGTCCAGGACGATCCCGGCGTTGCGGGCCAGCAGCTCCAGCAGCTCGAACTCGGTCCGGGTCAGCTCCAGTTCCCGCTCCCCGCGCCAGGCCCGCCGCGAGGGACCGTCGATCCGCAGGTCGGCCGCCTCGACGACACCGCTGCCCGCCGCCCTGGCGTCGTACGCCTCCCCGGCCTCGGCGGACCCGGCCCCGCGGTCCCCCGAAGCCGCCGGCCCGGCCGTGGTCCGCCGCAGCAGCGCCCGCAGCCGGGCGAACACCTCCTCGACCTCGAAGGGCTTGACCACGTAGTCGTCGGCCCCGGCGTCCAGGCCGGCGATCCGGTCCGCGGTCCCGACCCGTGCGGTGAGCATCAGGATCGGGGTGCGGTCCTCTTCGGCGCGCAGCACCTGGCACACCTGGAGCCCGTCGATCCCCGGCATCATCACGTCCAGCAGGATCACGTCGGGCCGCTCGCGGTGGGCGGTGGCCAGCGCCTGGATCCCGTCGGCGACGGCGGTGACCCGGTACCCCTCCAGGGTCAGGGCGCGCTCCAGCGCGGTGCGGATGGGGCGGTCGTCCTCGGCGAGCAGTACGGAATGGGTCACCCGGCAAGTCTGCCAAGACCGGTCCGGGGGGTCTGCGGCCGGTGGGTTTCTTACCGGGCTCTCACCCGGCGCACGTCCTCGGCTTACCCCGTCCCGGGACGGTGACCGGTGCCGGACGGGCCGGCGGGGGCGGACGACACCGCCCCGGGTCCCGGCCGGCCGCAGCAGGCCGGCACCCCCGGACACACCGGGCCGACACCGCGTGAAGAGCACCATATGCACCGCATGAAGAGCACGGATGACGCAGGGCGCACGGACGGCACGGGCCGTGCGGATCGCACCGGCCGTACGGGCCGGGCCGGGCGCCGGGGCCGCCTGAAGGTGACCCTCCTGCTGCACGACGCGTACGCCATCGGCGGCACCATCCGCACCACCCTGAACCTCGCCGCCGCGCTCGCCGACCGGCACGACGTCGAGATCGTGTCGATGCTGCGGCACCGCGAGGTCCCGCGGTTCGCGGTGGACCCCCGGGTACGGCTGATTCCCCTGGTGGACGCCCGGGTGGGCAGCGACGACATGGCGCATCCGCTGTTCGGCGAGCCCGCGGTGGACTTCCCGCTCGCCGAGAAGCGGCACCACCACTACAGCCGGCTGGTCGACGTCCGCGCCGCGGAGTTCCTGCGCGGCAGCGACGCCGACGTGCTCATCGGCACCCGGCCCGGCATCAACGTCTACCTGGCCCGCTTCGCCCCCCGCCGCGCCCTGCGGATCGCCCAGGAGCACCTGCGGCACGACGCGCACAGCGCCGAGCTGCGGACCGAACTCGCCCACCACTACCGGGCGTTGGACGCGGTGGTCACCACGACCGAGGCGGACGCGGCGGTCTACCGCACGCGGATGCCGCTGCCCGGCGTACGGATCCTGGCGGTCCCCGACATCGTCCCGGCGCCCGCCGGGCCGCCGTCCGACGGCAGCTCGAAGATCATCGCGGCGGCCGGCCGGCTGGTCCGCGGCAAGCGCTTCGACCTGCTGATCGAGGCGTTCTCCGCGGTCTCCGTCAAGCACCCCGACTGGCGGCTGCGCATCCACGGCGACGGCGCCGAACGCACCCGGCTGCAGCACCTCATCGACGGGCTGGGGCTGTCCGGGCGGGCCGAACTCACCGGGCCGCGGTCGCCGATCGAGGAGGAGTTCGCCAAGGCGTCGATCGTCGCCTCGGCCTCGGACGCCGAGTCGTTCGGGATGCCCCTCGTCGAGGCGATGCGCTGCGGCGTACCGGTCGTCAGCACCGACTGCCCGCTGGGCCCGGCCGAGATCGTCCACGACGGCGCGGACGGTGTGCTGGTGCCGCGCGGCGACGGACGGGCGCTGGCCGGCGCGCTGCTCGACCTGATCGAGGACCCGGAGCGCCGCCGGGAGATGGGCGCCGCCGCGCTGGCGGGCGCGTACCGCTACGACCCCGAGCCGATAGCCGAGCGGTACCAGCTGCTCTTCCGGGACCTGCGGGCGACCCGCCGCGGCCGGGTGCTGCGCCGGGCCGCCACGGCGGGCCGGGCCCGGGGGCGCGAACAGGTCCGGCGGCTGCGGCGGCGCCTGGACGCGCGGCCGGAGCCCGGCGCCGGCGGCGTTCCGACGACCGGCCTCTGAGCGGGCCCCGCACCCCCTCCCGCACCATCCGTCCCACCGGTGCCATGCGTCACCAACTCGCCTGCGCAGCCGGGAACTTCAGCGCGTCGATCTGGCGTCTCCGGTCGTGAACATGCTGAACTGCTGGGGGGCCGCTGCCGTTTCGCGCAGATGACGCTTCGCATTTCGCAGATCCGATTCGGCAGGAGGTCGCTCATGCTGCACGGTGTCGATGTCAGCTCCTACAACACCGGTTATTCCGCCCAGGGGTTGGACTTCGTATTCATCAAGGCCACCGAAGGCCGCTCCTACGTCAATCCGCACCAGTCGGCACAGGCCGCCCGGGCACGCGAGGCGGGCGCCGTGGTCGGTTTCTACCACTTCCTGTGGCCGGGGAATATCGCGGCCCAGGCGCAATACTTCGTCGAGCAATGCGCCTCGGTCCACGGCGACCTGCTGGCGGCCGACTGGGAGACCACCGGGGACGGCTCGTACGCCAGCAACGCGCAGAAGGACCAGTTCCTCCTGGAGGTCAAGAAACTGCGGCCCTCGCACCGCGTGCTGCTCTACTGCAACCGCGATTTCTGGCTGAACCGCGACACCACGTCGTATGCCGCGGACGGCCTGTGGATCGCCGACTACGTCACCGCCGGGCAGCCGCGGGTCAAGGCGAAGTGGCGTATCCACCAGTACACGGACCAGCCGCTGGACAAGGACGTCGCCGCTTTCTCCGACAAGGCCGAGCTCAAGAGCTGGGCGCACCCCGCATAAACTTCTCCGGCAGTATCCGGATGCGCGCCATGGACACACCGCGTGACCATCTCGCGGAATGTGCGCACAGCGCGTGACGAGAATCAGAGGAGCACCCGTGACCGACCCGGCGTCCAAGGCCCTGCAGCAGCACATAGCCCAGGAACTCCAGGTGGCGCCGGCCACCACGGCCTTCGACGCCGAGCGGGAGATCGAGCGCCGGGTGGCCTTCCTCACAGAGCGGCTGACGTCCACGGGTCTGCGCTCCCTGGTGCTGGGCATCAGTGGCGGTGTCGACTCCACCACCGCGGGCCGGCTCTGCCAGCTCGCGGTGGAGCGGGCCCGCGCGGCCGGCCACGACGCGACGTTCTACGCGATGCGGCTGCCGTACGGCGAGCAGGCGGACGAGAAGGACGCGCAGCTGGCGGTGGAGTTCATCCGCGCCGACCGGCTGCTGACCGTGGACGTCCGCCCGGCGAGCGACGCGGCGCTGGCCGCGTCGGTGGCCGGCGGCGTCACCTTCCGCGACGCCCACCACCAGGACTTCGTCCAGGGCAACATCAAGGCCCGGCAGCGCATGATCGCCCAGTACGCGGTCGCCGGTGCCCACGACGGCCTGGTCGTGGGCACCGACCACGCCGCCGAGGCGGTCTCCGGCTTCTTCACCAAGTTCGGCGACGGCGCGGCCGACGTCGTACCGCTCACCGGGCTCACCAAGCGCCGGGTGCGCGCCGTGGCGCAGGCCCTGGGCGCTCCGGCCGAGCTGGTGTGGAAGGTCCCGACCGCCGACCTGGAGACCCTCGACCCGGGCAAGCCCGACGAGGACGCGCTCGGCGTCACCTACGACCAGATCGACGACTTCCTGGAGGGCCGCCATGTCGACGCGGACGCCTTCGCGTCGATCGTCCGGCGCTACCGCCTCACCGAGCACAAGCGGGCGCTGCCGATCGCCCCGTGACGCCGCGGGTGCCCGCGCCCGCGCGGTGGGGGCACCCCGTTCTGTCATGCTCCGGCAAGGGGGCGGTCACCGTCCCGGTGCTAAACCATGGGCCGGAGCGGGCATGCATGCGGCCATGGGAAGCCACGAAGTGCGATCGGAAGATCAACTGTCAGTGGGGCCGCCTACTCTCCAGGACATGGGTTACGCAAGCCTGCGCGAACTCCGTACCGCGCTGACCACCGCCTCCGACCTCGCCTCCGCCCTGCCGTCCGCGCCCACCCGGCGGGACGCCGACCGGCTCGTCGACGCCCTCCGCCGCGCGCTGACCGCCGCCAGCTCGCTGGGCGAGGACCCCACCGGCCCGACGGGCTGCGCCCTGCACCCCAACGGCGCGGTGGATCCGCTCTACGGCGACCCGGAGGACCCCCTTCCGCCGGGCTACGGCAAGTGCCTGCTCTGCAACGACCGGCGGCGCCGGGCGGACGCCCACCCCCCGCACGCCCGCCCGCGCCCCCGGCCGCATCCGCGCTGGCACCGGCGGCTGAGTGCTTAGGACCGGTCCGATGGCTCGGGGCCTGCCCCGTCGGGCAGGCCGGGGTCGCGGCCGGAGGTCCCCGGCTGCGGCCCGGCGGTGTCGTCCGCCGGCCGCGGTGTGCGCTCCGACCGCAGGGCGATCCGGCCCAGCACCGCGGCGGCGGCCAGCGCGGCCAGCGCGATCAGGACGAAGTCCGGTACGCCGTCGCCGATCCGGGTCGCCCACTCCTCCAGCCGCATCTCGGCGTCCGGGTCCAGGATTCCGGGCAGCGCGCTGGTCCCGTTGAAGCGCAGGAACAGTACGCCGATGCCGATGAAGAAGACGCCGGAGAGCACGGACGTGGTGTGCAGCTCCAGCCGGCCGAGGCGGAAGGCCCGGCCGCGCAGCCAGCCGCGGGTGCCGAGCCGGAAGCGGTCCCACAGCAGCGCCAGGACGAACAGCGGCAGCGCCATGCCCAGGGCGTAGACGGCGAGCATCGAGGCGCCGTAGAGCGGTGAGCCGCTGACCGCGGTCACGGTCAGCACCGCGCCCAGGATCGGGCCGGCGCAGAAGCCCGCGAGCCCGTAGACGCAGCCGAGCAGGAAGGTGGAGAGCGCCGAGCGCGGGGTGATCCGGGCGGCGGCGGCCTGGGCGCGCTTCGAGGCGAAGCCCAGGCCCAGGATCTGCGCGAGCCCCATCGCGATCACCACCCAGCCGCCGACCGCGACCAGCAGATCGCGGTGGCCGTTGAACAGCCGGCTGGCCGCCGTGCTGGCCGCGCCCAGCGGCACCAGCGTGGTGGCCAGTCCCAGATAGAACACGCCGGTACGGGCCAGCAGCCGGCCGGGGTTGGCGAGGGAGTACGCGAAGAACGCCGGCAGCAGCAGCGCGCTGCACGGACTGACCAGCGCCAGCGCGCCGCCCAGGAATGCCGCGAGGTAGCCGATGTCGGTGGTCACTTCCCGGCCCCCGCGGTGCCGTGCCCGCCCTTCGCCGCGGCGGCGGCCCGGGTGATCGCCTGCTCGAAGACCCCGGTGGGCTGGGCCCCGGCCACCGGCCGGCCGTTGATCAGGAAGGACGGGGTGGACTGCACGCCGAGCTGGTAGCCCTCGTCCTGGTCCTTCTTCAGGGCCTGGTCGGCGGCGGGGCTCTTCAGGTCGGCGCGGAACTTCTCGATGTCCGGCACACCGCTCGCGCGCGCCAGGTCGACGAGCTTGTCCTCGGCCAGCGCGTCGCCCTTGCGGGTCTCGGCGTAGAGCTGGTCGTGCAGCTGCCAGAACCTGCCCTGCCGGCCGGCGGCCCAGGAGGCGCGGGCGGCGCGCTCGGAGTCGGCGCCGAAGACCGGGAAGTTGCGGAACTCGATGCGCAGGGTGCCCGCGTCGACGAACTTCTTGATCAGCGCGGGCTGGGTCTCGCGGGTGAAGCGCCCGCAGAAGGAGCACTGGTAGTCGGCGTACTCGACCAGGACCACGGGGGCGTCCGGCTTGCCGACGGCCAGCGGGTCGCCGGCGACGCGCCGGCTGGTGCGCCGGGCGAAGTCGTCGTACAGCTTCTGCTGTGCGGGGTCCTCCTGGGACTGCGCGGAGGCGGCGGTGTCGGGTGCGGCGGTGCCGCCCTCGTCCCGGCCGCCCTCGACGGCCTTGCCGACGGCGACCGCGATGGCGATCACGGCCACGACGAGTGCGACGACCGCGCCGATCGCGGCCAGTTTTCGGGTGGGGGAAGCGGAAGTGGGCATGCGGGAGCTCCAGACGTACGGAAGCGGAAAACGACAGGCGGGTGCGTCGGGGCAGCGGCCTATATCCGCAGTACGGGCAGGAGCGCGGTGTGGTCGGTGGCGGTGGCGCCGTCCGTCGGCGGGCGGGCCCGCGCGAACTGCGCGGTCAGGTCCGCGGGGAGCGGCCCGGTCCCGGTGGTGGCCGGGGCGAGCGGCTCGGCGCGGTGCGGCGCGGGGATCGGGGCCGATTCGTCGGGGCTCGGCGCATGGCGGCCGGAGCACTTCTTGGAGGTGTCGGCGACCGCGACCGGGGCGGCCTCGGCGAGCGGCAGACCGCGCTGCGCGGCCGGGCCGGCGGCGCCGGACTCCCAGGCCGCCGTGGCGTTCGCCGCCCGGCCCGCGAGCCATGCCTGGTCGCCGCCGATCCGGCAGAGCATGGGCCCGAAGGTGACCGCGAGGAGGAGCAGCAGGGTCAGCGTCGCCGACCGGCGCAGCTGGCGCATGTTCCCTCCCCCTCGGTGGCGGTCCCGCTCCGCTGGTCCGTGTCCGGCGGGCTCGGTGATCCGTTGGTCTGCGTCCGGTGGTCCGGTCCGGCGCGCGGATGAACGTCCCATCCTACGGACCGCCGGCGCGCGACGCCCCGCGGTGGCCCGCGGTGGCACACCTCACCCCGCGGAGACGGATCGATTAGTAGCACTATGCCCGGATACACGCAGTTTCGCGTCTTTGGTCGGCCCCTGCCTCGCCTGCCATAGTCGGCCCCGCCGATGCGTTCCGGGCCGTCCACGACCCCGCGGGCCCACCCCTTCCGCCCGCCGGAGGTCGGGTTACTGGGGCCCACCCCGCGACACCCCGCGGGAGGACCCCGGTCCCGTGTCGGGGGGCACCCCGGTCAGCGGTCGTTGACCCGCACCTCGAACCACGTGGTCTTGCCGCGCGGCAGCAGGTCCACGCCCCAGCGGTCGGAGAGCTTGTCGACGAGGAAGAGGCCGCGGCCGCTGGTGTCCATCGCCTGTACCGGCATCAGGCAGGGCAGCCCGCGGGACGGGTCGCGCACCTCGACGCGGATCCAGCCGCGCCGGCGGAGCATCCGCAGCCCGAACGTGCGGGCCCCCGTGTGCCGTACGGCGTTGCCGACCAACTCGGAGACCAGCAACACCGCGTGCTCGGCGAGCTGCGGCGAGAGCGACCACTGCTTGAGGAACACCTCGGCGGTCAACCGCCGGGCGGTGCCGGCGGACTGGGGGCGCGACGGGAGTCTGACCTCGCCCAGGGTCGGGTCGCCGACCAGGTCGAGGGGCGCGGACGCCGGACCGGCGGGCGCCGGAGCCGCCTCCCCGTCCGCACCGGGAGCGCACCGACGCGCGGCGGCCGTACCACTCCCCGGCCGCGGCTGCTCCATTCCATCGAGGCCCGCCATGCCCCCATCATGGCCGCTACTCGGCACCCCGGGGGCGGAACCGGCGGAATCCGTTGTCCGGAATCGCCGGCCCCACACCCCCGATCAGACATATGCCAACGGCAGTTAAGGTTCCGCGTCACCCCGCTGACCTGCGCCGACGGCGGACCGGCGGCGGACCGACGGGACCCGCCCGCAAGGTTCTCTTAAGGTGCAACGAGGTTTTCGGCAATTCGCCCGCACGGGGCACCGGCTCCCGGCCAAACCGCAGGTGCCCCGTCAACACCAGGCGCATCAGCGGAACTTGGCCTTGCCCGGACCCTCCTCGACGAAGCTGCGCATTCCGGTCTCCCGGTCCTCGGTCGCGAACAGCCCGGCGAACCAGTTGCGTTCGATCGTCAGCCCGGTGTCGATGTCCGTCTCCAGCCCGGCGTCGACCGACTCCTTCGCGGCCCGCAGGGCGAGCGCGGGGCCGGACGCCAGCCGGGCCGCCCAGGCGTGCGCCTGCGCGTACACCTCGGCGGCCGGGACCACGCGGTCCACCAGGCCGATGGCGAGCGCCTCTTCGGCCTTGACGTGGCGGCCGGTGAAGATCAGGTCCTTGGCCTTGGACGGGCCCACCAGCCGGGCCAGCCGCTGGGTGCCGCCGGCGCCCGGGATCAGCCCCAGCAGGATCTCGGGCTGGCCCAGCCTGGCGTCGTCGGCGGCGATCCGGAAGTCGGCGCAGAGCGCCAACTCGCAGCCGCCGCCCAGCGCATAGCCGGTGATCGCGGCGACCACCGGCTTGGGGATCCGGGCCACGGCGGTGAACGCGTCCTGGAGCGCCTTCGAGCGGACGACCATGGCGGCGTGGTCCATGGCCTGCATTTCCTTGATGTCCGCACCGGCCGCGAACACCTTCTCGCCGCCCCAGACCACGACGGCACGGATGTCGTCGCGGCGGCCGACCTCCTCCGCCAGCTCGCGGAGCCGGTCCTGGGTGGCGATGTCCAGTGCGTTCATCGGCGGGCGGTCCAGGCGGATGGTGCCGACGCCGTCGGCCACCTCGAGATTCACAGTCATGCGGGCAGGTTAGTACGCGTTAACGCCGCCCGCCGCCCCGCGTCCGGCCGGGCTACCCGCCGGCCCGCCAGGTGTCCCAGGAGAGGTTCCAGTCGCCGAAGCCGTTGTCGGGCTGGATCGTTTCGTCGTGGGCGTTCTCGACGATGACCACGTCGCCGACGAGGGAGTTCCGGTAGAACCAGGCCGCCGGCGTGGATCCGTCGTCGCCGCCCCGCACGTCGAACAGGCCGACACAGCCGTGGCTGGCGTTGCGGGTGCCGAACGTGTCCCGGCCCGACCAGTAGTTGCCGTGGATGAACGTGCCGGACGTGCTCAGCCGCATCGCGTGCGGGACGTCCTTGATGTCGTACTCGCCGCCGAAGCCGACGGTGTCGCCGTTCATCCGCGTCACCGGGTGCTTCTCGCTGATCACCATCCGGCCGTTGTACGTCTCGGTGCCCGGTGCGCCGGCGGTGATCGGAAGGGTCTTCAGCGTCGCGCCGTCGCGGACCACCGTCATCTCCTTCGAGCGGGCGTCGACGGTGCTGATCTGGCTGCGGCCGACCGTGAAGGAGATCTCCTTGGCCTGGGTCCCGTAGACGCCGGGGCGGCCCTCGACGCCGTTGAGGTCGAGCTTGAGGGTGACCTTGGTGCCGGGCGCCCAGTATTTCTCGGGGCGGAAGTCGAGCCGGTCGTTGCCGAACCAGTGGCCGGCGACCGGGACGGACGGACGCGCCGTGACCGTGATGGCCTTCTCGACGGCCGCGGGGTCGGTGATCCCCCGGGTGAAGTGGAGGGAGACCGGCATCCCGACGCCGACCTGCTGGCCGTTCTCGGGGCTGTACTGGCCGATGAAGGTGTTCTTCGGGACGAGCGTGGTGAACGTGGCGTGCTCGGCGGCCTGGCGGCCCCGGGCGTCCACGGCGACCGCGTCGACGGTGTACTGCGTCGAGGCGCCGAGATGACCGCTCGGCTCCCACAGGGCACCGCCGCCGGATATCTTCCCGTCGACCTCGTTGCCCTTGGCGTCCTTGACCTTGACGGACCGCAGCCGGCCCTTCTGCGCGGACACCTTCAGCGCGCCGTTGGTGGCGACGTCGTGCGCGCCGTCCTTGGGCGCGATCGTCACGACGGCCTGCGAGGCGGAGGTGTCCGGCCCCGTCTTGCCGGACGGTTTTCCGCCGTCCCCCTCCCCGCCTCCGCACGCCGTCACCAGCAGCAGCAGCGAACCGAGCAGCAGCCCGAGCGGGGCGCGTCCCCGGCGCGGCCACGACCGCCGGCGGACCGGCTCCCCCGATATCGGCTGGACGTTCACGACTGGCCCCTCTTCCCCTCGCACCGCCCGCGGACCACCGCGCGCCGGCACCTGCGGGCCGCGCGCGTGCCGCTAGATAACCACACCGCACTGACACTCAACTCCCCCCGGATGTCACCGTTCAGTCCCAAGGGGGAGGGTGGGCTCTCGCTCGTACGTACGAGCGCGGGCGGGGGCTCGCTCAGTGGGGCGCGCCGCCCGCCCGCCAGGCCGGCCACGACATGTTCCAGCCACCCGAGCCGTTGTCCGGGGCGACCGTGCGGTCCCGGGAATTGCGGACCTCCACGGTGTCCCCGACCATCGAGTTCCGGTAGAGCCAGCCGGCCGGGGTGTCCGCGCCGCCGCCCTTGACGTCCTTGAGGCCGACGCAGCCGTGGCTGGTGTTGGCACCGCCGAAGACCCGTGACGGCGCCCAGTAGTTGCCGTGCAGGAAGGTCCCGGACCGGGTCAGCCGCATCGCGTGCGGCACGTCCGGGATGTCGTACTCGGCGCCGAAGCCGACGGTCCCGCCGTCCATCCGGGTCACCGAATGGCGCTCCAGGATCACCATCTTCCCGTTGTAGGTGGGGTTCTCGGCGTTGCCCGTGGTCACCGGCAGGGTCGCCAGCACCTGGCCCGAGCGGCGGACGGTCAGGGTGTGCAGGGCCGCGTCGATGACGCTGATCTGGTCCCGGTCGACCCGGTAGTGCAGGGTCTTGCTCTGGAGCCCGTAGGAGCCGGGGCCGGCCTTCACGTCGCGCAGCCGCAGGTTCACGGTGATCCGGGTGCCCGGCCGCCACCGGTGCCGGGGCCGGAAGTCCAGTCGCCGGCGGCCGAACCAGTGGGGGGCGATCTCGACGGCCGGCTCGGCGCTGACCGTGATGGCGCGCTCGACGGCCGCGCGGTCGGCGACCGCCCGGTTGAAGGCCAGCGAGAAGATCAGGCCGGTGCCGACGGTGGTGCCGTTCTCGGGCGTGTAGGAGCCGATGATGCGGTGCGGGGGCAGGTAGGTGGTGAAGGTGGTGTGGCGGGCCAGGCGGCGGCCGGCGCCGTCGCGCGCGATGGCGTCGACGGTGTAGCGGGCGCCGAGTTCGAGGGAGTCGGCCGCCGGCCGCCAGATCGTCCCGTCCCGCGAGAGCCGGCCGTTCACCGGTTCCCGGCCGTCGCTCCCGGTGCGGGTGACCTCCACCCGCTCCAGCCGCCCCTCCTGGACCCGGACCTCCAGCCGCCCGTTGGCCCGTACGCCGCGCGCGCCGTCGCCCGGCAGGATCCGGATCGCCTCTTCGGGGGCGGCCGGCGGGCCGCCGACCAGCGCGTCCGGGCCGCCGCAGCCGGCCAGCGCCGCCCAGCCGGCGAGCGCGGCCAGCAGCGCGTGGGCGGCGCGGAGACGGGGGGCCCGCGGGCCCGCGGAGGGCGCGCGGCGGACCGGCAGGCCCGGCACCTTCGTCCCGTCCGCCGGTCGGTCCCCCGTGTGGTCCCCTGCTCGGTCGTGCTGATGGCCGGTCATACGCCGGATTGTGACGGATGATGCGCCGCTTGGACGGTATGCCACGGTTCGGAATGTCATGGCGGGGATCGCGGCGGGGGGTGGGGACGGTGCGCGGGCGGGCGGCGAAAGCACCGGATGTCCGCGGCGACGGGAAGCGTGAGGCAACGCCCGGTTGCGGGAAGAACAACGGAGACCAACGCAGCATGACGCCGAGCAGTGCGGCAGAAGGCAGCACGACGCTGGGCGACGCGGCACGAGGGGGCGACGCCGAACGGCGGGGATCGACACGGAACGAGGATCGCCGTGGACGACGGGGATCGACGCGGAACGGCGCGGCACGACACAGTACGACGCAGCAGGCACCGCACGACGCAGCACGACATTGCGGGCGGTGGGCCCGCGCGCGGCCGGGACTCCCCCAGCTCACGCTGGGTGGGGGTCCCCCCAGTGTGAGCTGGGGGAGCGCCGCCAGGCTCGGGGCCACCACTCGACCGAGCCCGAAGCCGCAGGAGGCCGGCAGTGTCCAGCGCACCCGAGCAGGAGGCGGTGGCGGGGGAACCTCTCACCGCGCCCGCGGACGTCCGCCCCGGCAGCCCGACGCCCCTCGGGGCCCGCTGCCGCACCGGGCCGGACGGCGTCGCGGGCACCAACTTCGCCTTGTGGGCGGGCGGCGCCGAGGCCGTCGAGCTCTGCCTCTTCGACGACGAAGGGCAGGAGACCCGCCACCCCCTCACCGAGCTGACCCACGAGATCTGGCACGGCTTCCTGCCCGGCGCCCGCCCGGGGCAGCGCTACGGCTACCGGGTGCACGGCCGCTGGGACCCCTGGACGGGCGCCCGCTGGAATCCGGCCAAGCTGCTGCTCGACCCGTACGCCCGCGCGGTGGACGGCGACTTCGGCACGTACACGGAAGCGGGCCCCGGAGGGCCCGCGCTGCCCGCCCAGCTCTACGGGCACGCCCGGGACTGGCCGCAGCAGCAGTACGCCGACACGGTGCGCGACGACCGCGACTCGGCGCCGTACGTCCCGAAGGGGGTGGTGGTCGCCGACGGCGAGGGCGGGGACGCGTGGCGGGACGACCGGCGGCCCAAGACGCCCTGGCCGGACTCCGTCCTCTACGAGCTGCACGTCCGGGGCTTCACGATGCGTCACCCCGGCATCCCGGAGGAGCTGCGCGGCACCTACGCGGGGCTGGCGCACCCGGCCGCGCTGGACCATCTGACCCGGCTCGGCGTCACCGCCGTCGAGCTGCTGCCGGTCCACCAGTTCGCGCACGAGGACCATCTGGTGCGCCGGGGGCTGCGCAACTACTGGGGCTACAACTCCATCGGCTACTTCGCGCCGCACGCGGGGTACGCCGCCACCGGTACCCGGGGCCAGCAGGTCGGCGAGTTCCAGCGGATGGTGCGGGCGCTGCACGACGCCGGTATCGAGGTGATCCTGGACGTCGTCTACAACCACACCGCGGAGGCCGGCGAACTGGGCCCGACGCTCTCCCTCCGGGGCATCGACAACCGCGGCTACTACCGCCTCCAGGGCGACGCCCGCCGCTACGCCGACTACACCGGCTGCGGCAACACCCTGCACGTCGTGCAGCCCAACGTGCTGCGGCTGATCACCGACTCGCTGCGCTACTGGGTCACCGAGATGGGGGTGGACGGCTTCCGCTTCGACCTGGCGGCGGCGCTGGCCCGCTCCCTGCACGACGTCGACATGCTCTCGCCGTTCCTCGCGGTGATCGCCCAGGACCCGGTGCTGCGCCGGGTCAAGCTGATCGCCGAGCCCTGGGACGTGGGCTCCGGCGGCTATCAGGTGGGCGCGTTCCCGCCCCTGTGGACGGAGTGGAACGACCGCTACCGCGACACCGTCCGCGACTTCTGGCGCGGCGGCGCGCAGGACGTCCGTGACCTGGGCTACCGGCTCTCCGGGTCGAGCGACCTGTACGCCTGGGGCGGCCGGCGCCCGTACGCCTCGGTCAACTTCATCACCGCGCACGACGGCTTCACCCTGCGCGACCTGGTCACCTACGAGCACAAGCACAACGAGGCCAACGGCGAGGACAACCGGGACGGCACCCACGACAACAGGTCCTGGAACTGCGGCGCCGAGGGCGAGACCGACGACCCCGGCGTCACCGCGCTGCGCCGCCGCCAGCTGCGCAACCTGCTGACCACCCTGCTGCTGTCGACCGGGGTCCCGATGCTGGTCGCCGGTGACGAGCTGGGCCGCACCCAGCACGGCAACAACAACGCCTACTGCCAGGACGGCCCCACCAGTTGGCTGGACTGGTCGCTCCTCGACGACCCCCACTGGCGGGCGCTCGCCGCCCTCACCGCCCGGCTGATCGCGCTGCGCCGCGCCCATCCGGTGCTCCGCCGCCGGGCGTTCTTCTCCGGCCGGCCGCAGCGGCACGGCGGGCTGCGCGATCTGGCGTGGTTCGGCACGGACGGCACGGAGATGACCGAGCCGGACTGGTACGCGCCGGGCGCCACCCTGGCCATGTACCTGTCCGGCAACGACATCCCGCAGCGCGACGACCGCGGTATCCGGATCGTCGACGACAGCTTCCTCGCCGTACTGCACGCCGGCGCGCAGCCGCGGGCGGTGACGCTGCCGGGGCCGCCGTGGGCGGGTGCGTACGAGCTGGTCGTGGACACCTCGGCCGAGGGGGCGGACGCCGACGGTGCGACGGACGGCGGGGCGCGGACGGCCGTGCGGTACGCGGCGGGGGGCGAGGTGGCGGTGCCCGGGCGGACGGTGCTGCTGTTCCGGGTGGTGCCGGCGTAGCGGAAACCGGCTGGTGGCCGGTGCCCGGTGGCTCACAGCTCGCGGAACGTCATGTTCCGGAAAGCGGGAGACCGTATGCGGAAGACCCGTATGCCGCAAAACCGCATGAGCGTTGTCAGTGGCTCGCCGTACGCTCGCGAGTGATGGCACTCACCACGCACCCGACGCCCCGGACCGACCCGGCGGACCCGGCCGAGCCGGTCCAACTCTCCGCCGTGCGCTCGCTGTTGCGCCTCTGGCCGTTCGTGCGGCCGGTGCGGGCGCGGCTGTTCACCGCCGCGTTCGTGGCGGTGGTCGCGTCGTGCATCGGCGTGGTCATCCCGCTGGTCCTCAAGTGGCTGGTGGACGGGCCGGTGGTGACCGGCGACACCGGAGGGGTGTGGTGGGGCGGCGGCTTCCTGCTGCTGCTCGGGCTCGCCGAGGCGGGCCTGTTCGGGCTGCGGCGGTGGCTGGTGGCGCGGCCGACGGCCGGGGTGGAGGCCGCGATGCGCGAGGCGCTCTACCGCCGTGTGCAGCGGCTGCCGGTCGCCTTCCACGACCGCTGGGCATCGGGGCAGTTGCTCTCCCGGGCCACGACGGATCTCACGGTGCTGCGCCTGTTCCTGGTCTTCCCGCTGACGTTCCTGGTGGTCAACGGCACGACGATCGCGGTGGGTTGTGCGATCCTGCTGGCCCAGCGCTGGTCGCTCGGGCTGGTGCTGCTGGCGCCGATGCTGCCGCTGATGGTGATGTGCTCGGTCTTCCAGGCCAAGTACGCGCAGGCCGCGCGCCGGGCGCAGGACCAGGTGGGCGATCTGACGACGGTCGTCGAGGAGTCGGTCCTCGGCATCCGGATCATCAAGGGGTTCGGCCGCCACCGCAGCCAGGCCCGCGCCTTCAAGGAGCTGACCCGGTCGGTCCGGACGACCGAACTGCGCAAGGCCCGGCTGCTGTCCGTCATCTGGGGCTTCAACACCCTCCTCCCGGAGCTCGCGGTGGGCACCGCGCTGGTGCTGGGGGCGGTCCAGGTGGCCGACGGCCGGCTGTCCGCGGGGACGCTCGTCGCCTTCCTGTCCACGGCGCTGGCGCTGCGCTGGCCGGTGGGTTCGATCGGCTTCCTGCTGGCGATGAGCAGTGCGGCGGCGACCGCGGCCGACCGCTATTTCGAGGTGATGGACGAGCCCCTGCCGGACGACCCGGCAGCACCGGACCGGGCAGTGGACCGGGCAGTGGACGGGACGGCGGGCCGGGCAGCGGAGGGGGCGGCAGACGGGGACGGGCCGCGCGCCGCGGACGTCGCCGGCGGCGGCCCGGCCGACTGTGCGCCGCCCGTCGGCGGCCTGGTCTTCGAAGCGGTCGAGTTCCGGTACCCGGACGCGCCGCCGGGCACCCCGGCCACCCTCCGAGGCGTCGACCTGCGCATCCGGCCCGGGGAGACGATGGCGCTGGTCGGGGCGACCGGCAGCGGGAAGACCACACTGACGGCGCTGGTGCCGCGGCTGTACGACCCCACGGCGGGCCGGATCACCCTGGACGGCCGCGATCTGGCCACGCTCGGCCGGGACGAGGCGCGGGCGATGGTGGCGGTGGCGTTCGAAGAGCCCACCCTGTTCTCGGCGACCGTGGCGGAGAACGTCCTCATGGGCGCGTCGGGCACCCCGGACGCCAAGGACGCGCAGCACGGCCAGGACGGCCGGCACGGCCAGGACGGCCACGGCGAGCGCGACGCCCCTGCCGACCGCACCGGCCTCGCCACCGCCCGGAGGACGGACCACCACGCAGCCCTGCGGCGGGCGTTGGAGGTGGCGCAGGCCGACGATTTCGTGGCTGCGCTCCCCCAGGGCGCCGCCACCGAGGTCGGCGAGCAGGGGCTGAGCCTGTCCGGAGGGCAGCGGCAGCGGCTGGCCCTGGCCCGCGCCGTGGTCGGCCGGCCGCGCTTCCTGATCCTCGACGACCCGCTCTCCGCCCTCGACGTCCATACCGAGGCCCTGGTGGAGGCGGCGCTGCGGAAGGTCCTGGCGGGCACCACCGCGCTGGTCGTCGCCCACCGCCCGTCCACGGTCCTGCTCGCCGACCGGGTGGCTCTGCTGTCGGGCGGCCGGATAGCCGCGGTCGGCACCCACCACCAACTCCTTCGGGACAGCCCGGAGTACGCCGCGCTGATGTCCGGTGCGGCGGAGCCCGAGGACGGCGGTCCCGCCCGGGACGGCGGCCCGGTCACCGGAGCCGGCCGCGGCACCACCCGTACCGACCGCAGCGGACCGCGCGAGGGGGAGAGCGCCCGATGACGACCACGGCGACCGGCCTGCCGGCCGACGACCCGGACAGCAGCGGCGAACGGGACGACGCCCCCTCCGGGCGGCGCCCCCGGGAGGCCGCCCCCGACGCCTTCGCGGCCGACCGGCTGCCCACCCCCAAGGGCGCCTCGCGCGCACTGCTGCGGTCCTTACTGGCGCCGCACCGCGGGCGCGTCCGGGCCGCCGCCCTCGTGCTGCTGCTCCAGCAGGTCGCCCTGCAGACCGGACCGCTGCTGGTCGCCTACGCCCTCGACCGCGCGGTGCCGGCGCTGCGGGCGGGCGACCACGGTCCGCTGATCGCGGTGGCGGTGGTGGCGGCGCTGTGCGCCACGGCGGCCGGCGGGCTGCAGTGCGCCTTCGTCCGGCTCTCCGCCCGGGCCAGCCAGGACGTGCTGGTCGAGCTGCGCGACCGGATCTTCCGGCACGCGCAGGCGCTCAGCCTGGATTTCCACGAGCGCTACACCTCCGGCCGGCTGATCTCCCGGGCCACCACCGACGTGGAGTCGCTGCGCGAACTCCTCGACGAGGGCCTCCAGGAGCTGGTCACGGTCGCCCTCTCGACGGTCTACATCACCGTGACCCTCCTCTGGCTGGACTGGGGGTTCGGCGCCGCCGCCCTGGTCTCCGCGGTGCCGCTGGCGCTCCTCGTCCGCTCCTTCCAGCGCCGCTCGAAGCGCGCGTACGAGAAGCGGTCCACCGCCGTCGCGGCCGTCATCGTCCGCTTCGCGGAGACCCTCAACGGCATCCGCCCGGTGCAGGCGTTCCGCCGCGAGCGGGCCAACGACGCGGCCTTCGCCCGGCTGAACGACCGCCATCTGCGGATCAACGGCGACGCGATACTGGAGATGGCGCGCTATACCGTCGGCTCCCGGGCGGTGGCCAACATCGCGATCGCCGCGATCGTCCTGTGGGGCGCCTACCGCGTCGCCACCGGCACTCTCGTCCTCGGTGTGCTGGCCGCCTCGGTGCTGTATCTGCGCCGGCTGTACGACCCCATCGACCGCCTCGGGATGTTCCTCAACGACTACCAGTCGGCGGCGGCTTCGCTGGAGAAGATCGCCGGGCTGCTCGCCCAGCGGCCGACCGTGCCCGAGCCCGCCGCACCGCGTGCGCTGCCGGCCGCGGCGCCCGCCCGGCCCGGCCGCGAAGTGGCCTTCCACGGTGTCCGGTTCGCGTACCGGACGGGTGCCGAGGTGCTGCCGCGCTTCGACCTCGCGCTCGCGCCGGGCACGACCGTGGCGGTGGTCGGCGCCACCGGCGCCGGCAAGTCCACCCTGGCCAAGCTGCTGGCCCGCTTCTACGACCCCACCCAGGGCCGGGTCCTGCTGGACGGCGTCGACCTGCGCGAACTGGCCGGCGCCGAGCTGCGCCGGGAGGTCGTCATGGTCACCCAGGAGGCGTTCCTGTTCTCCGGTACGGTCGCCGACAACATCACCGTCGGCCGTCCGGACGCCACCCGCGGGGAGGTGGAGCGGGCCGCGAAGGCGATCGGCGCCCATGACTTCATCGCCGCCCTCCCGGACGGCTACGACACCGACGTCCGCAAGCGCGGCGGCCGGATCTCCGCGGGCCAGCGGCAGTTGGTCGGCTTCGCCCGCGCGCTGCTCGCCGACCCGTCCGTCCTCATCCTGGACGAGGCGACCAGCTCGCTGGACATCCCGGGCGAGCGCGCGGTGCAGCGCGCCATGGCCACGGTGCTGCGCGCCCGTACGGCCCTGGTGATCGCCCACCGGCTGTCGACGGTGGAGATCGCCGACCGGGTGCTGGTGATGGCCGGCGGCCGGATCGTCGAGGACGGCAGCCCGGCCGAACTGGCCGCCGCCGGGGGCCGGTTCGCCCAGCTCCACCGGGCGTGGCGGGAGAGCGTCGGGTGACGGTCGGCCGTTCCGGCATCCCCAACTGCGCCGACGATGAAGGTGGTTCGCCCGCCCCTGCCTGAGGGCTGCGCCTCGGAATCCGGCCCGCTGTCCGGCTTCCGGACATCGATTTCGCCCAACGGACGTTTTCCGGCCAATTAGTTGGACTGCACCTGACAATCGCCCGGCGGCGGTGGCACTCTTCCCGGCAACCACCGCACGGATCCCCCACAGCGCCATCCCGGGCGGTCGCCTCTCTCGCACCACCTGTTCCCCCCACACGCTCCACCGTTCTGCCTCGCTCTGCCCGGACGGCCGCTCCGCCGCCCGGTCCCCCTCAGCCTCCGCCCTCCCCGAGGCCGGCGGCCCCGCAGAAGGAGTCAGTGTGAGACGCACCCCCCATGCACCGACCCGCCCCAGACGCACCACCGCCGCCTGCGCGCTCGTCGCGGCCACCGCGCTGCTGGCCGTCGGCGCACAGGCCGGCGCCGGAGCGGCCGAGCCGCGCGCCGCGGCCCGTCCCGGCACGGCGCACGCCACGCCGTTCGCCGGCGCGCTGCCGGCCAAGCTCTCCCCGTCCCAGCGTGCGGAGCTGATACGGAAGGCCACCGCCACCACCGCGGCCACCGCCCGGCAACTGCGGCTCGGTGCCCAGGAGAAGCTGGTCGTCAAGGACGTCGAGAAGGACGCCGACGGCACCCTGCACACCCGCTACGAGCGCACCTACCAGGGCCTGCCGGTCCTCGGCGGCGACCTCGTGGTGCACCAGGCCAGGAGCGGTGCGCTCAAGGGCGTCACCAGGGCCGTCCGCGCACGGCTCACGCTGGCGGGCACCACCGCCAGGATCACACCGGCCGCCGCCGCGGCGAAGGCCGTCAAGGCGGCCCAGGCCCGCGGCTCGAAGCGGACGGCGGCGGCGAAGGCGCCGCGCAAGGTGGTCTGGGCGGCCGACGGCACCCCGCGGCTGGCGTACGAGACGGTGGTCGGCGGCCTCCAGGACGACGGCACCCCCAACCAGCTGCACGTCGTCACCGACGCCACCACCGGCGCCAGGATCTTCGCGTACCAGGGCATCGAGAACGGCATCGGCAACAGCGAGTACAGCGGCCAGGTCACCATCGGGACGTCCGGCTCGTCGCCGAGCTTCACGATGACCGACGCCACCCGCGGCAACCACAAGACCTACGACCTCAACCACGGCTCGTCCGGGACCGGTTCGCTGCTCACCAACTCCACCGACACCTGGGGCGACGGCACCCCGCAGAACGCCGAGACCGCCGCGGTCGACGCCGCCTACGGTGCCCAGGAGACCTGGGACTACTACAAGGACGTGCACGGCCGCACCGGCATCCGGGGCGACGGCGTCGGCGCCTACTCCCGCGTCCACTACGGCGACAGCTACGTCAACGCCTTCTGGGACGACGGCTGCTTCTGCATGACGTACGGCGACGGCCAGGGCAACCAGAAGCCGCTGACCGAGCTGGACGTGGCCGGCCACGAGATGACGCACGGCGTCACCGCGGCCACCGCGGCCCTGAACTACAGCGGCGAGTCCGGCGGTCTCAACGAGGCGACCTCGGACATCTTCGGCACCTCCGTCGCGTTCTACGCCAACAACCCCGCCGACCCGGGCAGCTATCTCATCGGCAAGAAGATCGACATCAACGGCGACGGCACCCCGCTGCGCTACATGGACAAGCCGTCCAAGGACGGCTCCTCGGCCGACTACTGGTCGAGCGACGTCGGCAACCTCGACGTCCACTACTCCTCCGGCGTCGCCAACCACTACTTCTACCTGCTGTCCGAGGGCAGCGGCCCCAAGGACATCAACGGCGTCCACTACGACAGCCCGACCTCCGACAACCTGCCGGTCCCGGGCATCGGCCGGGCCAACGCGGAGCAGGTGTGGTTCAAGGCGCTCACCCAGTACATGAACGCCAACACCGACTACGCGGGCGCCCGCACCGCCACCCTCCAGGCCGCGGCCGACCTCTTCGGCCAGGGCAGCGCCACGTACAACACGGTCGCCGACACCTGGGCCGCGGTCAACGTCGGCTCCCGCGTCACGGACGGCGGCGGCACGGTCTTCGAGAGCACCGCAAAGGTGGCGATCCCGGACGCGGGTGCGGCGGTCACCTCGCCGATCTCCGTCAAGCGCAGTGGCAACGCCCCCGGCACCCTGAAGGTCGGGGTGGACATCACCCACTCCTACCGAGGCGACCTGGTGATCGACCTGCTCGCCCCGGACGGCACGGCCTACCGGCTGAAGAACGCGAACTCCCGTGACGCGGCCGCCGATGTGAAGGCGACCTACACCGTCAACGCCTCCGCGAAGCCGGCGCGCGGCACCTGGAAGCTGCGGGTCCGGGACGTCTACCCCGGCGACACCGGCACCCTCAACGGCTGGAAGTTGACGTTCTGACGGTGCGTGTCCACCTGATCGTCACCTGTATATGAAAGAGGCGCCACGGCGTCACTTGGATTCCGGCAACTCACCCGCTCTGCGGACAAGTTGGGCGCCGCTCCCGGCCTTCCGGGGGCGGCGCCCGGCTCCGTTATGCGGACAGCGTGCACCTCTCCACGAACGAGTTTCGGACAACCTCTTTACACCCCCCTGACATGCACGCGTTCGAATGGCAGTCTTCCCGACGCATGTCACACCCGCATCGCTTTGCACCCCCACCATTTGGCAAAGTTGAAGGAGCACGCGTGACCCCCCGCATATCCCGTAAGACCCGTGTGGCCGGTACCGCCTTCGCGGCGGCGGCCCTGCTCGCCGCCGGCATCACCGCCGGTACCGCCGGAGCCTCCCCCGCCCCCACCGCCTCCGCCCAGGGCGGCTCCCCGCTCAAGCTGAGCGGCTCGCACCGCGCGGAACTGCTCCGCGACGCCGGTGCCGCCCGCGCGCAGACCGCGAAGGCGCTCGGCCTCGGCTCCCAGGAGCAGCTGGTCGCCAGGGACGTCATCAAGGACGCCGACGGCACCACGCACACCCGCTACGACCGCACCTACGCCGGACTGCCGGTGCTGGGCGGCGACTTGGTGGTGCACACCGCCAAGGGCGGCGCGATCAAGAGCACCACCAAGGCGGCGAAGTCCGCCATCGCGGTGCCCTCCACCACGGCGAAGATCGCCCCCAAGGCGGCCGCGCTGGCCGCCGAGTCGACCGCCACCAAGACCATCGGCGCCAAGAAGGCCGACGCGCAGACGCCGCGCAAGGTGATCTGGGCCGCCAAGGGCACCCCGGTGCTGGCGTACGAGACCGTGGTCGGCGGCCTCCAGAAGGACGGCACCCCCAACGAGCTGCACGTCATCACCGACGCGAACACCGGCAAGAAGCTCTTCCAGTACCAGGGCATCGAGAACGGCGTCGGCAACAGCGAGTACGCCGGCAAGGTCGACGTCGCCAGCAAGAAGGGCGGCAACGGCTACGAGCTGACCGACGACAGCCGCGGCGGCCACCAGACGTTCGACCTCGGCGGCAGCGAGAGCGGCAACGGCAAGCTCTTCACCAACTCCACCGACACGTGGGGCGACGGCAAGCCGGAGAACCCGCAGACCGCCGCCGTCGACGCCGCCTACGGCGCCCAGGAGACCTGGGACTACTACAAGAACGTGCACGGCCGCAGCGGCATCAAGGGCGACGGCAAGGGCGCGACCTCCCGCGTCCACTACGGCCAGAACTACGTCAACGCCTTCTGGGACGACGGCTGCTTCTGCATGACGTACGGCGACGGCCAGGGCAACAAGAAGCCGCTGACCGCGCTGGACGTGGCCGGCCACGAGATGTCGCACGGCGTCACCGCGGCCACCGCGAAGCTGGAGTACAGCGGCGAGTCCGGCGGCCTGAACGAGGCCACCTCGGACATCTTCGGCGCCTCCGTCGCGTTCTACGCCAAGAACCCCGCCGAGCCGGGCAGCTACTTCATCGGCAAGAAGATCGACATCAACGGCGACGGCAAGCCGCTGCGCTACATGGACAAGCCCAGCAAGGACGGCCAGTCGCTGGACAACTGGAGCGCCGACGCCGGCAACGTCGACGTCCACTACTCCTCCGGCATCGCCAACCACTTCTTCTACCTGCTGTCCGAGGGCAGCGGCCCGAAGGACGCCAACGGCGACCACTACGACAGCCCGACCGCCGACGGCTCCAAGGTCACCGGCATCGGCCGGGACAAGGCCGAGAAGATCTGGTTCAAGGCGCTGACCGCCTACATGACCTCGACCACCGACTACAAGGCCGCCCGCGAGGCGACCGTCAAGGCCGCCACCGACCTCTACGGTGCGGACAGCGCCGAGGTCAAGGGCGTCGAGTCGGCCTGGACCGGCGTCAACGTCAAGTGAGCCATCTGCTGACATAGCGTCAGGCAGACTCGCGCAACGGCTGATTGGGCACCCGCCCGATCGCGCACCGAGCGCACCGGGGTGCTCCCACCCCAGGAGCGGGGCGGTGTCCGGAAGTGTTCCGGGCACCGCCCCGCTCGCATGCCGCCGCCCCGCTACCGCCCGGTCCGCCGATATGGCCGATTCCACCCCCTGGTGCGCTCTTGTACGGACCCCGCCGCGGCGAGAGGCTGCGGTGGCGCGCCGACGGGCCCCGGCGCGGCACCGGACTTCCGCACACCGCAACTCCGCTGTGATCACACCGAGTTGAGGAGGCGAACGCCGACCGTGGCAGCACCGAGCCACCGCCGCCCGCCAGGGCGCCGGGCCCTGCCCGCCGGATCGCGGGGCGTGAGCGGTTACGTATCAGTAGTTCACGTTCCGGCTGATTTCCCGGCCACCCCGCACGGGAAGGCTCACCGGGTACGCCGTTCCTCGCACACGATCCGCAGGACCCGATCCGGTCCGCCGTGCCATCCGCCAGCAGAGTGAAAGCGGACAGGAGCGCCCATGCCCGCACCCCGTCCTCCTACCGTGGAGCGGATACAAAGGACAAAACCCCGCAAAGCATCACAAGCCCAGGTGAGCCCATGATCGGTCGCATCCCTGTTCTGGACATCCGCCCGCAGATCGACTGCGGCCGTCGCCCGGCGAAGGCGGTGGTGGACGAGACCTTCGAGGTCTCGGCCACCGTCTTCCGCGAAGGACACGACGCAGTCGCCGCGAACGTGGTGCTGCGCAACCCCGCGGGCCGCTGCGGCCCCTGGACCCCGATGCGGGAGCGGGCACCGGGCACCGACCGGTGGACGGCCGAGGTCACGCCGGGGATCGAGGGGCGCTGGACGTTCACCGTGGAGGCGTGGTCCGACCCGGTCGCCACCTGGCGCAAGCACGCCGCGGTCAAGATCCCGGCCGGTATCGACACCGAGCTGGTGCTCGCCGAGGGCGCCGAGCTGCACGAACGGGCCGCCGCCGAGGTCCCCAAGAGCGACGGCCGGGAGTCCGTGCTCACCGCCGTCGACGCGCTGCGCGACACCGGCCGGCCGGCCGCCACCCGACTCGCCGCCGCGCTCGCCCCGGAGGTCGTCGAGGCCCTGGACCGCCATCCGCTGCGCGAACTGCTCACCGTCTCACGCCCGATGCCGCTCGTCGTCGAGCGCCGCCGAGCCCTGTACGGCTCGTGGTACGAGCTCTTCCCGCGCTCCGAGGGCGCCGTCACCGGACCGGACGGCACCGCCGCGAGCGGCACCCTGCGGACCGCCGCCGAGCGGCTGCCGGCGGTCGCCGCGATGGGTTTCGACGTGGTCTACCTCCCGCCGGTCCACCCCATCGGCACGTCCTTCCGCAAGGGCCCCGACAACGCGCTGTCCGCGGGCCCGGACGACGTCGGCTCCCCCTGGGCCATCGGCTCGCCGGCCGGCGGCCACGACGCGCTCCACCCCGAACTGGGCACCTTCGAGGACTTCGACCACTTCGTACGGACCGCCCGCGACCTGCGGATGGAGGTGGCGCTGGACTTCGCCCTCCAGTGCTCCCCCGACCACCCCTGGGTCACCCTGCACCCCCAGTGGTTCCACCACCGCTCCGACGGCTCCATCGCCTACGCGGAGAACCCGCCGAAGAAGTACCAGGACATCTACCCCATCGCCTTCGACGGCGACTTCCGCGGGCTGGTCCGCGAGACCGAGCGGCTGCTGCGCTTCTGGATGGCCAAGGGCGTTCGGATCTTCCGGGTGGACAACCCGCACACCAAGCCGGTGGCGTTCTGGGAGAAGGTCATCAGCGACATCAACCGCACCGACCCGGACGTGCTGTTCCTGGCCGAGGCGTTCACCCGCCCCGCGATGCTGCACACCCTCGCCCAGATCGGCTTCCACCAGTCGTACACCTACTTCACCTGGCGCAACACCAAGCAGGAGCTGACCGAGTACCTCACCGAGCTGACCGGCGAGAGCGCCGGCTACCTGCGGCCCAACTTCTTCGTGAACACCCCCGACATCCTGCACGCCTACCTCCAGGAGGGCGGCCGGCCCGCCTTCGAGGTGCGCGCCGTGCTGGCCGCCACCCTCTCCCCGACGTGGGGCGTCTACGCGGGGTACGAGCTGTGCGAGGGGACCCCGCTGCGGCCCGGCAGCGAGGAGTACCTCGACTCGGAGAAGTACCAACTCAGGCCCCGCGACTGGGAGTCCGCGGCCCGCGAGGGGCGTACCATCGCCCCGCTCATCACCGCCCTCAACCGGGTCCGCCGCCGCCATCCCGCACTCCAGCAGCTGCGCAACCTGCACTTCCACCGCGTCGACGACGACGCCGTCATCGCCTACTCGAAACGCGAGGGGCACGGCGACGGAGCCGACACGGTGCTCACAGTGGTCAACCTCGACCCGCACCACACCCACGAGGCGACGGTGTCGTTGGACATGCCGGAACTCGGCCTCGGCCGGCACGATTCCTTCCCGGTGCGCGACGAGCTCACCGGCGACACCTACCACTGGGGCAGGGACAACTATGTGCGCCTGGAGCCGGGCAGTTCGCTCGCGCCCGCTCATGTGCTGTCACTGCGACCGTCCTCACCGATCGGAGGGTCACCCAATTGATCGTCAATGAGCCTGTTCCCGACACGTTCGAAGACACCCCGGAGAAGGACCGGGACCCCGGATGGTTCAAACGGGCCGTCTTCTACGAGGTCCTGGTGCGCTCGTTCCAGGACAGCAACGGCGACGGCATCGGGGACCTCAAAGGCATCACGGCCAAGCTGGACTACCTGCAATGGCTGGGGGTGGACTGTCTGTGGCTGCCGCCGTTCTTCAAGTCCCCGCTGCGGGACGGCGGCTACGACGTCTCCGACTACACCGCGGTACTCCCCGAGTTCGGCGACCTGGCCGACTTCGTGGAGTTCGTGGACGCCGCGCACCACCGCGGAATGCGGGTCATCATCGACATGGTGATGAACCACACCAGCGATCAGCACCCGTGGTTCCAGGAATCCCGTACCGATCCGGAAGGGCCGTACGGCGACTACTACGTCTGGGCCGACGACGACAAGCAGTACGCCGACGCCCGGATCATCTTCGTCGACACCGAAGCCTCCAACTGGACCTTCGACCCGGTCCGCAAGCAGTACTACTGGCACCGGTTCTTCTCCCACCAGCCGGACCTCAACTACGAGAACCCGGCCGTCCAGGAGGAGATGATCTCCGCCCTGCGGTTCTGGCTCGACCTGGGGATCGACGGCTTCCGGCTGGACGCGGTGCCGTACCTCTACGCCGAGGAGGGCACCAACTGCGAGAACCTGCCCGCCTCGCACGCCTTCCTCAAGCGGGTCCGCGCGGAGATCGACGCGCACTACCCGGACACCGTGCTGCTGGCCGAGGCCAACCAGTGGCCGGAGGACGTGGTCGACTACTTCGGCGACTACGGGGTCGGCGGCGACGAATGCCACATGGCCTTCCACTTCCCGGT
This sequence comes from Streptomyces sp. GS7, assembly GCF_009834125.1. Taxonomy (NCBI): domain Bacteria; kingdom Bacillati; phylum Actinomycetota; class Actinomycetes; order Kitasatosporales; family Streptomycetaceae; genus Streptomyces; species Streptomyces sp. GS7. Next base: position 7,473,901 of record NZ_CP047146.1, read on the forward strand.
CATGCCGCGCATCTTCATGGCGGTCCGCCGTGAATCCCGCTACCCGGTCTCGGAGATCCTCGCCAAGACCCCGCAGATCCCCTCCGGCTGCCAGTGGGGCATCTTCCTGCGCAACCACGACGAGCTGACCCTCGAAATGGTCACGGACGAAGAGCGCGACTACATGTACGCGGAATACGCGAAGGACCCGCGTATGCGCGCCAACATCGGCATCCGCCGCCGGCTCGCCCCGCTGCTGGACAACGACCGCAACCAGATCGAACTCTTCACCGCGCTGCTGCTCTCGCTGCCCGGCTCGCCGATCCTCTACTACGGCGACGAGATCGGGATGGGCGACAACATCTGGCTCGGCGACCGCGACGCGGTGCGCACGCCGATGCAGTGGACGCCGGACCGCAACGCCGGATTCTCCTCGTCCGACCCGGGCCGGCTGTTCCTGCCGACCATCATGGATCCCGTCTACGGCTACCAGGTCACCAACGTCGAGGCCGCGATGAGCTCGCCGTCGTCGCTGCTGCACTGGACCCGCCGGATGATCGAGATCCGCAAGCAGAACCCGGCGTTCGGGCTCGGCAGCTACACCGAACTGCCCTCCTCGAACCCCGCGGTGCTGGCGTTCCTGCGGGAGGCGCCGGGCAGCGACGGCGCGGACGACGACCTGGTGCTGTGCGTGCACAACTTCTCGCGCTTCGCGCAGCCGACGGAGCTGGACCTGCAGTCCTTCAACGGCCGCCATCCGGTGGAACTCATCGGCGGCGTGCGCTTCCCCGCCATCGGCCAGCTGCCGTACCTGCTGACCCTCGCGGGCCACGGCTTCTACTGGTTCCGACTGCGCAAGAACCCCGCTTAGCTCCTGCCCCACCGGGCACGGGCCCCGGGTTGCTCCCCGCCCGTACGCGGCCTGCCGGCGCGTACGGGCGTTTTCTGACCTTCGGCTCGGGCAACCTCCCTACTACCGCACGGGCCGCGAGGGCCATGGACGGTCCCCCCGGCCCGGGTGGGGGTCCCCTGCTCGTCAGAGCTCGGGGGCGAGGGTCCCCCCTGCTCGTCAGAGTTCGGGGGAGCACCGCCGCACAGCGAAGCGAACGCCCAGAAACGCCGAAAACGCGCGCGCGTACGGACGATCTCGCCCGACACGTCCCATACCGCCGCTCAGTGAAGGCCGCATTCCGGGACACTTTGCCTATCTGTCGTGTGCCCGGGGAAAGGACGCGACGCCATGTCGGACACCGCCTCGACCCGTGCCACCCGAAACACCCCTGACCGCCCGCTGGTCACCGCCCCCGACCTGCTGTCCTCGCTGGCACCGCTGCTCGCCGAATGGGTGCCCCGCCAGCGCTGGTTCGCCGGCAAGGGACGGCTGATCACCGGCTTCACGCTGGTCTCGGCGACCGAACTGCTGCCGTCCAACGGCGACGGCGACGGCGGCGGCGGCACACCGGGGCTGCTCCAGATGCTGATCCGCGCCCAGCAGAGCGCCCCGCCGGGCCGCGCGCCGGCCGGCGGGGACTGCTACCAGCTGCTGCTGGGCGCCCATCCCGCGCCGCCGCCGCAGCTGGCGCCCGCGGTGATCGGCCGCCCGGCCGGCGGCCCGCTGCGCGGCCGCACCGTCTACGACGCGCTGCTCGACAACCGGCTCTGCGGGCTGCTGCTGGAGCGGCTGCGGGTCCCCGGCCGGATCGGGGCGCTGCGCTTCTGCCGGGAGCCGGACACCGACATCCCCACCGGGCTGACCGCCCGGCCGATCGCCGTCGAGCAGTCCAACTCGTCCATCGTCTATGGAGATACGTTCATTCTGAAGGTCTTCCGGCGGATCGAGCCCGGTGTCAACCCGGACCTGGAGCTGCCGCGCGCCCTGGCCGGCGCCCAGTGCGCCCGGGTCCCGGCCCCCGCCGCCTGGTTCGAGGCGGCGACCCCCGAGGAGACCGGCGAGGCGACCACGCTGGGCGTCCTCCAGCCGTTCCTGCCCGGTTCGGCGGACGGCTGGCAGCTGGCCCTCAACGCGCTCGCGGTGCGCGCCGACTTCACCGGGTCGGCACGGGCCCTCGGCCATGCCACCGCAGAGGTGCACACCGCGCTCGCCCAGACCCTGCCCACCACCGAACTGCGCCGCCCGCAGCTGGAGGTGATCGCCGCCCAGATGCACGAGCGGCTGGAGGCGACCGCGCGCGCCGTACCGGTACTCCAGCCCTACCGCGGGCGGCTGCGCACCGCCTTCGACGCGCTCGCCGCGGTCGGCCACGACGGCCGCAGCTGGGCCGCCCAGCGCATCCACGGCGACCTCCATCTGGGCCAGACGCTGCGCTCGGCCCGGGGAGGCCACTGGTCCCTGATCGACTTCGAGGGCGAACCGGCCCGGCCGCTGGCCGAGCGGCGCCGCCCCCAGCCGGCCGTCCGCGACGTGGCGGCGATGCTCCGCTCCTTCGACTACGCGGCCCGCAGCGGACCGGCCGGCGGCGACCCCTGGGCGCTGGACTGGGCCCGCCGCACCCGCGCCGCCTACTGCCTGGGCTATGCCGAGGCCGGCGGCCTGGACCCGCGCTCCGCCCCGGAACTGATGCGCGCCTACGAGACGGACAAGGCCGTCTACGAGGTGCTGTACGAGGCGCGGCACCGGCCCGACTGGCTGTCCGTGCCGATGGCGGCGATCCGCCGGCTGGCGGCCTGCGGGGAGCCGGGGGCGGCCGGCTGACCCACGCCCGTACGCCGGGCCCGCCCCACCCGCCAGGCACCGACCGAACCCGCCCCTAGGAGGCCCCCTCGTGACCGCCCGCCCGTCACCCGCCACCACCCCGGACGGAATCGCTTCGCGATGCTCCCCCACATCGCCGTCACCCGCCACCACCCCGGACGGAATCGCTTCGCGATGCTCCCCCACATCGCCGTCACCCGCCACCACCCCGGACGGAATCGCTTCGCGATGCTCCCCCGCATCGCCGTCACCCCCCGCCACCACCCCGGACGGACTCTCCCCGGGGCTCCGTCCCGGAGGCCCCCCGCCACACGACCCCACCGCACGGGCCGCCGCCCCCCAGGCCGCTCCCCAGGCCCCCGCCCCGGCCGCCGGCGGCCGGCCGCTGCCCGCCGCCGAGCCGCTGTCCGACGAGGACCGCGGGCGGCTGCTCGGCGGCGCGCACCACGACCCGCATGCCCTGCTCGGCGCGCACCCGGTGTCCGGCGGACTGCGGATCCGGGTGCTGCGGCCGTACGCGAAGGCCGTCACGGTCGTGGGGAAGGGGCTGCGGGCCACGCTCCGCTCCGAAGGGGACGGGCTGTTCGCCGGCGTCCTGCCGCTGCGCGCGGTCCCGGACTACGAGCTGCTGGTCGACTACGGCGACGGCGGCCGGCTGACCGTACGGGACCCGTACCGCTTTCTGCCGGCGCTCGGGGAGCTGGATCTGCACCTGTTCGGCGAGGGCCGGCACGAGCAGCTGTGGCAGGCGCTGGGGGCGCGGACCATGGAACACCAGGGCGTGCTCGGCACCCGCTTCACGGTGTGGGCACCCAACGCCCAAGGGGTGCGGGTCGTCGGGGACTTCAACTACTGGGACGGCACCGGCTTCCCGATGCGGTCGCTGGGGTCGTCCGGGGTCTGGGAGCTGTTCCTGCCGGGCATCGGCGAGGGCGAGCTGTACAAGTTCGAGATCACCCGGCCGGACGGCTCGAAGACCGTGCGCGCCGACCCGATGGCGCGCCGGACCGAGTGCCCGCCGGCCAGCGCGTCGGTGGTGGAGGCGTCGCACTACCGCTGGCGGGACGCCGACTGGATGGCCCGGCGCGGTGCGCGGCCGGTGCACACCTCGCCGTTCTCGGTCTACGAGATCCACCTCCCGTCCTGGCGGCCCGGTCTCACCTACCGCCAGCTGGCCGCCCAACTCCCCTCCTACGTCAAGGACCTGGGATTCACGCACGTGGAGTTCATGCCGGTCGCCGAGCACCCCTTCGGCGGCTCGTGGGGCTACCAGGTGACCGGTTTCTACGCGCCCACCGCCCGTATGGGCACCCCGGACGACTTCCGGTTCCTGATCGACGCGCTGCACCGGGCGGGGATCGGCGTGCTGATGGACTGGGTGCCGGCGCACTTCCCGCGCGACGACTGGGCGCTGGCCGAGTTCGACGGGCGCCCGCTGTACGAGCCGGGGGACCCGGCACGGGCCGCGCACCCGGACTGGGGCACGCTGGAGTTCGACTACGGCCGTACCGAGGTGCGCAACTTCCTGGTCGCCAACGCGGTGTACTGGTGCGAGGAGTTCCACATCGACGGGCTGCGGGTGGACGCGGTCGCCTCGATGCTCTACCTCGACTACTCGCGCGGGGACGGCGGCTGGACGCCGAACGCCCACGGCGGGCGGGAGAACCTGGACGCGGTCGCCTTCCTCCAGGAGATGAACGCGACGGTCTACCGGCGCTGCCCGGGCGTCGTCACCATCGCCGAGGAGTCCACCGCCTGGGACGGCGTCACCCGCGCCACGCACCACGTCGGGGCGGGCGGCTTCGGCGGGCTGGGCTTCGGGCTGAAGTGGAACATGGGCTGGATGCACGACTCCCTCGGCTACGTCGAGAAGGAGCCGGTGCACCGCAAGTACCACCACGGCGAGATGACCTTCTCGATGATCTACGCCTATTCGGAGAACTACGTCCTGCCGATCTCGCACGACGAGGTGGTGCACGGCAAGCGCGCCCTGGTGTCGAAGATGCCCGGCGACTGGTGGCAGCAGCGCGCCAACCACCGCGCGTACCTGGGCTTCATGTGGGCCCACCCGGGCAAGCAACTCCTCTTCATGGGGCAGGAGTTCGCCCAGGGCGCGGAGTGGGCGGAGAGCCACGGCCCGGACTGGTGGCTGCTGGACCCGTCGTACGAGGCGGAGCCGGACCACCGGGGCGTGCGCGATCTGGTGCGCGACCTCAACCGCCGGTACGCGGCCCTCCCCGCTCTGTGGGAGCGCGACACCGACCCCGCGGGCTTCTCGTGGATCGACGGCGGCGCGAGCGAGGACAACGTCTTCTCCTTCCTCCGCCACGCCGCCGACGGCAGCCCGCTCGTCGCGGTGACCAACTTCTCGCCCGTCGTGCGCCACGCGTACCGCATCGGCGTCCCGGACCGCGTCCCCGCCTGGCGCGAGGTCCTCAACACCGACGACCCCCGCTACGGCGGCAGCGGCGTCGCCAACCCCGCCTCCCTGCCCGCCGAACCGGTCCCCTGGAACGGCCGCGAGCGCTCCGTCGCGGCGGTCCTGCCGCCGCTGGCCACGCTCTGGCTGCTGCCCGGATAGCCGGACAGCCGGACAGGGGGACCGCGCCGAAGGGGCGGGCGCCCCGTGGCGCCCGCCCCTTCTCCCCTCCTGCGCGTCCTGCGCGTCTCGGGCACCGCCCGGCGTTGGCCGGGGGAGCGTCAGACCGTCGCGGACGTCTTCTCCGCACCGTCCCGCGGCGCGGCGGCCTCGGGGGCGGGCGGTGTGCCGTGGGCGTCGGCGGCCAGGATCCGCTCGTCGAACGGCAGCCGGCCGGCGAGCACTTCGGCGACCCGGGCCCTGTCGACCTCCTTGGTCCAGGTGCCGATCAGGACGGTGGCCACCGCGTTGCCGGCGAAGTTGGTCATCGCGCGGGCCTCGCTCATGAAGCGGTCGATGCCGACGATCAGGCCGACGCCGTCGACGAGGTCGGGGCGGTGCGACTGGAGGCCGCCGGCCAGGGTCGCCAGGCCCGCGCCGGTGACGCCGGCCGCGCCCTTGGACGCGATGACCATGAAGACCAGGAGCGAGACCTGTTGACCGAGGGAGAGCGGCTTGCCCATCGCCTCGGCGACGAACAGCGAGGACATCGTCAGGTAGATGGCGGTGCCGTCGAGGTTGAAGCTGTAGCCGGTCGGGACGGTGATGCCGACGACCGGGCGGCTGACGCCCAGGTGCTCCATCTTCGCGATCAGCCGCGGCAGCGCCGACTCCGAGGAGGAGGTGGACAGGATCAGCAGGAACTCGCGGCCGAGGTACTTCAGGAGCGCGAAGATGTTCACCCCGGCGCAGAGCCGCAGCAGTGCGCCGAGCACCACGATCACGAAGAGCAGGCAGGTGACGTAGAAGCCGGTCATGATGGCGACCAGGGACGTCAGCGCCTTCACGCCGGTGGCGCCGACGACGGCGGCCATGGCGCCGAAGGCACCCACCGGCGCCACCCACATGATCATCGACAGCACCCGGAAGACCAGCTTCTGGAGGTGGCCGATCCCGCGCAGCACCGGCTCGCCGGCCGGGCCCAGCGCCTGGAGGCCGAAGCCGACCAGCAGCGCCACCAGCAGGGTCTGGAGCACCTCGCCCTTGGTGAGGGCGGAGACCAGGGTGGTCGGGATGATGCCGAGGAGGAAGTCGGTGGTCGACTCGTGGCCGCCGGCGGTCTGGGCCTGGCCGGCGTGCCGGAGCGCCTCGGTCAGGTGCAGGCCGGAACCGGGCTCCAGGATGTTGCCGACCACCAGGCCGATGGCCAGCGCGACGGTGGACATCGCCATGAAGTAGCCGAGGGCCAGCCCGCCCACCGCGCCGACCTTGGCCGCCTTGCGGACCGAGCCGACGCCCAGCACGATGGTGCAGAAGATGATCGGCGAGATCATCATCTTGATGAGGTTCACGAACCCCGTGCCGAGCGGCTTGAGCTGGACGGCGAAGCCGGGTGCGGCGAAGCCCACGGCGATGCCGAGCAGGACCGCCGCGATGACGGCGATGTAGAGGAAATGGGTCCGGTCCCGCTTGGCCGGCGGGGTCTCCTCGGCGGTGTCCCCGGACGGCGGGGTCTGTGCAGCCACGGCTGCCTCCTCGGGTCTGCGGTTCTGCGCCGATCTGCGGCTCCGGCGCACAACAAGTCCCGGCGACTATGCATGGCCGTGTGGCGCCCGTCACCCTTACGTACATTTCGTTCACGTAAAAGTGACCGTGCAGACTGTTATGCATGCGCCTCCCCCGTCCCCGGCGGCCCCGACGGCCCTGGCGGCTGCGCGGCCCCCGCAGCCTCGCCGGGCAGCTCTTCGCCATGCAGGTCGTGCTGGTCGCGGTGGTGGTCGCGGGCTGCGCGGTGTTCGCGTACCTCAGCGCGGGGCGGCAGGCGGAGGAGACCGCGCGCCGGCAGGCGACCGCGGCGGCCACCGCCGTGGCCGACTCCCCGGCGGTGGTGGCGGCGGCCCGGACGAAGGACCCGACGGCCGTGCTCCAGCCGTACGCCGAGCGGTTGCGCAGGGACGCCGGGGTCGACTTCGTGGTGGTGATGGCGCCGGACGGGACGCGCTGGACGCATCCGGAGCCGTCCGCGATCGGCGGGAAGTACCTGGGGCACATCGGGCCCGCGCTGCACGGCCGGATCTTCGCCGAGACGCACCTGGGCGTGCTGGGCCCGTCGGTGCGGGTCGTCGCGCCGGTCCGCGACCCGGGGCAGGGCGGCCGGATCACCGCGCTGGTCAGCTCCGGGATCACCATCGCGTCGATCAGCGAGCAGCTGCGGGACCAGGTGCTGGCGCTGGCCGGGGTGGCCGCGGCGGCGCTGGCGCTGGGCGGCGCCGGAACGTACGTGATCAACGCCCGGCTGCGCCGGCACACCCACGGGATGAACGCCGCCGAGCTGAGCCGGATGCACGACTACCACCAGGCCGCGCTGCACGCCGTCCGCGAGGGGCTGCTGATGCTCGACGGGCAGCGCAGGGTCGCGCTGATCAACGACGGCGGGCGGGAGCTGCTGGGCCTGTCGCAGGACGCGGTGGGCCGCACCGTCGACGAGCTGGGGCTGCCGGAGCCGCTGACCGAGGCGCTGCGGGCGGCCGGCCCGCGGGTCGACGAGCTGCATCTGACCGGCGAGCGGGTGCTGGTCGTCAACTCCTCCCCGGTCTCCGGCGGGGAGCACCGCGGCAGCGTCGTCACCCTCCGCGACCACACCGAACTCCAGGCGCTGTCCGGCGAGTTGGACTCCGTACGCGGCTTCGCCGAGGCGCTGCGCTCGCAGGCGCACGAGGCCGCCAACCGGCTGCACACGGTGGTCTCGCTGATCGAACTGGGGCGCGCCGAGGAGGCGGTGGAGTTCGCCACCGCCGAGCTGGAGCTGGCCCAGGCGCTGACCGACCGGGTCGTCGGCGCGGTCGCCGAACCGGTGCTGGCCGCGCTGCTGCTCGGCAAGGCCGCCCAGGCCGGCGAGCGCGGCGTCGAGCTGGTCCTCACCCCGGACAGCCGGATCGACGACGGGCTGCTGCCGCCGCGGCTGCCGGCCCGCGACCTGGTGACCGTGCTGGGCAACCTCGTCGACAACGCCATCGACGCCGCGGCCCCGCCGCAGGAGCACGGCGTGCCCCCGCAGGTGCGGGTGAGCGCGCGGGCGGACGCCGGGGAACTGCTGCTGTGCGTCGCGGACAACGGGCCCGGGGTCGCCGCGGACGCGACCGACGAGGTGTTCCGGCGCGGCTGGAGCACCAAGGAGCCCGCCGGGGGCGGCAACCGCGGCGGCTCTCGCGGACTGGGTCTCGCGCTGGTCCGGCAGGCGGTCCGGCGCAACGGCGGCACGATCGTCCTCGGCCGGGGGCCGGACGGCGGCGCCCGGTTCACCGTCCGGCTGCCGCTGCGGGTGGCACCATGAGGCGCCCTCTCCCCCGCCCCGCCGGCCGCCCGGCGGCGAAAGGACGTGCCCGGTGAGCCCTGCCGACATCCGGGTCCTGGTCGTCGAGGACGATCCGGTCGCCGCCGCCGCGCACGCCCTGTACGTGGGGCGGGTGCCGGGCTTCGCGGTGTCCGGCACCGTGCACTCGTGCGCCGACGCGCGCCGCCATCTCGACCACCACCCGGTAGACCTGCTGCTGCTCGACCTCTACCTGCCGGACGGGCACGGACTCCAGCTGGTGCGGACGCTGCGCGCGGCCGGGCACGGCGCGGACATCATCGCGGTGACCTCCGCCCGCGATCTGGCGATGGTGCGCGAGGGCGTCTCGCTGGGCGTGGTCCAGTACGTGCTCAAGCCGTTCACCTTCGCCACCCTGCGCGACCGGCTGGTCCGCTACGCCGAGTTCCGCGCGACCACCGGGGAGGCCAGCGGGCAGGACGAGGTGGACCGGGCGCTCGCCGCGCTGCGCGCCCCGCGGCCGGCCTCGCTGCCCAAGGGGCTGACCGCGGCCACCCTGCGGGCGGTGACCGATGTGCTGCGGGGCGCCGCCGAGGGGCTGACCGCGACCGAGGCCGCCGCGGACGTCGGAATCTCCCGGATCACCGCGCGCCGCTACCTGGAGCACCTGGTGGCGGGCGGCCAGGCCGTCCGCGCCCCGCAGTACGGCCAGGTCGGCCGCCCGGAGTTGCGCTATCGCTGGTCGGGGCATTGACCCGGTGTGACCGGTGGCTTACTTTCAGCAGGCAGTACGCCGTGGTGAGTTGACCGTGGTCCGTTGGAGGTCGTGCCGTGCGCTCCACCACCCCGCTGATGTTGTTCACCGCCGCCGTGCTGGCCGCTGGCACACTCACCGCCTGCGGCAGCGGGTCCGGGAGCGACCGCGACACCGTCACGGTCGCCTTCATCAAGGACACCAATAACGCGGTCCGCGTCCGGGACGACTATGTCGCCCTCGTGGCGCGGCAGTTCGAGAAGGCGAACCCCGGCAAGAAGGTCCGGCTGATCCCCATCCAGGCCGCGGAGAACGACTACTACACCAAGATCCAGCAGATGATGCGCTCCCCGAAGACCGCGCCCGACGTGGTCTACGAGGACACCTTCCTGGTCAACTCCGACATCACGGCGGGGCTGTTGCGCCCCCTGGACCCGTACCTGGCGAAGTGGGCCGCCTGGCCGCAGTTCGAGCCGTCCGCCAGGGACGCGGCGAGGGGGCAGGACGGCCGGACGTACGGCGTCCCGGACGGCACCGACACCCGCGGGCTGTGGTTCAACAAGAACGTCTTCCGCAAGGCCGGACTGCCCGCCGACTGGCACCCCCGCACCTGGGACGACGTCCTGCAGGCCGCCCGCACGATCAAGCAGCGGGTCCCCGGCGTCATCCCGCTGAACGTCTTCACCGGCAAGGGCGCGGGCGAGGCGGCCGTGATGCAGGGCTTCGAGATGCTGCTGTACGGCACCGGGCACGACCAGCTCTACGACCCCGGCGCACGGAAGTGGGTCACCGGCACCCAGGGGTTCAAGGACAGCCTCGGCTTCATCGACACCGTCTACAAGGAGAAACTGGGGCCCGACGTCTCCGACGCGCTCAGCCCCAACATCCAGACCAACGTGGCCGCCGAGCTGCTGCCCGGCCAGAAGCTCGCCATCGACCTCGACGGCTCCTGGCTGGCCCAGCAGTGGCAGAAGACGGGCGGCGGGAAGCCGTGGCCGGCCTGGTCGACGACGCTCGGCCAGGCGCCGTTCCCGACGCAGCACGGCGCCCCGCCCGGCCGGGTCAGCCTGGCCGGCGGCTGGACCTGGTCGGTACCGCGGCGCGCCCAACACCCCGATCTCGCCTGGAAGTTGATCGAAACCTTCCAGTCGCGGAGCAACGCGCTGGAGTGGTGCGTACGGGGCGCCCAGATCACCGTCCGCAAGGACGTCGCGGCCGATCCGCGGTATCTGAAGTCGGTGCCGGGCGTCGGTTTCTTCACCGGTCTGGTGCCCATCAGCCAGTACCGCCCCGCGCTGCCCGAATACCCCAGGGTCGCCGCGGCGATCGGGGAGGCGACGGAGTCCGTCACCGCCGGCGACGCCTCGCCGGACAAGGCGGCCGGGGAGTACGACGCCGCGGTGCGGTCCGTGGTCGGCGGCCGGGTCGTCGCCAAACCATGAACCGGCACCCGCTGCGCTGGTCGCCGCTGGCCCCGGCCACCGTCCTGCTGCTGCTCTTCCTGGCCGGGCCCATCGGCTACTGCGGCTACCTCGCCTTCACCGACACCCAGCTGACGGGCCAGCAGTCGGCGTCCTTCGTCGGGCTGGCCAACTTCCGGCACGCCTTCGCCGATCCGGCCTTCCGCAACGCGGTGGTGCTGACGCTGGTGTTCACGGTCGTCTCCTCGCTCCTCGGCCAGAACACGCTCGGGCTGGCGCTGGCCGGGCTGATGCGGCGCGCCTCGCGGCCGGTGCGGACGCTGACCGGCGCGGTGGTGATCACCGCCTGGGTGCTCCCGGAGATCGTCGCGGGCTTCCTCCTCTACACCTTCTTCGAGCGGCGCGGCACCCTCAACGCCCTCCTGGCCTGGCTCCATCTCCCCACCCAGGACTGGCTGTTCACCCTGCCCATCCTGGCGGTGTCGTTCGCCAACGTCTGGCGCGGCACGGCCTTCTCGATGCTGGTCTACTCCGCGGCGCTCTCCGAGATCCCCCAGGAGGTCGCCGAGTCGGCGGCGGTGGACGGCGCGGGCGGGCTGCGCCGGCTGTGGCACATCACGCTCCCGATGATCCGCCGCTCCATCGGCACCAACCTGATGCTCAACACCCTCCAGACGCTCTCCGTCTTCGGGCTGATCTGGGCGATCACCCGCGGCGGCCCCGGCAACCGCAGCCAGACACTGCCGGTGTTCATGTACGACCAGGCGTTCCTGAAGTCCCTGATCGGGTACGGCACGGCGGTGGCGCTGCTGCTGCTCGTGGTGGGCGCGCTGTTCTCGGCGGTGTATCTGCGGCTGCTGCGGGAGGACACCTGATGCGGCCGGTGCGTACGGGACCGCGAGGGCCGGCGGTGGCCGTGCGGCGGCGCACGGTCCGCGGGCGGCCGGTGCTCCGGCGCGCCACCCGGCACCGGCTCGCCGCCGACGTCGCGCTGCTGGTCGCCGCGGTGGCGTTCGCGATCCCGCTGGCCTGGCTGGTGCTGGCGTCGCTGGACCCGCACGCGACGCTCCGGGTGGGGCTCCCCGCCCCGCCCACCCTGGACAACTTCTCGGCGGTGCTGACCGACGAGATCACCTTCACCCCGATGCTCAACAGCCTGCTGATCTGCGGCGGCGCGACCCTGCTCACGGTGGTCTGCGCGGCGCTCGCCGGCTACCCGCTGTCCCGCTACCGGTCCCGCTTCAGCCGCCCGTACCTGCTCACCGTCCTGTTCGCGACCTGCCTGCCGATCACCGCGGTGATGGTCCCGGTCTACGGGCTGTTCGTGCGGGTCGACCTGATCGACACCCGGTACGGCACCGCGCTGTTCATGGCCGCGGCGCAACTCCCGTTCGCCATCTGGCTGATGAAGAACTTCATGGACGGGGTGCCGAAGGCGCTGGAGGAGGCCGCCTGGACGGACGGCGCGTCCTGGTGGCAGACCCTGCGGCGGATCATCCTGCCGCTCATGGGGCCCGGCTGCGGTGTCGTCGCGATCTACACCTTCATCATGATGTGGGGGAACTTCTTCGTCCCGTTCATGCTGCTGCTCTCGCCCGACCGGCTTCCGGCGTCTGTCAGCATTTTCACTTTCTTCGGGAATTACGGCGCCGTCGCCTTCGGTGAACTCGCCGCATTCTCGATCCTGTACTCGACACCGGTGATCCTTCTGTACATCCTTGTCTCCAGGCGGCTGGGCGGCGGCTTCGCGCTCGGCGGCGCGGTGAAGGGCTGACCGGCCGGGACCGGAACGGGAGCCGGGAGCGCCGGCGCACCGGCCCGGCGGCCCGTTGGCCGGAAAGCAGCGAAATACGGCCGGGGACGGCCTGTCGCCACGTACCTTCCTCCAACCCGGAAACTTGGATATCCGCACGATAGGTGCGAAGCCGTACCGTCACTTACCGTGTGCCGGTGAACACGCACGCCGGGGACGCGCACAGGCCCCCTTTCAACGCCGCCGCCGCCCGCCGGCTGCGCGAGGCCCTCGGCATGACCCATGCGCATGTCGCCTATGGAATCTGGGCCGCTTACGGAATTCAGCTGCAACCGGTGACGGTGGCTTCCTGGGAATTGGGCGAGAGCGCCCCCACGGAAGCCGAGCTGACCGCGCTCGCGGGCGCTTTGTGGTGCGCCCCCGCCGAACTCCTCAGTGCGCCCGGAACCCTGCGCGAATACCGCCTCGCGCTCGGCCTCGCCCCGGCCGACCTGGCCCTGCGGATCGGCATGGACCAGACCGCGTACGAGCGCCTGGAAGGCGGCGGGCCCTGGCGCGGCACCGAGCGCCAGGCCGCCGCCCTCACCGAGGTGCTGCACCTGCCGCTGTCCGCGCTGCTCCGCTGCACCGGTCAGGAGGCGAAGCTCGCCGAGCTGCTGACGAGCGCCGCCACCACCCGCTGGCAGGGCTACGTCCGTCCGGTCGGCAAGCTCGCACCGCTGCCCAAGGAACTGCTCCAGGACGTCCTGGAGCAGCTGCACGACGAATACCACGCGACCATGGCGGCCTCGCTGAGCTGGACCGGCGGGGAGGCCCCCGACGAGTCCGGCCGGGCCGGGCGCGACTTCCTCGGCGGCATCGTGGCGGAGTTCTGGCGCCGGGCCGGTGAGGCGGAGCCACCGGGGTGACCGGCCGCGGCAGGTCCCGACCCTGACGTGTCCCCGTCGGTCTGCGGGCGGAGCCCCGTCCGTCCAGAGGATGACGCCGGGGGCCGGCGTGGCACCTGCGGCCGGTACGGCATTCGGTCCCTGCGGGCGAAGACCGGGCTGACCTGCGGGATCGAGGATGGGGGTATCGCCCTTTCCACGCCCCTTCAGGAGTTCCGGTGCCGCACGCCGCCGTCCCCCGTCCCACCGTCCCCGCCCGCGCCACCGCCGTCGCCGCCCGCGCCACCGACCTGAGCAAGGTCTACGGCCAGGGTGAGACCCGGGTGGTCGCGCTGGACTCCGTGAACGTGGAGTTCGGCCGGGCCCGGTTCACCGCCATCATGGGCCCGTCGGGCTCCGGCAAGTCAACCCTCATGCACTGCATGGCCGGGCTGGACTCGATCTCCGCCGGCTCCGCCCGGATCGGGGACGTCGAGCTGGCGTCGCTGGGCGACAAGCAGCTGACCCGGCTGCGCCGGGACAAGATCGGCTTCATCTTCCAGGCGTTCAACCTGCTGCCGACGCTGACCGCACTGGAGAACATCACGCTCCCGATGGCCATCGCCGGCCGCCGCCCCGACCAGGAGTGGATATCCCGGGTCGTGGAGACCGTCGGCCTCTCCGGGCGGCTCGGCCACCGGCCCGCGCAGCTCTCCGGCGGCCAGCAGCAGCGGGTCGCGGTGGCCCGCGCACTGGCCGCCCAGCCCGAGATCATCTTCGCGGACGAGCCGACCGGCAACCTCGACTCCCGGTCCGGCGCCGAAGTCCTGGGCTTCCTGCGGGAGTCGGTGCGCGCGATGGACCAGACCGTGGTGATGGTGACCCACGATCCGGTAGCCGCCGGGTACGCGGACCGGGTGGTCTTCCTCGCGGACGGCCGGATCGTCGAGGAGCTGCACGAGCCGACCGCGGACGCCGTCCTGGACCGGATGCGGATGTTCGACGCCAAGGGCCGGACGAGCTAGGGCCCGCCCTCGCCACAGGCCGTACGGCCGCCGGCGCACCGCCCGGCCGCATCCCCGCCACCCCCCGGACCCAGGACTGACACCACCACCATGCTGCGAACCGCCCTGCGCAACGTCCTTGCGCACAAAGCCCGTCTGCTGATGACCGCGCTCGCGGTCCTGCTCGGCGTCGCCTTCGTCGCCGGCACCCTGATCTTCAGCGACTCCGTCGGCGAGGCCGTCAAGAACGCCTCCGCCAAGAACCTCAAGGACGTGGCCGTCTCCGTGAAGGCCACCTCGGACCCCGACGCCGGCCCCGGGCCCGGAAAGGACGGCAAGCGCACCACCGCCCTCGACACCCGGCTCGCCGACCGGATCCGCGCACTGCCGGGGGTGGCGTCCGTACGGTCCGACGTCACCGGCGAGGCGACCCTGGCCGGCCGCGACGACCAGCCGATCGGCAACGGCTGGCAGAACCGCGCCGTCAACTACCAGCCGGGCGCGGACGGCAAGGACAGCCGCTATCCGCTCGTCCGGGGCCGCGGCCCGGCGAACGGGAACGAGATCGCACTGGCCGAGTCCACCGCGAAGTCGGCCGGTGTCGGCATCGGCGACACCGTGCGGTTCGCCACCGACGGCCCGGTGCTGACGAAGAAGCTGGTCGGCATCGTGGCGACCGACGACCCGGCGGTGACCGCGGGCGGCAGCCTGGCGCTGTTCGACACCGCCACCGCGCAGCGGCTGTACCTGCACCCCGGCCAGTTCGACGAGCTGGTGGTCGCCGCCGCCCCCGGCACCGACCAGCAGAAGCTGACCGACGAGGTCAGCCAACTGCTGCCCGCCAAGCGCGCCCAGGCGACCTCCGGAAAGCAACTCGCCGCCGAGCAGGCCCGGATGATCGCCGAGCAGAACAGCGCGCTCAGCAAGACGCTGCTGACCTTCGCCGGGATCGCCCTGTTCGTCGGGGTGTTCATCATCGCCAACACCTTCACCATGCTCATCTCCCAGCGCAGCCGCGAGATCGCGCTGCTGCGCGCGGTGGGCGCCTCACGCCGCCAGGTCGTGCGCTCGGTGCTCGCCGAGGCGGGTCTGCTGGGGCTGATCTCCTCCGTCGTCGGCTTCGCGCTGGGGACCGGGATCGCGGTGGGACTGCGCGCCGTCCTGGACGCCAACGGCGCGGGCTTCCCGGACGGGCCGGTGGTCATCAGCCCCACCACGGTGCTCGCTTCCCTGGCCGTCGGTGTGCTGGTGACCGTCCTGGCCGCCTGGCTGCCGTCCCGCAAGGCGGCGCGGATCGCCCCGGTGGAGGCGCTGAGCAGCGTCGAGGCCCCGCCGACGCAGCGCGGTCTGGTCCTGCGCAACACCCTCGGCGCGGTGATCACCGCACTGGGCGTAGCCGTCATGTTCTACGTCTCCACCCTCAAGACCGGTGACGGCCTCCCGGTCGCCATGCTCGGCTCCATGCTGACCCTGACCGGCGTGATCGTCCTCGCCCCGCTGCTGTCCCGTCCGCTGATATCCCTCGCCGGCCCGGTCACCACCCGCCTCTTCGGCATCGGCGGCAGGCTCGCCAAGGAGAACGCGCTGCGCAATCCGCGCCGTACGGCGGCGACCGCGTCCGCCCTGATGATCGGCCTCACCCTGATCACCGGCATGACGGTCGTGGGGCACTCCGCGCAGGTGGCCATGGACAAGATGGCGGCCAAGGAGCTGACCGCCGACTACCAGATCGAGACCTCGACGCTCGTCGGCCTGGACCCCGAACTGTCGAAGAAGGTGGCGAAGCTCCCGGGCGTCGAGGCGGTGGCCCCGCTGCGCGGCGTGGGCTTCAGCACCCGGGCTGACGGCCAGGGCGGCTTCGGCTACCTCCGCGGCACCGACCTCGCCCAGATCGACAAGGTCACCCGCATCACCTTCGTCCAGGGCTCGTTGGACACGGTCCGGGCCGGCGGGATCGCCGTATCCGAGAAGGGCGCCGAGGAGCACGGCTGGCACGCCGGCGACATGGTGAGCGCGAACTTCTTCGACAAGAAGAAGCCGGCGAAACTGAAGATCGCCGCCGTCTACAAGGACAACGAGGTACTGGGCGAGTCCTTCGCCGACATGTCGCTGGTCGACCCGCATCTGCCCCGGGCCAAGAACGACCGGCTGCTGGTGAAGGCGTCCGGCGGCGGCTCCCCGGCGCTGGCCAAGGACATCCGGCACACGCTCGGCGACAGCCCGCTGCTGAAGGTCCAGACCCGCGACGATCTGCGCAAGAAGGCCGCCGGGGCGATCGACACCATCGTGAACATGGTCTACGGGCTGCTCGGCATGGCCGTGATCATCGCGGTGGTCGGCGTGGTCAACACCCTTGCCATGTCGGTCTTCGAGCGGTCCCGCGAGATCGGCATGCTGCGCGCCATCGGCCTGGCCCGCAGCGGCATCAAGCAGATGGTCCGGCTGGAGTCGGTGGTCATCTCGCTGTTCGGCGCGGTGCTCGGCATGGGCGTGGGCGTCTTCCTGGCGTGGGCCGGCGGCAGCCTGGTCAGCTCGTCGTTCCCCGCGTACGCGCTGGTGCTCCCCTGGGGCCGGCTCGGGCTGTTCCTGCTGATCGCCCTGGTCGTCGGCGTCCTGGCCGCGCTCTGGCCGGCCCGCCGGGCCGCCCGGCTGAACATGCTGGAGGCCATCGGCGCCCAGTGAGGTCCCGGAAAGCACGCAGGCGGCGCACCCAACGGCGCGCCGCCTGCGGCGTGTTGAGGGGACGTCAGAAGACCGACTCCGCCTCGTCCATGCGGCTCGCCGGGACCCGCTTGAGCTCGGTGACCGCCTCGGCCAGCGGGACCATCGTGACGTCGGTGCCGCGCAGCGCGGTCATCCGGCCGAACTCGCCGCGGTGCGCGGCCTCGACGGCGTGCCAGCCGAAGCGGGTGGCCAGCACCCGGTCGTAGGCGGTCGGGGTGCCGCCGCGCTGGACGTGGCCGAGGATGACCGGGCGGGCCTCCTTGCCGAGGCGCTTCTCCAGTTCATGGGCGAGCGCGGTGCCGATGCCGGAGAACCGCTCGTGGCCGAACTGGTCGATGGCGCCCTTCTTGTAGTCCATGGTGCCGGCGAGCGGGTGGGCGCCCTCGGCGACGCAGACCACGGCGAACTTCTTGCCGCGGTCGAACCGCTCCTCGACCATCTTGACCAGGTCGTTGACGTCGAACTCGCGCTCCGGCAGGCAGATGCCGTGGGCGCCGCCGGCCATCCCGGACTCCAGCGCGATCCAGCCGGCGTGCCGTCCCATGACCTCGACGACCATGACCCGCTGGTGCGACTCGGCGGTGGTCTTGAGGCGGTCGATCGCCTCGGTCGCGACGCCGACGGCGGTGTCGAAGCCGAATGTCCGGTCGGTGGAGGAGATGTCGTTGTCGATGGTCTTGGGGACGCCGACGACCGGCATCCCGGCGTCGGAGAGCATCCGCGCCGCGGTCAGCGTGCCCTCGCCGCCGATCGGGATCAGCACGTCTATGCCGTACTCCCGCGAGAAGTCCTTGGCGCTCTCGCACGCCTCGCGCAGCCGGGCGCGCTCCAGCCGGGCGGAGCCGAGGATGGTGCCGCCGCGGGCCAGGATGCCGCTGACCGCGTCGAGGTCGAGCTTGCGGAAGCGGCCGTCGAGCAGGCCCTTGAAGCCGTCCTCGAAGCCGATGACCTCGTCGCCGTGGCCGGTGAGCGCGCGGTGGACGACAGACCGGATCACAGCATTCAGGCCAGGGCAGTCGCCGCCCGCGGTGAGGACTCCGATACGCATCGTGCTGTGTCTCCTGTGCTCGCTGTTGGTTCGTGTGAGCCGGTCCGATTGTTTCACGGGCCGGCCGGCCCGTGCCTCACACAGGGACCACCCCCACTGTCCCCGCCCCGAGCGCACCGGGGAAACTGGGAGAGCGGCCTAGCCACACGCGCAGGTATTGTCAAGAGGGGCAAGCCCACAATAACGGGTAATTTTGACCTTGCGAGCAGGGAAAACTCGTGAGCACGCACGCTCGCGGGCATCGAAGAGGGACGGAGAGCACACGTGACGCGCAGCGTGTACGTGACCGGTATCGAGCGCGGCGACGGCCGCCAGGTCGTCGAACTGGGAGTCATGGAGCTCCTGACCCGCCACGTCGACCGGGTGGGGGTCTTCCGCCCGCTCGTCCACGACGGACCCGACCGGCTCTTCGAACTGCTCCGGGCCCGCTACCGGCTCACCCAGCCCGCCGAGTCCGTCTACGGCATCAGCTACGAGGAGGCGGCCACCCTCCAGGCCGAGCGCGGCACCGACGAGCTGGTCTCCCGGCTCGTCGACCGCTTCCACCAGGTCGCCAGGGAGTACGAGTACGTCCTGGTCCTCGGCTCGGACTACGCCGCCACCAGCCTGCCGGCCGAGCTGAACCTCAACGCCCGGCTCGCCAACGAGTTCGGCGCCGCGGTGATACCCGTCGTGGGCGGCCAGGGCCAGGAGGCCGAGGCCGTCCGCGCCGAGGCCCGCAACGCCTACCGCGCCTACACCTCGCTGGGCTGCGACGTCGTCGCCATGGTCGTCAACCGCGTCACCCCCGAGCTGCGCGAGGCCGTCGTGGAGCGGCTCGCGGCCCGGCTGCCGGTGCCCTGCTACGCGCTCCCCGAGGAGGGCTCGCTCTCCGCGCCGACCGTGAACCAGATCGTGCACGCCCTGGGCGCCGAGGTGCTGCTCGGCGACGACTCCGGGCTCGCCCGGGACGCGCGGGACTTCGTCTTCGGCGGCGCCATGCTGCCGACCTTCCTCAAGGCCCTGACCCCCGGCTGCATGGTGATCACCCCCGGGGACCGGGCCGACCTGGTCATCGGCTCGCTCGCCGCGCACAGCGCCGGGGCCCCGCCGATCGCCGGAGTGGTGCTCACCCTCGACGAGCGGCCCGGCCCCGACATCATGGCGCTGGCCGCCCGGCTGGCACCCGGCACCCCGGTCATCTCCGTACCGGCCGGCTCGTTCCCGACCGCCGCCGAGCTGTTCGCCATCGAGGGCAAGCTGAACGCCGCCTCGCCGCGCAAGGCGGAGACCGCGCTCGGGCTCTTCGAGCGGCACGTCGACACCGCGGAGCTGACGAACCGCATCTCCGTCGCCCGCTCCGGCCGGGTCACCCCGATGATGTTCGAGCACGAGCTGATCGAGCGCTCCCGCGCCGGCCGCCGCCGGGTCGTCCTCCCCGAGGGCACCGAGGAGCGGGTGCTGCGCGCCGCCGACGTGCTGCTGCGCCGCGACGTCTGCGACCTGACGCTGCTGGGCGAGGCGGAGGCGATCCGCAAGCGCGCCGCCGACCTGGCCATCGACCTCGCGGACGCGCAGATCATCGACCCGCACACCTCCGAGCTGCGCGAGCGGTTCGCCGAGCTGTACGCCCAGCTGCGCGCCCACAAGGGCGTCAGCTACGAGCTGGCCTACGACGTCGTCGCCGATGTCTCGTACTTCGGCACGCTGATGGTCCAGGAGGGGCTGGCCGACGGCATGGTGTCCGGTGCCGTGCACTCCACCGCCGCCACCATCCGCCCCGCCTTCGAGATCATCAAGACCCGGCCGGGCGCCCGGATCGTCTCGTCGGTCTTCTTCATGTGCCTGGCCGACCGGGTGCTGGTCTACGGCGACTGCGCGGTCAACCCCGACCCCGACGCCGAGCAGCTGGCCGACATCGCCATCCAGTCCGCCACCACCGCCGCCCGGTTCGGCGTGGAGCCGCGGATCGCGATGCTGTCGTACTCCACCGGCACCTCCGGGTCCGGTGCGGACGTCGACAAGGTCCGCAAGGCCACCGAGATCGTCCGCGCGCTGCGGCCCGATCTGCTGGTCGAGGGGCCGATCCAGTACGACGCGGCGGTGGACGCGGCGGTCGCACGGACCAAGCTGCCGGACTCCGACGTGGCGGGCAAGGCCACCGTGCTGATCTTCCCGGACCTCAACACCGGCAACAACACCTACAAGGCCGTCCAGCGCTCGGCGGGCGCGGTGGCGGTCGGCCCGGTCCTCCAGGGCCTGCGCAAGCCGGTCAACGACCTCTCGCGCGGCGCCCTCGTCCAGGACATCGTCAACACCGTCGCCATCACCGCCATCCAGGCCCAGGGCGCCCAGCCCGGCGCCGGACACACCGCCTGACACCACCTGCCACCGCCTGACCGCCTCCCCACCGGAAAGCCGCTCCATGACTGCCACCGCCACCCGCGTCCTCGTCCTCAACTCCGGCTCCTCGTCGGTGAAGTACCAGCTGCTCGACATGCGCACGGCGCCGGACAGCGGCGCCCCCGCGGGCGCCCGGCTCGCCACCGGCCTGGTCGAGCGGATCGGCGAGGAGACCTCGCGCCTGGTGCACACCCCCGCCGGCGGCGACCGGCGCGAGACCGAGGGTGCGATACCCGACCACGAGGCCGCGCTGAAGGCCGTCGCCGCGGAGCTGGCCGCCGACGGGCTCGGGCTGGACTCCCCGGAGCTGGCCGCGATCGGGCACCGGGTGGTGCACGGCGGACTGAAGTTCAGCGCGCCGACGGTCGTCGACGACGCGGTGCTCAAGGAGATCGAGCGGCTGGTGCCGGTCGCCCCGCTGCACAACCCGGCGAACATCACCGGCATCCGCACCGCGCAGGCGCTGCGCCCCGACCTCCCGCAGGTCGCGGTCTTCGACACCGCCTTCCACACCACGATGCCGGAGTACGCGGCCCGCTACGCCATCGACGTGGCGACCGCCGACGCGCACCGCATCCGCCGCTACGGCTTCCACGGCACCTCGCACGCCTACGTCTCCCGCAGAACCGCGCAGCTGCTCGGCAAGGCGCCCGAGGACGTCAACGTGATCGTGCTGCACCTGGGCAACGGCGCCTCCGCGTCCGCCGTGCGGGGCGGCCGGTGCGTCGACACGTCCATGGGCCTGACCCCGCTGGAGGGCCTGGTCATGGGCACCCGCTCCGGCGACATCGACCCGGCGGTCACCTTCCACCTCAAGCGGGTGGCCGGGATGTCGGCGGACGAGATCGACGAGCTGCTCAACAAGAAGAGCGGGCTGCTCGGGCTGTGCGGCGACAACGACATGCGGGAGATCCGCCGCCGGATCGACGAAGGCGACCAGCGCGCCGCGCTCGCCTTCGACATCTACATCCACCGGCTGAAGAAGTACATCGGCGCCTACACCGCGGTCCTCGGCAAGGTCGACGCGGTGGCCTTCACCGCGGGCGTCGGCGAGAACGCCGCCCCGGTGCGGGCCGCCGCCGTCGCCGGCCTGGAGGAGCTGGGCATGGCGGTGGACGCCTCGCTCAACGCCGTACGGTCCGACGAGGCCCGGCTGATCTCGCCCGAGTACGCCCGGGTCGCGGTCGCCGTGGTGCCCACCGACGAGGAACTGGAGATCGCCCAGCAGACATACGCCCTGGTCAACGCGTAGCACTCGGCGTTTCCGCCTACCGAAATATTCCGCTGCTAAACAAACGGATAGGATTCCAGCCATGCGCCGTTCCAAAATCGTCTGCACCCTGGGCCCCGCCGTCGACTCCTACGACCAGCTGAAGACGCTGATCGAGGCCGGTATGAACGTGGCCCGTTTCAACATGAGCCACGGGACCCACTCGGAGCACGAGGAGCGGTACCACCGCCTCCGCAAGGCGGCCGAGGAGACCGGCCGCGCCGTCGGCGTGCTGGCCGACCTCCAGGGCCCCAAGATCCGCCTGGAGACCTTCGCCGAGGGCCCCGTCGAGCTGGTGCGCGGTGACGAGTTCGTCATCACCACCGAGGACGTGCCCGGTGACAAGCACATCTGCGGCACGACCTACAAGGGCCTGCCCGGCGACGTCTCCAAGGGCGACCCGGTCCTGATCAACGACGGCAACGTCGCCCTCCAGGTCGTCGAGGTCGACGGCCCGCAGGTGCGCACCATCGTCATCGAGGGCGGGGTCATCTCCGACCACAAGGGCATCAACCTGCCCGGCGCCGCGGTCAACGTCCCGGCGCTGTCCGAGAAGGACATCGACGACCTCAAGTTCGCGCTGCACATGGGCTGCGACATGGTCGCGCTGTCCTTCGTGCGGGACGCCAAGGACGTCCAGGACGTGCACCGCGTCATGGACGAGGTGGGCCGCCGGGTCCCGGTCGTCGCCAAGGTCGAGAAGCCGCAGGCGGTCGCCAACATGCGGGAGGTCGTGATGGCCTTCGACGCCGTCATGGTGGCCCGAGGCGACCTGGCGGTGGAGTACCCGCTGGAGAAGGTCCCGATGGTGCAGAAGCGGCTGATCGAGCTGTGCCGCCGGAACGCCAAGCCGGTGATCGTGGCGACCCAGATGATGGAGTCGATGATCACCAACTCCCGGCCGACCCGCGCCGAGGCGTCCGACGTCGCCAACGCGATCCTGGACGGCGCGGACGCGGTGATGCTCTCCGCGGAGTCCTCGGTGGGCCAGTACCCGATCGAGACCGTCAAGACGATGTCGAAGATCGTCGAGGCGGCCGAGGAGGAGCTGCTGTCCAAGGGCCTCCAGCCGCTGGTGCCCGGCAAGAAGCCGCGTACGCAGGGCGGTGCGGTGGCCCGCGCGGCCTGCGAGATGGCCGACTTCCTGGACGGCAAGGCGCTGGTCGCCTTCACCAAGTCCGGTGACACCGCCCGCCGGCTGTCGCGCTATCGCGCCGCCCAGCCGATCCTCGCCTTCACCACCGACATCGCCACCCGCAACCAGCTCACCCTGAGCTGGGGCGTGGACAGCTTCGTCGTCGAGCACGTCGACAACACCGACGCGATGGTGGACCTGGTGGACGCCGAGCTGCTCAAGCTCCAGCGCTACGGCAAGGGCGACACCATGATCATCACCGCCGGTTCGCCCCCCGGCGTCCCCGGCACCACCAACATGGTCCGGGTGCACCACCTCGGCGGCGACCCCGCCTGACGGGTCACCCGCTGACGGAGCGGACGGAAACGGCGGTGGGCCGCCCCCTCGTAGGGGGCGGCCCACCGCCGTTTCCGCGGCTCCCGGAGGATTCCGGCCGGGTGGATCCCCGGTCAGTTCTCGATGGACACGGCCATGCCCGGGACGTGCAGGTTGCCGCCGAACTGGCCGGCCTGGTCGAGCTTGACCTTGCTGAAGTAGGCGTACGGGACGTTGAGCGGCGGCGGGTGCTCCGGGTCGAAGACGATCGGGATCAGCCCGAAGAGGTTGCCCTGCAACCGCTCGGTGTACAGCGTCACCTTGCCACCGCGGATGGTGGACGTGGAGCCCGGCGTCGACCGCACGTGGTAGTGCTTGCCCGACGACGGGTCGTCGACGATCTGGTGCAGGTCGCCGATGTCGATGCTGTCCGCGGTGAACTTCAGGGCCTGCTTGACGTGGCCGCTCTGCGTCGTGACGTTGACGACGCCCTCGTAGTTCAGACCGCGCAGGGTCAGCCCGCTGGACTCCAGGTGCCAGGGGAGGTCCGGCAGGGTGACGGGCGTCTGCTCGTCCTTGCCCTTCTGCTTGTTCTCGACGACGCAGGGGTAGGCCTGCTTGCCGCTGGAGTCCTTGCCGGTCAGCGCGCCGCCGGCCGCGTTGTCGGCCGTGCCCACCAGGCCGTGCGTGGTGTCGTTGACCGCCTTCGACGGGTCCGTGAGCGCGTCCTTGACCGGCTTGGTGACCTCGTTCAGGCCGGGTCCGGAGTCCGCCGGCGACGCCGCCGGGGTGGACGGGGCCGGGGCCGGTGCCTTGGTGGCGGACGCGGACGGCGAGGGGCTCGGCGAGGCCGACGGCTGGGCGGTCTTGTGGACGCCGAAGATACCGCCGAGCGCATCACCGATACCGCCCAGCAGCCCGCCGTCGTCCTTCTTCGCGGAGGCCGACGGCGACGGCGTCGCGGAGCCCGAGGGCGCGTCGGTCTTCGGGGTGGCGGAGGGCTTCGCCGCGGGCTTGCTCGCGGACGGCGAGGGCGTCGCGGAGGGCGAGGCGGACGGCGAGGCGGTGCTCTTGCCGGCCGTACCGTCCTTGCTCTTCGCGTCGTCCTTGGACGTGGCGCTCTGCCCGGAGGTGTCCGGCGCGCTGACGCACGGACCGTCCTTGAAGGGACTCTCCGGCGGCGCCGACTTGGCGATCGCCATCTGGGGCGTCAGCCCCATGCCCATGAGCACGGCGGACGGCATCGCGGCGATGGCGATGGCCTTGCCCGCGGGCACGTGCAGCCGAGTCAGCAGCGGCTTTCTGGGCGCGGCGTGCCTCGGCCCGGATCTCGCCCCGGCGGCTGCGCTCTCCTGGTGCAGCTCGTCACCCGGCACGGTGCCTCCCGTTCTCTCCGTTGGTCGGGCTCGTTCCTGACAGGTTGCCCAGTCCGTTGCCCAACGCGGGACCGCCGGCCGCCGGCGCGGGGTTCGTGGCGACGACCGGTCCGACGATGCGGTCCGGATCACCGGGCTCGTCCGCGCTCTGTTCGGGCTTGCCCGGCGCCCAGGAGACACCCAGCGCACCGCCGATCAGCCCCAGCAGGAAGCCGATCAGGAAGGCGCCGAAGTTCGAGACGACCAGGGAGACCAGGGAGAGCAGAATCGCCGCGACCCCCGCGAAGACCCGCGAGGCCGGCTGGAACCACATGGTCAGACCGAGCACCACCAGCAGGACGCCGATGATCAGCGAGCCTGCTCCGGCGGTGGTCGCCATGCGGACGGTCAGGGAACCGATGGTGAGGTTCGCATAGGGGATGTACATGATCGGTATGCCGGCCAGCAGAGTCAGCAGGCCGCCCCAGAACGGGCGGTGTCCGCGCCATTCCCGGAACGCAAGCCGCTTCCGGCCGAGGATCTCGATCAGCCCTGATCGCGTTTCGGCGCTCATGCACCAGCCTCCTTGCGGTCGGCGGGCCCGCAAAAGTCGTGCCGCGCGCGCCTGTTCTTGACTCTCCCCCAGCCTCCGGCCGGAAGGACCCCCGTGCTCCGCTCGCTCATGTCGTACGGCTCCTCGGACTGGCAAGTCGGTGGTTCAGTGGGTACTGCCCGGCGCTACCGGGCGTACGGGTACGGGGAACGGCTCTCGCCGCGCAGCTCCACCCCGCACCCGCACGCCTCAGCGCGTCAGTAGCACTCGTTCTTGCCCTTGGCGACGCTCATCTTCAGGCCGCTGAGCTTGAACGTGCCGGCCGTGGTGGCCCAGGCACGCTGCTGGACGTGGGTCAGCGTGGCCGAGTCGGCTTCCTGGGCAAAGGAGCCCGGGTCCGCCTTGTCGCCCTTGTGCATGCCGGGACCCTTGGACGTCGAACCCGCGGCAACACCGATGTTGATGTTGTTGAAGGTCGCGTCCGCGTTCAGCTGATCGAGGTCGATGTAGAGGTTCTTGGCCTCCACGGGCTGGCTGCCACCGCCGGCCGACAGCTTCATCGACACGTCGCCGAAGACCGGGACCGGCACGACGACGGACTGGCACAGGTTGTGGATCTTGGCGTTCGAGAACCCCGAGACCGCAACCGGAACGTTCTTGCCGTCCTTCTGGGCGTCGACCGCTCCGTACTGAACGAATCCGGTGCCGTCCAGCCGGTCCGTGCTGACCTTGAACTGCTGGCCGGACACGCTGAACGACGCCGCGAGCGCACCCTGCGAGAGGGCCACGCCGATGGCGGCGGTGGCCGCCACGCTCGGCACCATGACGACGGCGAACCGCTTCCATCTGGTACCGCCACGAGCCAGGGACTCCATGACTTTCCTCCTTCTCGGACGTACATCTCCGGGACGCGCCGCCTCAGTTGGGGCGGCCGTACCTGGGATGGGAGAAGTGCTACGTCCTCGGGAAGGAGAGCGCCTGTCCTCGGAGTTGCGTGCTTCCGAATACCGGCGATCACCCCCGAGCGACAACCACTGGCCACGCTCTCGCGCAACCTCACCGGACAGGCCCTGCCAGTTGGGGCAGAGACCCCCCTGTCCTCGGTCGGCGCCACTGCCGCCGACCGACTCGGTGGGGACCCAAGTACCCCGCGGCGCCAACCGGATGCCGGGCTGCGGGAATGGACCGAGCGTGGCCGATCGTCGTGCATTCCCGCCCGCCGCACAAGGCCCTCGTTACTTGCGGGTAACGGACCGATAACCACGCCGCGACGGACCGAGATCAACCAGGCACCCAGCGTCGCCGCTAACGACAAGCGGACACAAGGCAATTACCGACATAACGCCACAAGGTGGCCGCTTGGACTTACTCCAAGTAACAGCGGCCACGCTTACCAAGATTTGGTAAAACGTGGCCGCGGTTCCGTTTGCCGGACAGGCTCACGGGAGGTGCTGCAGGTTCGTACAGGTCAGAAGCGGGCAGGACGGAAGGAGCAGGTGAGTCGGGGCGGGTCGGCTCAGAACAGGACGCGCGCCAACGCGGTCCGCGCCTTGGTCACCCGGGGGTCGTCCGCGCCGATGACGTCGAACAGTTCCAGCAGCCGCACCCGCGCGGCCTCCCGGTCCTCGCCGGCGGTCCGCTTCACCGTCTCGACCAGCCGGCCGAAGGCGTCCTCGACATGACCGCCCACCAGGTCCAGGTCCGCGGCCCGGATCTGCGCCGCGACGTCGGAGGGGCGCTGCGCGGCGGCGGTGCGCACCTCCTGTGCGTCCAGGCCCTGCACCCGGGAGAGGAGTTCGGCCTGCGCGAGGCCGAGCTTGGCCTCCGGGTTGCCGGGGTCGTCGGAGAGGACGTTCTGGTACGCGCGGATGGCGCCGCCCAGATCACCGGAGTCCAGCGCGTCGTTCGCCGCGGTCAGCGCCGCGTCGTACGGACCGGCCGGGGCCGGCGCCGCGGCAGGCTGCTGCTCGGCCGCCGCGGGGTCGACGGGCGCGCCCACGATGCCGAACTGCTGCTCGGCGGCCTGCACCAGCTGGTCCAGCACCTGCCGGATCTGCGCCTCGGGGGCGGCCCCCTGGAACAGCGGGATGGGCTGGCCCGCGATGACCGCGAACACCGCCGGGATGCCCTGCACCCCGAACTGCTGGAACAGCATCTGGTTGGCGTCGACGTCGATCTTGGCCAGCACGAACTTGCCGGCGTACTCCGCCGCGAGGCGCTCCAGCAGAGGACCCAGCTGCTTGCACGGCTCGCACCACTCGGCCCAGAAGTCGATGACGACCGGGACCTCGGTG
Source organism: Streptomyces sp. GS7 (assembly GCF_009834125.1). NCBI lineage: Bacteria > Bacillati > Actinomycetota > Actinomycetes > Kitasatosporales > Streptomycetaceae > Streptomyces > Streptomyces sp. GS7. Next base: position 7,501,358 of record NZ_CP047146.1, read on the forward strand.
GAACGCTGGAGGACGTCCTGCTGGAACCCCGCCTCGTCGACGTCGAACACCAGACGGGCGCCGCTCGCGGGCGCCGCGCCCGTACGGGCGGCCTCGGCACGGGCCTGCTCCGCCTTCTGCTTCGCTTCGCCGGCCGCCTTCACCGCTGCGAGATCGACGACTCCGCTCATGGACATGTTGCGTGGCTGCATGAGTCCATCCTCCCCCCTGCGCGGCCGGTTCCGGAAAGCGGTCCGGAGAACGCTCCGGAATTCGTCGTACACGTCCTGGACCAGAGGTCGGGCCGGGCCAGGCGGCGGGCTCCGCACCCGTCCGTACACCCTGCCGGAATGCGGCGTGCGTTCGGGGACCGGTGCCCGGTCCGGCCCCGAGGAGGGCCGGCGTTCGGCCCCGAGGAGGGCCGGCGTGCGCGGCCATGGGTCCCCACCCACGGCCAGTGGCTGTCGCTCTTTCGCTACGGGTCGTAGCGTAACTCGGAGCCGCCCCCGCCCGGCAACCGGTTCCCCCACGCCACGGAGTGATCTGCCTCACGGAGCGCCCCGCCCGCCCTCTTACCCGCCGGTATGGTCGCCCGCATGCACCGCTCCCCCTGTCCCCGGAAAGGCCGCACGGGCCGCCCCCGCAGCGCCGAGGCGGATCGCGCGATCCTCGACGCGACCCGTGCCGCGCTCGTCGACGTGGGCTGGGGGAAGCTCACCATGAGCGAGGTCGCGACGCGCGCCGGCGTGGCCAAGACGACCCTCTACCGCCGCTGGGCCAACAAGAACGAGCTGGTCGTGGACGCGGTCGCGGTCCTCTTCGACGAACTGGAACTCCCCGACCGCGGCTGCCTCCAGGCCGACATCGAGGGCGTGGTGCTCCAGTTCGGCGCGCTGCTCGCCCGGCCCGAGACCAAGACCGCGCTGATGGCGGTGGTCGCCGAGTCGACCACCGACGACGCGCTGCGCGAGCGCATCCGGTCGGCGATCGTCGACCGGCAGAAGCGGCTGGTGCTGCTGGGCCGGGAACGCGCCCAGCAGCGCGGCGAACTGCCGCCCGACGGCGCCGGGCCCGAGGGCGCACTGGCCGCCACCCGGACCGTCGGGCTGATCTTCGACGTGATCGCCGGCGCGATCGTGCACCGCACCCTGGTCAGCGCCGAGCCGGTGGACGCCGCCTGGGCCCACCAGTTCTCGACGATGCTGCTGACCGGCCTCGGCGGACTGGGCTGAGTCGGCCGACGGTGCCGGGTCGGCCGGCCGGGCCGACTGGGCTGACGTACCGTCACCCGCCCGGTCGGTCAGACCTGGTAGCGCTCCGCCCGGAACAGGTGCAGATGGTCCGCGACCCATTCCGAGGTCCGCTCCAGCCCCTCCTTCAGCGAAACCCGCGGCTCCCATGACGCCCATTGCCGTGCCCGGGAGTTGTCCGAAAGCAGCCGCTCCACCTCACTGCCCGACGGCCGCAGCCGCGTACGGTCCACCACCACCTCGGCGCTGCGCCCGGAGGCCGCGATCAGCGCCTCGGCCAGCGCCCCGATGGCGATCTCCCGCCCGCTGCCCAGGTTCACCACCTGCCCGAGTGCCCGGTCGCAGTCGGCCAGCGCCAGGAACCCGGCCGCGGTGTCCGTGACGTAGGTGAAGTCCCGGGTCGGGGTGAGCGAGCCGAGCTTGATCTGCCGGGCGCCGGAGTGGAGTTGGGCCAGGATCGTCGGGATCACGGCGCGCGCGGACTGCCGGGGGCCGTAGGTGTTGAAGGGGCGGACCACCGTCACCGGCAGCTCGAAGGCGTGCCAGTGCGACAGCGCCATCATGTCCGCGCCGATCTTCGAGGCGGAGTAGGGCGACTGCGGCTGGAGCGGGTGCTCCTCGCTGATCGGGGCGGTCCGCGCGGTCCCGTAGACCTCGCTGGTGGAGGTGTGCACCAGCCGCCGCACGCCGTGCCGGCGGCACGCCTCGGCGATGTTCTCGGTGCCCACCACGTTGGTCTGCACATAGGCGCCGGGCGAGTCGTAGCTGTACGGGATGCCGATCAGCGCGGCCAGGTGGAAGACGGTGTCGCAGCCCGCGACGGCGTCCATCACCCGGCCCGCGTCCCGGACGTCGCCGGCGATCATCTCGACCGGGCTGCCGGGCGCCAGGTAGCGGGCCAGATTGCCCTTCTCGGCATACGGCTTGTAGTGGACGAAGGCGCGCACCTCGGCGCCCGCCTCGACCAGCAGATCGACCAGCGTGGAGCCGATGAACCCCTCGGCCCCGGTGACCAGGACCCGGCGTCCGGCCCACTGCCGCGCGCCGCTGCCGGTGAGGGGGGTGAGGGAGGTGGTGGCAGCGGGGGTCGTGGGGCTGCTGCTGGTGGTCATGCGGACTCCTTCAGGTTCAGGGGGTTGGGGTATCGGGTGGTGTGGCCGTCGTGGACGGGGCCGTCGTGGGCCGGGTGGTGCGGACGGCCGGCCAGCGCCAGGGTCTTGGCGGCCAGCAGGTCGGCGGCGTGCGCATGGGTGCCGGGGTCGGCCGCCGCACTCATCGCGGCGAGCCGGCCGGGGTCGTCGAGGAGCGGGGTGACCAGCCCGTCCAGCCGCTCCGCCGAGGTCTCCGCGTCGGACAGCAGCAGCGCCGCCCCGGCGTCCGAGAGCACCCGTGCGTTGTGCGTCTGGTGGTCTCCGGGCGCATGCGGATACGGGACCAGGACGGCGGGCATCCCGATGGTGGCCAGCTCCGCGACGGTCGCCGAACCGGCCCGGCAGACCACCAGGTCGGCCGCCGCGTACGCCAGATCCATCCGGTCCAGGTACGGCACCGCCTCGGCGACCGCGGACCCGCCGCTCGCCACGAGCCGCGCCCGGGTGTCGTCCAGCGCCGCCGGACCGGTCTTGATCAGCAGCCGCAGGTCCGCCCGCGACCGGTGGCGGGCCGCCAGGCCCACGGCGGCCTCGGTGAGCCGGGCGGCGCCCAGGCTGCCGCCGTTGAACAGCAGCAGCCGCGCGCTCTCCGGGATGCCCAGCGCCTGCCGGGCGGCCGGCCGCAGCGCCGCCCGGTCCAGTCCGGCCAGCGGACCGACCAGCGGCAGGCCGACGGTCTCCGCCCGCTCGCCGCCGGCCAGATGAGGCCGGCTGCGGTCGAAGGCGAGGGCGAGGTGAGGGGTGAGCCGGGCGGCGAACCGGTTGGCCCGGCCCGGCACCGCGTTGGATTCGTGGATCAGGCTCGGCAGCCCGGCCATCCGGGCCCCGACGATCACCGGGGCACTGGGATAGCCGCCCATGCCGACCGCGACCTGGGCGCGCTGCTCCTTGAGGATGGCCCGGCACTGGGCGCCGGACTTCAGCAGCGCGGCCGGCAGCAGAAAGCGCCGGGCGCCCAGCGACGGGTCGAAGGGGATCATGTCGACGGTGTGCAGCCGGTATCCGGCGTCCGGGATGAGCCGCGTCTCCAGCCCGCGTTCGGTGCCGACGAAGGAGATCACCGCGTCGGGCACGGCCCGGCGGAGGGCGTCGGCGAGGGCAAGTCCTGGATAGATGTGGCCGCCGGTGCCGCCCGCACCGATCACGACCGAGAGTGGTGTGCGCATGGCCGCCACGCTCACCCGCGGCCCTAAGAAGGTTCTAAGACGGGTGTTTGGGAGCCTGTAGCCATGCCCACTCCGCCACCGCCCGGATCCGCGCCCACCGCGTCCGGGAACTCCCCGTCCCCGTCCGCCGCCCCCAGGATCCTGGTCGTCGACGACGAACCGGAGGTCCGCGCCGCCGTGTCGGACGGACTCGCCGTCGAGGGCTACGCGGTACGCGGCGCCGCCGACGGCCTGGCCGCGCTCTCCGAGGTCGCCGCCTGGCAGCCCGACGCCATCGTCCTCGACGTGATGATGCCGGTACTGGACGGCCTGGCGGTCTGCCGCCGGCTGCGCGCCCTGGACGACCGCACCCCGATCCTCGTCCTGACCGCCCTGGACGCGGTCAGCGACCGGGTCGACGGCCTGGACGCGGGCGCCGACGACTACCTGGTCAAGCCGTTCGCCCTGGACGAGTTGATCGCCCGTATCCGGGCCCTGCTGCGCCGGGCCGCGGCCCCCGCCGCCGACGACACCCGGCTCTGCTACGACGATCTGGTCGTCGACCCCGTCACCCGCACCGGCCACCGCGGCGGCCGGCCGCTGGAGTTCAGCCGCACCGAGTACGCCCTGCTGGAACTGCTGCTGCTCCACCCCGGCCAGGTGCTGCCGCGCGAGGTGATCCTGGAGCGCGTCTGGGGCCGCGACTTCGGCCCGGAATCCAACTCCCTGGCCGTGTACGTCGGTTATCTGCGCCGGAAGCTGGAGGCGGGCGGCGAGCCCCGCCTGGTGCACACCGTGCACGGCGTCGGCTACCGCCTGGACCGGGCGGAGGGCGCATGACCGGCCGCCGCCGGCTGGGCGGCCGCTGGATCCGCCGCCGCCCGCTGCGCACCCGCCTGGCGCTGGCCGCCTCCGCGGCGGTGGCGCTGGTCGCGGTGGGGGTCTGCGCCGCCGCGTTCCTCGTCACCCGCCACCAGATGAACCGCCAGCTCAACCTCAGCCTGGGGCAGACGGCCACCCAGCAGCTCCAGCGCATCCACGACTGGGGCCCGGTCGCGGGCGACGCCTCCTGCCAGTACCCGGCCGCCGCCTGCGTCCAGATCGTCCCCGCCGACCCCCGCAAGGACGCCCGCGGCCCGTACGCCCTCCCGGTCTCGGCCGCCACCCGCGAGGTGGCCGCCGGAGCGCGCCCCGCCTACTACACCGACCTCACCGTCGCCGGGCACCCCGTCCGGATGTTCACCAGGCACCTCCCGCACAAGGACCTGGCGCTCCAGGTGGCGCTCCGCTCCGACACCGTCGACCGCGGCGTGCGCCAGGCCGCCTGGGCCCTGTCCGTGGTCGGCGGCGCGGGCGTCCTGCTGGCCGCCGCCCTGGGCTACTGGGTCTCCCGTACGGGCCTGGCTCCCGTCGCCCGGCTCACCGCCACCGCGGAGCGCATCGCCGCCACCCGCGACGCCCGCCACCGCATCGAGCTGCCGGACGGCCCGGACACCCACGAGGACGAGATCACCCGGCTCGCCACCAGCTTCAACACCATGCTCGGCGAACTGGAGGAGTCCGTCACCGCCCGGCGCCGGCTGGTCGCCGACGCCTCCCACGAGCTGCGCACCCCGCTGACCGCGCTCCGCACCAACGCCGAACTGCTCGCCCGTTCCGACCGCCTGACGGACACTCAGCGGGACCGGGCGTCGGCCGCGCTGGGCCGCCAGCTGCGCGAGGTCACCACCCTCGTCAACGACCTCATCGAACTCGCCCGCGACGAGGAGCCCCGGCCCCTGGTCGAGCAGGTCCGCCCCGCCGCCCTCCTGGAGCACGCGGTGGCCGCGGCCCGCGAGCACTGGCCGGAGATCACCTTCACCTGCCGCACCGACCCCGCGGCGGCCGGGACGGCCCTCCCCGGCGTCCCGCAGCGCCTGAACCGGCTGCTGTCCAACCTCCTCGACAACGCCGCCAAGTTCTCCCCGCCCGGCGGCCCCGTGGAGGCCGAACTCACCGCCGTGCCGGACGCGCTGGAGCTGACCGTCCGCGACCACGGCCCCGGTATCGCCCCCGAGGACCTGCCGCATGTCTTCGACCGCTTCTACCGCGCCCAGGCCGCCCGCGCCCTCCCCGGCTCGGGCCTCGGCCTGGCGATGGCCCGTCAGATCGCCCGCGCCCACGGCGCCGAGCTGACGGCGGAGCGGGCGCCGGGCGGCGGGGCGCTCTTCCGGCTGCGGATGCCGGCGGGGTGACGGGGGCGGCACGGCGAGACACCGGCGGCCTGCGGCCGCGGCGGCGGGCCGTCTCAGAGGTGGACGGGCACCGCCACGGCGCGGCCGCCGCGCCGGACCCGACTCCCGTCAGAACCCGGCCGGTTCGGTGTACACCCCCCACTCGTCGCGCAGCGCCCCGCAGATCTCGCCGAGCGTCGCCTCGGCCCGTACGGCCTCCAGCATCGGCTCGATCATGTTCGCCCCGCTGCGCGCGGCGGTCAGCATCGTCTTCAGCGCCGCCGCCACCCGGGCGTCGTCCCGGGCCGCCTTGCGCTCCGCCAGCATCCGCACCTGCTCGCGCTCGACCTCGTGGCTGACCCGCAGGATCTCCAGGTCGCCGGTGACCGAGCCCTCGTGGCAGTTGACGCCGACCACCTTCTTCTCGCCCTTCTCCAGGGCCTGTTGGTACCGGAACGCGGACTCGGCGATCTCGCCCGTGAACCAGCCGTCCTCGATGCCCCGCAGAATGCCGGAGGTCATCGGCCCGATCGGGTGCTGCCCGTCCGGCACGGCGCGCGCCCCGCGCTCCTTTATCTGCGCGAAGATCTTCTCCGCGTCCGCCTCGATGCGGTCGGTCAGCGCCTCGACGAACCACGAACCGCCCAGCGGGTCGGCGACATTGGCGACCCCGATCTCCTCCATCAGCACCTGCTGCGTCCGGAGCGCGATCTCCGCCGCCTGCTCGCTGGGCAGCGCCAGCGTCTCGTCCAGGGCGTTGGTGTGCAGCGAGTTGGTGCCGCCGAGCACCGCGGCCAGCGCCTCCACCGCGGTCCGTACCACGTTGTTGTACGGCTGCTGGGCGGTCAGCGACACGCCCGCGGTCTGGGTGTGGAACCGCAGCCACTGCGCCTTCTCGCTGGAGGCACCGTAGACGTCCCGCATCCAGCGGGCCCAGATCCGGCGCGCGGCGCGGAACTTGGCGATCTCCTCGAAGAAGTCCAGATGGGCGTCGAAGAAGAAGGACAGACCGGGTGCGAACCTGTCGACGTCCAGGCCGCGGGAGAGGCCCAGCTCGACGTACCCGAAGCCGTCGGCCAGGGTGTACGCCAGCTCCTGGGCGGCCGTCGCGCCGGCCTCCCGGATGTGGTAGCCGGAGACGGACAGCGGCTTGTAGGCGGGGATGCCGTGCGCGCAGTGCTCCATCAGGTCGCCGATCAGCCGCAGATGCGGCTCCGGCTGGAACAGCCACTCCTTCTGCGCGATGTACTCCTTGAAGATGTCCGTCTGGAGCGTGCCGTTGAGCACCGCCGGGTCGACGCCCTGCCGCTCGGCGGCGACGAGATACATGCAGAAGACCGGCACGGCGGGCCCGCTGATCGTCATGGACGTCGTCACGTCGCCCAGCGGGATGTCCTTGAACAGGACCTCCATGTCCGCCGCCGAGTCGATGGCCACGCCGCAGTGGCCGACCTCGCCGAGCGAGCGCGGGTCGTCGGAGTCCCGTCCCATCAGGGTCGGCATGTCGAACGCGACGGAGAGGCCGCCGCCGCCGGCGTCGAGGATCATCTTGTACCGCTCGTTCGTCTGCTCGGCGTTGCCGAAGCCCGCGAACTGGCGGATGGTCCAGGTGCGCCCCCGGTAGCCGGTCGGATACAGCCCGCGCGTGAAGGGGTACTCGCCCGGCCACCCGATCCGCTCGAACCCCTCGACCGGATCGCCGGGCCGCGGCCCGTACACCGGCTCGACGGGATCGCCCGAGAGCGTGCTGAAGTCCGCATCGCGCTTCCGGGCGGAGTCGTACCGGGCCTGCCAGCGGCGGCGGCCCTCTTCGATCGCGTCAGCGTCCATACCGTCGAATTTACTAGGACGTCCTAGTACCTGTCGATGGCTGGCGCCCCGGATTCGGGGTCGGGGACGGTCCCCTAAGGGGTGCGCGGGCCCCCGGACCGGGCCCTGCCCCGGGCCTGAACAGCGCAAACGCGCCCCTCCGGCAGACGGGAGAGGCGCGTGGCGAACGCATCGGATCCACCGGCCGTACCGGACCCGACCGGCCGTACCGGACCCGGGAGCGGTTCCGACGGGCGGCGCGTCGGGGCGCCCGCCGGCCGGGGCGGAACCGTCAGACCTTGACCGGCTCCGGCGCGGCGTCCGCCAGCAGCGGCTCGACCTCGCGGACGACCTTGCGCTCGACGAAGAACGCGGCGGTGGGGATCGTGCCGGAGACCAGCACCCACAGCAGCTTCGCGAACGGCCAGCGCGCCTTGGAGCCCAGGTCGAAGGCGAAGACCAGGTAGATGATGTAGAGCACGCCGTGGATCTGGGCGACGACGAGGGTCAGGTCCTTGCCCATCCCGAAGCCGTACTTGAAAACCATGCAGGCGCACAGCACCAGCAGCATCACAGCGGTGATGTAGGCCATCGCCCGGTAACGGGTCAGGACGCTTCGCTTCATGCCCCTGAGCGTAACGACCCGTTCCGGGGCGATCTTCGCCACCCCCCGCCCGGTGGAAAAGCCGCAGACAGCACCCGTCACGGCCGCGGATCCGCGGCCTCCGGGCACCTGCCAGGGGGCGCGGTCCGGCCCCCGTTCACTCCTCGGAGAAGTCCGCCGCCGCGACCCGCAGCGGGCGCAGCATCGCGAAGATCTCCGCGCACTCCTCGGCGTCGTACACCCCGAGCCCGAAGTCCATCGCCATCAGGTCGCGGGTGGCCGCGTCGCACACCTCGCGCCCCTTGTCCGTGATGGACGCCAGGGTGCCCCGCCCGTCGTTCGGGTTCGGGCGCTTGGCGACCAGGCCGGACTTCACCAGCCGGTCGACGGTGTTGGTGACCGAGGTGGGGTGCACCATCAGCCGCTCGCCGATCTTCGACATCGGCAGCTCGCCCGCCTTGGAGAAGGTCAGCAGCACCAGTGCCTCGTAGCGCGCGAAGGTCAGCCCGTAGGGCTTGACCACCGCGTCGACCTCCGAGAGCAGGATCTGCTGCGCCCGCATGATGGACGTGATCGCGGCCATCGAGGGGACGGATCCCCAACGCTGCTGCCACAGTTCGTCGGCGCGGGCGATGGGGTCGAAAGCAAGGCTGAGCGGCTTCGGCACGTCTCCGACCCTACCCGGCGGTCATATGCTGGGCGGCCCTGTCTCAGTTTTCGGTCTCCTGCGACGGGCCCCGGCCTCAGGGAGCGGGCTCCGGCCCACGCGGATCCAGTGTGCCGGGGGCCGTACGGACGCGGGGGCCGTTACGCACACGGGGACCTCACGGACGCACCGCCCCCTACGCACACGCGGTTCAGGGGGCGGTGCGGGCGCGCGCCGCACGGCGCGGCCCGGTGCCGGGCCGCGCCCGCGTACGCCGCACCTCGGCGATCACCGCCAGGACGCACACCCCGCCCACCACCCCGGCGGCCGGCATGACCACCGGGAGCGGCGCGTGGTCGGCGGCCACCCCGGCCAGCCCCATCGCCAGCCCCATGACCGTCATCCGGCCCGCCTGCATCAGCGTCATCGCCTGCCCCAGCAGTTCGTCGGGGACCGCGGCGGCGAACCACCGGTCGACGCCGAAGTTGTACGAGATCGAGGTCCCGGTCAGCACCAGCAGGAGCACGGCCCAGCCGAGCGGCGGCCGGGCGGCGAAGCCCAGCGAGGGCAGCACCGCGAACACGCCCATGGGGAAGGTCAGTCGGGCGCGCGCCCGCGGCCCGAGGAAGGACCCGGCCAGGGTTTCGGCGACCACCGCGCCGATGGGCATGCCGCACATCAGCAGCCCCTGTCCGGCCGTCCCGGCGCCCAGGAGGTCCCCGTACGGCACGAGCAGCGCCTCGGGGACGACCACGACCGCCGGCGGCACCCAGCCGAGGAGCAGCAGCGCCCGGATCCGCCGGTCGGCGAGCAGCCGCCGGGTGCCCGCCAGCGAGGCGCCCAGCAGCGCACCGCGGGCCCGCCCTCCCGTCACCCGACCTCCGCCCCCAGAAGACGGCGCCCCGCGCCGACCCGCCCCCCGCGCCGGGCGGGCGGCGGTGCCCAGCCGCAGCAGCAGGGCCGAGCAGGCGAAGGTGCCGGCGGTGACGCCGAGCACCGCGCCCGGGGGAACGACGGTCAGCAGCAGCCCCCCGGCGGCAAAACCGGCCAGCTGGGCGCCCTGGTTGACGATCCGGATCAGCGAGCGCCCCAGGACGAACGGATCGCCCTCGCCGAGGATCTCGCCGAGCGTCCCGGCGCGGGTCCCGGCGAAGACCGGCGCGATGGCCGCGATCACACAGCGCAGCGCGAGCAGCACCGCCACCGGGACACCGGGGAGCACCATGGCCGCCGCCGCAAGCGCGCACAGCGTGTCGCACAGGACCAGCACCCGCCGGGCCGGGAACCAGTCGGCGACGGCCGACAGCAGGGTGCCGCCGAGGACGTACGGCAGCAGCCCCAGCGCGAAGGTCAGGGCGCTGAGCAGCGGCGAGCCGGTGAGCCGGAAGACCAGGACGGAGAGCGCGATCTCGCAGACGACCACGCCCAGGGAGGACAGCAGGTGCGCGGCGAAGACACAGCGGAACTCCGGGACGGCGAAGACCGCGCGGTAGCCCCGGCGGGCCGGGGCGCGGCGGTCCGCGTCCCGGTCGGGGGCCGGCGGGCAGGCGGGGGCGCGGCCCGGCTGTGCGGGCCCGGAGGGGGACGGCATGGCGCCAGCGTGCCGGGGCCGCCGGGCGCGCCGTAGTGTTTCGGCTCCAGCCGAATCCTGGGGAGGGGAGGGCCCGGCCGTGCCGCTGGACCTGCATTTCGGGGCGGACGACCTGCTGCGTATCCGGTTCGCGATCTCGCCGCTGTGCGAGACCCATGAGGCGCTGCGGACCCTGCGGCGGACCGACCGGCACGGCTACCACCTGCCGTGGCTGCGGCGGATGCGGGAGCGGGTGGCCGGGCTGGACCTGTCGCCGGTGTGGCTGTTCATGCCGTCGCCGCGGCCCGGGTACACCCCCGATTTCCTGGGCCGGCCGCCGGACGTCCCCCTGGCGGACTTCGCGGCGGAGCTGGCCCGGCTGCGGGCCACCGACCCGGCGCTGGCGCGCGCCGAGATGGCCAAGTCGCTGGCCTGTACGCCGGGGGCCGCGGAATCGGCGCGCGGCCGGGCGGCGCTGGCCGATCCCCGGCGGGCCGTCCAGGAGCTGGCGGACACCACGGAGCGCGCCTGGCACGCCCTGCTGGCCCCGGACTGGCCCCGGCTGCGGGCGCTGCTGGAAGCCGAAATCGCCTATCGGTCGCGGCAGTTGGCGGACGGCGGGCTGCGCCGGCTGTTCGCCGATCTGCATCCGCGGCTGTCCTGGTCGGAGGGCACGCTCACGGTCCGCACCCGGACGGACTTCGTGCAGATGCAGGACCTGGACGGGCGCGGGGTGCTGCTGCTGCCGAGCGTCTTCGTGTGGCCGGACGTGGTGAGCGGTTTCGATCCGCCGTGGCAGCCGACCGTGATCTATCCGGCGCGCGGGATCGGCGGGCTGTGGCAGGGCCCGGCGGCCGGCCCGGCACTGGCGCGGCTGCTGGGCGCCAACCGGGCCGCGGTGCTGGCGGCCCTGGACGCGCCGGCGACGACCTCGGCGCTGGCGCACCGGCTCGGGCTGGCCGCGTCGTCCGTCTCGGCGCATCTGTCCGTGCTGCGCGAGGCCGGTCTGCTGGTCTCGCGCCGGCACGGGCATCAGGTGCGCTACGAGCGGACGCCGCTGGGCATCGCCCTGGCGGCGGGCGGCTGACGGGGCGGCCCTGGCGCGGGCGTCCGCCAAGAGGTCCGGACTACGGGACGTCCGGGCTTCAGGAGGTCCGGGCGTCCTGGGCCAGGTGCCGTTCGACGGTCTCGACCTTCGAGGTCAGCCCGTCGGTCACACCCGGCCGGATGTCGGCCTTCAGGACCAGCGAGACCCGCCCGGAGCGCGCCTCGACGGCGGCGACGGCGCGCTTGACGACGTCCATCACCTCGTCCCACTCGCCCTCGATGGAGGTGAACATGGCGTCCGTGCGGTTGGGCAGCCCGGACTCGCGGACGACCCGGACGGCGTCGGCGACGTACTCGCCGACGTCCTCGCCGACGCCCAGCGGGCTCACGGAGAAGGCGACGATCATGCGTTCACGACACCTTCCTTGCGGGCGCGGGCGGCGATCACGCTGGCCTGCTCCTCGCGCTTGAGCACCTTGTCCGCGTACAGGCCGCCGAACGGCACGATGGCCAGGACGAAGAAGAAGGCGGCGCGCTTCCAGGGCCACTTGGTGCGGTTCCAGGCGTCCAGCAGCAGCACCACGACGATGGTGAACAGGATGCCGTGCAGCATGCCGAGCGGGAACACCAGCGCGTCGTAGTGGAGGAACAGCTTGAATCCGGTGCCGAATATCAGCAGCGCCGGGAAGGAGAGCGCCTCCGGAATGGATGCCAGGCGCAGTCGGTGCAGGGCGGCGGCGGTCTTGATGTCCACGGGAACCTCGTTCGGGCGGAGGGGGGAGGCAAGCACGGATGCTTGTGCGAGAGTTCACAAGCATCGGCCCCATTGTTACAGCCACCCCGGTGATCACCGCGCCCGGGTCGGCGCCCGGACTCGGCGAGAGGTCAGCGGGGCGCCAGGGGGACGTCGGGGGAAGGTCCGGGACAAAAGCCCTGCCCCGCGCGGCCCCGGGCCGATACCGTCGGGGCCGTGGCTCGTTTTCGGATCGCCTACTACGGGCAGATCGACTTCCACGGCGTCGGGCACGGCCCCCTGGACCGCCTCGTCGCCGGCAGTTTCCATTCGCCACTGCACGCCGCGGACTGGGTCGTCGCCGAGGGCCGGGGAAAGATGCTGCTCGCCGACCGGTCCTTCGACGTGAATTCCTACGACCTGGACGAGGGCAACCTCACGATTCGCTCCGGCAACGTGCTCGCCTTTCAGCCATCTCTGTCGCTGAAGCAGTCGATCATCCCCGGCTTCCTCACGCTCCTCGGCACCGGGAAGTTCGTCGCCGCCTCCAACGGCCCCGTGGCCTTCGTCGAGCCCCCGATCCGCGTCGACCCGCAGGCCCTCGTCGGCTGGGCCGACCGCCCCTCCCCCTGTCATCACTACGACCATCGGTACCTGCGCGGATTCCTGGGCGGCGTACGGGCGCACACGGGTTTCGGCGGCGCCTCGGGCGAGGAGCACCAGTACGAGTTCACCGGCGCCGGGACGGTCCTGCTCCAGTCGACCGAACAGATGCTGCCGGAGCCGGCGACCGGCGCGCCGGCCGAGGAGGACCGCATACCGGACGGCGGCGGCCACGCTGCGCAAAGTGGCTCACAACCGCCGCGGCTTCCCGGCAGCGTCGGGGGGCTCCAGCGCCGCTTCGGGCTGTGAACGGTAGTCTGCGGACGGTGACCTCGAACGTCTGACCAACACCAGGTCCCGGCCGGCCGATGCCTGTCACACCACAGCCATGATTAATTCACTATTCAACTTTCACGGGTAGAATTCATCCATGACGACCGACAGCGACACCCCCTGGCTGACCGACCAGGAGCAGCGTGCCTGGCGCACTCATCTGGACGTCAGCAGACTGCTGATGCACCAACTGGAGCGCGATCTGCAGCCGTTCGGCCTGACCAACAACGACTACGAGATCCTGGTCAACCTCTCCGAAGCCGAGGACCGCCGGCTGCGGATGAGCGACCTGGCGGCCAGCACCCTGCAGTCCAAGAGCCGCCTCTCGCACCAGATCACGCGTATGGAGAACGCCGGCCTGGTGCGCCGCGAGAGCTGCGAGTCGGACCGCCGCGGCCTCTACGCCGTCCTCACGGACGAGGGCTGGGACACCATGCGCCGGGTCGCCCCGCACCATGTCACCTCGGTCCGCAGGCACTTCATCGACCTCTTCGCCCCCGAAGACCTCGAAGCCTTCCGCGTCTCGCTGGCCCCCGTCGCCGAACACCTCCGCGAGCGGCGCAGCGCGCTGTAGCGCGGGTGGGTCCGGTGGTGGCGGCGCCCGGGGAGCGACGCCGCCACCGGACCGCGACCGCAGCGGGCCGCCGGGGTCCGGGTCACTCCCCCGACGTCAGGCCCGCCACCAGTTCGTCCGCCGCCCGGTACGGGTCCGTGTCGCCGGCCACGATGCGCTCGGCCAGCGCGTCCACATGGCGGTCGCCCGACAGGTCACCGATCCGCGACCGCAGTGCCGTGACCGCGATCGTCTCGACCTCGCGGGCCGCCCGCGCGAGCCGCCGCTGCGCGAGGACGCCGTGCTCCTCCATCCAGGCCCGGTGCTTCTCCAGCGCCTCGACGACCTCGTCGACGCCCTCGCCGCGCGCCGCCACCGTCTTCACGATCGGGGGCCGCCAGTCGCCGGGGGCCCGCGCCTCGCCCAGCCCCAGCATGTGGTTGAGCTCGCGCGCGGTGGCGTCCGCGCCGTCCCGGTCGGCCTTGTTGACCACGTAGACGTCGCCGATCTCCAGGATGCCCGCCTTCGCGGCCTGGATTCCGTCGCCCATCCCGGGCGCCAGCAGCACCACGCTGGTGTCGGCCTGGGAGGCGATCTCCACCTCCGACTGCCCGACGCCGACCGTCTCGACCAGCACCACGTCGCAGCCCGCCGCGTCCAGCACCCGGATCGCCTGTGGCGCCGCCCACGCCAGCCCGCCCAGATGGCCGCGGGTGGCCATCGAGCGGATGTAGACGCCGGGGTCCGAGGCGTGCTCGCTCATCCGCACCCGGTCGCCGAGCAGCGCGCCCCCGGAGAACGGCGACGACGGGTCGACGGCGAGCACGCCGACCCGTTTGCCCGCCTTGCGGTACGCGGTCACCAGCGCGGACGTCGTGGTGGACTTCCCGACGCCGGGCGAGCCGGTCAGCCCGACCACGTACGCGCCTCCGGTCAGCGGCGCCAGCGCCGCCATCACCTCGCGCAGCTCCGGCGCCGCCCCCTCGACGAGGGAGATCAGCCGGGCCACCGCCCTCGGCCGGCCCTGCCGGGCCTGTTCCACCAGCTGGGGGACGTCCACCATCGCCGCTCGGCTCCTTCGGCTCGCTCGTCCGCGTCCGGCCCGCCCGTACGCGCTCGCTTCCTCACCCGGTACGCCGGCACGCGAGGGCCGGCTCCCGGACCCGGTTTGCCCGGTCCGCCCGGTCCGCCCGGTCCGCCCGGTACAAGAGGACTCTTTCCCGTACCCGCTCCGCGCGGATCCGCCTACTTGCCAGGCACCCGGATGATCAGCGCATCGCCCTGGCCGCCGCCGCCGCACAGCGCCGCCGCGCCCACGCCGCCGCCGCGCCGCCGCAGCTCCAGCGCGAGGTGCAGCACGATACGGGCGCCGGACATGCCGATCGGGTGCCCGAGCGCGATCGCACCACCGTTGACATTCACCTTTTCCGGGGAAACCCCCAGATCCTTCATTGACTGCACGGCGACCGCCGCGAACGCCTCGTTGATCTCGATCAGGTCAAGATCTTCGACGGTCAGGCCCTCCTTGCCGAGGGCGTGGTCGATCGCGTTGGAGGGCTGCGACTGGAGGGAGTTGTCGGGGCCCGCGACATTGCCGTGCGCGCCGATCTCGGCGATCCACTCCAGGCCCAGCGCCTGGGCCTTGGCCTTGCTCATGACGACCACCGCGGCGGCGCCGTCGGAGATCTGCGACGAGGTGCCGGCGGTGATCGTGCCGTCCTTGGCGAAGGCCGGCCGGAGCTTGCCGAGCGACTCCACGGTGGTCTCGCCGCGGATGCCCTCGTCCTTGCTGAAGATGACCGGGTCGCCCTTGCGCTGCGGGATCTCCACGGGGGTGATCTCGGCCTCGAACAGGCCGTTCTTCTGCGCGGCGGCGGCCCGCTGGTGGGAGGCCGCGGCGATCTCGTCCTGCTCGGTGCGGCCGATGCCGAGGCGGGTGTTGTGCTTCTCGGTCGACTCGCCCATCGCGATGTTCTCGAAGGCGTCCGTGAGCCCGTCGTGCGCCATCGCGTCGAGCATCTCCACCGCGCCGTACTTGAAGCCCTCGCGGGACTTCGGCAGCAGGTGCGGGGCGTTGGTCATGGACTCCTGGCCGCCGGCCACGATCACGTCGAACTCGCCGGCGCGGATGAGCTGGTCGGCCAGCGCGATCGCGTCGAGGCCGGAGAGGCAGACCTTGTTGACGGTCAGCGCGGGGACGTTCATGGGGATGCCGGCCTTGACCGCGGCCTGGCGCGCCGGGATCTGCCCCGCCCCGGCCTGGAGCACCTGGCCCATGATCACGTACTGCACCTGGTCGCCGCCGATGCCGGCCCGGTCCAGCGCCGCCTTGATGGCCACGCCGCCGAGGTCGGCTCCGGAGAAGGTCCGCAGGGACCCCAGGAGCCGGCCCATGGGGGTGCGCGCTCCGGCCACGATCACTGAGGTGGTGCCGTTGTTTGCAGACATACGGTGCGGCCTTCCTTTGCAGGGAAGTTAACGAGGGTTCCCGTCAATGTACTGAGGGGTAGCCGCCGGGTCACCGGCAAGCAGGTGTGATCGCGCGCACGTTGCGTAACCAGCCGTGCGGGCGGTGCACTGGAGCCATGCTGACGCGAATCGACCACATCGGGATCGCCTGTTTCGACCTCGACAAGACCGTCGAGTTCTACCGTGCCACGTATGGCTTCGAGGTGTTCCACTCCGAGGTCAACGAGGAGCAGGGCGTGCGGGAGGCCATGCTCAAAATCAACGAGACGTCCGACGGCGGGGCGTCCTACCTGCAGCTCCTGGAGCCCACCCGCGAGGACTCCGCGGTCGGCAAGTGGCTGGCCAAGAACGGCGAGGGCGTGCACCACATCGCCTTCGGCACGGCCGATGTCGACGGGGACTCCGACGACATCCGGAACAAGGGCGTCCGGGTCCTCTACGACGAGCCCAGGACGGGTTCGATGGGCTCGCGGATCACCTTCCTGCACCCCAAGGACTGCCACGGCGTACTCACCGAACTCGTCACCGCGGCGCCGCCTGCCGCGACTGACCACTGACCTTCGCCTTCCCCGGCCGGTAGAGTGCAGCTTCGGCCGGGGTAAGGGAATGGGGCTCGGTCCATACTCTGCCGATGATCTGACACCATTTCTTCGGAAGGGTCAGCTCCGATGGGTGCGAGTCGGGTACGACGGGACGTGTACGGGACGCGCATCGCAGGACCGGAGCCGGCCGCCACCATGACCAGGGGACGGATGGGACCGCGCAGTGCGGGGCAACGAACGCCAGGAGCGTAAGTGGGCTGAGGCCGACCACCTCTCTCAGTTCGAAGCCGAGATGGAGCGGCTGAAGACCGAGCGGGACAAGGCCGTCCAGCACGCCGACGACCTCGGTTACCAGGTCGAGGTGCTGCGCGCCAAGCTCCACGAGGCGCGCCGCAGTCTCGCGACCCGACCTGCCTACGACAACGTCAGCCACCAGGCCGAACAACTGCTGCGCAACGCGCAGATCCAGGCCGACCAGCTGCGTTCGGACGCCGAGCGGGAGTTGCGCGAGGCACGGGCGCAGACCCAGCGGCTGCTCCAGGACCAGGCCGAGCGGCAGGCCCGGCTGGAGGCCGAGCTGCACGCCGAGGCGGTCGGCCGCCGGCAGCGGCTGGACGAGGAGCTCAACGAGCGCCGCCAGACCGTCGAATCGCACGTCAACGAGAACGTCGCCTGGGCCGAGCAACTGCGCGCCCGTACGGAGTCGCAGGCCCGCCGCCTGATGGAGGAGTCCCGGGCGGAGGCCGAGCAGGCGCTGGCGTCCGCGCGCGCCGAGGCGCAGCGGCTGGCCGAGCAGGCCCGCGAGCGGCTGGGCACCCAGGCCGAAGAGGCGCGGGCCGAAGCGGAATCCATCCTGCGCCGGGCGCGTACGGACGCCGAGCGGCTGTTGAACGCCGCGTCCAACCAGGCCCAGGAGGCCACCGACCAGGCCGAGCAGCTGCGCACCACGGCCGGCAGCGAGTCGGAGGAGGCCCGCCGGCAGGCCGCGGAGCTGACCCGTACCGCCGAGGCCCGGGTCAAGGAGGCCGACACCGCACTGCGCGAGGCGCGCACCGAGGCGGAGAAGCTGGTCGAGGAGGCGCAGCAGTCCGCCACCAAGCGGCTGTCGGCCGCCGAGTCGGAGAACGAGCAGCGCACCCGTACGGCCAAGGCGGAGATCGCCCGGCTGGTGGGAGAGGCCACCAAGGAGGCCGAGGCGCTCAAGGCGGAGGCCGAGCAACTGCGGGCGGACGCGCGGGCGGAGTCCGATCGGCTGCTCTCGGAGGCGCAGGACGCGGCGCGCTCCAAGGTGGCGGAGGACTCCGCGGCGCAGCTGGCGAAGGCGGCGCGGACCGCCGAGGAGGTGCTGACCAGGGCGTCCGAGGACGCCAAGGCCACCACGAAGGCCGCCGCCGAGGAGGCCGAACGGCTGCGCAGGGAGGCCGAGTCCGAGGCGGACCGGCTGCGCGAGGAGGCGCACGACACCGCGGCGCAGCTCAAGGGCGCGGCGAAGGACGACACCAAGGAGTACCGCGCCAAGACCGTCGAACTCCAGGAGGAGGCGCGGCGGCTGCGCGGCGAGGCGGAGCAGCTGCGGGCGGACGCGGTCGCCGAGGGCGAGCGGATCCGCAGTGAGGCGCGCCGGGAGGCCGTTCAGCAGATCGAGGAGGCGGCCGGGACCGCCGAGGAGCTGCTGGCCAAGGCCAAGGCCGGTGCCGAGGAGACCCGTTCGGGCGCGGTCGCGGAGAGCGAGCGGGTGCGGACGGAGGCCATCGAGCGGGCCTCGGGGCTGCGCCGGCAGGCCGACGAGGCGCTGGAGCGGGCCCGTGCGGAGGCCGAACAGCTGCTGCTGGAGGGCACCCAGGCCGCCGAGGAGCTGACGTCCGAGGCCGAGAAGAGCGCCGCGGCGCTGCGCGCGGAGGCCGAGGAGGCCACCGAGGAGCGGCGGGCCGAGGCACAGGCCGAGCTGGACCGGCTGCGCGTCGAGGCGGAGGAGCGGGTCGCCGCCGCCGAGGAGGCACTGCGCGAGGCCCGTGCGGAGGCCGAGCAGCTGCGCCGGGAGACGCAGGAGGAGGCGGCCCGGCTCAAGGCGGAGGCCGCGGAGCGCCGGCGGTCGCTGGCGCAGCAGGCCGAGGAGGAGGCCGAACGGCTGCGCGCGGAGGCCGCCGAGGACGCCTCGGCGGCGCGTTCCGAGGCCGAGGCGGTGTCCGTACGGCTGCGCGGCGAGGCCTCCGCCGAGGCGGAGCGGCTGAAGGCGGAGGCGCAGGAGACCGCGGACCGGGTGCGCGCGGAGGCGGCGGCCGCAGCCGAGCGCACCGGCACGGAGGCGGCGCAGGCGCTCGCCGAGGCCCAGGAGGAGGCCGCGCGCCGCCGCCGGGAGGCCGAGCAGCTGCTGGGCGAGGCCCGCGAGGAGGCCCACCAGGAGCGCACCGCGGCGCGGGAGCAGAGCGAGGAGCTGCTGGCGTCGGCCCGTACGCGGGTGAGCGAGGCGCAGGCGGAGGCCGAGCGGCTGGTCGAGGAGGCGGACCGGCGGGCCGGCGAGCTGGTGGCGGGGGCCGAGCAGACCGCGCAGCAGGTGCGCGACGCGGTCGCGGGGCTGCACGACCAGGCCAACGAGGAGATCGCCGGGCTGCGTTCGGCGGCCGAGCACGCCGCCGAGCGGACCAGGACCGAGGCGCAGGAGGAGGCCGACCGGGTCCGCGCGGACGCCTACGCCGAGCGCGAGCGCGCGTCGGAGGACGCGGCGCGGGTGCGGCGGGACGCGCAGGAGTCGTCGGAGGCCGCCAAGTCCCTTGCGGAGCGGACGGTTTCGCAGGCCATCGAGGAGTCCGAGCGGCTGCGGACGGAGGCCGCGGACGTCCTGGACGAGGCCCGCCGCGACGCCAACGCCGCCCGCACCGAAGCCGCCGAACAGGCCGACCGGCTCGTCACCGAAGCCACCGCCGAGGCGGAGAAGCAGGTCGCGGACGCCACCGCGCAGGCCGAGGAGCTGCGGACCGAGGCCGCGGACGTCCTGGACGAGGCCCGCCGCGACGCCAACGCCGCCCGCACCGAAGCCGCCGAACAGGCCGACCGGCTCGTCACCGAAGCCACCGCACAGGCCGACAAGCTGGTCGCGGACGCCACCGCGAAGGCGCAGCAGCTGCGCACCGACGCGTCGGACGCGCTGGCGTCGGCGGAGCAGGACGCGGCGCGGGCGCGGGCCGAGGCGCGGGACGACGCGAACCGGATGCGGTCGGAGGCCGCCGGGCAGACCGACCGGCTGATCGCCGAGGCGCGTACGGAGGCCGAGCGGATCGTCACCGAGGCCACCGAGCTGACGTCTTCGGCGCAGGACGACGCGGACCGCACGGTCCGGGAGGGCCAGGAGGCCGCCGACCTGCTGCGCGCGGAGGGCGAGCAGCAGGCGCGGGCGAGGGTCGCGGAGGCCACCGAGGAGGCCGAGCGGCTGCGGGCCGAGGCCGCCGAGGTGCTGGACGGCGCCCGTACGGACGCTGAGCGCACCGGCGACGAGGCGCGCAAGGCGGCCAACAAGACGCGTGCGGACGCCGCGACGCAGGCCGACGAGCTGGTGGCGGAGGCCGCCGGCGAGGCCGAGCGGCTGCGTTCGGAGGCGGCGGAGCGGACCGCGGAGGCCGAGCGGGACGCGGACCGCGCCCGGGCGGACGCCCGCGAGCAGGCGGACCGGATGATCGCCACGGCCACCGCGGAGGCGGACCGGCTGCGCGCCGAGGCGGCCGAGACCGTCGCCGCCGCCCAGGAGCACGCCAACCGCACCCGCAGCGAGTCCGCGAAGGTCCGCGAGGACGCGGAGGCGGCCGCCGAGCGCACCAGGACCGAGGCTCAGGAGGAGGCCGACGGACTGCTGGACGAGGCCCGCAAGGACGCGGCCAAGCGCCGCGGCGACGCCGCCGAGCAGGCCGACCAGCTCATCGCCAAGGCCCAGGAGGAGGCGCTGAAGACGGCCACCGGCGCCGAGGAGCAGGCCGACACGATGGTCGGGGCGGCCCGCAAGGAGGCCGACCGGATCGTCCGGGAGGCGACGAACGAGGGCAACACGCGCGTGGAGAAGGCCCGTACGGACGCCGACACGCTGCTGAGCGAGGCCCGCGGGGACGCCACGGCCATAAGGGAGCGCGCCGAGGAGCTGCGGGTGCGCATCGAGTCCGAGGTCGAGGAGCTGCACGAGCGGGCCCGCCGGGAGTCGGCGGAGACGATGAAGAACGCCGGCGAGCGGGTCGACAAGCTCATCGCGCAGGCCACCGCGCAGCAGGTGGAGGCCGAGGAGAAGGCCGACCGGATGATGTCCGACGCGAACAGCGAGGCGAGCAAGGTCCGGATCCAGGCCGTCAAGAAGGCCGAGGGCCTCATCAAGGAGGCCGAGAACAAGAAGGCCGAGGCGGTGCGCGACGCGAAGCGGATGCGTACGGAGGCCGAGGAGGAGGCCACCCGGATCGTGGAGGAGGGCAAGCGCGAGCTGGAGGTGCTGGTGCGCCGCCGCGAGGACATCAACGCCGAAATCTCCCGAGTTCAGGACGTTCTGGAAGCGCTGGAGTCGTTCGAGACCCCCGCGGGGGGCGCGGACGGCAAGGGCGGGGGTGTGAAGGCCGCTGCGGGAGCGGGCGCAACTCGTTCGAGTGGCAAGCAGTCTGAAGGGTAGCCACTCAAACGAGGGGTCATTCTCCACTTCAAACGCGCAATGACTCGATGACACGCCGTTAAGACCCCTAGGATTCTCCTTATCACCTCACCGGTCTCTTTCGACAGGAACCCCATGAGCGACACTTCCTCCCCCTTCGGCTTCGAGCTCGTGCGGCGTGGGTACGACCGCGGTCAGGTGGATGACCGCATTACGAAGCTCGTCGCGGACCGCGACAGCGCGCTGGCCCGTATCACCTCGCTGGAGAAGCGCATCGAGGAGCTGCACCTCGAAACGCAGAACGCCCAGGCTCAGGTCAATGACGCCGAGCCGTCCTACGCGGGCCTCGGCGCGCGCGTCGAAAAGATCCTCCGTCTCGCCGAGGAGGAGGCCAAGGACCTGCGCGAGGAGGCTCGTCGGGCTGCCGAGCAGCATCGCGAGCTGGCCGAGTCGGCCGCCCAGCAGGTCCGCAACGACGCCGAGCAGTTCGCCGCCGAGCGCAAGGCGAAGGCCGAGGACGAGGGCGCCAGGATCGTCGAGAAGGCCAAGGGCGAGGCGTCGACCCTGCGCGCCGAGGCGCAGAAGGACGCCCAGTCCAAGCGGGAGGAGGCGGACTCCCTCTTCGAGGAGACCCGGGCCAAGGCCGCCCAGGCCGCCGCGGACTTCGAGACCAACCTGGCCAAGCGCCGGGAGCAGTCCGAGCGCGATCTGGCCTCGCGCCAGGCCAAGGCCGAGAAGCGACTGGCGGAGATCGAGCACCGCGCCGAGCAGCTGCGCCTGGAGGCCGAGAAGCTGCGGACGGACGCCGAGCGCCGGGCCCGTCAGACCGTGGAGACCGCGCAGCGCCAGGCCGAGGACATCGTGGCGGACGCCAACGCCAAGGCCGACCGGATCCGCAGCGAATCGGAGCGCGAGCTGGCGGCGCTCACCAACCGCCGGGACTCGATCAACGCGCAGCTGACCAACGTCCGCGAGATGCTGGCGACGCTGACCGGTGCCGCGGTGGCCGCGGCCGGTGCGCCGGGCGACGAGGAGTCCCTCACCCGCGGCGTGCCCGCCCAGCAGTCGCGCTGAACCGCAGGCACGTTCCCGCATCGCCGAACCGCGCCCCCGTACCGCCTCCGTGGCGGTGCGGGGGCGCCGTCGTGACCGGTCCACCGGGCGGCGCCGCCCCGGTGGCGGGGCCATCAGGGCGGGCCTAGCGTGCTGTACATGATCGAGGTCATGGGGCTGACCAAGCATTACGGCGACAAGGTTGCGGTGGACCATCTGACGTTCACCGTCCGGCCGGGCATCGTCACCGGCTTCCTCGGTCCCAACGGCGCGGGCAAGTCCACCACCATGCGGATGATGCTCGATCTGGACAATCCGACGGCCGGCACGGTCCGCATCGACGGCATGCACTTCCGGCAGCTGAGGAACCCCCTCACGTATGTCGGCGCGCTGCTGGACGCCAAGGCGATGCACGGTGGCCGCAGCGCCGCCAACCACCTGCTGTGTCTGGCCCAGAGCAACGGCATCCCCCGGTCCCGGGTCGCCCAGGTGCTGGACACCGTCGGGCTGACCGCGGTCGCCGGGAAGCGGTCCAAGGGCTTCTCGCTCGGCATGGGCCAGCGGCTCGGGATCGCGGCGGCGCTGCTCGGCGACCCGCGGATCCTGATGTTCGACGAGCCGGTCAACGGGCTCGACCCGGAGGGCATCCACTGGATCCGCAACCTGATGAAGAACCTCGCGGCCCAGGGCCGTACGGTCTTCGTCTCCTCCCACCTGATGAGCGAAATGGCGCTGACCGCGGACCACTTGGTGGTGATCGGGCAGGGCCGGCTGCTGGCGGACACGTCGATGGCGGAGTTCATCCGGCAGAACTCGCGGTCGTACGTCCGACTGCGGTCCCCGGAGCGGGAGCGGCTGCTGGACGTGCTGCGCCGCGAGGGCGTCGCGGCGGTGGCGGCCCGCGACGGCTCGCTGGAGGTCGACGGGGTGCCGGCCCGCCGGCTGGGCGAACTGGCCGCCGCGCGCGGGCTGGTGCTGCACGAGCTGAGCCCCCAGCAGGCGTCCCTGGAGGAGGCGTTCATGCGGCTGACGGCCGGTTCGGTGGAGTACCACGCGCACAACGGCGAGCCGGCCGGGCCGTGGGCCGGGCAGCCGCGGCGGCCCGCGGTACCGCAGGGCGCGTACGCGGCCGGCCCCCGGCCGGGGGGTCCGCAGCCGGGAAGCCCGCGGCCGTGGGGTCCGCAGCCCGGCCGTCCGCAGCAGGGCGGTCCACCACCAGCCGGTCCACCACCAGCCGGTCCGCCACCCGGCAGTCCGCCACCGGGGGGTCCGCAGCAGGGAAGCCCGCAGCAGGGCGGCTGGGGCGCGCAGTGGCAGAAGAGAAGGAGCTGACGGATGGCCGTGGTCGGGCAGGTCCTGCGGTCGGAGTGGACCAAGATCAGGTCGGTGCGGTCGACGGTGTGGACGCTGGGCATCGCGGTGGTGGTGACCGTCGTCGTGGGCGTGCTGATCTGCACCCTCGCCAGAAACGACTTCGCCTCGTTGCCGGACTCCCGGCGGCTCGCCTTCGACCCGACCAACATCAGCTTCGCCGGGATGGGCCTGGGCCAGCTGTCGATGATCGTCTTCGGGGTGCTGGTGGTCTCGAACGAGTACAGCACCGGCATGATCCGCACCTCGCTCGCCGCCGTACCGCAGCGCGGCACCTTCCTGTTCAGCAAGCTGCTGGTGGCCACCGCGCTGGTCTTCGCGGTCGGCCTGGCGACCAGCTTCGTGACGTTCTTCGCGGGGCAGGCGGCGCTCGGCGAGCACCGGGCGTACCTCGACGATCCGGGCGTGCTGCGGGCGGTGGTCGGCGGCTGCCTCTACATGACGATGATCGCGCTGTTCTCGATGGGGGTGGCCACGATGCTGCGCAGCCCGATGCTGTCGCTCGGCATCCTGATGCCGTTCTTCTTCCTGATCTCCAGCATCCTCGGGAACGTCTCGGCGACCCGGAAGATCGGCCGCTACCTCCCGGACCAGGCCGGCTCGAAGATCATGCAGGTGGTCGCCCCCGTCAACGACCAGACGCCGTACGGGCCGTGGGGCGGCTTCGCCATCATGGCGGCGTGGACGGCGGCGGCGCTGCTCGGCGGCTTCCTGCTGCTGCGCAGGCGCGACGCCTGACGGGACCGTCCCGGGCCGCCCCGACCGGTGCCGGAGTCCCCCCGTTTTGACGGGAACCGTCAAGGGACGTATAGCCTCCTAACCCTCACGGGGGTACGAGAGCGCCTCTGCCCCGACCATCTGCGAGGGGCGGAGAATGATCGAGGCAGTCGGCCTGACCAAGCGCTACGGGCCCAAGACGGCCGTGCACAACCTGTCGTTCCGGGTGCGGCCGGGCACGGTCACCGGCTTCCTGGGGCCCAACGGCTCCGGCAAGTCGACGACGATGCGGATGATCCTGGGCCTGGACACGCCGACGTCGGGCCGCGCCACGATCGGCGGCCGTCCGTTCCGCGACGTTCCCAACGCCCCGCGCCAGGTGGGCGCTTTGCTCGACGCCAAGGCCGTGCACGGCGGGCGCAGCGCGCGGTCGCATCTGCTGTCGCTGGCCCAGCTGTCCGGCATTCCGGCCCGGCGGGTCGACGAGGTACTCGGGGTGGTCGGTCTCCAGGACGTCGCCAGCCGGCGCTCCAAGGGCTTCTCGCTCGGTATGGGCCAGCGGCTGGGCATCGCGGCGGCGCTGCTCGGCGATCCGCAGGTGCTGCTCTTCGACGAGCCGGTCAACGGCCTGGACCCCGAAGGCATCCTGTGGGTGCGGAACCTGATGAAGCAGCTGGCGGCCGAGGGCCGTACCGTCTTCGTCTCCTCGCACCTGATGAGCGAGATGGCGCTGACCGCCGAGCACCTGATCGTGATCGGCCGCGGCCAGCTGCTGGCGGACATGTCCGTCAAGGACTTCATCTCGGCCCACTCCGCGGACTTCGCCCGGGTGCGGACGCCGGACGGCGAGCCGGAGCAGCGCGAGAAGCTGACCGCGGCGATCGGCGAGGCGGGCGGCCAGGCGGTGCCCGAGCCGGACGGCGCGCTGCGGGTGACCGGGCTGCCGCTGCCCCGGATCAGCGATCTGGCGCACACGGCCGAGGTCCGGCTGTGGGAGCTCTCGCCGCACCAGGCGTCTCTCGAAGAGGCGTACATGCGGATGACGCAGGGCGCCGTCGACTACCGCTCGACGACCGACCAGCGGGCCGGCCTCCAGCAGCAGGCACCGGCCGGGTACGCCCCGCAGGGATACGCGCCGCAGGGAGCCGTCCCGCAGGGATATGCGGTGCCGCCCGGGGCGCTCCAGCCGCCGGTGCCGGGCCAGTTGCCGCCGAACCCGTACGCCCAGCCCCCCGGGGCCGCTCCGGTGCCGGGTCAGCCGCTGCCGCCGCAGGGCCAGGGTCACCCGTACGGGGCTCCTGGTCCCTACGGCGCGCCCCACCCGTACGGGCAGCAGCCGCAGCCCGCCGCCCCCGTGCCGCCGGCCGCGCCGCCCGCCGCCGCACCCGCCGACCTGCCCACGCCGCACCACGAGGACGCCCGATGACCAGCCCTCAGCAGCCGCAGCCCCAGCCGCAGCCGGAGCGCGGACCGCACGACACCGGTGCGCAGGAGATGCCGCCGGCCGCGCCGATGCCGCCCGCCGCTCCCCCGGCCCCGCCGCAGCCGGCACCGGAGCAGCCCGCGCCCGCCAAGGAGGCGGGCACCATGATGCTCCAGGCCCAGCAGGCGCCCGGGCAGCCCGCGCCCGCCAGGGAGGCGGGGACGATGATGCTCCAGGCCCAGCCGGCACCGGAGCAGCCCGGCCCCGCCAAGGAGGCCGGCACGATGATGCTCCAGGCCCAGCCGCTCCCCCAGGCCCAGCCGCCGGCCGGCGGCCACTCCGAGCCGACGCCGCTGGCGGCGCACGGTCCGGGCGGGCCGGGTGGGGCGGCCGGCACGATGATGCTGACCGTCCCGGCCGCCGGCCCGCACCCGCAGCCCCACCCTCAACCCCAGCCGCAGGGCCCGCCCCCGCAGCAGCCGCACCACCCCGAGGCCCCCAACTGGCAGGCCGGCGGGGCCGGTTACGTCTCCCCCATCCCGGTGCGCGCGAGCCACCTCGGCGATGCGCTGGTCTCCGAGTGGACCAAGATCCGCTCGGTGCGCTCGACGATGTGGACGCTCGGCGTGATGCTGCTGCTCATCGTCGGCGTCGGGCTGCTGTCGGCGCTCGCGCTGGGCTCGGAGCGGCGGGTCAACCCGCTGCTCGCGGTGGGTTTCGTCGGCGTGCTGCTCGGCAGCCTGTGCGTGATGACGCTGGGCGTGCTGTCGATCTCGTCGGAGTACGGCACCGGCATGATCCGTACGACGCTGACCGCCTGCCCCAGCCGCGCCCGGGTGCTGACCGCGAAGGCGATCGTCTTCTTCGGGCTGGCGCTGGTGCTGACCACGATCGCCACGACCCTGGTGGCGCTGCTCGACTACGGGATGCTCAACGGCCCGGAGCCGACCGTCGACCAGTGGCTGCGCGGCACCGTCGGCGCCGGTCTGTACGTCGCGCTGCTCGGTCTGCTGGCGCTGTCCGTCGGCGCCCTGCTGCGGCACTCCGCGGGCGCCATCAGCGCCATGATGGGCGTGGTGCTGCTGCCGATGCTGCTGGCGCTGTTCCTCCAGGGCGAGTCCCTCAAGGACTTCCAGCACAAGATGATCGAGTACTCGGTGCCCAACGCGTTCGCCACGCTCTACGACATCCCGTTCCTGCCCGAGGGGCCGTCGGGCTGGACGCCGGTGCTGATCCTCGCGGGGGTGACCGCGGTCGCCCTGGGCGGCGCCTACGCGGTGCTCCTCAAGCGGGACGTCTGACCGCTCGACTCGCCTTCCGCGCTCAGTACCTGGGCGCGTTCCGGGACCGCTGGAGCCGTGCGCTCCGGCGGTCCCGTGCGTTCCAGCAGGCGCGGTGCCAGTGGCGGCGGTCGTCGACGTCGCCGTGCCGGGGCCAGGTGACGACGTGCGGGACGCCCGGCGGGATCTCCTGGTCACAGCCCGGGCAGCGGTAGTGCTTGGCCGCGCCGCTCGCACCGACCTGCCGGACGACCCACTCCTCGCCCCGCCACTCCTCGGTGGCTTCCAGGCCGTAGCGCTCGCCGCCCGCGCGCTCGACGGGTTTCGCACCGCGCTGGCGGTTTCGACGCGGGGACACAGCACACCTCGGGAGGTCGACGGGGATGGGGGTCCCTCCTTGCTCGTGGTTCCCCCGCTCATGGGGGTCCCCCCGCTCGAAAGGAGTCGAGGGCGGGGAGAAGTGGAGAGCGGGGGACGAGTGGAGAGCTTGGGGGGAGGGCCGTGACCAGCGTACGCGGCACGGTCAGGGGCAGAAGCCCGCTGCCGCGTTTCTGCGATGATCTGGAAATTTCGCTTCAGGCCGTGCCCTGGGCACGTGTCGCACGTTGTTGCCTGTGAGGGGGGAGTCGCGTCGGCTGCGAGGAGGCAGAGAGCGATGCGCGTAGGTGCGTTCATCCTGGCCGCTCAATTCCCGGGCCAGGGACAGGGGGAAGCACTGCACCGCGCGGTGCGCTCCGCGGAGATCGCGGAGCAGGCCGGCCTCCATGACGTCTGGCTGGCGGAACACCACTTCGTGCCGTACGGCGTCTGCCCGCAGGCGGCGACGCTGGCCGCGCTGCTGCTGGGACGGACCCGCCGGATCGGTGTGGGCACGGCGGTCAGCGTGCTGCCGACCCAGCATCCGGTGGCGCTCGGCGAGCAGGCGGCGCTGCTGCATCTGACGTCCGAGGGGCGGTTCACGCTCGGCGTCGGCCGGGGCGGCCCCTGGGTCGATCTGGAGGTCTTCGGCTCCGGCCTGGCCGCGTACGACCACGGCTTCCCGGAGTCACTGGATCTGCTGCTGCGCTGGCTGCGCGAGCCGCGGGTGGGCGCGCAGGGCGAGCGCTACGCGTTCCGGGAGGTGGCGGTGGTGCCGCGGCCGGCCGAGGCGCTGGGGGATCCGGACGATCCGGACGGTCTGACGGCCGGGCCGCCGGTGGTGGTGGCCTGCACCTCCGCCGAGTCGGTCAAACTGGCCGCCGCGCGCGGGCTGCCGATGCTGCTCGGGATGCACAGCGGCGACGAGGAGAAGGCGGACATGGTCGCGCTGTGGCGGTCGGCGGCGCGGGAGGCCGGCCGGGACGGCGACGAAATCGCCGCGGCGGAGCATGTGTCGGCGGGCGTGGTGCAGATCGCGGACGACCGGGCGGCGGCCGTGGAGACGCTGACGAAGACGATGCCCGGCTGGCTGCGGCAGGGGCTCGGCGCGCATGTGACGGTCGACGGCCGCTATCGCCGGATGCGGGATCCGCTGGCGTATACGGAGCTGTTGTGCGCGCTGCATCCGGTCGGCACGCCGGAGTCGTGCGCGGACCGGCTGGCGGCGACCTCGGAGCGTACGGGCATCCGGCGGTTCGCGCTGCTCGTGGAGGGCTCCGGGGATCTCGCCGCCACCGAGGAGAACGTCCGGCGGCTGGGCTCCGAGGTGCTGCCGCAGCTGGGGTGACCGGGGCCGGTGGCCGTCCGGTCGGCCACCGCGCGCCCTCGCGGGCCGGCGAGGCGGGCCGTGGCGAGGGGGCGGGGCGAGCTGCGGAGTACGGCTGGTCGGTGGTGCTGCCGCCGGTGCACGGTCTCGGAGGGTGCTCCGGCCGACCCGCTCAGCGGCAGCAACTCCGATCAGCAGTCGCGGAGTTCGGGCGACTGGTTCAGCAGCTGGCCCCGGATCGAGGTGAATTTTGCCAGCCGCGCGTCCACCGCCGGGTCGAGCGGGAAGACCGCGACCCGGTGGCAGTTCTGGAAGGCGAGTCGCACACCGAAGTGACGCTCCAACGAACCGCGAATGGCGTCACTCGCCAGCGCGCGCAGCAGCTGGCCGCGCGCCTGCTCGTCCGGCGGCGGCGTCTGGTTGTCGGCGAACTGTCCGCCGTCCACCTTCAGCTGGGCCACCAGAGAGCTGATCATCCCCCATGCGTAGGGCAGGGAGTTCCGGACGCAGTCGACAAATGCGGCTTCGTCGACCTCGCCTCGCTCGGCCTGTTCGAGGAGGGCCGGTGAGACGTCGAGCGACATGAGGTTCTCCTCTCGCGGACCCGCCGGGACGGACGGGGCCTAGGGATGGGACAAGGGGAATTCGCGACAGAGCGTGTTCGCCCCACGACCCCCTGCTTCAACGGTATGCCGCGCAAGGGGCCCGCACCATGGGATTGCACATACAACCGGCCAATGGCGGGCGCCGGGGGTGCGGGGGTTTCCCCCGTAAAGGGACCGG
Organism: Streptomyces sp. GS7; assembly: GCF_009834125.1. Taxonomy (NCBI): domain Bacteria; kingdom Bacillati; phylum Actinomycetota; class Actinomycetes; order Kitasatosporales; family Streptomycetaceae; genus Streptomyces; species Streptomyces sp. GS7. The sequence continues at coordinate 7,530,934 of NZ_CP047146.1, forward strand.
CGTCCAGGGGCGAATCGCGTCAGCGGCCCCGGTTCGAGTAGCGTGAAGCACCATGCGTCTCGTCATCGCCCGCTGCTCCGTGGACTACGCGGGCCGGCTCACCGCCCACCTGCCCTCCGCCCCCCGCCTCATCCTGGTGAAGGCCGACGGCTCCGTCTCCATCCACGCGGACGACCGGGCCTACAAACCCCTCAACTGGATGTCCCCGCCCTGTTCCCTCAAGGAAGGGGACGGCGATGTGTGGACGGTGGAGAACAAGGGCGGGGAGAAGCTCATCATCACCCTGGAGGAGATCTTCCACGACTCCTCGCACGAGCTCGGGGTGGACCCGGGACTCATCAAGGACGGTGTGGAGGCCCACCTCCAGGAGCTGCTCGCCGATCGGATCGAGACACTGGGCGAGGGCTATTCGCTGATTCGGCGTGAATACCCCACCGCCATTGGTCCGGTGGATATCTTGTGCCGGGACGCCGACGGCCAGACCGTTGCGGTCGAGATCAAGCGGCGGGGCGAGATCGACGGTGTCGAGCAGCTCACCCGCTACCTCGAACTCCTCAACCGCGACCCGCACTTGGCCCCGGTGAAGGGCGTCTTCGCAGCTCAGGAGATCAAGCCGCAGGCCCGGGTGCTGGCCACGGACCGCGGGATCGGCTGCGTGGTGCTGGACTACGACGGGCTGCGCGGCATCGAGGACGACAAGCTGCGGCTGTTCTGAGAACGGAACACCACGACGGCCCGGTACCGGCCGGCCCGCCTTCCGGCGGGCGGTCCGTACCGGGCCGTCGTGGTGTTCCCGGACGTTCTTGGGGCGTCAGCCGGTCGGAGTGCCCTGGCCGGATGCGGACGCCGGGTCGCCGGAGCCGGTGGCCGTGGCCGCCGCGGCGCTGGTGCCGGACGGGCTGTTGCCCGACGGGCCGCCGGCGCTCTGCGACGGGGTCTGGCCCGTCGGCTTGCCCGTGGGGCCGGTCGGCGTGGTGGTGGGCTCCCCGGTCGGGCTGGGCGACGTCGACTTCGTGGGACTGCTGCTCGGGCTGTGCGTGGGGTGGGTCGGCCGGCCGGTGGGCGTGGTGGGCTCGCCGGTCGGCCAGGTGGGACCGGTCGTCGGGGAGCCCGGGCCGGTACCGGTCGGCGCGCCGGTGGTACCGGGACGGCCGGTGGACGGCGCCGGGACGGGCTTGTGGCCGGGCGTGCCGGGCCGGGTCGTCCCGGACGCCCCCGCCGAGGCCCCCGGCAGGCCGGAGCCCGTGGCGGGGTCCTGCCCCGGCGTGTCCGGGCTGCCGCTGTCGCCGCCCGAGGTCTGCTCGGTGGTGACGTTGCGGTCTTGGGTGGTGGAGGTGCCGGAGGTCGCTCCGATGGTGACGGCGGTGCCGAGCGCGGCGGCCAGCAGCACCCCGGCGCCGGCGGCGACGAGGTTGCGGCGGCTGCCGCGCAGGATGCCGCGCCGGGCGCCCCCGATGCCGGCGGCGGTGCCCTTGGCGGCCGGGACCGCGGCGGTGGGCGCGGTGCTCTCGCCGGCGGAGCCGGACGCGGCGGCGGCCGTGGCCCCGCGGGCGACGACCGTCGGGCCGGTGCCGGCGGGGCGGACGGCGTTCAGCTTGGCGGTCGAGACGGCGTCGGGCGACCCGGTGGCCGGGGTCCGCGCGGCGTCCCGGGCGTCCGCGGCTGCCGCCGCCGCGCCGGCCGTCGCCGGGCCGACGGACTTCAGCACGGTCGTGGCCGCGTTCGCCGAGGCCGCCCGCGCGCCGTCGATGACCAGGGCCAGCGCCCTCCGCCCGGCGACCGCGCCGTCGCGGTCGGAGAGCACCCCGCGCAGCCCGATGGACGCCTCCAGCTCGGCGCGCGCCCGGTCGATGTTGCCGCTGCACAGCGCCAGTACGCCCAACTCGTGGTGGAAGTACGCCTCTTCGGCGACCTCACCGGCCAGCCGGGCGGCCTCCTGGCCGTGCCGCAGGCTGCGCTCCCAGGCGCTCCAGTGCAGCGCCGCGGCGAACGCGGGCGCCGCCGTACGGGCCAGCAGCACGGCCGCGGCCGGGTGGCCGCTCTCCCGGCTGCCGGTCAGCACGCCCATCGCGGCCAGCACCGCGTCGGACTCGGCGGCGGCGCGATCGGGGGTGACCGAGGGGTGACCGGCCCACCAGGCGTAGTGCTGGGCCGCGGTGTGCGCGCGGCCGGCGGCGCCCTCGGCGTAGCCGGCGGCGATCAGCTGGTCCCGGACGGAGCCGGCGAGCCGGTAGTGGGTGCCGGCCGGGCTGATCAGGCCGCTGCCCAGCAGCTCGCCGAGGGCGGCGTCCGCGTGGGTGTCCTGGGTGAGGGCCGGCAGGTGCGCCTGGTGCGGCAGTTCGCCGTTGAGGGCGACCGCGAAGCGGAGCGTCTCCTGGGCGGCGGCGCCGAGCCGGTCGGCGAGCAGCGACGCGGGCGCGGCGGCCTCCCCGAGCGGCGGCAGCGGCGTCTCGGGGCGCTCGCCGGGCTCATTGGCCGCGGCCGGGCTCTCCTCGGGGAACAGCCCGTAGCCGTCGTCCAGGGCGCCGGGCGCGGTGCGTGCCCGCTCGCGGTGCCGCAGCAGGGCGGCGGCCTGGACGAACCGCAGCGGCAGCCCCTCGGACTCGAACCAGAGGTCGGCGGCCCAGGTGTCCTCGTCGGCGGAGAGCGGGCGGCCCACGGCGCGCTCCAGCAGCCGTACGCCGGCGTTGCGGCTGATCCCGCCGACGAAGACCTCTTCGAGGTGCGAGTCGGCGCTGGGGGCCGGGACGTCGGGGGTCGCGGAGAGCAGGAAGGCGCACTCGGGGGTGGCGTCGAGGAGCTCGTCGAGCGCGGCGCCGCCGAACTCCAGGTCGTCGACGACGACGATCGCGCCGATGCCGCCGAGGAGCCGCAGCAGCTCGGCCCGGTCGGGGCGGTGCTGCGGGGCCCGGTAGACCGCCGCGTACAGGGCGTGCAGGACGTCGGTGACGCCTCTGTGGTAGCCGGAGAGCCGGACCACGCCGTCGGGGGCGAGGTCCGCCACCGCGTCGGCGACGGACTCCAGCAGCCGGGTGCGGCCCGAGCCGGAGGGGCCGGTGACGCGGACGGAGCGTCCGCGGGTGAGCAGCCGGACCAGCCGTTCGACGTCCTCGTCGCGCTCTTCGAGGGGGACCTCGTGGCCGGCGAAGGAGACCGGGCCGGACGGCACCGGGGGCGCCGCGGCGCGGGCCGACTCGGCACGTTCCTGCTGGTCGAGCTTCTCCGGCGGGGCGGGCCGGTCGCCGGGCGGGCACGGCTGTATCTCGCTGCCGTCGACCGGGTTGACGGCGACGAGGTAGTTGCCGGCGACCAGCCGGACGACCCGGGCGAGCCCGCCGGAGCCGCCCTGCCGGTCGGCGGACGCGGAGGCCGGCGGCGCGTCGGGCGCGTCCTGCTCGCCGTACTCCTCAGGTCCCCGGTGCGTGTTCGGGTCCATGCTGCAAGCTCCCAGAATGTGCGTGCCGTCGGTGCTTCCGGCCGTCCGCACTCCCCCGGCTCCGGCGGATCTCTTCAGCCGTCGCGTCTGGTCCGGTGCCCCGCCGCGGTTGATGGCATACGGCGGGGAACCGAACCCTAGCCCCGGTGACCCGGGGAGCGCACGGCGGGGTGGCACCTTGACGAGAACGCCCCGGATCAGGGGGACAAGGCGCGGTTTGCGGCATTCCTCCCGGGCCCGGCCGGTCACCGCGGCCGGCGCGTCACACCCGGGGAAGCGATTCCGCTTCGATGCCGCCCTCGATCGCGAGGATGCGGTGGAGCCGGGTGGCGACCAGGAGGCGCTGCATCTGGGGCGGCACTCCGCGCAGCACCAGCCGGCGGTTGACCCGGCCCGCACGCCGGTGCGCACCCATGATCACGCCGAGGCCGGTGGCGTCCCACGACTCCAGTTCGGTCAGGTCCAGCACCAGATCGCCCCGGCCGGAGTCGACGGCGGCGTGCAGGGCCGTACGGGCGTCCGCAGCGCTGCGGACGTCGAGCCGGCCCCCGACGACCAACTCGACGTGGTCGCCCCTGATGTGCATATGCGCTCCCCGATGTCATGGGTTGTGGTGCATTGTCGTCTACAGATCTGACTGCCTCTCATACGGCGAAGTTGCCGCCTGTAAGCGAACCGATACCGAATTCACCCCACGGGGTGACGGCGTCGGACCAAAGTTCTGACGCGACATCAGTGCTCGTAGAAGCCCTGCCCACTCTTGCGGCCGATATCGCCCGCATCGACCATCCGCCGCATGATCTCCGGCGGCGCGAACTTCTCGTCCTGGGACTCGGTGTAGATGTTCTCGGTGGCGTGCAGCAGGATGTCGACGCCGGTCAGGTCCGCGGTGGCCAGCGGCCCCATCGCGTGGCCGAAGCCGAGCTTGCAGGCGGTGTCGATGTCCTCGGCGCTGGCGACGCCCGACTCGTAGAGCTTGGCGGCCTCGACGACCAGCGCCGAGATCAGCCGGGTGGTGACGAAGCCGGCCACGTCGCGGTTGACGACGACACAGGTCTTGCCCACGGACTCGGCGAACTCCCGTGCCGTGGCGAGGGTTTCGTCGCTGGTCTTGTAACCGCGCACCAGCTCGCACAGCTGCATCATCGGCACCGGCGAGAAGAAGTGGGTACCCACGACCCGCTCGGGGCGGGAGGTGGCCGCGGCGATCTTGGTGATCGGGATGGCCGAGGTGTTGGAGGCCAGCACCGCGTCGTCCTTGGCGAGCTTGTCCAGCGCCTGGAAGATCTCCCGCTTGACGTCGATCCTCTCGAAGACGGCCTCGACGACGATGTCCGCGTCGGCGACCGCGTCCAGGTCGGTCGTGGTGGTGATGCGGGCCAGCGCCTGCTCGGCGGCCGAGGCGTCCAGCTTGCCCTTGGCCACGAACTTCTCGTACGAGCTCTGGATGCCGCCCTTGCCGCGGGCCAGCGCCTCATCCGTCACATCGCGGAGCACCACGTCCCAGCCCGCCTGAGCCGAGACCTGCGCGATACCGGAACCCATGAGTCCGGCGCCGATGACGGCGAGCTTCTTTGCCACTGCTGTCCCCTCACACCCTGTGCATTTGACGGTCCTCAGTGACGTTAGCGGTCGTTGGCGATCGATTGGTGGGTAAGAGATGCGCGTCACTCGCCGCCGTCACCCGCCCTTCCCCAAGCTCTCGACCGCGTTCGAACAGGGGAGACCCCGATCCAAGCTCTCCCCTGCGTTCGAGCAGGGGAGACCCCGCGCCCCGCGGCGAGGCCCTTCGGGCCGCAGCCCGGCCTCCATGACGGACATCACACCGGCGCGGCTCGCCCCGCACCCCCTGAGGGCCGTCATGCGGCCGCCCGCACCGCGGAGTTGAGGACCTTTCCGCTCGGCGGCTCCCCGGCCTCGCCGGGCAGGTCCGGCGCCTCGCCGGCGCCCTCGGCAGGGCCGCGGCGGCGGAGCGCCTCGTGGGCGCCGCGGGCCTTCAGGCCCTGGTGCGCCCAGCGGGCCTGACCCGCTGTCAGACAGGGCGGGCACGCCACGTCCCGGGGCTCCCTCACCGGGTCCGCGTCCGCCGCCGTACCGGCCGGTGCACCACGGCGCTCCGGCCGCCACGTCGCTCCGCCCCGGGCCGTCCGCGGAGCCGCGGCGTAGGCTCGCCCCATGGTGAATCTGACCCGCATCTACACCCGCACCGGCGACAAGGGCACCACCGCCCTGGGCGACATGAGCCGCACCGCCAAGACCGATGCGCGGATCGCCGCGTACGCGGACGCCAACGAGGCCAACGCCGCGATCGGGGTGGCGCTGGCGCTCGGCTCGCTGCCCGAGGACGTCGCCGCGGTGCTGCTGCGGGTGCAGAACGACCTCTTCGACGTCGGCGCCGACCTGTCGACGCCCGTGGTGGAGAACCCGGAGTTCCCGCCGCTGCGCGTCGAGCAGTCCTACATCGACAAGCTGGAGGCGGACTGCGACCGCTTCCTGGCCGAACTGGAGAAGCTCCGCAGCTTCATCCTCCCCGGCGGCACGCCCGGCGCCGCCCTGCTCCACCAGGCGTGCACGGTCGTCCGCCGCGCCGAGCGCTCCACCTGGGCGGCCTTCGAGCAGCACGGCGAGACCATGAACCCGCTCACCGCCACGTACCTGAACCGCCTCTCCGACCTCCTGTTCATCCTGGCCCGGACGGCCAACAAGGAGGTCGGGGACGTGCTCTGGGTACCGGGCGGCGAACGCTGAACCCGCCGACCCGCCGGGTGTGTTGTCCGGACGGCACACCTAGCGCAGCGACTTCTCCTGGGGCCGGGCCGCCTCCCCCGAGGCGGCCCGGCGCGGTGCCTTGCTCGGGAAGACCAGGTACGTCAGCGCGATCACGCCGTGGATGATCAGGATGCGCAGGCTCATCATCTGCCAGTGCCGCAGCGACGCGGTGTCGCCGTCGTGGCCCACGTACCAGATCGCGCCCTGGAGCAGCCCCACCGCGACGACGACCATCAGCACCGTCCGCAGCACCAGCTTCAGCTCGTGCCGGAAGCGGGCGAGGCCGTAGTGCTTGACCGGGCGCGGGCCGCCCGCGAAACGGTGCGCGACGTGCCCGTCGACCCACTTGATCGTGTAGTGGCCGTAGGCGACCGTGTAGCCGATGTAGACGGCGGCCAGGCCGTGCTTCCAGTCCGCGGAGGCGCCGTTCTTCAGGTCGATCGCGGTGACGATCAGCAGCGCCAGCTCCAGCAGCGGCTCCAGCAGCAGCACCGCAGCACCCGTACGCGGCATCCGCGCCAGATAGCGCAGGGCCAGGCCCAGGGCCAGCAGCACCCAGAACCCGACCTCGCAGGCGATGATCAGCGTGACGACCACGGCAGTCTCCTCTCCGGCCGCTCCGAGTCCAGGACCGCTCGGACCGAACCCCTCCAGCGTTCCAGCCGCCACCGCCCGGTACGTCGTCGCAGGCGATGATCCGGAGCTGCATCTTTCGATGTAGCCCGGGGAACAGCCGGATGAGCCGGACGCGGGGCACCCGGCCCCGGCGCCGTGTTTCATGGAGGGGTGACCCCGAGATCCCCCGCCGCGCCCGGCCGGCCGCACCGCCTCGATGTGATCATCGCGAGCGGCGGGCTGCTCGTCGGGCTGCTGCTGTGGACGCTGGATCTGTACGGCGGGCCGCCGGTCCTCGGCCTGCCCGCACCGCTGACGCTGCTCGCGCTCACGGCGATGTCGACGGCCGAACTGATGCGCCGCACGGCCCCGATGGCCGCACTGGCCGTCGCGGTACCGGCCCTCGCGCTGGACATCGCCGCCGGCACACTGGTCGCCACCGTCCTGATGTTCACCGACGTGGTCTACGCGGCGGTGCTGTACGGGCCGCCGGCCGCGGCCCGCCGGATCCCGGTGCACTCCGTACTGGTGACGGTGCTGGCCACGATCGTGCTGACGGCGGTCTGGCGCGACCCGCAGGTCGTGCTGATCAGCATCGGGATCGCGCTCATCACCACCGCCCCGGCCTGGACCGGGCTGATCATCCGCAACCACCGCGACGCCGCGCAGACCGCCCGGCTGCGGGCCGAACAGACCGCGCTGCTGGCCGAGATGGACCGCACCCAGGCGGTGGCGGGCGAACGCGCCCGGATGGCCCGCGAGCTGCACGACCTGGTCGCCAACCACCTGTCCGCCATCGCCATCCACGCCACCGCCGCGCAGACCATCGACGACCCGGCCGCGACCCGCGAGGCGCTGGGCGTGATCCGGGAGAACAGCGTCCAGGGCCTGGCCGAAATGCGCCGCCTCATCGGGCTGTTACGGGATCCGAAGGCCACCGGGAACAACGACGAACCGGCCGCCACGCCCACCCTCGACGGGCTGGAGGCCCTGGTCGACCAGGCCCGTACGAACGGCGCCGGCAGCGGCCTGACCTTCGTCCTCGACGACGCCCGGCGGCTGACCGGCCCGGACGCCGAACCGAAGCCGCCCGCACCGGTCGAGCTGGCCGCGTACCGCATCGTCCAGGAATCACTGACCAACGCCCTCAAGCACGCCGCGCCCGGCCGGGTCCGGGTGCGTATCGCCCACGGCCCCGAGGGCGCGCTCGTCGTCCTCGTCCGCAGTCCGTACGCCGACCGGCCGCGCCCCCGCGCACCGGGTTCCGGCGCCGGGCTCGTCGGCATGCGCGAGCGGATCGCCCTGCTGGGCGGGGAGTTCGACGCCGGCCCCGAGAGCGGGCCGGAAGGAAGAGACTGGCTGGTGCGGGCGACGATGCCCGCCACCGGGGAGGAAGAACAACCATGACAGGCGCCGCCGCGCAGCCGATCCGGGTCCTCGTCGCCGAGGACCAGTCCGCCGTACGGGCCGGGCTGGTCCTCATCCTGCGTTCCGCGCCCGACGTCGAAGTCGTCGGGGAGGCGGTGGACGGCGAGGAGGCCGTCCGCCTGGCCCGCACGTTACGCCCCGACCTGGTCCTGATGGACATCCAGATGCCCCGGCTCGACGGGGTCTCGGCGACCCGCCAGGTGGTCGCGGAACAGCTGGCGGACGTCCTGGTGCTGACCACCTTCGACCTCGACGAGTACGTCTTCGGCGCGCTGCGCGCCGGAGCCGCGGGCTTCCTGCTCAAGGACAGCGACGCGGCGGCGCTGCTGACCGCGGTGCGCACGGTCGCCTCCGGTGAGGGGCTGATCGCCCCGGCCGTGACCCGCCGGCTGATCGCCGAGTTCGCCCGGCCCCGTCCGGCGGTACGCACCCCGCGGTGCCGCGAGACGCCCGATCCGGCGGTGCTGGACGCGCTGACGCCGCGCGAGCGGGAGGTGCTGGGGTGTCTGGGCCAGGGGCTGTCGAACGCCGATATCGCACTGCGGCTGGCGATGGCGGAGGCCACCGTGAAGACCCACGTCAGCCGGCTGCTGGCCAAGCTGGACCTGCGCAGCCGGGTGCAAGCGGCCGTGCTGGCACAGGAGTTGGGGGTGGACGCGCCGTAGGACGCGGACCCGCCGTAACGGGGGGAAGCGCCGTAGGGGGCGGTCGAACGCATCCCGTAGGGGGTGGCAGCGCCCCCTGCGGGGCCACAACGGGGCGGGGCATGGGGGTATTCCCGTGGAGCCGCGGTCCGGGCTCCGGCAGCGCAGCACCGGACCGCACCGAAACCGCCCCGCGCCACTACCCCTGCCGCACCCGCGTCACGGCACCCGCCGCACCCGCGCCACTACGCCACGTGCCATTGCCACCACGTCACGCGCCGCGGCACTGCGCCCGTGCCGCGCCACTACGCCACTACGCCGCTACGTCACGTTGCCCCTCCCCCAGACTCCGTCCGGGGGCCCCACCCGTCGAGACGCCTCTCATTCAGGCGACATTGACCCGTTGTCCGGGGGGTGCCGCCTCCAGCCAGGCCAGGAAGCCGGTGAGCGCGTCCTCGCTCATCGCCAGCTCGACGCGGGTACCGCGGTGCCGGCACGCGAGCACGATGGAGTCGGAGAGCAGCGCCAGCTCCTCCTCGCCCTGCGGGGTGCGGCGCTCCAGCACCTCGATGGCGGAGCGCTCCAGCAGGCGACGGGGCCGGGGCGCGTACGAGAAGACCCGGAACCACTCGATCCGGTCGCCGTTGTACCGCGCCACGCCGTAGATCCAGCCCTTGCCGCTGGGCTCGTTCTCCGGCACGTTCCAGCGCAGGCTGCAGTCGAACGTGCCTCCGGACCGCTGGATGAGCCGCCGCCTCAGTCCGAAGACGAACAGTCCCACCAGCACCAGCACCACGACCGCGCCGCTCACAAGCAGAGCGAGGACCATCTCGACCGACCTCCTCGCTGTGTATTCGGGAATCGCACCTGCACTGCCTCAGCCGCGGCCCGCTCCGGAACTCCGGGCGGCCCGCGGCTGAGGATCGATCTCGTCGCTGACGGGGCTCAGTGAACGCCCGTCACCGCACGCAGCCGGACATCGGCGCGGCGCTCGGCGGCTGCGTCAGCATCCGACTTCGCCCGCTCCAGGGCCCGCTCCGCGCGCTGGACATCGATCTCGTCCGACAGCTCGGCGATCTCCGCGAGCAGAGACAGCTTGTTGTCGGCGAACGAGATGAAGCCGCCGTGCACCGCGGCGACGACGGTGCCGTCCCCGCTCTCACCCGTCGTACGAATCGTCACCGGGCCCGACTGCAGCACGCCGAGCAGCGGCTGGTGTCCGGGCATGACGCCGATGTCGCCCGACGAGGTGCGCGCGACGACCAGGCTGGCCTTGCCGGACCAGACCTGCCGGTCCGCAGCGACCAACTCGACGTGCAGCTCAGCCACGATGGCTCCTCGGGTCTCCACCTGCCTGGTGTGGCAGATGTTGGGTCAAATACTAGTGGTCGTACGGTCCGGGGACGGCCAGGGCCGCCCCCGGACCGGGAGCACGGGTCAGGAAACGCCAAGCTCCTTGGCGTTGTTCTTCAGGTCCTCCAGGCCACCGCACATGAAGAACGCCTGCTCCGGGTAGTGGTCGAACTCGCCGTCGGCGATCGCGTTGAAGGCCGCGACCGTCTCGTCCAGCGGCACGTCCGAGCCGTCGACACCGGTGAACTGCTTCGCCACGTGGGTGTTCTGCGACAGGAACCGCTCGATACGCCGGGCGCGGTAGACCGTGAGCCGGTCCTCCTCGCCGAGCTCGTCCATACCGAGGATGGAGATGATGTCCTGGAGGTCCTTGTACTTCTGCAGGATCGTCTTGACGCGCGAGGCGCAGTCGTAGTGGTCCTGCGAGATGTAGCGGGGGTCCAGGATCCGGGACGTCGAGTCCAGCGGGTCCACCGCCGGGTAGATGCCCTTCTCCGAGATCGGACGCGACAGAACGGTGGTCGCGTCCAGGTGGGCGAAGGTGGTCGCCGGCGCCGGGTCGGTCAGGTCGTCCGCGGGGACGTAGATCGCCTGCATCGAGGTGATCGAGTGACCGCGGGTCGAGGTGATGCGCTCCTGGAGGAGGCCCATCTCGTCGGCCAGGTTCGGCTGGTAACCCACCGCGGAGGGCATCCGGCCGAGCAGGGTCGACACCTCGGAGCCGGCCTGCGTGAAGCGGAAGATGTTGTCGATGAAGAACAGCACGTCCTGCTTCTGGACGTCGCGGAAGTACTCGGCCATGGTCAGGCCGGCCAGCGCGACACGCAGACGGGTGCCCGGCGGCTCGTCCATCTGACCGAAGACCAGCGCGGTCTTGTCGATGACGCCGGAGTCGGTCATCTCCTCGATGAGGTCGTTGCCCTCACGGGTGCGCTCGCCGACACCGGCGAACACCGACACACCGTCGTGGTTGTTGGCCACGCGGTAGATCATTTCCTGGATCAGAACGGTCTTGCCGACACCGGCACCACCGAACAGACCGATCTTGCCGCCCTTGACGTACGGGGTCAGCAGGTCGATGACCTTGATGCCGGTCTCGAACATCTCGGTCTTGGACTCGAGCTGGTCGAAGCCGGGGGCCTTGCGGTGGATGGGCCACCGCTCGGTGATCTCGGACTCGGCCTCCGGCTTGTTCAGGATCTCACCGAGGGTGTTGAACACCTTGCCCTTGGTGACGTCGCCGACCGGGACGGAGATCCCGGCGCCGGTGTTGGTCACCGCGGCCTGGCGGACCAGACCGTCGGTGGGCTGCATGGAGATCGCCCGGACCAGGCCCTCGCCGAGGTGCTGCGCGACCTCAAGGGTCAGCGTCTTCGACTTGCCCTTCTCGGCCGGGTCGGAGACCTCGACGGTCAGTGCGTTGTAGATGTCCGGCATCGCGTCGACGGGGAACTCCACGTCGACGACCGGGCCGATGACCCGCGCGACGCGGCCCGTCGCCGTGGCCGTCTCAACAGTGGTGGTCATAGTTGTCAGTCACTCCCCGCGGTCGCGTCGGCCAGTGCGGCACTGCCACCGACGATCTCGCTGATTTCCTGGGTGATTTCGGCCTGGCGGGCCGCATTGGCAAGCCGCGAGAGCGACTTGATGAGCTCTTCTGCGTTGTCGGTCGCCGACTTCATCGCGCGCCGGGTGGCGGCGTGCTTGGAGGCGGCGGCCTGCAGGAGTGCGTTGTAGATCCGCGACTCGACGTACCGCGGCAGCAGCGCGTCGAGGACGTCCTCGGCCGACGGCTCGAAGTCGAACAGCGGAAGGATCTCGCCCTTGGCCTGCCCGTCCGACTCGGCCGCGGACTTGTCGAGGGACAGCGGCAGCAGCCGGTCGTCGAGCGCGGTCTGCGTCATCATCGAGATGAACTCGGTGTAGACGATGTGGAGTTCGTCCACGCCGCCCTCGGCCGCGCCCTTCTGGACGGACTCGATCAGCGGTGCGCCGATCTTCTTCGCGTCCGCGTACGTCGGGTTGTCGGTGAAGCCGGTCCACGACTCCACGAACGTGCGCTCGCGGAAGCTGTAGTACGCCACACCCTTGCGCCCGACGAGGTAGGCGTCGACCTCCTTGCCCTCGGCCCGCAGCCGCTCGGTGAGCTGGTCCGCGGCCTTGATGACGTTGGCGGAGTAGCCGCCGGCCAGACCGCGGTCGCTCGTGATGAGCAGCAGCGCGGCCCGGGTCGGCTTCTCCGCCTCGGTCGTCAGCGGGTGCTGGGTGTTCGAGCCCGTGGCAACCGCTGTCACCGCACGGGTCAGTTCACTCGCGTACGGCGTCGACGCCGCCACCTGGCGCTGCGCCTTGACGACGCGCGAGGCGGCGATCATCTCCATCGCCTTGGTGATCTTCTTGGTCGCGGTGACGGAGCGGATGCGACGCTTGTAGACCCGGAGCTTGGCTCCCATGGATCAGGTCCCTTCCGTCGTCACTTGCTGGTGGCGGCCGGGGCGTCGTCGCCGAGCAGCTTGCCGTCCGAAGTCTCGAACTGCCGCTTGAAGCCGTCGACGGCCTCGGAGATCGCACCGATGGTGTCGTCGGACATCTTCGCGCCCTCGCGGATGCTGGTCAGCAGGTCCTTCTTCTCCCGGTGCATGTAGTCCAGGAGCTCCCGCTCGAACCGGCGGATGTCCTCGACCGGCACGTCGTCCATCTTGCCGTTGGTGCCGGCCCAGATGGAGACGACCTGGTCCTCGGTCGCGTAGGGGGCGTACTGGCCCTGCTTGAGCAGCTCGGTCATGCGCTTACCGCGCTCCAGCTGCGCCTTGGAGGCCGCGTCCAGGTCGGAACCGAAGGCGGCGAACGCCTCCAGCTCGCGGTACTGGGCGAGGTCCACGCGGAGCCGGCCGGAGACCTGGCGCATGGCCTTGTGCTGGGCGGAACCACCGACACGGGAGACGGAGATACCGACGTTCAGCGCCGGACGCTGGTTGGCGTTGAACAGGTCCGACTCCAGGAAGCACTGGCCGTCGGTGATGGAGATGACGTTGGTCGGGATGAACGCCGACACGTCGTTGGCCTTGGTCTCGACGATCGGCAGACCGGTCATCGAGCCGGCGCCCATGTCGTCGGAGAGCTTGGCGCAGCGCTCCAGCAGACGCGAGTGCAGGTAGAAGACGTCGCCCGGGTACGCCTCACGGCCCGGCGGGCGGCGCAGCAGCAGGGACACGGCGCGGTAGGCGTCGGCCTGCTTCGAGAGGTCGTCGAAGATGATCAGGACGTGCTTGCCCTGGTACATCCAGTGCTGGCCGATGGCCGAGCCGGTGTAGGGCGCCAGGTACTTGAAGCCCGCCGGGTCGGACGCCGGGGCGGCGACGATGGTGGTGTACTCCAGGGCGCCGGCCTCCTCCAGCGCGCCGCGCACGGACGCGATGGTGGAGCCCTTCTGGCCGATGGCGACGTAGATGCAGCGGACCTGCTTCTTCGGGTCGCCCGAGCGCCAGTTGTCGCGCTGGTTGATGATCGTGTCGACGGCCAGGGCGGTCTTGCCGGTCTGGCGGTCACCGATGATCAGCTGACGCTGGCCGCGGCCGATCGGCACCATCGAGTCGACGGCCTTGTAGCCGGTCTCCATGGGCTCGTGCACCGACTTGCGGACCATGACGCCCGGAGCCTGGAGCTCCAGGGCGCGGCGGCCCTCGGTCTCGATCTCGCCGAGGCCGTCGATCGGGTTGCCCAGCGGGTCGACGACGCGGCCGAGGTAGCCCTCGCCCACGGCGACCGAGAGCACCTCGCCGGTGCGCTGCACCGGCTGGCCCTGCTCGATGCCGCTGAACTCGCCGAGGATGACCGCACCGATCTCGCGCTCTTCCAGGTTCAGCGCAAGACCGAGCGTGCCGTCCTCGAACTTCAGCAGTTCGTTCGCCATCGCCGAGGGCAGGCCCTCGACGTGCGCGATGCCGTCACCGGCATCGCTGACCGTGCCGACCTCTTCGCGCGAGGCCGCGTCCGGCTTGTACGCCTGGACGAAGTTCTCCAGCGCGTCCCGGATCTCCTCCGGCCGGATCGTGAGCTCCGCCATCTGGGTTCCCTGCTCTCCTTGTTGGGCCCGAAGTTACTTGCGGGGTCCGGGGGGCTCGTCCCCCCAGGGGCTTTCCGCTTACGGCCCAACTCGGGCCGCCGTCATGCTTGTGCTGTTCTTCCGGGGCGTCTTCCGGACCGCAGCCGGACCTTTCGGTCCGGCCGGCCGGTCCGGTGCCTGGCCGTCGGTTGTGCAGCTCTTGAGTTGGTGGCTGGATCAGCCGGCCATCCGCCGGGCTGCCTCTTCGAGGCGGTCCGCGATGGTCCCGTTGATGACCTCGTCGCCGATCCGGACCCGGACGCCGCCGCGGACCTCGGGGTCCACGTCGAGGTTCAGGTGGATCTGCCGTCCGTACAGCTCGGCCAGTGCGGCGCCGAGACGCTGCCGCTGCCCTTCGCTGAGCGGCACCGCGGAGGTGACCACCGCGACCATCCGGTCCCGGCGGGCCGCCGCCAGCTTGGAGAGGGCTTCGAGCCCTGCCTCCAGGCTACGGCCCCGCGGCTGTGCGACAAGACGGATCACGAGGCGCTCGGTGACCGGGTTGGCCCGGCCGCCCAGCAGCGTGCGCAGCAGCTCCGTCTTGGCAGCGGCTGACGCGTTGCGGTCCGTGAGCGCACGGCGCAGCTCACCGTTGGACGCGACGATGCGGCCGAACCGGAACAGCTCGTCCTCGACGTCGTCGAGCCGGTCGTCCCGCTGCGCCGCGACGAGGTCGGCGCTGTACGCCAGTTCCTCGATCGCGTCGGGCAGGTCGCGCGAGCGCGACCAGCGGGAGCGCACCATGCCGGTCACCAGGTCGAGAGTCGCCTCGCCGACCTGGCCGCCGAGCAGCCGCTCGGCCAGCTGGGCGCGCGCCTCGCCGCCCTGCGCCGGGTCGGTGAGGACCCGACGCAGCGATACCTCGCGGTCGAGCAGAGCGGTGACGGCAGCCAGCTCCTCGGCGAGCTTCACCGCGTCGACGGAGGTGTGGTCCGTCAGCGCGTTGAACCGCTCGCGTGCGGAGGCGAGTGCCTCGCGGCTCGCTCCGTTCATCGGCCGGCCTCAGCCTTCGTCGTGTCCGACGCCGCCTTCGCCTCGAGCTCGTCGAGGAAGCGGTCGATGGTCCGGCTCTGGCGGGCGTGGTCCTCAAGGGACTCCCCGACGAGCTTGCCGGCCAGTTCGGTGGCGAGCTGGCCCACGTCCTGGCGCAGCGCCTGCGCCGCCGCCTTGCGGTCCGCCTCGATCTGGGCGTGACCGGCGGCGATGATCTCCTCACGCTGCCGCTGGCCCTCGGCGCGCATCTCGGCGATGAGCGTCGCGCCCTGCTCCTGCGCCTCCTGGCGCAGACGCGCGGCCTCGTGGCGAGCGTCGGCGAGCTGGGCCCGGTAGTCCGCGAGAACCTGCTGGGCCTCGGCCTGAGTCGCCTCGGCATCCTCGATACGGCCCTCGATCTGCGCCCGGCGCTCGTCCAGAACCTTGTTGATGTTCGGGAGGAGCTTCTTGGCGAGGAAGCCGAAGACGATGAAGAAAGCGATCAGGCCGATGACCAGCTCTGGAATCGGCGGGACAAGGGGGTTCTCAGGAACCTCCACCGCCAAGTTCAGGGCGTTCACATCAGTGCCTTCCGTCTGAATGGATAGTCGATGTGGCTTCGGCTTACTTGTAGACGAAGCCCATGACGATGCCGATCAGGGCGAGAGCCTCACAGAAGGCGAAACCCATGATCTGGTTGGTGCGGATCAGGCCGGCGGCCTCGGGCTGGCGGGCCAGGGCCTGGGTGCCGTTACCGAAGATGATGCCGACGCCGACACCGGGGCCGATGGCGGCGAGGCCGTAACCGATCGAGGCGACGTTGCCGACGACCGTGGTCTTGGCGTTGTCACCGGCGGCGGCGAGGTGGTTGACCATCTCGAGAGCAGCGGACATGCCGTTACTTCCTTCTCGTTTCACATACCGGTGGGGGTTGGCCACCGGACAGCTGTTGGGGTGGGAGGCGGGGTGCTCAGTGGTGCTCGGCGAGCGCGCCCTGGACGTAGTTGCAGGCCAGAAGGACGAAGACGTACGCCTGGACGGCCTGGATGAACAGCTCGAAGGCCGTCATCAGGAGGGTCATGATGAACGAGGCGCCGGCGTAGACGAAGCCGATGCCGTTCAGCAGGTACCAGCTGGCGATGGTGAACATCAGGATCAGCAGGTGGCCGGCGAACATGTTGGCGAAGAGCCGGACCGCGTGGGTGAAGGGCCGGATGATCAGGTTCGAGAAGAGCTCGATGACCATGAGCAGCGGCAGGACCCAGCCGAGCGACTTGTCGTAGCCGGTGAAGTTCTTGAAGGCGCCGACGAAGCCGTGCTTCTTGAAGGTGAGGAAGACCCACAGGATGTAGACGATCGCCGCCAGTCCGGCGGGGAAGGCGATCACCGACGTCACCGGGAAAGAGGCGACGGGGATGATCGACCAGATGTTCATCATCCACACGAAGAAGAACAGCGAGACCATGAAGGGGACGTACTTGTCGCCCTCCTTCTTCCCCAGCGCGTCGTAAACGAGCCCGCGGCGCACGAAGTCATAGCCCGCCTCGCCGATCATCTGGAGCTTTCCGGGGACCACCTTCGCCCGGCCGAATGCAGCCCAGAAGAACCACACCACAACGACCGTGCTGAGCAGGGCCAGCAGCATCGGCTTGTTGAACTCGAAGCCGCCGATGGTGAAGAGCGGCTCGAAGACGAAGTTATGAAGCCCGGGAGCATCAAAGCCGCACCCGGAAAAGATGTGGCAGTCGGTCTCGAAGGCGAGCATCGTTTCAGCACTCACCGCGAGCTCCTTCAGCGTGGCGCATGGGTACGGCAACCTCGTTGTGTCGGCGCGGCGTTGAGCCACGGAGCGGCACTGGACTGGTCTTACGGATTGGGGGGCGGCTGGTCGGCGCGGGGCCGGACCGGATCACAGGCATCGGCCGCGAGAACTGCCCGTTCCATCGCGTG
Organism: Streptomyces sp. GS7; assembly: GCF_009834125.1. Lineage (NCBI taxonomy): Bacteria > Bacillati > Actinomycetota > Actinomycetes > Kitasatosporales > Streptomycetaceae > Streptomyces > Streptomyces sp. GS7. The sequence continues at coordinate 7,548,206 of NZ_CP047146.1, forward strand.
GAATCTGGGAGCTCAGCCGCCTGCGCCATCTGCGCCGCAGTTGGCACCGGACGATAGCAGGCCCGCATGAGGCCGTTTATCTCGGCCCTACGTGTCACGTCGGCGACCCCGCCGTCTCCGCCTTCTCGGCGTCCGCGGAGTCGGGGTCCACATACAGAATCTTCGCCTTCATATGGCCACGGGTCTGTGCCGCGATCCATACGAGAGTGGCTGCGAGCAAGGTGAACGCAAATGCCTTGGTGTCGAAGAGCGTTGTGTCCTTGAAGGCGATGAGGAACACCGCCACGAACAGAATCTGCACCGTGTACAGCAGCAGGCCCATCATCTGGAACAGCTGCGGAAGCTTCTTCGCGGTCTGCTGCAGGACGACGAGTCCGGCGCCCATCACCAGCACCACCAGCACGGTGCCGACGACGGCGCCGATCGCTCCGGTCGCGCCCGCGACCGCACCGCTCACGGCAGCGGCGATCGCGCCGGCGGCGAGGGTGGGCACAACGGCGTGGAGGAGTAGTCGGGCGTCATTCGACTGCATGGCGGCGCTCCGGCAAGGGGTGGGGTGGTGTCGTCAGGGACGAGCGTAGACCCGGCTTGAGGAAGAACCTGAGGCCAAAGGGCCGTCGCACTACGGTCCTTCGGCTCTGTCGCCGGGTTTCGTGAACGGTATCACAAACTATTTGATGAGGTCTTTACCTGGTTCGTGTGGACCCTGTCACACCTGAGCGTGAACCTGCGCGTTGGTGCACTGACGGGCGGCGGATTGTCTGGTATGCGGTCAACCGCCCTGATTCCCGAGGCACGTTCGGGCGACGGCGCACCACTCAGCGATGACTCCCCGCCTTGCGGCGGTCCACGAAGCGTGACCGGTCGCCGATCGCGGTGGCGCCGTGGATGCCCGGCGGAATCGCCGGCCGCCGCTCCTCCGGCGGCGTCTCCGCGGACTCCGCACCGGCCGCCGCCGGCCCGCTCGCGACCCGGCGGTAGCGCGGCGGAACCATCCGCTCCGCCCAGCGGGGGGCGCGCGGCGTGAAGCGCGGCAGGAGGAGGAGCACCAGGCCGACCGCGCTGAGCAGCACGATGCCAAGGACGATCCACATGCTGGCGTCGTTCGCCGAGTAGGCCACCGCGCCGAACGCGATCAGCGCCGACCAGAAGTACATGATCAGCACCGCGCGGCTGTGCGAGTGGCCGATCTCCAGCAGCCGGTGGTGCAGATGCCCGCGGTCCGCGGCGAACGGCGACTGGCCCTTCCACGTCCGCCGCACAATGGCCAGAATCAGATCCGCTACCGGTACCGCGATGATCGTCAGCGGGAGCAGCAGCGGGATGTAGACCGGCACCATCGCGTGGGTCGCCTCACGCAGACCGCCCGCCTTCTGGTTGAGCAGGTCCGGGTCGACCTGGCCGGTCACCGAGACCGCGCCGGCGGCCATCACCAGGCCGATCAGCATCGAGCCGGAGTCGCCCATGAAGATCCGCGCCGGGTGCATGTTGTGCGGCAGGAAGCCGATGCACATGCCCATCAGCACGACCGAGAACAGCGTGGCGGGGGCGGCGGCCTCGATGCCGTAGCCGAACCACAGACGGTAGGTGTACATGAAGAACGCCGCGGCGGCGATGCACACCATGCCGGACGCCAGGCCGTCCAGGCCGTCGACGAAGTTGACCGCGTTGATGGTGATGACGACCAGCGCGACGGTCAGCAGCGTGCCCTGCATCGGGGTCAGCGAGACGGTGCCGATACCGGGGATCGGGATCCACAGGATCGTCAGGCCCTGGAGGACCATCACCCCCGCGGCGATCATCTGGCCGCCGAGCTTGACCAGCGCGTCCACGCCCCACTTGTCGTCCAGGACGCCGAGGATCCAGATCAGCGCCGCGCCCGACAGCAGCGCCCGCGGCTCGTTGGTCTCGAAGACGCTCTTGAGGTTGGTCAGATGCGCGGCGACCAGCAGCCCCGCGCACAGCCCGCCGAACATCGCGATACCGCCGAGCCGCGGTGTCGGCTCGCGGTGCACATCACGCGCGCGGATCTCCGGCATCGCACCGGCCGCGATCGCGAATTTCCGTACCGGCCCGGTCAGCAGGTAGGTCACCGCGGCCGTGACGCACAGCGTCAGCAGGTATTCACGCACGGGCTGCCCCATAGAGATAGCTGGCCATCACAGCCCCACACCTTATGCGTGTCAGCCCCCTGGCCGTGAATACAGGGAAAGACGCACCCGGTCCGCGGACGGTTCCCGGGTCAGTCCTGCTCCGGATACGGCGGGAAGCGGTGCACCAGCGCGGCGGTCTCGGCGCGGGCCCCCCGGTCCTCCCGCAGCGCCGCCCCGATCAGCTCCGCGATCCGGTGCATCTCGGCCTCGCCCATCCCCTGGGTCGTCACCGCCGCCGTCCCCAGCCGGATCCCGGTCGGGCGCGCCCCGCGCTTGCCGGGCACGCCGGCGCACGGCAGCGCGCAGGTGTCCAGCACGATCCCGGCGGCGGCCAGCCGGCCCCGGGCGGTGCGCGCGTCCACCCCGAGCGGGGCGGAGTCCGCGGTGATCAGGTGGGTGTCGGTGCCGCCGGTGGTGATCGCAAGGCCCTGTGCGGCCAGCGCGGCGGCGAGGGTGCGGGCGTTGGCGGTCACCTGATGCGCGTACGTGCCGAACGCGGGCGTGGCGGCCTCGGCGAAGGCGACGGCCTTGGCGGCGACCGCGTTCATCTGCGCGCCCCCCTGGGTGAACGGGAACACCGCGCGGTCGATCCGCTCCGCCAGCCGCGTCCCGCACAGGATCATCCCGCCGCGCGGCCCGCGCAGCACCTTGTGGGTGGTGGCGCACACCACATCGGCGTACGGGACCGGGCTGGGCGCCGCGCCGCCCGCGACGAGCCCCATCGGGTGCGCCACATCGGCGATCAGATACGCGCCGATCTCGTCGGCGATGTCGCGGAAGGCGGCGTAGTCGATGTGCCGGGGGTAGGAAATCGAGCCGCAGACAAGGGCTTTGGGCCGCCGCTCGCGGGCCAGTGCGCGGATCGCGCCGTAATCGAGCAGCCCGGTCTCCTCGTCGACGCCGTAACCGGTGAAGTCGAACCACCGGCCGGAGAAGTTGGCGGGCGATCCGTGCGTGAGGTGTCCGCCGTGCGGCAGGGACATCGCCAGGACGGCGTCTCCGGGGCGCAGCAGGGCGGCGTAGGCGGCCAGTACGGCCGAAGACCCGGAGTGGGCCTGGACGTTGGCGTGTTCGGCGCCGAACAGGGCCTTGGCGCGCTCCACCGCGATCCGCTCGGCGAGGTCGACGATCTCGCAGCCGCCGTGGTGCCGGGCGCCCGGATAGCCCTCGGCGTATTTGTTGCCCAACGGGGAGCCCAGGGCGGCGAGTACGGCGGGCGAGGTGAAGTTCTCCGCGGCGATCAGCTGGAGCCCGTCGCGCTGCCGGGCGCTCTCCCCCAGCAGGACGCCGGCGATCTCCGGGTCCTGCCGCAGCAGCGCCGCGAAGTCCGGCGAGCCGGGCGGCCGGGTGACGTCGTCGCGGGCCGCGGCCCGCGCCCGGTCCTCGATGGTCTCGGCCGGTGCGGCGGCCCGCGCGCGGCCGACCGGGGACTGGCTGCGGGGTGACGCGGTGGTGGCGGGCATCGCTGGCTCCGGGCCTCGTACGGGGACCAGGGCACGCTGCGCGTGCCCCTGGGCCGGTCCGGCCCAAACCACCGGGCAGGCCCTAATCCCAATGTAGGCGCGGCTCAGCGATCGGGCGCGGTGTGCGGGCCATCGGGGTCCCGGGCCCGGTCCCGGGCCCGTCAGGGGGCGTCCAGGGCCCTTCCAGGGCCCGTGCGCGGCCCACCGGACGGCCGCTACGCGGGTGCCGGAACCCCGGTGAGGGCGGTGACGACCGGGTCGAGGGCCTGGTTGATCTCGTCGCCGATGGAGCGGAAGAAGGTGATGGGCGCGCCGTAGGGGTCGTAGACCTCGTCGGACTCCGGGTTGGGCGCCAGCAGCCAGCCGCGCAGCGCGGCGGCGGCGCCCACCAGCGCGCGGGCGCGCTCGACCAGCCCTCCGCCGGGGAGCTCCGGGTCGGGCGCCGGGAGCGTGGCGGGGTCTATGGCCCGTACCAGCCGGTTGAACTCCTTGAGCGTGAAGGTCCGCAGCCCGGCGGAGTGGCCCATGGAGATGACCTGGGCGCGGTGGTCGCGGGTCGCGGTCAGCACCAGGTCGGCCCGGATGACGTGCTCGTCGAGCAGTTCGCGGCCGATGAAGCCGGCCGGGTCCGCGCCGTAGTCGGCGAGCACGGTCGCGGCGTGCACCTCCATGGGGGCGCCTTCGTGGCCCCAGGTGCCCGCGCTCTCCACGAGCAGCCCGCAGGCCCTGGCGTCGCCGAGCCGCTCCTCCAGGGCATGCCGGTGCAGCCGCTCGGTGATCGGCGAGCGGCAGACGTTGCCGGTGCTGACGTGGAGGATCCGGAAGGTGGCGGAGGCGGGCGAGGGGGACGAGAGGGCCGCGGAGGGGAAGGTGTCGTCGCCGGGTCCCGCTATGCCACGCCCCAGGGGCGGCATCAATTCGCCACCTCAAGTTCGGGTACCACCTTGCGCAGCTCCTCCGCGCTGATCGCGCCCGCGCGCAGCAGCACCGGGACCGGGCCGGTGACGTCCACGATCGAGGACGGCACGGCGGCGGGCGTCGGGCCGCCGTCGAGGTAGACGGAGACCGAGTCGCCCAGCATCTCCTGGGCGGCGTCGCAGTCCTGCGGGGAGGGGTGGCCGGTGAGGTTGGCGCTGGAGACCGCCATCGGGCCGAACTCGTTGAGCAGCTCGATCGCGACGGGGTGCAGCGGCATCCGCACCGCGACCGTGCCGCGGGTCTCGCCCAGGTCCCAGGTCAGCGACGGCTGGTGCTTGGCGACGAGGGTGAGCGCGCCCGGCCAGAAGGCGTCGACCAGCTCCCACGCCTGCTCGGAGAACTCGGTGACGAGCCCGTGCAGGGTGTTGGGGGACCCGACCAGGACCGGAGAGGGCATCCCCCGGCCGCGGCCCTTGGCCTCCAGCAGATCACCGACGGCCTCGGCGCTGAAGGCGTCCGCGCCGACGCCGTAGACGGTGTCGGTCGGCAGCACGACCAGCTCACCGCGGCGGACGGCCGAGGCGGCCTCACGCAGACCGGTCGCGCGGTCGGTCGCGTCGCTGCAGTCGTATCGCCGTGCCATTACGGGACCTCCTCGTGCGGAACGAATACTTCGGATGCATCGCGTGCATCGGGCGCGGGAACGGGGCGCGTCATGGCGTCGCCCGGCGCGCGGTGGCGAATCGGGGCCTGTTGTTGAGGTCGGGGTGGTCGGCCGCGTCGGCCCAGCCCCGCTCCTCGGTGAAGATCCACGGCACCTGCCCGCCCTGGGTGTCGGCGTGCTCGATGACGACCACGCCGCCGGGCCGCAGCAGGCGGTGGGCGGTCCGCTCGATGCCGCGGATGGTGTCGAGGCCGTCCTCGCCCGAGAACAGCGCCAGCTCCGGGTCGTGGTCGCGGGCCTCGGGGGCGACGTACTCCCACTCGGTCAGCGGGATGTACGGCGGGTTGGAGACGACCAGGTCGACCTGCCCGTCCAGTTCGGGAAGCGCGGTCAGCGCGTCGCCGTGATGCAGAACGACGCGGGACCCCTCGACGTTCTTGCGGGCGTAGCGCAGCGCCTCCTCGGACAGCTCCACGGCGTGCACCCGCGACCGCGGCACCTCCTGCGCGAGGGCCAGGGCGATGGCGCCCGAGCCGGTGCACAGATCGACGATCAGCGGCTCGACGACGTCCATGGCGCGGACCGCGTCTATGGCCCAGCCGACCACCGACTCGGTCTCCGGTCGGGGGACGAACACCCCCGGCCCGACGCTGAGTTCGAGGTAGCGGAAGAAGGCCCGTCCGGTGATGTGCTGGAGCGGTTCGCGCGCCTCGCGGCGGGCGATCGCCTCCCAGTAGCGGGCGTCGAAGTCGGCGTCGCGGACCGTGTGCAGCTGGCTGCGCTTGACGCCGTGCACATGCGCGGCCAGCTCCTCGGCGTCGAAGCGCGGTGAGGGCACACCGGCGTCGGCCAGCCGCTGGGTGGCCTGGGCCACCTCCGCGAGCAGCAACGATCGGGGGCTCGGGGGGCGCCCCCCTGAATCGTGCGGCACTGGTCCTCCAGCCGGTCTGTACTGGTCTTGCGGTCTTACTGGGCGGCGGCGAGCTTGGCCGCCGAGTCGGCGTCCACGCACGCCTGGATGACCGGGTCGAGCTCGCCGTCGAGCACCTGGTCCAAGTTGTACGCCTTGAAACCCACCCGGTGGTCCGAGATGCGGTTCTCCGGGAAGTTGTACGTCCGGATGCGCTCCGAGCGGTCGACCGTGCGCACCTGGCTGCGGCGGGCGTCCGACGCCTCCCGCTCGGCCTCTTCCTGGGCCGCGGCCAGCAGCCGCGACCGCAGGATGCGCATCGCCTGCTCCTTGTTCTGGAGCTGGCTCTTCTCGTTCTGGCAGGAGACGACGATGCCGGTGGGCAGGTGCGTGATCCGGACCGCGGAGTCGGTGGTGTTGACGGACTGGCCGCCGGGCCCGGAGGAGCGGTAGACGTCGATCCGCAGGTCGTTGGCCTGGATCTCGACCTCGACCTCCTCGGCCTCGGGCGTGACCAGCACACCGGCGGCGGAGGTGTGGATCCGGCCCTGCGACTCGGTGGCCGGCACCCGCTGGACGCGGTGCACCCCGCCCTCGTACTTCAGCCGCGCCCAGACGCCCTGCCCCGGCTCGGTGGCACCGCCGCCGCCCTTGGTCTTCACCGCGACCTGGACGTCCTTGTAGCCGCCGAGGTCGGACTCGTTGGCGTCCAGGATCTCGGTCTTCCAGCCGACCCGCTCCGCGTACCGCAGGTACATCCGCAGCAGGTCGCCGGCGAACAGCGCGGACTCCTCGCCGCCCTCACCGGCCTTGACCTCCAGGATGACGTCCTTGTCGTCGCTGGGGTCGCGCGGGACGAGCAGCAGCCGCAGCTTCTCGGTGAGCTCGCCGCGGCGGACGTCCAGCTCCTTGACCTCGTCGGCGAAGTCCGGGTCGTCCGCGGCCAGTTCCCGGGCGGTCTCGATGTCGTCGCCGGTCTGCTTCCAGGAACGGTACGCCGTGATGATCGGGGTCAGCTCGGAGTAGCGCTTGTTGAGCCGCATGGCCTCGCGCTGGTCCGCGTGGACCGCCGGGTCGGCCAGCCGCTTTTCGAGATCGGCGTGCTCGCCGACCAGTTCCTCGACCGCCTCGAACATCGTGTGTTCCTCTGCTGACTGCTGATGTGGCTTCCCGGGGCCGGTGCGCCCCGCTGCCGCTGCGCGGCGGACCGTTCCCCGCCGGGGCGGCGGAGGCTACGGACGACAAAGACGCCGGTCCGGTCCCCCCTGTCCGGGGGCGACCGGAGACCGGCGCCTTGCGGGTCGCTACTTCTTGGCGGCCGCGGCGGACTTGCCGAAGCGGGCCTCGAAGCGGGCCACGCGGCCGCCCGTGTCCATGATCTTCTGCTTGCCCGTGTAGAACGGGTGGCACTCGGAGCAGATGTCGGCGCGGATGCTGCCGCCGGCGACCGTGCTACGGGTGGTGAACGACGCGCCACAGGTGCAGCTGACCTGGGTCTCGACGTACTCCGGGTGGATGTCGCGCTTCAAGGGATTCTCCTAGGTTCGGGAGTGCACCGGGTCGTGTTGCCGAATTGCGTCACGTGAACCGGGGCCGACGGTCCAGTCTGCCAGGACTAGCCGTATCTCCCAAAACCGGGGTGCGGACGCGACTATTCCCCGGCAGGTCCGGCGGCCGGGGCGCGGCCCGGACGGCTACTTCACGTAGCTGCCCGTACCGCCCTTGTCACCCGCCGAGCCCTTGAGCGCCGACTTCGGGATGTCCTGGTCGTTCCGCAGCGCGTCCCAGACCAGCCGGCCCTGCTCGGTCAGCGGCAGCACCCGGGAGGGGTTGACCGGGTCGTACTCCACCGGCAGCGTCACCATCTCGATGTGGTCCGAGGTGATCCCGCCCAGGGTCTTGGCGAGCCCGGTGAGCTGGGGGACCGAGTTGAGGTCGGTGTCGGTGGTGACGGCCTTGGTGGCGGTGTCGGCGATGGAGTAGAGCTTGGCCGGGTTGGTGAGCACGCCGACGTTGCGGACCTGGTTCATCAGCGCCTTGACGAACGTCTGCTGGAGCTGGATGCGGCCCAGGTCGCTGCCGTCGCCCCCGGGGACGCCGTGCCGGGTCCGGACGAGTCCGAGCGCGTCCTCGCCGTTGAGGGTGTGCTTGCCGGGCTGCAGGTGCAGATGGCTGTAGCGGTCGTTGATGGGCTTGGTGGTGGTGATGTCCACCCCGCCCAGCGCGTCGATCAGCTTCTTGAAGCCGGTGAAGTCGACCTCGACGAAGTGGTCCATGCGGATCCCGCTCATCGACTCGACGGTCTTGACGGCGCAGGCCGGTCCGCCGACCTCGAAGGCGGTGTTGAACATCGCCCGCCGCTCCGCGGGGACGGTCCTGCCGTCCTTGGTGCAGCTGGGCCGGGTGACCAGGGTGTCGCGGGGGATGCTGACGACGCTGGCCTTCTGGTGGCCCTTGAAGACGTGGACGACCATCGCGGTGTCCGAGCGGGCACCGCCCTCGTCCTTGCCGTACTCGCCGTTCTTGCCGGCCCGGGAGTCGGAGCCCATGACCAGGATGTCCATCGAGCCGTTGTCGACGTTCTTCGGCCGGTCCTGGCCGAGGGCCGCGTTGATGTCGACGCCCTTGAGGTTGCCGTTGAGCTTGAAGTAGACGTAGCCCAGCCCGGCGCCGCCGAGCAGCACCGCGCCGACCAGCGCGCACAGCGTGACCGTCAGGGCGCGGCGGCGCCGGGTCGGGCCCTTGCGCCGACGGCCCGTGGCACGTATGCCGCGGCCGCGGCCCTCGGCCGCCCGCGCGCTTCCGTTGCTGTCCGCCATCTGCTCCTCAGTCCCTTTTTCCCTCGGCTGCCCCTCGCCGTCATCCCGTGGTCACGGGTGAGTGCCTATTCAGACGGGAGGTCGACCGGAAGGGTTGCACGGCGCGTTATGAGCGCTTTCTTAGAAAGACGCCCCGTACGGCCCGTGCGACATCGGACTTTCGCCCTCTCACCTGCGCTTTCGTCCTGTGATCCGGCTTTGCCCGAGCTGTGTGCGCGGTACGAACCTGTGCGGAAGGTCTCAAGGGGGACAGCTCGCCGGTGCGGCACCGCCGACACGCCGCACCGCGCCGCGGGGCGCCGCAGGCACGGTAGACACCAGCCCCCCTCGCCGGTGCGGCGAGGGGGGCTGGTGTCTACCGTGCCTGCGGCGCGTGCGTCCGGCGGGCGTCAGTCGTTGCCGTTGCCCGAGGTCGGCGTCGTCTTCTGGATCTGCAGCAGGAACTCCGCGTTGGACTTGGTCTGCTTCATCTTGTCCAGCAGCAGCTCGATGGCCTGCTGCTGGTCCAGCGCGTGCAGCACCCGGCGCAGCTTCCAGACGATGGCCAGCTCGTCGCTGCCCATCAGGATCTCTTCCTTGCGGGTGCTGGACGCGTCCACGTCCACCGCCGGGAAGATGCGCTTGTCGGAGAGCTTGCGGTCGAGCTTGAGCTCCAGGTTGCCGGTGCCCTTGAACTCCTCGAAGATCACCTCGTCCATCCGCGAGCCGGTCTCGACCAGCGCGGTGGCCAGGATGGTCAGCGAACCGCCGTCCTCGATGTTGCGCGCGGCACCGAAGAAGCGCTTCGGCGGGTAGAGCGCGGTCGAGTCGACACCACCGGACAGGATGCGGCCGGAGGCGGGCGCCGCGAGGTTGTACGCGCGGCCCAGGCGGGTGATGGAGTCCAGCAGGACGACCACGTCGTGACCCAGCTCGACGAGCCGCTTGGCACGCTCGATGGCCAGCTCGGCGACGGTGGTGTGGTCCTCGGCCGGGCGGTCGAAGGTCGAGGAGATGACCTCGCCCTTGACCGACCGCTGCATGTCGGTGACCTCTTCGGGACGCTCGTCGACGAGGACGACCATCAGGTGGCACTCGGGGTTGTTGCGGGTGATCGAGTTGGCGATCGCCTGCATGATCATGGTCTTGCCGGTCTTCGGCGGGGCCACGATCAGCCCTCGCTGGCCCTTGCCGATCGGGGTGACCAGGTCGATGATCCGGGTCGTCAGCCCGCCCGACTCGCCCTCCAGGCGCAGCCGCTCCTGCGGGTAAAGGGGCGTCAGCTTGCCGAACTCCGGCCGCTGGCGGCCCTGTTCGGGCGCCATGCTGTTGACGGTGTCGAGCCGCACCAGCGCGTTGAACTTCTCGCGCCGCTCGCCGTCCTTGGGCTGGCGGACCGCACCGGTGACGTGGTCGCCCTTGCGCAGGCCGTTCTTGCGGACCTGGGCGAGCGAGACGTACACGTCGTTGGGGCCGGGCAGGTAGCCCGAGGTCCGGATGAACGCGTAGTTGTCGAGGATGTCGAGGATGCCCGCGACCGGGATGAGCACGTCGTCCTCGGCCACCTGCGGCTCAGTCGCGAAGTCCTCGCGGCCACGGCGGCCACGGCGGTCGCGGTACCGTCCGCGGCGGCCGCGCCGGCCGCCCTCGAAGTCGTCGTCCTCGTCGGGTCGGCGGTCGCGCTGGCGGCCACCACCGCCCTGGCCGCCGTCGCCGGCGTCGCCCTTGCGGCGGTCACCGCGGTCGCGCTCACGCTGGCGGCGGTCGCCCTTCTGCCCGCGCTCCTGGCGGTCGCCGCGGTCCTGGCGCTCACCACTCTTGGCGGGCCGGCCCTCGCCGGTCTCCTGCGGAGCCGTCGCGGTCTCGGTCCTGACCTCGGCCTTGACCTCGGTCTTGACGTCGCCCGCGAGGGCGGTCTCCGGGCTGCCCGCGGCGGCGGTGGCCCGGCGCCGGCGGCGCTCGCCGACCGGCTGCTCGTCGCTGACAGGCTGGCCCGGGATCTCGATCTGCTGCTGAGCCCCCTTGTCCGCGGCCTTGGCCGTCTTGGCGGGCTTGTCGTCCTTGGCGGCCGACTCGGCACCGTCCTCGCCCGTGCGGGCCTTGGAGGTCGTACGGCGCTTGGGCTTGGTCTCGGTGTCGGCAGCGGGCGCGTCGGCCTTGGCGGCGGATCCCGAGCCGCCGGCCTGCCTCTCCTTGATGACCTCGATCAGCTGGCTCTTGCGCATCCGCGCGGTGCCCTTGATACCGAGGCCGGAGGCGACCTGCTGCAGCTCTGCCAGGACCATGCCGTCAAGGCCGGTGCCGGAACGGCGGCGCCGCGTGGTAGCAGGCGCGGCGGGAGCGTCCGTGGCGGGCGTGGTGGCACTGCCATCGGTGCGCGCGCCCATCAGATCGGTGGTGTCGCTCACGAAGGGTCCTTCCCTGGAGCGGGCGTCGGCCTGTCTGGCTCGGCGACCGGTTGTGCTGTCCGGCTGGGTCCTCGGGTCTTGCGGACCGGGCCGGGGCGGTGGTCCCGCCGGATACGGCGGAAGATCAGTTCATGGCTCCGGCGTGAAGATATGCGGTGTGGCTCTGGTTCGTCACGCCGATTCCGGAGCGTGCTCACTTCTGCTCAGGCCATTGCTCCAAGCAGTTTGGGAGGCTCCCGGAAGAAAGTGGTCCCGAAGGGGGACACGAAGCACCGCGCCACACTGGCGTCGAGTACTGACTTGAGGTTAACACTACCGGATCCAACAAACATTCCCCCTCTCAAAGACCGGCAATCGTCGATCACTGGTCGTGGTCACCCGGCGAGCGGCAGCACACACGTACCGGCCGCGTCGAGGGTCAGCCGGTTGGCCGCCCACCCCTCTCCCGCCAGCGCCGCGACCTTGTCGGCCGCCGCGTCCTCGACCAGCGCGAGCACCGTCGGGCCCGCACCGGAGATGACTGCGGGGACGCCGTCCGCGCGCAGTCGGTTCACCAGGGCCACGCTCTCCGGCATCGCGGGGGCGCGGTAGTCCTGGTGAAGTCGGTCCTCGGTCGCGGCCAGCAGCAGCTCGGGGCGCCTGGTCAGGGCCTCGACGAGCAGTGCGGCGCGGCCGGCGTTCACCGCGGCGTCCACGTGCGGGACGGTGCGCGGCAGCAGTCCACGGGCGGTCTCGGTGAGCACCGGCTTGCCGGGCACGAAGACCACCGGAACGATGGAATCGGCGGGATCCATCCGGATCGCGCGAGCGGTTCCGGTGTCCATCCAGGCGAGCGTGAAGCCGCCGAGCAGGCAGGCGGCGACGTTGTCGGGGTGCCCCTCGATCTCGTTGGCCAGTTCCAGCAGCGCGGCGTCGTCGAGCTTCTGCTCGCCGCCTATGGTCACGGCGCGGGCGGCGACGATTCCGGCGCAGATGGCGGCCGATGAGGAGCCCAGGCCGCGGCCGTGCGGAATGCGGTTGGCGCAGACGATTTCCAGGCCGCGCGGCTGCCCGCCGAGCAGGTCGAAGGCGGTGCGCAGGGACCGTACGAGCAGGTGGCTCTCGTCGCGCGGAAGGGTGTCGGCCCCCTCACCGGCGATGTCGACGTGCAGCCCGGAGTCGGCGACACGCACCACGACATCGTCGTACAGGCCCAGGGAAAGACCCAGGGCATCGAAGCCGGGACCGAGATTGGCGCTGGTAGCGGGGGTGCGCACCCGGACGGCGGCGGCGCGGAACGCGGGACCGGCCATCGCTCGATGACTCTCCTTGATTGATGCTGCGGTACTGCCCCCGAGCACAGCGCCGCGGCACCGAGGTGCCCGGACGGCTCGTGGGGTCTGTTCTGACCTGCCCTGCACGCCACTGCGTTATGCCGTGGGGAGGGGAGTTGGGTGCCAGCCTATCGAAGGAAGGTTCTGTCGCGACATAGGGCGCACAGGAGGCGCACGATGCGTGTCGCGCGCCTTCCTGTGCCCCTGGCCTGGCTTTGCAGGCTTTGCGCAATTTGCTGCACGGCGGATGACGGGGGGCCGGCCGCCCCGTCATCCCCTGCCGTACGCGCAGGTCACGGAGGTCCGGTCAGCCGAGTCCGAGCCGCTCGGCGGCGGCGTCCGCGTCGATCGGGACGGTGACCGGCTGCGGCGCTCCGGCGACCGCCCAGTCCGGGTCCTTGAGGCCGTTGCCGGTGACCGTGCAGACGATCCGCTGGCCGGGGTCGACCCTGCCCTCTTCGGCGGCCTTGAGCAGACCGGCGACCGAGGCGGCCGACGCGGGCTCCACGAAGACGCCCTCCTGCGCGGCCAACAGGCGGTAGGCCGCGAGGATTTGACGGTCCGTCACATCCTCGATGAGGCCGCCGGACTCGTCCCGGGCGCGCTCCGCGAACTCCCATGAGGCGGGGTTGCCGATGCGGATCGCGGTGGCGATGGTGTGCGGGTCCTTGACGACCTCACCGCGCACGATCGGGGCGCTGCCGGACGCCTGGAAGCCCCACATCCGCGGGGTGTGCGAGGCGATGCCGTCGGCCGCGTACTCCTGGTAGCCCTTCCAGTAGGCCGTGATGTTGCCGGCGTTGCCGACGGGCAGCACGTGGATGTCCGGGGCGTCGTCGAGCATGTCGACGATCTCGAAGGCGGCGGTCTTCTGGCCCTCGATGCGTACCGGGTTGACGGAGTTCACAAGTGCGACCGGGTACTTCTCCGAGAGGCCCCGGGCCAGCGTCAGGCAGTCGTCGAAATTTCCGTCGACCTGGAGGATCTTGGCGCCGTGCACGAGGGCCTGGCCCATCTTGCCGAGCGCGATCTTGCCCTGCGGGACCAGCACCGCGCAGACCATGCCGGCCCGGACCGCGTAGGCGGCGGCCGAGGCGGAGGTGTTGCCGGTGGAGGCGCAGATGACCGCCTTGGCGCCCTCCTCCTTGGCGCGGGTGATGGCCATCGTCATCCCGCGGTCCTTGAACGAGCCCGTGGGGTTGGCGCCCTCGACCTTGAGGTGCACCTCGCAGCCGGTGCGCTCGGACAGCACCTGGGCCGGCACGAGAGGCGTGCCGCCCTCCCGGAGGGTGACGATCTCGGTCGTGTCGCTGACCGGAAGCCGGTCGCGGTATTCCTCGATGATTCCGCGCCACTGACGGCTGGTGGTGGTCACGGTGGAATTGGCAGACATGGGTTCCTTTACTCCCCTTCGACCCGCATGATGCTGACGACACCGCGGACGGTGTCCAGCTCGCGCAGTGCCGCGACCGTCGACGACAGGGCCGCGTCGGTCGCTCGGTGGGTGACGACGACGAGGTCCGCTTCGCCGTCCTTACCCTGCTGACGGACCGTATCGATCGATACGCCGTGTTCGGCGAAAACCGTCGCTACCTGCGCGAGAACGCCGGGTTTGTCGGCCACGTCGAGACTGATGTGGTAACGGGTGACGACCTCGCCCATGGGGCTCACCGGCAGCGCGGTGTACGCGGACTCCCCCGGCCCGGTGGCACCGGCGAGCTTGTTGCGGCAGACCGCGACGAGGTCGCCGAGGACCGCGGAGGCGGTCGGCGAACCGCCCGCGCCCGGCCCGTAGAACATCAGCCGGCCGGCCGCGTCGGCCTCCACGAACACCGCGTTGTACGCCTCGCGCACGGACGCCAGCGGATGCGTCAGCGGGATCATCGCAGGGTGCACCCGCGCGGTCACCGACGCGCCGTCCGCCGCCCGCTCGCAGATGGCCAGCAGCTTGACGGTGCAGCCCATGCGCTTGGCGGAGGCGATGTCGGCCGCGGTGACCTCGGTCAGCCCCTCGCGGTGCACGTCGTCGATGGTGACCCGGGTGTGGAAGGCGATCCCGGCGAGGATCGCGGCCTTGGCGGCGGCGTCGAAGCCCTCGACGTCGGCGGTCGGGTCGGCCTCGGCGTAGCCCAGCGCGGTCGCCTCGTCCAGCGCCTCGCTGTAGCCGGCGCCGGTCGAATCCATCTTGTCGAGGATGAAGTTGGTGGTGCCGTTGACGATGCCCAGGACGCGGTTGACCTTGTCACCGGCCAGCGACTCGCGCAGCGGGCGCACCAGCGGGATCGCACCGGCGACCGCCGCCTCGTAGTACAGGTCGGCGTTGTGCTTCTCGGCCGCCGCGTGCAGCGCGGCGCCATCGGCCGCCACCAGCGCCTTGTTGGCCGAAACCACACTGGCGCCGTGCTCGAAAGCGGTGGTGATCAGCCCGCGGGCGGGCTCGATCCCGCCGATCACCTCGATGACGACGTCGATGTCGCCCCGCTTGACGAGCGCGGTCGCGTCGGTGGTGATCAGCTCGGCCGGGATGCCGTCGCGCACCTTCTCGGGGCGGCGGACGGCGATCCCGGCGAGCTCCACGGGCGCACCGATGCGGGCCGTGAGGTCGTCGGCGTGCGTCGTCATGATGCGCGCCACCTCTGAGCCGACCACACCACAGCCCAGCAGCGCCACCTTCAGCGGACGCGTACGCATCATTCGACCTCGTCTTTTCTTCGATCCAGCGGTTTTCATGCTTGGTCATGCACCAGTCTCACGCACCGGACGGCTCTTTCCGTCGTTGGTCCGGATACCGAGACATTTATTTCATCCGGGGCCCGGTCCCGGCGATCCGCCCCTACCCGACGTCCAGCCGCAGGAGATCTTCCTCCGTCTCCCGCCGGACGATCACCCGCGCCGCACCGTCCTTGACGGCCACGACCGGGGGCCGCAGCGCGTGGTTGTAGTTGCTCGCCATGGAGCGGCAGTACGCACCCGTGGCCGGCACCGCGAGCAGGTCCCCGGGCGCCACGTCACCGGGCAGGAAGGCGTCGCGTACGACGATGTCGCCGCTCTCGCAGTGCTTGCCGACGACCCGGGACAGCATCGGCTCGGCGTCCGACGAGCGGGACACCAGCGCCACGCTGTACTCCGCGTCGTAGAGCGCCGTACGGATGTTGTCGGACATCCCGCCGTCCACGGACACATACGTCCGCAGCCCTTCGAGCTCCTTGACCGTGCCGACCTCGTAGAGCGTGAACGCCGTCGGCCCGATGATCGCCCGCCCCGGCTCGACCGACAGCCGCGGCACCCGCAGCCCGGCGGCCTCGCACTCGCGGGTCACGATGTCGCCCAGCGCCCTGGCGATCTCGTGCGGCTCGCGGGGGTCGTCGTCGGAGGTGTACGCGATCCCGAGCCCGCCGCCGAGGTCGATCTCCGGCAGCTCGACGCCGTGCTCGTCGCGCACCTCGGCGAGCAGCTGGACGACGCGGCGGGCGGAGACCTCGAAACCGGCCATGTCGAAGATCTGCGACCCGATGTGGCTGTGGATCCCGATGAGTTCGAGGCCGTCCAGCTTCAGCGCGCGGCGCACCGCCTCGGCGGCCTGGCCGCCGGCGAGCGCGATGCCGAACTTCTGGTCCTCGTGCGCGGTGGCGATGAACTCGTGCGTGTGCGCCTCGACGCCGACGGTCACGCGGATCTGCACCGGCTGCCGCTTGCCGAGCTTCTCGGCGATGTGCGCGACCCGCACGATCTCCTGGAAGGAGTCGAGCACGATCCGGCCCACCCCCGCCTCGACGGCCCGGGTGATCTCCTCGGTGCTCTTGTTGTTGCCGTGCAGCGCGATCCGCTCGGCGGGCATCCCGGCGGCCAGCGCCGTTGCCAGCTCGCCGCCGGAGCAAACGTCGAGATTCAGCCCTTCTTCGTTCAGCCATCGCACGATGGCCCGGGAGAGGAACGCCTTGCCCGCGTAGAACACGTCGGCGTCCGCCCCGAACGCGTCCTTCCAGGCCCGGCAGCGCGCCCGGAAGTCCTCCTCGTCCAGGAAGTACGCCGGCGTGCCGAACTCCTCGGCGAGCGCGGTCACGGCCAGCCCGCCGACGGTGACCACACCGTCGGCGTCGCGCCGGACGGTACGGGACCAGACCTGCGGGTCAAGGGTGTTGAGGTCGGCGGGCGGCCCGGCGTAGTGCCCTTCAGGCAGGACGTCGCCATGCCGGGGCCCAGCAGGATGCGCGGAACGACTCATAACGGAACGATCCCCTCAAAATCTTTCAGAGGTAGTCATCAGGGGTGCGCGAAGGCAGTAGGACGGATCCATCAGGCGCCTCACACACATCAGACGTATTCAGGAGCAGAGATGCCGAGCAGGCGCAGGCCGTTCCCCAGCACCGTCCCCGCGGCCTCGGCAAGAGCCAGTCGGGCACGGTGCACGGCCGAGGGTTTCTCCTCGCCGACGGGCAGCGGCGGAAGTTCCTCCCGGCACCGGAGCCAGGCGTCCGCGGTCGCCTCCAGATGCCGCACCAGCCGATCCGGCGCCCCCAGCCGCAGAGCGCTCTCCGTGGCCGACGGGTACGTCGCCAGGCACGTCTGCAGGGCCTGAAGGGTCCGCGACGACCGCCCGCCCGCGGGCCCCTGCGGATCACGCGGATGATACGGATCAAGCGGACGCCCGGACTCCACCGGGCCGTCCCCGGCCGTCATCACCTCGCCGGGCTCACCCGCGAACCCCAGCTCGCGCGCGCCCCGCACCATCGCCCGGGTCCGGGCGTACGCGTACTGCACCCGGAACCGCGGATTCTCCTCCCGCTGCACCGGCCGCTCCGGCACCCGCACCGGATCCTGCGCCGCCGGCCGCAGCAGCACCCAGCGCGCCTCGTCCGAACCGAGCCGCGCCACGAGCCCGGCCAGCTCGGCACGGGCGGAAGCCGAGGACGAGACGGAGGTGGAAGCGGAAGCGGAAGGTGAAGCAGAGGATGAGACCGCGACGGGAGCGTGGCCGTGGACGTCGGCGAGCGCGACGGTGGAACCCGAGGCAGTGGAATGCGAGGCAACGGCGGCAACCGCGGCGACCGCGGACTCCGATCTGGCCCCAGAAGAACCAGAAGCAGAAAGGCAGTTGACGAAATCCGCACCCTCACCGACCAGCCCGTCATCGAGGCACGCGACGTGGTCGCCGCGGCCGGCCGCCCGGCCGGCGCCACCCGCTCCGATCCGCGCCAGCACCTCGGCCACGACCAGCCCGCGCGCGCCACCGCCCACCGAGGCCGCCACAGGGCCCGAAGCCCCACTCCCCTGCCCGCCCCCGGAAGCACCCGCCTTCGCGGAATCGCTCGCCTTCCCGGAGTCACTCGGCTCCCCGGAAGCACTCGGCTCCCCATACGCGTCCCCACGCGCCAGTACGTCCCGTACGAGCCCGGCCAGCGCCCCGTCCCCCAGCGTGAAATTCAGGAAACCGGGTCCCGCGATATCGACCCGGGCGATCCCCGCACTGCCCGCCAGCCGCTTCCGCAGAATCTCGGCCACCTCCCGGGCCGGCCGGCCCGCGGGCCCGGCCAGCTGCAACGCGATGTTGGAGGCGTAGTCCCCACACCCGGGCCGCGGCGGCGGCTGCACCACGATCCGCGCCGGTACGGCCACGGAGAGCTCCCGCTCCTCAACGGCACCACGCACGGAGCGCAGGACGGTACGGGAGAGCTCGGCGGGTGTCACAGGACAAGCGTATGGGAGAAGGGGGGCGTCCATGCGACCCGGTTTCGCCCTGTGGACACCCGGCGACATCCGGCCCGCCCCGCCCCGGCCCCTCGCCCCGCCGCCTCAGCCCGCCGGTCGCCCCCCGGCCCCGGATTCCCCACCGCTCTCGACAGCGCTCTCGACCCCGTCCCCCACGGCGTTCCCCTGGGTACCGTCGGCGGCCGTCATGCCGCCCCCCGCCGCCTCGCGCCCGCCCTCGGCCTCCCCGCCCTCGGCACCGCGCTCCCGCTGCCGCCCCTCACGGACCAGCAGCCCGACCGTACGCACCAGCTCCGTCGGCTCGAACGGCTTCGCCAGAAAGGCGTCGATCCCCACCGACTCGCCGTTGTCCACCTCGCCCTGGGTGCACGCGCTGACGATGGCGATCGGGATGTCCCAGGTCCGCGGGTCGGAACGCAGTCGCGCGGCGGTGTGCAGGCCATTGAGCCGCGGCATCACCACGTCGAGGGTCACCACATCCGGTCTTACGTGGTGCACGACGTCCAGACATTCGGCACCATCAGCCGCGGTCACGACCTCGAAGCCCTCCAGCTCAAGGTTGACCCTGATCAACTGCCGGATCACCTTGTTGTCGTCCACGACAAGGATCCGACCGGACAAGCCAGGCACACGATGAGACTAGGGGCCCACCTGCGGCTGCGTCCCGGTTTTGCCCACTTCCGCCCCCGTGCGGGGGACCTTTCCACGAGCACCGCCGGCACACCCGCCCCATGCGCTAAAAGCACCCTTCCCTCACCATCCGCCCACTCCCAAAACCCTGTTCATGAACACCCCATCAGAGCTGGTAGGGTTCTACCCGTCGCCGCAAGAACAGCGGCAACGCCCCCGTAGCTCAGGGGATAGAGCAACGGCCTCCGGAGCCGTGTGCGCAGGTTCGAATCCTGCCGGGGGCACTCGCCAGTCAGTCAGCAGGAATCAGCTCTGACCAGGACGAGCGCCGACATGAAAGAGCGGGAGTCAGTCTCACTGACTCCCGCTCTTTTTTACTGCCTCTCACTGATCGCGACACACCTCCGGCGCACTCCTCAAGCCGTGTCGCCGTTCTCCTCCAGCGCCTTGGTGATCTCCACATCGACTGCTTCCTCGTGGCCATCGATGCAGCCGTGACACCGGCGGTGGATCACCTCCTGAGCGGCCGGCGCGGGCCCGGTCGGTCTGCGGCAGGCGCCCGCCCCTCGGGGAGGGGAATGCTTTCAGCCCTTCTTGGCAAGGGCCGGGACGAAGCGGGCCGCGTCGATCGTGCCGACGCCGGTCGCCATGTCGTAGCCCTTCACCGCGGTGTAGCCGGTGACTCCCGCGTAGCTGCTGCTGGTGCCGTCCTTCACATCCACGATCCCGGCGGACGGGTTCCGCGAGGACTGCGCGGACAGCGAGTACAGGGCCTGGTGGATGTCACCCAGCCGGTGCCCGGCGACCTGGTCGGCCAGGGCCACGATGCCCGCAAAGAGAGGGCTGGCCGCGCTGGTGCCGTAGCAGACATCCCAGCCGACCCGCTTCGGGTCGTAGCTGGAGTACACCCACGGGGAGCCGTTCATCGCGGCGGACATCGAGACGTCGGGGGTGCCGCGGCGGTCGCCGACCACCCGCTCGACCCCGTTCTGGTACGAGGGACGGGCGAAGACATGGGACGGGCCGCCGCCGCTCGCGCCGTGGTCGTTGTAGACACTGTCCGGCGCGATGCGGTCGCCCTTGGCGTCCAAGTGCAGTCGGGTGCCGCCGACCGAGACGGTCAGCGGGTCGGAGGACGGCCAGGAGTTGGCCCTGTACGGGTAGTTGGCCTGGCCGTTCGCGGTGGGGCTGGTGGCTCCGTCGTCGCCGGAGGCGGCGAGGACGGTCACACCGTGCCTGGCCGCGTCCTTGAAGGCGTACCGCAGGTTCTGAATGCTGGAGAAATCACCGCTGCGGAAGCCGGGGAAGGTGTTCTCCGTCGCACCGAAACTCTGGCTGATCACATCGCCCACACCGCGGTCGATGAGCGACTTCTCGGCGTCCATCATCTCTCGCAGGCCGGTGGTGCCGTCCCCGCTCTGGTTGACCCCGGTCTCCACCAGGACGATGTGCGCGTCCGGGGCGACGGCGTGCGCCATCTCCACGTCAAGGGTGCTCTCCCCGGCCCAGAAGTTATGGGCGGGGTTGGCGGCGTCGAAGGACGGGACGGTACCCCACTTGACCACGTCGACGTGGGTGCTCTTCATACCGAACCGGGTGCTGTAGACATCCAGGTCGTGCTGGATGGTCGGCGAGCCGAAGGAATCCACGATCACGATCGTGCGCCCCTTGCCGGTGACCCCCGCCCGGTACAGCGGGTTCAGGTTGTACGCCTGCTGGTACTGGGTCGGGGTGTAACAGGAGATCTGCCACTTCACCTGGCACTGCTCGGTGGTCAGCAAGCCGCGGGCCGTGTTCTCCGATTGCCGCCCGGCTTCTACCGGCACGGCTTTGGCTCCTTGCGCCGCACGCACGGGGGCGGCGACGGCAGGATCGGAAAGAACGGGTGATATCAGAGCGACATTGGCGAGGGTGGCGACCCCAGCCATTGCGACCACGATGCGGTGCCGCGCACGAACTCTGCGCATGATCAATCCCCTTGCAAGGTGAGACCCCCACTCGACAATTGCCGCAATCCCACCCCGAGGCCCTTCGCAGGGCAAGCACTTACCCCTGTGCGACTTCTCACTGATGTGCGACTTGTCACAGTTGTCCGATTCGGGATCGTGTGCCATGCCGGGGGCGCTTCGAGTGAAGCGCTGGAAGACCCCGTGACCAGCGGACAAGCGGTCAGCGGGGTCTTTGTGCATGTGCGGGCGGGTGCCGCCGAACGCAGGCCCATGACAGTGATCACGTCATGGCGAGGTGGTGATCTCGGCGGGCTTCCTCGCAGGTCAGCGCCCGTTTCTCCGCCCCTCATCATGCCCGTCCGGACATGCCCCAGACCCAGGGCGGCGGCCGTACTGTCGGTGCCCCGGGTCACCTTCGTACGCAGGCGAACAGAAGACGATCTCCGTCGCCGCCGCGGTTGTTTTCCAGGGTTCGTCGCGAGCGCCGGCCGCGCGCCGGGTCGTTTCCCTGGAATCCCGGGGAGCAGTTCACCGAACCGTCCGTGCCGGGCCTCGCAGACGAGCCTTTCGGCGACGTTTACCCGGCGTCATTCCTCGGGGCAATGGCGCCTGGGCTTGCCGTGCTCAAGAGGGAAAGGGGTGATCGGGGTACAGGGGTGTAGGGCATATGAGGGTTCTTGGTGCCTGCGGGGATTCCGGTTCGGTGGTTGGGGCATTACAGCGGAACCGTAGTGCCTGTGCAGTGCAAAGGAGTGGTTCCTGGAGCGGCAGGGATTCTGTGTTGTGCTAGCGATAACTACCCCTTTGGGTCTGCGATTTGCCCCCCTTCAGCATCGCGATCGGTCGGACGCAGCATCGTCGGGCAGCCCGTCTCGACAGAGCTGCGCATTCACAGATGAGGGGATTGATGCGCATTGTCCACCTACGAGCCGTCACTCCGGGGCCTCTGGGCAGCGGTCATCATGCTCGGTGCACTCATCGCCGCGATGCTCGGCACGGTCATTCTCTGGACCGTGGGAGCACCCGCCTACACCTCGCTGGGTGCGGGAGGTGCCACGTTCATCGGTGTGGCCACCCTGGGGTTCACCCTCAGGAAGTTCTTGACCGAGTGACCGAGTGGCCGAGTGACCACCATTACCGAGTGAACGAGTCATCGAGTCAGTCGCCGAGTGGGTTGGTGAGGCGGTGTGGGAGTCCTCGCCGAGGCCGCTCCGCTCACTGGGAAGGGCCGGGCCCGGGGAGACCGGGGCCGGCCCTTCGCTGCTTCGGGGGAGTTCTGGGGCTTTGGTGACTTCTGGGGCTACGGTCGGCGGCGCACCGCCACCGCCATCCCCACCCCCAGCAGCGCCGCCGCGGCCGCGAGCGTCGCGGCCGGGTGCGGGCCCGGGAAGTGGGCGGGGGTGTGTAGCGCACCCATGTAGTCGAAGAGGGGGAGGCCCGTCGCGACGGTGTACCAGAGGGGCAGGTAGAGCGCCTGGAAGAGGCGGTGGGTACGGCTCAGCGTGCCCAGCGCCAGGGCCAGGGAGGGGATGAAGAGGGCTCCGGCGGTCCAGGCGGCGGCGCCGGGCAGGTCGGCGGCGGCGAGCATGCGGACGAGCGGGGCCGCGCCGGTGAGGGCGGCGAGCGTCGCGCCCGCGGCCCACTCGGCGAGCAGCCGCGGGCCGGGGGCCGGGCAGGCGGCGAGCAGGACGTCCGCGCGGTGTTCGTGGCCCTGGGTGCCGAGCCGGGACCACAGCAGGATCGGCCAGAGCCAGGCCAGTGGGAGCAGCACGCGCACGGTGCCGGGCAGCGGTGCGGCGAACCCGGCGAGGGCGATGAGGGAGGCACCGGCGTACCACCACCAGGGGGTTCCCCGGAGGAGGATGCGGAGTTCGCCCGCGTAGAGCCGGCGCAGGGGCGGGAGGCCGGTTGCGGACGGCGGCTGGGGCGACGGTCCGGGCCACCGTCGCTGCCGCCCGTACGGCGACGGCCGAGGGAACGCCAAAGGTTGTGGTGGCACGGGAGATGGGTGGTCGGGTGGTTGGTGGTCGGGTGGCGTTCTGTGGGTATGCGGTCCGGTCGGTTCAGGTCGTTGGCGGGCCGGGTCGAAGCGGGGGAACCAGAGGGCTGGGAGGACGGCGAGGGCGAGGGCGATGAGGAGTACGGCCAGGCGGCCGAGGGTGTAGGCGGGGGTGGGGGTGAACCCGTGCCAGGGAAACGGGGTCAGCGGCTTGTCGAGATAGGTCAGCCCGAGGCTGAACTCACCGGTGAGGCGGAGATGTTGGGCGACGGCCGCGTCGCGCAGGGACGCGGCCACGGCGTTGACTCCGGTGCCGCCGAGGGGCAGACCGGGGCCCTGGCCGCCGGTGGCCAGGACCAGCCAGATGCCGAACCAGACGATGTTGCCCAGCCCCGTCCGCAGCAGCGGCAGGGCCTCGAAGAGCAGCGCGAGGGCGGCGGTCAGCGCGACCAGGGGCAGCGCCATGAGGACATAGGGGCGGCAGAGCGCGAGGAGGTCTACTGCGGTGGACTCGCCGCGGGTGAGTTGCATGACGAGCGCGGTGGCGGCGAGGACGGGCAGCATGGAGGTGAGCAGCAGGAGGTTGCCGAGGAACTTGCCGGCCAGGTAGGCGGGGGTGCGGAGCGGGGTCGCGGCGATCAGCCGGCCCACACCGGAACTCCGGTCGCGTTCGAGGGAGTTGCGGGTGAGGTAGAAGCCGCCGAGGCTGATCCACAGGCCGCCGGCCAGGGCCGTGACGGTGCCGACGTAAGCACTGTTGTAGCGGCCCCGGTAGTCGCCGATCTGGAGGATCGCCCAGTGGGCGCCGGAGTCGGGAACCGCCACGTAGCCGAGCAGCACCGCCGCGGCCAGGGTGACGAGGTAGGCGGGGCGGCGGACCCGGTCCCGGAAGTCGGCGAGGGCGGGAGCGGTGATGCCCCGCGTCAATTCCCCTAGGGTGAGGGCAGGTTGGGGGTGCACTGTTCACGCTGCCTTGGCGGGGCGGGGGGTGGGCGTGCCGTGGACGAGGGAGAGGTAGGCGTCTTCCAGGTCGGGGGGCACCTGCGCCGCGCCCTCGTACGGCCGGTGCGGCGACAGCAGGCGGATGCGCACGCCCTCGGGGGTGCGGGCCAGGCGGCTGACGGTGTGGCGGGCCTGCACCGCCGGGACGGAGGCGGGGTCGACGAGGACTTCCCAGACCTGGCCGGCCACCGTGCGCAGCAGTTCTTCGGGGGTGCCGCGGACCCGGAGGCGGCCGGCGGCGAGGACCGCGATGTCGGTGGCGACCGACTCGATGTCGGAGACGATGTGGGTGGAGAGCAGCACCACCCGCTCCGCCGCCAGATCGCTGAGCAGGTTGCGGAACCGGACCCGCTCCTCGGGGTCGAGACCGGCCGTCGGCTCGTCGACGACGATCACCTGCGGGTCGGCGAGCAGGACTTGCGCGATGCCGACCCGGCGCAGCATGCCGCCCGAGTAGGTGCCGAGGGGGCGCCTGACGGCGTCGGTGAGGTTGACGAGTTCGAGGAGGTCGTCGATACGGGCCGCGGCCACTGCGCGCGGTACGCCCTTGGCGGCGGCCAGGTAGCGCAGGAACTCGCGTGCGGTGAGGTTCGGGTAGACGCCGAAGTCCTGCGGGAGGTAGCCGAGCGCCCGGCGCAGCGGCTGCGGCCGGGCGACCGCGTCGGCGCCGTGGAAGAGGACGGTGCCGGAGGTCGGGCGGGTGACGGTGGCGGCGATCCTCAAGAGGGTGGACTTTCCTGCCCCGTTGGGGCCGAGGAGGCCGCACAGGCCGGGCGTGAGGCGGAGCGTCAGGTCATCGACGGCGGGGTGTGTGCGGCCTTTGTAGCGCTTGGTGACGGTGCGGAGGTCGAGCATGTCAGCCGCGCTTCCCGGTGGGAGCGGCGGTGCCGGTGAGGGAGGTCGGCCTGCCGTCCTTGGTGACGGCGATGCCGCGCGGGACCTCGACCTGGAACCTGGCGTCGCAGAGGGCGATACCGCTGCACCCCGCGTCGATGTCGAGGGTGTCGCCCTTCAGTACCCAGGTGAGGTGCTCGGTGCCGGCCGCCGCGTCGAACCAGCGGGTGACCTTGACGTCGTGCCGGTCAGTGGCGATCAGCCGGGTGGCGACCTCGTGGGTGGTGAGCTTCAGCGTCCTGCCCGTATAGGGGAAGGTCTTGGTGACGGGGGTGGCCTTGGCGGCGTCCACGGAGCAGGCGGTGGCCGGCAGGACGGCCGCGGCGGCGAGCGCCGCGACGAGGGCGGTGGGGCGGCGGGTGCGGTGGCGGGCGGGCCGGGAAGGGCGGTGCATCGGGGTCTCCTGAGGCGTGGTGGCGGCGGGCGCGGGGACGCCCGGCGGCTGACGCCGGAAAGGATTCCGGGGCGAGGGTGGCGGGCACATCTGCCGATCGGCAGATATGGGGGCCCCGGTTTCCCCTGGGGGGTTCGGTTTTCCTTGGGGACCTCGCCTTCCGGCCCGGTGCGATGCCGGGGCGCCCTACCGGCGTTCGGCCGGCGGCAGCAGGCAGCTCACCCGCCAGCCCGGTCCTGGTCCCGGCCCCGCCCCCTCCTCCTCGCCCACCGGGCCCGCCTCCAGTACGCCGCCGAGGGCGGTGACGCGCTCGGCCAGGGCGGCCAGGCCGGTGCCGCCGCCCTCCCGGGTGGCCGCGGGCGTCCCGTGCGGGCCAACGGCGTTGTCGACCACGGAGATCCGCAACCCGCCGTCCGGGGACCGGCCCGCCGTCACCGCCACCCGGGTCGCCGCCGGCGCATGCCGCCGCACATTGGTCAGGGCTTCCAGGACGACCCGGTACGCGGTGTCCTCGGCCTCCCGCGACAGGTCGCCGGCCGGCTCCGTCCCCTCCCCCGCCCCGATCCGCACGTCCACCCGCGCCGGGGTCATCGCGGCGAACCGCGCGACCAGTTCGGGGAGGTCGGCCAGGCCGTGGTGGCGGGTCGGCGGCGGCTCCAGCGGTGCGCGGTCGCCGGCCGCGCGCAGGGTCTGCACGGTGCGGTCCATGGAATCCAGCGCCCGCAGCCCCGCCTGCTCGATCCGTTCCAGGAGGGCGCGGTCGCCGCCGGCGCCGCCGCCGTCCAGTTGGGCGGCCTGCGCCTCCAGCACGATCCCGGTCACCTCATGGGCGACGAAGTCGTGGAGGTCCCGGGCGAGTTCCAGGCGCTGCTCGCGCCGAGCCAGCGCGACGGCGTGCGCACGCCGGGTGTCCAGCGACCGGAGATAGAGCCCGGTGCCGGCCGCGCCCGCGGCGGGGAAGAGGGCCAGTGCCACCATGACGACCGATTCCTTCGGCCCGGTCTGCGCCGCGTGCAGGGTGAAGCGCAGCGGGAGCGCGACCGCCGCCGCCCCCACGAGGACGGCTGCCCGGGGACGCGGCAGCCGCCGAATCGCCCGGTAGAGGAGGACGAGCAGCGCGACCGACTCGAAGGGCGCCCACAGGAGGACCAGCCCCGGCGCGCCCCCGTAGGCCAGGTCCGCGGCCAGGGAGGCGAGTGCGGTGCCACCCGCCGCGTGTGCCAGGGAGACCCGGCCCGCCGGCCAGGCCGCGATCGCGGCGACGAGGGCGAGCGCGGCCATGACCGCGGGCACCGAGCCGGCCGGCGGCGCCACGACGGCCGGGGCGAGCATCGACAGTGCGGCCGCACCGCACCACCACCGGCGGCGCCGCGGACGCCGTAACGCGGCTCCGTGATCCATACGGAAGAGGCTAGGGCCTCGCCGATGGGCGGGGCCGGGTCGGCGTGGGCGTGGGCGTGGGCGTCCTAGGGCATCCGCCCCGTCGCGTACCCCAGTTCCCAGGCGCGGACCGCGATGCCGACACGGTTACGGACGCCCAGCTTCCGCTGGATGCTGGCGACATGGGTCTTGACCGTGCCCGCCGAGATGAACAGCTCACCGGCGATATCGGCGTTCGTCCTGCCCTCCGCGACCTTCCCGGCGATCTCGATCTCCCGTTCCGTCAGCACCTCGTCGCGCCGCCGCTGCCGGTCGCGCCGCGGAGCTGTGGCCGGGTCCCCGGTGACGTGCCGCAGCAGCCGGACGGTGATCGACGGGCTGATCAGGCTGTCGCCGGCCATCGCCGCCCGGACCGCCTCGACCAGCAGCGCCGGTCCCGACCGCTTCAGCAGGAAGCCGGAGGCGCCGAACCGCAGTGCGGGATAGACGTATTCATCGAGGTCGAAGGTGGTGACGACCACCACGCGCACCGGATGCGCCGCCTCGGGGCCGGCCAGCAGCCGGGTCACCTCCAGGCCGTCCCGGCGCGGCATCCGGATGTCCACCAGCGCCACGTCCGGCAGCAGCCGCCGTGCCGCGTCCACCGCGGCCACGCCGTCGGCCGCCTCGGCGACGACCTCCATGTCCGGCTGGTGCTCCAGGATGCGCCGCATGCCCCGGCGGACCATCTCCTGGTCATCGGCGATCAGTAGGCGAATGGTCACGGGCGGATTGTGCCAGCCGGCGGCGGAGGGGCGTACGTCGCCGGTGGTGGGGCCGGGATCAGCCGTCGAGCCGCACCGGCAGCGATTCGATGCCGTACACGATGGAGAGCTTGCGGAAGGCGAGTTCCTCGGGGGCGGCGGCGAGGCGCATGGTGGGGAAGCGGCGGACGAGGGCGGGGTAGGCGGCGCGGAGTTCCATGCGGGCGAGTTCGGCGCCTACGCAGCGGTGGATCCCGTAGCCGAACGCGAGGTGGGAGGGGACGTTGCGGTCCGGGTCGAACCGCTCCATTTCGGGCCCGAGTTCGCCGTCCCGGTCGGCGCCGCTGAGGGAGCAGAGGACGACGTCGCCGGTGGCGATCCGCACGCCGCCGATCTCCATGTCCTCGCGGGCGAAGCGGGGGAAGGCGACCTGGACGACGGTGAGGTAGCGGAGGAGTTCCTCGACATAGCGGTCGACCGCCTCGTCGCCGTCCTTGAGGGCGGCGAAGTGCTTCGGGTCCTGGAGGAGGACCAGGGCCCCGAGGGCCAGCATGCTGGCGGTGGTTTCGAAGCCGCCGGTCAGCACGCCGTCGGCGAGGCCGGCCAGTTCCTCGTCGGAGACCGCGTCGCCGTGCTCCTTCACGATCATGCCGAGCAGTCCGTCACCGGGGTTTTCGCGCTGCTTCTTGACGATGTCCCGGAAGTAGGAAAGGGATTCGGATATGGCGCCGAATGACGCGTTCGCACCGCTGAAGAGGTCGAAACGGGCAGCGCTCAGCCGCTCGAAATCGGCCCGGTCCTCGTAAGGGACGCCGAGGAGTTCGCAGATGACCAGGGAGGGAATGGGCAGCGCGAAGGAGTGGACGATATCGACCGGTGCGCCGTCCCGGCCGGCAGCTTCCATGGCGTCGAGGCGTTCTTCGACGATTTCGTGGATACGGGGGGTGAGCCGGCTCAGTCGGCGCATGGTGAATTCGGGGGTGAGCAGGCGGCGGAGGCGGGTGTGGACGGGCGGGTCTGCGAATCCCAGGCCGCCGGGGTTCTGTTCGGCGCCGGCGCCTGCGCTGCCGACGAGGTTGGTGAAGTCGGAACTGAAGGCATTGGCCTTGCCCAGTACGGCCTTGACCTCGTCATAGCCGGTGACGAGCCAGACATTGGCGGCGATCGGCACCGGGAGCTTGCTGATGGGCTCCTTTTCGCGGACGGCCGCCAGTTCGTTCACCGGGTCGAGGCCCTCGCGCCGCAACGGCATCAGGACGGATTCGGGCAAGAAAGACATTCGAGACAGGTCGAAGCCCTTCTTCCTCGTTCTCGCCAGATACATACGGCCGGCCCAGGCAATGATCCGGGAACGGAGGGTCGTCATGACGCTCATACTGCCTTTCGTCGCGGGGGACGGTCGCCCGCGCTCGGCCGCCCCCGGGGGCCGAAACGGCGCGGGACCTCCACTCGGCGTGCACGGATGTGACATACGCCATAGCCCCTCGCGTGCGGCGCCATGGCGCAGGTCCATGACGTCGACCGGTGCGTTCGGTCGTCCGCATCAGCGTGACGAGCTCGGCCTTCTGCTATTCGTTCCGACCGAGTTTACAAACTGCCATTGACCTCGTTCACCGAACAACCCTGGGTTACCCCCGCGGGGCGCCGGCTCTCCCCCTGGGACGCGGGACGGAGCGCGGCGGGTTGCCCACCCCGCTCCGCATCCCGGCCGAGTTCCGTGTGCGCACCGGCCTCCGCCCGGAACGCCGTATGCGACATAACGGAAATATGGGCTCCTGCTTGCTACGTTGCCGGATATGGCAGATATGACGGCGCCCGCGGCGAAAAGGGCGGCCGGCGCACACCCCGAGGGCACTCCCCCACCCTCGCCGCCGCTCCCCAAAAGGCGGGGCATCGAACTGGCCCTCCTCATGGGCGCCGTACTCCTCAGCGCCTGCGGATATGTGGTCGTCGGCTTCGCCCGGGCGCACCCGGTGCCGAGCGGGGCGGCCGGTTACGGGGCGGGGCTCGGCGGACTGGCGCTGCTGGCACACCTGGCGGTGCGGCTGCGCGCCCCGTACGCCGATCCGCTGCTGCTGCCGACCGCCGTCCTGCTCAACGGCCTCGGCCTGGTGCTGATCTTCCGGCTCGATCTGGAGACGCCCGCCGACCCGGCCGCGCCCGCGCAGCTCGTCTGGTCCACCGTCGGCGTCGGGCTGTTCATCGCGGTGGTGGTGCTGCTGCGCGACCACCGCACGCTCCAGCGGTATGCCGACGGGTGCGCCGCGCTGGCGCTGCTGCTGATGGTGGTGCCTATTTTCTTTCCCGCGGTCAACGGCGCCCGGATCTGGATCCGGGCCGCCGGATTTTCCATTCAGCCCGGTGAGTTCGCCAAGGTGCTGATCACGGTTTTCTTCGCGGCATATCTCGCGGCGAACCGAAATGCGCTGGCGCACACCGGGCAGTCCGTGGGGCGATTGCGACTGCCGGCCGGGCAAGTACTGGGACCGGTGGTCACGATTTGGCTGATCAGTGTCGGGGTGCTGGTACTGGAACGGGATTTGGGCACCTCGCTGCTTTTCTTCGGGATTTTCGTGGTGCTGCTGTACGTCGCCACCGGGCGGACCGGGTGGATCGCGGTCGGGGTGCTGCTGGCCGCGGCGGGCTCGGCGGCCGTCGGCACGCTGGAGCCGCATGTGCACGGACGCGTACAGGACTGGCTGCATCCGTTCGCCGGGATCACGGCGGGCCGCGGGCCGGGGCAGCTGGCGCAGTCGCTGTTCGCGTTCGCCGCGGGCGGGTTGTTCGGGACCGGCCTCGGGCAGGGGCATTCGTATCTGATCGGGTTCGCGCAGAAGTCGGACTTCATCCTGGCGACCTGGGGCGAGGAGTTGGGGCTGGCCGGGCTGACCGCGCTGCTGGTGCTGTACGCGCTGCTGGTGGGCCGCGGGTACCAGGCGGCGCACGGGCTGGGCGATCCGTTCGGCAGCCTGCTGGCCGTCGGGCTCGCGGCGCTGCCCGCCCTCCAGGTCTTCGTGATCGCGGGCGGGGTGACCGGGCTGATCCCGCTGACGGGGATGGCACTGCCGTTCCTGGCGCAGGGCGGGTCGTCCGTGGTGACCAACTGGATCATCGTCGCGCTGCTGGTGCGGATCAGCGACCGGGCGCGGGCACCGCGGCCGGCCCCGGACCCGGCGGCGCCCACCGCCCCGGGAGGCGCCCGGTGACCCGCGCCATCCGGCACACCGCCGCCTTCTCCTTCCTGCTGCTGGTGGCCCTGCTGGTCAACGCCGTCCGGGTGCAGCTCATCGAAGCGGACGGCTACAACGCCAACCCGGCCAACCGGCGGGCCAGCATCGTCCGTTACGCCCAGCCGCGGGGCACCGTGGACGTCGGCGGCAGCCCGGTCACCGGCTCCCGGGACAGCGGCGGGCGGCTGCGGTACGAGCGCACCTACACCGAGGGGCCGCTGTACGCGCCCGTCACCGGCTTCTCCTCGCAGCTCTACGGCACCTCGCTGATCGAGCACGCCGAGGACGGCATCCTCGCCGGCACCGACGGCCGGCTCGCGCTCTTCCCCGGGTGGGGCCGGCTGACCGGGGCGCTCCGGCCGGGCGGCCGGGTCGAGACCACCATCAACCCGGCGATGCAGCGCGCGGCCTACCGCGGGCTGGACGGCAGGAAGGGCGCCGTGGCGGCGGTCGAGCCGCGGACCGGCCGGGTGCTGGCGCTGGTGAGCAGCCCCTCGTACGACCCCAACGAGCTGTCCGGCAACGGGGCTTCGGTCTCCGACGCCTGGCGGCGGCTGAACCGGTCGGAGCGGCAGCCGATGCTCAACCGGGCGCTGCGGCAGACCTATCCGCCCGGCTCCGTCTTCAAGGTCGTCACCGCGACGGCCGCGCTGGAGAGCGGCCGGGTGCGGGACATCGACGCCCCACTGGACCTCCCCGACCCCTATACCCTGCCGGGCACCCACACCTCCCTCGGCAATCCGGCGCCGGGCTGCGAGCACGCGAGCCTCAAGGAGGCGTTCCGGCTCTCCTGCAACACCGTCTTCGCGCGGCTGGGCGTGGACGTCGGGCTGCGGGAGATGGCCGGCACGGCGGAGCGGTTCGGGTTCAACGACCGCGGGCTGCGGATCCCTTCCCCGGTCGTGCGGAGCACGTTCGACACCCGGATGGATCCGGCGCAGTTGGCGCTCTCCTCCATCGGGCAGTACGACACCGCCGCCACCCCGCTCCAGATGGCGATGGTCGCGGCGGCGGTCGCCAACGACGGCCAGCTGACGCCGCCGCACCTGGTCGACAAGGTGACCGACGCGGGCGGGGTGCTGGTCGCCGCCGGAGAGCGCCGCCCCACCCAGGAGGTGATGAACCCGGCCACCGCCGAGCAGCTCCAGGAGATGATGACCGAGGTCGTGGCGCACGGCAGCGGCCGGCCGGCGGCGATCGACGGGTTCACGGTGGGCGGCAAGACGGGGACCGCGCAGCACGGGGAGCGCAACGAGGGCATGCCGTATGCCTGGTTCGTCTCCTGGGTGCGCAACAAGGACAACCACGAGCCGGTGGCGGCGGTCGCGGTGGTCGTGGAGGACGCGGAGGCCGAGCGCGAGGACATCAGCGGGGGCGGCAGCGCCGGGCCGATCGCGCGGGCGGTGATGGCGGCCGGGCTGCGGTGAGGAGCGGCGGTGCGGAGCGGCGGTGACCGCAGTCCAGGGGGGCGGCCGCCCGGCCCGGTTCCCTTACTCCCGGCCCCCGCCCCCGGCCTCCCGAACTCCCCGGCCACAATGGCCGTATGGCTTCCCAGGAGATCCCGTCCGCGTCCGCCGCGGCGCGCCCGCCGCTGTCGCTCGCCGAGGTCGAGGCGGTGGCCCGGCGCGCGCACGCGGGGCAGACCGACAAGGCCGGCCGCCCGTACACCGAGCACCTGGCCGCGGTCGCGGCGGGCGTACGGGAGCGCGGCGGCAGCGACGAGCAGATCGCGGCGGCCTGGCTGCACGACGCGGTCGAGGACGACGCGCTGAGCGAGGCGTGGCTCGATCAGGCGGCGCTCACCCCGGCGACCAGGGCGATGGTGCGGGCCGTCACCAAGCGGGCGGGCGAGCCGGTCGAGGAGTACACCGCCCGGGTCCTGGCCACGCCCGGCGCGCTGCTGGTCAAGGAGGCCGATCTGGCCCACAACGCCGATCCGGCGCGGCTGGCCGTCCTGGACGCGCCGACCCGGGAGCGGCTGACCGCCAAGTACGCCCGGGTGCGGGCGCTGCTGGGCCTGTCCTGAACCGCCGCCGGACGTCACCCCCCGGCGGTCACCACCGGGTGTCGGGACCCGATTCCACCCACCGGACGCCCGCACGGATAGCTGCCGTACGCAGCTAGTCTGCCGCGATGACTCCCCCGCAGACTTCGCAGCCGCGGTCCCCGAATCCGCACGCAGGCCGGGTGATCGCCGCGCTGGACGGCGTCGGTGTCCGCCGCCACACCACCGGCCAGGTCGTCCTCGACGGCATCGACTGGACCGTGCGGTCCGGTGAGCACTGGGCGCTGCTCGGCGCGAACGGCGCCGGCAAGACCACCGTGCTGCGCCTCATCGGCGCCCTGATGTTCCCGACCGTGGGCACCGTCGAGGTGCTCGGCCACCGGCTCGGCTCGGTCGACCTACGGGAACTGCGGGCCGTCATCGGGCTGGTGTCCAGTGCGCAGAAGGTCCCCCAGGACGCCACCGGGCACACCGTGGTGCTGACCGGCGCGACCGGTACGGTCCAGCCGCTGTGGCGCAGGTACGACGCGGCGACCCGCGAGCGCGCCCACGGGCTGCTGGCCGAACTGGACTGCAAGGAGCTGGCGGACCGCCCGTTCGGGGTCTGCTCGGGCGGCCAGCGGGCCCGGATCCTGATCGCCCGCGCGCTGATGGCCGGCCCTCCCCCGGCCACCGCTGGGAGCCACCCCCGGCTGCTGCTGCTCGACGAGCCCTTCAACGCGCTCGACCTGCCCTCGCGCGAGGACCTGATCGACGCGCTGCACCGACTGGCCCTGAACCGGCCGGAGTTGGCGACGGTGACCGTCACCCACCACCTGGAGGAGCTGTCCCCCGCCGTCGACCACGCCGTGCTGCTGCGCGAGGGGCGGGTGCAGGCGCGCGGCCCGCTCGCGGAGGTGCTGACCGGTGAGCGGATGACGGCCTGCTTCGGGCGGCCGATCGAGGTGTCCCGGCACGAGGGGCGCTGGCTGGCACGGTCGGGCCGGAACCAGGGCCTTCCCGGCCCTGTCCCACTGGACGGCCCCTAGGGTCTTCCCGGCCCTGCCCCCGTTGAAGGTCCCATGGATTCCAGGGGGTTGCGGTGGCGCCGCCGGCGCGGTCCGGCAGGATACCTACCGGCGCGACCACATTCTCTCTTCTCGCCACGGGGGCCACCGATGACAGCGACGTCCACCGCCACTTCCGCGTTCCGTGCCGCGTACGGGCAGGCCATGGCACTCTGGCCGGTCCCGGTCGAACGGCTGGAGCTGGCCGGGGAGTTCGGCACCACCCGCGTCAACGCCTGCGGGCCGGCCGGCGCACCGCCGCTGGTGCTGCTCTCCGGCGGCGGCGTCACCTCGGCCGCCTGGTACGCGCATGCCGCCGGCTTCGGGCGGACGCACCGGGTGTACGCCGTGGACCTGATGGGCGCGCCGGGGCTGAGCGTGCCCGCGGGGCGGGCGCTGCGCACCCCGGACGACCTGACGGCCTGGCTGGACACCGTGCTGGACGGCCTCGGGCTCAACGCCACGGCGCTGCTGGGGCATTCGTACGGGGGCTGGATCGCGCTGCGGTACGCGGTGCACGCTCCGGAGCGGGTGGCGCGGCTGGTGCTGCTCGACCCGACGCAGTGCTTCGCGGGCTACCGGGCGTCGTATCTGCTGCGGGCCGCGCCGCTGTTCCTGCGGCCCGGTGAGGCGACCACCCGGCGGTTCCTGGCGTGGGAGACCCGGGGCGGCCGGCCTCTCGCGCCCGAGCTGGTACGGCTGATGGGGCTGGGCGCCCGGGACTTCCGGAGCGCGAAGACGATCACCGGGCCGCGTCCCGACGTGGCGCGGCTGGGCAGCACCGCCCCGCCCGCGCTGGTGCTGCTGGCGGGGCGGAGCAGGGCGCACGATCCGCGGCAGGTCGCCGAGCGGGCGGAGCGGACGCTGGCCGGCGCGCGGATCGAGACCCTGGCGGGGGTCGGGCACCACGCGATGCCGGAGAGCGAGGTGGCGGAACTCGACCGCCTCGTCACCGGCTTCCTGGCGGAGTGAGCCGCCGGCTCTCCCCGGAGCTCTCAAGGAGCAGGGCGGACCCCCGTCGCGGACGCGCCCTGGGCTATGGCGTCCGCGACCTCCGCCTTGCGGGCCGCCTCCTCGGCGGCGAACCGTTCCGCGTCCAGCCTCTCCGCCACTTCCTCGTCCTGCGCCATCAGCAGATCGAGGTTGGCGTCGCCCATCTCGAAGACGCCCATGTCCAGGTACGCGCGCTGGAGGCGTTCGCCCCACAGGCCGATGTCCTTGACACACGGCACGATGCGGCTGAACAGCAGCTTCCGGAAGAGGTGCAGGAATTCGGAGCGCTCGGTGAACTCGGCGGCCTCCTTGCGCGGGATGCCGTAGTTCTCCAGGACCTCCACACCGCGCAGCCGGTCGCGCATCAAGTAGCAGCCCTCGATGACGAATTCCTCGCGCTCGCGGAGTTCGGCGTCGGTGAGCTGCCGGTAGTAGTCGCGCAGCGCCATCCGGCCGAAGGCGACATGGCGCGCCTCGTCCTGCATGACGTAGGCCAGGATCTGCTTCGGCAGCGGCTTGTCGGTGGTGTCGCGGATCACGCCGAAGGCGGCCAGCGCCAGCCCCTCGATCAGTACCTGCATGCCCAGGTAGGGCATGTCCCAGCGGGAGTCCTTGAGGGTGTCGGCGAGCAGCGCCTGGAGGTTGTCGTTGATCGGGTAGAGCATCCCGATCTTCTCGTGGAGGAACCGGCCGTATATCTCGGCGTGCCGGGCCTCGTCCATGGTCTGGGTCGCGGAGTAGAACTTCGCGTCGAGGTCCGGGACGGACTCCACGATCCGCGCGGCGCACACCATCGCGCCCTGCTCGCCGTGCAGGAACTGGCTGAACTGCCAGGCGGTGTAGTGCTGGCGGAGATCGCCGCGGTCCTTCTCCGTCATCCGGTCCCAGTACTTGGTGCCGTACAGCGACATGGCCTCGTCGGGGGTGCCGAGCGGATCCTTGGGGTCGACCTCCAGGTCCCAGTCGATCCGCAGGGTGGCGTCCCACTGCTTGTCCTTGCCCTTCTGGTACAGGGCGAGCAGCCGGTCGCGACCGTCGTCGTATTCCCAGCTGAACCGGGCCGCACCAGCGGCGGGCACGCTCCACAGGGAGTCTCCTGGGTCCTGCGTGTACAGCTCTCGGGTCGACACCGCGATCTCCTCCCACCCCGCCGAACACCGTGTCACGGGCGGATGGTTGGCAGGCTCACACGCTTCTTACCCATGGGTCAATAAGTCGCGCGGGAGGGATTGACGTCCTTACTGACGCGGAGTCTCATAAGAGGCGACCGCGTGTGACCGCGGGTAACCCACGAGCGAGGTGTAGCCGGAGCCATGACGAGTGCGCCCACCCCCATGACCCTGACGGATACCGAAGTCCTGCGGGACGCCCTCGGGCTGCTGAAGGACCGGGAGCAGGTCGCCGAGCGCCTGCTCGACTCCTCCGCCCGGCACTCCTTCGACCCCGACACCGAACTCGACTGGGACGCGCCCCTCGAAGAGGGCAGGTGGTTCTGGCCGCCGGAGCTGGTCTCGCTCTACGGCACCCCCATGTGGCGGCGGATGTCGCCGGAGCAGCAGCAGGACCTCTCCCGGCACGAGGCCGCCTCACTCGCCTCCCTGGGCATCTGGTTCGAGATCATCCTGATGCAGCTGCTGGTGCGGCACATCTACGACAAGCCGGTCACCAGCGCCCATGTCCGCTACGCGCTCACCGAGATCGCCGACGAGTGCCGGCACTCCAAGATGTTCGCCCGCATGATCCAGAAGGCCGGCGCGCCGACATACCCGGTCACCCGGCTCAACCACAACCTCGCCCGGGTCCTCAAGACCGTCTCCACCACGCCCGGTTCGTTCGCCTGCACCCTGCTCGGCGAGGAGATCCTGGACTGGATGCAGCGCTTGACGTTCCCGGACGAGCGGGTGCAGACGCTGGTGCGCGGGGTGACCCGGATCCATGTCGTCGAGGAGGCCCGGCACGTCCGCTACGCCCGCGAGGAGCTGCGCCGCCAGATGGTCACCGCGCCGCGCTGGGAGCGGGAGTTGACCCGGATCAGCTCCGGCGAGGCGGCCCGGGTCTTCTCCGTCGCCTTCGTCAACCCGGACGTGTACGCGAACGTCGGTCTGGACCGGCGCGCGGCGATAGCCCAGGTCAGGGCCAGCGGCCACCGCCGCGAGGTGATGCAGAACGGCGCCCGGCGGCTGACCGACTTCCTCGACGAGATCGGCGTTCTGCGCGGCGCCGGCCGCCGGTTGTGGCGCAGCTCGGGCCTGTTGGCGTGAAGGACCCGATTGCCCCCGATACGTCCCGAGCAGCTGTGCGATCCGAAATCCTCTGCGGTTACGCTGCTGTTCATGAACGGCAGCGGCACCGCCCCAGCAGTACCCCGACCCGCCTACCGCAGGCTGAGCGTGGAGCAGCGCCGCAGCCAGCTGCTGGCCGCGGCGCTCGGCCTGTTCGCCCAGCGCGCGCCCGAGGACGTCTCGCTGGACGACGTCGCCACCGCCGCCGAGGTCTCCCGGCCGCTGGTCTACCGCTACTTCCCGGGCGGCAAGCAGCAGTTGTACGAAGCGGCGCGGCGCAGCGCCGCCGACGAGCTGGAGCAGTGCTTCGCGGAGCCGGAGACCGGGCCGCTCACCCAGCGGCTGGGCCATGCGCTGGACCGCTACCTGGCGTTCGTCGACCAGCACGACGCCGGGTTCAGCGCCCTCCTCCAGGGCGGCAGCGTCGTGGAGACCTCCCGGACGTCCGCGATCGTGGACGAGGTGCGGCGCGCCGCCGCCGCGCAGATCCTGCGGCATGTGGGCGAGCCGGAGCCGGGCCCGCGGCTGCGGATGACCGTCCGGATGTGGATCACGGCCGTGGAGGCCGCCTCGCTGATCTGGCTCGACGAGGACAAGCAGCCGCCGCTCGACGAGCTGCGCGACTGGCTGGTGGACCACTTCGTCGCCCTGCTGACGGCGACCGCGGCCCGCGACCCGCAGACCGCGCGGGTGACGGCGGCGGCGCTGCGGAGGGAGACCGCCCAGGGCCCGGCCGGCGATCTGGCGCGCCGCGTCCTGCCTCTCGTCAGCGAGGCCGTACACCTGCTGTGACCTGCGGCTTTATCACACCGGCCGAGGGACGCGCCCGGGCGGGCCACCGCCCCGCCCGGCGCCCCACGGTGTGACACTGGGTCGGTGCGAAGCGAGAACACCCTGTTTGTCGGCGGGCCCCTGGACGGCCGGGTCCTCCCGGTCCTGGTCGGCCCGACCGGCCAGCCGCCGAAGACGTACGAGATCCCGGTGCCGAACGACGACGGCCGCCCGCCGACGCTGCATGTCTACCGCCGGGTCCCCGGCCGGGTGGGGCGCCTCGGCCTGCCGCGCGGCTGGAAGTACGAGTACGACCCGGAGGGCACCGCCGGCGGCGGCCCCAAGTGGCCCTGGACGAAGCGCGGTTGAGCAGAGGCTGAGAACCGGCCGGCGGACCGTCCCCGGGTCCGCCGGCCGGAGTCCGGGCGCGGCGTCAGGCCGTGAGCGAGGCGAGGTAGGCGCCGGTCTTCTCGGGCTCGAAGAAGAAGTTCTCGAAGTCGGACGGGTCGTCGAAGCCGTTGGCGAACCGGTCGGCGACCGGCTGGAGCTGACCGGCCGCGCCGATGAGGTTCAGCACGTGCTCCGGCGGCGGGCCCAGCATCGCGTTGGTCCACTTGGTGACGTGCTGCGCGGTGTTCCAGTAGCGGTCGAAGGTCTCCTGCATCCAAGCCCCGTCGAACGGCTGCTCACCGCGCTCCACGATGGAGGCGAGGTAGGACGCCGCGCACTTGGCGGCCGAGTTGGAGCCCTGGCCGGTGATCGGGTCGTTGGCCACCACGACGTCCGCGACGCCCAGCACCAGACCGCCGGAGGGCAGCTTGCCGACGGGGTTGCGGACGGTCGGGGCGTAGCGGCCGGCCAGCGTGCCGTTGGCGTCGGTCAGTTCGACCCCGGTGGCGCGGGCGTACTCCCAGGGCAGGAACGTCTCCATCAGCTCCAGGGTCTTCGCCAGGTGCTCGCCGGGGTCCTTGATGCCCTGGAACGCGTCCAGCGGGCCACCGGGGATGCCCTCCCAGAAGAGGATGTCGGCGCGGCCCGAGGTCGTCAGGGTCGGCATGACGAACAGCTCGCCGACGCCGGGGACGAGGTTGCAGCGGACCGCCTCGAACTCGGGGTGCTCGGGGCGCGGTCCCAGGCCGTGGACGTAGGAGACCGCGAGCGCCCGCTGCGGGGCGTCGTACGGCGAACGGGCGGCGTCCCGGCCGAACATGGACACCAGCTCGCCCTTGCCGGCCGAGACCAGCGTCAGGTCGTAGCGGCTCGCGAAGAAGTCCAGGTCGGAGACGGCCGCGCCGTGGATGACCAGCTGGCCGCCGCGCTGCGCGAAGGTCTCCATCCAGCCGGCCATCTTGACCCGCTGGTCGACGGACTGGGCGTAGCCGTCGAGCCTGCCGACCCAGTCGATGGCGCGCTGCGAGCCGTCGGGCCCTTCGTGGCTGCCGGGGGCGGCGACCGAGACGCCGAGGCCCTCGATGCGCGGGGCCTGGCTCTCCCAGAAGTTGATCGCCAGGTCGCGCTCGTGCTGGAGGGCGGTGTGGAACATGCACTGCGTCGACATGACCCGGCCGGAGCGGATCTCGTCGGCGGTGCGGTTGGACATGAGGGTGACCTCGTAGCCCTGGGACTGGAGGCCGAGGGCGAGTTGGAGACCGGACTGGCCGGCTCCGACGATGAGTATCTTCCG
This sequence comes from Streptomyces sp. GS7, assembly GCF_009834125.1. NCBI lineage: Bacteria > Bacillati > Actinomycetota > Actinomycetes > Kitasatosporales > Streptomycetaceae > Streptomyces > Streptomyces sp. GS7. The sequence goes on from NZ_CP047146.1 coordinate 7,587,544, forward strand.
CATGGCGGGGCTCTTCTCTGCTACTGCTGTTCGGGGGTGAGGGGTGGCGGGGGTGGGGGGCAGGCTATTCGGGCGTGGCCGCCAGCGCGTGGCCGACCAGCGCGAGCAGGGACTCGATCACCGTGGCCCGGCGCCGCGCGTCCATGATCACGACGGGCACCTCGGGCGGTACGGTCAGCGCGTCGCGGACGTCGTCCTCCGCGTACGAGTCGGTCCCCTCGAAGTGGTTGACGGCGACGACGTACGGCAGTCCGCAGCTCTCGAAGTAGTCCAGCGCCGGGAAGCAGTCCTCCAGCCGCCGGGTGTCCGCCATCACGATCGCGCCGATCGCACCGCGCACCAGGTCGTCCCACATGAACCAGAAGCGCTGCTGGCCGGGCGTGCCGAAGAGGTACAGCACCAGGTCCTGGTCGAGGGTGATCCGGCCGAAGTCCATGGCGACCGTGGTGGTGGTCTTCTCGGGGGTCGCGGACAGGTCGTCCGTCTCGGCGCTGGCCTGGGTCATCAGCGCCTCGGTCTGCAGCGGGGTGATCTCCGAGACCGAGCCGACGAAGGTGGTCTTGCCGACGCCGAAGCCGCCCGCCACCACGATCTTGGTGGCGACCGGCGCCCGCGAACGGTCGGTCTGCCAGCTCTGCAGCCCCGCGTCGGCGGCGGTGGCCGCCTGGTCGGACGCTCCCACGGAACCGGCGGGCGAGTTCGATCCGGCCGATATCGTGTCAGAGCCTGTGAAGTCCACTCAGCACCCTTTCGAGCAGCGCGCGGTCGGGCCGGCCGGTGCCGTGCCCGGTGCCGTAGACGCGAATCTTTCCCTGGTCGGCGAGGTCGCTGAGCAGGACGCGGACCACACCCAGCGGCATCTTGAGCAGCGCGGAGATCTCCGCGACCGAGCGCATCCGGCGGCACAGCTCGACGATCGCCCGCATCTCGGGCATCACGCGGTCCGCCCAGCCGCCCGAGGTGAGCTCGCGGCGCTCCTCGGGCGCGTCCAGCGCGGCCACGAACGTCTCGACGAGCAGCACATGGCCGAACCGCGTCCGGCCTCCGGTGAGCGAGTACGGGCGGACCCGCGCGGGTTTGCGGTCCGCGCCGCGCACCGGGAGTTTGGGCGCCTTGGTCATGCCGATCCCCCGCTCCGCTCGGCCCCGCACACGCTCGCCGCGCGGCTCTCGACGGCTCGCTCGCTTCGTTCGCTCACTGGACGTTCTCCATCGACTTGCGCAGTTCGGTGCGGAGTTCGGGGGTCAGGACGTGGCCGGCCCGGCCGACGAACAGCGCCATGTGGTAGGCGATGACGCTCATCTCGCAGTCCGGGGCGGCGTGCACCCCGAGCAGCGAACCGTCGCTGATCGCCATGACGAACAGGCTGCCCTCTTCCATCGCGACCATCGTCTGCTTGACGGCCCCGCCGTCCATCAGCTTCGCCGCCCCGGTGGTGAGGCTGCCGAGCCCGGACACGATGGTGGCCAGGTCGGCGCTGGAGCCCTTGGGCCCGTCGCTGTCACCCGGGCGGGCCGGCGGGGCGTCCGCTCTCCCGGGGTCGGAGGACAGCAGCAGCAGGCCGTCGGAGGAGACCACCGCGACCGAGCGGATGCCGGGGACCTCGTCGACCAGGTTGGTCAACAGCCAGTGCAGGTTCCGTGCCTGACTGCTCAGGCCCTGTCCGTGCGCAGTGGGCGCTTGCGCCTTCAATCGGTTGCCTCCTCGACAACGTGGCGTTCTCCCGGGGCCCCCGCTCCGTCGGTGTCCGTCTGTGGGATGGTCTGCTCCGCTGTGCCTTCCGCGATCTCGGCCGCCACATCGCGCCGGCCGTCCCGCGCCCCCTGCTGGAATCCGCCGAGCCGGCGGCGCAGCGCCTCGGCATGGGACGTTCCGGTCCTGCGCGGCGCGGCGGGCGCCTGCTGCTGCGCCACGACCTTGGGGGTGCGCTTGGGCAGCCCGGTCGCGGTGGTCCGGCGCGGTGCCGGAGCCGGTGCCTCCGGGGCCGCGCTCCGCTCCGGCGCCGCCGTGGGCGCCGGGCCGGGCTCCGGACGGCTGTGCCGGTCCGGGCCGATGGCGTAGGGGCCGGGGACCGCGTCCGGGGCGGCCTCGGCCGGGGCGGCGGGCGCCGGGGCGGCGGGCCGGCCCTTGCCGGGCGCCGGGGTGCCGTCGGCCGGGGACACGGTGTCCTCGGTGCGGGTGTGCTCGCCGGCGGTACCGCCGGTGCCCGCGGGCGCGGCCGTGGCGTACGGACCGGACGACCGCGGGCCGTACGGGCTCGGCTCGGGCCCTTCGGCGGCGGGCGCGGTCTCCGGGGCGGCGGGCGGTACGGCGGCGGCCGGGCGGGCCCGCTCCGGCTCGGCCGGGGTGCCGAGCCCGGCCGCGTCGATGGCGCGCTCCGCCGCGGCCACGAACGGGTCCTCGGCGGCGGCCGGTTCGGCGGTTTCCACCGGCGCCGGCTGCGGGGCGTCCTGGGCGGCGGGCTCCTCGGCCGGCGCGGGATCCAGCCGGTTCAGCCGCGTCTGGAGGGTGTTGGAGTTCGCCTCCGCGACCGAGCCCGGCAGGCTCGGCGCGGTCCCGGCGCCGCCCTGTCCGGGCACGACGGTCCCGGGCGCCGGACGCGTGGGCAGGATCGAGCCGGGCAGCACGACGACGGCGGCGATCCCGCCCTGCTCCTGGGCGCGCAGCTGGACCCGTACGCCGTGCCGGGCGGCCAGCCGCACCACCACGTACAGGCCCAGGCCCAGCGCCCCGTCGACGGTCTCGGAGGTCGCGGCGGCCTCGGCGGCCTCGCGCTCCGAGAGGCGCTCGTTGAGCTCCGCCAGCCGGTCGGCGGTCATCCCTATGCCCTCGTCCTGGACCGAGAGCATCAGCTCACCGCTCTCCAGGAGCCAGCCGGACAGCTCGACTTGGGCGTCCGGCGGCGAGAACGCGGTGGCGTTCTCCAGGAGTTCGGCGACCAGGTGGCTGACGTCGTCGGCGGCGAACCCGGCGAGCTGCGAGTGCGGCGGCAGCGACCCGATGCGCACCCGCTCGTACCGCTCGATCTCGCTGACCGCGGCCCGCAGCACGTCCAGCAGCGGGACCGGCCCGGGGTGGTTGCCGCCGTGCTGCTCGGCGCCCGCCAGGACCAGCAGGTTCTCGCTGTTGCGGCGCATCCGCGCGGCGAAGTGGTCCAGCTTGAAGAGGGTTTCCAGCCGCTCCGGGTCCTGCTCGCTCTCCTCCAGCGACTCGATGACCCCGAGCTGGCGCTCGACCAGGCCGAGGGTGCGCAGCGCGAGGTTGACGAACCGGCCGTGCACGCCCGTGCGCAGCGCGGCCAGCCGCTCCTGGAGGTCGGCGACCTCCTCCTTGAGGGTCTCCGCCTGCTCCTGGAGCACCTCGCCCTGGGCCACCAGCCGCTGCCGGCCGCCGACCAGCCGCTTGCGCTCGCCCTCCAGTTCGGCGGTGCGCCGGGCCGACTCGGCGACCTGCGCGTGCAGCGCGTTGACGGAGCGTACGGCGGCGGCGAACTCGTCGTTGCGGCCCTTGTAGTTGACGGGCTCCTCGTGCGCGGGGTCCGCGGCCACCCGGCCGGCGCCGAGCCGCAGCGCGGCCAGCGGCTGGGTCATCGTGCGGGCGGCCCAGACGCCGGCACCGACGGCCAGCAGCAGGCAGGCGCCGGCCAGCGCGATGCGGATCTCCAGCTGGTCCACGTCGCCGTCGCGCAGGGTGCCCAGGCGCTGGACGTCGGCGGCGGCCATCGCGGACTCGGTGCCCCGCATCAGCCCGATCCGGGCGGTGAGCGCGGACTGCACCCGGCTCCGGCTCAGCGCGATGGCGGCGGGGTCCAGATAGGGATGGTCGGTCAGCTGGGTCAGATAGCGCTCGGCGCCGTCGACGTCGGGGCCGTTGACGGTGCGCTGGTAGCGGTCCCGGCCACCCTGGCTCGCGGCCTGGTTGAAGTCGTCCAGCGCGCCCTGCTCGCGGATGTGGGCGACCTGGGCGGCGGCGGTCAGCCGGGGCTGCGCACCGCCCGCCTTGAGCCCGGCCATCAGCAGCGCGCGGGTACTGGCCGCCTGGTCGGCGGCCCGGCCGAGGGCGGGCAGCGCGCGGGTGTCGGCGTCCGCGGGGTCGGCCCGGCCGGGCAGCCCACGGGCGATGTCGTCGCTGATCGCGCCGAGCGCCTGGACGACCTGGCTGTAGGCGTCGTGGACCTGGTCGGCGGTGGCGGGCCCGGCGAGGGCCTTCTGGCGGGTCTGCGGCAGCTCCTTGAGGAGCTTGTCGGCGGCCGCGAACGCGGTGGTGGCGCCGGCCGAGCCCTGGGCGTCGGAGCGCAGCTCGCCGATCTGCCGGTCCACTTGGGCGCGCTGGGAGGAGGTGGGGGCCGCGCTGAGGTTGCTGCCGGTGCGCCCGGCGGCCACGTACGCGGTCATCGCGTCGCGCTCGTCGGCGAGGGAGTGCGCCAGGGTGATGGCGTGCGCGTTGAGCTGGGCCAGATCGACCAGTTGCTGGCTGGTGTCGGCGTTGTCGGCGACGGTCGCCAGGCCGGGGGCGCCGGCTCCGAGGACGGCGACGGCGACCACCGCGACGGCTCCCATGAGCCGGTTGCGCACCCGCGCGGGGCGCCGTTCCGTACCGTTCGCGCCACTGCCCGTCGCGCCGGGAGCCGTACCCGGTACCGAGACCGGACCGGCCGGTGATCCCGGCTTCCCTGCGCCGCCCCGAAGCCGCATCTTCCGCACCGCTGCTCGCATTCCTGTCTCGCCTGCCCACGCCGTGCCGGCGTCGCGGACCCGGCTCGCTCCCCGTTCGCGGGGCGGACCTGCGCGAAAACCGCGGCAGTGCACACAATTCCGCGAAGGGGAACAGCCCGGCTGTGCGCGTCGCGACGAACGTCCTGGCCCACCCCATTTGATCCGGGAAATGACCATTCCATCGGCGCCGCGCAGTGGCTCGGCAACACATGCCCGGCCACCTGAACGAGTGAACATCAAACGGAGTTTGACCATCAACTTCCGCGCGGTACCAATTCTGGCCGCAACCTCGGGCAACCCCCGGACGGGTTTGGAGATGCGTGCCGGTCCTGGAAGGATGCGCGCCCGCAGCCGGACGCCCCTCCCGCCCGACCCGACGGCACCCCGCTGACCTGGCCCTACGCCACCACCGCGGACAACGCCCGGGCACCGTCGCGATCCGGACACCTCCGGCAGACTTTCCGCCATGCGCATCGAACTCGCGACAGAGCCGGGCGACCCCCAACGCCCAAACGAGGACTACGCGTCCGTCGCCCTGCCCGCCTCCGGCCAGGGCGGCGTCCTGATCCTGCTGGACGGTGTGACACCGCCCGAAGGGGACTACGGGTGCGTCCATTCCGTGCCGTGGTTCACCGCGCGGCTCGGCGGCGCGATGCTCGAACTGTCGGTTTCACACCGGGATATGACGCTCACTGAGGTGCTCGCCGCCGCCATCTCCAGGACGGCCGAGAATCATCGGGACGCCTGTGACCTTTCTCACCCCCGCACTCCGCAGGCAACGGTGGTCGCCGCGCGCTGGTCCGACCGCACCGTCGACCACCTGGTGCTCTCCGATTCCGTCCTGCTTCTGGAGAAGGCGGACGGCTCGGTGCATCCCGTACAGGACACCCGGCTCGGTGAACTCCCGCCCGCGGTCCGCGAACAGCGCGCCGCCGTACGGGCCCTGCCGCGCGGCTCCGCCGAACGCGCCGCCGCGGCCGGTGCCTACGTCCGCGCGGTCGAGGCGCTGCGCAACGCCGAGGGCGGCTTCTTCACCGCCGCCGCCGACCCGGCCGTCGCCGCCCGCGCGGTCACCGGCAGCACCCCGCGCGCGCAGCTGCGCTCGCTGACCGCGCTCAGCGACGGCGCGAGCCGCTGGGTCGAGGTCTTCCGGGAGGGCTCCTGGGCGGATTGCGTGGCGCTGGTGGTCACGTCCGGCCCGCAGGCGCTGATCGACCGGGTACGGGCGGCCGAGGCCGCCGACCCGGAGGGCGCCGCGCACCCCCGGGGGAAGGCCCGGGACGATGCGGCGGTGGTCCACGTGGCCCCGTGACCGGGCCGCGGCCGGGCGGCCACGGCTACCGGCATCGCCCCCGGCCGCCCTCCCCGGGCGCGCCCTCCCCTTCCCTCTCGCGTTCCCCGTCCTGCTCCCCGGGCTCGCCCTCCTGCTCCTGCTCGGCGTTCAGCCGGTGCAGCAGGCGGGCGAGTTCGGCGACCTCGGCGCGGTCCCAGGAGGCCAGCCGGCGGGCATAGCGGGCGCGCCGCGCGGTGCGGACGCGGTCGAAGCGCGCGCGGCCCTCGTCGGTGATCCGCACCAGGACCGCGCGGCCGTCGGCCGGGTCCGGTTCGCGGGCGACCAGCCCGAGCCGCTCCAAGGCGTGCAGCTGGCGGCTTATGGTCGCCTTGCCGACGCCGAAGAAGCCGGCGAGGTCGGTGGCGCGCTGGGCTCCGGCGTCGGCGAGCCGGATCAGCAGGCCGTAGGCGGCCGATTCGAGGTCGGGGTGCACCTCGCGGGACATCTCGCCGGACGAGGCGCGGGCGCGGCGGAGGAATACGGCCAACTCGCGCTCCAGGGCCAGGAATACGTGATCCACGCCCATCGGTTCGCCGTCCGCCGTACCGCCGGCTCCGGTGTTGTGCACGTCAGCGCCCTTTCCCGCGTTTTCCTCTATTTCCCGCAATTCCCGCGTTTCACCGCCTGAAAATTTCTCTCCCGGGCCGCCGAAACCGCAGTTGGGCCAGTATTTCGCAGGATTAGACCAACGGAAGCCCCGCGACCCTCTTTTGTCACGGGGGTCTACGCGCGTACCGTCTGTTCTGGCATGGCCACACCAATCAGTGGTGCCAGTTCCTCCCCCCTCAAGGTCATTTCTCCGCAACGTCACCGCAGCGAGATCCACCGAGATCCACGGAGGCACGTATGCCCGTGCTCAGATCCGGAACCCCCCACCGCCCCGTGCACTCCCTCGCGACCGCGGCCGGGGCCCTCCTGGCGACCGTCGCCCTGCTCCTCGGCCTGCCCGGCACGGCCGGCGCGGCGGCCGGCCGGCACGCCCCCGAACCCACCCACCCCGACCAGGACTGGGCCGGCTCGCAGGTCGCGCGGCACGAGGGCGCCACGACCGGGATCCTGCCGCCGCCCTCGCTCACCGCGTCCGCCGAGGGCGTCGACGTCAGCAGCCACAACGGCAACGTCGCCTGGTCCGCCCTCTGGAACAGCGGCGTCCGGTTCGCCTACGTCAAGGCGACGGAGTCCACCAGCTACACCAGCCCGTACTTCGCGCAGCAGTACAACGGCTCCTACCGCTCCGGCATGATCCGCGGCGCCTACCACTTCGCCACTCCCGACACCTCCGGCGGCGCCGCCCAGGCCGCCTACTTCGTCGCCCACGGCGGCGGCTGGTCCAAGGACGGCAGGACGCTGCCCGGCGCCCTGGACATGGAGTACAACCCCTACGGCGCGACCTGCTACGGGCTCAGCCCGACCGGTCTCGTCGACTGGATGAAGGACTGGTTCGCCACCTACAAGGCGCGCACCGGCCGGGACGCCGTGCTCTACACCTCCACCGGCTGGTGGAAGCAGTGCACCGGCAACTCCGCGGCCTTCGGCCGGATCAACCCGCTGTGGGTGCCGCGCTACGGCTCCTCGGTCGGCGAACTCCCTGCCGGCTGGGGCTTCCACACCATCTGGCAGTACACCTCGACCGGCCCGGCGGTCGGTGACCACAACCGCTTCAACGGGTCGATGGACCGCCTCCGGGCGCTGGCCGACGGGTGAGCGCACGGCGGCCGGCCCGCCCCCGCGAGGGGGCGGGCCGGCCGCCGCGGGCCGTCACGCCGCGAGCGGGACCCCGGGGTCGGCCCCCTGCGCCGCCGGGGTCAGGGCCAGTTCCAGCACCTGCCGGACATCGGCGACCGGGTGCACCTCCAGCGCTTCCAGGATCTCCGCGGGCACATCGTCCAGATCCGGTTCGTTCCGCTTGGGGATGATCACGGTCGTGATGCCCGCCCGGTGAGCCGCCAGCAGCTTCTGCTTGACGCCGCCGATCGGCAGCACCCGCCCGGTGAGCGAGACCTCGCCGGTCATGGCGACGTCCGGCCGCACCTGGCGGCCCGAGAGCAGCGAGGCCAGCGCGGTGGTCATCGTGATGCCCGCGCTGGGGCCGTCCTTGGGGACGGCACCGGCCGGTACGTGCAGATGCACCCCGCGCTCCTTGAGGTCACCGACCGGGAGTTCCAGCTCCGCGCCGTGCGAGCGCAGGAACGACAGCGCGATGTGCGCCGACTCCTTCATCACGTCGCCCAGCTGGCCGGTCAGTTGCAGCCCCGACGCCCCGGTCTCCGGATCCGCCAGCGACGCCTCCACGTAGAGCACGTCGCCGCCGGCGCCGGTGACCGCGAGGCCGGTGACCACACCGGGCACCGCGGTCCGCCGCTCGGCCGGGTCCTGGGCCGCCTCCGGGGTGTGGTGCGGGCGCCCGATCAGCGGGCGCAGCTGCTCCACGCCGACCGTGAACGGCAGCTCCCGCTCGCCCAGTTCGTGCTGGGTCGCCACCTTGCGCAGCAGCCGGGCGACCGACCGCTCCAGATTCCGTACGCCCGCCTCGCGGGTGTACTCGCCCGCCAGCCGGCGCAGCGCCGCGTCCTCCAGGGTCACCTCGCCGGGTTCCAGGCCGGCCCGCTCCAGCTGGCGCGGCAGCAGGTGGTCCCGGGCGATGACGACCTTCTCGTCCTCGGTGTAGCCGTCGAGCCGGACCAGCTCCATCCGGTCCAGCAGCGGCTCCGGGATGGACTCCAGGACGTTGGCGGTGGCCAGGAACACCACGTCGGACAGGTCCAGTTCGACCTCCAGGTAGTGGTCCCGGAAGGTGTGGTTCTGCGCCGGGTCCAGCACCTCCAGGAGGGCGGCGGCCGGGTCGCCCCGGTAGTCCGAGCCCACCTTGTCGATCTCGTCGAGGAGGACGACCGGGTTCATCGAACCGGCCTCCTTGACGGCCCGCACGATCCGGCCGGGGAGCGCGCCGACATACGTCCGCCGGTGGCCGCGGATCTCCGCCTCGTCCCGTACGCCGCCGAGCGCGACCCGGACGAACTTCCGCCCCATGGCCCGCGCGACGGATTCACCGAGCGAGGTCTTGCCGACGCCGGGCGGCCCCACGAGAGCCAGCACCGCGCCGCCCCGACGGCCCCCGACGAGTCCCAGCCCGCGCTCCGACCGCCGCTTGCGCACCGCCAGGTACTCGCTGATCCGCTCCTTGACGTCCGCCAGCCCGGAGTGGTCGGCGTCCAGGACCCGCCGGGCGCCGGCGATGTCGTAGGCGTCCTCGGTGCGTTCGTTCCACGGCAGTTCCAGGACGGTGTCCAGCCAGGTGCGGATCCAGGAGCCCTCCGGGCTCTGGTCGCTGGCCCGCTCCAGCTTGTCGACCTCCTTCAGGGCGGCCTTGCGGACCTCCTCCGGCAGGTCGGCGGCCTCGACCCGGGCGCGGTAGTCGCCGCCCTCGTCCTCGGGGTCGCCGTTCAGCTCGGCCAGTTCCCTGCGGACCGCCTCCAGCTGCCGCCGCAGCAGGAACTCCCGCTGCTGCTTGTCGACGCCCTCCTGGACGTCCTTGGCGATGGACTCGGCCACGTCCTGCTCGGCCAGATGGGAGCGCAGCACCTCGGCGGCGTACTTCAGCCGGGCGACCGGGTCGGTGGTCTCCAGCAGCCGGAGCTTCTGCTCGGTGGTCAGGAACGGCAGGTATCCGGAGTTGTCGGCGAGCGTCGGCACGTCGTCGATGCCGGCGACCCGGTCGACGACCTGCCAGGCCCCGCGCTTGCGCAGCCAGCTGGTGGCCAACGCCTTGTATTCCGTGACCAGTTCGGCGACCGCCCCCGGGAGGGGCTCGGGCGCCTTCTCCTCGACGGGGGTCCCCTCCACCCACAGCGCGGCCCCCGGCCCGGTCGTGCCGGAGCCGATCCGCACCCGGCCCACGCCGCGGATCAGCGCCCCGGGGTCGCCGTCGGACAGCCGCCCGACCTGCTCGATCCTCCCCAGCGTGCCGATCGCCGCGTACGTCCCGTCGACCCGGGGCACAAGCAGCACCCTCGGCTTGTTACCCGAAGGCCCCGAAGACGCGGCGGCCTGCGCGGCCTCCACCGCCGCCCGTACGTCGGCGTCGGACAGGTCCAGCGGCACCACCATGCCGGGCAGGACGACCTCGTCATCGAGGGGCAGCACGGGCAGAGTGAGCGATGCGGATGCCGGCGACTCAGCAGTCATGATCTCCCCTTCGGCAAGCAAGTTGAGCTTTATCCACTCAATGCCAGGGCCTCCACGGATGTTCCGGCCGCGCGTTCGCTGTGAGCGATCAACGGGGCAACCGGGTACGGGCGCATGCGCGCAGGGCCCGACCGCGGGGAAGGGGGAGGAAGAAGCAGCGGGGAGAAGGAGAAGAGGACGGGCTACCAGTGGGCGGGGCGGCGCAGCCCCGGCGGCAGCCTGGTGGCCGCGTCGCCACGGGCCGCGTTCACCTGCGCCTGGGTCAGGAAGATGCTGCCCGTCAGATCCGCACCGCGCAGATCGGCGTCCCGCAGATCGGCCCCGATCAGGTCGGCGGTGCGCAGATCGGCGCCCTGGAGGTCGGCGGCGATCAGGTAGGCCCCCCGGAGATCGGCCCCCCGCAGACTCGCGCCCTTGAGCCTGGCTCCCATCAGGTCGGCCCCCCGCCGCTCCTTCTTGCGGCCCGGGACCTGCGCCCGTACGAGTTCGCTGACCCGCAGCAGCAGGGCGTTGACCTCGCCCCGGTGGGCGGCCACGTCCACGCCGGCCAGCTCCTCGGGGCCGCCGAGCGTCAGCCGCTCGGTCGTCTCCTGTACGGCCCGCAGCTCGCGGTGCACCGGACGGGCCGCCGGCAGCGTCAGGGCCTCGGCCACGTACCAGAGCAGCTCGTGCAACTGCCGCATCACGCCGAACGCGTCGAACATCGCCCGCGCGGTCCCCGGCGCCTGCCGCCAGTCCTTCCCCTCGAAGGTGACCTGGGAGACCTTCTGGCCGGCGCCGAAGCACTCGAAGACGGTGCAGCCGGAGAAGCCGCGCTGCCGCAGCTCGGCGTGGATCCCGCAGCGGAAGCCGGCCCCCAGGTTCGGGCAGGGCCGCCCGGCCTCCTTGTCGAGGGCGAAGTCCGCCGAGGCCGCGAACGGCAGTGCCACACAGCACAGCCCGAAGCAGCTGCCGCAGTCGGAGAGCAGCGGGAGCCGAGCGGCGTCCGGGGCCTGCGGAGGGGACGGTTCGCGGTCCTTCGACGGGCGGCGCTCGTGCGACACGGCTCTTCTCTGCTCCTGCGGCCGGCGGGCGCGCTCGGTCGTGGCGCCCGCGAAGGGCACCATTCTCCGCGACGACGCGGCGGTCTCCGTAATGAATTGACGGTCTCCGCGAAGAAGCGGCGGCGCCGGGCGCGCGGGGCGCCTCAGTACGTACGCGGGGTGCGCAGCGCCGGGTGCCCCAGGTCCCCGAGGAGCGGCGCGGGCCCGGCGCGCTGGTCGCGCCAGCGGCGCAGCAGCGGCCAGGCGGCCACGCCCAGGGCGAGCGAGAGCAGATGGCCCCAGTCCGTCATGGGGTCGGCAGAGGTCAGCAGATCGGTGACGCCCATGTAGCCGACGGCGGCCAGCAGGGGCCAGCGCAGCCAGCCGGGCAGCAGGACCGCCAGGGCTCCCGTGCAGGTCATCACGCCGAAGCTGATGCCGTAGTCGAGGCGGTGCAGCGAACTGTCCGGCAGCCCGCCCGCGGCCACGGAGAAGCCGACCGGCATTTCGGTGGCGAGGGTGGCCAGCGCATGTCCGCCGAAGAAGACCGCGGCGGTGCGCGGCCCGCCGATCCGCCGTTCCAGCGCCGTCACCACGACGAGGAAGACCAGGGCGAACGAGGAGCCGAGCCCGCCCGCTATCCACAGGGCGCTGGCGACCAGCACCAGCAGCGGGTCCTGCGCGAGATGGGTCACGTCCGTACTGGAGCCCTGGAGCAGCGAGGCGACCAGGGCGGGGTCGCCGTGGTCGGCGAAGAGCGACGTGGCGACGAGCAGCAGCGCGTAGCCGAAGGTGAAGGGGGTGCCGGTGGGGGTGGGGAGCAGCCGCCAGGGCCGCAGTCCCGTCCACGGGCGGCGGGCGGCGGCGTCCTGCGCCGCACCGCCGGCGGCGTCCGTGGCCGCCGTGGCCGGCACCAGCGCCGCGTCGCCGCGCTGCCGGGGCATGCCCGCGAGGATCACCGGCGTGCCGTCGGCCCGCGGGCCGACGCCCGGCCCGTCATCGACCGGCACACCCCCGGCCGTCTCCAGTGTGCTCACTGCCCAAGGCCCCTTTCTCGCGGACTCCCGCGGTTCCGCCGTTCCCGACGGACCCGCCGCTCCACCGCCCTGCACAACGTCCGCGACCACTGTGCCCGCTCAACCCATGAGCCAGCTGTGTACGTGAGATCCGTCACGGCACTCAACCTTTGTGGAGCACGCGACGTTGCCCGGAACCCTCCCTCCGCCACCATCCGCCCGCCGTTGGACCGGCGCACCCGGCGTTGGCCAAGATGGCCGCATGGATCCCGCCCACCCCTGGCATCCGACCGCCGGCCCCGAGTCGGCCGCACGCACCCTCGACCGCCGTCAGGGCCCGTACGGAGAGGTGGTGTTACGGCAACGGGGCCCGGCCGCCGAGGGCCCCGGAACCCTTGCGGCGCCCGGATCCGACGGGCCCGTCTACGAGATCATCGCCAATGGCTGCTTCCTGATGGACACCTCCGACGGGCGCTCCGAGCGGCTGCTGGTCGACGCCGCGCTGGCCGCGCTCCCGGCCGGTCGCGCGCACCCCGCCGTCCTCATCGGCGGGCTGGGCGTCGGCTTCTCGCTGGCACGGGCCGCCGCCGAACCGCGCTGGGGCCGGATCGCGGTGGCCGAGCGCGAGGCGGCGGTGATCGACTGGCACCGCACGGGTCCGCTCTCGGCCGTCTCGGGGGAGGCGCTGGCCGATCCGCGCACCGAGATCCTGCACACCGACCTGGTGGCGTACCTCCACGACGGCGCGGGCCAACTCCCCTACGACGCACTGTGCCTGGACATCGACAACGGCCCCGACTGGACCGTCACCGAGGACAACGACAGCCTCTACTCCCCCGCCGGACTGGCCGCCTGCCGGGACCGGCTGACGCCCGGCGGAGTGCTCGCCGTGTGGTCGGCGCAGCCGTCCGCGGAGTTCGAACTGGCCCTGCGAAATGCCGGATTCGACGGGGTACGGACGGAAGAGATCCCCGTTGCCCGAGGAGTCCCGGACGTCGTCCATCTGGCGCTCCGGTCCGCGTAGGGTGCGTAGCCGACGGTCACACCATGCCCTTACGCTGCTGCCCAGCAAGACGCGACCACGCAGGGCACATGCAGGGGCGGGCGATGGACCAGACTCAGACAACCCAGGGCGGCACCACCGCGGCCACGCCGGGCGCCCAGCGCCGGGTGCTGGTCGTGGAGGACGATCCGACGATCGTCGAAGCCATCGCGGCCCGGCTGCGCGCCGAGGGCTTCCAGGTGCAGACGGCCACCGACGGCCCGGCCGCGGTGGACACCGCCGAGGCGTGGCAGCCGGATCTGCTCGTCCTCGACGTGATGCTGCCGGGCTTCGACGGCCTGGAGGTGTGCCGCCGGGTGCAGGCACAGCGCCCGGTGCCGGTGATGATGCTCACCGCCCGGGACGACGAGACCGACATGCTCGTCGGCCTCGGGGTCGGCGCCGACGACTACATGACCAAGCCGTTCTCCATGCGGGAGCTGGCCGCCCGGGTGCACGTGCTGCTGCGCCGGGTCGAGCGCGCCGCGCTGGCCGCGCACACCCCGCGCAGCGGCATCCTGCGGCTGGGTGAGCTGGAGATCGACCACGCGCAGCGCCGGGTCCGGGTGCGCGGCACGGACGTGCACCTGACCCCCACCGAGTTCGACCTGCTGGTCTGCCTGGCGAACACCCCGCGCGCGGTGCTCTCCCGCGAGCAGCTGCTCGCCGAGGTCTGGGACTGGGCGGACGCCTCCGGGACGCGTACGGTCGACAGCCACATCAAGGCGCTGCGCCGCAAGATCGGCGCCGAGCGGATCCGCACCGTCCACGGCGTCGGGTACGCCCTGGAGACCCCGCCCGCATGACCCGGCGCTGGCTGACGGGCGTGCGCGGACTGTGGCAGCGGGTCTGGGAGGGGCTGCGGCCCCTCGATCCGTACCGCTCCGTCAAGGCGGCGCTCGGCGCACTGGTCATCGTCTCGGTGATCATCACCACACTCCTGGTGTTCGTCGCGATGCACTCGGCGACAGAGCTGCGGGTGATCACGGTCTTCTCGATCATCGCCTCGCTGCTGATCACCCAGTTCGTGGCGAACAGCCTGACCGCGCCGCTCGGCGAGATGACCGATGTGACCCGGGCGATGGCGCACGGTGACTACACCCGCCGGGTGCGCTCGGACCGCCGCGACGAGTTCGGGGACCTGGCGGACGCCTTCAACCGCATGGCGGCCGACCTGGAGGCGGTGGACACCCACCGCAAGGAACTGGTCGCCAACGTCTCGCACGAGCTGCGCACCCCCATCGCGGCGCTGCGCGCGGTGCTGGAGAACGTCGTCGACGGGGTCTGCGAGCCGGACCCGGAGACCATGCGGACGGCGCTGAAGCAGACCGAGCGGCTGGGCCGGCTGGTGGAGCACCTCCTGGACCTGTCGCGCCTGGACAACGGCGTGGTGCCGCTGCACACCCGCCGCTTCGAGGTCTGGCCGTACCTGTCCGGGGTGCTCAAGGAGGCCAACATGAGCCGCGGCGCCTCCACGCTCTCCGGGCTCTCCGGCCTTGCCGCCTCCGGCACCCATACGCGGACCGACGTCCACCTCCACCTCGACGTGTCGCCCCCGGAGCTGACCGCGTACGCGGACGCCGAGCGGCTCCACCAGGTCGTGGCGAATCTCATCGACAACGCGATCAAGCACAGCCCGCGGCACGGCCGGGTCACGGTGCGCGCGCGGCGCGGCGAGGGGCCGGAGGGCCTGGAGCTGGAGGTGCAGGACGAGGGCCCCGGCATCCCCGCGTCGGAGCGCCACCGGGTCTTCGAGCGGTTCAACCGCGGCGGGCCGGGACCCTCGGGTCCGGGCACCGACGGCGGTACGGGACTGGGCCTGGCGATCGCGCGCTGGGCGGTGGATCTGCACGGCGGGCGCATCGGGGTGGCCGAATCACTCCGCGGTTGCCGGATCCGGGTCACCCTTCCGGGGCTGGAGTCAACCCGGGGCTGACGCCCGCTGACGTAGGGTCGGTGGTGGGAGCACTCGTTCCGGGGGTGCAACGGCGATGGGTGCTACCCGCACGCGGGCAAACCCCGGGTATTTCCCGCCAAGTCATGCCCTGAAACCCTTCGGTGAATGTGACGTGCGCGACGAGTGACCCTCCCGGACTGCACCAAAGGTCACAAGAGGCGTAGCCTTTATTCCCGCTGTCCACCACCTTAGGAAGCGGAAGAGGGCGGTTGCCGCCGTGTCGCTACAGTCCCCCAACAGTGCGAGTGTCTCGACGGACCAAGCGGGGCAGGGGAAGAACCCTGCCGCTGCGTTCGGTCCCAATGAGTGGCTCGTCGACGAGATCTACCAGCAGTACCTCCAGGACCCGAACTCGGTAGACCGAGCCTGGTGGGACTTCTTCGCCGACTACAAGCCGGGCGGCGCCACCGCGCCGAGCCAGCCGGCGGAGGCTGCCGCCCCCGCTCCGGCCCCGGCGGCTCCGGCCGCGCCCGCCGCGCCCGCCGCGGTCGAGCCGAAGCCCGCCGTGCAGGCCGCGGCCCAGCCGGCCACCCCGGCTACGCCTCCCGGTGCGAGCACCGGCTCCACCGGAGCGGCTGACGCCGTGCCCACCCCTGGCGCTCCGGCCCCCGCGCAGGCCGCGCCGGCGAAGGCCGCCCCGGCCAAGCCCACCGCCAAGCAGGTCGCTGACGGCCAGGCCCCCGAGGGCCCGGAGTACGTCACCCTGCGGGGCCCGTCGGCCGCCGTCGCGAAGAACATGAACGCCTCCCTGGAGCTGCCGACGGCCACGTCCGTCCGCGCGGTCCCGGTGAAGCTGCTCTTCGACAACCGCATCGTCATCAACAACCACCTCAAGCGCGCCCGGGGCGGGAAGGTCTCCTTCACCCACCTCATCGGCTACGCGATGGTGCAGGCCCTCAAGGCCATGCCGTCGATGAACAGCCACTTCGCGGAGAAGGACGGCAAGCCCACGCTGGTCAAGCCGGCGCACGTCAACCTCGGCCTGGCCATCGACCTGGTCAAGCCGAACGGCGAGCGCCAGCTGGTCGTCGCGGCCATCAAGAAGGCCGAGACGCTGAGCTTCTTCGAGTTCTGGCAGGCCTACGAGGACATCGTCCGCCGGGCCCGGGACAACAAGCTGACGATGGACGACTTCACCGGGGTCACCGCGTCGCTGACGAACCCCGGCGGCATCGGCACCGTCCACTCGGTGCCCCGCCTGATGCCCGGCCAGTCCATGATCATGGGCGTCGGCTCGATGGACTACCCGGCCGAGTTCCAGGGCACCTCCCAGGACGCCCTGAACAAGCTGGGTGTCGCCAAGGTCATGACGCTGACCAGCACCTACGACCACCGGGTGATCCAGGGCGCCGCCTCCGGCGAGTTCCTGCGGATCATGAACCAGCTGCTGCTCGGCGAGAACGATTTCTTCGACGACATCTTCAAGTCGCTTCGAATCCCGTACGAGCCGGTCCGCTGGCTGCGGGACATCGACGCCTCGCACGACGACGACGTCACCAAGGCCGCCCGGGTCTTCGAGCTGATCCACTCCTACCGGGTCCGCGGCCACGTCATGGCCGACACCGACCCGCTGGAGTACCACCAGCGCAAGCACCCCGACCTCGACATCACCGAGCACGGCCTCACCCTGTGGGACCTGGAGCGCGAGTTCGCGGTCGGCGGCTTCTCCGGCAAGTCCATGATGAAGCTGCGCGACATCCTGGGCGTGCTGCGCGACTCGTACTGCCGCACCACCGGCATCGAGTTCATGCACATCCAGGACCCCAAGCAGCGCAAGTGGATCCAGGACCGGGTCGAGCGCCCGCACAAGTCGCCGGAGCGCGACGAGCAGCTGCGGATCCTGCGCCGGCTGAACTCCGCCGAGGCGTTCGAGACGTTCCTGCAGACCAAGTACGTCGGCCAGAAGCGCTTCTCGCTGGAGGGCGGCGAGTCCGTCATCCCGCTGCTGGACGCGGTCATCGACTCCGCGGCCGAGTCGCGCCTGGACGAGGTCGTCATCGGCATGGCCCACCGCGGCCGGCTCAACGTCCTGGCGAACATCGTCGGCAAGTCGTACGCGCAGATCTTCCGGGAGTTCGAGGGCAACCTCGACCCGAAGTCGATGCACGGCTCCGGCGACGTGAAGTACCACCTGGGCGCCGAGGGCACCTTCACCGGCCTGGACGGCGAGCAGATCACGGTCTCGCTGACCGCCAACCCCTCCCACCTGGAGGCCGTGGACCCGGTCGTCGAGGGTGTCGCCCGCGCCAAGCAGGACATCATCAACAAGGGCGGTACGGACTTCACGGTCCTGCCGATCCAGCTGCACGGTGACGCCGCGTTCGCCGGCCAGGGCGTGGTCGCCGAGACGCTGAACATGTCGCAGCTGCGCGGCTACCGCACCGGCGGCACCGTCCACGTCGTCATCAACAACCAGGTCGGCTTCACCGCCGCGCCGGAGTCCTCGCGCTCCTCCATGTACGCCACGGACGTGGCCCGCATGATCGAGGCGCCGATCTTCCACGTCAACGGTGACGACCCCGAGGCCGTCGTCCGTGTCGCCCGGCTCGCCTTCGAGTTCCGCCAGGCGTTCAACAAGGACGTGGTCATCGACCTCATCTGCTACCGCCGCCGCGGCCACAACGAGTCGGACAACCCGGCCTTCACCCAGCCGTTGATGTACGACCTGATCGACAAGAAGCGCTCGGTGCGCAAGCTCTACACCGAGTCGCTGATCGGCCGGGGCGACATCACCCTCGAAGAGGCGGAGCAGGCGCTCCAGGACTTCCAGGGCCAGCTGGAGAAGGTCTTCACCGAGGTCCGCGACGCCACGACGGCCCCGGTCGCCCCCGAGGTGCCGCAGCCCAAGGCCGAGTTCCCGGTCTTCGTGGACACCGCGATCTCCCAGGAGGTCGTCAAGCGGATCGCCGAGTCCCAGGTCAACATCCCCGAGCGGGTCACCGTCCACCCGCGCCTGCTGCCCCAGCTGCAGCGCCGCGCGGCGATGGTCGAGGACGACGCGATCGACTGGGGCATGGGCGAGACCCTGGCCATCGGTTCGCTGCTGATGGAGGGCACCCCGGTCCGGCTCGCCGGCCAGGACTCCCGCCGCGGCACGTTCGGCCAGCGGCACGCGGTGCTCATCGACCGGCAGACCGGCGACGACTTCACCCCGCTGCTCTACCTGTCCGACGACCAGGCGCGCTACAACGTCTACGACTCGCTGCTGAGCGAGTACGCGGCGATGGGCTTCGAGTACGGCTACTCGCTCGCCCGCCCGGAGTCGCTGGTCATGTGGGAGGCCCAGTTCGGTGACTTCACCAACGGCGCCCAGACCATCGTCGACGAGTTCATCTCCTCGGCGGAGCAGAAGTGGGGCCAGACCTCCGGCGTCACCCTGCTCCTCCCGCACGGCTACGAGGGCCAGGGTCCGGACCACTCCTCGGCCCGGATCGAGCGCTTCCTCCAGCTGTGCGCGCAGAACAACATGACGGTCGCCATGCCGACGCTCCCGTCGAACTACTTCCACCTGCTCCGCTGGCAGGTCCACAACCCGCACCACAAGCCGCTGATCGTCTTCACCCCGAAGTCGATGCTGCGTCTGAAGGCGGCGGCGTCGAAGACGGAAGAGTTCACCACGGGCGGCTTCCGGCCGGTCATCGGCGACAGCACGGTCAGGGCCGAGGACGTCCGCAAGGTCGTCTTCTGCTCCGGCAAGGTCTACTACGACCTGGAGGCGGAGCGCGCCAAGCGCGGTGCGAACGACACGGCGATCGTCCGCATCGAGCGCCTGTACCCGCTTCCCGGCAAGGAGCTGCAGGCGGAGATCGCCAAGTTCCCGAACGCCGAGAAGTACCTCTGGGCGCAGGAGGAGCCGGCGAACCAGGGTGCCTGGCCGTTCCTCGGCCTCAACATGATCGACGCACTGGACCTGGCCGTCGGTGCCGACGTCCCGCACGGTGAGCGCCTGCGCCGGATCTCCCGGCCGCACAGCTCCTCGCCGGCGGTCGGTTCGGCCAAGCGCCACCAGGCCGAGCAGGCCCAGCTGGTGGCCGAGGTGTTCGACGCCTGAGCGGTGCCGCACGGCTGAGGTAGATGCCTGAAGGGCCCGTTCCCACCGAGGTGGGAACGGGCCCTTCACGCTGTGGTGCCGGCACGGAGCGCCGCCTTCTGGGGGTGGAGGTCGGGCGGCGGGCAGGCGTCACACCGGCTGCGGTTCGAAGTCCCAGTACGGGCGCCGGCGGCGCCGGGCGGACAGGGTGTGCGGATGCTCGGCGCCCAGCGTCTCGGCCAGCTGGGAGATCGCCTCCTGCTCCAGCTTCGCCGCCTCCTGGCCGCGGCGCTGAGCGCGCAGGTCCTCGGCGAGCAGCGCGACGGCCTTGCCCGGCTTGGCCGACACCTCGACGCCGAAGGTCACGCTGGTCTCGTGCGGGGCGACCCACTCGGTCGCCTCCCGGACGCTGGCCGCGACCCCGCCGATCACCTCGCGCAGGCCCTCGACCCGGGCGCCGAGCGCGTCCCAGGCCCCGACGTCCTCGAACTCCCCGTCCCAGCCGGCGTCGTCCGGCTCGTCGAGCCCGGCGGCGACCAGCCTGGACACCCGCGCCCAGACCTCCGTGCCGTCCGGCAGCTCGATGCGTTGCGCACGCTCGGGCATCACGGCCTCCTGCTCCCCCTGAGCGGCAATTCCCCATTGCCGCAGGACCGTTGACAGGCGATCAGGCTAACTCCCGGCCGCCTGTGGCGCGAGAGGTCCGTGAGCCTGCCTATCCTGGCCGGAATGTCCCATGACCCCTGGTGGAGAGCACGTGTATTTCACTGACCGCGGCATCGAGGAGCTGGAGAACCGGCGCGGCGAGGAGGAGGTCACCCTCGGCTGGGTGGCCGACCAGCTGCGGACGTTCGTCGACCTCAACCCGGACTTCGAGGTGCCGGTGGAGCGCCTGGCCACCTGGCTGGCCCGGCTCGACGACGAGGACGACGAGTAGGACGCCGGCGGCCCGCGTGTGACGCGACGCCCCCGGGGGCGTCGCGTCACACGCGGGCGGAACGTGTAGCGCGCGCCGGACGCGTAACCACGCGATACGGGTGTCGCGAGTTCCGGACCGGGCCCGTTCGGGCCCGGTCCGCGACGCGGCCAGGGACATTCCGCGGCGCACCCAGGGAAAACGGAGGCGCACAGGGGCGGCGTCAGGGGCGGACCCGCTTGACTCCCGCAGACTGCGATATATCGTGTCTATCGAAGACGCGATATGTTGCGTTGCCCGCCTACCCTGGGGAGGTCAGGAATGTCAGCCCGGAGCGAATGGTCGATCTCCGCACCACGCAAGCTGGAGATCGAGGAGCCCGTCAGCGCGCTGCAGGTGCGGCTGGCCGGCGGCACCGT
Organism: Streptomyces sp. GS7; assembly: GCF_009834125.1. Lineage (NCBI taxonomy): Bacteria > Bacillati > Actinomycetota > Actinomycetes > Kitasatosporales > Streptomycetaceae > Streptomyces > Streptomyces sp. GS7. The sequence goes on from NZ_CP047146.1 coordinate 7,608,179, forward strand.
CAACGTCGTCGGCACCTGTGACGGCAGCCCGGCCCGCCTGGAGATCAGCGAGCTGGACGGCCCGCCGGTGACGGTGTCCTGCACGGACGGCACCCTCTCCATCGGATACGAGGACCTCCCCCTGAAGGGGTTCCTGAAGTACCTCGACCGCAAGGGGTGGCGCCGCGGCGCGGTGGTCTCGGTGGCCGTGCCGGCCGCCACCCGCGTCGAGGTCGCGGTGGTCGGCGCCGCCGCGGTCGTCTCCGGCGTCTCGGGGCCCACGGAGCTGCACGGCGTCAACGGCGAGGGCACCCTCGTCGGCCTGTCCGGCCCGGTGAGGGCCGAGACCGTCACCGGCAACGTCGTGGCGCAGAGCCTGACCGGCGACCTCCGGTTCAACTCCGTCTCGGGGGACCTGACGGTGATCGACGGGACCGGCGGCACAGTGCGCGCCGACACCGTCAGCGGCGACATGGTCATCGACCTGGACCCGGCGGCCGTCACCGACATCAACCTGACGACGGTCTCCGGGGAGATCGCCATCCGGCTGCCCGACCCGGCCGACGCCCGGGTGGAGGCCAACACCGCGAGCGGCGCGGTCGCCAACGCCTTCGACGATCTGCGGGTCAGTGGCCAGTGGGGCGCCAAGAAGATCACCGGCTCGCTGGGCGCCGGCACCGGCCGCCTCAAGGCCACCACCGTCTCCGGGGCGCTCTCCCTGCTGCGCCGCCCCGCCTTCGAGGGGCCCGAGGTCGGCGGCGCGTCCGGCGGCGGCCCGGCCCCCGACCCGTACGACGGCCCCGCACCGTCCGCCCCGTCCACCCCGCCCGCAGAGAAGAAGGTGCTCTGAGCATGCCCCCCGTCTTCGCCCATGGCCGCCTCCGGCTCTACCTCCTCAAGCTGCTGGACGAGGCCCCGCGGCACGGCTACGAGATCATCCGCCTCCTGGAGGAGCGCTTCCAGGGGCTGTACGCCCCCTCCGCCGGCACGGTCTACCCCCGGCTGGCCAAGCTGGAAGCCGAGGGCCTGGTGACGCACGCGACCGAGGGGGGTCGCAAGGTCTACTCGATCACCGGCGCCGGCCGCGCCGAACTCGCCGACCGGGGAGGCGAGTTGGCCGATCTGGAGCTGGAGATCCGGGAGTCGGTCGCGGCGCTCGCCTCGGACATCCGGGAGGACGTCAGCGGCTCGGCGCGCGATCTGCGCCGGGAGATCCGGGAGGCCGCCCAGCAGGCCAGGAAGGGCGACCGCGGGCGACGGGGCGACCGGGGCGCCGGCGAGCGGCCGTTCCCGGAAGCCTCCGACTACTTCGACGGCGCGTTCGGGGACAAGGACTCCTGGCGGCAGGCGAAGGAGGAGTTCCGGCGCGCCAAGGAGGAGTGGAAGGAGCAGGCCCGGCGCGCCAAGGAGGAGAGCCGGCGCGCCAGGCAGGACGCCCAGCGGGCCCGCAAACAGGCCAGGGACGCCCAGGTGTTCGCGCGCGAGGAGATCCAGCGGGTCATCAGGAGCGTGCAGGACAGCACCCAGGGGGCGGTCCGCTCCGGCGACTGGTCGGGCGCGGTGCGCGAGGCGCTGTCCGAGGTGTCCCGCGAGATCGGACGCTACACCGGCGCCCCGTCCGGCCCCGGAGGGACCGGCGAGCACACCGGGCCCGCGGCGGACGAGGTCCGCGTCACGGTCGAGCGGCCGGACCTGTCCAAGGAGCCCCCGGCGACGGCCACGGAGCCGCCGGCCGCCGAGGCCCCGCCCGCCCCGGCGTGGGCGGCCGAGCCCGGCAGCGGCGATCCGGCCCGCGACTTCGACCGGCTGCTGGACCGCTTCCGCGACGACCTGCGGGACGCGGCCCGCGACCACGGCGTCACGGCCGAGCAGCTGCGGGAATCGCGCCGCCGGCTGTCGACCGCCGCCGCGCACATCGGCGCCCTGCTGCGCCGCCCCGAGGAGCACCCCTCGGGCGCGCAGGGCGACGACTAGGGGCTGCAGGGGGGCGGGGGCGGGCCGCACCACCCGCCCCCGCGGTCCCGGCCGCTGACCGCGGGCGCCCCGCGCACGCCCGCACCGCCACGCCGGTGCGGGCGGCCCCCGCCGCTTCCGCCCCATCTCCCTTGACCTCAACCGCACTTGAGGCCCCAGGCTCCCGTACGAGACCCCGGATCACCACGGATCACCACGGAGCCCCCATGCCTCTCGCCACCGACCTCCCCGACTTCCGGCGCCCCGACGCCGCCACCGTTCTCGTCAGCGCCTGGCTCGTACCGGACGCCGGCATGCAGCGCCCGGCGGCGGACGCGGTGCTCGCCGGCTGGGAGCACCAGCGGCGCCCGGACGCGATGCTGGCGCTGAGCGCCTTCCTGAGCACCGACGGCGGCCATGTCCTCAACTACGCGCAGTGGACGGACGACGCGGCGCACCTGGAGTGGGCGCACACCCGGCGCCCGGCGGCCGTCGGCCGGATCGACGAGGCCCTGCCAGGCATCCGCCGCCCCGGCCTGATCCGCTACCGCCGTCACCGCAGCCACGTCCCCGAGGCGCCCGCCGCGACCCGGCCCGCCTTCCTGACCACCCCCGCCTTCGCCACCACCGGCCCGGACGCCCAGCGGGCCCTCGCCGACACCGTCGTCGGCATGCTGGACCGCGAGCGGGTACCGGGGCTGCTCGGCGCCCATCTCCATCTCTCCCGGGACGGCGACCGGGTGCTCAACATCGCGGAGTGGGCGGACGCCGACGCCTGGCGGGAGTTCACCGCCGGGGGCGCCGCGGACCGGCTGCGGGCGGCGATCGGCGCCCTGCCCGGCGTCACGCCGGTACCGGCCGTCCCCGTGGACGACCCGGCGGCAACGGCCCCGGCGGCGCCCTCCGTCGCCCGCTACCGGCTGCACGGAACCGTGGTCAACATCCCGTCGCCGCGGTCCCGTTGACGTCGGACAGCTCGATCAGCGCCGCGGCCCCGTCCGTCCGTACCACCACCGGCGCCGCCGCGTCCCCCGGCGGCTCCCACACCGCCGCGTCGAACCGCCCCAGCCGCACGCCCGGCTCCCCCGCCGCCTCGGCACCGAGCCAGGTGTCGCCCGCCACCGCGACCACCACGGCCGTGGTGCGCGGCCCCGGCGCCACCTCCCGGCTTCCCCGCACCACCGTGACGGCCGCCGTCGCCCGTCCCTCCCGGCACATCACGTTCAGGTTGACGACCGGGCCGCCGAGCAGCCGGGAGCCGGTGGCGGCGGCACCGGGGAAGGCGAACGGGCGGAAGCGGCCGGGCAGTCGGTGCACGGCGCCGTCCACCGTCAGTTCCAGCCCGGCGCCGTCGACGACGGTGAGGATCCGCCGGACGCCGGGCAGCGAGGAGTACGGGCCGTCCCGGGTGACGTCGGCCAGGCTCACCCGCCAGGCGAAGGCGTCCCAGCCGGCGCCCGGCGGGTGGGCCGCGACCTCGCGGGTGAGCCCGCCGCCGTTGCTCCACGGCACGGCCGCCCGCCGCTCCGCACGCAGGATCCGCACGTCCCCGCCCTCTCCCCGGATGTGACGAGGCGTCACACCGTCAGCACGATCTTCCCGAACAGCTCACCCTCCGCCATCTTCGCGAAGCCCTCACGCGCCCGGTCCAGCGGCAGAGTGGAGTCGATGACCGGCCGGATGCCCTTGGCGGCACAGAAGCTGAGCAGGCCGGCCAGCTCCTCCTTGCTGCCCATCGTGGAGCCGACGATCTTCAGCTCCAGGAAGAAGATCCGGTTGAGTTCACCGCTCTTGGGGGTGAAGCCGCTGGTGGCGCCCGAGATCACCAGGGTGCCGCCGGGCCGGAGGGACTTGACGGAGTGCGACCAGGTCGCGGCGCCGACCGTCTCGATGACCGCGTCCACCCGCCCCGGCAGCCGCTCGCCGGTCGCGAACGCCGCCTCGGCGCCCAGCTCCACGGCCCGCTTGCGCTTGGTCTCGTCCCGGCTGGTGGCGAAGACCCGCAGGCCGGCGGCGGCGCCGAGCACGATGGCGGCGGTCGCCACACCGCCGCCCGCGCCCTGGACCAGCACGCTGTCCCCGGGCCGTACGCCCGCGTTGGTGAACAGCATCCGGTACGCGGTCAGCCAGGCGGTGGGCAGGCAGGCGGCCTCCTCGAAGGAGAGTTCCTTCGGCTTGGGGAGCACGTTCCAGGTGGGGACGGTGACCTGCTCGGCGAAGCTGCCCTGGTAGCGCTCGGTGAGGATGGAGGGCTTCTCGGCGGGGCCGACGCCGTGGCCGGTCTGCCCGATGACGGAGTGCAGGACGACCTCGTTGCCGTCCTGGTCGACTCCGGCGGCGTCGCAGCCGAGGATCATCGGGAGCGCGTCCTCGGTGATCCCGACGCCGCGCAGCGTCCACAGGTCGTGGTGGTTGAGGGAGGCGGCCTTCACGTCGACGGTCGTCCAGCCGGGGCGGGTCCCGGGGGCCGGGCGCTCCCCCAATTCGAGGCCGTTCAGCGGCTGGTCGCGGTCGATGCGGGCGGCGTAGGCAGCAAACATGAACCCAACGTAGGCCGCGTCCGCGCGCCGCAACAGCGCGTACGGGTGTGACACGCACCGCGTACGACCGGGCCGCGGCGGGCGGGGTCCGCGCCCCGGCCGACGTCCGCCGCACGGCGACGGGCCGGGCCCGCGCCCTCGAAGGATGCGGGCCCGGCCCGTCGGCGTGTCCGCCCGGTGCCGCGGTCAGCGGCGGGCGACGCCCTCCGCGCGGGCGGCGGCGGCCACGGCCGCGGTGACGGCCGGGGCGACCCGCTCGTCGAACGGCGAGGGGATGACGCAGTCGGCGCTGAGCTCGTCGGCGACGACGGCGGCCAGCGCCTCCGCGGCGGCGAGCTTCATGCCCTCGGTGATCTGCGAGGCGCGCACCTGCATCGCGCCGGCGAAGATGCCGGGGAAGGCCAGCACGTTGTTGATCTGGTTCGGGAAGTCGCTGCGGCCGGTGGCGACGACGGCCGCGTACTTGTGGGCGACGTCCGGGTGGATCTCCGGGTTGGGGTTGGCCATCGCGAAGATCAGCGAGTCCTTCGCCATCTTCGCCACCGCCTCCTCCGGCACGGTGCCGCCGGAGACCCCGATGAAGACGTCGGCGCCGTCCAGCGCGGCCTCCAACGCGCCGGTCAGGCCCACCTTGTTGGTGAAGCCGGCCAGCTCGCGCTTGACGTCCGTGAGGTCCTCGCGGTCCGCCGAGACGATGCCCTTGCGGTCGCACACCGCGACATCGCCGATGCCGGCGTTGATGAGGATCTTGGCGATGGCGACACCGGCCGCGCCGGCACCCGAGATGACCGCCCGCAGGTCGCCGAGCTCGCGCCCGGTGAGCTTGGCGGCGTTGCGCAGCGCGGCGAGGGTGACCACCGCGGTGCCGTGCTGGTCGTCGTGGAAGACCGGGATGTCCAGCCGCTCCTGGAGCCTGCGCTCGATCTCGAAGCACCGCGGTGCCGAGATGTCCTCCAGGTTGACGCCGCCGAAGGACGGCGCCAGCCGCGCGACGGTGTCCACGATCTCGTCGGTGTCGGTGGTGGCGAGCGCGATCGGGACCGCGTCCACGCCGCCGAACTGCTTGAAGAGGATGGCCTTGCCCTCCATCACGGGGAGCGAGGCTTCCGGGCCGATGTCGCCCAGGCCCAGCACGGCGGTGCCGTCCGTGACCACGGCCACGACCTGGGACTTCCATGTGTAGTCGTGCACGAGCTCTGGCTGCTCTGCGATGGCGCTGCACACCTTGGCGACACCCGGCGTGTACGCGAGGGACAGGTCGTCCCTGTCGCGCACCGGCACGGTCGCCTGGATGGCCATCTTGCCGCCGCGATGCAGCGCGAAGGCCGGGTCGAAGAACTCGCCGGACGTGGCGTCCGGCCCTTCCGCGCCCGTTTCGCTGTCGCTGCGAGGATTGACGATCTCCGCTGCCACTTTGTCTGACCCCTTTGTCGTAAATCTGTTGAGGGTGGCCACTCCCTGGTTGGGGGGTGGGCGGGCACCGCGTCCGCGCCCTGCTCGGCGGATAGCCGCCGCGCGGGGGGAGGTACGGACGCCGGGCGCGCCGCACACGCGCCCTGAGCCCCGGATGAGGGGTGTAACGACCCTTTCTACCGGACGGGCGTGGGAGGCGACGAGTTAGATTCGTTACCCTCCGGTACAAGGCTCCGACAATAGCGACGGAATGCCGGAAATCACCGAAGATCCCCCGCGACTGTCCGGATTTCGAGACATCACCGGCCTTTGACGCGCTTCTCGCGCCCCGCGCGCACCCGCCTCCCCTTGCGACGCAAGGGCGCGAACTCGCCTCACCCGTCCGTTATCCGATTTTGACCTCTCAGGCAGTCCGAATACCGGAGCCCGGATGGCAAGATTCCGTCACCGATCGACGTCGCGACGATCAAAGGTGCCCAAAGGTGTGTGCCCGCCCCCTTTTCACCAACTCATCGGCTGCTCACACTGGCACGTCGGTTAACCATCCGCAGGAGGATCAGCATGACCGCAGAGACCACCCGTCGCGCGGCGGCCGGCAGGTCAGGTAGGTCCAGCAAGTCCGGTAAGGGCATCGCCGCGATAGCCGCGGTCACCGCTTCGCTGCTGCTGCTCAGCGCGTGCGGTGACCAGACCCAGGAGGCGAAGGCCCGGCGGGCGGCGCAGAAGAACCGCGACACCAGTGCGCCGTTGTTCAAGATGCTGCCGAAGGACGTCCAGGACAAGGCCATGCTCCAGGTCGGTTCGGACATCACGTACAAGCCGGTGGAGTACCGCTCGAACGGCGCGGTCGCGGGCATCGATCCGGACCTCGCGGAGGCGATGGGCAAGGAACTGGGCATCAAGCTCAATTTCAACAACGCCACCTTCGACACCCTCATGGGCGGTCTGAAGTCCAAGCGCTACGACATCGCGATGTCGGCGATGACGGACACCAAGGACCGTCAGCAGGGCATCGACAGCGGCACCGGAAAGAAGATCGGTGAGGGCGTCGACTTCGTCGACTACCTCAACGTCGGCGTCTCGCTCTACACGCAGAAGGGCAAGACCAACGGCATCGACAGCTGGGAGACGCTGTGCGGCAAGAAGCTCGCCGTGCAGCGCGGCACGGTCTCCGACGACCTGGCCAAGGACAAGTCCAAGGCATGTGAGACCAACGGCCAGCAGCCCATCTCCATCGAGGCGTTCGACAACGACTCCGAGGCCCAGACGCGGCTGCGCACCGGCGGCGTGGACGCGGTCTCCAGCGACTACCCGGTCGCGGCGTACGCGGTGAAGGTCTCCGGCGGCGGCAACGACTTCCAGATGGTCGGCGGTGGCCCGCTCAAGGCGGCGCCGTACGGCATCGCCGTCCCCAAGGACCAGCAGCAGCTGCGCGACGCGCTCAAGGCCGCCGTGGAGCTCGCGATCAAGAACGGCTCGTACGCCAAGGTCCTGCAGAAGTGGGACGTCAAGGACGCCGCGGTCAAGGACGTGCAGCTCAACGGCGGCTCCTGAGCCCGCGGTTGACACCGTCCTGCGCCCCGCACCATCCGCCACGCGCCACTCCGCCGAATGCTGAAAGGCAACATCCGTGTCAGTTGACGTCGACAAGCCGGCCGAGCCGCCGGCTGCCCCTCCGCCGGCCCAGCCCGAGCCCATCAAAGCCATTCCGGTCCGCCACTACGGGCGCTGGGTCGCCGCGCTCGTCGTCATCGGGCTGCTCGCGCTGCTCGTCAAGGCGTTCGCCGCCGGGAAGGTCAACTGGGGCGCGATACCGGACTACATGTTCAACGCGGACATCCTCAAGGGTCTGCGGAACACCCTGTGGATCACGCTGCTGGCCATGGTCATCGGCATCGTGCTGGGTGTGATCCTCGCGGTCATGCGGCAGTCGAAGAACCCGGTGACCTCGACGGTCGCGTGGTTCTACATCTGGTTCTTCCGCGGCACCCCGGTCTACGTCCAGCTGTTCCTGTGGTTCAACCTCGGCCTGGTCTTCCAGTACATCGACATCATGCCGATCTACAAGGACGAGTGGTCGGACTTCATGACCCCGTTCCTGTGCGCGCTGCTGGGCCTGGGACTCAACGAGGCCGCGTACATGGCCGAGATCTGCCGAGCCGGCCTCAACGCCGTCGACGAGGGCCAGACCGAGGCGGCGCACGCGCTGGGCATGAGCCACGGCAAGACGCTGCGCCGGATCGTCGTGCCGCAGGCGATGCGGGTGATCGTGCCGCCGACCGGCAACGAGGTCATCAACATGCTCAAGACCTCGTCCCTGGTCATCGCCGTCCAGTATTACGACCTGCTCCAGGCCGCGCAGAACGTCGGCCGGGACTCCGGTGTCGTGGTCGAGATGCTGATCCTGGCCGCCGCCTGGTACCTGATCGCCACGACGGTGCTGAGCATCGGCCAGTTCTACCTGGAGCGCTACTACGCCCGCGGCTCCAGCCGCCAGCTTCCGCCCACCCCGTTCCAGCGCCTCAAGGCGAAGCTGGCCGGCCCGAACCGCGCCGGAGGTGCGGCATGAGCAGCAGCAAGTCCGGTACCCCGATGGTGAAGGCCGAGGGCGTCCACAAGTCCTTCGGCTCGGCCCACATCCTCAAGGGCATCGACCTGGAGGTGGCGCCCCGGGAGGTCTTCTGCCTGATCGGCCCGTCCGGCTCCGGCAAGTCGACGTTCCTGCGGTGCATCAACCACCTGGAGAAGATCAACGCCGGCCGGCTGTCGGTGGACGGCGAACTGGTCGGCTACCGCGAGCACCACGGCAAGCTCTACGAGCTGCGCGACCGCGAGGTCGCCGCCCGGCGCCGCGACATCGGCATGGTCTTCCAGCGCTTCAACCTCTTCCCGCACATGACCGCGGTGGAGAACATCATGGAGGCGCCGGTCCAGGTCAAGGGCGAGTCCAAGGCGTCCGCGCGGGAGCGGGCGGTCAAGCTGCTGGACCGGGTCGGCCTGGCCGACAAGGCCGGCAACTACCCCTCGCAGCTCTCCGGCGGGCAGCAGCAGCGGGTGGCCATCGCCCGCGCGCTGGCCATGGAGCCCAAGCTGATGCTCTTCGACGAGCCGACCTCGGCCCTCGACCCGGAGCTGGTCGGCGACGTCCTGGACGTCATGAAGGACCTGGCCGCGGACGGTATGACGATGGTCGTGGTGACCCACGAGATGGGCTTCGCCCGCGAGGTCGGCGACTCGCTGGTCTTCATGGACGACGGCGTGGTGGTCGAGTCCGGCCACCCGCGCGAGGTCCTGACCAACCCGCAGCACGAGCGGACCCAGTCGTTCCTGTCCAAGGTCCTCTGAGTCCCCGCGGCCCCGCGGAACGACGCGGCGGGCGGCACCTTCGGGGTGCCGCCCGCCGCCGCCCGCCACCGCGGCTACTTCAGCGCCAGCACGAGGCTGTCCGTCGGCGACGCCCATACGGCGCGCGCCTCCGCGAAGCCCGCCTCACGCAGCACCTGGGCGTGCCACCGCACGGAGGGGGTGTCGCCGTCCGCGTGCTCGCCGTAGATCGCGAAGCGCTCGGCGGTCGGCCCGGCCAGCCGCGGGTCGGCGGCGGCCAGCTGCCACCACTCGGCCCAGTCGACCGCGCCGGCTTCCTTGGCGCGGTCCATCCGCGCGTGCCGGAACGCCCGCTCGGCGGCGTCGATCCGCGGTGTGGAACCGTCGGGCATGTGGTCGGCGTTGAGGAACACCCCGCCGTCCCGGACGAGCCCGCCCAGCTGCCCGTAGAGCCCCCGCAGGTCCTCCGAGTGCAGCCAGTGCAGCGCCGTCGCGGTCAGCACCGCGTCGTACGAGTCGTACGGCAGCAGGGCGGTCCACTGCGGGTCCTTGAGGTCGGCCCGGACGAAGCGGATCCGGTCCTCGCCCGCGAAGTGGCCCTGCGCGATGGCCAGGAGGGCCGGGTCCAGGTCGACGCCCACGCTCTCGGCCTTCGGGAACCGCTTCAGCAGCCGGTCGGAGATGCTGCCGGTACCGCATGCCAGATCGAGCACCCTGGGCGCCGGGCCCACCAGCGCCTCGACCATGTCGAGCATCACCCGGAACCGCTCCTCGCGGTCGGGCATGTACCACTCCTGCTGCCGGTCCCAACTGTCCTGCCACGTCTGCCAGTCGTCGCCCATGGCGGTCTCGGTCATCACAACCCCTCCGGCCCGTAATACCCTCGTAGTGACAACACCCATTACGAATGCTCGCACTCGCACCTTAGACGCGTCCCCGTAAGGACTACAAGTGGAACTGGCCTATTACTCGGACTACGCCGTGCGGCTGGTCAACACCGAGCAGCCCGAGCGCGGCGAAGACACCCTCACCTCGGTCGAGGCGGTGCGCGAACTCTTCGGCCCCGCCCAGCAGGCCGCCCGGCGCGCCACCGACAGCGACGTGACCCGGCTGCGCCAGGTGCGCACCCGGCTGCGCGCCGTCTTCGAGGCCGCCGACGGTGGCGACGAGGTACGGGCCGTGGACCTGCTCAACGCCCTGATGATGGAGTTCCCGGTCAGCCCGCAGATCTCCGGCCACGAACACCGCGACGATGGAGGCCGCCCCAAGTGGCACCTGCACATCGCCGACCACGCGGCCAACGCCACCGCCGGCTACACCGCGACCGCCTGCATGGGCCTGGCCTTCCACCTCACCGAGCTGGGCGTGGACCGCCTGGGCATCTGCGAGGCGCGGCCGTGCCGCAACGCCTACCTCGACACCTCGACCAACCGGTCCCGGCGCTACTGCTCCGACCGCTGCGCCACCCGCGCCAACGTCGCCGCCTACCGCGCCCGCAAACGCCTGGAGAGCGAGCGCACCGGCCGCACCGCCGACCAGGCCCAGGCGGCCACCGCCCGCGGCGAGCACTGAACCCCGCGCGGCGGCCGGACCCGCGCCCAGGCGCGGGCGACCACCAGCTCGTCGGGCACCGCCCCGAACTCCCGGCTGTCGTTCTCGACATACGGGTTGTCGCCGCGCACCCACCAGCCGCCGTCCCGACGCTCCACCGCCCGCTTGACGATCAGCAGGTCCTGCCGGAACGGGTGCCGCAGCACGATGACGTCGCCGGGGCGCACCGCGGCCCCGTACTGCACCACCAGCTGGTCCCCCGGCCGGAGCGTCGGCACCATCGACGGGTTGTACACCTCGGCCAGCCCGAAGGACCGCAGCAGCCCGCCGTGCGCCGGCTCCACACCGCCGCCGTCCCGCTCCGGCTCCCGCACCCGCTCCGGCATCCCGTACCTCCCGGTCCCGCCCCGGTTCGCACCCTTCACCGGTCCATCCTCCATCAGTCGCAACCCGGCACTGGACTTTTGCCCTAAGACCCCCGGGCCACCCGCGAAAAGCCTTCCCGCACCGAGTAATCTCGCACCTGAGAAGACGATCACGAGGAAGGACTGAACATGCTTTCCCGCCTGTTCGCCCCCAAGGTCAGGGTCAGCGCGCACTGCGACCTGCCCTGCGGCGTGTACGACCCGGCCCAGGCCCGCATCGAGGCCGAGTCGGTCAAGGCCGTCCAGGAGAAGTACCAGGCCAACGAGGACGCGGACTTCCGCGCCCGCGCCATCCTGATCAAGGAGCAGCGCGCCGAGCTGGCCAAGCACCACGTCTCGGTGCTGTGGAGCGACTACTTCAAGCCCCCGCACTTCGAGAAGTACCCGCAGCTCCACCAGCTGGTCAACGACACCCTCAAGGCCCTCAGCGCCGCCAAGGCTTCCAACGACCCGAAGACGGGCGAGAAGGCCCTGGAGCTCATCGCCGAGATCGACAAGATCTTCTGGGAGACGAAGAAGGCTTGATCTTCGATCATGCCGCTTGACCTGCGATTTCTTTGGTCGCTTGGTCTTCCTGTCCGCACCCGGTCCGCAGGCCGCCGAGCACGGCGTCCATGGCGGTCCGGGTGCGGTCTTCTTCGCCCGGCCACAGGTGCGCGGAGATCCGCAGCGTGACGACCGCGGACGCGTGGCCGAGGACCAGCGTGCACGTGGCCGACCCGCGCTGTGAACGAGGGCGACGTCGACAGCCCCAGGCTCGTCGACGCCGCTGATCCAGCCTGGTGCCCCCACCGCTCCTTTCCTGGCCCTGAGGTGATGAGTTCCGTCACCGCCGTCACATCGGCGGCCTCTGGAGGCTCATCCGGGTGAGTCTTGACGAGGGGATGGAGCGACAGGTGAACGAGCACGAGCGGCTGGCCGAGCACTTCGAGCGGGAGCGCCCGCGGCTGCGTGCGGTGGCCTATCGGATGCCGGGTTCGGTGGCGGAGGCCGACGACGCGGTGCAGGACGCCTGGCTTCGGCTGAGCCGGTCCGACGAGGAACACATCGACAACCTCGGCGGATGGCTGACCACCGTCGTCGCGCGGGAGTGCCTGCACCAGCTACGGTCCCGACGGCGCCGCCGGGAAGACCCGATGGTCGAGCACCTGCCCGACCCGGTCGTCCGGGCCTCGGCCCGCGGAGCCTGAGGCCACACGACCACCGAGGCTCAGCCCCACACTCCGAGCGGCACTTCGGCACATTCCCATGGCGACGACTCATCGGACACGCCCTGATCCCCGTTTCGCTCCACGTCGTCCCGGCTCGCCGGCGGTGCGGCTGCCCAGAGCGTGGAAGCGGTTTCAAGATCCACAAGGAATCCACAAAGAAGACTGCCAGCCTGCGTCCTCCCGCGGCCCGGAAAGCGCGCCTGCGGAAGCTTCCGGACGAGGTGAAGAAGGTTATGCGTGTGTCCCGGGTGTTCAGCAGCCGTCGCCGTGTGGCGTCCGCCGCCGCATGTCTCGCCATGATCACAGCGGCGGTTGCCGGCTGTTCAGGCCATAAGACCCCGAACGCCTCCGGGGCAGCACCGGTCGCCGCAGCGGCGCCGGCCACTTCGGGTTCGTCGACGCCGGGGCCCTCCCCTTCGACCGGGGCGTCGTCGGGCGTGCTGTTCGGCGGCGACGCCCAGCTGTCCGGTCTGACACATCTCGGCCGGTCGCCGGCGATCGTGCGCACCTACGACACCCTCGACACCGCCGGCGCGTTTCCCTCCACGGACGAGACCGGCGCCCTGCGCTCCGGGGCCACCCTGCTCACCAGCCTCGGCACGGGAAAGAACCGGGACTGGGCATCGATCGCCGCGGGCACCTCGGACGCCGCCGTGCTGACATTCCTGCGTGCGGTCAACGCCGCCGCCACGACCCACCACCTGAACGCGATCTACGTGTCGTTCAATCACGAACCGAACGCGCAGATCGACGCCGGGAAGGGAAAGCCGGCACAGTTCGTCGCCGCCTGGCGCCACGTGTACCAACTGGCGGCCCACGCACACCTGAACGCCCGGAGCGGCGGCCACCTGCACTGGGTGTGGATCCTCACCGCGAGCGGCTTCCATCAGGACAGCGTCGCCAACAGTTTCTGGCCCGGCGCCCCGTACGTGGACGTGGTCGGGGCCGACGGCTACGTGTCCGGCGGCTGCACGAAGCAGCAGAGCGGCAACTACGCCGACCCGGCCAGGACCGCCACGAAACCCGACGCCATCTTCGGCCCGGCACTGACCTGGAGCACCACCCACGCCGAAGGCAAGCCGGTATTCGTCCCGGAGTGGGGCAGCGTCCCTTTCACCCACCCCGACGTCCGGCCCTCGTACATCAACGCCATGACCGAGTACGTGGTCGCCCACCCGCAGATCGGCGCCGTCATGTACTGGAACGACCACGCCCACAAAGACTCCTGCGACTACGCCCTCGACAAGGACCCTGCTTCGCAGCGCGCCCTCGCCGCCATGGGCGCCGACGCCCACTTCCGAGCACACCCCTGACACCGGCTTCGGCATCACGGCATCCGCGGGCGCGCCCAGAACCGGCCCCTGTTTCACAGGTATTGGGCCTGGTGCATGTGCTTCTGCTGTACCGCGGTGAGGGCGCGGACGGCGGAGATGCCGGCCACGGCCGCGCCGACGACGGCTGCGTCGGCCCGCCGTACCCCGTAGCCCTCCCCACAGCACCCGGCATCCGCGCGGAGCCGGGTGCTGTCGGCGTTCCGGGACCCCGGAAGAGGCGCCGAAAAAGTTTCCCCGCGGATGTCGAGCCCGGCGTCCCCGGTTCGTCGAGTGGGTGACGGCGCACCGCGCACCGAGGCGCGTCGCGGAACACGCGGACATCCGCGGAACACACGAAATACGTGACATACGTGGAACACAGGGCATACGCAGAGGAGATCGTGATGCGCTTCATGATGCTGGTCCGGATCGACGAGAGGACGGCGCCCGCCGGCGGGCCGAGCCCGGAGCTGATGGCCGAGATGGGCAGGCTGATGGACGAGATGACCAAGGCCGGGGTGCTGCTGGACACGGCCGGCCTGCGGCCGAGCGCGGAGGGCAGCCGGGTGCGGCTGTCGGGCGGGAAGCTGAGCGTGACGGACGGGCCGTTCGCCGAGGCCAAGGAGGTCATCGGCGGATATGCGCTGATCCAGGCCGCCTCGAAGGAGGAGGCCGTCGAGTGGGCAAAGCGGTTCCTGCGGGTGCACGGGGACGAGTGGGAGGTCACGAGCGAGATCCGGCAGGTGGAAGAGCCGCCGCCGGGGGCGTAGGCGGCGCTGACGCACCCGCGCCGCGGTGCGGTTTGCCGGGGCGCGGCGTGGGTGTTCTGATGTGGCCGTGGCAGCGGAGGAGACGGCGGCGGGCGAGGCGCGGCGGGCGGTCGAGGCGGTGTTCCGGATCGAGTCGCCGCGGCTGGTCGCCGGGCTGACCCGGATCGTCCGCGACGTGGGGCTCGCCGAGGAGCTGTCGCAGGACGCGCTGGTCGCCGCGCTGGAGCGGTGGCCGGAAACGGGTGTCCCGGACAATCCGGGAGCCTGGCTGATGGCCACCGCCAGGAACCGGGCGATCGACCTGGTGCGCCGCCGGGAGCGGCTGGCGCGGAAGGTCGAGGCCCTGGGGCGGGAGGCGGAGCACCGACCGGGCCCGTCCGAGGCCGACTTCGCGCGGGTCCTCGACCCCCGGGTGATCGAGGACGATCTGCTGCGGCTGGTGTTCGTCGCCTGCCATCCGGTGCTCTCCACCCAGGCGCGGGTGGCGTTGACCCTGCGGCTGCTCGGCGGGCTGCGGACGGAGGAGATCGCCCGTGCCTTCCTGGTGTCCGAGACGACCGTGCAGCAGCGGATCGTCCGGGCCAAGAAGAAGCTCGCCGCGGCCGGGGTGCCGTTCGAGGTGCCGGCTGCCGGGGAGCTGGCCGGCCGGCTGTCGTCGGTGCTGGAGGTCGTCTACCTGGTCTTCAACGAGGGGTATGCGGCGACGGCCGGGGACGACTGGATGCGTCCGGCGCTGTGCGAGGACGCGCTGCGGCTGGGCCGGATGGTGGCCGGACTGCTTCCGGACGAGCCGGAGGCGCACGGCCTGGTGGCGCTGATGGAGATCCAGGCGTCCCGGTCGGCCGCGCGGACCGGGCCGGCGGGCGAGCCGGTCCTGCTGCTGGAGCAGAACCGCGCGCGCTGGGACCGGCTGCTGATCCGGCGCGGGCTGGCCGCCCTGGCCCGCGCCGAGGAACTGGGCGGCGCGGTCGGCCCGTACGCCCTCCAGGCCGCGATCGCCGCCTGCCACGCGCGGGCGCGGACCGCGCAGGAGACCGACTGGCCGCGGATCGCGGTGCTGTACGAGGCGCTGGGCCGGGTCGCGCCGTCCCCGGTCGTGGAGCTGAACCGCGCGGTGGCGGTGGGGATGGCGTACGGGCCCGGACAGGGCCTGGCGGTGGCGGACGAGTTGGCGGCGGAACCGGCGCTGGCGGGCTACCACCTGCTGCCGAGCGTCCGCGGCGATCTGCTGGCACGGCTGGGGCGGGCCGCGGAGGCCCGGGAGGAGTTGCTGCGGGCGGCGTCGATGACCCGCAACGCCCGCGAGCGGGCCCTGTTGGAGGAGCGGGCGGCACAGGTGGAGCGGGAGGGCCGGTTGCGGCCGCCGACGGGCACCGCGCCGGATGGAGACGCCGGGCGATAGCCCGCGCGTATCCCCCCGCGGCCGCGCTACCTGCCGACCATCAGCGGGCCGTCGTGCCGGACCAGCCAGTCGCGGTACGCCTCGCTCGCCCAGGCGATCTCCATGTACGAGGCGGTCAGATCGGCGAACAGGTCGTCGGCGGAGGCGGCCGCGGCACCGTCCGGGCGGCAGGCCATGAAGAGGCGGACGGCCAGCGGGTCGCCGTGCAGCGGGCGGATCGCCATGCCGGGGCGGTCGCGGGCGGTGGGCTGGCAGGGGGTGACGACCTCGCCGGCCGTGACGAGGTCCACCGTGGTGAGGTAGTCGCCGTGCACCACGCGGGGGTTGATCCCGGCCGCGGCCCAGATGCGGCGCAGTCCGGCCCACTCGCCGTCGACGGTCGGGTCGACCATCCACTGGTCGGCCGCGAGGTCGGCGACCCGGACGACGGACCGGGCGGCGGCCGGGTGGGTGTCCGCCAGAGCGATGAACTGGGGCTCCCTGGCGAGGAGTTCGTGCTCCACCAGGCCCTCGGGCACGCGCAGCGGAGCGCCCTCGACCTCGTGCACGAAGGCGGCGTCGAGCTGCCCCATCGCGACCATGTGCAGCAGGGCGTTGGCGGACACATCGGTACGTATCGTGGTGTCGGTCTCCGGCAGCCGCACCCGCAGCCGCCGCAGCCAGCCGGCCACCGCGGGGCTGTTCGTACTGCCGATGTGCAGCCGGGCGCCCTCCTCGCGGACGGAAACCGACGCGATCTCCTCGACAAGCGCGCGCATTTCGGCCACTATCGGCCGGGCCCGGCACAGCACCGAATGCCCGAGGGGTGTCGGCCGGCTGCCGCTCGGTTCACGGAAGAAGAGCTGGCCGCCGAGGGCTTTCTCGATACGGCGCAACTGGGTCGTCAAGGAAGGCTGGGTCATGCCCAACTGCCGCGCCGCCTTGCGTACGCTGCCGGTGTCGGCGATGGCGCACAGCGCGCGAAGATGCCTTACCTCTAGCTCCACGTCCGGAGCATAAACGCGCAGGCGCAGGTCACACCAGACTCTTAAACCTGCCTGAACTCCCGCTTTTTCACAGGGATATCGCCTGGCGCTATCGCCACCTGGCATCTCCGTCTTCCGGGCGAACTCCGTTCAGACTCAACGGCACCAAGAAATCCGCAGGGCCCCGGCCGCCGCCCCACACGGCGGCCGTACGGCCCTCGGAGATTAAGGAGCCCCCCACATGAAATCTCCCAAGACGGCGCTGTCGGCAGCGCTCGGACTGGGCCTCGCCGCCGCGCTCGCAGCCGCAGCGCCGGTCTCGGCAGCTTCCCCCTCGACCCATGCCAACTCCCACCGCAGCACCCCCGCCTCGATCGCCGCGTACACCGGATCGGCGGCCGAGAAGGCGGACACCAAGGCGTTCTTCGAGGCCGTCATGAAGTCGGCCCGCGCCAAGATGAAGGCACACCCGGACGCGGCCGCGGTCACCGTCACCTACGACGCCAGCGCCGCCCCGACGTACCAGAGCCAGATATCCCAGGCCGCGTCCATATGGAACGGCGCGGTCAAGAACGTCAAGCTCCAGGCGGGCAGCGGCGGCGACTTCCAGTACAAGGAGGGCGACGACCCGCGCGGTTCGTACGCCAGCACCGACGGCCACGGCAAGGGCTTCGTCTTCATCGACCACAAGCAGTCCCAGGAGTACAACTCCACGCGCGTGGTCGCCCACGAGACCGGCCATGTGCTGGGCCTGCCGGACCACTACGAGGGTCCGTGCAGCGAGCTGATGTCCGGCGGCGGCCCCGGCCCGTCCTGCCAGAACACCCAGCCGGACGCGAACGAGCGCGCCAAGGTGGACCAGCTCTGGGCCAACGGCCTGGCCGGCGTCCGCATCGGCACGGCCGCCTGACACCCCGGGCGGCCGGGTGGCCGCTTCGGCTGCCCGATGACGCGGTACGGCGGTGGCCGGCCGCTCTCCGGCCGGGCTGACGGGGCCGGGGAACGGCCGGCGGCCCGCGGGCCGACGAGGGCCGGTACCTGGCGGCCGGCCCTCGTGTCCCCACCGGCCCGGGTGTTCCGTACGTCCGCCCCTGCGGTGGGGCTCCTCCGGGAGCCCCACCGCTCGCGTGTGTCCGGGCGGTTGACGGACCGCGGCGGCAGTGGCCCTGCCGGGGTCAGCCCCAGAGGGCCCGCGCGAGGGCCACTCCGGCGAAGGCGGCGGCGAGTCCGGCGAGCAGGCTCAGCACGACGTTGGCCGCCGCGTAGAGGCGCGCCCCGTCGGTGGTCAGCCGCAGGGTCTCGTAGGAGAAGGTCGAGTAGGTCGTCAGCGCCCCGCACAGGCCCGTACCGACCAGCAGTTGGGCGTGCGAGGTGGCCGCGCCGGCGGCGACCGCGCCGGTCAGCAGGCCGAGGATCAGGCTGCCGACCACGTTGACGGCGAAGGTCCCCCAGGGGAAGACGCTGTCGTGCCGGGCCTGGACGAAGCGGTCGGTGAGGAAGCGCAGCGGTGCCCCGACCATGGCACCGGCCACCACCAGCAGCCAGTTCACCCGCGTCCGCCCTCCCCGCCGGCGGCCGGGTCCGGGCGCCCCTGGTACACGATCATCTCGCACGGGTCGAGCGTCACCAGGCCCCCGCCCGCCAGGAGTTCGTCCAGCTGCGGCAGGAACCCGCGGATCCGGTCCGCCGCGTCGACGGCGACCACCGCGACCGGCAGTTCCTCGCTGAGCGACAGCAGCCGCTGGGTGTGGATCACGGAGGTGGTCCCGAAGCCCTCGATGCCGCGGAAGACGCTGGCCCCGGCCAGTCCCGCCGCGCGGGCGCGGTGCACGATCTCCGCGTAGAGGGGCCGGTGGTGCCACACCTCCTGCTCGCCGACGACCACCGTCAACCGCAGCGCCGAAACCCCGCGGCCCGCCACCCCGTTCGCCGTTCCGTTCGCCGTGCCGTCGGTCATGCCGTCCGCCGCCTCAGTCCGAAGAGCGCCCGGGTCGCGGCCATCGCGGCCGTCACGGCCGCCAGCGCGGCGAACACGGTGGCCGCGAGATACGCCGGCGCCGCCGCCACCCGGTGGGCCTCCACCAGGCGCTCGATGTCCACGACATACGTCGAGAAGGTGGTGAAGCCGCCGAGGATGCCGGTGCCGAGGAACGGGCGGAGCAGCCGGTGCGCCGTCCACACCTCGGTGACCAGCACCATCAGGACGCCCATCAGCGCACATCCGGACACGTTGACGACGAGGGTCGTCCAGGGGAAGGCGCCGGTGCCGGTGGGCCAGATCAGGGCCGCCCCGTACCGGGCCACGGCGCCGATGGCACCGCCCGCGGCCACCGCGCCGATCACCGGCCACTCGCCCCGCCAGGGCGCCGCCCGGCG
Organism: Streptomyces sp. GS7; assembly: GCF_009834125.1. Classification (NCBI taxonomy): domain Bacteria; kingdom Bacillati; phylum Actinomycetota; class Actinomycetes; order Kitasatosporales; family Streptomycetaceae; genus Streptomyces; species Streptomyces sp. GS7. The sequence goes on from NZ_CP047146.1 coordinate 7,627,401, forward strand.
GGCTCGCTCGTCCATGTGTCTCCGTGACTGACGTGATCGGGTCTGCCGGGATCATCGCGTCCGCCGAGATCACCGACGCCCTCAGGTTAAGCCCGGCCATTTGACAGTGCTAAACATGGGATGTTCCCATCACCGGTAGAATTCTGCCGGGGAATCCGGCGAGGGAGCAGCGTGACGAGAGGACGGCCCGATGCCGCTGCGCAGCACCGCCCGTACCAGCCTGGTCGACCTGGTCATCGAGCAGATGGAGCGGCTGATCACCGAGGGCGAGTGGCCGGTGGGCACCAAGATCCCGGCCGAGCCGGTCCTGGTCGAGCAGCTGGACGTCGGCCGCAACACCGTCCGGGAGGCGGTCCGCGCGCTGGTGCACACCGGAATGCTGGAGCCGCGGCAGGGCGACGGGACGTACGTCCGCGCCCGCAGCGACTTCGGCGCCGCCGTGCAGCGGCGGCTGCGCCGCGCCGCCCACCTGGAGGCGTACGAGGTGCGGGCCTGCCTGGAGCGCGACGCCGCCCGCCATGCCGCCCGGCGCCGTACCGACGAGGACCTGGCCGCGCTGCGCGAGGCGCTGGCGGTGCGCGGCCGGGCCTGGGAGTCCGGCGACGTGGCCCGGTTCGTGGAGGCGGACATGCGGTTCCACCGGGCCGTCGCCGCCGCCGCGCACAACAGCGTGCTGGCCGAGCTCTACGAGCACCTGACCGACGCGCTGCGCGGCACGCTGGAGGCGGTGGTGGCCACTCCGCTGCTGCCCGACGCGGTACGCCATCAACTCGACGCGCACACCGCCATCGTCGACGCCATCGAGGCGCAGGACCCGGACGCCGCCGAGCGCGCGGCACTGGCGCATCTCACCGAGGCCGCCGACGCACTGCGCGAACCGCCCACGGAGACCGCGTAGCCGGCGGGCGCCGCCGCACCGCCCCCACCACACCGACCGCACCGACCGCACCGACCGCACACCACCGACGCGCGCGCGTCACCACGCGACGAGGGAAGGCCACCACCCATGACGGAAGGACCGAGAGGCATAACGGCAGGCACAACGGCGGCGCCGGAGCGGCCCGTTGCGCAGGCCGCGGCGCCCCCGGGCACGCCCGCCCCGGCCGGTGCCACCGGGCGCCGCGCGCTCCACCTGGGCGTCGGCGTCACCCTGCTGGCGCTGAACCTGCGCCCGGCGCTCGTCGCGGTCTCCCCGCTGGCCGGCACCATCCGCGCCGAGAGCGGAATGTCGGCCGCCGCCACCAGTCTGCTCACCGCGCTGCCGCTGCTCTGCTTCGGCCTGCTGGCACCCCTCGCGCCGCGGCTGGGCCGGCGCTTCGGCATGGAGCGGTCGCTGCTCGGCACCATGGCGCTGATCTGCCTGGGCACCGGGCTGCGGCTGCTGGACTCGGTCGTCGCGCTGTTCGCCGGCACCGTCGTGATCGGCGCCGGGATCGCCGTCGCCAACGTCCTGCTGCCCGGCCTGATCAAGCGGGACTTCCCGGCGAAGGCCGGCCTGATGACCGGGCTGTACTCCATGTCGCTGTTCGGCGGTGCCGCGCTCGCGGCCGGTGTGACCGTGCCCGTGCAGCAGGCCGCCGGACTCAGCTGGCAGGCCACGCTGGCCTGTTGGGGCGCGCTCGCGATCGTCGCGCTGCTCGTCTGGCTGCCGCAGCTCCGCAGCCGCACCCGGGTGCCGGCCGCCGCGGCCCGGGAGGCCGCCCATCCCGTACGCGGGCTGTGGCGCGACCCGCTGGCCTGGCAGGTCACCGGCTTCATGGGGCTGCAGTCGCTGAGCTACTACGCGGCCGCCGCCTGGCTGCCGACGATGCTCAAGGACGCCGGGATGGGCGCGGGCGACGCCGGCTGGATGCTGTCGTTCTCCTCGCTGCTGGGCATCGCGGGGTCGTTCCTGGCACCGGTCGTCGTCGGCCGCCGGCTGCCGGCCGGGGTGCTGGCGGCCCTCGGCGCGATGCTCTGCGCGGGCGGCTTCGCCGGCATGCTGGTGGCGCCGGTCGGCGGTGCGTACCTGTGGATGGCCCTGCTCGGCCTGGGCCAGGGCGCGGCGATCAGCCTCGCGCTGCTGTTCATCGTGCAGCGCGCCCCCGATGCCCGGCACACCGCCCAACTCTCCAGCATGGCCCAGTGCTTCGGCTACATCCTCGCGGCCACCGGCCCGGCCGTCCTGGGCGCCGTGCACGATGCCTCGGGCACCTGGACCGTCCCGCTGGCCGTCCTGCTGGCGCTGCTGCTCCCGCAGATCGCGGTCGGCCTGGGCGCGGCCCGGCCGCGGCACGTGACCGGACGGTGAGCGCGCGGGCCCGCGACGACGGACCCGCGGTGACGGCTAGAGCCAGCCGTTCCGCTTGAAACCGCGGTGCATCACCCAGCAGATCCCCAGCATCAGCGCCATGACCAGCGGATAGCCGAACGTCCAGCTCTTCTCCGGCATGTGCTCGAAGTTCATGCCGTAGATGCCGGTGACCATGGTGGGGACGGCCAGGATCGCGGCCCAGGCGGACATCCGGCGCATCGCCTCGTTCTGGGCGTTGGCGACCTCGGCGAGATGCGCCTGCAGTATGGAGTTGAGCAGTTCGTCGAAGCCGGTGATCTGCTCCCGGACCCGGTCCAGGTGGTCGGCGACGTCCCGGAAGTAGGTCGTGATCCGGGGGTCGATGTACGGCGTCGGCTTGTTCGCGAGTTGCTGGAGGGGGCGGTCCAGCGGGGTCACCGCCCGCTTCAGCTCCAGGAGTTCGCGCTTGAGCTGGTAGATGCGGCCGGCGCCGCCGCCGCCCCGTACGGAGAAGACCTCGCTCTCGACGTCGTCGATGTCGTCCTGGACGGCGGCGGCGACGTCCAGGTAGTCGTCCACCACGTGGTCGGCGACGGCGTGCAGTACGGCGGACGGGCCGAGCGCCAACTGGTCGGGGTCGCGCTCCAGTTGCTCGCGCAGCGGGCCCAGCGAGCCGTGCCCGCCGTGCCGTACGGTGATCACGAAGTCGGCGCCGGTGAAGACCATGATCTCGCCGGTGTCCACGACCTCGCTGGTGTCGGTGAGCCGGTCGTGCTCGACGTAGCGGCAGGTCTTGAAGACGGTGAACAGCGAGTCGTCGTACGCCTCCAGCTTGGGCCGCTGGTGGGCGTGGACCGCGTCCTCCACCGCGAGCGGGTGCAGCCCGAACAGCTCGACGATTCCGGCGAACTCCACCTCGGACGGCTCGTGCAGGCCGATCCAGACGAATCCGTCACCGGACGCGCGGACCTGGTGGAGCGCCGCCTCGGCCGACCGCTGGCCGTCCTGGCGCACACCGGAGACGTACACCGCGCAGTTCACCACGGCGGTGCCGAGCGGCGAGCGGGCGGGGTGGCTGAGGTCGACCCCTCCCTGGCGCGGCTGCGGCAGCCGGACGGCTTTGCGGAGGTTGCTGATCATCGACACCGCGCCAGTATCGCCCTGGGGCGCACGAGGAGTACGGCGGACGGGCCGATTGTGCGCAGTCCGCACCGGAAGATGGTCGGAACCATCCCTTCCCTTTGCCCTTGCACGCCCCCGGGGGTGCGCTCCCGCACACCGCCCGCCCGGCCGGAACCGGTCAGGAGACCAGCACCCGTTCGTCCCGTTCCGCGGCCGGGTCCGCCTCGGCCGCGTCGGGCGCGCCGTGCTGCCGCGCCCGCCGCGGCAGCAGGAACAGCAGCCCGAAGACCAGCACCAGACCGCCGGCTATCCACCACAGGGCGTTGCTGGTGGCGGGCATGAAGGCCGCGCCGGCGTCCTTGCCGTCGCCGACCACCCCGAAGAACGCCACCGACGAAAAGGCCAGGCCCAGCGCATTGCCCACCTGCCCGGTGGTGTTGAAGATGCCGGAGGCCGAGCCGGAGTGCTCGGTGGGCACCTCGGAGAGCACCACGTCGGTGATCGGCGCGACGATCAGGCCCATGCCGGCGCCCATCAGGAGCATCGCGGGGGCCATCTGCCAGGACTGCAGGGCGGTGCCGTAGTGGCCGGCCTCCCAGAGGTAGAGGAGGGCACCGGAGAGCATGACCAGCGCGCCGGCCTGGAGCACCTTGCGGCCGAAGCGGGGCACCAGCTTCTGTACGGACATCCCGGCCGCGGCCGAGCAGGCGAGGGAGAACGGGATGCCGGTCAGCCCGGCGTGCAACGGGCCCCAGCCCAGCCCGAGTTGCATGGAGAGCGTCCAGATGAGGAAGAAGAGGCCGCTGACCGCGCCGAAGAGGAGCTGCACGCCGGCGCCGGCCGCGAACGTCCTGATCCGGAAGAGGGAGAGCTCGACCAGCGGCGATCCGTCCCTGCGGGCCTTGGCGCGCTCGTAGCGGACGAACACCGCGAAGACGAGCGGGGCTGCGGCCATGGAGACGAAGCCCCACACCGGCCAGCCGGCCTCGCGGCCCTGGGTGAGCGGGTAGAGCACCATCAGCAGGCCGAGGGTGGCCAGGGCCGTGCCGACCAGGTCGAGGCGGAGCGCGGTGGCCGCCCTGGACTCGCCGATGAAGCGGCGGCCGAGGACGATACCCACGATTCCCACGGGCAGGTTGATCAGGAAGATCGGGCGCCACTGCAGGCCGAAGAGGTCGCCCTGGGTGAGCAGCGCGCCGATCAGCGGACCGCAGACCGCGCCCAGCCCGATCACCGCGCCGAACATGCCGAAGACCTTGCCCCGTTCACGGGCCGGGAAGCTGACGTGGATGATCGCCAGCACCTGCGGCACCATCAGCGAGGCCATCGCGCCCTGGAGCACCCGCGCGGCGACCAGCATCCCCGGGTCCGCGGCGAGACCGCACAGCGCGGAGGCGACGGTGAAGCCCCCCATCCCGAGCAGGAAGAGCTTCTTGCGGCCGTGGATGTCGCCGAGCCGGCCGCCGGTGATCAGGCCGACGGCGAAGGCGAGGGCGTATCCGGCGGTGACCCACTGGACGGCGCTGAAGCTCGCGCCGGTGTCCTTCTGGATGCTCGGTATGGCGATGTTGACGATGGTCGCGTCGACCAGGTCCATGAAGCTGGCGGTGAGCACCACGGCGAGGGCGAGCCAGCGTCTGCGGTCGGCGGGCGCGGGGGCCTCCTCGGCCGCGTCGGGCGCGATCGGGTCGGGCGCGGTCATGGGCGTGTCTCCTAGGGAGCCGAGAGGGACAGAGGGGGCCGGGCCGGCGGCGCCGCACTCCCGGCACCGCCTCGACGTCCTCGACACTAGAGGCCGTCTAGGACAGCTCCGGTCCTACTTCCTGCCGCATCATCGGTCCATGAGTGAGACATCGGCACGACTGCTGAATCTGCTGTCCCTGCTCCAGACCCCCCGCGAATGGCCCGGCAGCGAGCTGGCCGAGCGGCTGCGGGTCACCCCCCGGACCATCCGCCGCGACATCGAGCGGCTGCGCGAGCTGGGGTACCCGGTGCACGCCACGATGGGCGCGGAGGGCGGCTACCGGCTGGCCGCGGGCACCGCGATGCCGCCGCTGCTGCTGGACGACGAGGAGGCGGTGGCCATCGCGGTCGGCCTGCGCTCCACCGCCGGGCACACCATCGAGGGCATCGAGGAGGCGTCCGTACGGGCGCTGGCCAAACTGGAGCAGGTACTGCCGTCCCGGCTGCGGCGGCGGGTGGGCACGCTGGGCACGGCCACCGTCCCGATGCCGGCCGGGGACGGCCCGACCGTCGACCCGGAGCATCTGACGGTGCTGGCCGCGGCCATCACCAACCACGAGCGGGTGCGCTTCCACTACCTGGCGGGCGCGGGCACCCGCAGCAGGCGCCTGGTGGAGCCGCACCGGCTGGTCGCCGCGGGCCGGCGCTGGTACCTCGTCGCGTACGACAACGACCGCGACGACTGGCGGATCTTCCGCATGGACCGGCTGTCCGAGCCGTTCGCCACCGGCGTGCGGACCGCGCCGCGCGAGCTGCCCGCCGCCGACGCCGGGGCGTACGTCCGGGAGCGGATGCGCGGGCTGACGGCCGCGGACGGGTACCGGGCGGTGGCGACCGTCCACGGGCCGGCCGACGAGGTGGCCGCCCGGCTCGGCGGGCCGGCGGCGGGCACCGTCGAACCGCTCGGCGACGCGTCCTGCCGCTGGCGCAGCGCGCCCGACGCGCTGCCCTGGCTGGCGGTGCGGCTGGCCATGGCGGGCCATGAGTTCACGGTGCACGAGCCGCCGGAGCTGGTCGGGTACCTGCGGGCGATGGCCGGCCGGGTGGACCGCGCGGTGGCGCCGGAGGAGACCGGAAACGCGGACGCGCCGGGATGACGTAATACCCCAGGGGGGTATATGGTTCTGCCGAGTGAACGGGACGCCGGCAGCCGTCGGCGCCCCTCGGCCTCGCGATGAGGAGACGCCATGACGGCCCTGACCACGCCGGTCAAGCTCGGTGGCTACGCACTGATCCTGCTCGCCGTCCTCGCCGCCGGATTCGGCCTCGGCCGCGCGTTCGCCCCCGACGGCCGGGACGCCCCCGCCCACCTGCCGCCCGCGCAGCACACCCGTACCGTGGACCACTCGCAGCACCCCGAGGAGCAGTCATGACCACCGCCGTCGCGGACCACATCGAGCTGGAGATCGGCGGCATGACCTGCGCCTCGTGCGCGGCCCGCATCGAGAAGAAGCTCAACCGCATGGAGGGGGTGACCGCCACCGTCAACTACGCCACCGAGAAGGCGCAGGTGGCGCTCGCGCCGGACAGCGGCGTGGCGGCCGCGGACCTGATCGCCACCGTGGAGAAGACCGGCTACACCGCCGCGGTCCCCGAACCGCCGGCCCCGGAGCCGGCCGCCGGGGAGGCCGGCGGCGACCGCGCCCCGGACGCCCTCGCCGCGCTCCGCCGGCGCCTGCTCACCGCCCTCGCGCTCTCCGTCCCCGTGGTCCTGATGGCGATGGTCCCGGCGCTCCAGTTCACCAACTGGCAGTGGCTGTCGCTGACCCTGGCCGCCCCGGTGGTGGTGCACTCGGCCTGGCCGTTCCACAAGGCCGCCTGGACCAATCTGCGGCACGGCACCGCCACGATGGACACCCTGATCTCCCTCGGCACCCTCGCCGCCTTCGGCTGGTCCCTCTGGGCGCTGTTCTTCGGCACCGCCGGCACGCCCGGCATGACCCACCCCTTCGAGCTGACCATCGCCCGCACCGACGGCAGCGGCTCGATCTACCTGGAGGCCGCGGCCGGCGTCACCACCTTCATCCTGGCCGGCCGCTACTTCGAGGCCCGCTCCAAGCGGAAGGCCGGCGCGGCCCTGCGGGCCCTGCTCGAACTGGGCGCCAAGGACGTCGCGCTGCTCCGCGACGGCCGGGAAGTGCGCGTCCCCGTCGGCGAGTTGCGCGCCGGCGACCGCTTCGTCGTACGCCCCGGGGAGAAGATCGCCACCGACGGCAGGGTCGTCGACGGCGCCTCCGCCGTGGACGCGTCGATGCTCACCGGTGAGTCCGTCCCCGTGGAGGTCTCCCCCGGCGACACCGTCACCGGCGCCACCGTCAACGCCGGCGGCCGGCTGGTCGTCGAGGCCACCCGGGTCGGCGCCGACACCCAGCTCGCCCGCATGGCGCGGCTCGTCGAGGACGCCCAGAACGGCAAGGCCGCCGCCCAGCGGCTCGCCGACCGGATCTCCGCGGTCTTCGTCCCCGTCGTCATCGCGCTCGCCGTCGGCACCCTCGGCTACTGGCTCGGCACCGGCCAGGGCGCGGTGGCCGCCTTCACCGCCGCCGTCGCCGTACTGATCATCGCCTGCCCGTGCGCCCTCGGCCTGGCGACCCCGACCGCGCTGATGGTCGGCACCGGCCGCGGCGCCCAGCTCGGCATCCTCCTCAAGGGCCCCGAGGTCCTGGAGTCCACCCGCACCGTCGACACCATCGTCCTGGACAAGACCGGCACCGTCACCACCGGCGTGATGACCCTGACCGGTGTCCACCTCGCCGAGGGCGAGACCCGGGAGCAGATCCTGCGGCTGGCCGGCGCGCTGGAGCACTCCTCCGAGCACCCCATCGCCCGCGCCATCGCCGGCGCCGCCGAGGCCGCCGAGCCGTCCGGCACCCTGCCGGTCCCCGAGGACTTCGCGGCCGTCCCCGGCCTGGGCGTCCAGGGCGTCGTCGACGGGCACGCCGTGCTGGTCGGCCGGGAGCGGCTGCTCAACGACCGGAGCCTGCAGCTGCCGCCCGAGCTGGCCGCCGCCAAGAACGAGGCCGAGGCGGCCGGCGCCACCGCGGTCGCCGTCGGCTGGGACGGCGCCGCCCGCGCCGTGCTGATCGTCTCCGACGCGGTCAAGCCCACCAGCGCCGAGGCCGTCCGCCGGCTGCGCGCCCTGGGCCTGTCGCCGGTCCTGCTCACCGGCGACAACAAGGCGGTCGCCGAGGCCGTCGCCGCGGAGGTCGGCATCGACGAGGTGATCGCCGAGGTCCTCCCCGAGGACAAGGTCGCGGTCATCGCGCGCCTCCAGTCCGAGGGCCGCTCGGTCGCCATGGTCGGCGACGGCGTCAACGACGCTGCGGCGCTGGCCCGCGCCGATCTCGGCCTGGCCATGGGCACCGGCACCGACGCCGCCATCGAGGCCGGCGACCTCACCCTCGTCCGCGGCGACCTGCGCGCCGCCGCCGACGCCATCCGCCTCGCCCGCGCCACCCTCGGCACCATCCGCACCAACCTCTTCTGGGCCTTCGGCTACAACGTCGCCGCCCTGCCGCTGGCCGCCGCCGGCCTGCTCAACCCGATGATCGCCGGCGCCGCGATGGCCTTCTCCTCGGTCTTCGTCGTCGGCAACAGCCTCCGGCTCCGCCGCTTCCGCGCCCTCGCCTGAGCGCGCACCGCTCCACAGGGCCCCGGCGGCGCGTGTCCGGCACGCGCCGCCGGGGCCCGCCGGCGCGACCCCGCACACGGACCGCCCATACACGCTGACGGCGGTCAGATCTCTCCAGTTCTGGCCGCCGAACATTGGCGGATCACGCAACCGTCCGCCGCCGCCCAGCGGCGACACTGGTCGGGTACCGCCCGCCCCAAGCCCAGCAGGGGGACCTCATGACCGGGTCGCGTGTCCTGGCCCTCGGCCATTACCAGCCCTCCCGCGTGCTCACCAACGACGAACTCGCCACGATGGTGGAGACCGACGACGCCTGGATCCGCAGCCGCGTCGGCATCCGCACCCGGCACATCGCGGCGCCGGACGAGACCGTGGACGCGATGGCCGCGGCGGCCGCCGCCAAGGCCCTGGCCGCCGGCGGGCTCGCCGCCCGGGACATCGACCTCGTCCTGGTCGCCACCTGCACCGCCACCGACCGCAGCCCCAACACCGCGGCCCGGGTCGCCGCCCGCCTCGGCATGGCCGCCCCCGCCGCGATGGACATCAACGTCGTCTGCTCCGGCTTCACCCACGCCCTGGCCACCGCCGACCACGCCATCCAGGCCGGCTCGGCGAAGAACGCCCTGGTCATCGGCGCCGAGAAGTTCACCGACGTGGTCGACTGGACGGACCGCTCCACCTGCGTCCTGGTGGGCGACGGCGCCGCCGCGGCCGTCGTCACCGCCGCGCCGGAACCGCACATCAGCCCGGTGCTGTGGGGCTCGGTGCCCGAGATGGGCGGCGCGGTACGCATCGAGGGCGACCCGGCCCGCTTCTCCCAGGAGGGCCAGACCGTCTACCGCTGGGCCACCACCCAGCTCCCGGCCATCGCCCGCAAGGTCTGCGACCGCGCCGGCGTCCGCCCCGAGGACCTCGCCGGCGTCGTCCTCCACCAGGCGAACCTCCGGATCATCGAGCCGGTCGCCGAACGCATCGGCGCGGTCAACGCGGTGGTCGCCCGCGACGTCGTCGACTCCGGCAACACCTCCGCCGCCTCGGTCCCCCTGGCGCTCGCCAAACTGGTCGAGCGGCGCGACGTCCCCGCCGGCGCCCCCGTCCTCCTCTTCGCCTTCGGCGGCAACCTCTCGTACGCGGGCCAGGTCATCAGCTGCCCGTAATGCCCCTCCCCGCAGGGCCCCTCCCCGCAGGCCAACTGCCCGTAGGCCCGCTCAGCGGACGTCCAGCGGGATGTCCTGCGGGTGCTCCTCCATGTACATCACGCCGCACGTACGGCAGAACGGCAGGGCATCGGGCGTCCCCCACCTCTCGACCGACTGGGTGGCGGCGGCGGGCGCCAGCGCCCGGCCGCACATCGCCGTGGTCGCGCCCAGCCGGGCCATGTGCCACTGCTTGACCGGCGTGTCCTCGTGCGGCAGCACGCCCTCCGCATACTCAGCGCGCATCTCGTGCTCCATGGCAGGTGCACCTCCTACCGCCCACAATGCGCTGCTCCCGGGAAGGCCACAACGCCAGGGCGTACGGCCGGGCGGTGGCGGCGGCCCGGCCCGTCGGCGCGGCCCGGCCGTGACGCGTCGGACAGGCCCCGGAACCAGGCCCTAGAACACCGACCACCCGGTGAGCGTCGTGAACTGGTCCAGCGCGGCCATCCCCGCCACGGAATTCCCGCGCGCGTCCAGCGCGGGACTCCACACGCACAGCGTGCACCGCCCCGGCACCACCGCCACGATTCCGCCGCCCACACCGCTCTTCGCCGGCAGCCCCACGCGGTACGCGAACTCCCCCGCCGCGTCGTACGTCCCGCACGTCAGCATCACCGCGTTGATGCGCTTGGCCTCGCGCGCCTCCAGCAGCCGGCTGCCGTCGGCCCGCAGCCCGTGCCGCGCCAGGAAGCCCCCGGCGACCGCCAGATCCCGGCAGCTCATCTCGATCGAGCACTGCCAGAAATAGTGCTCGATGACGCTCGGCACGGGATTCTCCAGATTCCCGAACGACGCCATGAAGTGCGCCAGCGCCGCGTTCCGGTCTCCGTGGTCCGCCTCGGAACCGGCCACGGCCTGGTCGAACGCCAGCTCCGCGTTGCCGCTCTCCTCCCGCAGGAACTCCAGCATCGACGTACTCGCGTCACCGGTCAGCGTCTGCAACCGGTCCGTCACCACCAGCGCCCCCGCGTTGATGAACGGATTGCGCGGGATCCCGTTCTCCCATTCCAGCTGCACCAGCGAGTTGAACGGCGTCCCGGAAGGCTCCCGCCCCACCCGCTTCCAGATGTCGTCGTCACCGTGGGACTGGGCCATCACCAGCGCCAGCGAGAACGCCTTGGAAATCGACTGCACGGAGAACGGGACCTCCCAGTCACCGGTCCCGTACACGTCGCCGTTGATGTCCGCCACCGCGATGCCGAAACGGTCCGCGGACACCCGCTCCAGCGCCGGAATGTAGTCGGCGACGTGCCCGCGCCCCACGAACGGCCTCGCAAAGGCCGCTACCTCCTCAAGTACGGCCTGGTAGTCCATGGGGGACACGCTAACCCCCCGCACCGGGCGCCCCCATCGGAGCCCCCGGCCGCACGGCGGCCCGCGCCGCGGCCTGCGCCAACCGGCTCACCCGTGTCGCGCCCCGCGCCGGCATCCCCGACCCTGGCACGGGAACCGTACGGCGGCCCGCGCCGTTGGTCCGTACGAGACCGACCGGGCCAACCGGTGGGTCCGGCCCGACAGATGACGGGCGGCCCCGGCCGACCGCACCGGTTTCACCGATGTCCATCTCACCCACGTTCTTGGAGGCAGCAATGACCGGGTTCCTCGACCGCGCCAAGGAGCAGGCCAAGCAGGGACTGGCGCAGGGCAAGCAGAAGGTCGACGAGCTGCAGCAGCAGCGGGCCGGCAACGACCTGCTGAGGAAGCTGGGCGCCGCCTACTACGCCGAGCGCCGCGGCAGCGGCACCCCGGACGCCACCCAGAGCGCCCTGACCGCCCTCGAAGCCCACATCAGCGCCCACGGCGACGGCTTCCTCCACGGCAGCTGACCACCCGCCGCACCGCCACCGCACCCCCGTCCCCACCCTCCCCGGCCCTCCCACCCTGTGACCAGCCCCGATCCCCAGGCCCTGCGCCCCCGCCTCCCCTCCCCCCTCCAGGAGATCGACGACGAGCCGTTCTCCCGCCGGGGCATACGCCTGCTCCTCAAGCGGGACGACCTCATCCATCCCGCGCTCCCGGGCAACAAGTGGCGCAAGCTCGCGCCCAACCTGCGGGCCGCGGCCGAGGCGGGCGACCGCGCGCTGCTCACCTTCGGCGGCGCGTACTCCAACCATCTGTGGGCCACCGCCGCCGCGGGCCGGCTCCTCGGCTTCGCCACCATCGGCGTGGTCCGCGGCGACGAGCTGGCCGGCGCCCCGCTCAACCCCTCGCTGGCGCGCTGCGCCGCCGACGGCATGCGGCTGCACTTCGTCGACCGCACCGGCTACCGCCGCAAGACCGACCCGGAGTTCCTCGCCGCGCTGCACGACCGCTTCGGCGCGTTCCGCGTCATACCGGAGGGCGGCAGCAACTCCCTTGCCGCACAGGGCTGTACGGAACTGGGCCGGGAGCTGCGCGGTGCGGCGGACACGGTCGCGGTGGCCTGCGGCACGGGCGGCACCCTCGCCGGACTCGCCGCCGGCCTCGCCCCCGGCCAGCGCGCCCTCGGCGTCCCGGTCCTCAAGGGCGGCCGGCCGCACTTCCTCCATGAGACGGTCGCCGGGCTCCAGCGCGCGGCCTTCGGCGGCCCGCGCGGCGACTGGCGGCTGGCGGAGGACTTCCACTTCGGCGGCTACGCCCGCCGCACCCCCGAGCTGGACGCCTTCGCCGACGCCTTCGAGGAGCGCCACGACCTGCCCGTGGAGCGGGTCTACGTCGCCAAGCTGCTGTTCGCGCTGACGGCGATGGCCGGGGAGGGCGCCTTCGCCCCCGGCACCGCGGTCGCCGCGGTCGTCACGGGCACGCCGTAACGGCCGGCCCGCACCCGCCCGCCCGTCAGGTCGCCGACTCCCGGTAGGCCGCCGCCTCTTCCAGGTCCAGCCGCCGCAGCAGCGTCCGCATCATCTCGTCGTCGATCCGCCGGGCGTCGCGCAGTTCGACGAACACCCGCCGCTCGACGTCGATCATCTCCCGCGCCAGCCGCCGGTAGGTCTCGTCGGCCGACTCACCGGTCACCGCGTTCACCGTGCCCAGCCGCTCCCACACGGAGTCGCGGCGGCGCTCCATGACCGTGCGCAGCCGGTCGGAGAGGGGCCCGGGAAGCGCGTTGCGCTCGTCCTGGAGGAGTTCGTCCAGCCGGGCCTCGGCGGCCCGCGACGCCTCGCTCTGCGCCTGCGCCTCGGCGAGCGTCTCGGCCTGCGCGTCCCGGCCGGGCAGCTTCAGGGCGCGGATCAGCGGGGGCAGCGTCAGCCCCTGGATGACCAGGGTGCCGATGACCGTGGTGAAGGTCAGGAAGAGGACGAGGTTGCGGGAGGGGAAGGGACCGCCCCCGTGCACCACCGGGATGGAGAAGGCGATGGCCAGCGAGACCACCCCGCGCATCCCGGCCCAGCCCACGATGACCGGCGCGGTCCAGGTCGTGTCCGGCTCCCGGGCGCGGATCCGGGCCGACAGGAGGCGCGGCAGATACGTCGCGGGGAACACCCACACGAAGCGCGCCAGCACCACCACGGCGAAGAGTACGGCCGCGTACCCGAGGGCCTGTGCCGTACTGAACTCTCCCAGCCCGCGCAGCACGACCGGCAGCTGGAGCCCGATCAGCGCGAAGACCGCGGACTCCAGCACGAAGGAGACCATCTTCCAGACGGCGCCCTCCTGGAGCCGGGTCTCGAAGTCGACCTGCCAGGAGCGGTGCCCCAGGTAGAGGCCGACCACGACGACGGCGAGCACCCCGGAGGCCCCGACCTGCTCGGCGGCCGCGTAGGCGGTGAACGGGATGAGCAGCGAGAGGGTGTTCTCCAGGAGGGCCGACTCCCGCAGCCGGCAGCGCAGCCAGTGCAGCGGCACCATCAGGACGACACCGATGCCGATGCCGCCCAGGGAGGCGACCGCGAACTGCCTGATGCCGTCGCCCCAGGTGGCGCCGGCCCCCAGCGCGGCGGCCAGCGCCACCTTGTACGCGGTGATCGCGGTAGCGTCGTTGACCAGCGATTCGCCCTGGAGGATCGTCGTGATCCGGTGCGGCAGCCGCAGTCTGCGGGCGATCGCGGTGGCCGCGACGGCGTCCGGCGGCGCGACGACGGCGCCCAGGACGAGCGCGGCGGTCAGCGGAAGATCCGGGATGACCAGGTAGGCCACGTAGCCGACGGCCAGCGTCGCGAACAGCACATAGCCGAACGACAGCAGCGCCACCGGCCGCAGGTTGGCCCGCAGGTCCAGATAGGAGCTGTCGAGCGCGGCGGTGTGCAGCAGCGGGGGCAGCAGCAGCGGCAGCACGACGTGCGGGTCGAGGGTGTAGTCCGGGATCCCCGGGATGTACGCGGCGCCGAGCCCCGCGGCCACCAGCAGCAGCGGCGCCGGCACCGGCGTGCGCCGCGCCAGCCCGGCGACCCCCGCGCTCCCCGCGACCAGCAACAGCAGCGGCATCACGTCCATCGGCCCGTCCCGTCCCGTCCCGGTATCCTCCGTCGGTCCTCCCGGCGATCTAACCTGGCCATCATGAGCGAGTGCACGCATGTTCCCGACCTCCCGCGCGCCGAACCGGCACCGCTGAGCGACACCTGCCTGGAGTGCCTGGCCGCCGGGAGCCATCCCGTCCAGCTGCGGCTCTGCCTGGTCTGCGGCCACGTCGGCTGCTGCGACTCCTCGCCGTACCGGCACGCGACCGCGCACTACGAGGAGACCGGCCACCCGGTGATGCGGTCGTTCGAGCCGGGCGACTCGTGGCGCTGGTGCTTCGCGGACCAGACCCTGGTGTGAGGCCCCGGCCTGCCGGCACCCCCGTGAGCCGCACACCGCTGCCCGGCGCCCGTCAGGTTCTGTCCGACGCCGACCCACCGGACAGGCCCTAGCCTTGCCGCATGATCCGCGAAGCGACCCCCGAGGACATACCGGTCATCCTGGCCATGATCGGCGAACTGGCCGCCTACGAACGCGTCCCGGAGGCCGCCCGGGCCACCGAAACGCAGCTCGGGGATGCCCTGTTCGGCCCCCAGCCGGCCGTCTTCGCGCTGCTGGCCGAGGCCGACGGCGTCCCCGTGGGCTTCGCTCTGTGGTTCCGGAACTTCTCGACGTGGACGGGCACGCACGGTATCTATCTGGAGGACCTGTACGTGCGCCCCGGGGCGCGCGGCGGCGGTCACGGCAAGGCCCTGCTGGCGGCCCTCGCGAAGATCTGCACGGACCGCGGATACGAGCGTTTCGAGTGGTCAGTCCTCGATTGGAACGAACCGTCCATCGGTTTTTACCGATCCATCGGCGCCCGACCCATGGACGAATGGACCGTCTTCCGGCTCACTGGAGAGGAGCTGCACGACCTGGCCGGCACGGCAGAGGTCAACGGAGCGTAATCGGCTGCGATTTGACAGCTTCGACCCCTACCACTGTCCGTGCCCGAGGTTTTACACTCAGTGACAGACGCGACGCCGGGCGAGCCCGGGCCGTCTCCGTCCGGATGGCTGCCCTGCTCCTTCCGGGCGACACCGGCCCGCGGATCGCGATAGCGTCACAGCCGAACCATGTGCCGCGCCGGATCGTTCTCCTTTCACCCGACGGGAGGGCTGCCCGGCACGGACACCCCCGAAGAACGCGAACACCAAGAGCATTCATCACGCATTCCAGCTCAACCAGCTTGTGCCACCTTGGAGGTGAGGGTGTCCCAGATCGCAGGCGAGCCCGGGACTGTGGACTTCGTGGAAGTCCGTCTGCCCGCTGCGGGTGCCTACCTGTCAGTGCTGCGTACGGCCACGGCCGGACTCGCAGCCCGCTTGGACTTCACCCTCGACGAGATCGAGGATCTGCGCATCGCGGTCGACGAAGCCTGCGCGATCCTGCTGCAACAGGCCGTCCCCGGCAGTGTGCTGAGCTGCGTCTTCCGTCTCATCGACGACGCACTCCAGGTGACGGTGTCGGCCCCGACGACGGACGGCCGCGCTCCCGAGCGCGACACCTTCGCCTGGACGGTGCTCTCCGCGCTGGCCGGCAAGGTCGACTCCACCGTCGCCGAGGACCGAACGGTCACCATCAGTCTGTACAAGGAGCGCGGCGCCGGTCCCGGACCGTCATGACCGAACAGGGGGCCCCGTGAAAGATCTCGAACGCGGCGCGAGGATGGCGGCGGGCGCGACCATCCCCGGGCAGCATGCCCGGCCGCACCCGGTGGGAGCGGACGACCACGGCGGCCGGTTGGACGCGGCGGAGCAGGCAGAGCGGGCGGACCACATGGACCAGAGCGAGCAGCAGGGTCGGCAGGCGGATCGGCACGGGCCGCCGGGCCCCGACGACAAGCCCCAGGATCAGCATTCCCCGGAGCCGCAGGACGGTCACGAGCGCAGCGGCGCCAGGGCGATGTTCTACGAGCTGCGCAAGCTCCCCGAGGGCTCCCCGGAGCGCGCCGAGCTGCGCAACACCCTCGTACGGATGCATCTGCCGCTCGTCGAGCACCTGGCCCGGCGGTTCCGCAACCGCGGCGAGCCGCTCGACGATCTGACCCAGGTCGCCACCATCGGCCTGATCAAGTCGGTGGACCGCTTCGACCCGGAGCGCGGCGTGGAGTTCTCCACGTATGCCACGCCCACGGTCGTCGGGGAGATCAAGCGGCACTTCCGTGACAAGGGCTGGGCGGTCCGCGTCCCGCGTCGCCTCCAGGAGCTGCGGCTGTCGCTGACCACCGCCACCGCGGAGCTCTCCCAGCGGCACGGCCGGGCGCCCACGGTCCATGAGCTGGCCGAGCACCTGGGGATCTCCGAGGAGGAGGTCCTGGAGGGGCTGGAGTCGGCCAACGCGTACAGCACGCTGTCGCTGGACGTCCCGGACACGGACGACGAGTCCCCCGCCGTCGCGGACACCCTCGGCGCGGAGGACGAGGCGCTGGAGGGCGTGGAGTACCGCGAGTCCCTCAAGCCGCTGCTGGAGGATCTCCCGCCGCGCGAGAAGAAGATCCTGCTGCTGCGGTTCTTCGGCAACATGACCCAGTCGCAGATCGCCCAGGAGGTCGGCATCTCCCAGATGCACGTCTCGCGCCTCCTGGCCCGCACCCTGGCCCAGCTGCGCGACAAGCTCCTGGTCGAGGAGTAGCCGAGGAGCAGCCGGCACCGAACGGCGCGGCGGCGGAGCCCCTTAAGGCCCCGCCGCCGCGCCGTGCTCCGCGTCTCGCACCCAGGGCCTGTCCGACCCTGGCCCAGCGACAGACCCTGGTCCCGCTACTCCCGCGGGCCGATGCCCAGCGCCTCGGTCGCGGTCGGGTTGACCAGCAGGACGAGCACGACCAGCGCCGCCACGGCCAGCCCGGCCCCGGCGGCGATCAGTGCGCCACCGCCCTTGACCAGCGTCCAGGCCACCGGCAGCGCCACGATCTGGGTGATCAGCGAGGGCCCCCGGCTCCAGCGGCGGCGCAGCCACAGCCCCCGCGCGGCGACCAGCGGCAGCACCGCCAGCGCCAGGATGGTCAGCCCGCCCATCTCCGCCTGCTGCGGGCTGTCCGGCGCCCCGACCAGCCCGTTGATCAGCATGTACGCGCCGAGGACGGCCAAGGCCAGCCCCTCGACGGCGGTGAGCGCCGCGGCGGCCCCGAGCCGGGCAGGCCGCGGACCGGCAGGCTCCGGTACGGCGGGGGCTCCGGCGGCGCGCTTCGCGGACTGTTTCTGCTGACTGGTCACCCCAGCAGGGTAGCGCCGGCCCGGCGTGCGGCCCGGCCCGCCCGTACCCCGGACAGGCGTGAGACCGGTACCGGCAGGTAGGTACGCTGCTCCATATGCGCGCACTTCTCGTGGTCAATCCCGCAGCAACCACCACGAGCGCCCGTACCCGTGAGGTACTCACCCACGCACTGGCCAGTGACCTCAAGCTGGAGGTCGCCGAGACGCGGTACCGCGGCCACGCCCGCGACCTGGCCCGGGAGGCCGCCGAGGGCGGGGAGACCGAGCTGGTGGTGGCGCTCGGCGGCGACGGCACGGTCAACGAAGTCGTCAACGGCCTGCTCACGACCGGCCCCGACCCGGACTCGCACCCGCGGCTGGCCGTGGTCCCCGGCGGCTCCACCAACGTCTTCGCGCGCGCCCTCGGGCTGCCCAACGACGTCGTGGAGGCGACCGGCGCCCTGCTGGACGCGCTGCGCGACCGCAGCGAGCGCACGGTGGGCCTGGGACTGGCCGAGGGCACTCCGGGCAGCGTGGACGAGGGAGTGCCGGCCCGCTGGTTCACCTTCTGCGCGGGCTTCGGCTTCGACGCCGGCGTCGTCGGCCGGGTCGAACAGCAGCGAGAGCGCGGCAAGCGGTCGACCCACTCCCTCTACGTGCGACAGGTCGTACGGCAGTTCCTCGGCGAGGCCAACCGCCGCCGGGGCACCATCACGCTCGAACGACCGGGCGAGGAGCCGGGCAGCACGGAGATCGTCGAGAACCTCGCGATGTCCATAATCTGCAACACCGCTCCCTGGTCATATCTGGGCAACCGCCCCATCTACCCGTCCCCCGACGCGTCCTTCGACACCGCCCTGGACCTCTTCGCGCTGGACAAGTTCTCGGTGCCCGCGGTGACCCGCTACGGTTCCCAACTCCTCACCTCCACACCGGATCGCGGCCCCCAGGGCAAGCACGTCCTCTCACTCCACGACCTCACGGACTTCACCTTGCATTCGCAGGTTCCGCTGCCGTTCCAGATGGATGGTGACCACCTCGGACTGCGTACGAGTGTGACGTTCACAGGCGTTCGCCGTGCACTGCGTGTGATTGTGTGAGCAGTAGGGCCTAAAGTCCTTTCACTCGAACGTTTAGGCTGGCTTCCACCCCCTGGAATGACGGCTGTGAGCTAGGCGACACCAAGGAATCAAAAAAAAGTTTCCGGAAGGGGTTGTATCCGTCGCCGAGGTTTGCGAGTCTCTTCATGGCGATCGGGACGGCCGCTTTACCGGCCCCCTTGAGAGCCCGAATCCTCCTCCTCATTCCACAGGACCGCACCAGTTCTTGACTGGCTTTCGGCCCTTCCCTTGTGGAGGGATTCGTGAAAGCGTTCACATTCACAAGCAACGATCCCGTCACACGAGGAGATGGAGCAGCCATGGACTGGCGTCACCGCGCCGTTTGCCGCGAAGAAGACCCCGAGCTCTTCTTCCCCATCGGCAACACCGGTCCTGCGCTGCTGCAGATCGAGGAAGCCAAGGCCGTCTGCCGCCGCTGCCCCGTCATGGAGCAGTGCCTGCAGTGGGCGCTTGAGTCCGGCCAGGACTCCGGCGTCTGGGGTGGTCTGAGCGAGGACGAGCGCCGCGCGATGAAGCGCCGTGCAGCTCGCAACCGGGCGCGCAACGCCAGCGCCTGAGCCAGCCGCCCCGTGGCCCCCGAGCCGCAGCGCGCAGTACCTTCGATGCCTGCCCGGAGCTGAAACCCGGTCGTTATCGCATCGCAACAGCTTTGAGCCCCGGACCGATCGGTCCGGGGCTTGCCGCTGTTTTGGGGCTCCGCGCTCCTCCGTACTCCCCTGCGCCGCTGCTCAGTGCTGCTTCTCGGGCCGCACCGGGACGTCGAGAATGACCTGGGTGCCCCCCTCGGGCCCGCGCACCATGTCGAACGTGCCGCCCAACTCGCCCTCCACCAGGGTCCGTACGATCTGCAGCCCCAGGTTTCCGGCGCGATGCGGATCGAAACCCTCCGGCAGACCGCGGCCGTTGTCCTGGACGGTGACCAGCAGCCGGGGCTCCGTGCGGCTGCCGCCGCGGACCGCACCGACCTCGACGGTGCCGTGTTCCAGCTGGTCGAAGGCGTGCTCCAGGGCGTTCTGCAGCACCTCCGTCAGCACCATCGACAGCGGCGTGGCCACCTCGGCGTCCAGGATGCCGAAGCGCCCGGTGCGGCGGGTGGTCACCTTGCCCGGCGCGATCTCCGCGACCATGGCCAGCACCCGGTCGGCGATCTCGTCGAATTCGACCCGCTCATCGAGGTTCTGGGACAGCGTCTCGTGCACGATCGCGATCGAACCGACCCTGCGCACCGCCTCGTTGAGAGCCTCCCGGCCCTGTTCGGAATCCATCCGGCGGGACTGCAGCCGCAGCAGTGCGGCAACGGTCTGGAGATTGTTCTTCACCCGGTGGTGGATTTCCCGGATGGTGGCGTCCTTGGTGATCAGTTCCCGCTCACGGCGTCTCAGTTCGGTCACATCGCGCAGCAGCACCAGCGACCCGATATGGGTGCCCTTGGGCTTGAGGGGAATGGCACGCAACTGGATCACGCCGTCGTTGCCCTCGACCTCGAATTCCCGCGGGGCCCAGCCGCTGGCCAGCTTGACCAGGGCCTCGTCCACCGGGCCGCGGGCCGGCGCCAGTTCGGCGGTGGCCTGGCCGAGATGGTGGCCCACCAGGTCGGCGGCGAGGCCGAGCCGGTGGTAGGCGGAGAGCGCGTTGGGGCTGGCGTACTGGACCACACCGTCGGCGTCGAGCCGGATCAGCCCGTCGCCGGCGCGCGGCGAGGCGTCCATGTCGACCTGCTGGCCGGGGAAGGGAAACGTTCCGGCGGCGATCATCTGGGCGAGGTCGGACGCGCTCTGGAGGTAGGTGAGCTCCAGCCGGCTGGGGGTCCGTACGGTCAGCAGGTTGGTGTTCCGGGCGATCACCCCGAGCACCCGGCCCTCGCGGCGGACCGGGATGGACTCGACGCGGACCGGCACCTCCTCGCGCCACTCCGGGTCGCCCTCACGCACGATGCGGCCCTCGTCCAGGGCGGAGTCCAGCATCGGGCGGCGGCCCCGGGGGACCAGGTGGCCGACCATGTCGTCCTGATAGGAGGTGGGGCCGGTGTTCGGCCGCATCTGGGCGACGGAGACGTAACGGGTACCGTCGAGGGTGGGGACCCACAGGACGAGGTCGGCGAAGGACAGGTCGGAGAGCAGCTGCCACTCCGAGACCAGCAGATGCAGCCACTCAAGGTCGGAGTCGCTCAGAGCGGTGTGCTGGCGTACGAGATCGTTCATGGAGGGCACGTCTTGGAGCCTACCGGCGTACGGTGTATCTGTAGTGCGTGCACGACCGTGGACAGGGAAGAATGGTCTAGTCCACAATGTGAGGCGCAACACGCCTGGGGGAAACCCCAGGCCCATGAACTTCCGTTCTCCCCGCACAGGAGAGCGGATCGAGGCCCGCAGCGCTCTCTGCCCTGACTGCGCCACGGCCTCTGATCGACCGGTCCCGGGACGGGACCGTGCCCCTACCGCACACGGGGCACCACCCGCCCGCTAGTACGGGGCCGGCCGATGTCAGCTCCGGGCTGCGGTGCCGGACAGGTTGAGGGTCCTGTCCCGGCGCCGCGGCCCGCGGGTGTTTTCGGGGCCGATCGGACGGGGTCCGGCAGTCGGTCACTCTCTCGGTCCCTGCCCGGGGCCTTGCCCTCTGCCGCCCGCCGCTCTCCTCCGCCCTCCCCCACCGGATGCCCCCTGTGAAGGCCGCCGCGGCAGGGCGCGCATCGCCAGCTCGGCGACCGCCTCCAGGGTCGTACGGTCGGAACCGTCGCGGGCGGACTGCGACATACCGGCGACGACGACGCCCACATACTCCGCCAGGCCGCGTGCGTCCGTACCGGCCGGAAGCTCGCCGGCCGCGATGTCCGCCCGGATCACGCGCTCCATCTCCCGGACATTGCTCTGCCGCATCTCCCGCAGGGACGCGGCGACTTCGGCGGAGGCGGGGGTGGTGTTCAGCGCGGCGCTGATCACCAGGCAGCCCCGGGGGCGGCCCGGCACGGTGTACTCGACCGCTGCCTCGCGCAGCGCCCGCTCGATACCGCGGCGGGCGGTCGGCTCCTCGGCGATCGCGCGGGAGATGAAGCCGCCGTACAGCCGCCCGTACTCGGCCACCGCCTCGTCGAACAGCGCCCGCTTGTCGCCGAAGGCGGCGTAGAGGCTGGGGGCGCTGATGCCCATCACGCGGGTGAGGTCGGAGATCGAGGTGGCCTCGTAGCCGCACTCCCAGAAGGACCGCATCGCCTGCTCCAGCGCCGTCTCCCGGTCGAAGGCCCGGGGCCGGCCGCGCTGCTTCGTCTCCTTGGCCACCATGGAGTGAATTTTATAGCGGGCGGTACGGAAATGGTGCTACGGTTTTTCTATAGCGAGCGCTACAGAAAGCGTTCACGACGCGATCCGGCGTACACGGGGATCAGCCCGCGGACGCGCGAACGAAGGGGAGGGACACCGCCATGGGCGCGCTCGACGGCAAGACGGCACTGGTGACGGGCGGCGGCAGGGGGATCGGCCGGGCGATCTCGGAGCGGCTGGGGAAGGACGGCGCACGGGTCGGCGTGCATTACGGCCGCGACGAGGCGGCGGCCAAGGAGGCGGTCGCGGCGATCGAGGCGGCGGGCGGCCAGGCGTTCACGGTCCGCGCCGAGTTGGGGGTGCCCGGCGATGCCGAGGCACTGTGGGCCGCGTTCGACGCACAGGCCGACGGACTGGACATCCTGGTCAACAATGCCGGGATCAACAAGGCGGTGGACGGGACGCTCAAGAAGATCGCCACGGTGACGGAGGAGGACTACGACCGACTCTTCGCCGTCAACACCAAGGCGCCGTTCTTCGTCACGCAGTCGGGGCTGAGCAGGCTGCGGGACGGCGGACGGATCATCAACACCTCGACGGGGCTGACGCACGGCGCGGCCAAGCCGGAGCTGATCGCCTACGCGATGACCAAGGGGGCGCTCGATGTCTTCACCCGGACCCTGGCCAAGGACCTCGGCCCGCGCGGGATCACGGTCAACGCCGTGGCCCCCGGGGCGACCGACACGGATATGAACGCCGCCTGGCTGCGCGGCGAGGGGAGCGAGGCGGCGCGCGCGGCGACCGGGGCGATATCCCCGCTGGGCCGGGTCGCGGACGCCACCGACATCGGCGACATCGTGGCCTTCCTGGCCTCGAACGACAGCCGGTGGGTGACGGGCCAGTGGATCGACGCCACGGGCGGCGCGCTGCTGTAAGGGGTGACACCCGGGGAAAGGAGGGGCTGACGCCGAGCGGCTGACGGGCCGACGCCCGGGCGGCCGCGGGGCAGTGGAGAGGCCACCGGGACGACGGGAAGGCGACAGCCATTCGTGCCGATGCGTTCAGCCGCGCCGACGGGTCAGGCGTGCCCGCCTCTGCTAGATTGGTCTATACCACATGAGACCACTCTTCAGAACGGCAGGCCAAGCGTGGAAGTTGTCATCGTGCCGAACGCCGCGGCAGGCGGCGAGCTCATCGCGGAGGCCATCGCCACCCTGATGCGCCGCAAGCCCGACGCACTGCTCGGCGTGGCCACCGGCTCGACCCCGTTGCCCATCTACGAGGCGCTGGCCGCGAAGGTCCGAGCCGGCGAGGTGGACGCCTCGCGGACGCGGATCTGCCAGCTCGACGAGTATGTGGGCCTGCCGGCCGGGCATCCGGAGTCGTACCGTTCGGTGGTGCTGCGCGAGGTGGTGGAGCCGCTCGGGCTCGACGGGACCGCGTTCATGGGCCCCGACGGCACGGCCGAGGACGTCCAGGGCGCGTGCGACGCGTACGACAGGGCCCTGAGCGAGGCCGGCGGCGTGGACCTCCAGCTGCTCGGCATCGGCACCGACGGGCACATCGGCTTCAACGAGCCGTGTTCGTCGCTCGCTTCGCGTACCCGCATCAAGACCCTGACCCAGCAGACCCGGGAAGACAACGCCCGCTTCTTCGACAGCCTCGACGAGGTGCCGCACCACGTCATCACCCAGGGCATCGGCACCATCCTGGAGGCCCGCCATCTGGTGCTGCTCGCCACGGGCGAGGGCAAGGCGGACGCCATCGCCCAGTGCGTCGAGGGCCCGGTGGCCGCATTGGTCCCCGCCTCGGCGCTCCAGCTCCACCGGCATGCGACGGTGGTCGTCGACGAGGCGGCGGCGTCCAAGCTGAAGCTCGGCGAGTACTTCCGCGCGACGTACGCGGCCAAGCCGAAGTGGCAGGGCCTGTAAGGCTGTAGGGCGACCGTACCGGCCGGGGCGGAAAGCCGCTGTACCGGCTGGGGGACGGAAGGACGGGGTCCTGGCGGGGGTGCGCCGGAGGTCATGGCCGGCGATGCCGTAGCGGTCCCGGGCCGGACGCGGCGGGGGCGGCCGACCGCGTCCGGCCCGCCCGCTCACCGATCACACCGGCCACGCCTCCCGATGCGTCGGCCGGCGCGTCGGCCTCTTGGCCGGATCACCGGTCGGGTTGGGCGGGGCGCGGTCGGGCGCCCGTCTCAGCCCCGCGCCGTCGGGTGCGGGCTCGCGGACGTCAGGGCCTCGGCCGCTGCCTGGCCGCAGACCCGGGCGGCGCCGTATGTGGCGATGTGGGGGGTGCCCCGAGGCGGGGACTGGGGGACGCCCATCTCGATGACCGCGGTGCGGGGGCGGGCGGTCAGCAGGGTGTGCAGGGCGTCGGCCATCCAGGGGTGGCGGTGGACGTCGCGGACCACGGCCACGACGGGGCGGCCGGCGGCGTCGGTGAGCAGGGCCTCGACGAGGTCGGCGGGGCCGGTCCGGGCGGCGTCGTGCGCGGTGTAGGTGGCGGTCCGGGTGCCGGGGAGGAGCCGGGACAGTTCGGCGGCGACGCCCCAGGGGGTGTCGTCACCGACCGCGATGTTGGCGAGGGGGGTGAACGCCGCGACATAGGCCGGGGCGGTCAGGGGTTCAAAGGGGGTGACGGATGTCAGGCGCAAGGCACGGCGGGCCGCGGTGAGGCCGATGCCGGGTGCGGGCGCGGCACCCTCCCCCGCGCCCGCACTCCGGGTCCAGCGCGCCAGGGCGCGCACCCGTGCCGCGGCGTCGGCGAGCCGCTCCTCCGGCAGTTCGCCGTCGCGCACCGCCCGTACGAGGGCGTCGCGCAGCCGCAGCACGGTGTCCTCGTCGGCCAGTCCGCCGCCCACGCAGATCGCGTCGGCGCCGGCCGCGACGGCCAGGACGCTGCCGCGTTCGATGCCGTAGATGGCGGAGATGGCGCGCATCTCCATGCCGTCGGTGACGATCAGGCCGTCGAAGCCGAGGCCGCCGTCGGTGGCGGGGGCGCGCAGCAGGCCGTGCAGGGCGGCCGGGCTGAGCGTGGCCGGGTGCTCGGCGTCCAGGGCGGGCAGCAGGATGTGCGCGCTCATCACGGCCCGGGTGCCGGCGGCGATCGCGGCGCGGAACGGCACCAGTTCGCGCTCCTGAAGGGTGGCCAGGTCGGCGGTGATGCGCGGCAGGTCGTGGTGCGAGTCGACGGCGGTGTCGCCGTGGCCGGGGAAGTGCTTGGTGCAGGCGGCGACGCCGGCGGACTGCAGGCCCTCGACGTAGGCGGCGGTGTGCCGGGCGACGCGCAGCGGGTCGGCGCCGAAGGAGCGGACGCCGATGACGGGGTTGGCGGGGTTGGAGTTGACGTCGGCGGAGGGGGCCCAGTTGAGGTTGATGCCGCAGTCGGCCAGCCGGCGGCCGAGTTCGCGGGCGACGTCGCGGGTCAGCGCGGTGTCGTCGACGGCGCCGAGCGCGAGGTTGCCGGGGAAGGAGGAGCCGCCGCGCACTTCGAGGCGGGTGACGTCGCCGCCCTCCTCGTCGACGGCGACCAGCAGGTCCTCGCGGATGCCCCGCAACTGGCCGGTGAGGGCGGCGAGTTGCTCGGGGCTGTGCACATTGCGTCCGAAGAGGCCGACGGACACCAGGCCCTCGTCGAGGCGGCGCAGCAGCCAGTCGGGGGCGGTGGTGCCGGTGAAGCCGGGCTGGAGCACGGCGAGGGCGTCCCGGGTGAGGGTGTCGGCGGAACGGATGACGGTGGCCATGGTTATCCCTTCACTGCGCCGGAGGTGAGACCGCCGACCGCCTTGCGTTGCAGGATCAGGAAGAGGATCAGGATCGGGATGGCGAAGAGCGTGGCGGCGGCCATGGTGGCGCCCCAGTCGTTGCCGAACTGGGTCTGGAACTGGGAGAGCCACAGCGGCAGGGTGCCGGCGCCGGGCTCCTTGTTGAGTACGAGCACGAGCGGGAACTCGTTCCAGGCGGTGATGAAGCCGAAGAGGGAGGTGGCCATCAGGCCGGGCGCCAGCAGCGGGAGGACGACCCTGACGAACGCCTGCCGGCGCGAGCAGCCGTCGACCATCGCGGACTCCTCCAGCTCCTTGGGGACCGCGGCGACATAGCCGCGCAGTGTGAGGAGGGTGAAGGGCAGCACCATCAGCATGTAGAAGAAGGTGAGCGGCAGCAGGCTGTTGAGCAGGTCAGCGTCCCGGACGATCAGGTAGATCGAGATCACCATGACCTCCCAGGGTGCCATCTGGGCGACCATGAAGGTCAGCAGGATTCCCTTGCGGCCCTTGAAGCGCATCCGTGCGATGGCGAACGCGCCGCAGAGCGCGATCAGCAGCGAGAGCCCGACGGCGAGCACGGTCACGATGACGGAATTTCCGGCCAGCCGCCAGAAGTTCGGGGCGTTCACCGCGGTCGCGAAGTGCTCGACGGTGCCGTGGAGCGGGAACCACACGGGGTCCTTGCTGATGATGTCCTGGGTCGGCTTGAAGGCCGTGCTGAACATCCAGTACACGGGGAAGACGAAGCCGAGCGCGAGGACCACCGCCGTCGCGTTGGGCCAGATCCGGCCGGCGAGCGAGCGCCTCACAGCGCGTCCTCCTCTTGCCTGAGCGTCAGGCGCAGGTAGTAGGCGGTCACGACCAGCAGTACGGCGATGGTCAGCAGCGAGATCGCGGCGCCCATCCCGAAGTGGAGGTTGCCGACGCCCTCGGTGAAGGCGTAGATCGGCAGCGTCTCGGTGAGCCGGTTCGGGCCGCCCTGGTTGATGGCGAAGATCTGCGGAAACGCCTTGAAGACCCAGATGACTTCGAGGAACGTCGTGGCGAGGAAGAAGGGCTTGAGGAACGGGAAGGTGACGGAGGTGAAGACCTTCCAGGTGCCGGCGCCGTCCATCCGGGCCGCTTCGTAGAGCTCCTTGGGGATGGTCGTGGTGGCGGCGTAGAGGTTGAGGGCCACGAAGGGCAGCGACTGCCAGACGATCAGGACGGTGATGACGAAGAAGGTTGACAGCTGGGTGCCGACCCAGTCGTAGCCGGCCATGGAGTGCCAACCGAGCCTGTTCAGGACCCAGTTGACGACGCCGTAGCGGGAGTCGAAGAGCCACTGGAAGACGGTGGTGGCGGCGATCACCGGCATCGCCCAGGCCAGCACCAGCGCGACGGACAGCACCAGCCGCATCTTCTTGCCGAGCCGGGCGAGCAGCAGCCCGATCAGCGTGCCGAACACCATGATCAGTACGACGTTGGCGCCGGTGAAGACGACGGTGCGCAGGGTGACCCGCCAGAACTGCGAGCTGCCCAGGATTTCCTGGTAGTTGCCGATGCCGCGCCAGTCGGTGAGGTGCTGGATCAGCTCCTTCATGTTGAGGTTCTGGAAGGAGAGCACCAGGTTGCGGACCATCGGCCAGCCGAGGAAGACCGCGGTCGCCAGCAGGGCCGGGAGCAGCAGGAGGTACGGCGCGCCGCGGGCTGCCCGGCCGCGCCGCGCGGGCGGCGGGCCCTCCTTGCCGGTCCGCGGCGCGGTCCTGCCCGCCGCGCCGTCGAGCTGCACTGCCATGAGCGTGTGGTCCCCTCGTTGCCGTGGATGCGGCGGTCGTCCCGTGGAAGCGGCGGTCGTCCCGTGGATGCGGCGGTGCGTACGGGCGCGGGCCCGGAAGGCCGTCCGGCCCGTACGCGGCCGGTGGGCGGCTACTGCTTGGCGAGCCGCGCGTTGATCTCGGACTCGATGTCCTTGGCGGCGTCCGCCGGGGCCTTGCCGCCGAGGACGGCGGTCATGTAGTCCTTGATCGGGTTCGGCACGTTCTCGACCGCGGCCCACTGGGGGATCAGCGGGGTGGTTCCGCCGGACTTCGCGGCGGCGGGTGCGGCAGCCGCGGCGGCCGGGTTCTCCTTGGCGGCGCCGGCCAGGGCCGGGGACTTGGGCGTCCAGCCGGCTTCCCTGACCATCTGCGCGTCGTTGTCCTTGGAAAGTGCGACCTTGAGGAACTCCTTGGCGAGTTCCTGGTTCTTGCCCATTCCGGCGACCGCGAAGTTGGAACCGCCCAGGAAAACGCCCTCGGGCTTGGCGGCGGTCTCCCCCGGGATGGTGAAGAACCCGATGTCGTCCTTGATCTTCGGGTTGGTCTTGACGGCCTCGGCGGCCTCGTATCCCATGGCGATGATGGCGCCGGTCTTCCCCTTGGCGAAGACCTCGGCCTGCTGTGGAGTGGCCTCGTCCTTGTTCTTCGGGGCGGTACTGAACGCCTGGTACTGCTTGTAGATGTCCATGGCCTTGGCGACCTTGGGGTCACCGAGGTTGGACACCCATTTACCGCCCGCCTGCTTCACCAGGTCGGCGCCGGTGCCGATGGTCAGGCCGTCGAAGAAGTACCAGTTCTGGCCCGGGAGATAGAGCGGTTCGGCATCGGTCTTGCTCCTGATGGCATCGAACGCCTTGAAGAGTTCGGCGCGTGTGGTGGGCAGGGACGTGATCCCGGCCTGGGCCCAGATCTTCTTGTTGTACATCACCACGCGGTTGCCGGCGTACCACGGCAGCGCGTACTGCTTCCCGTCGACCATCGCGGCCTTGTTGAAGGCGTCGCTCCAGTCCGCGCCGATTTCCTTCTTCAGATCGCCGAGGTCGGCCAGTGCGCCGGCCTTGGCATAGGCGGCGGTCTGGGTGTTGCCGATCTCCACGACGTCCGGCGGGGTGTCCTCGGAAAGGGCAGTGCTCAGTTTCTGCTGAATGCCGTTCCACTGCTGGACCTTGAATTCGACGGTGGCGCCGGTCTTCTTCGCGAATTGCTCGGAGACCTGTTTGGTCCACTGCGCCGGATTGGAACCGTCCATCACCCAAACGGTCAGCTTCCGGCCCTTGAAGCCGTCCGCGCCGTTGCCGCCGCTCGACCCACAGGCAGCGATGCTCATCAGCATTCCCGCGACCGCCGTCGCCGCTATGAGTCCACGCTTCATTGCGTTCTCCCCCTCAAGGACGGGTGTGGTCTTTAATGGTTTAGACCAGTGCCCGCAGCTTGGCCTAGACCTTTTGGGGTGTCAAGGGTGTATAAGAGTCGCTGTCAGGTCCGTTACCGGACCGACATCTGCCGGGCCGGGAGCCGCGCGGGAACAGCCGCGTCCCACCCGTGCCACGATGTGAGCCGCTACGTACGGAGGAGCCGGTGACGGCAGCACGACAGGAGTCGGAGAGGCGGGTCATGGAGACCGACGCGGGCAGTGCCGAGAACGGCGGCGGCGCGACGCGCACCGCCCGGGTGCCCAAGTACTACCGCCTCAAGCGGCACTTGCTGGAGATCACCGAGACCCTGCCGCCCGGCACCCCGGTCCCGCCCGAGCGCACCCTCGCCGCGGAGTTCGACACCTCCCGCACCACGGTCCGCCAGGCCCTCCAGGAACTGGTCGTCGAGGGCCGCCTGGAGCGCATCCAGGGCAAGGGCACCTTCGTCGCCAAGCCCAAGGTCTCCCAGGCGCTGCAACTGACCTCCTACACGGAGGACATGCGCGCCCAGGGCCTGGAGCCGACCTCCCAGCTGCTGGACATCGGCTATGTCACCGCCGACGACCGGCTGGCCGGGCTGCTCGACATCGCCGCCGGCGGCCGGGTACTGCGCATCGAGCGGCTGCGGCTGGCCAGCGGCGAGCCGATGGCCATCGAGACCACCCACCTGTCCGCCCGGCGGTTCCCGGCGCTGCGCCGCAACCTCGTCAAGTACACCTCCCTGTACACCGCGCTCGCCGAGGTCTACGACGTCCGGCTCGCGGAGGCCGAGGAGACCATCGAGACCTCGCTCGCCACCCCGCGCGAGGCCGGCCTCCTGGGCACCGACGTCGGCCTGCCGATGCTGATGCTCTCCCGGCACTCCCTCGACGCCCAGGGCCGGCCGGTGGAGTGGGTGCGCTCGGTCTACCGCGGCGACCGCTACAAGTTCGTGGCCCGACTCCAGCGCCCGGCCGACTGAGCCGCGGACGCCCCGCCCGCGCGGCACCGGCCCCTGCCCGCGGGCGCGCCCCGGCACGCTCCCGCGGACGCGCCCCGACGCCTGTCCGATCCGGACACGCCGTCCCCGGGCTCGTCCGCCCGCCCCCGGCCGCGCCGACGGCCGCCCCGCCCAACGCACCGACGCCATACCGATATGCGGACAGCTAGTGACGCGCGCCACGTCACTGGCCTAAATTCATGCCGATTACACAGGAGTTCGCCAGGGACGGAGCCACGGGCATGACAGAGAAAGCCGATTCACCGGACCGCAGACCGGTCGTCACGCCCGGACGCGTGGTGGCCGGATTGTGCCTGCTCGCTCCGTTCGTGGCGATGCTGTGGGTGAGTTCGTACGCCAGGATCGAGCCGACGCTCATCGGGATCCCGTTCTTCTACTGGTACCAGATGGCGTGGGTGCTGATCTCGACCGCGCTCACCACGATCGCCTACAAACTCGTCCAGCGTGAGCAGCGCGCCCGCAAGGACGGTGCGGACCAGTGACGTTCACCTCCACCACCTCCACGGACCTCGCCGGCGCCCAGCTCGCCGCCGCCACCAAGGGCGTCAACGGCGTCGCGCTGGCCGTCTTCGTCTTCTTCTTCCTGGCCGTCACGGTCCTGGGCTTCCTCGCCGCCCGCTGGCGACAGGCCGAGCAGTCCGCCAACCTCGACGAATGGGGCCTGGGCGGACGCAGCTTCGGCACCTGGATCACCTGGTTCCTGCTCGGCGGCGACCTCTACACCGCGTACACGTTCGTGGCCGTCCCGGCGGCGATCTACGCGGCGGGCGCGTCCGGGTTCTTCGCCGTCCCGTACACCATCCTCGTCTACCCGCTGATCTTCACCTTCCTGCCCCGCCTGTGGTCGGTCTCGCACAAGCACGGGTACGTCACCACCTCGGACTTCGTACGCGGGCGGTTCGGCTCCAAGGGGCTGTCGCTGGCCGTGGCGCTCACCGGCATCCTGGCCACGATGCCGTACATCGCGCTCCAACTGGTCGGCATCCAGGCCGTCCTGGACGTGATGGGCATCGGCGGCGGGGAGCACACCAACTGGTTCGTCAAGGACCTGCCGCTGCTGATCGCGTTCGCCGTGCTGGCCGCGTACACCTATTCCTCGGGCCTGCGCGCGCCCGCGCTGATCGCGTTCGTCAAGGACGGGCTGATCTACCTCGTCATCGGGGTGGCGATCGTCTACATCCCGATCAAACTGGGCGGGTTCGACGCCGTCTTCCAGTCGGCGCACCAGGCGCTGGCCCAGACCGGACCGACCGGCAAATTGCGCGGTGAACTGACCAGCGGCCCCAACGCCCAGTGGGCGTACGCCACTCTGGCGCTCGGATCGGCGCTGGCGCTGTTCATGTACCCGCACTCGATCACCGCGACGCTGTCCTCGCGCAGCCGCAACGTGATCCGCCGCAACACCACGATCCTGCCCCTGTACTCGCTCATGCTGGGGCTGCTGGCGCTGCTCGGCTTCATGGCGATCAAGGCCGGTACGGACATCAAGGGCAACCCGCAGCTGGCGATCCCGCAGCTCTTCGCGGACATGTTCCCCAGCTGGTTCGCCGGGGTCGCCTTCGCCGCGATCGGCATCGGCGCGCTGGTGCCCGCGGCGATCATGTCGATCGCCGCCGCCAACCTCTTCACCCGCAACGTCTACAAGGACTTCCTGCGGCCCGGCGCCACCCCCGAGCAGGAGCACAGGGTCGCCAAGCTGGTCTCCCTCCTGGTCAAGGTCGGCGCGCTGGCCTTCGTCCTCACCATGGACAAGACGGTGGCGATCAACTTCCAGCTGCTGGGCGGCATCTGGGTCCTGCAGACCATGCCGGCGCTGGTGGGCGGCCTCTTCACCCGGTGGTTCCACCGCTGGGCCCTGCTGGCCGGCTGGGCGGTCGGCATGCTCTACGGCACCCTCGCCGCGTACGGGGTGGCCAGCCCGACCCAGAAGCACTTCGGCGGCTCCAGCGCGGAGATCCCCGGCATCGGCCAGATCGGCTACATCGGCCTGACCGCCTTCGTCCTGAACGTGGTGGTGGCGGTCGTCCTGACGTTCGCCCTGCGGGCCTTCAAGGCTCCCGAGGGCACCGACGAGACCTCCCCCGACGACTACACCGCCGACCTCGGCGACGAGGGCGTCACGGCCGACCTGCCGCCCGCCACGGCGGGGGCGCCGGCGGGGCACTGACCGCTGTCAACTCCGGCGGAGGGCCGCCGCGTTCACCAGGGACGCGGCGGCCCTCTCGTGTGCGGCACGGCAACCGCGCAGGATCAGTGGACCCAATCCTTCAGCGGCTCGGTGTCGAGGGTGATGCCAACCGGGTCCGGTAGGTGGAGCGACTTGCCGTACGACACGGTGCGCACGAGCTCGTAGCGCTCCCCGTCGGGCTCGCTGTAGACCGACAACTGGCACGACTTCCGGTCGATCAACAGGTAGAGCGGGATGCCGGTTTCGGCGTAGGCCCTGGGCTTCTCCACCCGGTAGCACTGCTCGGTTCCGGAGTCGTGCGAGGTGACCTCGACGGCCATCAGCACGGGGTCGGGGTCGGCCCATTCGCCCTGGCCCCCAAAAGAGCCACTGGGGGCCAGCGAGCCGTCCGGGTGAGCACGACCCTCGCGGTACGTCTGCGCCTTGAGCCCCTGGCTGTAGAGCCAGAGTTCGGGGCGGTGCTGCAGGCAGATGCGCGTGAGCCACTGAATGATCCGCCCGTGGTCCCCGTCCGGCAGGGGCTTGCTCCTGGCCTTCCCGTCGATGAGTTCCCACCGCACGCCCTCTTCCAGGCAGGCGAGTATCCGGGCGGCCTCTTCAAAGTGCTCGGCGTCCATGATGTGCGGGCGGTCGGCGAGCGCGGACATGGCGCTTCTCCTTGCTGTCGGACCGAGCAGGGAATGCAGAACCGACGATAGCCGAGGCCACCGACAGAAACCGCTTGATCACTCACCCCGCACTAGATGTGGGGGTGCGCGCCAGAGGCGACCACCACATGTATGCTCGTCCTCGCTGTCGCCGCAGGGGAATCCGGTGTGAATCCGGAACTGTCCCGCAACGGTATGCGTGCGCACCACCGGTCGTTCCGTACGGCCCGGTCGTGCGTCCCTGAGTCCGAGGACCTGCCGACGGCACGCCCGCACCGCCATCGGTGCGGCGTCGACACGTCCGGGCCCCGAGGGTTGGGCCGATGGACGCCGTGCGGCCTGCCCGCGCGCCCCTGACCGTCACGGGGTGCCGCCTGCCCGCGTGCGCCCGTCGCGCCGCCGCTCTCCTGGCCCCCGCCGAGTGAGGGAGAGCATCACGTGACCATCGCGCCAACGGAACCCGCGTCAGCCGCCGGGGTTGTGCAGCCCGCGGCGGCCACGCCTCCCCTCGGCTCGGACGGGCCGGGCACCGCGCTGCTGCGCGCCCTGACCGAGCTGACCGCGGATCTGCCCGAGACCGACCCCGGCAAGGTGGCCGCCGCCGCGCTGCGCGGCCGGCACCCGGGCTCCGACGAGGCCGAGTTGCGGTCGCTGGCGATCGACGCCGCGGCGGGTCTGATCGGCGACGAGCCGCAGTACTCCAAGCTCGCCGCGCGCCTGCTCACCCGCGCCGTCGCCGAGGAGGCGGCCGGCCAGGGCGCGGTCTCCTTCTCCGCCTCCGTGGCGACCGGTCACCGGGAGGGGCTGATCGCGGACGGGACCGCGGAGTTCGTGCGGACGCACGCCGAGCGGCTGGACGCGCTGGTGCACGGTGCCCTGGCGGACGGCGCCGACGACCGTTTCGGGTACTTCGGGCTGCGGACGCTGCACTCGCGCTACCTGCTGCGCCACCCCACCACCCGGCAGGTCATCGAGACCCCGCAGCACTTCCTGCTGCGGGTGGCCTGCGGCCTGGCCGAGGACGACTCGGCGCGGGCGCTCGCGGACGTCGCCGAGCTGTACCGGCTGACCAGCACGCTGTCCTACCTCCCCTCCTCCCCCACGCTGTTCAACTCCGGTACGCGGCACCCGCAGATGTCCTCGTGCTATCTGCTGGACTCGCCGCTGGACGAGCTGGACTCGATCTACGACCGCTACCACCAGGTGGCGCGGCTCTCCAAGCACGCGGGCGGCATCGGCCTCTCGTACTCCCGCATCCGCGCCCGCGGTTCGCTGATCCGCGGCACCAACGGGCACTCCAACGGCATCGTGCCGTTCCTGCGCACCCTGGACGCCTCGGTCGCGGCGGTCAATCAGGGCGGCCGGCGCAAGGGCGCGGCCTGCGTCTACCTGGAGACCTGGCACGCCGACATCGAGGAGTTCCTGGAGCTGCGCGACAACACGGGCGAGGAGGCCCGGCGCACCCACAACCTCAACATCGCGCACTGGATCCCGGACGAGTTCATGCGCCGGGTCGAGGCGGACGCCGACTGGTCGCTGTTCTCGCCGGCCGACGTGCCGGAGCTGGTCGACCTGTGGGGCGAGGAGTTCGACACTGCGTACCGGGGGGCGGAGGCCGCGGGCAAGGCCCTCAAGCAGATCCCGGCCCGGGTGCTGTACTCCCGCATGATGCGGACCCTGGCGCAGACCGGCAACGGCTGGATGACGTTCAAGGACGCCGCCAACCGCACCGCCAACCAGACCGCCGAGCCGGGCAACGTCGTGCACTCCTCCAACCTCTGCACGGAGATCCTGGAGGTGACCGACGACGGGGAGACCGCGGTCTGCAACCTGGGGTCGGTCAACCTCGCGGCGCATCTCGGCGAGGACGGCCGGATGGACTGGGAGCGGCTGGACGCCACCGTCCGTACGGCCGTCACCTTCCTCGACCGGGTGGTGGACATCAACTTCTACCCGACCGGGCAGGCCGCCGCCTCCAACTCCCGCTGGCGCCCGGTCGGTCTGGGCCTGATGGGCCTGCAGGACGTCCTGTTCCGGCTGCGGCTGCCGTTCGACTCGGCGGAGGCGCGGGAGCTGTCGACCCGTATCTCCGAGCGGATCATGCTCGCCGCCTACGAGGCGTCCGCCGACCTCGCCGACCGGCACGGCCCGCACCCGGCCTGGTCCGCGACCCGTACGGCCCGCGGTGTGCTGCACCCGGACCACTACCCGAACGCCGAGCCCCGCTGGGCGGACCGCTGGGCGGCGCTGCGCACCCGCGTCGCCGCGACCGGGATGCGCAACTCCCTGCTGCTGGCGATCGCGCCGACCGCCACCATCGCCTCCATCGCCGGTGTGTACGAGTGCATCGAGCCGCAGGTCTCCAACCTCTTCAAGCGCGAGACGCTGTCCGGTGAGTTCCTCCAGGTCAACGCGTACCTGATCGAGGAGCTCAAGGCCCTGGGCCTGTGGGACGCGCGGACCCGGGACGCGCTGCGGGACGCCAACGGCTCCGTACAGGACGTGAGCTGGATCCCCGAGGACGTCCGGCACCGCTACCGCACCGCGTGGGAGATCCCGCAGCGCGCGCTGATCGACATGGCCGCGGACCGTACGCCCTATCTGGACCAGAGCCAGTCGCTGAACCTCTTCATGGCACAGCCGACCATCGGCAAGCTCAGCTCGATGTACGCCTACGCCTGGAAGCGCGGCATCAAGACGACCTACTACCTGCGCTCGCGGCCGGCGACCCGGATCGCCCAGTCGGCCCGCGCCGCGACCGTCCCCGCGCAACCGCCGGTGACCGACCCCGAGGCGGTCGCCTGCTCCCTGGAAAACCCCGAGTCCTGCGAGGCATGCCAGTAATGTCCACCCCCGCCGCCGACCGCCCCAAGAACCTCCTCGACCCCGGGTTCGAACTGACCCTGCGCCCCATGCGGTACCCGGACTTCTACGACCGCTACCGGGACGCGATCAAGAACACCTGGACCGTCGAGGAGGTCGACCTCCACTCCGACGTCGCCGACCTCGCCAAGCTGTCCCCCGGCGAGCAGCACATGATCGGCCGGCTGGTCGCGTTCTTCGCCACCGGTGACTCGATCGTCGCCAACAACCTGGTGCTGACCCTCTACAAGCACATCAACTCCCCGGAGGCGCGGCTCTACTTGAGTCGTCAGCTCTTCGAGGAGGCGGTGCACGTCCAGTTCTACCTGACGCTGCTGGACACCTACCTCCCCGATCCGGACGATCGCGCCGCCGCCTTCGCGGCCGTGGAGAACATCCCGTCCATCCGGGAGAAGGCGCAGTTCTGCTTCCGGTGGATGGACCACGTCGAGCAGATGGAGCGGCTGGAGACCAAGGCCGACCGCCGCCGCTTCCTGCTCAACCTCATCTGCTTCGCGGCCTGCATCGAGGGGCTGTTCTTCTACGGCGCGTTCGCGTACGTCTACTGGTTCCGGTCGCGCGGTCTGCTGCACGGGCTGGCCACCGGCACCAACTGGGTCTTCCGCGACGAGTCGATGCACATGGAGTTCGCCTTCTCGGTGGTGGACACGGTCCGCGAGGAGGAGCCGGACCTCTTCGACGACGCGCTCCGGCAGCAGGTCACCGACATGCTCAAGGAGGCCGTGGAGGCGGAGCTCCAGTTCGGCCGGGACCTGTGCGGCGACGGACTGCCCGGGATGAACACCGAGTCGATGCGCGAGTACCTCCAGTGCGTCGCCGACCAGCGGCTGCAGCGGCTGGGCTTCCCGCCGGTCTACGGCTCGGAGAACCCGTTCTCCTTCATGGAACTCCAGAACGTCCAGGAGCTGACCAACTTCTTCGAGCGGCGGGCCTCGGCCTACCAGGTCGCCGTCGAGGGCTCGGTCTCGTTCGACGACGAGTTCTGACCGACACGTCCGCGCACCTCTCCGCACCCTGACGACCGGCGCGTTCCGGCCACCCGCCAATTGTGAGCGTTCGATTAGCGGGTGGCCGGACCGGCAACCGGAGCCACCTCCACCGCATCTACGCGAGTATGGAGGGCACGAAAAAACGTCGCCGGTACTTCGACTATCCGCGCCAGGGGAAGCGGGGCCTGCGCCGCTGGCTGCCGTCATGGCGGCTGTGGCTGGGCTGCTGCGCCTTCGGAGTCGCCTGCCTGGCCGGGCTGTTCGCGGTCGTCTACGCCAAGGTCGACATCCCCAACGAGAACGCGCTGGCCAACAAGGAGGCCACCGTCTACTACTGGGCGGACGGCAGCCAGATGGTCAGCGTGGGCGCGGTCAACCGGCAGAACGTCACCCTCGACAAAGTGCCGGAACACGTCCAGGACGCGGTGATAGCCGCCGAGAACGCCACCTTCTACAGCGATTCCGGCGTCTCCTTGACCGGTATCGGCCGCGCCGTGGTGAACATGCTGTCCGGCGGGGACACCCAGGGCGGCTCCACGATCACCCAGCAGTATGTGAAGAACACCTATCTCTCCCCGGACCAGACTGCCACCCGCAAGGTGAAGGAATTCATCATCGCGCTGAAGGTCAACAACCAGAAGTCCAAACGGGAGATACTGCGCGGCTATCTCAACACCAGCTGGTTCGGCCGCGGTTCGAACGGCATTCAGGCGGCGGCGCACGCGTACTACGGCATCGACGCCAAGGACCTGAACCCCAGTCAGGGGGCCTTGCTGGCGTCCCTGCTGAAGGGCGCCGAGCAGTACGACCCGGGGCTGGGCAAGGCCAATCACGAGCGGGCGGTGGCGCGCTGGAAGTGGATACTCGACCGGCTGGTCGCCACCGGGAAGATGAGCAAGGAAGAACGGGCCACGTACCAGGAATTCCCGGAGCCGCGCCCGGTGGCCAAGCCCACCAGCCAGGCCGGCCAGATCGGCTATCTCGTCGATATCGCCAACAAGTTCGTCAAGAGCGCCACCGGGCTGACCGACAAGGACCTGGCCCGCGGCGGGTACCGCATCCGCACCACCTTCGACAAGGAGCGCACCCGCCGCCTGGAAAAGGCGGTCGACGACGTCCGCGGCCGGAACATCGACCCGGAGAAGCGCCCCGAGGACACCTACGCGGAATTCGGCGCGGCCTCGGTACGCCCCAAGGACGGGGCGATCGTCGCGCTGTACGGCGGCGCCGACGCCACCCGGCACTTCAGCAACAACGCGGACACCTCCGCGGTCCCGGCCGGCTCCGCCTTCAAGCCGTTCGTGCTCGCGGCGTCCCTCCAGCAGGACGCCGAGGAGTTCGGCGACCAGCCGCGCCCGGCGGCCGTGGAGAAGCGGTCCGGGGATCTGCGCGGCGCCCTGATGCGGGCCGAGAACGCGCCGTTCGTGCAGGCCGGGCAGCGCCTCGGGCTGGAGCGGATCCGGGATCTGGCGCTGGACGCCGGGCTGCGCAAGGAGAGCCTGGCGCAGCTGGAGCAGACCTTCCCGCTGGGCACCTCGGCACCCAGCGCGATCCGGCTGGCCAGCGCGTACACCACCTTCGCCAACGGCGGGCTGCACGCCGAGCCGTACGCGGTCTCGAAGATGACCTACGGCGGGCAGAGCGTGCAGGGCTTCGACCGCACCGACCCCCAGCGGGTCCTCGACCCCGAGGTGGCCCAGCAGGTGACCTGGGCGCTGGAGGGGGTGGGCTGGCGGACGCTCGGCTCACCGGGCGGCAAGC
The DNA here is from genome assembly GCF_009834125.1 of Streptomyces sp. GS7. NCBI lineage: Bacteria > Bacillati > Actinomycetota > Actinomycetes > Kitasatosporales > Streptomycetaceae > Streptomyces > Streptomyces sp. GS7. Next base: position 7,665,810 of record NZ_CP047146.1, read on the forward strand.
CGGCCGGCCGGCCGGTCGCGGCGGGGGCCACCGAGCCGGGGGACCGGATGAAGTCGGCGTGGTTCGTCGGCAGCCCGCCGTCGGACACCGGCCCCCTCTGGGACGCCGGCTCCCGCGTCCGTACCGACCGCGCCCCCGCAGCCGGCAAGGGCGCCGGTGACGGCGATGAGCCCACCACCGCCATCACCCTCTTCCGGAACAAGCCGGGAGCGCCCCAGCTGCTGCCGCTGAACGGCGTCGGCGGCCCCGGCAGCGGGCTGGGCACAGCCCTCCCGCCCCAGGTCTGGGCCGCCTACCAGGGCGCGTCGTAGGGCCCCGCGCGCCCCGTTCAGTCGTTGGCGACGACGGGGTAGCGCGGCTCCCGCTCGGCCATCTGCTTCAGCGCGTCCTTGCGGTCGCGCTTGGAGAGCCGGTCGATGTAGAGGTAGCCGTAGAGGTGGTCGGTCTCGTGCTGGAGGCAGCGCGCGAAGTAGCCGGTGCCCTGGACCACGATCGGCTCGCCCTTGGCGTCCTGGCCGCGGACCACCGCGTAGTCGGGGCGCGGCAGCTCGGCGTAGGCGCCGGGGACGGACAGGCAGCCCTCGTTGGAGTCGTCCAGGACCCGGCGCCCGGCGGGCAGCTCGTCCAGGACGGGGTTGCAGACCGCGCCGACGTGCCGCACGCCCTCGTCGTCCAGGCAGTCGTAGACGAAGACCTTCAGGTCCACACCGATCTGGTTGGCGGCCAGGCCGACGCCCTCGGCGGTGCGCTGGCTGGCGAACATGTCGTCGATGAGCTGCGCGAGCGCGTCGTCGAACGCGGTGACGTCCTTGCACTCCTTGTGGAGCACCGGGTTGCCGACCACGGTGATCGGGCGCGAGGTGCCGCGCTCGCGGTGGGCCGCCTCGCGCTCCTTCGCGTCCGTGACGTCGTCGACGAACTCGTCGCTCACCTGCTGGTCACTCTCCTGCTGAGCCATCTCCGCCGTACGCCTTCCTGAAAACCCTGATGGTCGCCGTACAGCCTACGGGGACGCGCTCCGGCTCTCAGCAGACCTCTTCAAGATCGCGCCATTCCCGGCTGTCCGGGCTGTCCGCGACCCAGCCGTCCAGCAGACCGCGTACCAGGGCGGCGGGCGCGGCGATCCCGCACTCGCGCTCGGGGACCCACAGCGAGCCGGAGCCGGCCGTGCGGTGCCCCAGCGGCCCCGGGTGGCCCGGTTCGCTGTGGTCGTGCGGATCCAGGTGTTCGCCGTCGCCCTCGTCGCTGGGCATCCGGCTCTCCGAGCACGTACGGCACAGCAGCCGCACCGACGACGACCAGTCCTCGGCGGCGAACCCGGCGTCGGCCGCCAGCCGCTCCAGCGCGTCCCGGTCGGCTTCCGTGGCGGCCTCCAGGAGCACCACCCAGGTGGGGACCGGGGACGGCGCCCACAGCTCGATCTCGTCGAAGACCGGATACGCCCGGCTGGCGCCGCCGGCCGCGGTGATCCGCTCGCCGTGCGGGACGCCGTCGTGCAGCACGACCTCGCCCCAGCGGCGCCCGGAGGACGGCAGCGGGATGGACAGCACCTCGATACGGGCCGGGTCCAGCCGGCGGCCCCAGACCACCTCGGCCTCGCCCTCGGGCGAGAGCCGGACCGCGGCGCTGCCCAGGGCCATCCCCAGCGGCTCACCGGTCGGGGAGCCCTCGCCGGGGGCCTTGAGGCCGTATGCCTGCCAGGCGCGGCGGGCCAGCGGCCAGTCCTGGAGGGCGGTGGCGGCGATGCCCACGTTCCACCAGTCGGGCGCCCCGGTCTCGCGGTCCAGCAGGGCGACCGCGCGGAGCCCGGCGGCCCGCGCCTGCTCCCAGTCGTGCCGGAACTTGTGCAGCAGCGCGAGATTGAACCAGGACTCCGACAGCCAGGGCTCCATGTCCGCCGCGCGCGTCAGCAGCGCCCCCGCGTCCTCGTAACGGCCGTCGCCGATCAGCGTGAAAGCGCGGTCGGTCGCCTGCCGCCACGAGGCGGAGGGCCGGTGCCGTACCTTGCCGAAGATCCTCACGATTCCCGCCTGCTGGTTGCTCTTGTGCCGCTCCGGAGGCGCCCCGGACGGTGCCCGGGGCCTTCTGGGGGCCCACTCGACAACTTGCCACAGATTGCCGTCGGGCTCAGCCCGGTGTGCTGCGCCCCCCTTGCGGCTCCTTGCCCTTCGCCGACCCCCTGAATCCCCCTTCGGGGGGCTTCCTTCGCATCCAACCATGCCCATCTCGCAGGGCGCTCATTACCCATGGGTTCCATGACGGTGGACGGGCCGCGAACGCTGCGCGGTGGGGCGCCGTATCCGCCCGTTCCACGCCCCGGCGCAGGGGCGCCGGGCTCAGGCGCCGCCCGCCGGGCCCCGGCCCGCCCGGCCGCCGTGCGCCAGGACCCGGGACAGCGCCTCGACGACCCGCGGCTCGTGGTCCTGCGCGGTGGCCAGCCGCAGCCCCTCCAGAGCGCGCAGCGGCGCCCCCGGCCCCCCGGAGCGCGCGGCGAGATCGTCGTAGGCGTTGACGGTGCGGACGATACGGGCGGTGACCGGCTGCTCCCGGTACGGATCCGCCTGCCGCTCGACGATCACCGCGACCTCGGCGGGCACGCCGGTCTGCCGTACGACGGCGCCGCCCAGCAGCGCGATCCGGCGCTGTTCGGCGGTCGGCAGGGCGGCGGTGGCACCGCCCGGGACCGGGTCGACGAGCGAGAGCTGGCCGATGTCGTGCATCAGCGCGGCGCATTCGAGGACGTCCAAGTCCGCCGCGCCCAGCCCCAGTTCACGGCCCACCGCGCGGCTCAGCGCGGCGACCCGGCGGGCGTGGCCGGGCCGGGTGTAGCCGGCGATCTCGGTGGCGCGGGCCAGCGAGGCGATGGTCTGGCGGTAGGTGGCGCGCACCGCCGTGTACCGGCGGAAGGCGAACTGGGTGAGCAGCAGCGGCAGGCAGAACACCGGCAGCGCCCACAGTCCGACGACCGCGGTGGCCAGCGCGATGACCACGCCGGTCGCGCAGATGGCCGACCCGATCCCGGGCAGCGCCCGCAACTCGTCGCGCAGCAGCGGCCCGTAGGGCCAGCCGGTACGGGCCCGGGCCAGCGCCGCCGCCAGCACCGCGTCGCACAGCACGGTCAGCGCCAGCAGCCCGACCAGGAACAGCGGGCGGAGCGGACCGGCCGCGCCCCAGGTGCGCAAGGTGCCGGTGTCGTACAGGGGTTGGAAGCAGGTGGCGGCGAAGCCGACGGTCAGCACCCGGCGGGCGAGCGGGTCCAGTGCCGGGCTGCCGCCCCGGACGACATACGGGACGAGCCCCACCAGACCGCCCGCCACCACCACCGCCACGGTCTGCGGTACGCCGTGGCTCGTCGGCCGCCCGCCCACCTCGCCGAGCAGCGCGTACGCCAGCGCCCCGGCGGCGCCGAGCGGCGCGCTCTCCCACCGGCCGGGGCCGGCCCGCTCCGTGGGGCAGCGGCGCACCACCTCGCCCACCGCGATCAGCACGCCGAAGGCCAGCGCGTTCGCGGGCTCGGCGACCCCCTCCCACAGGGTCCGGCCCAGGCCCCAGCAGGCGAGCGCGGCGGCGGGAACGTAGACGCAGGCGACGGTGCGGCGGCCGGTCACCGGACGCCGCCCCGCCCGGCGCCCGACCGGGGCGCCCGCACCGGCGGGACGTTTCCGCGGGCCGCCGGGAGTCCCGGGTCCGGCTCCCCCGCCGTCACCTCGTCCGGGTGCCAGCCGTGCCGGTGGAGCGCCGCCGCCAGCGCCCGGACCATCCGCGGGTCGAACTGCGCCCCGGCGCACCTGCGCAGCTCCGCCACGGCGGCCGGAACCGGGCGGGCGCGGCGGTAGGAGCGGGTGGAGGTCATCGCGTCGAAGGCGTCCGCGACGGCCACCACCCGGGCGAACTCCGGAATTTGACGACCCGTCAGCCCGTAGGGATAGCCGCGCCCGTCCACCCGCTCGTGGTGGTGCAGGATCGCCGCCCGCGCCTCGCCCAGGAAGCCGATCCCGCGCACGATCTCATGCCCGTACTCGGGGTGCAGCTCGATGATCCGCCGCTCCTCGGGGGTCAGCGGCCCGTCCTTGCGCAACAGCCGGGTGGGCACGCCGAGTTTGCCGACGTCGTGCAGGATCCCGGCGAACCGCAGCACCTCCAGCCGGTCCTGCGCCATGCCCAGCTCCCGGGCGATCATCACCGACGCCCGGCCGACCCGCTCGCTGTGCCCGCGGGTGTAGCGGTCCTTGATGTCGACGGCCTGGACGAGGGCGCGGATGGTGGCCTGGTGGGCGGCGCGTTCGCGGTGGTACTGGGCGAACACCCAGCAGGAGAGGTACACCGGCAGCAGCACCAGCAGCGCCGCCGGCGGCCCGTACACGCTGCGCCAGAGCACCGCCATCATCAGCCCGGCCAGTCCGTGCACCAGATGCGGCCCCAACGAACGGGGCAGCAGCCCGCGCCAGGCGGTGCGCACGGGGTGCCGTTCGGCGGCCGCCAGCACCCCGCCGTCCAGCGCCGCGAGCACCGCGCAGAACGCCGCGGAGGCGGCCGCGGCGGGCAGCAACAGGATCGGGAAGTGCGGTGCGGACAGCGCGTGCCGGCCGAAGGGCCGGAAGACCCCGAAGACCTGGCCGGCCGTCCAGCAGGCGAGGGCGAGTTCGGCGGCGTGCCAGAGCCGGCGGACGGCGGGCCAGGGCGCGGCGGCCCGGGCGAGCAGGGCGCCCGGGACGGCGGTCAGCGCGGCCAGCGGCGGGGGCAGCAGCAGCGCCCCGGCGAGCAGGACCGGCGTCGCCCACCCCTGGGGAAAGGAGCCGGACTCCTCGGCCGGGCCGCCCGCACCGCCGGCGCGCCGCCGCAGGCCCTCGGTCAGCGGGCAGCGGCGGAGCCGTTCGCAGAGTCCGTACAGGGCGGCGAGTGCCAGGGCGCCGCTCCAGGGGGCGGCGGCGCCGAGCCGGATCGCGGGGGCCGTGCACAGCGCGGCGGCCAGGGCGGCGCAGCCGACATACACCCGCGCGGTCACCGGGAGTTCCCGCATCGCGCCCTCCTCACCCTGCCCCAGCGCACGCCCCGGCACGGCCGCGACCGCGGTACACGGGGGTTCGGCGAGAATAGAGGGGCCTGGGCGCCGCAGAGGGCGCATCAGCGGATCGGGCGGGACGAATCGCCCCAGCCCTCACCCCTTAGGGTGATGCGCGGCGTTATTCGGCGCGCGCCGTCTTGCTGCGTGCTTCGGTCTTCCCGGCGGGCTCGGCCGCGTCCGCGCCGGAGCCGCCGGACGCCTCCGCCGCACGCTCCCGCTGGGCCTGCTCATGCCGGGCCTGGTCGAGCACGCTGACCTCGGGCACGGCCTCCCCGGCCCGGATCAGGTCGATCCGGCCCATGACCTTGGAGCGCAGGTCGGAGGGGACGTCATCGTGGCCGCAGCAGCGCTTGACGAGCTTCTTGACGGCCTGCTCCAGGCCGTACTTCTCCAGGCACGGCGAGCATTCGTCGAGATGGACCTGGAACTCCGCGCACTCCCCCGCCGGCATCTCGCGGTCGAGATACTCGTAGAGGTGGTCAAGGACCTCTGAGCAGTCCTTCTCGTGCGGCTCTCCGCAGCTCATGATCCCGAGCCTTTCCGGTCGTGCGGCTCCGACGCCGGCGCGGGCTGCGTCTTCGCAGCCGTCGCCCCCGCCGGGACCAGCCCGCGCTCGCGGGCGTAATCCTCCAGCATGCCGCGCAGTTGGCGCCGGCCGCGGTGCAGACGGGACATCACCGTGCCGATGGGTGTCCCCATGATGTCCGCGATCTCCTTGTACGCAAAGCCCTCGACGTCCGCGAGATAGACCGCGATGCGGAATTCCTCGGGGATCGCCTGGAGCGCGGCCTTCACGTCCGAGTCCGGAAGGTGGTCGAGCGCCTGCGACTCGGCGGAGCGCAGACCCGTCGACATGTGCGACTCGGCGCGCGCCAGCTGCCAGTCCTCGATCTCGTCGGCGGCGCTGCGCTGCGGCTCCCGCTGCTTCTTGCGGTAGGAGTTGATGAAGGTGTTCGTGAGGATGCGGTACAGCCAGGCTTTGAGGTTGGTCCCCTCCCGGAACTGGTGGAAGGACGCGTACGCCTTCGCGTACGTCTCCTGCACCAGGTCCTCCGCGTCGGCCGGATTGCGCGTCATGCGCAGCGCGGCGGAGTACATCTGGTCGAGGAAGCCGAGGGCGTCCCGCTCGAAGCGCGCGTTGCGCTCGGCGTCGCTCTCCTGCCGACCAGCGGTCTGCTCTCCCGCCGTGCCGTCGGTCCCTGCGTCGGTACCGGTGACCGGACCCACCTCCTCCAACCCCGTGGCGGATCCAGCCGCGGACCCACTCGATTCGGAGAATAGACGACGATCCGGTACCGCCGCCGCTCCAACGAGGGCGGGCTGTGCCACCTGCATCGGCGACCACTTCAGGTCGGCGGCCGGGCGGGCCGGGCAAGCGATTCCCATGCGGCGGACTCCCATTCCTCGTGCTGCGCTGGACGTACTCCACTGCCTACGCCAGGCACAACAGCGGCCGCGTCCCGGATCATTCCCGGTCCGCCGCGGGACTTCCGCGCAGGTCCGGCGGGATCCGGCCCACGGGAGGCGCGTCCCGGGCCGGTCAGCCGAACATGCCGTCCAGCCACGCCACCACCGCGTCGGTGAGCTGTGCCATCGACTCCGCCTCGGTCACCCCCGCCGACTTCGGCACGGCGAAGCCGTGGTCGCCGTGGTCCACCTCGGTGATCTCGGTGCCCGCCGGGAACTCCGCCGGCCGCCCGAAGGGGTCCCGGCCACCCTGGACGACCAGCGTCGGCACCCCGGCGCCCGTCAGCTCCTCCGCCCGCGACTTCTCCGGCCTCCCCGGCGGGTGCAGCGGGAAGCTCAGCGCCAGGACGGCGTGGGCACCCAGCTCGCGCGCCGTACGGCAGGCCACCCGGGCGCCCGCGCTGCGACCGCCCGCGACCACCGGCAGCCCCGGCTTCTCCAGCGCCGGCCAGAGCGCGGTCCACCCGGCGTCCAGGGTCTTCGGCGCGGGAGCCAGCTTCTTGCCGGCCACCCGCCACGGCTGCTCGACCAGCGCGACCGTGTACCCGCGGGCCGGCAGCGTCGCCGCGAGGGCCCGCAGGTCGCGGGCCTCGATGCCGCCGCCCGCGCCGTGGCCGACGGCTACCACGGCCCGGGACGGCTCGGCGTCCCGGTACCAGGTGATCCGCGCGTCGCCGGCAGGTGTGCCGACCGTCTCGCTCTCGTTCGCCCCTGTGCTCATACGCCCATCCTGCCCGCGGCGCACCGGGAAGGGCACCGCAGCGCGCCCCGGGCCCCTAGAAGAGCGTGCCGACCTCGGGGCCGTCCAGCTCGGTGACCAATTCCGGCCCGTTGTTGCGGACGTTGCTGACGCCGGTCGGGACGGGATGGGCCCGCATCAGCCCGGCCGGCGGGGGCGCCAGCAGCTCGCGGACCTCGTCGGGGTCGGTGCGGGCCGGGTCCAGCCAGGCGTCCCAGCGGTCCGGCGGCAGGACCAGCGGCATCCGGGGGTGGATGTCGGCGAGCGACTGCGGGCCCTCGGCGCCGGCGGCCCCGGCGAGCGGGGTGGTCTCGGCCTCGGTGGTGACGACGGTGCAGGTCGCCCACCAGGCCAGCGGGTGGTCGCCGGGCAGCGTGCGGTCCCGCCAGAACTCGTACAGCCCGGCCATCGCCATCACCGACCCGTCCGCGGGCGTCACGAAGTACGGCTGCTTGCGGGGCCGCTTCCGCCTGCCCTGCTCCTCCAGCTCCCGCTCGGCGGCGTCGGTGACCCACTCGAAATAGCCGTCGCCGGGGAGCAGGCAGCGGCGGGTGGCGAACGCCTGCCGGAAGGACGGCTTCTCGTGCACCGTCTCCGCCCGCGCGTTGATCATCTTCGCCGCGGCCTCGGGTGATTTCGACCACGACGGGACCAGGCCCCACTTGAGCGTGCGCAGCTGGCGCACCGGGCCGGGCGGGAAGGCGGCGGCCGCCTCGCCCTTGAGGGGACGTTCCAGTACCACCCGCACGTTGTCCGTCGGAGCGATGTTCCAACTGGGCGCCAGGGTCTCCTTCGGGTCCCACCGCTGTACGCCGAAGATCCCCGTCAGTTCCTCGGGGCGACGGCTCGCCGCATACCTACCGCACATGCATGCCACACTGCCATGCCACACGAAGGGGAGACATGGACACCCACCACATCACCGACGTATGGGACCGGGTCTTCGGGGCCCAGCCCGATCCGGGCCTCTGGCTGGTGATCGTCACGGGCGTGCTCGCCCTCGGCGCCGTCGTCCCGCGCACCGCCTGGCGGCTCTCGCGCAACGCCGTCACCATCGCCCACGAGGGCGGCCACGGGCTGATCGCCCTGGTCACCGGCCGCCGCCTGGACGGCATCCGGCTGCACTCGGACACCTCGGGGCTGACCGTCTCCCGGGGCAAGCCGCACGGCCTGGGCATGGTGCTGACCGCCGCGGCCGGCTACACAGCCCCGTCCCTGCTCGGCCTGGCGGGCGCCGCGCTGCTCGCCTCCGGACACATCACGGCCCTCCTGTGGGGCGCCACCGCGCTGCTGCTGGCGATGCTGGTGATGATCCGCAACGCGTACGGCGTGCTCACCGTCGTCCTCGCGGGCGGCACCTTCCTGCTGGTCTCCTGGCTGACGACACCGCAGGTGCAGGCGGCGTTCGCGTACGCGGTGGTGTGGTTCCTGCTGCTCGGCGGGATACGGCCGCCCTTCGAGCTCCAGGGCAAGCGGCGGCGCGGCGGCGCCGTGGACTCCGACCCGGACCAGCTCGCCCGCCTGACCCACGTCCCGGCGGCCGTCTGGCTCGGGTTCTTCCATGTGTTGACGCTGTGCTCCCTGATGGGCGGCGGGCGCTGGCTGCTCGGCCTCTGACCGGCCGCGCCCCGTGGCGGGCGGCGCCGTCCGGCCACCGGTGACCCGTATTCCGTACGGCGGTGGCGCCCCGTATACGCCTCTGGCCAGCGGCTGCACTACCAGTGCCATGTTTCGTGCAGGTTGCGCCGCTTTTGATCAAGATCGGCACCCTTGCCCAGCCATTAAAGTAAGGGCATGACCGAGAGCCCCGCACTCCCCGCCCTGTGGCCCGCCCCCGTAGCCCCGGGGGCGGTCGATGCCACCGTCACTGTGCCCGGCTCGAAATCGGTCACGAACCGCGGCCTGGTCCTGGCCGCCCTCTCCTCCGAGCCCGGCTGGCTGCGCCGCCCGCTGCGCTCCCGCGACACGCTCCTGATGGCCGAGGCGCTGCGCACCATGGGCGTCGGCATCGAGGAGACGGCCTCGTCCAGCTCCTCCGGCCCCTCCGGCACGGCCGGCGGCGAGGCGTGGCGGATCATCCCCGCCGGGCTGCACGGCCCGGCCACCGTCGACGTCGGCAACGCCGGCACGGTCATGCGCTTCCTGCCGCCGGTCGCCGCGCTCGCCGACGGCCCCGTCCGCTTCGACGGCGACCCCCGCTCCTACGAGCGCCCGCTGGGCGGTGTCATCGACGCGCTGCGCGCCCTCGGCGCCCGTATCGACGACGACAACCGCGGCGCCCTCCCGATGACGGTGTTCGGCGGCGGCGCCCTGGAGGGCGGCAGGGTGGAGATCGACGCCTCCTCGTCGTCCCAGTTCGTCAGCGCCCTGCTGCTGTCCGCGGCGCGCTTCAACCAGGGCGTCGAGGTCCGCCACGTCGGCGCGGCGCTGCCCTCGATGCCGCACATCCGGATGACCGTCGACATGCTGCGCGGCGTCGGCGCCCAGGTGGACACCCCGGAGGCGGGCGGCGAGCCGAACGTCTGGCGGGTCACCCCCGGTGCCCTGCTCGGCCGCGACCTGGTCGTCGAGCCGGACCTCTCCAACGCCCAGCCCTTCCTGGCCGCGGCGCTGGTCACCGGCGGCCGGGTCACCATCCCGGACTGGCCCGAGCGCACCACCCAGCCCGGCGACGCGCTGCGCGAGATCTTCACCGCCATGGGCGGTTCCTGCGAACTGACCGACCAGGGGCTGACCTTCACCGGCAGCGGCCGGATCCACGGCATCGACGTCGACCTCGGCGAGGTCGGCGAGCTGACCCCGGGCATCGCCGCGGTCGCCGCACTCGCCGACTCCCCCTCCACGCTCCGCGGCGTCGCCCACCTGCGGCTGCACGAGACCGACCGGCTCGCCGCGCTCACCAAGGAGCTCAACGAACTCGGCGGCGACGTCACCGAGACCGCCGACGGGCTGCACATCCGGCCGCGCCCGCTGCACGGCGGCATCTTCCACACCTACGAGGACCACCGGCTGGCCACCGCCGCCGCGGTCATCGGCCTCGCCGTCGAGGGCATCGAGGTGGAGAACGTCGCCACCACCGGCAAGACGCTGCCCGACTTCCCCGGCCTGTGGACGGACATGCTCGATCCGGCGGTCCCCGCCCGGAGAGCCTGAGAGCAGCCGCCGCCATGCGCCGCTACGGCAAGAACCCCGATGAGGACGACGTCCGCGTACGCCCCAACCGCAAGGGCAACCGTCCCCGTACGAACATCCGCCCCAAGCACGAGGACGCCTGCGAGGGCCTGGTCCTGACCGTCGACCGGGGCCGCCTCACCTGCCTCATCGAAGGCCGCACGGTCACCGCGATGAAGGCCCGCGAACTGGGCCGCAAGAGCGCCGTGGTCGGCGACCGGGTCGCGGTGGTCGGCGACCTGACCGGCGCCAAGGACACCCTCGCCCGGATAGTCCGGGTCGAACCGCGCACCTCGACGCTGCGCCGTACGGCCGACGACGACGACCCGTACGAGCGGGTGGTGGTCGCCAACGCCGACCAGCTCGCCATCGTCACCGCGCTCGCCGACCCCGAGCCGCGCCCGCGGCTCATCGACCGCTGCCTGGTCGCCGCCTACGACGCGGGCCTGGACCCGCTCCTGGTGCTGACCAAGTCGGATCTGGCCTCCGCGGACGCCCTGTTGGAGTCCTACGGCGCGCTCGGCGTCCCGTACGTCGTCACCAACCGCGACGAACTCGCCGACGGCACCGCCGCCGACCGCGTCCGGGAGCAGCTGACCGGGCGGATGACGGCGTTCGTCGGGCACTCCGGGGTGGGCAAGACCACCCTGGTCAACGCCCTCGTCCCCGAGCGCCGCCGGGCCACCGGCCAGGTCAACGCGGTCACCGGCCGCGGCCGGCACACCACCACCTCCGCGCTCGCGCTGCCGCTGCCCGGCGACTCCGGCTGGGTCATCGACACCCCCGGCGTACGGTCCTTCGGGCTGGCCCACATCGACCCGTCCCGGGTCATCCACGCCTTCCCCGACCTGGAGCCGGGCACCGAAGGCTGCCCGCGCGCGTGCAGCCACGACGAGCAGGACTGCGCGCTGGACGAGTGGGTGGCCGACGGGCACGCCGAGCCGGCCCGGCTGTACTCACTGCGCCGCCTGCTGGCCACCCGGGAGCGACGCGAGGGCGACTGACCGCGGCAATCCGCTGCCGCCCCTCCGGGCCGCGGGCATAATCGCACCCGGGCCGGTCCCGTACCGGCGAAGTGGTCACCTGGCTGAAGCGGTCATCGAGCTGACGGAGGCAATGGGACATGGCGTGGCTGCTGGTCGTGGTGGCGGGGATCCTGGAGACCGGCTTCGCGGTCTGCCTCAAGCTCTCACACGGCTTCACCCGCCTCTTCCCGACCCTCGCCTTCGCCGCGTTCGCCCTCGGCAGCTTCGGCCTGCTGACGCTGGCGCTGCGCAAGCTCGACGTGGGCCCGGCGTACGCGGTCTGGACCGGAATCGGCGCGGCCGGCACCGCGATCTACGGCATGGTCTTCCTCGGCGACCTGGTCTCCACCCTGAAGATCGTCTCCATCACCCTGGTCATCGTCGGGGTGATCGGGCTGCAGTTGTCCGGGTCGGCGCACTGACACCGGCCCCTCCGCCCGACCGGGTCCGGCCGCCGCGCCGCGCTCCGGCAGCCCCGCGAACGCGCCCCGTACGAGCCGGTCCACCGCCTCGCCCTCCGGCTCCCGGTGCGGCCCCCGCCGCGGCGGCGGTACCCGGCCCGGCGCCCGCCCGGCGGGACCCGGCCGAGGGTCCGCGCCGTCCGCCGGGGCGACCACGCAGGACAGCGTCAGCCGGGCCGCGGTCTCGCAGGCGGCGCCCAGGGCGGGCAGCTCCTCGCGCGGCCAGCCGGGCTCCAGTGCGGCGACCGCCCTGTCCCGGAAGCGGCCGACCAGCTCGGCGGGACCGTTCGGCGGGGTCGGCAGACGGTCCGCCCAGCATCCGGTGAGCGCGGCCCTGACCAGCGGATTCGCCCGCGCCGTGCGCAGCGTCCAGGCCGCCGCGGCGACCACCCGCCCGGCCGCGTCGCCCGGCGCCCCGGCCGCCGCCGGCCCGTCCGGGGCGAGCGCCCGCTCCACCCCGGCCAGGTAGGTGTCGGTCTCCCGGCGGACGAGGGCGCGCGCCAGCCCCTCCTTGCTGCCGAACTCGTTGTAGAGCGTCTGCCGGGACACCCCGGCCGCGGTCGCCACGTCCACCATCCGAACGGTCGTCCAGGCGCGGGCCAGCAGCGCCGCATAGGCGGCGTCCAGGAGGGACTCACGTGCCGAAGGCATCCCCCACCTCCCCGGGCCGAGGCCCGAATCAGCTGCTCCCGCACAGAATTGACGCCACGTCAGAAGCTGTCAAGGGTCGCCGCGGGGACCGTCCGGGGGAGCCTGCGCGCCGCGCCCCGAGACACCACCCGTAGGGCCCGGCATGGTCGTGTGGCTCCCGCGTATACCAGTAGATACTGTTCGCACATGCCCGACTATCACGATGATCTTCGCCTCGGCCATGTCCTCGCGGACGCCGCGGACGCCGCGACGATGGAGCGGTTCAAGGCCCTCGACCTCAAGGTCGAGACCAAACCGGACATGACACCGGTGAGCGAGGCGGACAAATCCGCCGAGGAGCTGATCCGCGGCCAGCTCCAGCGCGCCCGGCCGCGGGACGCGGTGCTCGGCGAGGAGTTCGGCAGCGAGGGCTCGGGGCCGCGCCGCTGGATCATCGACCCGATCGACGGCACCAAGAACTACGTCCGCGGGGTGCCGGTGTGGGCGACGCTGATCGCCCTGATGGAGCGCGGCGAGGGCGGCGACCGGCCGGTGGTCGGCATCGTCTCCGCCCCGGCGCTGAACCGCCGCTGGTGGGCCGCCGAGGGCCTGGGCGCCTTCACCGGCCGCAGCCTGACCTCCGCGACCCGGCTCACCGCCTCGCGGGTCGGCCGCATCCAGGACGCCTCGTTCGCGTACTCCTCGCTGACCGGCTGGGAGGAGCGCGGCCGACTGTCCAGTTTCCTCGACCTGTCCCGGGACTGCTGGCGCACCCGGGCCTACGGGGACTTCTGGCCGTACATGATGGTCGCCGAGGGCTCGGTGGACATCTGCGCGGAGCCCGAGCTGTCGCTGTGGGACATGGCGGCCTGCGCGGTCATCGTCCAGGAGTCGGGCGGCCGGTTCACGGGGCTGGACGGCCGACCGGGCCCGCACAGCGGGAACGCCGCCGCCTCCAACGGGCTGCTCCACGAGGACCTGCTGAGCTACCTCGGCGACACCCGGGGCTGACGTCCGGCGGCCGGCCCGCGGCCGATCGCGCGCCGAGTCCAGGTGCCGACCTGCGCCGACCCGCGAAGGGGCAGATATTCGGACAGGCGTCCAACATTTGCCCCTTGTTGCGCCAACCGGAGCATGTGAACATGAGAATCCCCCAGTTTGTGAACTTGTGAATCGGTTCGCAAGGTCACATGCACCAAGGAGGTGGCTCCACTCCATGCCCATGCTCGTCAAAGACGCCATGAGCACGGTGGTCCTCACCATCGGGCCGGCTCACACCCTCCGCCAGGCGGCACGACTGATGGCGGCCCGCCGCATCGGCTCGGCCGTGGTCCTCGACAACGACACCTGTGGCATCGGCATCCTCACCGAGCGCGACATCCTCAACTCCCTCGGCGCGGGCGAGAACCCCGACCGGGAGACCGCACAGAGCCACACCACCCCCGACGTGGTCTTCGCGACACCGGACTGGACCCTGGACGACGCCGCGGAGGCCATGGTGCGCGGCGGCTTCCGCCATCTCATCGTCCTCGACGACCACGAACCGGTCGGCGTCGTCTCGGTCCGCGACATCATCCGCTGCTGGTCGGCCGTCCCGGTGCGGGCGGACGCAATTCCCGCCTGAGGCTGCAAGCCGGGCAAGCACTGCTGCAAGCCGGGCAAGCGCTGCCGGCAAGCCGGGCAAGCGCTGCCGGCAAGCCGAGCCAGTGCTGCCGGCTGGCCCGGCCGGTGCCGCCGCGGGCCGGACCGGTTCCGTACGCTCCCCTCCAAGGCGCACGAAGAGGCCGGAGCCCCATGGCGTCCGGCCTCTTCGGCTCTTACGGCAAGCGGCAGTTGAGCGGTCCCGCGGCCGGAGACGTCCCCGCGTGAAGCGGCGGCGGTCCGGCCGGGGGGGGCGCTCCGGCTAGCCGCGCAGGGCCTGGACCGCGGCTTCCAGCCGCTTGCCGTAGTCCGCGTCCGCCTTGCGGAAGTTCTCGATCGCGCGCTGCGCGATGTCGTCGCGGGAGACCTTGGCGATGAAGCCCGCCAGGTTGTTGATCAGGCGCTCCTTCTCGGCCTCCGATATCAGGCGGTAGAGGTTGCCCGCCTGCACGAAGTCGTCGTCCTCGGCGTGCGAGGGCGCCGCGCTCTTGCCGGACTCACCGGTCACCGCGACCGGCTGCCACAGCGCCCGACCGGTCTCGGCCGGGCCGCCGAAGCTGTTCGGCTCGTAGTTCTTCCGGCCGCCGTGGCGGCCGTCGTAGAGGGCCCCGTCGCGGCCGTGGCTGCGCGCCTCCGTGGCGTGCGGGCGGTTGACCGGGAGGTGGTCGGCGTTGATGCCGACGCGGTAGCGGTGGGCGTCGCCGTACGCGAAGAGCCGGCCCTGGAGCATCTTGTCGGGGGACGGGCCGATACCCGGCACGAAGTGGTGCGGGGAGAAGATCGACTGCTCGACCTCGGCGAAGATGTTCTGCGGGTTGCGGTTGAGCTCCAACTTGCCGATCTCGATCGGCGGGTAGTCCTCGTGCGGCCAGACCTTGGTCAGGTCGAACGGGTTGAAGCGGTAGGTGGCCGCCTCGGCCGCCGGCATGATCTGCACCTGGACGGTCCAGGTCGGGAAGTCGCCGCGCTCGATGGACTCGCGCAGGTCGCGCTGGTGGCTGTCCGGGTCCTCACCGGCGAGCTTGTTGGCCTCGTCCTGGGTGAGGTTCTTGATGCCCTGGTCGGTCTTGAAGTGGTACTTGACCCAGAAGACCTCGCCCGCCTCGTTGTTCCACTGGAAGGTGTGCGAGCCGTAGCCGTTCATGTGGCGGTACGTGGCGGGGATGCCGCGGTCGCCGAACAGCCAGGTCACCTGGTGGGTGGACTCGGGCGACAGGCCCCAGAAGTCCCAGACGTTGTCCGCCTCTTGGGAGCCGGTGTACGGGTCGCGCTTCTGGGTGTGGATGAAGTCGGGGAACTTGATGGCGTCCTTGATGAAGAACACCGGGGTGTTGTTGCCGACGAGGTCGTAGTTGCCCTCCTCGGTGTAGAACTTCAGGGCGAAGCCACGGGGGTCGCGCACCGCGTCCGCCGCTCCGAGGTTGCCGGCGACCGTCGAGAAGCGCAGGAACGTCTCGGTCTGCTTGCCGACCTCGGAGAGGAAGTTCGCGCGGGTGTACTTGGTCACGTCCGCGGTCACCGTGAACGTGCCGTACGCACCGGCGCCCCGGGCGTGCACGATGCGCTCCGGAATGCGCTCGCGGTTGAAGTGCGCGAGCTTCTCGATCAGGAGCTGGTCCTGGATCAGACCGGGGCCGCCGACGCCGGCCGTCTCGCTGTTCTGGTTGTCCGCGACCGGGGCCCCGGCCTCTGTGGTCAGCGGTCCGGTGGTGGTCTCTACCGACACGTGCGCCTCCTGACGTCTTCGTACACCTGCCCTTGGCTTGCGCCGATCACGATCCTACATTGGACATTGTCTAAGTCAAGAAGTGCACGAAACTCGTACCCGATCCGGTGATGGACCCCCACTGGTACCCTGGTGTCTATCTGACTGATAGGTGATTGGCATGAGTGACCTGCTGGAACGACTCCGGGGACGCGGCTGGCGGCTGACCGCACAGCGCCGCGTCGTCGCCGAGGTCCTCGACGGGGACCACGTCCACTACACCGCCGACGAGGTGCACGCCCGGGCGACCGAACGCCTCCCCGAGATCTCCCGCGCCACGGTCTACAACACCCTCGGCGAACTGGTCTCGCTCGGCGAGGTGATCGAGGTGAGCACCGACGGCCGCGCCAAGCGCTACGACCCCAACGCCCATCACGACCACCAGCACCTGGTCTGCTCGCGCTGCGGCACGATCCGCGACGTCCACGTCCACGGCGACCCGCTCTCCGCCCTCCCCGAACCGGAGCGCTACGGCTTCCAGGTCTCCGAGGTCACCGTGACGTACCGGGGCATCTGCCCCAACTGCTCCGGCTCCTGAGGGAGGGGCCGGCCGGAGTCCGCACCGGCCCGGCGGCGGGGCGGACTCCGCCTCGCCGCTCGACCGCGCCCCGTACGCGGAGGCGGCAGGCGGCCGGGCCGTGAACCGGCGGTCCCGGTGGAGGGCCTGGGCCGCGGCACGTAGGAGAGCGCATACGACGAAGGCCCGGATCCTCGAAGGATCCGGGCCCTGGTCTTCAGTAGCGGGGACAGGATTTGAACCTGCGACCTCTGGGTTATGAGCCCAGCGAGCTACCGAGCTGCTCCACCCCGCGTCGTTGTGGCACAACTCTAACCCCAGGCCGACGACCAGCGCAAATCCCTTCCGCGGCCCAGGGCCCGGCCCTCCGGCAGCACCCCTGGGCCGCCGCGGGCCCGGCCCTGCCCCATCGACCGACTCAGGCGCTCAGCTCCTCCTGGAGGGCGGTGCGGAGCCGCGCCGCCCGCTCCGCGACCTCCGGCGGCCCCAGCTCCACGGCCCGCCCGCACCACTTCTGCGCCTCCGCCAGCGCACCGCGCCGGGCGGCGATCAGCGCCAGCCGGAGCGCCGCCCGGCCGTGGCCGTCCTCGGCGGCGCGCTGCCACCACATGGTGGCCTCGGGGAGGCTGCCCTCGCGGGCCAGCAGCAGCCCGAGGTTGAAGGCGCCGTTGCGGCTGCCGGCCTCGGCCGCCGCGCGGTACCAGGTCGCCGCCTCGACGGCATCACCACGAGCCGCCGCGAACATGCCAACCCGGACCTGGGCGCGGCGGTGCCCCTGCCGGGCGGCCCTCTCGTACCACTGCGTGCTCTCGTCGTCGCCGGTCCGGTCACCGTCCGCGGGCCCGGCGCCGCCCGCCTCCGCGGCCTTGCGGTCCAGGAGGTCGGCGAGCCGGAACGCGGCCTCGGCGCTGCCGCCGCCGGCGGCGCAGCGCAGATTCCGCTCCGCGTCCAGGAGTTCGCCGTCGCGCAGCTGCACGATGGCGACCTGGAGCGCCGCCTCGGTGTGCCCGGCCGCCGCCGCCCGCTCGTACCAGCAGTGCGCCAGCCGCTCCTCACCGCGGCCGGCGAACAGGATGCCGAGGTTGAACGCGGCGTCCACGCTGCCCGCTTCGGCCGCCTTGGAGAACCACGGCTCCGCCCCGGATGCGTCGCCGCGCTGGAGCAGCAGGATGGCCAGCGCGTTGGCGGCCTCGCGGTGGCCCGCGTACGCGGCCCGGCGGTACCACTGCTCGCTGCGGCCCGGTGAGCCCTGCTCGGCGCACAACAGGCCCAGGTTGTAGGCACCGTTGACGTCCCCGGCTTCCAGCGCGGCGCGGTACCAGCGCTCGGCGGTCTGCAGTTCGCCGCGGTCGGCGTGCAGCGCGCCCAGCGCGTTGGCGGCGTTGCCGTCGCCGTCCTGGGCCGCGCGCCGCCACCACTCCGCGGCGCTCTCCTCGTCCCCGGCGTCGCGCAGCAGGAAGCCCAGCGCGCAGGCGGCCCGCGCCTCACCGTCCTTGGCCGCGGACAGGTACCAGCGGCCCGCCTCCTGGACGTCGCCGCGGTCCTCCAGCAGCGCGCCCAACTGGAGCGCGGCCCGCCGGTGTCCGCGCGCGGCGGCCTGGCGGTACCACTGCTCGGCCTCGGCCTGCTGCGTCAACTCGCCGTAGGCGGGCACCGCTCGGCGGTCCGCGTCGCGACCGTCCTCGATGAGCCGGGCCAGGCGGTACGCGGCCTCGCGGTGGCCGCGCTCGGCGGCGGTCCGGAACCAGCGCTCGGCGCCGATGTCGCCCCGGTGCTCCAGCAGGTCGGCGAGGCCGTACGCGCCCAGGCAGTGGCCGGACTCCGCGGACTGGCGCAGCCAGTACTCGGCGGCCGGTTCGTCGCCGCGCTCGCGGTAGTGGCGGCCCAGGGCGTGCGCGGCGGCGGCGGAGCCGGCGACGGCGGCGATCCGCCACCAGCCGGCGGCCTCGTCGGCGTAGCCCCGCTGGTGCAGCAGGACGCCGAGGTTGTTGGCCGCGGCGCGGTCTCCGGCGGCGGCTGCGGAGCGCAGGTGCGGCTCGGCCCCGTCCAGGTCGGCGCGGCGCAGCAGCATCGCGCCCAGCGCGCTCATGGCGGCGGTGTCGCCCGCCTGCGCGGCCCGGCGGTGACTGGTCTCGGTCACCGCGTCGGACGCCTCGGCGGCCTCCATCGCGTCCATCGGCATCTCGGATTCGCGCCCGTCGTCGGGCGCATGCACAAACCGGTCTGTCTCCAACAACCTTGCCTTGTCCCCCATAAGAGCCATCGTCGCATCACCCGTAACCCGCGTACACCTGGTATACCGCAGCCAGTGAGGTCACTTCAGCGGTTTGTCGACTTCCCGACACGGCGACATGCCAAACTCAAGCACACAGCTTTCCCACATGGGTCTTCCGACCCGCCCCCGGCCAGCTTTGACCCGAACGCATGACGAAGGCCCGGATTCTCAAGGAATCCGGGCCTTGGTCTTGAGTAGCGGGGACAGGATTTGAACCTGCGACCTCTGGGTTATGAGCCCAGCGAGCTACCGAGCTGCTCCACCCCGCGACGTTGTGACCCCAACGTATCACGGCGCCGGGACGGCAGTTGACGCCGGGCCCGGTGGCCACCGGTTGCGCACCGGCGGCCACCGGGCCCGCGTACCGCCGCAGCGGCTCAGCCGCCCGACTTGCCGCCCTTCTCGGAGGCCTTGGCGGCCCGGTCCAGCGCGGCCTTGAGCTTCTTCTGGGCCTCGCCGTACGCGGCCCAGTCGCCCGCGACGCGCGCCTTCTCTCCCTCGTCGTACGCCTTTTCGGCGTCGCCGAGTGCCTGCTGCACGGTCTGGCCGGATGGCGGCGGCTGCTGGCCGGTCTCACCGCCGCCGGGCGGATTCTCCGTGCCGGTGCTCGGCGCCTTCTTGCCGAAGACCACGTCCAGCGCGTCCTTCAGGGAGTTCTCCAGGACGGGCTTGCTGTCGCCGTAGCTGACCAACACCTTCTTCAGGAGCGGGTAGTTGGTGTTGGCGCCGCGCAGATAGACCGGTTCGACGTAGAGCAGCCCACCGTCCAGGGGGACGGTGAGCAGATTGCCGTACTCGATCTCCGAGTCGCCGAATTTCTTCAGGATGTTGAGCTCGTTGGCGATCGTCGGATCGGAGTTGAACTTCGACTGCGCCAGCTGCGGGCCGGGCACCGGTGTCTGCGCGGGCAGCTTCAGCAGTCTGATCCTGCCGTAGTCGCCGCTCGTCGCATTGGCGTCGACCGCCATGAAGGCACCGAGGTTGTCCTTCTTGTTGGGCGTGAAGGTCGTCGTCAGCGAGAACGCCTGTTCCTTCTGGTCGGGCATCTTCATGCTCAGGTAGTACGGCGGAACCGCGTTGCCCGACTTGGTGGTCGGGTCGCTGGGGATCTGCCAGCGCTCCGAGCCGGTGTAGAAGGTCCCCGGGTCGGTCACGTGGTACGTGGTCAGCAGCTGGCGCTGCACCTTGAAGAGGTCCTGCGGGTAGCGCAGGTGCTCCTTCAGCGCGGGGCTGATGGCGCTCTTCTTCTCGACCGTGCCGGGGAACGCCTTCATCCAGGTCTTGAGGACCGGGTCCTCGGTGTCCCACTGGTAGAGCTTGACCGAGCCGTCGTACGCGTCGACCGTCGCCTTGACCGAGTTGCGGATGTAGTTGACCTGGTTCTGCTGGGCCACCACCGCCCGCTGGCCGTTGGTGAGCGAGTCGGCGGTGCTGTCCCCGAGGGTGGTGCGCGAGGCGTACGGGTAGCCGTTGCTGGTGGTGTATGCGTCCACGATCCACTGGATCCGGCCGTCGATCACCGCCGGGTAGGCGTCGCCGTCGATGGTCAGCCAGGGCGCGACGGACTCGACGCGCTCCTTGGGCGTGCGGTTGTACAGGATCCGCGAACCGTCGCCGATCGCACCGGAGTACAGGATCTGCGGCTCCCCGAACGCCACCGCGTACGCGGCCCGGTTGATCGGGTTGGACAGGCTGACCCCGCTCCTGCCCTGGTAGCGGTAGCTCTTCTCACCGCTGTCGTCGGAGTAGTCCAGCTCCTTCTGGGGCCCGCCCACGATGGAGTACTGGGTGGTCTTCTCACCGTAGTAGACACGCTGTTCGTACGGCGGGAGCTGCCCCCTGGACGGCAGGTTCGCCTCGGTGTAGTCGGGCCCGCCGCCGTCGGCGGTCTCCGTCCCCTTGGCGGTGACCGCGCCGTAGCCGTGGGTGTACTTGAAGTGGTCGTTGATCCAGTTGCGCTCGGGGATGCCGGCGAGGTTCAGCTCGCGCAGGCCGATGACGGTGTCCTGCTCCTTGCCGTCCTTGTCCTTGTACCGGTCGACGTCCAGGGTGGACGGGAACTGGTAGTAGGACCGCACCTGCTGCTGTTGCTGGAAGGCCGGCGAGACCACGTTCGGGTCGAGCAGCCGCATGCTGGCCGTGGTGTCGGCGTCGTCCCGCAGCCGCTGGCTGTCGTCCTTGCCCGCCGGCTTGTAGTTGCCCTTGTAGGGCGTGACCTCGGAGTCCTGGATGCCGTACGCGTCCCGGGTCGCCTTGATGTTCTGCTTGATGTACGGCGCTTCCTTGGCCTGCTCGTTCGGCTGGACCTGGAACTTCTGGACGATGGCCGGATACAGGCCGCCGATGAGGACCGCGGAGAGCACCATCAGGCCGAAGCCGATCACCGGCAGCTGCCACGTGCGCCGCCAGAGGGTGGCGAAGAACAGGAGCGCGCAGATCGCCGCGATGAAGAACAGGATGGTCTTCGCCGGGAGATAGGCGTTGGCGTCGACATAGCGCAGCCCGGTCCAGTTGTCCGCCGACTTCAGGCCGCTGGACTTGACCGCGAGGCCGTACCGGTCGAGCCAGTACGCGACCGCCTTCAGTGAGACGAAGATGCCCAGCAGCACCGAGAGATGACCGGTCGCGGCGGCGGTCGCCCGGGAGCCGGGGCTGGTCAGCCGCAGCCCGCCGTAGAGGTAGTGCGTCAGCGCGGCGGCCACCAGGCACAGCACCGCGCAGGCGAAGCCGAAGCTCAACAGGAAGCGGTACCAGGGCAGATCGAAGGCGTAGAACGAGACGTCCTTGCCGAACTGCGGGTCCGTCGTGCCGAACGGGACGCCGTTGACCCACTGGAGCCACGTACGCCACTCACCGGAGGCGGAGGCCCCGGCGATCAGCCCGATCACGGACGTCACCGCGAGCAGTGCCCACTTCTTGAACGGGGCGATGCCCATCCGGTAGCGGTCCAGGCTCTGCTGCTCTATTGACATCGCGCTGAGCGGCGGCCGCAGCCGGTGCGCCAGCCAGATGTTGACGCCGACGCACACCGCCATCACGATGCCGAAGGCGAAGAACAGGCCGATCTTGGTCAGCAGGGTGGTGGTGAAGACCGAGGAGAACTTGACGGAGCGGTACCAGAGCCAGTCCGTCCAGAAGCCCGAGAACATCACGAAGAGCATGGCCAATACGGCCAGTACGCCCAACGTCATGAGCAGGGTCCGGAACCGCCGCGACGGTCGGCCGACTCTGATCCGTGGCCCTGTCGGGCCTCCGCCGCGGTCCGGCATCTGGAAAGCCAAGGTGCGCACCTCGAAGTTCGGTGGGGTGGTGAACAGGCCCGGCGATAGTAGGACCCAGTGATGCAACTTACGACGGCTTTACTCGGTTCCCGATTTCCGGGGTCCACAAGGCACGATGTGGGGCATGACGAACCTCCCCGTTGACGGCACCCCCCTCGCCGCCGACCCACTGACCCGCGCGGTGCTCGAAATCGACGAGTACGCCGCCGGACTCGGCTGGGACCAGCCCGCCCGCCTGTTCGCCCTCGTTGACACCGCCAAACTGCGGGAACAGGAGCCCTCGCTCGCCGCCCAGCTGGGCATCGACGACGCCACCAGCGCGTCCCTGACCCCCGTGGAGCAGGACGAGATCCCGGCCGACGCCCCGCTGGACGAGTTCCTCGCCACCATCGCCTGGCCCGACGCCGTCGCCGGCTGCGCGCTGACCGTGGAGCGGCTGATGCTGCCGCCGTCCGCCGAGGAGTCCCAGCCCGCGGGCATGGACGAGGCCCAGCTCGCCAAGTGGGTCGCCAAGCACCCCGACCGCCAGGAGGTCCGGATGACGGTGGCCGTCCTGCGGGACGGATCCCGGGAATCCGCACTGCGGCTGCGCGAGAAGGACTCCACCTCCGAGGTGCTCACCGGCTCGGCCCTCGTCCCCGGCCTCGCGGACGCGCTGGCCGCGACCTTCGAGGCGTGAGCGCGCCGATCTGACCTACGAGCGGCCTGCCGGGCTGCAGCTCGGCAGGCCCGCCGTGTCGTTCGTACGGATCTTCTCCAGCGCCTTCATCGCGTCACCTATGGTGCCGACCTTGACGAGCCGGAGGCCGCTCGGGGTGTCCTTGGCAGCGGCGCCGCAGTTCTCCTTGGGCGTCAGGAAGAACTCCGCGCCCTTGTCCCGCGCGCCGATCGTCTTCATCGAAATGCCGCCGATCGGGCCGACGTTGCCCTGGTCGTCGATCGTGCCCGTACCGGCCACGAACTTGCCGCCGGTCAGGTTGCCGCCGGGCGTGAGCTTGTCCACGATGCCGAGCGCGAACATCAGCCCGGCGCTCGGGCCGCCGACGTCGGCGAGCTTCACGTCGATGTGGAACGGGAAGATGTGGTCCGCCTGGGCCTGGATGCCCACCACGGCACGGCCGCCGTCCGCCGCGGTCGTGAGCGCGATGTCCGCGCCGGGCCCCTCGGGCCGCTTTCCCTGCTGCTCCGCCGCGGCGGCCTCCTTGGCCGGAATGACCGTGAAGACCACCTTTTCGCCCGGCTTGTGCCGGGTGACGAACTTGGCGACGTCGCCGGCCTGCGTGACCGCCTTGCCGTCCACCGCCTTGATCACATCGCCCGCGTGCAACTTCCCGTCGGCCGGCTTGTCCTTGACGACGGCCCCGACGACGGTCTGGGTGGCGACCGGGATGTTCAACTGCTTGAGCGCGGCGACCTTGGCGCTCTCCTGGGACTGGGTGAACTCCTCGGCGTTCTGCTGGTCGGCCTGCTGGGCGGTCTGCCCTTCCGGGTAGAGCGTCTTGTGCGGCACCACGGCCCGGTCGGGGTCCAGCCAGCCGTAGACCGCCTCGAAGAGGTTCATGCGGTAGTCGGGGCCGGTGACCTGGACCGTGGTCATGTTCAGATGGCCGCTCGTCGGATACGTCGTGCGGCCGGAGATCTGGAGCACCGGCTTGCCCTCGTGATCCCCGAGGGTGTTGACCGTCGGGCCCGGTGACATCGCCGCGTACGGCACGGGAATCAGCACGCCGGCGCAGAGCAGCGCGATCAGCATCAGGGTCGAGGCGAGCAGCGTCGCGGTGCGGCGTGGCATGGAACGACAGTACGGGACGGGTATGACAACCGGCCCGCGGGGCCGTCCGTACGAGGACGGACGGGAGCCTCAGACCGGGTCCGTGACCGGGTCGGGGACGGTGCGAGCGGGCTCCCGCCTCTCCATCGCGGCACGGAACCGTGCATAGCCGGCCAGCTCCGCGACGTCCCCGGTCTTGCGGTTGCGCAGGGCCCAGCTGCTCCACAGCGCAGCGGCCAGACCGGCCAGAACCGGAATCAGCAGCCAGAGCAGCGCTCCCATGGCGACCTCCCGACACCTCGCGCAACCGTGATCGACGAATAAGCGGATTAACCAGCCGACAGGTCAACGCTCATGCCAGGGAGCCGGTTACGCAACCGGAACGGCACACACAGCCACCGCCACGGCCCTGGCCCTGGCCCTGGCCAGGGAGGATCCCCGGTTACCCAGAGACAGCACTACGCGCCGACCCGCCCTCCCGTCACCCGACCTCCACCCCCAGAAGACAGCGCTACGCGCCGACCCATTCTTCGGTCACCCGACCTCCACCCCCAGAAGACAGCGCTACGCGCCGACCCATTCTTCGGTGCCGTCGGAGAAGGTCTGGTGCTTCCAGATGGGGACCTCGTGCTTGAGGTCGTCGATCAGCTTGCGGCACGCGTCGAACGCCTCGCCCCGGTGCGGGCAGGAGACCGCGACGACCACGGCCAGATCGCCGATCGCCAGGTCGCCCACGCGGTGCACGGCGGCGAGCGCGCGGACCGGATAGTCGGCGACGACCTTCTCGGCGATGCGGCGCATCTCCTCCTCCGCGGTCGGGTGCGCGGAGTAGCCGAGCCCGTCGACGTCGGCGCCGCCGTCGTGCGAGCGGACGGTGCCGACGAACAGGGCCGTACCGCCGGCCGCCGCGTCGCCGACGGCCGCGAAGACCTCGTCCACGGACAGCGGGGTGTCGCGGATCGCCAGGAGCCGGATCGGGTCCTCGGCGGCCCGCTCGCCGGGGTGGTCGCGGCCGGGGCCGGTGCGGGAGTGCGTGCCAGACATACCCCCATCGTGCCGTACCGGGAGCGCGCCGGGGAATGGCCGTTTCCACCGGGCGTCCGGCCTCCCGTATGGAGGCTCGTACAGCCCGGCGGCCCGGCGGCGGTCAGATGCGGCGGCGGGCCTTGCGGGCGCGGCGGACCAGTGCCGCGGTGCCCAGGAGGGCGACGGTCGCGCCGGCGGCGCCCGCGGCGGTGGCGTCCTTGCGGCCGAGCCGGCGGCCGGCGACGGTGTGCCGTCCGGCGACCTCTTCGAGGAGTTCGGCGAGCACCTCCTCGTTCGTCCACTTCGGACGCCAGCCCGCGTCGTGCAGCCGGCTGCCGCTGACCACCCAGGGGTGCATCGTGTACGCGAGGTCCCCGGCGGGGGACGGGGTCAGGCCGATGCGGTGCAGCCGGGCGGCGGCGCCCAGCGCCACCGAGGAGGGCAGCTCCATGCGGCGGATCCCGGAGAGCTCCTCTACTTCCTCCTGTTCCAGCCAGCCGTCGCAGCCCACCGCCAGTTCGCCCTCGACCTTCTGCAGGGCCGCGTACTCCAGGGCGCTGACCAGGTCTTCCACGTGGCAGAACTGCCAGGCGGGGCGGGATCCGGCGACGACCAGAAGGCGCGGCGACTCGAAGTAGCGGGTCAGCGCGGTGTCGGTGCCGCCCACCAGGACGGCGGGGCGCAGCACGGTGACGTTCAGGCCGGGGTGGGCGCGGGGCGCGCGGTGCGCCAGGTGCTCGATCTCCAGGAGGTCGCCGACACCGGTGGCGTCGGCGGTGGCGCGCAGCTCGGCGTCCTCGGCGAGCGGAACATCGTTGTCGGGCAGCGCCCCGTAGACCATGGCGGAGGTGCACAGCACGACCCGGTGGACGCCGGCCGCCGCGGCGGCGGTCAGCACCGTCTGGGTGCCGCGCACGTTGTAGGCGGTGCGCGCCGCGTCGTCGGTCTCCAGGTCGAGGTCGAGCGCGAGGTGGACCACGACGTCCGTTCCGCGGAGTTTGTCGGCGATGGCGGGGTCGCGGACGTCCAGGACGTGCCAGTGGGCCTCGGCGACGTCACCGTGGCGCTCGTCGATGGCCACCACCTTCCTGACCTCGTCGGAGGCGGCCAGGGCACGGGTGAGCAGCGCGCCGACCCCGGAGGCGGCGCCGGTGACGGCGACGGCGGGGCGGCGCAGCGGCCGGTCGGCGGCATCGCCTGGGGCGTGGTCCGCCTTTTCGGTCTGGGCCGCAGCGTTTCGCGCTGCGCGAACGGTCGGATCTGGGGAACTCACCGGGCGTCTCCAGCGGTTGTCTTCAGTACGGGCGCGTCGGACGCGTCCGCACCAGGTGGCTCCATCCTGCCGCAGCCACCGGGACAGCGAAGCACCGAGCCCCGATGCGGTCCGGGTGTCTACGCTGGAGGTGATGTCGGGCAGCCGCCGTCGGCCGATGGGGTCGGCGGCCCTACGAGCCGAGGAAACCCGTGAGTGACACCCCATTTGGATTCGGCCTTCCGCCGGAGGAGCCGGAGGACGGCGACAACGGCAAGAAGAAGGGCGGCCAGGGAGGTAGCCAGGGCCCCGCGGACCCCTTCGGGTTCGGCGGCGGGAGCGGCGGCGCGGACAATCCGTTCGCGGCGCTCTTCGGCGGCATGGGGGGACCCGGCGGCCAGATGAACCCCGGCGACCTGGGAGCCGCGTTCCAGCGGCTCGGCCAGATGCTCTCCTACGAGGGCGGCCCGGTGAACTGGGACATGGCCAAGGACATCGCCCGGCAGACCGTCGCGCAGGGCGCCGAGGACGGCAGCAAGGACGCCAGCCTCTCGCCGGGTGAGCGGACCGCCGTCCAAGAGGCCGTGCGCCTCGCGGACCTGTGGCTGGACGGGGTGACGTCGCTGCCGTCGGGCTCCGGCTCGGTGGTGGCCTGGAGTCGCGCCGAGTGGGTCGAGGAGACCCTGCCGGTGTGGAAGGACCTGGTCAATCCGCTCGCCGAGCGGGTCGGGTCGGCGATGGGCGATGTGCTGCCCGGGGAGATGCAGGCCATGGCGGGCCCGCTGCTCGGGATGATGCGCTCCATGGGGGGCGCGATGTTCGGCACCCAGATCGGCCAGGCGCTGGGCGTCCTGGCCTCCGAGGTCGTCGGTTCGACGGACATCGGGCTGCCCCTGGGGCCGGCCGGCAAGGCCGCGCTGCTGCCCGGGAACGTGGCGGCGTTCGGTGCCGGCCTGGGCGTCCCGGAGGAGGAGGTGCGGCTGTATCTGGCCCTGCGTGAGGCGGCCCACCAGCGGCTCTTCGCGCATGTGCCGTGGCTGCGCTCGCATCTGTTCGGTGCCGTCGAGGGCTATGCACGCGGCATCAAGGTCGATACGACCAAGCTGGAGGACGTGGTCGGCCAGATCGACCCGCAGCACCCCGAGGAGCTGCAGAACGCCCTCCAGCAGGGCATGTTCCAGCCCGAGGACACCCCTGAGCAGAAGGCCGCGCTGGCCCGTCTGGAGACCGCGCTGGCGCTCGTCGAGGGCTGGGTGGACGCGGTGGTGCACGCCGCCGCCAAGCCGCATCTGCCGTCGGCGGACAAGCTCCGCGAGACGCTGCGGCGGCGCCGGGCGAGCGGCGGCCCGGCCGAGCAGACGTTCTCCACCCTGATCGGCCTCCAGCTGCGCCCGCGGCGCCTGCGGGACGCCTCGCGGCTGTGGGCCTCCCTGACCGACGCGCGCGGCCTGGAGGGCCGGGACGGTCTGTGGGAGCACCCGGACATGCTGCCGACGGCGGCGGATCTGGACGACCCGGACGGGTTCGTGCACCACGAGCAGCTGGACTTCTCCGAGCTCGACAAGATGCTGGGCGAGGCCGCGAGCAACGGCAAGCCCCGTCTGTCCAAGCCCGATCCGTCCAAGCCCGCCGAGGACGGCACGGGTGACGACGGTCCGCAGGCCCCCGAGGACGGCAAGGGTGACGGCGCCAAGTGAGTCTGCGTGAGGACGCGGCGCGGGTGCTCAAGGAGTGGCCCGCGCCGTCGGCCGACCAGGAGCGCCTGCGGCTTGCCTATCTGGACCATCTCGCCGCCCACCAGGACGGCATGTGGAAGCCCTGCAAGGACGGGCACATCACGGCCAGCGCGCTGGTGATCGACCCGGCGGGCGGCCGGGTGCTGCTGACCCTGCACCGCAAGCTGGAGATGTGGCTCCAGATGGGCGGCCACTGCGAACCGGAGGACGCCTCGCTGGCCGCCGCGGCACTCCGGGAGGCACGCGAGGAGTCCGGGATCGCCTCGGGGCTGACCCTGCTGGGCGGTACGCCGGTGCGGCTGGACCGTCATCGGACGCCGTGCGCCGAGCACTTGGACGTCCAGTACGCCGCGCTGGCCCCCGCGGGCGCGGTGGCGGCGATCAGCGACGAGTCGCTGGACCTGCGCTGGTTCCGCTACGACGAGGTGCCCGGCGTCGCGGACGCGTCGGTGGTGCGCCTCGTGGAGAGCACCCGGGCACTGCTGCCCGCGGCGCCCTGACGGCTCCCCGGGCCTTCCAGATCTTCTGACACCCCATCACATCCGGCGTCCGCCCTCACCGGGGCGGGCGCCGGACGCACGGGTGCGCCGGGCCGGCGACCGGCCGACCGGCTCTGCACCGATCAGCGGCCCCGGCGCGGGTCGCCCTGCTGTTCTCCACGGGCCGGCCCTGCGGCGTCAGGGCCGTACGGTTCCTCTCCGGGCCGCTGCCACGGTCCGGTACCGCCGTCCCCAGGGGCGGGCACACCCTGCCCCGGATACGGCGCGGTCGGGGCCCCCGGGGCCTGCCGACCCGGCTGCCCGTAGGGTCCGGGCGGCAGCGGAGGCGGCACGGCCTGCCCCTGGGGCACGCCGTAACCGGCGGGCGGCGGCGGAGGCTGCTGACCATACGGAGGTAGCGGTGGAGGCTGCCGGGCGCCCGGGAATCCACCGGAGGCCTGGCCGTGCGCAGGCGGCGGGGGCGGCGGCGGAGGTCCCTGCACACCGGCGGCCGGAGGCGGCGGAGGAGGAGGTGGGGGCGGCCCCTGCACACCCCGGGGCGGCACCGGGGCACCGGGCGGGACCAGCGGCGCGACGACCGTCGGCGCGCTGTGGATCTGCGCGGCGGACGGCTGCGGATACTGCGGAGTGGCCTGTTGCGGGAGGTGCGGTGCGGGCTCGCGCGGGTCGGGGGCCGCCGGCGCGGGCGCTACGGACGCGGGTGGCGCGGGCGCTACGGACGCGGGTGGCGCGGGCGCTACGGACGCGGGCGGCGCGGCCGACGGGGCGGGCCCCGGGTCCACCGGCGGCGCGAAGCCCGGCACGCCCTGTGCGGTCACCGGAGGCGCGGGCGCCGCTTCGGCCGCCTCCTCCTCCACGACCTCACCACCGAAGTTCTTCAGCAGCGCCTCCAGGCCGCCGTCGAAACCCTGGCCGACCGCGGCGAACCGCCAGACGTCCTTCAGGTAGACGTCGCCGAGCATCACGGCGCGCTCGGTGCTGAACTCGCCGCCGGTGAAGGGATACCGGGCCACCTCTTCGCCGCCGGCCACGATCCGGAGGTAGCCGGGGCCGATCTGCGACATCTGGCCCACGCCGTCGAGCGTGGCGGTGAAGGTCAGCTTCCGGATGTGCGGCGGGATGGTGTCCAGGGTGACGCGGAAGGACTCGGTGTCGCCGGCCTGCGCGCCGAGCAGCTGGATCGACTCCTCGGGCGACTTGGGCTGGTTGTAGAAGACGAAGTAGCGGTCGTCGGAGAGCCGATCGTCGGCGTCCAGGCCGAAGCAGCTGACGTCGAGGGTCAGGCCCGGTCCGGCGATCTGCACCCCCACATACAGATCCCGCCCGGCCGTCAGATCGCCGATCCTGGCCTTGTGGCCGCGCTGGAATTCCCTGGCCATGCGTAACGCCCCTCCCCCGCTCCCGCGTTGAGTCCCTACCCGTGCCAGGCTAACCGCTGGCGCTGACAGTGAGTGATGCCGGGGCTCGGCGGGGCGGGACGGCGGTCACCGGCGCCGGGCGGCGGGCAGATGGGGCAGCCGGTCGGCGGCCACCACGCCTTCGAGATAGCCGCGGGCCCGCTCCGTGCGCGGATACGACTCCAACAGGCGCCAGAATTCCGGGCCGTGGCCGGGGACGAGCAGATGCGCGAGTTCATGCAGCAGCACGTAGTCGATGACGTACTCCGGCATGCCCTGGAGGCGGTGGGAGAGGCGGATGCTGCCCTCGGCCGGGGTGCACGATCCCCAGCGGGTGTTCTGGTTGGTGACCCAGCGCACCGACGCGGGGCGGGCCCGCCCGTCCAGGAACTGACCGGAGAGCCGCTCGGCCCGCTCGGCCAGCTCGCCGTCGCCCAGTATCCGCTTGCTCTCCTGGGCGGCGAGCTTGTCCAGCATCACACCGACCCAGCGCTGTTCCTCGGCCTCCGACATCCGGGCCGGGATCAGCACCACCGTGCGGTCGCCCTCGCGGTACGCGGAGACCGTCCGGCGCCGCCGGGAACTGCGGCGCACCTCGACCGCGCTGGTCCCCGACCCGCGGGCCTTCGGGCTCGGTTCAGCCCGGCGCGGTGGATCTGCGGCGCGGCGCAGGGGTGTCTCCCCGGAACCGCGGGGGGAAGGATCGGCGGGCACGCGCCCGACGTTACCCGCTGGCACTGCGGGAAGTCCCGCCCCACGAACGGTTCGCCACCTGAACGCCCCCGGCGCGCACGGCTTGTATGACTAATACCCGCTTCCTGTGGATAACTTCCGCGCCGGTCTCGCGCCTGGCGCATGCTGGGAGCCGGACGACGAACGACGGGGGCGGACGAGATGTATCCGATGCTCAAGCCCGCGCTGCGGCGCGGCTGGCGGGACCGGGAGACGGTGCGGTTCGGCGTGGCACCGGCCCATGCGGTGGTGGTCGGCCCGGTCGACATCGCGACGGGCAGCTTCATCGAGCTGATCGACGGCACGCGCACGATGCGGCAGCTGGTCGAGGAGGGCACGTCACTGGACGTGACGCCCGAGCGCGCGCGGGGTGTGGTGGACCGGCTCGGCGCGGCCGGGTTACTGGAGGCACCGGCCGCGGGCGGTCCGGCGGCCGACGCGGTGCGGGCGGACGGACCGGCCTTCGCGCGGCTGCGGCCGGATCTGGCCTCGCTGTCGGTGCGGCACCGGGGAGCCGGCGGGCCGCTCGGGCGGATGGGGGCGCGCCGGACGGTCCGGGTCAAGGTGAAGGGCGCGGGCCGGATCGGCGCCCAGATCGCGGCGCTGCTGGCTGCGTCGGGCATCGGCAGGGTGGACGTGGTCGACGGCGGCACGGTCGAGCCGTGGGACGTGGTGCCGGGCGGGCCGGCGGCCGGGCAGGTCGGCGAGCGGCGTGACGCGGCCGCCCGCCGGCTGGTGCGGGAGTCCTCCCCGTGGAGCCGCCGGCCGCGGCCGGCCGGCCCGGTCACCGAGTCCGGAGAGCCGGGCATCTCCCTCATGGTCATCGCCCCGCGTGACGGGCTCGGCGCGTACGCTCCCGATCCCGTGCGGGCCGAGCCGCTGCTGACCGCCGGTATTCCGCATCTTTACGCGGGCGTGGTCGAGGGCACAGGTGTGGTGGGGCCGTTGGTGGTGCCCGGTGTCTCGGCCTGCGCCGGCTGCGACGAGCTGCGGCGGACGGACGCGGAGCCGGCCTGGCCGCGGCTGCTCGCGCAGTGGCGCTCGGGGCGCGGTTCACCGTCGATGCCGGCCTGCGACACGGCGCTGGCGACGGCGGTGGCGGGGCTCGCCACCGTCCAGGCGATGACGTTCCTGGACGGCGAGCCGCCACCGTGCACGGGGGCGCGGATGGAACTCCCGCTGCCCTGCGCGAGCGTGCGGACGGTGCGGATCACGCCGCACCCGGACTGCGGTTGCGGCGCCGCCGCTGCACAGGGGACGGCAGACGCCTCGGTTCCCGGGGCGCGACACGCCACAATGACGGAGTAACCCCGGTAGGGGACAGTGTGAGTTGGAGGGGCGCATGTCTGATCTTCCCCGCAAGGCGGTCACCCGCACCGCCAAGCTGGCCGCGCTGCCGCTGGGGTTCGCCGGCCGTGCCACCTGGGGCCTGGGCAAGCGGATCGGTGGCAGATCCGCCGAGATCGTCGGCCGGGAGCTGCAACAGCGCACCGCGGAACAGCTCTTCAAGGTGCTCGGTGAGCTGAAGGGCGGCGCCATGAAGTTCGGGCAGGCGCTGTCCGTCTTCGAGTCGGCGCTGCCCGAGGAGATCGCCGGTCCTTACCGCGCAGCCCTGACGAAGCTTCAGGAGGCGGCGCCGCCCATGCCGACGAGCACGGTGCACGCCGTGCTGGCGGAGCGGCTCGGCGAGGACTGGCGGGAGCTGTTCGAGGAGTTCGAGGACAAGCCGGCCGCGGCCGCGTCGATCGGCCAGGTGCACCGGGGGGTGTGGCACGACGGCCGCGAGGTGGCCGTCAAGGTGCAGTACCCGGGAGCGGGCAAGGCGCTGCTGTCGGATCTGGCGCAGCTGAGCCGGTTCGCGCGGCTGCTGGGGCCGCTGATCCCCGGCATGGACGTCAAGCCGCTGATCGCCGAACTGCGCGACCGGGTCTCCGAGGAGCTGGACTACTCCCTTGAGGCGCAGGCCCAGCGGGCGCATGCCGAGGAGTTCGCCGAGGACCCGGATGTCGTCGTGCCGGCCGTGGTGCACCAGAGCGACCAGGTGCTGGTGACGGAGTGGATGGAGGGGGTGCCGCTGTCCGAGGTGATCGCCGGCGGCACCGAGGAACAGCGTGACCGCGCCGGGCAGCTGCTGGCCCGCTTCCTCTTCTCCGGCCCGGCCCGTACGGGCCTGCTGCACGCCGACCCGCATCCGGGCAACTTCCGGCTGCTGCCCGGTGACTCACCGGACGCGCCGGTCGAGGAGTGGCGGCTGGGCGTGCTGGACTTCGGAACCGTCGACCGGCTCCCCGACGGGCTGCCGCCGACGATCGGCAGCTCGCTGCGGATGGCGCTGGACGGCGAGGCGGACGCGGTCTACGACCTGCTCTGCGAGGAGGGCTTCGTCAAGGAGTCCATCGCGCTGGACCCGGACGCGGTGCTGGAGTACCTGCTGCCGATCATCGAGCCGGCGCAGGTGGACGCGTTCACCTTCACCCGGGGTTGGATGCGCAATCAGGCCGCCCGGATCGGCGATCCGCGGTCCCCCGCACACCAGTTGGGCAAGCAGCTCAACCTGCCGCCGGCGTATCTGCTGATACACCGGGTGACCTTGAGCACGATCGGGGTGCTGTGCCAGCTGGGGGCCACGGTGCGGCTGCGCGACGAGCTGGAGGCATGGATGCCCGGGTTCGTGCCCGAGGAGGAGCCCGCGGGTCCGGACGCGGCGGAGCCCGGCGCGGTCATCGGTGCCGCCGACGGCGCCGATGACCGCGCGGACCGGGAGGAGGCGGCCGTCGAGGAGAGCCCGGCCTGACCCTCACCACCAGGTCGAGTCCAGGCGTCCCTCGATGGCGCGGATGTTGTCCCTGGCGCAGTTGTCGCAGAAGTAGCGGCGCTCGCCGTTCTCGACCGAGCAGGTCCAGGTCGGCGGTG
The DNA here is from genome assembly GCF_009834125.1 of Streptomyces sp. GS7. NCBI lineage: Bacteria > Bacillati > Actinomycetota > Actinomycetes > Kitasatosporales > Streptomycetaceae > Streptomyces > Streptomyces sp. GS7. The sequence goes on from NZ_CP047146.1 coordinate 7,699,174, forward strand.
CGCCCTCGGGAACCGCGCCGCAGCGGGCGCACACCATGCGCGCGGAGTCCAACTCCGCCTGTCGATGCGTCTTCTGGTCCACCATCCGACGATATCCCCGTCAACCTCATGAACCGGGACGCAACGCACCACGGGGCCCGCCCTGTCGGACGGACCCCGTGGACGGTGGCCTCAGGAGGCGGTGCCGGTGCGCCCGGCTACTGCATCACGGCCATGGCGAGCGCCCTGCGGGCCCGCAGTGACGCGCGCTCGGCGCGCCGCTGCATACGCCGCGCGGCGGCGAGCCGGTAGGCCCTGCGTTCGGACTCCGCCTCTTGGAGGCGTTGGTCCATATGAGCCCTCGCCAGGGCTTCTGGAATGAGTTGCATTTCGAGGTTCCTGTTCTGGCGCGGCGCGATCGCGCCGGAGTTCGCGGGGGCGGGGGTGTCGGTGAAAGTCGGGTTCATCGTGGGGTCCTGCTTCTGGGGATCCCGTGTGACGGGACGGTCGATCGTTCCTGTACCGGTGGTGTTCATGCCGCGACCGGGTTCTTGCGCGGACGGCCACGCGGACGCTTCCGCGGCACCACGACGCCCTGGACGAAGAGCTCACCGCCCCAGACGCCCCACGGCTCACGGCGGTCCTTGGCGCCGGCGAGACACGCCTCGCGGACCGGGCAGGTCTGGCACAGCGTCTTGGCGTACTCGACGTCGGCCGGGGACTCCGCGAAGAAGACCTCGGGGTCGTAGGTGCGGCACGGAACGGCGGCGCCGAGGCGGTCGATCTCGTCGTCGAGCTCGGTGAGGGGCAGCAAGGAGTTCTCCTGGGGGTCGGGCGGAGGGATCAGGTCGGTGGCTACGGACGGGGTGTGCGTCTGGAGTTGCACGGTGGTGTGTTCCTCGTCTGTTCCGGCCCGGCTGGTGGCGGGCGCGTTGGGCAAAACAAAAGGGCCGCGGATCCCGGTGTGGGTTCCGCGGCCCTGGAAGGTGCCGACCTGATCGCGCCGATCAGGCTGGATCTCTCCAGGGTTCGAGGCCGCGGTAGGCCCACATTTCATGCTGCGTCTGGTACTGCTGCCGGGATTCGGCACCGTTGGCCGCCGCCGCGAAGGCAAAGGAATTCGCCGACGCCTTCGCTACTGCTGCCTCAGGTGCCTCGGTCGGTCGCGCGGTGCGCTCACTGCCCGTCAGGACAGCGACGGCGGCGGGACGCGCGACCTCGGTACCGGACGGACGGCGGGAGCCGGACAGACCGGTGCCAAGGAGCGAGAAGCCGAGAGCGCAGGGGGCGACGACCGAGAGATCGGTCATTTTGTTGGTCTCGATAATGCTGATCACTGGGCTCGCCTCCTCTCGGCGTCTCGGTGGACCGGGAAAACCCGGTCCAGGGTGTTCAAGTACAGCACGGATCCATCGGATCTCGGAAGTTCCGTTGTCTCCGTTGCTTCCGAAGGCTATGGGGATGCGCTCCGCGCGCGCAAACTATTTTTCCGACGAGTTTTCCGCGGCGTCCTCCGCCCCCTCTTCACCGGCCCCGGCGAGCTCCTCACCGGCGCAGAGGGACAGCACATCGGTGCCGTAGCGGTCGAGCTTGCGGCGGCCCACTCCGGAGATGACCGCCAGCTCCGCGGCCGTCGCCGGGACCGCCTCGGCGATGGCCATCAGCGTCTTGTCGGTGAAGACGCAGTAGGCGGGCTGCCGCGTCCGGCCGGCCTGCTCGGCGCGCCAGTCCCGCAGCCGCTCGTACAGCGCCTCGTCGAGTTCCGAGGGGCATTCCTCACAGCGCATCAGCTTCATCTCGCCGGCGTCCGTGAGGGTCTTGTTGCAGACCCGGCAGCGGGCGGGGGTGCGGTGCGTACGACGGCTGCGGCCCGGGGCCGTGCCGGTGCCGCGCTCGACTCCGCCGGCGGCCGCGCCCACCGTGCGGCGGCCCGCCGCGCCGGAGCCCGGCCGCAGGCCGTGCAGGAACCGGCTGGCGCTGCGCGAGGCGCGCCCGCCGGGAGAGCGCGCCAGCGACCAGGACAGCGTCAGCCGCAGGCGGGCGCGGGTGATGCCCACGTAGAGAAGCCGGCGCTCCTCCTCGATCTGCTCGTCGGTCCTGGCGTAGTGGATCGGCAGCATGCCCTCGGTGAGGCCGACCAGGAACACCGCGTCCCACTCCAGGCCCTTGGCGGTGTGCAGCGAGGCGAGGGTGACGCCCTCGACCGTCGGGGCGTGCTGGGCGTTGGCCCGCTCGTCCAGCTCGGCGACGAGGTCGGCGAGGGTGGCCTCGGGGCGGGCCCGGGTGAAGTCCTCGGCGAGCCGGACCAGGGCCGCCAGGGACTCCCAGCGGTCGCGCGCCGCGCCGGAGCCGGCCGGCGGCTGCCCGGTCCAGCCCATGTCGCTGAACACCGCGCGCACCTCGGACGGCAGGTCGACGGCGCCGTCGAGCAGGGTGTCGTTGGCGCCGAATCGGGCCGCGCCGCGCAGCTTGATCCCGGCCTCGCGCACCTCGGGGCGCTCGAAGAACCGCTCGGCGCCGCGGAGCTGGTACGGCACCCCTACGTCGGCGAGGGCCTGTTCGTAGACCTCGGACTGGGCGTTGATCCGGAAGAGCACGGCGATCTCGCTGGCCGGGACCCCGGAGGCGATCAGGTCGCGGATCCGGCGGGCGGTGCCCTCGGCCTCGGCGGGCTCGTCGGCGTACTCGGTGAACACCGGCTCGGCGCCGGCCGGGCGCTGCGAGAGCAACTCCAGGCGCTGCTCGGCGGCGCGGCCCCTGGCCTGGGCGAGCAGGCCGTTGGCGAGGTGGACCACCTGGGGGGTGGAGCGGTAGTCGCGGACGAGTCTGACGACCGTGGCGTGCGGGTGGCGGGTGCGGAAGTCGAGGAGGTGGTCGGGGGTGGCGCCGGTGAAGCTGTAGATCGTCTGGCTGGCGTCACCGACCACGCACAGGCTGTCGCGGTCGCCCAGCCACAGCTCCAGGAGCCGCTGCTGGAGCGGGCTGACGTCCTGGTACTCGTCGACGACGAAGTGCTGGTACTGGGCGCGGACCTGCTCGGCGATGTCGTGCCGGTCCTGGAGCACGCCGACGGTGAGCAGCAGCACGTCCTCGAAGTCGATGCTGCCGCGCTCGCGCTTGAGCTGCTCGTACGTGGCGTATATCTGCCCGATCTCGGCCGGGTCGCGTGGTGCCTCGCGGCCGGCCTTGGCGAGCGCCGCGGGGTAGTCGGCGGGCACGGTCTGGGTGACCTTGGACCACTCGATCTCGCCGGTGACGTCGCGCAGCTCGGTACGGTCGAGCCGGATGCGGCAGCGGGCCGCGGCCTCGGCGACCAGTTGGACCTTGCGCTCCAGCAGCCGCGGCACCTCGCCGCCGACCGCCTTCGGCCAGAAGAACTGGAGCTGGCGCAGGGCCGCGGAGTGGAACGTCCGCGCCTGCACCCCGCCGGCGCCGAGCTGCCGCAGCCGGCCGCGCATCTCACCGGCCGCGCGGGCGGTGAAGGTGACCGCGAGCACACTGGCGGGCTGGAGGATGCCGGCCCGGACTCCGTAGGCGATCCGGTGGGTGATCGCGCGGGTCTTGCCCGTGCCCGCGCCGGCCAGCACGCACACCGGACCGTGCAGCGCCGTGGCGACGGCGCGCTGCTCGGGGTCCAGCCCGTCGAGCACCGCGTCGGCCCCACTCGGCGGAGCCGAATATTGAGAACTGCCAGGGACCTGCGGGAAGAGAGGGGAGTCCGTTGCTGCTGTCACCCCGCCATGCTGCCAGGTCCCGCGGGGCGCCCGGGAAAGCCGTCCACAGCGGCGGGGGCCGGTCGTACCGGACGGGGCGGCTGTGGAGGGAGCGCGGGCGCCGGGGCGGGGCCGGGAATGGTCCGGGGCCGGTGGACGTTCTTCTGCTCGGTGCCCCGTCGTCCGTGCGGCGTCGGCGGCACCTGATCATGATCGAGACCGAGCAAAAGGAGCGCGGGGCACATGGCGGGCACTGTGACGATGTACAGCACGACCTGGTGCGGCTACTGCCGTCGGCTGAAGGGGCAGATGGACCGCGAGGGCATCGCCTACACCGAGATCAACATCGAGCAGGACCCGGAGTCCGCGGCGTTCGTGGAGAAGGCAAACGGCGGCAACCAGACGGTGCCGACCGTGCTCTTCCCCGATGGCACGACGCTGACCAACCCGTCCCTGGCGCAGGTCAAGCAGAAGGTGGGCGCGGCCTGAGGGCCGGGCGCACCGCGTAGGACGGCCGTCGGCCGGTCCGGTGAGGGAGCCGGCCGACGGCCCGTGCGTCACGGCTTGGGCAACGGCTTGCCGTACCACATCTCGATGAGCCGGGCGGCGATGGAGATGCCGTAGGGCGGCAGGACCTCGCCGGATTCGAAGGCGGCGCGCAGGTCCTCCCGCGAGAACCACCGGGCTTCCTCGATCTCCTCGCCGTCCACCTGGATCTCGGACGAGGTGGCGCGGGCCATGAAGCCCAGCATCAGGCTGGACGGGAAGGGCCAGGGCTGGCTGGCGATGTACTCGACGTCGCCGACGACGACACCGGCCTCCTCGAAGACCTCCCGGGCGACGGACTGCTCGATGGACTCGCCCGGCTCGACGAAGCCCGCCAGGGTCGAGAAGCGGCCCTCGGGCCAGTGGACCTGCCGGCCCAGCAACGCGCGGTCCTCCTCGTCGGTGACGAGCATGATCACCGCGGGGTCGGTGCGCGGGTAGTGCTCGGCGCCGCAGGCCGGGCAGCGGCGGATGTGGCCGGCGGCGGCGATGACCGTGCGCTCCCCGCAGCGGGAGCAGAAGCGGTGCAGGCGCTGCCAGTTCTCCAGGGCCACGGCGTGGACGAGCAGCCCGGCGTCGCGCGGCGAGAGCAGCAGGCCCGCCTCGCGCAGGCCCGCGGGGCGCGCGGACTGGTCCATGCGGCCGGGGAGCGCGTCCTTCTGGAGCGCGAAGTAGCTGACGCCGTTCTCGTCGGTGCCGAGGTAGTAGCGGTGTGCCTCGGTCAGCGGCGCCTCGAAGGACGGCGTCATGATCAGCTCGGTACGGCCGTCGGGGGTGTCGTCGATCAGTGCCTGGCCCCCGGACACCACGAAGACGCGCGTCGTCGGGTGGCTCCAGGCCGCCGCCAGCCATGCCTCGTCGAGCCGGTGGTGGGCGGAGCGGTCGATTCCGCTCGGCGCGCTGAAGGTGATCGGCCGGTCGGCCGTGTGGTCGGTCCAGGTGGTCACTGCTGTTTCCAACTCCCCCTATGGCGTGGGTGATTGCTGCGTACGGGCGCGGAACGGTACGGCGGTACGCGCACGGGTCAGGCGGCGCGCCAGGTCTCTGCCAGGTCGCCCCACAGGTGGGCGGCGGTCTCGACGCCTTTCATCAGCAGGTCGAGCTCGACCTTCTCGTTCGGTGCGTGCCAGCCGTCGGACGGGACGGAGATTCCGAGGAAGAGGACCGGGGCGCCGAGGACGTCCTGGAGGTCGGCGGCCGGGCCCGAACCGCCCTCGCGGGTGAAGCGGATCTTCGTTTCGAAGGCCCGCCCCATGGCGCGCACGACGGACTGGAGCGCGGGGTGGTCGAGCGGGGTGAGGCAGGGGCGGGTGGCGCCCCAGAACGTGATGTCGTGGCGGATGCCGGCCGGGAGGCGGTCGGCCACCCAGTCGCGTACGGACTGCTGGACGGCGGCGGCGTCCTGGCCGGCGACCAGGCGGAAGGAGAGCTTCAGCTGGGCGGCGGCCGGGACGATGGTCTTGCCGCCGGGGCCCTGGTAGCCGCCGCCGATGCCGTTGACCTCGGCGGTGGGGCGGGCCCAGATGCGCTCCAGGGTCGTGCTGCCGGCCTCGCCGAGGGCGGCGTGGGAGTGCGCGGTGCGCAGCCACTGCTCCTCGTCGAAGGGCAGCTCGGCGAAGAGCTCGCGCTCGCGGTCGGTGAGCTCGATCACGCCGTCGTAGAAGCCGGGGACGGCGACCTTGCGGTCGGTGTCGTGGAGCGCGGCGGCGAGCCGGGCGGCCTCGGTGGCGGGGTTGGGGACCGCGCCACCGAACGAGCCGGAGTGGATGTCCTGGTCCGGGCCGTACAGATCGATCTGACAGTCCGTCAGGCCGCGCATGCCGGTGCAGACGGTGGGGGTGTCCCTGGACCACATGCCGGTGTCGGAGACGATCACCGCGTCGCAGGCGAGGCGGTCGGCGTGCTTCTCGATCAGGGCCGGGAAGTGCGGCGAGCCGGACTCCTCCTCACCCTCGATGAGCAGCTTGAGGTTGACCGCGGGGGCGGTGCGGCCGGTGGCGGCGAGGTGCGCCCGCACGCCCAGGGTGTGGAAGAAGACCTGGCCCTTGTCGTCGGCGGCGCCGCGGGCGTAGAGCTTGCCGTCGACGGTCTGCGGCTCGAAGGGGTCGGTGTGCCAGCCGTCCTCGCGTGCGGCGGGCTGGACGTCGTGGTGGCCGTAGACCAGCACGGTCGGCGCGGACGGGTCCCCGGAAGGCCACTCGGCGAAGACCGCGGGCAGGCCCTCGGTCTCCCAGATCTCGGTGGTCGCAAAGCCCGTCTCCGCGAGCTTGCCGGCGAGCCATTCGGCGCTGCGGCGCACATCGGCGGCCCGCTCGGGGTCGGCGGAAACGGACGGGATGCGCAGCCACTCCGCGAGGTCGTCGAGAAAGGCTTCGCGGTGGTCGGCGAGGTACGCGCGGACGGCGCTGTCCGGGGTGGTGCTCATACGGCGAGCCTATCGGCCTTCCGGGGGATACCGGCCGGCGGTATCGCCCAGCAGAATCCGTTCGAGCCCGGCCCGGCCCGGCAGGCCGGCGGGTCTCACCACCTCGCCGGTGCGCACGAAGACGAAGGCGGCGCCCACCTCTGACGGCGGCAGGCCGTACCGCTCGGCCCAGGCCAGGCGGTAGACGGCCAGCTGCAGGGGGTCGGCGGCGCCGGTGCTCCGGGGGCCGTCCGGCAGGGTCCGGCCGGTCTTCCAGTCGATGATCTCGAAGCGGTCGCCGTCCGGGCCGCGCTCCTTGTAGACGGCGTCGATCCGGCCGCGGATCACCCGTCCCGCGAGCGTTATCTGGAACGGGACCTCCACCCGGAAGGGGGTCCGTCGGGCATACGGGGTGCGGGCGAACGCCTCCTTGAGGGCTTCGAGGTCCTGCTCGTCGGCGATGTCCGCCTCCTCGCCGGGCCCGGCGCCCGGGAGCTCGTCCGGGCCGAGGAGCGGCAGGGCCAGCTCCTCGAAGCGGGACTGGACCCAGGCGTGGAAGCGGGTGCCGCGGCGGGCGGCGGGCTGTGGCGGGCGCGGCATCGGGCGGGCCAGCTCGCGGGCGAAGCCGTCCGGGTCGGCGGCGAGCGCGAGCAGCTGGGTGGCGGTGAGCGAGGCCGGCAGTGGGACGTCCCGGACCCGGGCGCGGGAACGCCGCAGCTCGGCGGCGAGCGCGGCCAGATCGCGGTCCCAGGAGCCCACGGTGCGGCGCTCCTCGGGAAGGAGGGCGGGCGGACCGCCGTCGGCCGCGGCGGGATCGGGGAGGTCGGACTCGGCGGAGCGCTGGGCGCCGATGCGGGGGTGCGGCGGCGGGGCGGCGCCGGTGTGCGCGGCACCCGCTGCGGGGGCGGGCGACGGGGCGCTTGCGCCGTCGGACGGTTCGGCCCCGGGGAGGCCGGACGGGTCGTCCCCGTACGGGTCCCCATACGGGTCCTCGCAGGGGTCGGGGTCGTAGGGACCGGACTCGTACGGGTCGGAGTCGAAGGGGTGGTCGGAGCCGGAGTCGAAAGGGTCGGGCTCGTAGGGGGCGTCGTCGGGGGCGTCCGGCCACTCCTCGTCCGCCGGCGGGGGCGGCCACTCCGGGTCGTGGGCGGGCGCGGGCGGGACGGGCGCGGGCGCGGCCCGGCGGCTGCGCTCCAGATGGCCGCGGACCTCGGTGGCGGCGGCGCGGCGGCGGGCCATGGCCGTGGGGTCCAGCGGCAGCGGCCAGGGCTGGTCGGCGGCGGCCTCGGCGAGGGCCGGGTTCTCGGCGCCCTCCTCCGGGGGGTCGGCCCAGAACTCGATCTCGCCGTGGCCGGCCTCGCAGTGCGCGCGGAGGGCCTCCAGGAAGGCGGACGGGCCCCGCGGGCGCTTCTGGTTGGGGCCCCACCAGTGACCGGAGCCGAGGAGCAGGGAGCGCGGGCGGGTGAAGGTGACGTAGCCGAGGCGGAGTTCCTCGGTCGCCTGGTGGTGCTTCATCGCCTCCTTGAAGTCCTTCAGGCCGCGGGCGGTCCACTCCGCCACGTCGGGGAGGGTCGCGGCATCGCCCCGGAGGGCGTGCGGCAGGACCTTGGGCCGGCTGATCCACGCCTCCCGGGCCTGCTCGCTGGGGAACTGCTTGGCGACCAGGCCGGGCACCGCGACCACGTCCCATTCCAAGCCCTTGGACTTGTGCGCGGTGAGCACCTTGACGGTGTTCTCGCCGCCGGGAAGCGAGCTGTCCAGGCCCTTCTCGTACTGGACGGCGGCGCGCAGGAAGCCGAGGAAGGCGAGGAGTGTCGCCTCGCCGTCGAGGGCGGCGCCGCCCTCCTTGGCGGCGAAGCCGGCGGCGATGTCGAGGAAGGTGCCCAGCGTCTCGCGGCGGCGGGCGGCGAGAGCATGGGGGGAGGCGGACAGCTCGACCTCCAGGCCGGTGACGGCGAGGACCCGGTGCAGGACGTCCATCAGGGGATCGCCCAACGAGCGCCGCAGATCACGGAGTTCGGTGGCCAGGCGGGCGAAGCGGACCCGCGCCTCCGGGGAGAACGGCAGGCCGTCGTCGGGGCCGTCGGCCTCCAGGAACGTGTCCAGGGCGTCGGCGAGCGAGACGGTCTCCGCGGGGTCGACGCCCTCCACGGCTTCGGCCAGCCGCTGTTCGGGGTCGTCGTCCGAGGTGCCCCGGTGGCCGGAGGTGTGGGCGAGGGTGCGGGCGCGGCGGCCCAGCAGCGCCAGGTCTCGGGGGCCGATCCGCCAGCGGGGGCCGATCAGCAGGCGGACCAGGGAGGCGTTGGCGGTCGGGTCCTGGAGGACGTCGCAGACGGCGACCAGGTCGGCGATCTCGGGCAGGTGCAGCAGCCCGGAGAGGCCGACGACCTCCACCGGGATGTCCCTCGCGACCAGTTCGCCCTGGATACGGGCGAAGTCGGAGGCGGTGCGGCAGAGCACCGCGATCTCGCCGGGCGGCGTGCCCGTGCGGACCAGGTGGGCGAGGGAGTCGGCGATCCAGGTCAGCTCTTCGGCGTGGGTGGGCAGCAGAGCGCAGCGCACCACGCCGTCCCGCTCGGCGCCGGGGGCGGGGCGCAGCGCCTCGACGCCGGCGTGCATCGCCCGCAGGGGGGCGGCGAGGCCGTTGGCGAGGTCGAGGAGGCGGCCGCCGCTGCGGCGGTTCTCGCTGAGGGCGAAGCGGCGGGCCGGGGCCCCGTCGGCGAACGGGAAGTGGGCGGGGAAGTCGTCGAGATTGGCCACGGAGGCGCCGCGCCAGCCGTAGATGGCCTGGCAGGGGTCGCCGACGGCGGTGACGGCGTGGCCGGTGGGGTCCCCGGTGCCGGCCCCGAACAGCCCGGACAGCAGCATCCGCTGGGCGACGGAGGTGTCCTGGTATTCGTCGAGGAGGACGACGCGGAACTCCTCGCGGAGGATCCGGCCGACCTCGGGGCGGGTGGTGGCGAGGGTCGCGGACAGCGCGATCTGGTCGCCGAAGTCGAGGAGGTCGCGACGGCGCTTCTCGCCGCGGTAGGCGCCGACCAGGTCCAGCAGCTCCAGCCGGCCGCGGACCGTCTCGGGGGCCTTGCGCAGATCGGCGTTGGTGAGGCGGGCAGCGTCCAGGGTGGCGAGCAGCCCGGTGTCGTACGTGCGGAGCGCGGCCGGATCCACGAGGTGCTCGGCCAACTCGCCGTCGAGGGCGAGCAGGTCCTCCACGAGGGAGGGCAGCGAGGTCGTCAGCGACGGATAGGGGCCGGGGGCGGCACGCAGGGTCCGGGCGGCGAGCTGGAAGCGGGTGGCGTCGGCGAGCAGCCGGGCGCTGGGCTCCAGACCGATGCGCAGGCCGTGGTCCTTGAGGAGCTGGCCGGCGAAGGCGTGGTACGTGGAGATCCGCGGCTCCCCGGGGGGCGAGTCGGGGCCCGCGGCGCCGCCGGCCAGGGCGTCGGGATCGGTGACCCCGGCCGCCAGGAGGGCCGCCCGGACGCGCTCGGCCAGCTCGCCGGCCGCCTTGTTCGTGAACGTCAGCCCGAGGACCTGCTCGGGGGCGACCTGACCGGTGCCGACCAGCCACACCACGCGGGCGGCCATGACCGTGGTCTTGCCGGAACCGGCTCCGGCCACGATGACCTGCGGGGCGGGCGGGGCGGTGATGCACGCCGTCTGCTCCGGGGTGAACGGGATGCCGAGGAGCTCTTTCAGCTGCTCGGGGTCGGTGATGCGAGCGGACACATCACAAACCGTAACGGCCGCCACCGACAATCCCTCCCCCGACCGGCATCCGTGCAGGTCAGGAACGTATCGGCGGGCACCGGCCGGCTACCGCGCGCGATCATGCCGTACGCACGCCGCACTCAGTCGACGATCTGCCGGCCCTCCGGCTGCGCGCTGCACGAGGCCCGGAAGGCGCAGTGCGCGCAGTGTGTCCCGGCGGTGGGCGTGAACCGCTCCTCCAGGACGCGGCCGGCGGCGGTGGCGAGCAGTTCGCCGACCCAGTCGCCGTCCAGCGGCTGCTGCGCCTGGACGGCGGGCAGCGCGTCGCCGCCCTCCTTCTGGGGCGCGCCCAGCCGCAGATGGACCAGCTCGGCGCCGCCGGGCTCCGGCGTACGGCCGCCGAAGGCGTCGTCGAGGGCGCCTTCGCGGACCGCGAGCTGGTAGACCGCGAGCTGCGGATGGCGGGCCACCTCGGGGCCGGTCGGCTTCTGCTTGCCGGTCTTGAAGTCCACGACGTAGGCCCGGCCCCGGTCGTCGCGGGCGACATGGTCCATGCTGCCGCGGATCCGGACCGCGTAGGCGCCGGCTTCGAGGGTGACGTCGAAGCCGTGCTCGGTGGCGACCGCTTCCCGGCCACGGGTCTCCCGCTCCATCACGTGCCAGCGCAGAAAGCGCTCCAGGGCGGCGCGGGCGTTGTCCTTCTCCTGGCGCGACTTCCAGGGGGCGTCGAAGGCGAGCGCGTCCCACACGGAGTCCAGGCGCTCCATCAGGACGGCCAGGTCTGCGGGCGTGCGGCCGGAGGCGACCTCGTCGGCGAGCACGTGGACGACGTTGCCGAAGCCCTGGGCGGCGGTGGACGGGGGGTCCGCCTTGACCTCGCGGCCCAGGAACCACTGGAGGGAGCAGGTGTTGGCCAGTTGGTCGAGGGCGCTGCCGGAGAGGACCACGGGGTGGTCGCGGTCGCGCAGCGGGACGCCGTTGCGGGTGGTTTCGTGCAGGCCCCACCAGCTGTCCGGGTGCGCGGCCGGCACCAGGGGGTGGCCGTCGTCGTCGGTCAGCGCGGCGAGTTCGGCCAGCCGCCGGGCGGCGGCGGCACGCAGCGCCGGGGTGGCGTCCGGGTCGACGGTGGTGGCGCGCAGTTCGGCGACCAGGGCGGCCACCGTGAGGGGCCGGCGGGGGCGCCCGGTGACGTCCTGGGGGGTGACGCCCAGCTCGGTCAGGAACCGGGACGGCTGGTCGCCGTCGTCGGCCGCAGCCTTGACGGCGGTGACCACCAGGCGCTCCCGGGCCCGGGTCGCCGCCACGTAGAACAGCCGGCGCTCCTCGGCGAGCAGCGCGCCGGGGGTGAGCGGCGCGGCCAGGCCGTCCCGGCCGATCCGGTCGGCCTCCAGGAGCGAGCCGCGCCGCCGCAGGTCGGGCCAGAGGCCCTCCTGGACGCCGGCGATCACCACCAGCCGCCATTCCAGGCCCTTGGAGCGGTGCGCGGTCATCAGTCGTACGGCGTCGGGGCGGACCGCGCGGCGGGTGAGGGTGTCCGCGGCGATGTCCTGGGCGTCCAGCTCCTCCAGGAAGTTCAGGGCGCCGCGGCCACCGGTGCGTTCCTCGGCGCGGGCCGCGGTCTCGAAGAGGGCGACCACCGCGTCCAGGTCCCGGTCCGCGTTGCGGCCCGCGGCGCCGCCGCGCCGGGCGGCCCGCTCCAGGCGCCCCGGCCAGGGCGTGCCGTCCCACAGCTCCCACAGCGCCTGTTCGGCGGTCCCGCCGCCGGCGAGCAGCTCGCGGGCCTTGCGCAGCAGCAGGCCGAGCCGCTGGGCGCCGCGGGCGTAGCCGGGGTCGTGCGCCACCAGGCGCTCCGGCTCGGCCAGTGCGCGGGCGATCAGCTCGTCGGAGGGTGGCGGCAGGGCCCGGCCGGCGGCCCGCTCCTCCTCGCGGAGCGCCCGGCCCAGCCGCCGCAGGTCGGCGGAGTCCATCCCGCCCAGGGGGGAGGTCAACAGGTCGATGGCGGTCTCCGGGCCGACGGAGAGGTCCGCCGGCTGCCCCGAGGCCGCGACCCGCAGCGCGGCCAGCAGCGGCGCGACCGCCGGTTCGTGGCGCAGCGGGAGGTCGTCGCCGTCGATGTCGAGCGGGACGCCCGCGGAGGTGAGCGCACGGCGTACGGCGGGGATCGAGCGCCCCCCGGCGCGTACGAGGACCGCCATCTCGCTCCAGGGGACGCCGTCCTCCAGGTGGGCGCGGCGCAGGACGTCCGCGATGTTGTCCAGTTCGCCGCCGGCGGTCGGGTAGGTGTACACCTCGACCCGGCCGCCGTCCCGTACGGCCGACGGTTCCCGGTGGGCACGCACTTTCCGGGCCGGGAGGCGGGTGAGCGGCATCCGGCGGGTCAGCAGGCGGGTGGCCGCCAGGAGGCCGGCGCCGGAGCGCCGGGACGTGCCGAGGACGGCCACCGGTGCGGGGGTCCCGTCGGCGCGCCGGAAGGTCTCGGGGAAGTCGAGGATGCCGTTCACGTCGGCGCCGCGGAAGGCGTAGATCGACTGGTCGGGGTCGCCGAACGCGATGAGCGTACGGCCCGGGGAGCCCGGTGCGGCGGGCGCGCCCTCGTGGCCGGCGAGCGCCCGCAGCAGCCGTACCTGGGCGGCGTCGGTGTCCTGGTATTCGTCGACGTAGACCGCGTCGTAGGCGCCGGCCAGTTCGGCGGCGACGGCCGGCTCCCCGGCGAGCAGCACCGCGCGGTGCACCAGTTCCGCGTAGTCCAGCACCCCCTGGGCGTCCAGGACGTCGAGGTATTCGGCGAGGAAGCCGGCCGCGGCGCGCCAGTCGGGGCGGCCGGTGCGCCGAGCGAAGGCGTCCAACGCACGCGGGCCCAGGCCCAGTTCGCGGCTGCGGGCCAGCACCGCGCGGACCTCGTCGGCGAAGCCGCGGGTGGTCAGGCAGGCGCGCAGCTCGTCCGGCCAGCTCACCCGGGCGCGGCCGGCGCCGGCCAGTTCCGCCTGCCCTTGGAGGAGTTCGCGGACGACCAGGTCCTGTTCGGGGCCGGACAGCAGCCGCAGCGGGTCGGCGAAGAGGTCGGCGTCCTGGTGGGCGCGGACCAGCGCGTAGCAGAAGGAGTGGAAGGTGGTGGCCTGGGGGACGCCCGCCCGGTGCCCCCCAGGATGGCCCGCCGGCGGTCCGTCCGGGCCGGCCAGGCGGGCGGCGAGCCGGTCGCGGAGGGCGACGGCGGCCTTCCGGCTGAAGGTGAGGACGAGGATCCGCTCCGGGTCGGCGCCGTCCCGCACCCGGCGCGCCACGGACTCCACCAGGGTCGTGGTCTTGCCCGTACCGGGCCCGGCGAGCACCAGCAGCGGTCCGCCCCGGTGGTCGGCCACCGCGTGCTGGGCGGCGTCCAGGACGGGCGGCTCGGTCCGCCCCGGCGGGGTGCGCACCAGCCGGTACGCGCCGGAGGCGTCCCGCCGCGCCGCCCGGTGGGGCGGCGTCTGCGGGACGGCCGAGAAGGAGGAACTCACGTGGATCGCCGGTCCTGGGAGGGTGCGAGGGAGGTGCTGGTGGTCGTGGTGCGCCGGCCGCGGGGCGGCACGGCCCGGCCGCCGCGGGCGGCGCCGGCCGTGACAACAGTGCCCGACGCTACGCCAGCCGGCACCCGTGGCGCAGCGCGTCCCACGGGAGGCCGGGCCGCGGCCCGGAAGCGGCGCAGGCCATCGGCCCTACCGGCCGTCGCCGTCCCACCGGGCCCGCCGCATGTCGATGCGCGGTATGTGGCCTTCGGAGGCGGCGGGCGCGCCCTTGAGCGGCGTCCCCTCGTCGCGGTAGTGCGCCAGCGCCCGCAGCTCGCTGCCGGGCAGCAGCACGCCGTCCGAGCGCACCACCCGCCACCAGGGCACCGCCCCGCCGTAGAGGGCCATCACCCGCCCCACCTGGCGAGGGCCTCCCTCGTCCAACCACTCCGCGACATCGCCGTACGTCATGACCTTGCCCGCCGGGATCAGCTCGGCGACGGCGAGGACCCGCTCCGCGTACGCGGGCAGCTCCGCGGGCGCGTCCGTATCTCCGGTCCCACTCATTCGGTCCATCCTGCCGTACAGCACCGACAATGGCCTTGGACGCCTGGTCCCGCGCTCGCCGGGGCAGGCCCGGAAGGTGGTCGGGCAGCTGTGCGGGAGCTGTGGTTCCGCTTCCCGCGGCCCCCAAACGCACCCTGATGCCTCCCCGGACCGGACGGCCGTGCCACCATCTTCCGGACGGTGACTGGTGATACGAGATCAAGAAGAGACGGCCGAGCAGCAGGGTGCGGCGCCTCCACGGGAGGCGGGCGCCCCTGACGCGCTGGCCGACGCCGGCACCGCCCCGCAACCGGCCGCAGTGACCGAGCGGCCACAGGGGCCGCGGGCGGCGGAACAGGGGAAGCACCAACGGAAGCCCGCCACGGCTTCCGCGACCGAAAAGGCGAGCACGATCGAGAAGGCCGAACGACCCGAGGCGTCCGAGAGACCGGGACAACCCACGGCGCCCGAGCCACCCGAGCGGCACACGGAGGACAGGCGGCAGGACGAGCAGCCGGAGCACGACAGGGCCGCGGACGGAGCGCCCGGGGGCGCGCCACGGACGGGTTCGCACCGCGTCGAGCCGGGCACCGAGGGCGGCGGCGCGTTCCCGGCCGACCGGCTCGCGGTCGACGAGCCGCTGCTGCCCGCCCGGGTGCACCGGCCCGCCGACCTGCTGCGGCTGCTGCTCGGCATCGCCGGGATCGCCCTCGTCCTGGCGCTGGCGACCTTCGCCCACGGCACCACCCAGGGACTGAAGAACGACATCGGGCAGAGCGCCGGCGCGGCGCCCCAGCTGCTGATCAACCTGGCCGGGCTGACGTCCAGCGTCGCGGTGCTGATCGTGCCGGTGGCGTTCGCCGTGGAGCGGCTGATCAAGCGGGACGGGCTGCGGATCGCGGACGGCGTGCTGGCCGCCGTACTGGCGCACGGGGTGTCGCTGGCCACCGATCTGTGGGTCGCCGAGGCGGCTCCCGCCTCGATCCGCAGCGCGCTCACCCAGCCACTCGCCAACGGGTCGCTGTCCGCGCCGGTGCACAGCTATCTGGCGCCGGTGATCGCCTATATGACGGCGGTCGGGATGTCCCGGCGGCCCCGCTGGCGGGTCGCGATGTGGTGCGTCCTGCTGCTGGACGCGTTCGCGGTGCTCATCGGGCGGTACACCACCCCGTTCGCCATCGTGGTCACGGTCCTGATCGGCTGGACCGTCGCCTTCGGCACCCTCTACGCCGTCGGCTCCCCCAACGTCCGCCCCACGGGCCAGAACCTCCTCGCCGGGCTGCGCCGGGTCGGCTTCCGGCCGGTCAGCGCGATCCGCGCGGAGGACATCGCCAACCCGGACCACCCCGAGCACTCCGACCGGGGCCGCCGCTACATCGTCAGCCTGGAGGACGGCCCGCCGATCGATGTCACCGTCGTCGACCGCGAGCAGCAGGCGCAGGGCTTCTTCTACCGGGTGTGGCGGCGGCTGTCGCTGCGCGGCATCAACCAGCGCCGCAGCCTCCAGTCGCTGCGCCAGGCCCTGGAGCAGGAGGCGCTGCTGGCGTACGCCGCGATCGCCGCGGGGGCCAACGCGCCCAAGCTGATCGCCACTTCCGAGCTGGGCCCGGACGCGGTGATGCTGGTCTACGAGCACATCGGGGGCCGCAGCTTCGACTCGCTGGCGGACGAGGAGATCACCGACGCGCTGATGCACAGCGCCTGGCGGCAGGTCGCCGCCCTCCAGTCGCGGCGGATCGCACACCGGCGGCTGGTCGGCGACGCCCTGTTGGTGGATCGTTCCGGCGACATCGTGCTGACCGAGCTGCGGGGCGGTGAGATCGCCGCCGGCGACGTCGTGCTGCGGATGGACATCGCCCAGCTCCTCGCCACCTGCGGGCTGCGGGTCGGCGCCGAACGGGCGGTCGCCGCGGCCGTCGCGGTGCTCGGCCCGGACGCGGTCGCCGACAGCCTGCCGCTGCTCCAGCCGATCGCGCTCAGCCGGACCACCCGTGCCACGCTGCGCCACCTTGCCCGCGAGCGCGCCAAGCGGGAGCGCGAGGCGGTGCTGGCCGCCTCGCAGGCGGCGAAAGAGGCGCGCGAGGCCCGGGAGGCCCACGGCCCCCAGGACCGCAAGGCGCTGCGGGCCGTGCGGAACGCGGAGAAGACCGCCGAGAAACGGGCCCTGGAAGAGGCGTCGGAGGAGGCCCTGGAGGAGGATCTGCTCGCCCAGATCCGCCGGCAGGTCCTGCTGATCCGGCCGACCGCGGTGATCGAGCCGGCGAAGCTGGAGCGACTGAGCCCGCGCATCCTGATCAGCTGGATCGCCGGCGCCTTCGCGGTGTACGTGCTGCTGTCGCAGCTCACCAACTTCAACCTGGGCGACGTGATCAACCAGGCCCGCTGGGTGTGGGTGCTGGTGGCGGCGTTCTTCTCGGCGCTGACGTACGTCGCGGCGGCGATGAGTCTGCTGGGGTTCGTCACCGAGAAGGTCTCGTTCGTGCGGACGCTGCTGGCGCAGGTCGCGGGCGACTTCGTGAAGCTGGTGGCGCCCACGGCGATCGGCGGGGTGGCACTCAACACCCGGTTCCTCCAGCGGGCCGGGGTGCGTCCGGGCCTCGCGGTGGCGAGCGTCGGCGCGTCCCAGCTGTTCGGCCTGGGCAGCCACATCGTGCTGCTGCTGGCGTTCGGCTATCTGACGGGCACCGAGCACGCGCCACAGATCTCGCCGTCCCGGACGGTCATCGCCGGGCTGCTGACGGTGGCGGTGCTGATCCTGGTCGTCACCGCGGTCCCGGCGCTGCGGAAGTTCGTGGTGACCCGGCTGCGGTCGCTGTTCGCCGGTGTGGTGCCGCGGATGCTGGACATCCTCCAGCGCCCGCGGAAGCTGGTCACCGGCATCGGCGGGATGCTGCTGCTGACGGTGGCGAACGTGATGTGCCTGGACGCCTCGATCCGGGCGTTCGGCGGCGGCGACAAGATCAGCTATGCCGGTATCGCGGTGGCCTTCCTGGCGGGCAACGCGCTGGGCTCGGCGGCGCCGACACCGGGCGGCGTGGGCGCCGTGGAAGCCGCGCTGGTCGGTGCGCTGACCTTCGGCGGGCTGCCGGCGGACACCGCGCTCCCGGCGGTGCTGCTCTTCCGGCTGATGGTCTTCTGGCTGCCGGTGCTGCCGGGCTGGATGGCCTTCACCTTCCTGACCCGCAAGGGCGAGATCTGAGCCGGCCCGCCCGCCGGCATGCGCGAAGGCGCCGGTCCGGATCGCCCGGACCGGCGCCTTCGCGCGTCGCTCACACCGCTCAGTAGACCGGCTTCTCCGGCTCGACGGTGTTGACCCAGCCGATGACGCCGCCGCCGACGTGGACCGCGTCGGCGAAGCCCGCGGACTTCAGGACCGCGAGGACCTCGGCGGAACGGACACCCGTCTTGCAGTGCAGGACGATCTTCCTGTCCTGCGGCAGGTCCTGGAGGGCGCTGCCCATCAGGAACTCGTTCTTCGGGATCAGCTTGGCGCCCGGGATCGAGACGATCTCGAACTCGTTCGGCTCGCGGACGTCGATGATCTCGATCTTCTCGTCGGCGTCGATCCACTCCTTGAGCTGCTTCGGAGTGATCGTCGAGCCGGCCGCCGCCTCCTGGGCCTCCTCGGAGACGACACCGCAGAAGGCTTCGTAGTCGATGAGCTCGGTTACGGTGGGATTCTCGCCGCAGACCGCGCAGTTGGGGTCCTTGCGGACCTTGACCTGGCGGTACGTCATCTCCAGCGCGTCGTAGATCATCAGGCGGCCGACCAGCGGCTCACCGATGCCGGCGAGCAGCTTGATGGCCTCGTTGACCTGGATCGAGCCGATGGAGGCGCACAGCACGCCGAGCACGCCGCCCTCGGCGCACGAGGGCACCATGCCGGGCGGCGGGGGCTCCGGGTACAGGCAGCGGTAGCAGGGGCCGTGCTCGCTCCAGAACACCGACGCCTGGCCGTCGAAGCGGTAGATCGAACCCCAGACGTACGGCTTGTTCAGCAGCACGCAGGCGTCGTTGACGAGATAGCGGGTGGCGAAGTTGTCGGTGCCGTCCACGATCAGGTCGTACTGGGCGAAGAGCTCCATGACGTTGGTGGAGTCGAGGCGCTCTTCGTGCAGGTTGACCGTGACGTACGGGTTGATGCCCAGCACCGTGTCCTTGGCGGAGGCGGCCTTGGAGCGGCCGATGTCCGCCTGGCTGTGGATGATCTGGCGCTGCAGGTTCGACTCGTCGACCTCGTCGAACTCGACGATGCCCAGGGTGCCGACACCGGCCGCGGCCAGGTACATCAGCGCGGGCGAGCCCAGGCCACCGGCGCCGACACACAGCACCTTGGCGTTCTTCAGCCGCTTCTGCCCGTCCATCCCGACATCGGGAATGATCAGGTGGCGGGAGTACCTGCGGACCTCGTCGACGGTGAGCTCCGGAGCGGGCTCGACCAGGGGTGGCAGCGACACGGGGACTCCGTTGGTCGGTCTCGATGGGGTTCCCCCGCCCTGGCCGGAGCCGGGAACGGCGGAGATGGTTCTCCCCGTAACACTGCCACGCCCTTCTTCATTCCGAGACACCCGGTCCGATGCGCGAGACGAATGTGTCCCAGTAACCGGGCAGCGACTCCCAGGCATCGCCGCGGCCCCTGAACCGGCGGCCCGGCGGCCGGTGAACGACCCGGCGCCCGCCCCCCCCAGCTACCGCTGGGAGGTACCCCCAGCCGGCGGGCGATCCGCGGCGCCTCGTCCGGCGGGCCCAGGTGTCCCAACAGGCGGACACCCGTCTCACGCATACGGACGGCGGCCGGCACCGGAACCCCCTCTTCCGGGCTCCGGCACCGGCCCGGCGGGCGCAACGCAGCGGCGCGGCCCACTCCCCCGGCGCCGGCCGGGGACACCTCCCAGCGGTAGCTGGGGGAGGAAGTGCGAAGCCGGGCTGATCTATCCCCAGCGGCCCGGCCCCCGTAGGGGCGCGGAGGGTGTCCAGGGGGTGCTCAGATACGACACGCCGCCTCCATCCAGATGTCGGCCAGCGACTCCTCCAGTCCGATGCGGGGGCGCCAGCCGAGCCGGTCGCGGGCGGTGCGGACGTCGGCCTGCTGCCAGGTGCCGCAGCCGTCCGGATACGGGTAGGTGGCGGGCGGCGAGCCCATCGGATGCCCCTCGGGGCCCGGGCCGGGGATCACCAACCGGGCGGGCGGGGAGTCGAGTTCGTGCAGCGAGCCGCCGAAGCCGGCGACCCGGGCGAGCACCGCCGCGGCCTCCCGCAGCCGTACCGCGCGGCCGGTGCCGATGTTGACCACGCCCTGCGCGGCGGACAGCGAGGCGGCGTGCACCGCGCGGGCCACGTCCCGTACGTCGACGAAGTCGCGCTGCACGCCGAGCCCGCCGAGCTTGAGTTCGTTGTCGCCGGACTGCATCGCCCGGCGCATCGCCTCGGCGAGCCGGCCCAGCGGCGACCCGGCCGGGGTGCCGGGGCCGACCGGCGAGAAGACCCGCAGCACGACGGCGTCGAGCCCGGAGCCCAGGACCAGTTCGGTGGCGGCCAGCTTGCTGACCCCGTACGGCCCGCCGGGGCGCGGCACCGCGTCCTCGGCGGTGGACGAGCCGGGCTGCGAGGGCCCGTACTCGGAGGCGCAGCCCAGGTGGACGAGGCGGGCACCGCAGCCGCTGCGGCGGAGCGACTCGCAGATGGTGGCGACCGCGACGGTGTTGTGCCGGGTCAGCTCCCGGGCGCCGCCGCGGGTGGCGCCCGCGCAGTTGACGACCACGCCGGGGTGCACCGCGTCCAGGAAGCGGGTGAGCGCTCCGGGGCTGCCGGTGGCCAGGTCGAAGCGTACGTCGGCGTCGTCGCCCCGGCCGAGGGCGGTGAGCTGGACGGCGGGGTCGGCGAGCAGGCGGTCGGCCACATAGCGGCCGAGGTAGCCGTTGGCGCCGATGAGCAGCACCCTCATCGTGCGGCCCCCCGGTGCCCGTGGCGTGCGGTCGGGTGGACGTTCATGTGTCTACTCCTCATGCGGATCGAGGGAAGCGGGGGAATTCCTCCGGCCCCGGCCGCGGGTTCGGCGTCCGCCCCTGGGGGCGGGGGCCACGTGGGGGTGGGGTCCGCGGCGACAGGGACCGGGGATTTCAGGGCGGCGGCATCGGGGCGCCTCCCCGGGGGTGGTGCGTGGTCTACGGTCACGGCCGGCCCGCCTCGGCCGGCGCGAGGGGCGCCGGCGGGTGCGCGCAGGCGCCGGTCAGCACCCGCAGGCCGTGGACGAGGAGGCCGAGCGCGGCGGCCGTGCAGGCGACGGCGGGGACGGCCGCCGGTCCGGCGGCGCCGGTCAGCGCCGCCACCGGAGTGCCGAGCGGCGCCAGACCGGGGAGCCGGGCGGCCAGCACGAGCGCCGGCGCCAGCGCCTCCAGGGCGGCGGCGGTGCCGATACCCGTGGCGGCGGCCCGCGGGAAGCCGTGGACGGTGAGCAGCCGGGCGAGGAAGAGCAGGACGCCGAGGGCGGTCGCGGCGGGGACGGCGGTCCAGCCGTCCGCCGTGCCCCCGAAGGCGAGCCGGGCCGCGACCAGCAGCGCCGCCACCGCACCCAGGAAGACCAGGGTGACTCCGGCCAGCAACGGCCTTACCCGGGCGGCGAGTTCGGTCAGCCCGCGGCTGGCGGCCAGCCCGCGCCGGCCGCGCACCGCGAACCAGTGGGCGCACCCGGCCGCCGGGGCGAGCGCGCAGGCCAGCCCCACCGCGCTCGCGACGGCGGCCCGCGGGTGGGCGGACGGCAGATCGGGACCACCGGCGAGCAGCTGCCCGAGCAGCCAGTCGCCGTAGACCGCGTACGCCGCCGTCAAGCCGGCCCACAGCACCGCCGTACGCGACCCGGCGGCGCCGCGCCGCAGCCGCAGCGGCCCGGACCGCAGGGCCAGCCGCAGGGCGAGCACGACCAGCAGCAGCCCGGCGGCGTCGACTCCCGTGCGTACGAGGGTGGTTGATCCGGCGGTGGACTCGTGGGCGGCGACCGCCGCGGCGCACACCGCGCCCGGCAGCAGCTGCACCGCCCCGCGCACGGCCCGGCACGGCGGGAGTTCCCCGGGCGCCGGCCCGGGTTCGTGCGCCGCCGGGCCGGGCTCGTCCGCGGCGGTGTCCTGCCCGGCGCGCGGCACCCGGGCGTACAGCTCCTCGGCCAGCGAGAAGACGTCGCGGTGCCGGAAGCGCGCGGCCGTCCGGTCGGTGACGCCGTGCGCCTCCAGACCGGCGGCGATCTCCAGCGGGTCAACAGCCCTTTCACAAAGGGCTCGGTGACGGTACATCAGGATTTTCACCGGGTCGGCGGTCATACGCCGTCTCCTCTCCCTGGCCCGTCCGTACGGACCGCGTCCCCCACACCCGTCGCCGCCGCCATGTCCGCCGCCCTCACCACGCCTGCCGGACCGCCGGCTCGCCGGCCGCGCCGTACCGCTTGCGCCGGGCCCGCCGGCACTCCCCGTCCGCCAGCGCCCAGCTGGGCCTGCGGGGGGCCGGGCCCGCGGCGGCCCAGCGGCCGGGCACATGGGACTCGGCGGGGCGCTCGAAGGGTCGCGGTACGCCGTCCCGAGCCCTCGCCCGGTACGCCGCCGGGCCGGCCGGGGCGTGCGAGATCAGGTCCAGATAGATGCCGCGGAACGCCGCGACGTTCTGCTCGACGGTGAAGAGTTCGAGGGCCCTGGCCCGGGCCGCGGCGCCGAGGCGGGCCCGCCGGTCCGGGTCGGCGAGCAGCGCCCGGCAGGCGTCGGCCAGCGCGCGCGGATTGCGCGGCGGGACCACCAGGCCGGTGCCGCCGATGACTTCGCAGACCGCGCCGGTGTCGGTCGAGACCGTGGCTCGGCCGCAGAACATCCCCTCGATCAGGGAGCGCGGAAAGCCCTCGACGGCGCTGGAGAGCACCAGCACCGCCCCGGAGGCGTAGGCGGCCTCCAAGGTGGGCGCGTCGGGGCTGCCGATCTCCTCGAAGCCGACCGGGCTCTCGCCGGCCGTACGGGCGTCGGCCGCCTCGTCGGGGAAGAGCTGGGCGGCCAGCGCCCGGCACTGGGCGCGGTACCCGGCCGCCTCCGGGTCGTCGCCGAGGCCGCCGATGATCCGCAGTGTGGCGGCCGGTTCGGCCCGGCGGACCTCCGCGAAGGCGTGCAGCAGTCCGATGAGGTCCTTGGCGGGCTCGATGTCGCCGACCCACACCAGGGCCCGGGAGTCGTCCGCCGCGGCGTCCGCGACCTCGGCGAACCGGCCCGCGTCCATCCCCGGGTAGACGGTCCGCAGCCGGGCCGGGTCCGCGCCGCAGTGCTCCTGCCAGCGGCGGGCGTGGGTGTTGCCGGGGGTGATCAACGCGGCCTGCGCATAGGTCTCGGCGGCCAGCGCGCGCCGGAAGGCGGCGAGCAGCGCGCGTACCGGTGCGCTCAGCGGCTCCGCGGCGGGCGCGAGATAGTGCTCGCGCAGCCGTACGCCGTACTCGGTGACCAGGAGGGGGGTACCGAAGAAGCGCTTGGCCAGCAGTCCCGGGAGGGCGGCGGCGCCGCCCGAGGTGGCATGGCACAGATCCACCCGGGCCAGCCCGGTCTCGCCGTACCAGTCCAGGGACAGCGGGCGGAGCGCCGATTCCAGCGCGTCGGCGACCGCGAGCAGGTCGGTGAGCTGCCCGCCCCGGGCGGCGGGCAGGGCGCCGGGGCCGCGGCAGATTCCTTCGAGGATGCGGACGGCTTCCTCGGAGCGGAGCAGGGCGGGCAGCGCGGCGCCGGCCCGGGCCAGTTCGGCGAGCCCGTAGAGGCCGCTGGCGAAACGGTCCGCCTCACCGCCCACGGCGGCGCTCTCCACCGCCGGCGGGGTGGCGAAGGCCGCCACCAGGTCGGCGAAGTGCCCGGCGAAGCGGCGCCGGGTGCGGCGCCCGGCGGCGCGGCCCCGGCGGTCCTCGGCGGGCCGCCGGCACTCCGCCGGGAAGTCGCCCGACAGCGGCGCCTGCCCCACCAGCCGTACGTGGTCCGGCAGTTCGCGGTGACCGCGGCGGCCCCCGGTCTCCTGGCGGGCGTCGGCGGTCAGCGCGTAGATCTCGAAGTCATGGCCGGTGAGCCCGCGCACGAGCCGGTCGCACCACTCGTGCGACTCACCTGACGCATACGGATAGCCACCCTCGGTGAGCAGTCCAATGCGCACGACTGCACCCCCGTCCTCTCCATATCGGCGTCCTGGCGCGACGGTCTCCCCGTCACCGCAGGAAGAAGCTACGCAAAGGGGCCGGTGGCGCGATGGACGGTTGTCCATCGCGCCACCGGAAGGGGTGAAGACACGTGACTTTCCACCCCCCAGGGCGTTTCCGTGCCCTATAGGGCCGCCCCGCGCACGGGCCCGGGATCGGCCGCGGCCTGTCGAGCGGCGCCCCCGGCGTCCTGGCGAGCGGTGCGTGTCGCCGCGTGCCGCCGCTCCACCGCCCGCCGGCTCACCGACCGGTTGGATACGGCCAGGAGTTGGGCCGGCAGGTCACCCCGTCCGTCGTCAGGAACTTCGTCTGCTGCATCATCACCGGTGCCAGCGCGCCCTGCCGGGGGCAGACCTCGTGGTTGTGCCCGAGCCGGTGCCCGACCTCGTGGTTGATCAGCATCTGGCGGTAGGCCAGCATCTTGTCGGGGCCGTAGGTCTTGGCGCCCTGCGCCCAGCGGTAGGCGTTGATCATGACCCGGTCGGTGGCCGCCGAATCGCAGGAGACGTTGTCCTCGGTGGTGTCCAGACCGGACTTGGCGCACCACTTCGCGGTGGTCCCCGGGCTCGCCAGCGAGATCACGAAGTCCGCGTCGCCGGACGCCACCCGCTGGAAGGTCCGCTGCCCGCCGTGCGCCCAACTCCGGTCGTCGTTCAGCGTCTTGTGCACCGCCTCGGCGAACAGCGCGCCGTCCAGCGGGAGTCCGTCCTCGACGTCCACGCGGTAGCGCAGCACCTTGCCGCGGCCGGGCGCCCTGGCGTCGCCGCCGACCGGCGTGAAGTGGCCGCTGGCGGTCAGCTGCGGGTCCAAAGGGAAGACCCGGGCCATCTGGGCGGCGTACCCGGCGGGTTTGGCGTCCTGACCGGTCCGGGTCTGCGACCGGGACGCCTCGGTGCCGCCGTCGGCGCGGTCGTCCCCGCTGTGGGACCGCCCGTCGTCACCCTGCGGGTGCTGGTCGGCGACCTGGCCGGCGATGACCACGGCGAGCACGGTGGTCACCGCCGCGGCCGCCGCGCCGGTGAACGTCCGCCCCTTGGCGCCCTTCCCGGCGCCGCCGGAGCGGCTCCCGGCGGCTGCGTCCGGGTCGTCCGGTCCGTCGGGCCCGCCCGTCTCGGCGCCCTCCGCGGCGCGTTCCTCCCGCCGGTCCAGCTCCGCGATCCGCTCCCGGTCGAAGACCACCGACCGCCCGGTGAAGCGCCCGCCGGGCGGCAGGCCGTCGCCCGCACCGCCGCCGTCCGGGCCGTACGGCCGCACCCCGGGCGCCCCGGCGCGGAACACGTCGTCGTCGGCGCCGTCCGCGCCGTCCCCACCGTCCGCGCCGTCCGGGAATCGAGGGGAACCGCCCCCGGCGAACGCCGCCAGATACTCGGGCCGCGGACCCGGCCCGCTGCCCGGCGCCGCGAGCGGCGTACCGAACATCGACGTCTCCGGCTCGGCGGCCCGCGGCCCGGGAATCCTGGGCGCCCCCGCGGTGCGGGTGCCCGGTCCGGCCGAACCGGGGAACGCGCCCCAGCCGCCGCCCGGTTCACGCTGCTCGGGATGCCCGCCGCGGACCTCGTCGCCGCCCGCCGGCGGTCCGGCCGTGCCCTGCCGGCGGCGCCCCGGCCCCGCGGTCGGGGGCGGACCCACCGCCCCCGGCGGCACATCGGATCGGTCGGCTGCGCGGTTCTGCCGGTCGCGGCGGCTATGGCGTCCCACTGGGCCTGTCAGCTCCTGTCCGCGACGGGCGGCCCGGCGGGGGCCGCTCCGGCGGAGCCGGTGCCCGCACCGGAGGTCGCATCGGTCACCGTCGTACCGGAGTCGAGCAGTTCGCGGAAGGACCGCGCCACCGTCTCCGGATACTCCATCATCGCCACGTGTCCCGCCTCCGGCAGCGTCACCAGCCGCGAACCGCGGAACGCCGCGGCTGCCCGCCGCGCCATCCGGTGGGAGACGAGGCGGTCGCGTCCACCGTAGACGAGAAGGGTGGGCGCCAGGACCCGTTCGGCCTGACGCCACAGTCCGTGCTGCCCGCCGAGCGTGTAGGCGTTCACCAGACCGCGGGCGGTACGCTCCATCACCTCCCAGAAATACGGGAGTTCGAGCCGCCGTACGTACTCGTCGACCGCGGCGTTGAACCCCTCGGGGGTGATCCGGGCGGGATCGCCGTAGCAGAGCGTCAGGACCCCGCGGGTGCGCTGCTCGGGCGTCCACTCGCGGGTGAGCCGGCGGAACAGCCCGGCGATGCCGGGGATCCCGAGCATCGCGGTCGGCAGCGCGGTCAGCTGCGGCGGGATCTCCGGCAGCGCGGGCGAGATCAGCGTCAGGGTGCGGACCAGATCGGGGCGCGCCGCCGCGACCCGGGTCACGACGGCGCCGCCCAGGGAGTTGCCGATGAGGTGCACGGGGCCGCGGCCGGCCGCGTCGAGGTAGCGGACGACCGTGCGGGCCTGGGCGGGGATCGAGTAGTTGCCGTCGTCCGGCGGCGGCGAATCGCCGAAGCCGGGAAGATCGACCGCCTCGCCGGCCACCCGGTCGGCGAGCAGCGGCATCAGGGCGGACCAGTTCAGCGACGAGCCACCCAGGCCGTGGACGTAGAGCGCGGGCTCGCGGTCCCGGACGGCGGCCTTCGCCCGGTCGGCGGCATCCGCCTCCGGCGGCCCGGCCGGGGTCCGTACGTTCAGCGTCAGGCCCGGCAGCGTCACCCACCGCACCGTCTCGCCCGCGGCACCGCGGGCGCCGGGTCCGGCCGGCGGCACCGGGAGGGCGGCTGCTGTCGCGGTGTCCGGTGACTCGGTCGAAGACATGGTCTCGATGTTACGAGACGATCACGCCCACGATTGTGTGTTCGCGGTCACACACCGCATCGCGCGCCCGCAACCGCTCTCCTAGGCTCGTATCAAGGGCAGCCACCCGCCGCGGGCCGCCGCCCCGGAAAGCACCGGAAGGGAACCACCATGCGCGTCGACCCGACAGACCCGGACACCTTCGAGGACGATTCCGGCACCGCGACCTTGACGGAGTTCGACGTGGAGGCGTCGGAGGCCGACGCCGCCGAGCAGCACACCGACGTCGCGCCGCACCGCGACGAGCCCCTCGGGGGCATGGAGGACTCCGCGAACGAGGCGGACCGCGCCGAACAGGCCCGGGTCGTCGAGCTCAACGAAGACGAATACCGATGACCTGGGAGGTTATGTCGGCTTCCGGGAGGGGGGCCGGCCAGAATTTCTCGTCGCGGACCGCACACAGCCCCGTTACCCAAAAGTACGATGACGGGCGCGGCGCACCATCTTGTACGGGCCGCGAACGGAACGACTCCTGGGAGGCAGCGTGAGCGCCATCGAGCAGACCGAGGCGGCACGCCCGCGGGGCACACGCCTGCCACGCCGCGCGCGGCGGAACCAGCTTCTGGGCGCCGCCCAGGAGGTCTTCGTCGCGCAGGGCTACCACGCCGCCGCGATGGACGACATCGCCGAGCGGGCCGGGGTCAGCAAGCCGGTGCTCTACCAGCACTTCCCCGGCAAGCTGGAGCTCTACCTGGCGCTGCTGGACCAGCACTGCGAGGCGCTGCTGCACTCGGTGCGCAAGGCCCTGGAGTCGACGACCGACAACAAGCAGCGCGTGGCCGCCACGATGGACGCCTACTTCGCCTACGTGGAGGACCCGGGCGGCGCCTTCCGGCTGGTCTTCGAGTCGGACCTGACGAACGAGCCGGCCGTCCGCGAGCGGGTGGACAAGGTGTCCCTGGAGTGCGCCGAGGCGATCAGCGCGGTGATCGCGGAGGACACCGGGCTGTCGCAGGACGAGTCGATGCTGCTGGCCGTGGGGCTGGGCGGGGTCTCCCAGGTGGTGGCCCGCTACTGGCTTTCCTCGGAGAGCGAGGTCCCGCGCGAGACCGCGGTGCAGCTGCTGACCTCGCTCGCCTGGAAGGGCATCGCCGGATTCCCCCTGCACGGCAGCGACACACACTGACCGTGTTCGCTGCTGGCGTGCTCGGTGACGTCCTGTCCGTCCCCGTGCCGGGCTAATGTGTGCTGCGTACAGCGCGGATGGCCGCGCACCCCACTGACCGTCGGAGGGACATAAGCCGTGGAGGTCAAGATCGGCGTGCAGCACGCGCCCCGCGAGATCGTTCTGGATTGCGGGCAGTCTGCCGAAGAGGTCGAGCGCGCGGTGAGCGACGCGCTGAGCGGCAAGTCGGAGCTGCTGAGCCTGGTGGACGACCACGGTCGCAAGGTTCTGGTCGCGGCGGCCCGGTTGGCCTACGTCGAGATCGGCGAGCCGACCACCCGCAAGGTCGGGTTCGGCGCTCCCTGAGCAGCAGGGGCGCCGTAGCGGGCCCGTAGCGGACAAGAGGGCGGCGGCCCGGAGACCTGGTCTCCGGGCCGCCGCCCTCTTCCGTGGCCCGCGCGCCGTGTCGATCTGGCGCCCCCGAACCGTCCGCTTTTTTCTCTCTTTTCTCGTTCTTCTCCGTTTTTCCGGCCGAAATCCCTTGCCCGCCGACCGGACGAGAGCGCACTCTGAGCGGACCAGCCACCCCCGTCCCGGAGGGTTGCTGTCGGCGCCCCTTGGGTACGACCGCCTACGACCGATTTGTTCGTCCGATCGGCCATGTCACGCGGGAGGGAACAGCATGATCTGGGAAGCGCTCGGCGCCGTGATCGTCGGATTCGCCATCGCCCTGTCCGCCCGGCGCTGGCTGCCCGAACGGTTCCCCGCGCACGCCCTCACGCTGGCCACCGGGCCGGTCGCCGCGCTGCTCGGCGCGCTGCTGACCCACTCGATCCTGGGGCCCGGCCACCCCGTCCAGGCGATGCTGGCGGCGGTCGCCGTGGGCGCGGCGCTGCTGTCGGTCCTGGCACGCCCGCCGCGCCGCCGGGTGCGCCGCCCGGCACCCGCGCTGAAGGGCCACCGGACGGCCTGAGGCCACCGGACGGCGCGTCGAGCCGCCCGGTGCCCCCTGGACCCGCGTCGGACCGGAGGTCAGGCCGCCAGGCCCAGTGCCGCCATCCGCTTGGTGTGCGCCTCGGTGATCCGCGAGAACATCCGCCCGACCTCGGCCAGGTCGAAGCCGTCGGCGACCCCGCCCACCAGCATCGTCGAGAGCGCGTCGCGGTCCGCGACCACCCGCTGGGCCTGCGAGAGCGCCTCGCCCATCAGGCGCCGCGCCCACAGCGCCAGCCGGCCGCCGACCCGCGGCTCGGCCTCGATGGCCGCCCGGACCTTCTCCACGGCGAAGGTCGCGTGCCCGGTGTCGTCCAGCACCGCCAGGACCAGATCGCGGGTGTCGGAGTCCAGCCGGGCCGCGACCTCGCGGTAGAAGTCGCTGGCGATCGAGTCGCCGACATACGCCTTGACCAGGCCCTCCAGCCAGTCCGAGGGCGCGGTCTGGCGGTGGAACTCGTCCAGCGCGGCGGCGAACGGCTCCATCGCCTCGTTCGGTTCCGCCTCGATCTCCGCGAGCCGGTCCCGCAGCCGCTCGAAGTGGTGGAATTCGGCCGAGGCCATCTTGGCCAGTTCGGCCTTGTCGTCCATGGTCGGCGCGAGCTTGGCGTCCTCGGCCAGTCGCTCGAAGGCGGACAGCTCGCCGTACGCGAGCGCGCCCAGCAGATCGATCACAGCGGCCCGGTACTGCGGCTCGGTGGATGCCTGCTCCCAGTCCTGAGCGGCGATCCCGGTGTGTTCCTGCGCGTCGGCAGCGGCGTTGTCAGGCGTCTCCATGACCGGCACAATAGCCCGCCCGGCGCCCCGGGGAAGGCCCTGGTCAGCCACGTCCCGATCACCCGTACGAGCGGGAGTCCGGACCGGTGCGGCGCGCCGTGATGAATTCCTCACTCATACAACCCTTCGGATTCACGCGCGATATCCGGGGTACAGTGCTAAAGGACCCGCCGAGTATCGGTGGGTCGTTCCACGAAAGCGGATGCCCGGTCGGTGGCCCGATCGGCTCCAACCGACCGCCCTCCCCGCGGCGCGTACGAGACATACGCACAGCAGGAGGGACACCGCTCGCGGCGGGAGTGCCTGAGCGATGGCAGTGGTCCCGCGCCCGTCCGGCCCGTCAGGCCGGCACCGTACGAACCCGTACGAAGGCGCGGTACGACCCCCTTCGCCGCCTCCCACCGCGTCTCACAGAAGAGGCAAGATTCTGTCTACGTTCCGAGAACTCGGGATTTTCCCCGAGACCGCCGAGGCCCTGGAAGCCGTCGGCATCGTTTCCCCCTTTCCCATCCAGGAGCTGACGCTCCCCGTCGCCCTTTCCGGTAACGACGTCATCGGCCAGGCCAAGACCGGCACCGGCAAGACGCTGGGCTTCGGCCTGCCGCTGCTGGAGCGGGTCACCGTCCCCGCCGACGTCGAGGCCGGGCGCGCGAAGCCCGAGCAGCTGACCGAGGCGCCGCAGGCCCTCGTGGTCGTACCGACCCGTGAGCTGTGCCAGCAGGTCACCAACGATCTGCTGACCGCCGGCAAGGTGCGCAACGTCCGGGTGCTCGCGATCTACGGCGGCCGGGCGTACGAGCCGCAGGTCGAGGCGCTGAAGAAGGGCGTCGACGTGGTCGTCGGCACGCCCGGCCGGCTGCTCGACCTGGCGGGCCAGAAGAAGCTCAGCCTGTCGCAGGTGCGCACGCTCGTCCTGGACGAGGCCGACGAGATGCTCGACCTGGGCTTCCTGCCCGACGTCGAGAAGATCATCCAGCTGCTGCCGGCCAAGCGCCAGACGATGCTGTTCTCGGCGACCATGCCCGGCCAGGTCATCTCCCTGGCCCGCCGCTACATGTCGCAGCCCACGCACATCCGCGCCACCGCGCCGGACGACGAGGGCGCGACGGTCGCCAACATCACCCAGCACGTCTACCGCGCCCACTCCATGGACAAGCCGGAGATGGTCGCGCGCATCCTCCAGGCGGACGGCCGCGGCCTGGCGATGCTGTTCTGCCGTACGAAGCGGACCGCCGCCGACATCGCCGACCAGCTAGCCCGGCGCGGCTTCGCGTCCGGCGCGGTCCACGGCGACCTCGGCCAGGGCGCCCGCGAGCAGGCGCTGCGCGCCTTCCGCAACGGCAAGGTCGACGTCCTGGTCTGCACCGACGTCGCGGCCCGCGGTATCGACGTCGAGGGCGTGACGCACGTCGTCAACTACCAGTCCCCCGAAGACGAGAAGACCTACCTGCACCGCATCGGCCGGACCGGCCGCGCGGGCGCCAAGGGCACCGCGATCACCCTCGTCGACTGGGACGACATCCCGCGCTGGAAGCTGATCAACAAGGCGCTGGACCTGCCCTTCGACGAGCCGGAGGAGACCTACTCCACCTCGCCGCACCTCTACGAGCAGCTCGGCATCCCCGAGGGCACCAAGGGCATCCTGCCGCGCGCCGAGCGCACCCGCGCCGGGCTGGCCGCCGAAGAGGTCGAGGACCTCGGCGAGACCGGTGGCCGCGGACGGGGCCGCAGGGGCGGGGCGCCGGCCGCCGAGGAGGAGCGTCCCCGCCGGACGCGTACGCCGCGGCAGCGGCGCCGTACCCGGGGCGGCTCCCTGGTGGACGACACGGCCGCTCCGGAGGCGCAGGCGAGCGAGGCGGTCGACGCCGCCGAGGGCGCGGAGGCCGCTGCCGCCGGGCCGCGGACGCCCCGGCGCCGGCGCCGGACCCGCGGGTCGGTGGCCGCAAGCGCCGCTGCCGAGGCCCGCGAGACGGCCGCCGCCACGGTCGCGGAGGCCCCGGCGGTCACGGCCGTCGTGGAGCCCGCCGCACCGGCCGCCGAGGAGACCCCGGCCGCCGCACCGCGCCGGCGCCGTACCCGCAGCGCCGCCAAGGCCGCCGTGGACGCGGTGAGCGAGGCGGCGACCGCGCCGGTGGAGACAGTCCAGGAGGCGGCCGCGGACGCCGTGGAGGCCAAGCCGAAGCGGACCCGCACCCGCAAGACCGCCGCCGCCAAGGCCGAGACCGCCCCGGCGGCCGACGCCGCGGACGCCGTGGAGGCGAAGCCGAAGCGGACCCGTACGCGGAAGACGGCCGCCGCCAAGGCCGAGGCCGCCGTGGACACCGCGGAGGGCACCGCCGTCGAGGCGGAGGCCCCGGCCAAGCCGAAGCGGACGCGGAAGACCGCCGCCGCCAAGGCTGCCGAGGCCGGCACCGCCGAGGAGGCCCCGGCGAAGCCCAAGCGGACCCGCACCCGGAAGACCGCCGCCGCCAAGGCCGAAGCCGCCCCGGCGGCCGACGTCCCGGACGCCGCGGAGGCCAAGCCGAAGCGGACCCGGAAGCGCGCCGCGGCCAAGCCCGCCGAGGCCGCGGAGACCGCTTCCGCGAGCTGACCCGGCACGGTTCGACGACGCACGACCCGGCCCCGCACCCCGCGGGCGCCGGGTCGTCGGCGTCCTGGGCGGAATGCGCCCGCCCGCCCCGATAGCCTCGACCTCATGAGCAGGCCGCCCACCCTCGCCCTCCCCGCATGCGCCCGCGCGTACCGGCTCGACACCGCGCGCGGTGCGTTCGCCGTGCACGACGCCCGCCCCGACGGCGCACCGATCGGCACCGCCCTCCTGGTGCCCGGATTCACCGGCAGCAAGGAGGACTTCATCGCCCTGTTGGCCCCGCTGGCCGCATCCGGTTTCCGGGCGGTCGCGGTGGACGGCCGGGGGCAGCACGAATCCCCCGGCCCCCGCGATGAACCGGCCTACGCACAAGAGGAGTTGGCCCTCGACGTCCTCGCGCAGGCGGCTGCCGTACGGAACCCCGGCGGCGGTCCGCTGCATCTGCTGGGGCACTCGCTCGGCGGGCTGATCACCCGGGCCGCGGTGCTGCGCGACCCGGCGCCGTTCCGTTCGCTGACCGTGCTCAGCTCCGGGCCCGCCGCCATCGACGCGAACCAGCAGACCCGGGTGCGGATGCTGATCGAGGCGCTCGGCACGATAGACATGGAGCGGGTCTGGGAGGCGATGCGCGCGCTGGATGCTCCCCCGGCCGACGCTGACGGGACTCCCGTCCCGGCGGCGGACGAGGCGACGCCGACGGAGATCGGCGCGTTCCTGCGGCAGCGCTGGCTGAACACCGTCCCCGAGCAACTGATCGCGACCGGCCGGCAGATGCTGGCGGAGCCCGACCGGGTCGCCGAGCTGGCCCGCACCGGGCTGCCCACCCATGTCGTGTCCGGGGCCGTCGACTACGCCTGGCCGGTAGGACTGATGGACGAGATGGCCCGGCGGCTGGCCGCCCGGCGCACGGTCATCGAGGGCGCCGAGCACTCCCCCAACGCCGAACGCCCCGCGAAGACCGCCGAGGCGCTGGCGGGTTTCTGGAGCGAGGTGGGCTAGCCGGGGCCGGGCGGTCCGGCCGTACCGCCGCCCGGCCGGTGTCCGGCAGGACAGCGCCGAACGGCTCGGCCAGCATCGAAGGGGGCGCCACCGGCGCCGCCCGGCACGAGCGGGAATCCCCGGCGCCACCGGCTCCCGGGGTCCCGCCACCGCTGCCGGCCGCAGGCCGCCGACCGCCGACCGCCGGCTTCGTACGAAGGGCAGGACACCGCATGACCCAGCAGCCATCCCAGGGCTTCGCCCTCAGCCGCACCTTCGAGGCGCCTTTGGAGCGGGTGTTCGCGGCCTGGACGACGCCGGAGCACTTCGCGCACTGGTTCGGCGGGGAGCTGGCGGTGCCGGTCGAGCGGATGACGATGGATGTCCGGCCGGGCGGCGTGTGGAGTCTGGTGATGCACACACCGGACGGCGGTGAGCTGCCGTTCTCGGGGGTCTACCAGGAGGTCGCCGCCCCGGAGCGGCTGGTGTTCACCCTCAAGGACGCCTTCGCGCCGGAGGACGCCGCGGGCGAGACCGTACGGGTCGCCCTCGCCGCCCGCGGGGGCCGTACGGAGATGGCGTTCCGCCAGGACGGCGGCAACCTCACCGCCGAGCAGTACCAGCAGGCGGAGGCGGGCTGGTCGGGCTTCTTCGACCGGCTCGCCGAACTCCTCGCCCGGCCATGACCCGGCGGACAGGCCCTAGTACTGCCCCTGCACGTGGTCCCAGAACCCGTCGCGCAGCACCCGCCGCAGGTCGGCGTGGCCGCGCAGCGAGTGCCGGAGTATCGCCTCGGCGGCGGTGAGCAGCTCCTGGTCGACGGTGCCGGGCAGATACGGGTGGCCGGGCAGCAGCTCGGCGACCCAGGCCCGGCCGCGTTCCGCCAGCCACTGGGCGGCGACCCGCGCGCCCACGAAGCGGACCTCCTCGCGGGACGGCACCGGCCCCTCGCCCGCCCCCGCCTCGGGGCATTCGCCGGCCGTCCGCCGGGTGACGTACGGCTTGCAGAAGTCCAGGTCGAAGATGCGCGCGCTGTCGACCTCCCACATCAGCGGCTCGGCCTGGTTCCGCCCGCCGGGGGCCTCGATGCCCCACAGGTGCACCCGCGCGCCGTAGCCCTGCGCCGCCTCGACCGCGGAGACCAGGTCCTCGTCGCCCCCGATGAGCACCGCGTCGCTGATCGCGCGGTGCCGGGCCAGTGACTCCAGGTCGGTGCGGATCAGGGAGTCGACGCCCTTCTGCTGGTTGTTGGCGTTGAGGTTGCCGAGCCGGACCTTGACGTCGGGCAGCTCGGCGATCCGCTGCTGCTCCTGGGTGTGGATCCGGCGGCGGGCGCCGTCGTACCAGTACACGCGCAGCAGCCGGCTGTCCGGGAAGATCGTCCGCGCCTTGTCGATGAACGCCTCGATCAGCCCCTCCGCGTCCAGCTCGAACGCCTTGCGGTCCTCCGTGCCGGCGACCAGCCGCCCGGTCGCGGCGTAGACATAGCCCGCGTCGACGAAGACGGCATGGGTCGACGGGGTGGTGGCGACCTCGGCGAGGACCCGGGTGAGCAGCTCGTTGGTGCGCTCGACTCCGGCGGCGAGGGCGTCGAGTGCGGTGCGGTCAGTACTGCCCGTGGGCGGGACGTCGTTCATACCGCGACCCATTGTCCCGGCGCGCGCTCGGCGGGCACAAGCGCGCTGCCCGAAGCGGTCCGCACCACCAATCCTTAGACGATGAAAAAATTTCCTTAGCGTAGGGAATCATTTCAGCTGTAGCCTCGTTGTACCCATACGGAACGCCCGGCAACGAAGGCGGGCAAGTCCTGTCAATCAGTTCTCCGCAGGAGGATCAGACGAAGGGAGAAGCCGCATGCGCTTCGAGATCATGCGCCTGGACGATGCGGACGGCACCGCCGTGGACAGCACCGTCGTGGACGCCGCCTCCGTCAACCGGATCGTGCAGCAGGCCGCCGCCATAGGCCAGCGCATCTACATCCGCCCGGCCGACAACGCCGCCACCCGTTAACCCCTGACGGCGCGCCCCGCCGAAAGACGCACGAGCGCCCCCGTACGCACTGGCCGTACGGGGGCGCCGCCGTGTCCAGGGGCCCTCAGGTGCCCTGGATCACCTGGGTCACGCCGTTGATGATCTGCTGCACCGCGAGGGCGGAGAGCATCATGCCGGCGAGCCGCGTCACCAGCACCACCCCGCCGTCCTTGATCACGCGGATGATCACCAGCGAGAACCGCATCACCAGGTACAGCACCACGTGGATCGCCGCGATCGCCGCCCAGACCGAGATCTGCGCGGCGACGCCGTGCGCGTGCTGCACCGCGAGGATCACCG
This sequence comes from Streptomyces sp. GS7, assembly GCF_009834125.1. Lineage (NCBI taxonomy): Bacteria > Bacillati > Actinomycetota > Actinomycetes > Kitasatosporales > Streptomycetaceae > Streptomyces > Streptomyces sp. GS7. The sequence continues at coordinate 7,734,353 of NZ_CP047146.1, forward strand.
ACACGATCGCGCCCGGCCCGGCCAGCAGCGGCATGCCGAGCGGCACCAGCGCCACGTTGACGTCCTTGGTCTGGGTGGGCTCCTCCGACTTGCCGGTCAGCAGGTCGAGCGCCACCAGCAGGAGCAGCAGCCCGCCGGCGATCATCAGCGCGGGCGTGGAGATGTGCAGCCGCCCGAGGATCTGCTGGCCGAAGAGGCCGAAGACGGCGATGACGCCGAAGGCGACGGCGGCGGCCTGCCAGGCCATCCGGCGCTGCACCTTGGCCGGGCGGCCGGAGGTCAGGGCGAGGAAGATGGGGGTGATACCCGGCGGGTCCATGATCACGAACAGCGTGACAAAGAGGGTACTGAAGACGGCGACGTCGAACACGGTGCTGGCCTTGCGGGAGTGGTACGGGACGTACCGGATGAACAGGATGATCGGGACACCGCGTGGCGGACGGCAACAGCTCGCCACCCGCGGGGAGTTGAGGATGCTCGGCAGCGGCGCCCGGCCGGGAGGCACGGGTCGCCGTACGGCGGCGGGCCGATCCGGCCGGCGCCCGTCGGCTCAGCCGCCGGTGCCGGGAACGGGGAACGCGCCGGTGGCCCGGCGCACGATCTCGCCGTAGATCTCGGGATCGGTGGTGCAGTCGCCGAGGCGACAGGTCTTGCGGCTGCCGTGGTAGTCGCTGGAGCCGGTGGTCAGCAGCCCGAGTTCGGCGGCCAGACCGCGCAGCCGGGCGCGGGTCGGGGCGTCGTGGTCCATGTGGTCGACCTCGATGCCGTCGAGACCGGCCGCGGCCAGGTCGGCTATCGCGCTCTCCGGGACGCAGCTGCCGCGCTTGACGGCCAGCGGGTGCGCGAAGACGGTGACCCCGCCCGCGGCCCTGACGAGCCGGATGGCGTCGAACGGGTCGAGTTCGTGCTTCTCCACGTACGCCCGGCCGTCGTTCGCCAGCCACTGCGAGGTGAAGGCGTCGGACACCGAGCCGACGACGCCCAGCTCGACGAGGGCGGTGGCGATGTGCGGGCGCCCCACGGCGCCGTCGCCGGCGATCCGCGCCACGTGCTCCCAGGTGACCGGCACCCCGAGGTCGCGCAGCTTGCCGACCATGGCGCGGGCGCGCGGCACCCGGTCGTCCCGGACGAGCTCCCGCTCGCGGGCGAGCTCCGGCTCTTCGGGGTCGAAGAGGTAGGCGAGCAGGTGCAGGCTGACGCCGTCGAGCCGGCAGGAGAGCTCGGCGCCGGTGACCAGCGTCAGCCCCTCGGGCAGCGCGGCCCGCGCCTCGGCGTGGCCGCCGACGGTGTCGTGGTCGGTCAGCGCGACGACGTCCAGACCGGCGCGTGCGGCATTGCGCACCAGCTCGGCGGGGGTGTCCGTACCGTCGGAAGCCGTGGAGTGGGTGTGCAGGTCGATACGCACGGCACGGACTCCAGACTTCTGCGGGACGGATACGGCGGCGGGGACGGCGGACGGGCGCCGGGCCGCGGGACACCGTAAGGACTACTCGTGACTACCGGGGACTACAGAAGGATACCGGGCGGCCGGACATGCCCGCGTCAGCCGATCATCCGGCGCCCCGGGGCCGCCGGTCAGCTCAGGATGCGCGGCGACAGTGCCCCGCACGGCAGCAGATCCACTTCGGCGCCCGCCTCGCGCAGATCGGTCAGCACCAGCTCGTCGTACAGCAGCACCCCCGACCGCTCGGGCCAGGCGATCGCCCACAGCCACAGCCCGCGCGCCTCGCCCGCGAAGACCGCGCGGTCCGTGGGGGCGCCGTCGACGTGCCACAGCGGGGTGGGCCGGCCGGCGGCCAGCACCTTGGCGTGCGGCGACTTCTCCACGCACATGTGGGCGCCGGGGTCCGGGCCGTCGATACCGGCGTAACGGGCACCGAGGCCGACGCCCAGTTCCTCGGCGACCAGCAGGAGTTCACCGGGGCCGCCGAGCGGGCCGGGCCCCGAGCAGGCCACGGCGGTGGCCCGGCCGCCGCTGCGGTCGTCGCCCGCGCAGGCCACGCCCGTGAACAGCCAGCCCACGGGCAGCGGCCAGGGCATCCAGACGGGCACCTGCGCACGGTGCACGACAACGCCGAGCGCCTCGACACTCGGCGGGACGACCGGCTGGAGCGGGTGCACGGTGCCGTGCGCGGCGCACTGCCAGGTGTCGGAAAAGAGACCGGGCGCCCGCACCCGGCCTCCGCACTTCGGGCAACTGGGTTCGCCCCTCATAAGGACCAACGGTCCTCCTGGGCCGCCGTCCCGTCAAGGACGATCACTCGACCGGTGTGCCCCGAATCGCGTACCCGGCCGCACACTTGGCCGTATTCCCCACCCCGCTCCCGACCGTCCCAAAACCAGTTGCCATTCGCATCCATTAGGGCGCCTAAGCAGGTATGCGCACAGGCCGACGATCGCCGGAAGTGGTCGGCGACCGGGTCCCGGGTCAGTCCAGCGGCACGCTTCGGCGCAGCGGATCCCGCAGATCCGTCCCCTGCCGGAGCCAGCGCTCCTCCAGCGCCTCGGCGCCGTGCACCCGCTTCCAGGCGGCCTCGTTCGGTGTCATCGGCAGCAGCGGCAGGAACCGCACCGGATCCATCGGCTCATCCAGCTCCAGATCCTCGACCAGCCCGCCGGGCGCGCTCACCAGGACGGAAGTGAACGGCGCCCCCGGCCACAGCGGATCGCCCACGTCCAGCGAGGCCCCCGGTGCCACGACCACGCCCTCGACCTGCGGGGACGCGGCGAGCACGGCCAGCGGGTGGAGCACCTTGTCGGTGTCGGCACGGCCGGCCCGTACGGACAGTAGGAGTTCGGCGCGGGGGCCGCGCACGGGGTCGGCGACGACAACCGACAGGGGCGCCGCGAAGCGGCTCGCCGAGGGGTGGTGGTCTGGCGAGGGGCCGGCCGGATCGGCCATCGGCTGGGCGGACATTCCGAGCGTCGCGTAGCGGACCACGTCGCTGTCCACGAAGCGGAGCACCTCGATGCGGTCGGTGCCGAGGAAGGTGATGGCGGCGCGGGCGTCCGGTTCGCCCAGGGCCGTACGCAGCCGGGCCTCGACCAGCTCAAGAACGTCAGACATACCGCGAGCATAGGCACAGCCCCGCGCGACGGCCTCGGCGGCGTCACGGATGTGCGGGGTCCGCGGTGTTGCGGCCCGGGCGTCGCCCCTGTAGGGAACGCGCAAAGGCGAGCGGGGGCGCGGCGGGCGGCTGATAGCCTTGCCGTCTGGTCAGGGAATGACGTCGTCCCCCAACGGGGACCGGCCGGAGGAGGTGGGGCTGCGGTGGATCCGAGTCGACCGTGCAGTACCGATAGTTCTCCCGTCGTCCCTCCCGCGCGGCGAATCTCCTGAGTCCGAGAGCTTCCGTACCCCGCCGTTCGGCGGTGAAACCGTGAAGTGCCTTTGCGCCGGATGCAGATGACGGAAGAGCGCCTTCGACTCTTACTTCCGTGATGTCCGCGAACTGCCGTCAGTAGTCCCCGCACGGAGCGCCGCCCGCTTTGCGGACGTACGGCCGATGACGCCTCGTACGTCCACGTTCCGGGCAGCGTTGCGCCCCGCGCCCGCCGCTGACGGTCGGCCCGAAGGAGCCTGCCATGTCGATGATCCGCGACCTGCGCGCCGCCGTCCGCCCGTCCCGGCGCCGTGCGGACTCCGAGTCCGCCGCCCCGGCGTGCGCCAACAGCGCGATCGTGGACTGCGGCGTCTACCGCGAGGGCCACCGGGTGCGCGAGCACCTCTCCCCGGCCGAGGCGATGGCCAGCGTGCGGGCCGACGGCGGCTTCACGTGGATCGGGCTGCACGAGCCGACCGAGGCCGAATTCGCCGGTATCGCCCAGGAGTTCGGCCTGCATCCGCTCGCCGTCGAGGACGCGGTCCACGCCCACCAGCGGCCCAAGCTGGAGCGCTACGACGACACCCTGTTCACGGTCTTCAAGACGGTCCACTACGTCGAGCACACCGAGCTGACCGCGACCAGCGAGGTCGTGGAGACCGGCGAGGTGATGTGCTTCATCGGGCGGGACTTCATCGTCACCGTGCGGCACGGCGGCCAGGGCTCGCTGCGGGCGCTGCGGCACCGGCTCCAGGACGACCCCGAACTCCTCGCCAAGGGCCCGTCCGCCGTGCTGCACGCCATCGCCGACCAGGTCGTCGACGGCTACATCGCGGTGGCCGGCGCGGTGCAGGACGACATCGACGAGGTCGAGATCGACGTCTTCAGCTCGGCCACCACCGGCAGGGGCGCGGGCGGCAAGGGCTCCGCCACCCGGGGCGGCGACGCCGGGCGGATCTACCAACTCAAGCGCGAGGTGCTGGAGTTCAAGCGCGCGGTGTCGCCGCTGCTGCGGCCGATGCAGCTGCTGAGCGAGCGCCCGATGCGGCTGGTCGACGCCGACATCCAGAAGTACTTCCGGGACGTCGCCGACCACCTGGCGCGGGTCAACGAGCAGGTGCTGTCCTTCGACGACCTGCTCAACTCCATCCTCCAGGCCAACCTGGCGCAGGCCGCGGTCGCGCAGAACGAGGACATGCGCAAGATCACCGCCTGGGCCGCGATCTTCGCCGTACCGACGATGATCGCCGGTATCTACGGCATGAACTTCCAGTACATGCCGGAGCTGCACTGGAAGTACGGGTACCCGGCGATGATGCTGGTCACGGTCGCCATCTGCACCGGAATCCACCGCGGGTTCAAGAGGAACGGGTGGCTGTGAGGCGGCGGGCGGTCGCACCGGCGGCCGGGGGTCCGGGGGTTGCCCCCGGGGGACGCCGCAAGAGGAACGGGTGGCTGTGAGGCGGCGGCGTCCCACCCGCTGGGCGCCGCCGGACGGCCGGCGGACCGCCGGTTAGGCTGAGCCGTATGACGGAGACCGTGTCGCAGGCCCTGCAGGATCGGGCGCTCATCGAAGAGGCCACGAAGAAGTCCGGCCTCATCTGGGTGCGCGGCACGACCGGGCCGGCGCGGGCGCTGTGGCACGTGTGGCACGACGGGGCCGCCTGCCTCGTCGGCGGCGGCAGCGGCGAGCAGCCGCTGGACGGTCTGGGCCTCGCCGACGGCGGAACGGCGACGGTCACCGTACGCAGCAAGGACAAGGGCGGCCGGCTGGTCGCCTGGCAGGCCCGGGTCCACGAACCGGCGCCGCGGAGCGAGGCGTGGCTGGCCGCCGTCGAGGAGTTGAGGGGCAAGCGGCTCAACGCGCCGGACGCGGACACCCTCACCGAGCGCTGGGCGCGCGAGTGCCGGGTGCTGCGGCTGGAGCCGGCCGGCGGGGCGGTACAGCGCCCCGGGCTGATGCCCGACGACGCGCAGGCCGCGCCGCCGCTGGCGTCGCCCGCGACCACCCGGCGGCCGCTTCCCGCCGCGCTGCCGAAGCTGCTGCGCCGGGGCCGCAGGGGCTGACCCGGCGGCCCGCCGCCGGGTCAGCCGGTCCCGGAGATCTGTTTGCCGAGGTCGACGGTCTGACCGGCGTCGGGGGTCTTCAGGTCCACGCTCTTGCCCCAGTCGTCGAGCCGGACCTCACCGGCGCCGCCCGCGCGCCGCAGCCGCAGCGGGTACGGGGTGCCTTCCAGGGAGACGTCCAGGGTGCCGCCGGAGCCGGAGCCGGCGGTGAGCCGGACGGTGCGGACGCCGTCGAGGCTGCCGTGTTCGCCGACGGCCAGTGCGCCGTGCAGCCCGAGGAGGCCGGCGAGCAGGGTGTCCTTGTCGGTGAAACCGCTGAAGCGCTGGTAGACGGGGTCTGTGGCGGGCACCTTGACGTACTTGCCGCCGAGCTTGGCGGCGGTCGCGGACGCGGGCCCCGAACCGCTCTTCTCGCCGGCCCAGAACGCCGCGTCCGCCTTCAGGTAGAGCGCGTCGCCGACCCGCAGCAGCTGGAAGCCGGCGGCCTTGGTGGACAGCTCGCCGCGCGCGCCGTTCTTCGCCAGGCGCATGTCCAACTTGTAGGTGCCGCCCTGGCTGACGACGTTCCCGGAGAGGTGGACCGAGTCCGCGCCCTTGGCCGCGGCCTGCGCCTTGGACTCGATGGTCGCGGCCGGCAGCTTGCCCACCCCGTTGGTGCCGGCGTCCGGATCCTCCGCGCCGCACCCCGCCAGCACCGCGGCCAGTGCCGCGCACACCGCCGCCACCCGCGCCGCCCGCCCCGTACGCGGGGGTGCGGCCGGCGGCCGGGGACGGGTGGCCGGGGGGATTGCAGTCACGTCGGCTCTGCCTCCTGATGCGGGTGACCTCGACAGCAGACCGCAGCGTACCTGGGCCGTACACGCGTTTCCGCCGGATGCGTGGCGGCCACCATACGGCCGTTTCCGCCGGGCCGGGGGCAACCGGTGCGCGTTAGCCTGAACCCGAACCCATGCGGCATCACGGGTCGACAGCGGCTCGTTCCGAAGCGTGTGCACGGACTGGACGGACGGAACGAAAGGGAGAAGGGCGGCGCTCTGCATGGCGGTGGTCACCCCCCGGGTCTTCGTCTCCCATCTCTCCGGCATCGCCGTGTTCGACCCCAACGGCGACCAGGTCGGCCGGCTGCGGGACCTGGTCGCGCTGCTCCGGGTCGGCGCCCGGCCGCCGCGGCTGCTCGGGCTCGTCGTCGAGGTGATCAGCCGGCGCCGGATCTTCCTGCCCATGACCCGGGTGACCGGCGTCGAGTCCGGCCAGGTCATCACCACCGGTGTCGTCAACATGCGGCGCTTCGAGCAGCGGGCGTCCGAGACGCTGGTGTTCGGCGAGCTGCTGGACCGGCGGGTGCGGCTGGTCGACACCGGCGAGGACGTCACCGTCCTCGACATCGGCATCACCCAGCTGCCGGCCCGCCGCGACTGGGAGATCGACAAGGTCTTCGTACGGCGCGGGAAGGGCGGGCCGCTGCGCCGCAAGGGAGAGACGCTGACCGTCGAGTGGTCGGCGGTGACCGGGTTCTCGCGGGAGGAGCACGGGCAGGGCGCGGAGAACCTGCTGGCCACCTTCGAGCAGCTGCGCCCCGCCGACCTGGCCGGCGTGCTGCACCACCTCTCCCCCAAGCGGCGCGCCGAGGTCGCCGCCGCGCTCGACGACGACCGGCTGGCCGACGTCCTGGAGGAGCTGCCGGAGGACGACCAGGTCGAGATCATCGGCAAGCTGAAGGACGAGCGGGCCGCCGACGTCCTGGAGGCGATGGACCCCGACGACGCCGCCGACCTGCTCTCCGAGCTGCCCGAGGAGGAGAAGGAGCGGCTGCTGACCCTGATGCGCCCGGAGGAGGCGGCGGACGTCCGGCGGCTGATGGCCTATGAGGAGCGCACCGCGGGCGGTCTGATGACCACCGAGCCGATCGTGCTGCGACCGGACGCGACCGTCGCGGACGCACTGGCCCGGGTGCGCGACCCGGACCTCTCCCCGGCGCTCGCCGCCCAGGTGTACGTCTGCCGGCCGCCGGACGAGACGCCCACCGGCAAGTACCTGGGCCTGGTGCACTTCCAACGGCTGCTGCGCGACCCGCCGTTCACCCTCGTCAGCTCCATCGTGGACACCGATCTGCCGGCGCTGCCGCCGGACACCCCGCTGCCCGAGGTGACCAGCTACCTCGCCGCGTACAACATGGTCGCGGCGCCGGTGGTGGACGAGAGCGGGGCGCTGCTGGGCGCGGTCACCGTCGACGACGTCCTGGACCACCTGCTGCCGGAGGACTGGCGGGAGGCCGAGCTGCACCGCGCCCCGCCGGCCGGGCTGACCGGCGTGAGGGCGCACGGGGAGGCCGGCGATGGGCGCTGAGGAGCGGGAGGGATCCCGCGAGCGGCGGGCGAACGGCGCCTCGGCGCTGCGCCGGGGCGGCGCCGGCGAGCGGCCCCCGGAGCGCCGCCGGGTGCGCCTGGACCTGCCACGGGTGCCGCGCCGCACGCTCTTCCCGGAGTACGACCCGGAGGCGTTCGGGCGGATGTCGGAGAAGATCGCCCGCTTCCTGGGGACCGGCCGCTTCATCGTCTGGATGACGGTCGCCATCATCCTGTGGATCGGCTGGAACGTCGCCGTGCCGGGCCATCTGCGGTTCGACAACTACCCGTTCATCTTCCTGACCCTGGCGCTGTCCCTCCAGGCGTCGTACGCGGCGCCGCTGATCCTGCTGGCGCAGAACCGGCAGGACAACCGCGACCGGGTCACCCACGAGCAGGACCGCAAGCAGAACGAGCGCTCCATCGCCGACACCGAGTACCTGACCCGGGAGATCGCGGCACTCCGGCTGGGCCTGGGCGAGGTCGCCACCCGCGACTGGATCCGCTCCGAACTGGAGGACCTGCTGCGGGAGCTGGAACTGCGGCAGATGATCGACGCGGAGAGTGACGAACGCGACCGCTGACGGGGCTTTCCGGAGGCCCCCTCGGGCGCCGTACCATCGGGGCATGGCCAACGACACTGCCCCCACCGCCGGCGCACCGAGCGAGGACGCGATCCGCGACGCGCTCGCGACGGTGAACGACCCCGAGATCCACCGCCCCATCACCGAGCTGGGGATGGTCAAATCGGTGGACATCGCGGCGGACGGCGCGGTGGCGGTCGTGGTCTACCTCACGGTCTCCGGCTGCCCGATGCGCGAGACGATCATCAGCAGCGTGCGCGAGGCCGTCGAGCGGGTGCCCGGTGTCACCAGCGCGGGCGTCGAGCTGGAGGTGATGAGCGACGAGCAGCGGCGCGAGCTGGCGGCCTCGCTGCGCGGCGGCACCGCCGAGCGCGAGGTGCCCTTCGCCCAGCCCGGCTCGCTGACCCGGGTCTACGCGGTGGCCTCCGGCAAGGGCGGCGTCGGCAAGTCCTCGGTGACCGTCAACCTCGCCGCGGCGATGGCCGCCGACGGGCTCAAGGTCGGTGTCGTGGACGCCGACATCTACGGCCACTCCGTGCCCCGGATGCTGGGCGCCGACGGGCGGCCCACCCAGGTCGAGAACATGATCATGCCCCCGTCGGCGAACGGCGTGAAGGTCATCTCGATCGGCATGTTCACCCCCGGCAACGCCCCCGTCGTCTGGCGCGGCCCGATGCTGCACCGCGCCCTCCAGCAGTTCCTCGCCGACGTGTACTGGGGCGACCTGGACGTCCTCCTGCTGGACCTGCCCCCGGGCACCGGCGACATCGCCATCTCGGTGGCCCAGCTGGTGCCGAACGCCGAGATCCTGGTGGTCACCACCCCGCAGCAGGCCGCCGCCGAGGTCGCCGAGCGGGCCGGTTCGATCGCCGTGCAGACCCACCAGAAGATCGTCGGCGTCGTGGAGAACATGTCCGGGCTGCCCTGCCCGCACTGCGACGAGATGGTCGACGTCTTCGGCACCGGAGGCGGCGAGCGGGTGGCCGAGGGCCTGACGAAGACGACCGGCGCCCAGGTGCCGGTGCTCGGCTCCATCCCGATCGACGTCCGGCTGCGCGAGGGCGGCGACGAGGGCAAGCCCGTGGTGCTCACCGACCCCGACTCCCCCGCCGGCTCCGCGATCCGCGCCATCGCCGGCAAGCTGGGCGGCCGGCAGCGCGGCCTGGCCGGCATGTCCCTGGGGATCACCCCGCGCAACAAGTTCTGACGGCCGGGGAGCCGGCCACCGCGCTCCCTCCCGTACGACTCCGCAGGACTCTGTAGACCGCGGAAAGGGCGGACCCGCCGGCGGGTCCGCCCTTTCCCTTGCCTCCGGCTCAGCCCGCGTACGCGCTCAGGTCCTTGATCACCGAGAAGCCGAGGCCGTACGCGCTCATCCCCCGCCCGTACGCGCCGAGGTGCACGCCCTCGCCTCCGTCCACGCCGGACGTGCCGGCCAGCACCCAGCCGTACTCGGACTCCCGGTAGCAGAACGGCGTCGGCTCCCCGTCCACCGGGAGCATCAGCTCGCTCCAGCTCTCGCCTTCGAGGTCGTCGGCCAGCTCCCAGGCGATCATCGTCTGCTGGTCCAGCCAGTCCTGGCGCAGCGACCGGTCCATCTGGGTCGGCCAGGTGTGCGCGAGCAGCCCGGCCCCGGCGAGCCAGGCGGCGGTGGAGACGGAGGTGGCCTCCAGGACACCGGTGCCGTCGGCGCTGCGCCGTACGGGCCGGCTGGCGACCGTCACCACCACCGCGAACCGCTCCGACTCCGGGGTCTCCACCTTGATGGTCGGCTCCCCGCCGTGCCCCGTCGCACCGTGCTCGACGGTGCCGTCCGCGGCCGAGCCGACCTGCATCAGCCACCGTGGCCCGGTGTACGCCTCGTCGAGGCCGTACCACGGGAATGCGGCCAGCAGATAGCCGTCGGCCTTCCGGCCGGCATCGGCGGACACCTCTTGGGTGACTGTCCGACTCGTCGTCTCCATCTGCGCGGAGCCTCCTTGTTGCCCTTCGTCGTGGGCGGCCCGCCCCCCTCAGGCGACCTCACCCCGGACTCCGGGAGCATAGCCAGTGCGGTCAACACAGCCGGGCATACAGAAGTATCAGGTGGCGTCGGCGTCGAACGGCGGAGACTCGCGGTGGGCCGGGTCCGCGCCCTTCTTGAGCAGGTCGGGGCGGCCGGCGGCACCGGCCGGCGACTCCTCGGAGAGGTGCGGACGGGAGCCGTTGGAGGGAGCGGACGAAGCCGTCGAGGCCGCCGCGGAGACCGACGTGGACTCCCGGACGGCGTCGGTGACCTCGGCCATCTCCTTCTTCAGGTCGAGGCCGCTGCGCAGCTCCTGGAGCTCCTTGAGGCCGTACTCGTCCTTCTCCAGGACGTGCTTGCGCACGAAGTTCCTGGGCTTGAGGTCCTCGAACTCGAAGTCCTTGAACTCCGGGCCCAGCTCGCTGCGGATGTCCTCCTTGGCGCTGTCGGAGAACGCCCGGACCTTGCGGATGAACCCGGTCACGTCCTGGATGACCTTGGGCAGCTTGTCCGGCCCGAAGATGAGCACCGCGAGGACCACGATCGCAATCAGCTCCAGGGGTCCTATGTCGAAGAACACCTTGCGACTCCTTGGGTAATCCGCGGCCTTCGAGGGCCTATGGGCCTGGCCACCTCTCACGGTACCTGGCCCGATACGTCGGGCGGGAGTCGCCCGCACCAACACCGTACAAACGATCAGCCCTGGCTTGAGGAACCCAGTGTGAGCCGAACGGACCGCTCGCTGCCGCCCCGCTGAAGCGTCAGAGTGAGCATGTCACCGGGCCGGTGGCTGCGGATCTTGACGATCAGCTCCTGTCCGCTGTGTACCGGCACACCGTCCACCTGCGTGATCACGTCCCCCACCTTGATCCCGGCCTTCGCGCCCGGCCCGCCGGGGACGACCGGCGGCTTGCCGTCCTTGGTGCGGTCGCTGACCCGGGCGCCGTCCCCGGCGTACTCCATCTCCAGCGTGACCCCGATCACCGGGTGGGTGGCCCGGCCGGTGTTGATCAGCTCCTCGGCCACCCGCTTGGCCTGATTGATGGGTATGGCGAAGCCCAGGCCGATGCTGCCGCCCTGGCCGCCGGCGCCGTCCGGCCCGCCGGTGCCGCTGTCCGCGGCCCGGATCGCGCTGTTGATGCCGATCACCCGGGCCTCGCCGTCGACCAGCGGACCGCCCGAATTACCCGGGTTGATGGGTGCGTCGGTCTGCAGCGCGTCGACGTACGACACGTCGCTTCCGTCGCCCTTCTGCCCGCCGGCGGTGATCGGCCGCTGCTTGGCGCTGATGATCCCGGAGGTGACGGTGTTGGCGAGGTCGTAGGGCGCCCCGATCGCCACCACCGGATCACCGACCTGCGCCGCGTCCGAGTCGCCCAGCGTCAGCGGACGCAGCCCGGTGACGCCGTCCACCTGCACGACGGCGAGGTCGTAGCCGCCATCCCTTCCGACGACCCGGGCCTTGGCGGTCTGCCCGCCGCTGAACGTCACCGATATCGCGCCACCCGATCCGGCCGCTTCGACAACGTGGTTGTTGGTCAGGATGTGGCCCTGCCGGTCGAGGACGAACCCGGTGCCGGTGCCCTGCTCGGCGTTGCCGCGGACGTGCAGCGTCACCACGCCGGGCAGCGCCGCCCGCGCGATCCCGGCGACGCTCTGCGGGCTGCGGCTGCCCCGCTCGCCCGTCGCCTGCGGCAGCTTGATGTCGTCGATCCCGCCGTTCCGCTCGATGTACGCGCCGACGCCGCCGCCGGCCCCGCCCGCCAGCAGCGCGAGCACCACGGCGCCGACCGCCATCGGGACGCGTCGGCCGCGCCGGGCCCGCGGCGGTACGGCGGCCGGGCCGCCGTGCAGGGGCGCGCTCCAGGGGTCGTACTGCTGCCAGGCACCCGGGACGGCCGACGGCCGGAGCGGCGGGGGCGCGGCGGCGTACGGGGCGGCCGGGGGCACGGGCACGGGGCGGGGGCCGCCGTCGCCGGGGTGCGGGACGAAGGCGCCCTCCGCGGGCTCGTGCGTCAGCTGCGGGCCGGAGGGCGCGGACGCGGGCGCGGCCGGGGCTGCCGGGGCGGGCGGGTGCGGGCCGCCGGGGTGCGGTACGGCGTCCTGCGGGGCGGCGGGGGCCGGTACGGGGCCGCCGGCCTTCAGGAGCTGCGGCCCGGGCGCGGCCGGGCGGGGGTGCGGGGCGTCGGCGGCCGCGGTCCCCGCCTCCGGCGGGAGCGCGGTGCCGTGTGCGGGGGTCGCCATCGGCCGCTGCACCAGCGGCGCGGGCGCCCATGGCCCGGGACCGCCGTACGGGGGCGTGCCGTACGGGTCCTCGGGGTGCAGCGGCTGCGGGCGCCGGGGCGCACCGCCGGCGGCCTCGGCGGGAACGGTGGGCTGGGGCTGCGGGTCGGCGGCGCCGCGCGGTGCGGGCTCCGTCGGCGGGTGCGGCTGCGCCTCGTCCGGGGCTCCCACGGGCACCTGACCGAGCGTCACGGTGGCGGCCTCGCGCTCCGCACGGGGCGCCGCGGCCCCCTGCTCCGGACCCGCCGCGGCCGGTGCCGGGTCCGCCGCCGGGCCCGGTATCGCCCCCGGCGCGGCGGTCAACTCCGGTGCCTCAGAAGCCTGTTCGGCCGCTGCGGCGGTGCCCGCCGGGGCCGCCGCGGCCGCCGCCGCAGCCGCTCCGGCCGCGGGGCCGGCGCTCCGCTGCGCCTCGGGCCGGTCGGCCTCGGCGGGCGGTTGCGGGCTCGGGGTGTGCCCCGGCCGGCTCCACCACTTCAGCTTCGGGCCGGCGGCCCCAGCGTCGTCCATGCTCTCCCCAACAATTCGCCCGCGGTCACGCGCGGGCCAACGCCACCCGGGGCCGTCCGGCGACGTGCCCCGGGGGCACGCGCCCGCACAAGAGCGCGCCGCCCGACAGGGATTCAACCAGCTCCGCGCGCAACTGCGCAGATCCCGGTCAGTGCGAACCGCGGGCGAGGGGTCCGGCGGAGGGCGCCGAGCCGAGCAGGGGCCGCATCGGCTCCAGCGGCGGGAGCGGGTTTCGGCCGGCGAAGGCGGTACCGGTCGTGACGGTCAGCGGTGCGAAGCCGTACGCCGACGCCGGACCGGTGGCGGCTATCAGAGGTGCGAGGCCGAAGCGTCCGGGCGCCGGGCCGGCCACCGGGACGCCGTCCGACGGGCGGTTCTCGCCCGGGGCGTACAGCGCCATGGCGCTGGGGGCCGGGGCGATGGTCGGGTCGCCCACCGCGGGCCAGGCGCCGGGACGCGGATCCCGGGTCGTCAGGAACTCGTCGCGGGACAGCGGGACGGCACCGGCCGCGGGGCTGGCGCTGAGCGGGGTGACGGCGCTGCCGCTGCCCTCGGCACGGGGGCCGGGGGCGTCGACGGCCGCCTCCAACGGGAGGGCGCCGCCGAGCGCGAAGGCCGCCAGCGAGACCGCGCCGGCCGCCGCGAAGGCGAACCGGCGGCGCTGCGGTGCGCCGCGCTCCGGCTCCTGCACCCGGAAGCCGCGCGTCCGCGGCTGCGGGGGGACGGCGGCCATGGCCGGGCCGAGGTGGTTCTCCGACGGGACATAGCGGAACGAGCCGCCGCCGCGAGCGAATTCACTGCGCCCGAACGTGCCGGTGCCGAGCCGGCTGCCGGGGCCGCCGGCGTCGCCACCGGGCAGCTGCTGAAGGCGCGCCAGCAGCCCCTCGGACGGGCCGGGGGGCGCGGTCTGCGCGAATACGTTCTTCAGCCGACGCTGGGCGTCGGCCTCCGCCTTGCACTTACCGCACGTCGCGAGGTGCGCCAGCACCCGCTCGCGCGCGTCGTGCCCCAGTTCGCCGTCGACCAGGGCCGCGAGGCGGTCGCCGAGATGCTGCTCGGCGGGGGACGGACCGCCACTGCCGCTCACGCGATTCCGACCTCCCTTGTGGGTACCACGGCCAGCGACCGCTGTTCCTCGCGCTCTTCGGCGCGCGCCGCCGGGGAGCGGTGCTTGAGCGCCTTGCGCAGGTGGGACCGGCCTCGGTGGATGCGGCTGCGGACCGTGCCGAGCTTGACACCGAGGGTCGCGGCGATCTCCTCGTACGACAGGCCCTCGATGTCGCAGAGCACCACGGCGGCGCGGAACTCGGGCGCGAGGGTGTCCAGCGCCTGCTGCACGTCGGCGTCGAAGTGGGTGTCGTTGAAGTGCTGCTGCGGTGAGGGCTCGCGGCTGGGGAGCCGCTCGGCGGCGTCGTCACCGAGCGCGTCGAAGCGGATGCGCTGGCGGCGGCGGACCATGTCGAGGAAGAGGTTGGTGGTGATGCGGTGCAGCCAGCCCTCGAACGTGCCGGGGGTGTACGTCGACAGCGAGCGGAAGACGCGGACGAACACCTCCTGGGTCAGGTCCTCGGCGTCGTGCTGATTGCCGGTGAGGCGGTACGCGAGGCGGTAGACCCGGGCGCTGTGGGTGCTGACGATCTCCTCCCACGTGGGCGGGGTCCACGCCTGGGCATCCGAGGTGTCGGCGAAGGTCGCGGTGCGTGCGTCGGCGATGGGGGCCCCTCCCATGGCCTTGGGGCCGTGAGGGCGGAAGCGGTCAGCGGTGTTGGTCACGGATTTCGGCTCGGCGAACGACCGTCGCAAGCGCCTGTGCACTCTTCGGTCACCCGCCGCAGCCGCACCTCCCCTGGTGGCTCTGGTGGTGTCCAGTAGAGCCCCTACCATATCCACCTCGCCCGTTAGCTCCGGATAAGCAGTTTTGACCAGCATTTGGTGCTGCTTCTGTTCCTGCGGTGTTTCTCGCCTGGTGTCTTGCGCGGTATTCACCGGTGCGTCCCCCCGTCTCTCCCCCTGCCCTTTCCTAACGCCCGGTCCCATCTGCGGGTTCCCGCACACAGCGGATACAGTCACGGTTGCGTCAACTACGGGGACAGGAGAGGGCCATTACCGGCAACCGGCAGACGAACTTGGCATTCGCCGAGGCGTACGGCGCCGGGACCATCGACGAGGCCGCCGACGACGCTCTGCGCTGGTCCCGCGCCCGCGCCCGGGAGGCCGGGATCCGCGCGGTGACGACCGGCACCGGCGCGGCCCTGCGGCTGCTCGCCGCCACCGCGGACGCCAAGGCGGTCGCCGAGATCGGCACCGGCACGGGGGTGTCCGGCATCTATCTCCTGCACGGCATGCGCCCCGACGGCGTGCTGACCACCGTGGACCTCGAACCGGAGCGGCAGGCGTTCGCCAAGCAGGCTTTCCGCGCGGCGGGCTTCGCCGGGAACCGCGCCCGCTTCATCCCCGGCCGGGCCCTCGACGTCCTGCCGCGCCTCGCGGACGGCGGCTACGACCTCGTCTTCTGCGACGGCGACCTCATGGAGTGCCTCGAATACCTCGCTGAATCGTTGCGGCTGCTGCGCCCCGGCGGCCTGGTGTGCTTCCAGGGCGTCTTCGCGGACGGCCGTACCGTCGATTCCGCGGAGCAGCCGACGGAGGTGCTGCGGCTGCGCGAGCTGCTGCGGGCCATACGGGAGAGCACCGTGCTGGTACCGGCCCTGCTGCCGGTGGGCGACGGGCTGCTCTGCGCGGTCAAGCGCGGCTGAACCGCGGCGGACCACCGGGACGACCGCGAAGGACGGCCACGAAGAGACGGCCACGAAGAACAGCGGACCGCACGGACCACGGAGACGAATCGGCCCCGGCAGGCGGCACGCCGGTGTGGCGCGCCGCCTGCCGGGGCCGGGGTATTCGGCTGGAGGTACCGGGGGTCAGCCCCCGAAAAACCGCAGCGGTTTCTCCGCCCTCGTCAGACGGTGACCTTCTCCAGGGCCTCACCGAGGGCCTTGGCCTCATCGGGGGTCAGCTCGACGACGAGCCGACCGCCGCCTTCGAGCGGAACGCGCATGACGATGCCCCGCCCCTCCTTGGTCACCTCGAGCGGGCCGTCGCCCGTCCGCGGCTTCATGGCCGCCATGCTCGTTCCCCTTCCTGAAACCAGCTCATCTCAGCCGACGGCCTTGATAGGCGCGTGTCACCGGCATCGAACACATTGCTTCCAGGCCATTATCCCGCATCGAACGACCCGATGACCAACATCAGGGGGCATCCCTTTTGCAACGCGCTCCCGCAAACCCACCCAATTCGGGGAGGGGGCTGCCATACTTCGCCACTCCTCACCACCCGACGCGCCCGCAATCTTTGACGTACGTCACACGCCGACGGCGGATGATCTCCGGCATCCTGAGCGCTGGCTGCCGCTACCGGGCAGTCCAGAGCCGCGACGGAGGGGACTCCCACTATGGCCGACACCGTGCTCTACGACGTGACCGACGGACTCGCGACGGTCACCCTCAACCGCCCCGACGCGATGAACGCGATGAACACGGAGGCGAAGGTCCTGCTCCGGGACATCCTCCAGGAGGCCGCCGCCGACGGGGCCGTACGGGCGGTGCTGCTGACCGCCACCGGCCGCGCCTTCTGCGTCGGGCAGGACCTCAAGGAGCACATCGGCCTGCTGGCCGAGGACCGGGCCACCGGCACGGGCGCCACCATGAACACCGTGCGTGACCACTACAACCCCATCGTCACGGCGTTGACCGAGATGCCCAAGCCGGTGGTGGCGGGCGTCAACGGGGTCGCCGCGGGCGCCGGCGCGGGCTTCGCGCTCGCCGCCGACTACCGCGTCGTCGCCGACACCGCCTCCTTCAACACCTCGTTCGCGGGCGTCGCGCTGACCGCCGACTCCGGGATGTCCTGGACGCTGCCGCGGCTGATCGGCCACGGCCGAGCCGCCGATCTGCTGCTCTTCCCGCGCACGGTCGGCGCCCAAGAGGCGCACGAGCTGGGCATCGCCAACAAGGTCGTCCCGGCGGACGGACTCGCCGACGAGGCCGCGGCCGTCGCCCGCCGGCTGGCCCAGGGGCCGACCGCCGCCTATGCCGCGATCAAGGAATCGCTGGCCTTCGGCGCCGCGCACTCGCTCGCCGAGACCCTGGGCAAGGAGGACGAACTCCAGGTCCGCGCCGGGGCGTCGGAGGACCACCACATCGCGGTCGAGGCGTTCGTGAAGAAGGAGAGGCCGACCTTCCTGGGGCGCTGACCCCGGACGGCCCGGCGGTTCAGCCGGCCGCCGCCTCCACCACCGCGCGCGCATGGCAGTCCACGAGATGGTCGTTGACCAGGCCGCACGCCTGCATCATGGCGTACGCGGTGGTGGGGCCGACGAAGCGGAACCCGCGCTTCTTCAGATCCTTTGCGAGCGCGATCGACTCGGGGGTGGTGGGCTGCACGTCGCCCACGGTGCGCGGCGCGGGGCGACCGGCCCGGTCGGGGGCGTAGGACCAGATGAGGGTGTCGAGCTCGCCGGGGGCCAGCTCGGCGGCGATCCTGGCGTTGTTGATCGTCGCGGCGATCTTGGCGCGATTGCGGATGATCCCGGGGTCGGCGAGCAGCCGCTCGGCGTCCGCGTCCGTGAACCGCGCCACCGCCGCGATCCTGAAGTCGGCGAACGCGGCGCGGAATCCGGTGCGGCGCCGCAGGATCGTGATCCAGGACAGCCCGGACTGGAACGCCTCCAGGCTCATACGCTCGAAGAGCGCGTCGTCGCCGTGGACCGGCCGGCCCCACTCCGTGTCGTGGTACGCGCGGTAGTCCGCCATCTGCTCGGACTCCATGCCCCACGGGCAGCGCGGAACGCCGTCGGGAGCCGTCACCACACCACTCATGCCTGCCCCTCCCCTTCTCCTTCGCCACCGGCCACCGGGCCGCCCGGGGCCGCCGGCCCGCCGGGCGCGTCCGGGGTCCCGGGCCGCTCGTCCCTCCCGGCCGGTCCGCTCGCGGGCCGGGTGTCCTGCGCCGGGGCCGGCCGGGCCGGGCCCTCGGGCGCCGGGGCGTGCTGCGCGCCGGTGTCCTGGATCAGGCCGGAGCCGCCCATGGCCGCGGCATGCGCACCCGCCAGCGCCGCCTCCAGCTCGGCGATCCTGGCGTCCCGCTCGGCCAGCTCGGCGCCGAGGCGGTCCAGGACGTCGTCGACGTCGTCCATGCGGTAGCCGCGCACGACCACCGGCAGCCGGACGGCGTCCACATCGGCGCGGGCCACCGGGCGGTCCTGCGGCAGCGGGTCGTGCAGCCGGTCCGGTTCGGTGTCCCGCAGTCCGCCGCCGTCCCCTCCGGCGTCACCGCCGCCGACGACGACAAGCGTGACCGCGGCGACCACCACGACCATCGCGATCAGCATGAACCAGAACACGACCAACTCCCCGGACTCTGTGTCTCCTCCGATCGTGCCATGCGGGTCTGACAGTTAGGGTCGCTCCCGGACCACGGAGAGGGAGTCAACGGAATGCTGCGGCTGGGAAAACGCGAGTTCGGGGCGCATGAGCCGGTGATCATGGCCATCGTCAACAGGACCCCGGACTCCTTCTACGACCAGGGCGCGACCTTCCGCGACGAACCCGCGCTGGACCGCGTGGAACAGGCGATCACCGAGGGCGCCGCGATCATCGACATCGGCGGCGTCAAGGCCGGCCCCGGCGAGGAGGTGAGCGCCGAGGAGGAGGTCCGCCGTACGGTCGGTTTCGTCGCCGAGGTGCGCCGCCGCCACCCCGATGTGGTGATCAGCGTCGACACCTGGCGGCACGAGGTCGGCGAGGCGGTCTGCGAGGCCGGCGCGGATCTGCTCAACGACGCCTGGGGCGGCGTCGATCCGCGGCTCGCCGAGGTCGCCGCCCGGTACGGCGCCGGCCTGGTGTGCACCCACGCCGGCGGTGCCGAACCGCGGACCCGGCCGCACCGGGTGACGTACGACGACGTGATGGCCGACATCCTGCGGGTGACGCTCGGACTGGCCGAGCGGGCACGGGAGTTGGGCGTACGGCGGGACGGGATCATGATCGACCCGGGGCACGACTTCGGGAAGAACACCCGGCACAGCCTGGAGGCGACCCGGCGACTGGGCGAGATGGCGGACACCGGGTGGCCGGTGCTGGTCTCGCTGTCCAACAAGGACTTCGTCGGCGAGACCCTCGACAAGCCGGTCAAGGAGCGGGTGCTGGGCACCCTGGCGACCACCGCGGTGTCCGCCTGGCTCGGCGCCCAGGTCTACCGCGTCCACGAGGTCGCCGAGACCCGGCAGGTCCTCGACATGGTGGCCTCGATCGCCGGCCACCGGCCCCCGGCGGTCGCCCGCCGCGGACTGGCCTGAGGGGACCTCCTTCAGGGGCGTGGGAACAGATCCCGTAGGGGATGCCCGCGCCCCCTGCGGGCCACAACAGGGGCGGGCGGGGGCGGTATTCCCGTGGCCGGGATGTCCGTATCAGGAAGTCCGAGACATTCGTATCGGGAAGTCCGAGACATCCGTATCGGACGCCACGGACACACCCCCGCCCCCGACCCGCCGGACAGGTCCGTACTAGATGCCGAACTAGATGCCGACCTCCTTGGTCACCAGCGCGATCGCCTCGTCCACGTCGTCGCTGATGTGGAACAGCTCCAGGTCGCGCGCAGACGCCTTCCCCTGGGCGACGAGGGTCTCGCGCAACCAGGCGACCAGACCGCTCCAGTAGTCCGTGCCGAACAGCACGATCGGGAAGCGGGTGACCTTGCGGGTCTGGACGAGGGTCAGCGCCTCGAAGAGCTCGTCCAGGGTGCCGAGCCCGCCGGGGAGGACGACGAACCCGCGCG
This sequence comes from Streptomyces sp. GS7, assembly GCF_009834125.1. NCBI lineage: Bacteria > Bacillati > Actinomycetota > Actinomycetes > Kitasatosporales > Streptomycetaceae > Streptomyces > Streptomyces sp. GS7. Next base: position 7,754,301 of record NZ_CP047146.1, read on the forward strand.
CGTACTTGACGAAGCAGGTCTTGCGGACGAAGAAGTAGCGGAAGTCGACCCCGAGGTTCACGTAGTCGTTCATCCCCTGCTCGAAGGGGAGCTCGATGCCGAGCCCGACGGAGGTCCCGCCGGCCTCACTGGCGCCCTTGTTGGCGGCCTCCATGGCGCCCGGACCGCCGCCGGTGATCACCGAGAAGCCGGCCTTCACCAGCGCCGCGCCGATACGCACCGCGGCGTCGTACTCCGTCGAACCGCGCGGCGTACGGGCCGAGCCGAAGACGCTCACGGCCGGGCCCAGCTCGGCCAGCGCGCCGAAGCCCTCCACGAACTCCGACTGGATGCGCATCACGCGCCAGGGGTCGGTGTGCACCCACTCGGAGGGGCCTTCGGAATCCAGCAGCCGCTGGTCCGTCGTGCCGGTCTGCACCTGGTCGTGACGGCGCAGTACAGGGCCCAGCCGCTGCTCCTCCGGGACGGGTGCTCCCTCGGGGTTGGCCATGACGTGCTCCCTCCGCTGGCGATCGTTTGCCACTTCAGCGTAGATCCGCCCGCGTGAAGCGCAGGGGAATTCCGCCGGTATGCGATCGGTCGGCCGCCGGTCCGCCAGGTCGGCGTCGGCCGGTCCGGCGCGGAGGGGCGCCGGCGGTCAGTCCCCCGACGGCCGGTCGGTCAGCCAGGCGCGCAGCCGCTCCTCGCAGTGCAGGATCCGGGCGACCTCGACCCGCTCGTCCTTCTTGTGCGCGAGAAGGGAGTAGCCGGGGCCGTAGTTGACGGCCGGGACGCCCAGCGCGCTGAAGCGGGAGACGTCGGTCCAGCCGAACTTGGGCATCGCGGTGCCGCCGACGGCCTCCATGAACGCCTTGGCGGCCGGGTGGGCCAGGCCGGGCAGCGCGCCCGGGGAGTGGTCGTCCACGACGAACTCGTCCACGGGGCAGTCGGCGAAGACCTCGCGGACGTGCGCCACCGCCTCCTCGGGGCTGCGGTCGGGCGCGTAGCGGAAGTTGACGGTGACGGTGCAGGCGTCCGGGATGACGTTGTTGGCCACCCCGCCCTCGATCCGTACCGCGTTGAGGCCCTCGCGGTATTCCAGGCCGTCGATGACCGGGCGGCGCGGCTCGTAGGCGGCGAGCTTGGCCAGGATGGGGGCGGCGGCGTGGATCGCGTTGGCGCCCATCCAGCTGCGCGCGGAGTGCGCGCGCTCCCCGCTGGTGCGCAGCAGCACCCGCAGGGTGCCCTGGCAGCCGCCCTCCACCTGCCCGTCGGAGGGCTCCAGCAGGACGGCGAAGTCGCCGGCGAGCCAGTCGGGGTGGGCGTCGGCGACCTTGCCGAGGCCGTTGAGGTGCGCGGCGACCTCCTCGTTGTCGTAGAACACGAAGGTCAGGTCGCGGTTGGGGGCGGGGACGGTGGCGGCCATCCGCAGCTGGACGGCGACCCCGGACTTCATGTCGCAGGTGCCGCAGCCCCACAGGACGCCGTCCTCGTCGAGCCGGGAGGGCACGTTGTCCGCGATCGGCACGGTGTCCAGGTGCCCGGCGAGCACCACCCGCTCGGGGCGGCCCAGGTTCGTCCGGGCCACGATGTTGTTGCCGTGGCGGTCGACGGTCAGGTGCGGCAGTGCGCGCAGGGCCTGCTCGACGGCGTCGGCGAGGTCCTTCTCGTTGCCGCTCTCGGACGGGAAGTCGACCAGCTGCGCGGTGAGCGCGGCCGAATCGAGCGACAGGTCGAGGCCGGGGTGTGTGGAGCGCTCCATGGATCCGACCCTATCGGCAGCCCTCCGGTACGTTGGGCCTCGTGTCCGTCCAGCCCGTATCCCGCCCCCGCCGCAAGCGCCTGTGGCGTACGTTCGCGGCCTTCGCCGTCCTCCTCGGGGTGGCCGGCTATCTCCTGGTGCAGTACGTCACCAGCGGCCCCGGGGCACCGCGCTGCACGGTACGCGTCCAGGGAGACGGCGACCCGTACGAGCTGACCCCGGAGCAGGCCGCGAACGCCGCGACGATCTCCGCGGTGGCGTCTTCGCGGGGGCTCCCGGAGCGGGCGGTGACCATCGCGCTGGCCACCGCGATGCAGGAGTCGGGGTTGCGCAACATCAATTTCGGTGACCGGGATTCGGTCGGCCTTTTCCAGCAGCGGCCGTCCCAGGACTGGGGCACCGTGAAACAGATCATGGACCCGGTCTATTCGGCCGGGGAGTTCTACCGGCATCTGGCGAAAGTGCCCGGCTATTCCCGGCTGCCGCTGACCGTCGCCGCGCAGAAGGTGCAGCGCAGCGGCTATCCGCAGGCGTACGCCAAGCACGAGGCGAATGCCTCGCTGCTGACCGGCGCGCTGACCGGCCGCAACGGCGACGCGATGAGCTGCACCGCCAGCCACCCGGTGGACAGCGCCGGGCCGGACGGCGTATCGAAGGTGCGGGAGAAGCTGGTACGGGAATTCGGTTCCGACGTGCTGCCGCCCGCGAACGGCGGCACGGGGCGCGACGCGGCCGGCGGGCGGGGGCTGACGGTACCGGTGGAGCGGTACCAGTACGGCACGGCGAACGCGGACAACGCCCGGCAGCGCGGCTGGCAGTTGGCGACCTGGGCGCTGGCCCACTCGGCCGAGCTGCACATCGAACAGATCTCTTACGCGGACCGCACGTGGACGGCGGCCGATTCCGGGAAGGGCTGGCAGCACAGGGGGTCCGGCCCCGAAACAACCGCGGGCGACGTTCGTATCATCACCGCGCAGTAGGTTACCGAGTCCCCCGGAAGGGGCGCGCGGCGTCAATTTCCCTTTCCCGTCCGGGATTTCACCTGGTTGCCGCCGTATCCTCCGCCAATTGCCTTGCGTTTAAGGGGCTGTGACCTTTCCGCGCGGCTTCGGGACGTACGCAAATCGCTCAGCTTTACCCAGAGCAGATTATGCGACACGTTGCCAGTTCTTTACCGGAGTTCACCGCAACCTGCGGGCACTTGACGCGGTAGTCAGTGCGTCCGCCCGGCGGACATGGCACATCTGTCAGAAGTACGAAGTCCTTCTCCGTAAAAGGAGCACCATGTCCCTCCCCGTTACGCGTCGGATCGCCCGAGCCGCCCTGCTGATCGCAGCGGGCGCCGCTCCCGTGGTCGCTGCGGCCGGTTCCGCGAGCGCCGTGAGCCTGCCCCCTCAAGGCAACGAGATGGGCGGGCTGAGCACGCTGGACTCGGCGAGCACCGGCAAGGCCCTGGACTCGCAGGCGCAGAAGGGCGTCGGGGTGGTCAACGCGACCGGCAACGAGGCCGAGCGCACCCTCGCGCCGGCGCTGGTGAGGACCCTGGCCCCGGCCGTCGTGGAGACCACCCCGGTGGCCCAGGACGCCGCCCACAGGGCGGAGGGCATGGCCCGTCCGATCGCGCAGAAGGGCGCCGCGACCGAGCAGGCGCTGCCGGAGGAGGCCGGGGGCCTGCTCGGCCGCCTGGTGGTGCCGGCGGCCCAGACCCTGATCGGCGGGGTGCCGGTCGACAACAACTGACCCACCGGCGCCGACCGTCGCGCGGGGGCCCGGGGATCGTGCTCTCCCCGGGCCCCCGCGCGCGGTGTGCGTCCGGTCCGCGGTCAGTCCGCGAGGCGGCGTACCGCGGCCTCGACCCGCTCGTCGGTGGCGGTGAACGCGATCCGTACGAACCGCTCCCCCGCCGCGCCGTAGAAGTCGCCGGGGGCGACCAGGATGCCGCGCTTGGCGAGGTCGCCGACGGTGTCCCAGCACGGTTCGTCGCGGGTCGCCCAGAGGTAGAGCGACGCCTCGCTGTGCTCGATGCGGAAGCCCGCGGCCTCGAAGGCGGTGCGCAGCGCGGTCCGGCGGCGGGCGTAGCGCGCGCGCTGCTCGGCGACGTGGGCGGTGTCGCCGAGCGCGGCGACGGTGGCGGCCTGGATCGGCGCGGCGACCATCATTCCGCCGTGCTTGCGGATCTGGAGCAGATCGCCGAGGACTGCCGCGTCGCCCACCAGGAACGCGGAGCGGTAGCCGGCGAGGTTGGAGCGCTTGGACAGGGAGTGCACGGCGACGATGCCGTCGTACGAGCCGCCGCAGACGTCCGGGTGCAGGACGGAGACCGGGTCGGCCTCCCAGCCCAGTTCGACGTAGCACTCGTCGCTGAAGAGCAGTACGCCGTGCTCGCGCGCCCAGGCCACCGTGCGCCGCAGTTCCTCGGCGGTCAGCACCCGGCCGGTGGGGTTGGAGGGCGAGTTGAGCCAGAGCAGCTTGAGGCCGGCCGGGTCCAGCTCCGTCGGCTCGTCGTAGACGACCGGCTCGGCGCCGGCCAGGCGGGCGCCGACCTCGTACGTCGGGTAGGCCAGCCGCGGGTAGGCCACCTTGTCGCCCGGACCCAGGCCCAGCTGGGTCGGCAGCCAGGCGACCAGTTCCTTGGAGCCGACCACCGGCAGCACGTTGGTGTGCGCCAGGCCGCGGGCGCCGAGGCGGTCGGCGGCCCAGCCGGTGAGCGCGTCGCGGAGCGCGGCCGTCCCCCACACCGTCGGATAGCCGGGGCTGTCGGCCGCGTCGGTCAGCGCCTGCCGGACCAGCGCGGGCACCGGGTCGACCGGGGTGCCGACGGACAGGTCCACGATGCCGTCGGCGTGCGCGGCGGCGGTGGCCTTGTAGGGCTCCAGGCGGTCCCAGGGGAAGACCGGAAGGCGGTCGCTGAGCGGTTCCCCTGACGGATGGCGGGATGAGACTGCGCCCACGGTGCTCTCTTTCTCGTACGGGGTGACGCGGCGGACGTCGGCGCGCGAAAACGCCTCGGTCCCGTACGGCGGGCAGGCCGTACGGGACCGCGCGGCGCCGTGCGACCTTCCCCGCCGGCGCTGGGGGCAGCCCCAGCGGCCTCGGGGGCAAGAGGGAGCGGGCAGGCTCCCCCTCGGCCCCCGGGTGTTACTGGTTCTGCGGCGGCAGCGCAGCGATGAAGGGGTGGTCGCGCTCGATCAGGCCGAGCTTGCTGGCACCACCGGGCGAGCCGAGCTCGTCGAAGAACTCGACGTTCGCCTTGTAGTAGTCCTTCCACTCTTCCGGAGTGTCGTCCTCGTAGAAGATCGCCTCCACCGGGCAGACCGGCTCACACGCACCACAGTCGACACATTCGTCCGGGTGGATGTACAGAGACCGGGAGCCCTCGTAGATGCAGTCGACGGGGCACTCCTCGATGCATGCCTTGTCCTTGACGTCGACACAAGGCTGCGCGATGACGTAGGTCACGCTGTCGTTCCTCCTCGGTAGGGCCGGCGGACCGGATTGTCAGGACCGCCGTTGGGCGCGCGGGAGCGCGGCGTCGTCGATGCCCGCCACCTAGTATCTCCGTTCCCGGGCAGGAGACGAACAAGAGGGGCGGTTGGAGAGCGATGGAATTCCTCGCCGGTGGTCGCGCGGAGGTCCGGATCACCCGGGCTGATGTGGGAAAGAGGGTATCCGTGCGGCGCCTGACCGGGGCCCGCGCGGGGGAGCCGGCGTTCACGGACGCGGTCGGCGTTCTCACATCCTGGGACGAGGGTGTGCTGAGCATCACACGGCGCGACGGCGAATGCGTACGGATCGAGGAGTCCTCGCTGGTAGCGGCCAAGGTCGTGCCCGCGGCACCGGCCCGCAGAAAGGTCCCGGCTGCCCGGGTACGGGAGCTCCAGGAGGTCGCCGCCCGGGGTTGGCCGGCCGTCGAGACAGAACATCTCGGTGAGTGGACACTGCGGGCTTCAGTGCAGGAGGTGCCTTCAGTGCAGGAGGTGCCTTCAGTGCAGGAGGTGCCGTGCGAAGCACGTCCTGGAGGGGTGGTGGCCGGGCGACGGGTGGGCTTCACCCGCCGGGCCAACTCCGTACTGGCGCTCGGCAGCCCCGGTGTCCCCCTGGACGAGGCGCTGGCCCGGACCGCCCGGTGGTACGGCGCGCGCGGGCTGCCCCCGGTCATCGCCGTCGCCACCGGCCGGCCCGACGCCGGCGACCCGCTGGCCGCGGAGCTGGCCGCACGCGGCTGGCGGGACGAGGCGCACACCTCCGTACGGATCTCGGCGCTGGCACCGCTCGCGGACACCGGGGCGGACACCTCGCGGGTGGTCCTCTCCCGGGAGCCGGACGCCGGGTGGCTCGGGCTCTACAACCGGACCGGGGAGCCCTCGGCGGTGGCGCTGCGGGTGCTCACCGGCGGGCCGTCGGTGTGGTTCGCGAGCGTGCCCGCCGCGGACGGCGGCACGGCGGCGATCGGGCGGCTGGTGGTCGACGGCCGTTGGGCGGGCTTCGCCGCCGTGGAGGTGGCGCCCGCGCAGCGGCGCGGGGGGCTGGCCACACTGGTGATGGCGGCGCTCGCCGAACGCGCCCTCCAGGAGGGTGCGTCGGCGGCGTACCTCCAGGTCGAGGCGGACAACGCGGACGCCCTCGCGCTGTACGACGGGCTCGGGTTCACCGAGCACCACCGCTACCACTACCGGCGCGGCCCGGCGGCCGACGCCGGCTGAGGAGGTGTCCGTCCCGTATGGGTGAGCAAGCGGAGCGGGGCCGGGAGCCGGAGCCCGGGCGGGAGGCGGCGCGCGAGGAGCGGCGGCGGCAGTTCGCGGCGGCGGCGCGCGAGGAGCGGCCCGACCTCGCGCTGCTGTGCCTGCTGATCGCCGCCGAGGCAGATCCGTCGCTGGACCAGGCGGGCATCGACGCCGCGCAGATCGAGCTGGACCGGCTGGCCGGCCTGCTCCCCTACCAACCGGCCGGCGGCCCCGGAGCCTGGGCCCGCAACGTCGGCGAGCTGCTCGGCACCCGGCACGGCTTCGGCGGCTCGGCCGGCGACTACCGGCGGCTGGAGTCGTCGCTGCTCCACGAGGTGCTGCGGCGGCGCCGAGGGCTGCCGATCCTGCTGTCCGTGGTGTGGACGGAGGTCGCGCGGCGGGCCGGGGCACCGGTGTACGGGGTGGCGCTGCCCGGCCACTTCGTCGTCGGCTTCGGGGACCCGGGCGGCCGGCACGTCCTCGCCGACCCGTTCGAGGGCGGGCGGCCGCTCGCCGACCAGGACGCGGCCATGATCGTCGCGGGGGCGACCGGCGAGGCGCTGTCGCCGGCGATGCTCAGCCCGGCCGGCCCGCTGGAGATCGTCCAGCGCATCCTCAACAACATCCAGGCCTGGGCCCAGGCCCGGCCGGAGCACAGCGCGGTCCAGCTGTGGGCGCTGGACCTGTCCCTGCTGCTGCCCGCCCATCCGGCGCGGCTGCGCCACGAGCGTGCGCAACTCCTCGTCCAGCGGGGCGAGTTCCTGGCCGGTGCGGCCGAGCTGGAGGAGTACGCGCGGGTGGTGGAGCCGGTGCAGCCGGCCGCCGCGACGGCGCTGCGGCGGGAGGCGGCGGCGGCCCGGGCCCGGCTCAACTGAGGGGCGCCGGCGCCGCGCGGCGCCGTACGGCCGCGGCCGGGCGGTCAGGCCGCCGCGGACCGGGGCACCGCCTGCCGCGCCTCCTGCGCCGAGGTCCGGCGGACGACCAGCACCGTCGCGTCGTCCTTCAGGTCGCCGCCGGTGAACTCCTCCAGGTCCGTGCGGAGCGTACGGGCCAGATCGGCGGGCGCCAGGTGGGTCCAGCGGGCGAGGCGGTCGGCCAGCGGGTAGAAGTCGCCGCCGGTGCCGCGGGCCTCGGTGACGCCGTCCGTGCACAGCACCGCCCAGTCGCCGGGCTCCCGGTGGACGCGGACGCTTCGCCGGGGCTCGCCGCCGAGCGTGCCCAGGCCCAGGGGCAGCCCGCCCTCGCCGTCGCGGCGCTCGTGGACCCGGCCGCCGCGCACCAGGTAGTACGGGATGTGGCCGCACGACAGCACCCGGGCCCGGTCCGTGCCGCGCACCTCCACCAGCAGGGCGGTGACGAAGCGCTCGTCGGTGCCCTCCTCGGCGGAGCGGGCGTTGTAGCGGGTCAGCGCCTGCTCCATGCGGTCGGCGACCCCCTCCAGCGACTCCTGGTACTGCGCCGCCTCGCGGAACGACGCCAGCACCTCCAGGCCCGCGCCGATCGCCGGCATGCCCTTGCCCTGGACGTCGCCGATCATCAGCCGCATCCCGTGCGGGGTGTCGACGGCCTCGTAGATGTCGCCGCCGACCCGGGCGCCCTCCTGGGCGGAAACGTAGAAGCCGTACGCCTCCAGGGAGCCGGCGCGCAGCGGCAGCTCGCGCAGCATCGCCCGCTGCACGGTGTCGGCGACGAGGCTGGTGCGGGCGTGCAGCGCCTCGCGCTCCAGGCGGGTACGGCACAGCACCAGGGCGAAGACGCCCACCAGGAAGGCCCCGAAGACGCCGACGACCCGGCTGGCCGGGGCCCAGTCCGGCACCGTCAGCAGATCGACGTAGGTGAGGCAGACGACGTAGACGACCGCCACCAGCAGCGTTCGGTGGTACGAGCAGCGCAGTGCGGCGACCAGCGGGGCGATCCCCATGAAGGCCGAGATGTGCAGCTCCGGGCCGGTCGTCGCATCCACCGTCGCGACGACGAGGATGGCGAGGATCAGCAGCACCGGAGTGAGCGGGCCGTCCTCCGGCGGGCGGTGGGCAGGCATGACACTTCAAGCCTGCGGGACGTCCCGCGGCCGCGCACAGGGGCGAAGGTCCGGCGCGCGGCACGGCCAAGGTCCTGGGAGCGGACGGGGCCGGGGGCGGGGGCGGCGGATCAGGGCCCGTGCAACGGGCCAGGGGTCAGAGCCAGCCCTTGTCGCGGGCGGTGCGGACCGCCTCGGCGCGGTTGCGGGCGCCGGTCTTCTGGATGGCGAGGGAGAGGTAGTTGCGGACGGTGCCCTGGGACAGGTGCAGCGCCGCGGCGATCTCGGCGTTGGTGGCGCCGCCGGCCGCCGCCTGGAGCACCTCGCGCTCGCGCTCGGTCAGCGGGCTGGCGCCGTCGGCGAGCGCCGCGGCGGCCAGAGCCGGGTCGATGACCCGCTCACCGGCCAGCACCCGGCGCACCGCGTCCGCGAGCCGGGCCGCCGGGGCGTCCTTGACCAGGAACGCCTGCGCCCCGGCCTCCATCGCCCGGCGCAGATAGCCGGGGCGTCCGAAGGTGGTGAGGATGACGACCTTCACCCCGGGCAGCTCGTCGCGCAGCACGGCCGCGGCGTCCAGTCCGCTCATGCCCGGCATCTCGATGTCCAGCAGTGCGACGTCGACCTCGTGCGCCCGCGCCGCCGCGAGCACGTCGTCGCCGCGCGCGGCCTGGGCCACGACCTCCAGGTCGTCCTCCAGCGAGAGCAGCGCCGCCAGCGCCTCGCGGACCATCGACTGGTCCTCCGCCAGCAGCAGTCTGATCATGCGGGCCAGCTTAGAGCCTGGGTGCGGGCCCGGACGCCGCCCGTCACGCATCGGGCAGCGGCCGAAGAGCGGGGCCGCTACACCGGGCCGGGCGCCGGCTCCGGTGAGGTGTCCGGCATCGGTACGGCGGCGCCGGTTGCGGCGGCCGGGGTGCTCATGGGGACATAGGCGCGCAGGGCGAAGCCGTGGCCGCGGGGGGCCGGGCCGGTTTCCAGACGGCCGTCGGTCAGGGCGAGGCGTTCGCGGAGGCCGGTGAGGCCGTTGCCGTCGTGCCGGCCGCGCGGCGGGCCGCCGCCGTCGTCGACGACGGCCAGGCAGAGGTAGTGGCGGTCGTCGGACTCCCACTCCTCGGTGAGCTGCATCTCGCAGCGGTGGGCGCCGCTGTGGCGGACCACGTTGGTGGTGGCCTCGCGCAGCGCCCAGGCCAGCGCGCCTTCCGTGTCGGCGGTCAGCGCCGGGTGCTCGCTCTCCAGGGCGGGGGCGACGGTGAGTTCCACGCCGGCGGTACGGAGCGCGGAGCGGGCACCGGCCAGTTCGACGGCCAGGCGGGGGCGCCGGTAGCCGGTGACCGCCTCGCGGACGTCGACCAGCGCCTGGCGGCTGACCCGCTCGATGTCGGCGACCTGCTGCGCGGCGTCCTCGGGGCTGCCGGGCAGCATCCGTCCGGCCAGTTCGCTCTTGAGGGTGATCAGGGAGAGGGAGTGCCCCAGGAGGTCGTGCAGATCGCGGGCCAGTCGCAGCCGCTCGTCGTTGGCGGCGAGCCGGGCGACCTCCTCTCTGGCCGCGCGCAGTTCCTGGGTCGTACGGATCAGGTACTGCACGCCGATCATCATGAAGCCGCTGCCCAGGGCGGGCAGGGCATAGGCGAAGACGTAGTAGTCGCGGACCTCCGGATAGCGCGCGCCGACGGCGAGCAGCACCGCGGTGATCAGCGGGATGGTCCAGCGGGACTGCTGCGCGGGCAGGACTACGGCGGAGCCGACGCTGACGAAGATGAACAGCACCAGCCACTCGAAGCCGAGGGTCCAGGTGAGGGCGACGGACAGCGCCAGCATGAGGGCCAGGACGCCGTACCTCATGTGGCGGGTGGTCTCCCGCCACATGTGACGGAAGACCAGGTAGAAGTAGGCGAGGACGAAGAGCGCCAGGCCGCCCGCTCCCCACAGGCGCGCGGCGGTGGAGGTCCCGGGGTTGAGCAGCGAGCCGGCCGGGCCGGCGAGGTAGAACAGCCACAGGCCGATCCACATCGTCTTGGTGACCGCCTGGCGGCGGGTGCGCGGCGGCTGGCCGATCATCACCGGGTTCCGGTCGTCGGATGCGCTCTTCGTCTCCACCGGTCTCATGCCTTCCGGGTGTCCTTGCGATACAGCCAGGCCGCGCCGCCCGCGAAGAGGACGAGGTAGCCGAGCAGGATGCCCATGTCCTTGACGTGCGGGGCGCCGCCGCCCTCGACGGCGGTGCCGAGCGCCGCGTACGCGTGCGTCGGGAGCCACTCGGCGATGTTCTGCACCCACTGCGGGAGGATCGTCAGCGGCATCCACAGGCCGCCGAGGAAGGCCAGCGCGAAGAAGCACAGCATCGCGATCGGGCGGACCGCGTCACCGGTGGCCAGGTAGCCGATGGCGACGCCCAGGGCGGCGAAGACGAAGCTGCCGAGCCAGGTGCCGGCGGCGATGGCGAGCCACTGCCAGGCTTCGAGGCGGACGCCCTTGACGGCCGCGGCGACGATCATGACCAGCAGGATCGAGGGCAGGCTGACGGTCGCTGCGGCGCCTATCTTGGCGGCGACGTAGCCCCGGCCGGGCAGTGCGGTCAGCCGCAGCTGGCGCACCCAGCCCTGCTCGCGCTCCTTGGCGATGCGCTCGCTGTTGCCCAGCAGGACGGCGGTCATGGCACCGAATGCTGCCATGGAGACCATGTAGTACAGGCCCATGTCGAGCTTCATCCCGGGGATCGGCTTGCTGTCCGCGCCGCCCGCGATGATCAGGTACAGCGCAGGCGGATAGATCACCGAGAAGAACATGAACTTCTTGTTCCGCAGCGCGCGGACGATCTCCAGCTTGATCAGGGTGGTCATCGTGCCGTCTCCTCGGCGGTGGCGGGGGTCGCGTCGGACGCCGTGGTGATGGCGATGAATGCCTGCTCCAGGCCGAGGCCGGAGACTTCGAGGTTGCGCGGGTAGAGGCCGAGGCCGTAGAGCGCGTGCACGGTCGCGTCGGCGTCCTGGGACTGGATGCGGACCGTGCGCCCCGAGACCTCTAGGGCGGTGAGGAACGGCAGGGCCTCCAGCGCGCCGCGGTCGATCGGCTCGTCCAGGTCGAAGGTGACCCGGCGGGCGCCGGCGCGGGCCTTGATCTCGGCGGAGGTGCCGTCGGCCAGCACCCGGCCGCGGTGCAGCACGATGACCCGGTCGGCGATCTCGTCGGCCTCTTCGAGGTAGTGCGTCGCGAAGAGGACCGTACGGCCCTCCTGGGCCTGGCGGCGCATGGCGCCCCAGAAGGTCTGGCGGGCCGAGACGTCCATCCCGGTCGTGGGCTCGTCCAGCACGATCAGGTCGTTGGCGCCGGCGGTGGCGAGGGCGAACCGCACCCGCTGCTCCTGGCCGCCGGAGAGCTTGCCGACCATCCGGTCGGCGATCTCCGTGATACCGGCGGTGGCCAGGATCTGGTCCACGGGATAGCCGCGCGGGTGCAGGTCGCGGGCGAGCCCGACCAACTCCTTGACCTTGACGCCTTCCATCAGGCCGCCGCTCTGGAGCATGGCGCCGACCTTGCCCTGCTCTATGGCGCGCTGCGGGGTGGTCCCGAAGAGGCTCACCGTCCCGGTGTCGGCGGAGCGCAGGCCGAGGAGCAGGTCCAGGGTGGAGGACTTGCCGGCGCCGTTGGGCCCGAGGAGGGCGACGGTCTCGCCGGGGTGCAGCTCCAGGTGCAGATCGGCCACCGCGCGCACCGCGCCATAGCTCTTGCTGACCCCCTGGAAGCTGACCACCGGTGTCCGTGCCGCGCGCCGCTCGGCGCGGGCCGCGGTCGTAGTTGTCGTCTTCATGCCCTCAAGCTTCGCGGATCCGCCGACCGCCCGGCAGTGTCGGCTGTACCCGGGGCGGCATGACATATGTCATGGGGGAGGCCCCCTAGGGGAATCCCTGAGGACTCGCCCGCGGGGGCCTGTGACCTGCGGTTCCGTGCCATACGGCGATCGGCCGACGGCGGCTGACGGTGCGTCGGCCGCCGTGCGTCACACCCGCCGGGTGACACCGGTCATGGCGTCAGGAGCCGTTCGTCGCGATGGTCTGCACCCGCTCGGCCGGGGTCTTGCCGACCAGCGCCTTGCCCACCGCGGCCGCCACCTCCTCGACGCTGACCGGGTGCTTGGTGCCGTCGCCCTTGGCCACCAGGACGCCGTCGAAGGTGTTGCCGTAGAGCTCCTTGAGGGCCGGCCGGTCGTAGTAGGGCACCAGCTGACCGTTGACGATCTTGAAGGAGAGGAACTTCGGGATGGACTTCTGCGGGCTGAAGGAGACCGCGTGCCCGTCCACCCGGATCGTGACCAGTCCGGACATCGCCGGCTCGGCGAACTCCTTCAACGCCTGGTCCACCGCGGCCTTGCCGACCTTGGGCTGCTGGGTGGTCGCGGCGAGCACCACGGGGGTGTCGGTGCCGGTCGCGGCCCGGTCGAGATAGGCATTGACGATCTTGTCCTGCGAGGTCGCGACGTCGATCGCCTTGTAGGGCGCGCCGTAGTGCGGCACCGCCTTGCCGTTCTCGAAGGTGATCCCGCCGTCCTTGGCGGCGTCCGCGGGCCCCGCCACGTTCGCCAGCGCGACCTGGAGCTTCTCCTTGTCGGTGATCATCGCCGGCTGCGCGGTGCGCTTGACGCCGAAGAGGGAGCCGATCACCGAGACCGGGTTGTAGTCGCGGCCGGCGGCGTTGCGGACGGTCGCCTGGAGGTCGATGTCCAGACCCGCCGTCGAGGGCAGCAGGGTCTGCGGCTTGCCGTCGACGGTGAGCTTGAGCGGCGCGGTCCGGCGGTCCTTGAGCCCCGACTCCAGTCGCTTGAGGGCGTCTTCCTTGCTGGTGCCGCCGATGTCGACGCCGAGCGCGGTGGTGTTGTTGGGCACGTCGGCGTGGTCCAGCAGCAGACCGGCACCGTAGGCGACGGCGGCCAGGACGACGACGCCGGCGCCCGCCAGCACCAGCTTGCTGCGGCCCTTCTTGGGGTTGATCGGCTCGGGGATCTTGGGCCGCGGCTTCGGGCCGGCGCTCTCGTCCTCGCCGGCCGCCGCACCCGCCGCGAACGGCGAGGGCGCCTTCGGGCCCTGCCCGCCGGGCACCTTCGGGACGCCGCTGACCAGGGTGTCGCCGGACACCCGGCCGCCGGCACCGCCGCCCTGCGGACCGCCCTTGGGGCCCTTGCCCTTCGGGCCGCCGGGCCGGCCGCCCGCGACACCACCGGTGACGCCGAGGCCGCTGCCGGGTCCGGCGAGCGGAGCCGGGGGCTGCGGGGTCAGTTCGGCGGTGTCGTCGGGCAGGGGGGCGGCGGCGCTCTTGCCGGCGCTGGGGTCGCTGAAGCCGGGCGGGAGGTTGAACGCCGAGTCGCCGCGCGCCGGGCCGGTCGTCGGGCCGTTGGGGCCCGCGGGACCGCCCGGCGGGGCGTCGAACGGGTTGCGGTCGCGCGCGGGCTTCGCCGGGGCGTCGAACGGCGAGCCGCCGTCGAACGGGGAGGCCCCGCCGCGCGGCCCGCCGTCGAACGGGGAGCCGCCGCCCAGCGGGTCGCTGCCCAGGGGGGTGCTCCCGAGGGGGTCACCGCGCAGCGGGTCACCGCCCAAGGGGTCGGTGCCGAGCGGGTTGCCGCCGAGCGGGTCGGCCTCGTACGACGGGCCGCCGCGCTCCCGGCCGCCGTCGAACGGCGAGCCGCCGCCCGCGGCGGCCGGCGCATCGGAGAAGTACGGAAGATCCGGCCGCTGCGCCGACTTGGCGCCGGATGCCGCGTGGGCGCCGGACGCGCCGCCCGGGGCTGCCGGGGTCTCCGGTGCCGGCGGTGCGGCGTGCGTGCCGGTGGTCGACGACTGCCCGCCGGGCCCGGCCTGCGGCTTGCGCGGCGCGAACCAGTCGCTGGTCTTGTCCGCGGGAGCGCCGCCGGGAGCCTTGTCCGCCGCGTCCGGGCGCGGGGTGTTCGCCGTACGCTCCGCGTTCCGCTCGCCGCCGAAGGCCGGGCGCGACCCGCCCGGGGGCCCGGACGGGCCGGCGGAACCGCCGGATGCGGCCGATGCGTTCATGCCGGACTCCTCACCGACGGGCTTGCGCACGACGACCGGCGGGATGGGGCGGGACCCCGGAATATTGATCTTGATCCGCGTCGTCAGCGTGGTCTCGGTCTTGGGCTCCTCCGGCTGGGCCGCGGCACCGGGCGCCAGCGCCTCGCCGGCTTCTCCCCTGGGCGAGCCGTACGGCGGTGTCCCCGAGGGGTACGCGGCTCCGCCACGACCCTGAGGGCCGGAGGACGAACTGTCAGATTCACGACTCAAAGCAGGTTCTCCCGGTTGGCTCCGCCGCTCGTCAGAGATGATCCCCGGCCTCGGGCCGGAGGGTGCCCCCAGGGCGTCGCGGCGGCGCGCACCACCATACTGTCCGCCGCCGGCCGGCACCCGAGGTGCGCGGTATCACCGCCGCGCCGGGCGACGCCCCCGAACCGGGGCCGGTCACCCGCAACCCCGCGGCTTCCGTCCTGGTATGGACCGCGTCATCCGCCAACTCGGCCCCGCGGTGCGGTCATCGCGCGCATCTGGGCACCGGTGGCGCAGATCACAGCGATCGCGATGCCGCCCAACAGGAAGATGTACGAACCGAGCCCGGGGCCGAAGAGGAAGTCACCCTCCGGACGGGTGTCGCTGAGCAACAGGAACACCGTCACGAGCCAGGCGGCGCCGGGCACCAGCACACCGGCCGTGGTGCCGGTCGCCCGC
Source organism: Streptomyces sp. GS7 (assembly GCF_009834125.1). Classification (NCBI taxonomy): domain Bacteria; kingdom Bacillati; phylum Actinomycetota; class Actinomycetes; order Kitasatosporales; family Streptomycetaceae; genus Streptomyces; species Streptomyces sp. GS7. The sequence continues at coordinate 7,769,511 of NZ_CP047146.1, forward strand.
GCGCCCCCGTAGAAGAGGCCGCCGAGACCGGCCAGCGCCAGCGCCAACCCGCCCGGGAACCAGGCCGCTTGGAGAAGCGTTCCGGCGAGCGCCATCAGCACGCCCGTGACGAGCAGGAGTACGTATATGCCCACCCTGCCGGGCGTCAGCGGAGCGACCGGCGCGGCACCGGCGCCCGGCGCCACGGGCCCTCCGGGCCGGGGCCCGGCCGCACCGCCGGCCGCCCGGGACCGCTGCCCCTGGGGCGCACCCGCGCGCCCGTTGCCGGCGGCCGCCCGGGCGTCACCCCCCTTGGGGCCACCGTTGGCACTGTTTTTACCCTTGGCCCTGCCACCGGCCGTGCCGTTGGCCCTGCCACCGCCGGCGCCGCCCTTGCCCGCGGATCCGCCGCCCTTGGACGTAGTCATTCCGCCGCCTCCTCAATCCGGGCACTAGCCTCCATACCCGCCAAACCGTCCAATTCCTCCACTCCCGCGAAGAGATCGTCCTCACGTTCCCCGTCCGCGGCGCCGGACTCCCCGTGCACCAGGCGGTAGTACTCGGTGCCGAGGAGCGGCTGGCCGAGGTCGTTGGAGAGCGCGAAGAACGGCCCGTCGACCGCGATCTGGGTGCGGTGCGCGCGCATGGCCGCGGACTTCGCGTTCGCGTAGCCGACCGCGCCCGCGATCGCCGCCGTGACCTCGGTGTCCGGCACCACTCCCGGTACGTCGTCCACGGCGGCGACCCCCGGGAAGCTGTGGCCGGCCGCGCGCAGCCGCGCGAAGCCCGCCTCGACCACCGAGCGGGGGTTGCAGTTCCAGTAAATCTTCCCGATCGCGTATGCGCCGCCGAGGTCCGGCCGGAAGTCCGCCCGCGCGGCCAGCTCGGCGCCGCGCATCGCCACGCGGTGGGCCTGGATGTGGTCGGGGTGGCCGTATCCGCCGTTCGGGTCATAGGTGACCAGCACCTGGGGGCGGACCTCGCGGATGACGGCGACCAGGTGGGCGGCGGCCTCGTCCACGGGGGCCCGCCAGAAGGCGTCCGGCCGGTCGTTCTGGGGCGCGCCCATCATCCCGGAGTCGCGGTAGCGGCCCGCGCCGCCGAGGAAGCGGTGGTCGGCGACCCCGAGCACGGCCATCGCGTCGGCCAGCTCGCCGACGCGGTGCGGCCCCAGGGTGTCGTCGCGGTCCGGCGCGAGGTGGGCCAGCTCGGACGGGATGACCTCGCCCTCTTCCCCGCGGGTGCAGGTCACCAGCGTGACCTGCGCGCCTTCGGCCGCGTACTTGGCCATGGTCACGCCGTTGTTGATCGACTCGTCGTCCGGGTGCGCGTGCACCAGCAGGAGACGGCGGGCGGGGGCGGCGGGCGGCTGGGGGTACCCCCCAGCGGTGGCGGGGGAAGGCTGGGCGGTCATGCGGACAGCCTACGAGCCGGCCGGCCCGCCGGCCGAAGGTGATCCCGGTGGCCGCCGCCGCGCCCCGCAGGGCACCGGAGGCGGGGCGGCCGTACCCGGCCGGGGACGGGTCAGAACTTGATGCCCCCCAGCATCCCCGCGACATTGGTCGTCAGGGTCTTGATCGTCGGGGCGATGGACGAGCTGGCCAGATAGAAGCCCAGCAGCATGCAGACGAGCGCATGCACGGCCTTCAGCCCGGACTTCCTGATCAGCAAGAAGACGATGATCGCCAGCAGCACCACCGCCGAAATCGAGAGTGCCACGGCGGCTCACCTCCAAGTACACACGGTCCGGACAGAGTTGATGGCGCGCAAACCGACGGGTCGGTCCCACGCACCGGGTATGCCAAGGGCTCTTTACCCCGTACCCACTACGCGCAAGGGATCATAACTTTCCGTCCTTGCGCATAAGTCGGTGCACCGGAGCACGGCGGGGGCGCACGCCATCTTCGCAAGCCCGGCCCCAGTGAGCCGGTTCCCCCGTAGGCTCGGCCGTATGACCGGACAGCCGCCCTTCCCCCGGCACTACGCGCGCACCCAGCGCTTCACCCTGGGCGCGCCGCGCGACTTCGCCATCGCCCCCGACGGCACGCGCGTCACCTTCCTCCGCTCCCCCAGCGGCACCGACCGCAGCCAGCGGCTCTGGGTCCTCGACCTGGCGGACGGACGGGAGTTCACCGCCGCCGACCCGCACGCGATACTGGCCGGCGCCGACGAGCAGCTCCCGCCGGAGGAGCGGGCGCGGCGCGAGCGCAGCCGCGAGGGGTCGGCGGGCGTCGTCGGCTATGCCGTGGACGCCGCCGTGGAGTTGGCCGCCTTCGCGCTCTCGGGGCGGCTGTTCGTCTCGGAGCTGCGCGCCGGGACCACCCGTGAACTCCCCGCGGCGGGGCCGGTGGTGGATCCCCGGCCGGCGCCCGACGGCCGCCATGTCGCCTATGTCGCCGGCGGCGCGCTGCGGGTGGTCGCGGCGGACGGCGGAGGGGACGGCGGGGCCGGTGCGGACCGCGCGCTGGCGGAACCGGACGGGCCCGATGTCACCTGGGGGCTGGCCGAGTTCATCGCGGCCGAGGAGATGGACCGCCACCGGGGCTTCTGGTGGTCCCCGGACAGCGACCGGATCCTGGCCGCCCGGGTCGACGAGGCGCCGGTGACACGCTGGTGGATCTCCGACCCCGCGCACCCGGACCGGGAGCCGGCGCAGGTCGCGTATCCGGTGGCCGGCAGCCGCAACGCCCGCGTCACGCTGAGCCTGCTCGGGCTGGACGGGACGCGGACGGAGGTCGGCTGGGACACCGAGCGCTATCCGTATCTGGCGCGCGTCCACTGGTCGGCGGCCGGGCCGCCGCTGCTGCTCGTCCAGGCCCGGGACCAGCGCGACCAGCGCTATCTGACCGTGGACACCCGGACCGGTGCGACCACCACGGTGCACGAGGACGAGGACGAGACGTGGGTCGAGCCGTTCCCCGGGGCGCCGGCCTGGACGCCGGACGGGCGGCTGGTGCGGATCGCCGACGAGGGCGGGGTCCGGAAGCTGTTCGTCGGCGCCCGGCCGCTGACGGGGGCGCCGCTGCACGTCCGGGCGGTGCTGGACATCGGCGCCGACGACGTCCTGTTCTCCGCCAGCGGGCCGGACGTGCACGACATCGGCGTCTACCGCGCGTGGTTCCGCGGCAGCGGGGACCAGGGCGGCTGGGAGCGGGTCGGCGAGCGGCCGTATCCGACGGTGTCGTCGGCCGTGCGCGGCGGTGCGGTGACCGTGCTGTCCCAGGCGTCGCTGGAGCGGCCGGGGGCGCAGGTGGAGGTGGTGCGGCTGGATCCGGACGGCGGCGAGAAGGTGCTCGCCGCCATCGGGTCGTACGCCGAGCGGCCGGGGCTCACCGCCCGCCCGCGGCTGGTGCTCGCCGGCGAGCGGGAGATTCCGTGCGCGGTGCTGCTGCCGGAGGGCTACCGGGACGGCGACGGTCCGCTGCCGGTGCTGCTCGATCCGTACGGCGGTCCGCACGGCCAGCGGGTGGTCGCCGCGCACAACGCCCATCTGACCTCCCAGTGGTTCGCCGACCAGGGGTTCGCGGTGATCGTCGCGGACGGCCGGGGAACCCCGGGCCGCTCCCCCGCGTGGGAGAAGGCGGTGTCCCGGAGGATCGCGGAGATCGCGCTGGACGACCAGGTGCACGCGCTGCACGCGCTGGCCGGGTCCTTTCCGCTCGATCTGGACCGGGTGGCGATCCGCGGCTGGTCGTTCGGCGGCTACCTCGCGGGGCTCGCCGCGCTGCGCCGGCCCGATGTCTTCCACGCCGCCGTGGTGGGGGCGCCGGTGACCGATCTGCGCCTGTACGACACGCATTACCAGGAGCGCTACCTCGGCCACCCCGACGAGGAGCCGGCGGTCTACGCCGCCAACTCGCTGATCACGGACGACGGGCTGTCCGGGGCGGTGGAGCCGCACCGCCCGATGCTGATCGTGCACGGCCTGGCGGACGACAACGTCGTGGTGGCGCACTCGCTGCGGCTGTCCTCGGCGCTGCTCGCGGCCGGCCGCCCGCACGAGGTACTGCCGCTGTCGGGGGTGACGCACATGGCGTCCCAGGAGCAGGTGGCCGAAAACCTGCTGCTTCTCCAAGTGGACTTCCTCAAGCGGTCGTTGGGGATGGCCTGAGCGGCGCCGCGGGGTCACCAGCCCGGCGGGAGCGTCGAGGGCGGCGGCGGGGCGCGGCGGGGGCGCGCCGTGCCGTCGCCGCCGTACGCGACCGGGCCGGGCCGGTCCGCGGCGGCGTCCCGCACACCGGGCCGGGCCGCCGCGTACACCGCGGCGAGCCCCAGCAGGGCCACCACCGCCGCACCGCAGAGCTCGGCCCAGCGCGCCACCTCCCCGGCCCGTACGGCGAGGGCGAGCACCGCGGCCGAGCGGACCAGCAGCAGCGTCCCGGCCGCCAGCGCCGCGGGCCGGGCCCAGCGCGCCCGGCGCAGCATGGCGACCGCGGCCCCCAGGGCGAGCAGGGCGAGTGCCGCCGCCTGCCAGTGCGGCGGCGGCTCCAGCAGCGCCCGGCCGTCGAGGGCACCGCCGAGCAGCCCCTCGCGATAGGCGTCCCAGCCCAGTTGGCGCCACCGGTAGAGCTGCCCCGCGATGAGGGCGAGCGCGGCGGCGCCCAGCGAGACGGCGGCGACGCGGGCGGGCCCCGGGCGCGGGCGGCCCGCCGCACCGGTCTCCGCCCCGTAGGGCGGTGCCTCGTGGACCACTCCGTACGCGGCCGGCACCACCGCGGACAGCTCGCCCCGGACCGGCCGGCGGCCGGCCGCGACCACGGCGAACAGTGCGGCCGCCAGCACCAGTTGGGCGATCGCCACGCCCTCGGCCCAGTCCGCGAGCGCTCCGTCCACCCCCTGGGACGACCGCGCGCCCGGCGGCCGGAGCAGCGGGATCCAGAGCTGCGGGATCCGCAGCAGCACGGTGGCGGCGGCCAGCGCCAGCAGCGCCCCCGGGGCGGCAACCGCGCGGCGCCGTACGGCGATCGCCACGGCCGACCCGCCGAGGACCAGCAGCGGGTCGTACAGCGACGTCACCGGGATCGCGGCCGCGTGCGGGGCGGGCGGTGCGCCCAGCCAGCCCCACCACAGCTCCGCGGGGCGCCGGGCGACGGCGGCGTCCCGCGCGATCCAGACCGCGCCGAGCAGCGCGAGCACCAGGCAGACCAGACCACCGGCATCGCGCGCACCGCGGGTGAGGCGGCGTTCCCGCACTGTGGACACGGCCCGTACCTCCGTCCGCCTCAAGCCCCGCTCCGCCCACGGCGCCCTCACCTACGTGAAGGCACTGGCGCAGGTCTACTGCAGGCTCGGCGAACGGACAACAGGCACGGAGGAAGCGGTACTCGAAAGACACCCGGAGCAGCGACCGGCCAGGGGAGCCGTCGACGCCCCCGGCCGGCCTACGGCACCCGCACGGCCGTACGTCGTTCAGCATGACGCGTCCGTATATCGGTGTTGCGACAGTCAAGTTGCCACCACGTTAAGTGGTGGTGGGCTATTTGCCCCTGTATGCCGCCCGTGACGGCCGCATGTCAAGCACGCCTTAGCGTCAATCTGCGCAATCTTCGCTCAAGAAGCGGACGTCCTGGGCAGAAGCACACCGCATGCCCTTGACTGCGCCGTAAACAACTTGCGAAAGTCGCGCTCATCCAGCGGTGCAATCGGTGCCGCTTCACGTTCCAAGAGAACTCGGCGCGGGGGCACTTCGCGATGACTAGTCCATCCCAGACCTCGGCGGCCACGTCCGACACCCCGGAACTGGCGCCCAAAGGTCTGAAGAAGGAAAAGAAGGGCAAGGGCGGTGAGTTGGTCGGCCGTTCCCCCGGCCAGCTCATGTGGGCGCGCTTCCGGCGCGACCGCACCGGCGTGATCTGCGGGATCATCGTGCTCGCCTTCTTCGTCATCGCGGCACTGGCGCCGGTGATCGCTTCGCTGTACGGGAAGAATCCGTACACGCTGTACGGCAGCGATAATCCCGATCTCCTGGACGAGTTCAGTTATCCGGCGGGCGCCAACGGCGGAATCTCCGGCGATTTCTGGTTCGGTATCGAACCGCGCCTGGGTCGCGATCTCTTCACCCAGCTGCTGTACGGCATGCGGACCTCGCTCGGCATCTCGCTGGCGGTCACCGTCCTGGTGGTCCTCACCGGCACCCTCGTCGGCATCGCGGCGGGCTACCTGGGCGGGAAGACCGACTACTGGGTCGGCCGGGTCATCGACTTCCTGCTCGCCTTCCCGAGCCAGCTGACCTTCGTGGCGTTCATGCCCGTGGTGGTCGCGCTCTTCGTGGCGCCGGGCGACCAAACCCCCACCTATATCCGGGTGATCGCGCTGATCGTCGTGCAGTGGGCGCTGGGCTGGATGGCGCTGGCCCGTCTGCTGCGCGGCCAGGTGATGTCGCTACGGGAGCGGGATTTCGTCGAGGCCGCGAAGATCACCGGCGCCTCCCCCTGGCGGATCATCACCAAGGAACTGCTCCCCAATGTGGTGACCCCGATCCTCGTGCAAACCACCTACATGCTCCCGCTGTTCGTCACGGCGGAGGCCGGCCTGTCCTTCCTGGGCGTCGGCATCATGGAGCCGACCCCCGACTGGGGACGGCTCTTCCACACGGCCGGCCAGGTTTACGAGAACGACCCGACGTTCCTTCTCTTCCCGGGCGCCGCGATGGTGATCTTCGTTCTCTGCTTCAACCTGCTCGGAGACTCGGTCCGGGACGCGTTCGACCCCAAGTCCGGGCGCTGATCGTCCATGTGAGGGGGCCTGCTGTCACCCCCACTGCGCCCGGTTCGCACCGGATGCGTCCGACAGCACATCTGGACAACGACTGACAGGTAGGTGCTTGGATCCTCATGAATACACTCTCCACGCGTAGAGCCCGCGCGGTGATCGTGGCCCTGGCGGCCGGTTCGCTCGCGCTGACCGGTTGCAGCGGCGGCGGCAAGGCGAGCAAGGACAAGGCGCAGACGGACAAGGACGCGGCGGCCCAGTCGAAGGTCGTGCCGCTCGGCAACGCCGCCCAGTCCAAGGGCCCCGCGGCCGCGGTGGCCGGTGCGCAGAACGGCGGCACCATCACCGTCTACCAGCGGGACAGCTTCAACCACCTGGACCCGGCTCAGCAGTACGTCAGCGACGTGGGCGACCTGGCCAAGCTGGTCTCCCGCGGTCTGACCACCTACACGCAGGACGACAAGGGCAACAAGACGCTCGTCGGCGACCTCGCCACCGACGCGGGCCAGATGTCCGACGGCGGCAAGACCTGGAAGTACACGCTCAAGGACGGCATCAAGTTCGAGGACGGCCAGCCGATCACCTCGAAGGACATCCGGCACTCCATAGAGCGCATGTACGCCTCGTTCATCACCGAGGGCCCGACCTACGTCCAGCAGTGGCTGTCGGGCGAGGGTACGACCTACCGCAAGGCGCTGCCGGACGGCCCGTACAAGGGCGACCACCTCCCCAAGTCCGTCCTGGACACCCCGGACGACAAGACCGTCGTCTTCCACTTCAAGGACCCGCAGACGCAGCTGCCCTACGCGCTGGCGATGGCGGGCTACAGCGCCGTCCCGGACAGCGCCAAGGACACCCAGGACAAGTACGACGTCGCGCCGGTCTCCTCCGGCCCGTACAAGATCGCGGACTTCAAGGCCGGCAAGTCCATGCAGCTGGTGAAGAACACCAACTGGGACCCCAAGACCGACCCGGCGCGCCACCAGTACGTCGACGGCTACAACATCTCCTTCAACCACCAGTTCTCCGACTCCACCAAGCGGCTGATGGCCGACCAGGGCGACGACAAGACCGCCATCAGCTTCACCAACTCCGTGGAGCCGACGCTGACCCGGCAGGTGCTGGGCGACCCCAGCGCCAGCAAGCGCCTGGTGCAGGGCTACCAGCCGTACGTCTGGCAGCTGAACATGAACATGGACCGCATCAAGGACAAGAAGATCCGCGATGCGATCACCTATGCCATGCCGAGCCAGCAGGTCGTCCGGGTCGAGGGCGGCAGCTACGGCGGTGAGATCGCCGGCGGTCTGCTCTCCCCGACCGTCGCGGGCTACGAGAAGGGCTACGACCCCTACGGCAAGCTGAAGAAGCCCGGCGGCGACCCGGAGAAGGCCAAGCAGCTCCTGAAGGAAGCCGGCAAGGTGGGCATGAAGCTCGTCTACGCCTACGCCAACACCGAGATCCGGCAGAACGAGGCCGTCGCCATCGCCGACGGGCTCACCAAGGCCGGCTTCAACGTGCAGAAGAAGGAGGTCGACTCGGCCTCCTGGTACCAGCAGATGGGCAAGGTCGACAACGGCTTCGACATCTACCTGACCGGCTGGGGCCAGGACTGGCCGGACGCCTCCACGGTGATCCCGCCGTCCTACGACGGCCGCACCATCCAGGACGGCGCCTCCAACTACTCGCACGTCCGCGACCAGCACATCAGCGACGAGATCGACCGGATCAAGAAGATCCCGGACGTGCAGCAGCAGACCGCGGAGTGGACGAAGCTCCACCACTACATCGTGGAGAAGGTCAACCCGGCCGTCCCGGTGTTCTTCGTCAAGTCGCTCCAGCTGTACGGCTCGAAGATCGGCGGCATCCGCTACAACACGGACACCAACTACCTCGACGTGAACACCCTGTTCATCAAGAAGTAGCAGCAGCAAGCGACGGTCGAAGGCACTCCGGAGCGCGCGCACGGCGGGGCGCGCGTCTCCGGGGCCTTCCCACCACTCCACCCCACACCGCAGCCGCCGTCCTGAGAGCAGCGAACTGTCATGCTTCCCTTTCTACTTCGCCGGACGATCGGCGCGGTCGTCATCCTCGTCCTCCTGAGCGCCTTCACCTTCTTCGTCTTCTTCTCCGTGGGCGACCCGGCGTTGATGGCCTGCGGAAAGAACTGCACTGCCGACAACGTCGCCCTGATCCACAAGAACCTGGGCCTCGACCAGCCCGTACCGGTGCAGTACTGGCACTTCCTGGTCGGCATCTTCGCGGGCCGTGACTTCACCCTCGGCCACTGCAACGCCCCCTGCTTCGGATACTCCTTCGCCACCAAGCAGGACATCTGGTCGACGATGATGGACCGGCTGCCCCTCACCGTGTCGCTGGCCGCAGGCGCCACGGTGGTCTTCCTGCTGATCGGCCTGGGCGCCGGCCTGCTCGCCGCCTGGAAGAAGGGCTCGCTGCTGGACAAGACGGTCACCGGCGTCTCGATGGTCCTCAGCTCGGTGCAGATCTACATCCTCGGCCCGATCGTGCTGGGCATCTTCGTCTACAGCGGCATCATGGGCGCGCCCCAGTACGTGAACTTCACCAGCGATCCGGCCGGCTGGTTCATGGGTCTGCTGATCCCCTGGCTGGTGCTGTCGACGATCTACACCGCGCAGTACACGCGTATGGCGCGCTCGACGATGATCGAGCAGCTCCAGGAGGAGCACGTCCGCACCGCCAAGGCGAAGGGCATGACCGGGCGCTACGTCTTCCTGCGGTACGCCTGGCGCGGCTCCCTGATCCCGATCGTCACCATCCTCGGTGTGGACCTGGGTTCGCTGCTGGGCGGCGCGATGATCACCGAGTTCACCTTCCAGCTGGCGGGGCTGGGCCGGCTGGCGGTCGACTCCGTCACCACCCTCGACCTGCCCATGGTGATGGGCGTGATGCTGTTCAGCGCGGCCATGATCCTCATCTTCAACATCATCGTGGATGCGACGTACGCGTTCATCGACCCGCGCGTGCGCCTGTCCTAGGAGAGCCTGACGTGACCACACCCCCCAAGACCGAGGAGAAGCCGGCCCCGAGCGGATCCGGTTCGGCCCCCTTCCTCTCCGTCCGCGACCTGCACATCCGGTTCTCCACCGAGGACGGCATCGTCAAGGCGGTCGACGGTCTCTCCTTCGACCTGGAGCGCGGCCAGACCCTGGGCATCGTCGGTGAGTCCGGCTCCGGCAAGTCCGTCACCAACCTCGCGGTGCTGGGGCTGCACAACCCCAAGTCCACCGAGATCACCGGTGAGATCCACCTGGAAGGCCAGGAGCTGACCGGCGCCAAGGAGAAGACCCTGGAGAAGCTCCGGGGCAACAAGATGGCGATGATCTTCCAGGACGCGCTGACCGCCCTGTCGCCGTACTACACCGTCGGCCGGCAGATCGCCGAGCCGTTCATCAAGCACACCGGCGCGAGCAAGCGCGAGGGCCGGCAGCGCGCGATCGAGATGCTCACCAAGGTCGGCATTCCGCAGCCGAGTCTGCGGGTGGACGACTACCCGCACCAGTTCTCCGGCGGTATGCGCCAGCGCGCCATGATCGCCATGGCGCTGGTCTGCAACCCGGAGCTGCTGATCGCCGACGAGCCGACCACCGCCCTGGACGTCACCGTCCAGGCGCAGATCCTCGACCTCCTCAAGGACCTCCAGCAGGAGTTCGGCTCCGCGATCATCCTGATCACCCACGACCTCGGCGTGGTCGCCAACACCGCGGACGACCTGCTGGTGATGTACGCGGGCCGGGCGGTGGAGCGCGGTTCGGTCAAGGAGATCCTGACCGAGCCCCAGCACCCGTACACCTGGGGCCTGTTGAGTTCCATGCCGCGGCTCTCCTCGGACGTCAACGAGGCCCTGCACCCGATCCCGGGCTCCCCGCCGAGCCTGCTCAACCCGCCCTCGGGCTGCGCGTTCAACCCTCGTTGCGGCTTCACCGGCGAGGTCGGCGGCACCCGCTGCGGCGAGGAACGGCCGGCGCTCGCGCCGGGCCGGGCCGCCGCGTGCCACCTCGGCACCGAGCAGAAGCAGACCCTCTTCACCGAGCAGATCAAGCCCCGGCTGGGCTAGGGAGCCACCACCATGTCCAAGAACGACACCCTCCCCGCGCCCCGCGCCGCCGAGCCCACCTCCGGCGAGCCGCTGCTCACCGCCGAGGGCCTCACCATGCACTTCCCGATCTACGGCGGCTTCCCGTTCAAGCGGAAGGTCGGGGCCGTCCAGGCGGTCGACGGGGTCGACCTCACCGTGCACGCCGGCGAGAGCTTCGGCCTGGTCGGCGAGTCCGGCTGCGGCAAGTCGACGACCGGGCGGCTGCTGACCCGGCTGATGGAGCCCACCGCCGGCAAGATCACGTACCAGGGACGGGACATCACGCGCGCCAACCGCAAGGAACTGGCGCCGATCCGCTCCGAGATCCAGATGATCTTCCAGGACCCGTACGCCTCGCTCAATCCGCGGCAGACGGTCGGCACCATCATCGGCGGCCCGATGGAGATCAACGGGATCAATCCGACCGGCGGCCGGGAGAAGCGGATCCGCGAACTCCTGGAAACCGTCGGCCTCAACCCGGAGCACTACAACCGCTTCCCGCACGAGTTCTCCGGCGGCCAGCGGCAGCGCATCGGCGTGGCCCGGGCGCTCGCCCTGGAGCCCAAGCTGATCGTCGCGGACGAGCCGGTCTCCGCCCTGGACGTCTCCATCCAGGCGCAGGTCGTCAACCTGCTCCAGGACCTCCAGCGCGAGCTGGGCATCGCGTTCGTGTTCATCGCCCACGACCTGGCGATCGTGCGGCACTTCAGCGAGCGGGTCGCGGTGATGTACCTCGGCAAGATCGTCGAGGTGGGCACCCGCGACGAGATCTACAACCGGCCGCGCCACCCGTACACCCACGCGCTGCTCTCGGCCGTTCCCGAGGCGAAGCTCGCGGAGGAGGGCGAGGAGGAGCGCGAGCGGATCCGGCTCGCCGGCGACGTCCCCTCCCCCGTCAACCCGCCGTCCGGCTGCCGCTTCCGTACGCGCTGCTGGAAGGCGCAGGAGAAGTGCGCCACCGAGGAGCCGCCGCTGGTGCAGATCGGCGGCAACGCGGACGGTCACCTGACCGCCTGCCACTTCCCGGAGGAGCCGACGACCGCGTCCCGGGGCGAGGACATCGTCCTGGACCCGGCGCTGGCGGCGATCGAGGAGGGAACGGCACCGGCCGCGGAGGACGGCGCCGAGGACTGAGCCCGCCGCGCCCGCGCGTACCGGAGCCCGCTTCCCCGTCGGGGAGGCGGGCTCCGCGGCGTTCCCGGCTCGCTACCCGCCCGGCACCACCCGCCGCTCCTCCGCGAAGTGGCAGGCCGAGGGATGGCGCGCCGGTCCCGTCGACTCCCGGAATTCCGTGGGGACTTCGAGCGGCGGCTCGATCTGTGCGCACAGCTCCTGGGCCTTCCAGCAGCGGGTGCGGAAGCGGCATCCGGAGGGCGGGTTCGCCGGGGAGGGGACGTCGCCGGCCAGCAGGATGCGCTCGCGGTGCTCGCGGGCCTCGGGGTCGGGGACCGGGACGGCGGAGAGCAGCGCCTGGGTGTAGGGGTGGGTCGGGTGGTCGTAGATCTGCTCGCCGGTGCCGATCTCGGCGATCCGGCCCAGGTACATCACGGCGACCCGGTCGGAGATGTGGCGGACGACGGAGAGGTCGTGCGCGATGAAGACGTACGAGAGGTCGAAGTCGCTCTGCAGGCGCGCCAGGAGGTTGACGACCTGGGCCTGTACGGAGACGTCGAGGGCGGAGACCGGCTCGTCGGCGACGATGATCTCCGGGCGGAGGGCCAGGCCGCGGGCGATGCCGATGCGCTGGCGCTGGCCGCCGGAGAACTGGTGCGGATAGCGGTTGATGAACTCGGGGTTGAGCCCGACGACTTCGAGGAGTTCCTGGACCTTGCGGCGGCGGTCCCCCTTGGGCGCGACCTCGGGATGGATCTCGTACGGTTCGCCGATGATGTCGCCGACCGTCATCCGGGGGTTCAGGGAGGTGTAGGGGTCCTGGAACACCATCTGGATGTTGCGGCGCACGGACTTCAGCGCCCGCCCCGACAGCCGCGTGATGTCCGTTCCCCGGTAGCGGATCCGACCCGCCGTCGGCCGTTCCAGTCCCACCAGCATCCTGGCGACGGTCGACTTGCCGCAGCCCGATTCGCCGACGATGCCGAGGGTTTCGCCCGGGTGGAGGTCGAAGGAGATCCCGTCGACGGCCTTGACGGCGCCCACCTGCTTCTTGAAGAGCACGCCCTGGGTGAGCGGGAAGTGCTTGACCAGGTCCCGGACTTCGAGGAGGGGTTCGGGTGCGGGAGCGGACGCGGGGTCACCGGGCGCCATCGAAGATCTCCTTTCCGCCGTCGAGGGTCTCTCTCCAGAAGTGGCAGGCGCTGGCCCGCTCCGGGCCGGCCTCATAGAGCGGCGGCGGATCCGTACGGCAGATGTCGCGGGCCAGCGGGCAGCGGGGGTGGAAGGCGCAGCCCGGCGGGATGGCGGTGAGGTTCGGGGGCAGGCCCTTGATCGCGTAGAGTTCCCGGCCCTTGTGGCCGAGGCGCGGGATGGACTCCAGCAGGCCGCGGGTGTACGGGTGGGCGGGCGCCTTGTAGAGCTGGTGGACGGGGGCGGTCTCGACGATCCGGCCGGCGTACATCACGGCGATGGTGTCGGCGACGTCGGCGACCACGCCGAGGTCGTGGGTGATCAGGATGAGCCCCATGGTGAACTCCCGCTGGAGCTCGGCGAGCAGGTCCATCACCTGCGCCTGGACGGTGACGTCCAGCGCCGTGGTCGGCTCGTCGGCGATGATCAGGTCGGGGCGCAGCGCCAGCGCCATCGCGATCATGATGCGCTGGCGCATCCCGCCGGAGAACTGGTGCGGATAGTCCCCCACCCGCTCCCGGGCCGCCGGGATGCCGACCCGCTCCATCAGCTCCACGGCCCGGCCGCGGGCTTTCTTGCGGGACATCCCCTCGTGGACCTCGAACATCTCCCCCAGCTGCGCGCCGACGCTGAGCACCGGGTTCAGCGAGGAGAGCGCGTCCTGGAAGATCATCGCCATCCTGGCGCCGCGGACCCTGCGCCGCTCCTCCTTGCCCAGTGTGAGCAGATCGCGCCCCTGGAAGAGGATCTCGCCGCCGGTCACGAAGCCCGGCGGCGAGTCGAGGATGCCCATCACGGCCTGGGCGGTGACGGACTTCCCGGAGCCGGACTCGCCGAGCACCGCCAGCGTCCGCCCGGCGGCCACGGTGTAGCTGACGCCGTTGACGGCCCTGGCCACCCCGTCCCGGGTACGGAACTCCACCCGCAGGTCCCGGACTTCGAGCAGGGGCTCCCCGTGCCGCTCGCCGCCGTTCGTCATCTGCCGCCTCCTCAGCGCAACTTGGGGTCGAGGGCGTCGCGGACCGCGTCGCCGAGCATGATGAACGCCAGCACCGTGATGCTCAGCGCGCCCGCGGGCCACAGCAGCATGTGCGGTGCGTTGCGGATGTAGGTCGAGGCGGTGGAGATGTCGATGCCCCAGGAGACGGTGGGGGGTTTCAGTCCGGCGCCCAGATACGACAGCGTCGCCTCCAGCGCGATGTACGTGCCGAGCGCGATGGTGGCGACGACGATCACCGGGGCGACGGCGTTCGGCGCGATGTGCCGCAGCAGCATCCGCCCGTTGCCCGCGCCCAGTGCCCGCGCGGCCTGGACGTAGTCGTTGTGCCTGGCGGTGACGACGGAGCCGCGGGCGATCCGGGCGATCTGCGGCCAGCCCAGCAGGACGATGAAGCCGACCACCGGCCAGACGGTGGTGCTGGTGACGACGGACAGGAAGACCAGGCCGCCGAGCAGCACCGGGATGCCGAAGAAGATGTCGGCGAGGCGGGAGAGCAGGGTGTCCCACCAGCCGCCGAAGAAGCCGGCCAGCCCGCCGAGCAGGCTGCCCAGCAGGGCGGCGCCGGCGGTGGCGCAGGTGCCGACGGTGATGGAGGCGCGGGCGCCGTAGACGACCCGGGTGTAGACGTCCCGGCCCTGGGTGTCGTAGCCGAAGGGGTGGCCGGGCGCGGCGCCCTCCTGGGCCTTGGACAGGTCGGCGCGGTAGGGGTTGCCGGTGGCGATCAGCTGCGGCCAGATCGCGATGACCACGAGGAAGACGATCACCAGCGCACAGACCACGAAGACCGGGTTGCGGCGCAGGTCGTGCCAGGCGTCGCTCCACAGGCTGCGGGGTTTGCCGGTGGGCTCGCCGCCGGGCGGCGGGCCGGCGGCGGGCGCCCGCTCCAGCGACTCGGCCTCGCCGATGGCCAGGGCGGCGGTGCCGCCGTCGCCGTGGCCGATGGCTTCCTTGGGGACGTAGCTCTCAGGCATAGCGGATCCTCGGGTCGAGGACGGCGTACAGCAGGTCGACCAGCAGGTTGGCGATCAGGAACACCAGGACCAGGATCGTCACGAAGCCCACCACGGTCGGCGAGTTCTGCCGGAGGATGCCCTGGTAGAGCTGGTAGCCGACGCCGTGGATGTTGAAGATGCGCTCGGTGACGATGGCGCCGCCCATCAGCGCGCCGATGTCGGTGCCGATGAAGGTGACGACCGGGATCAGTGAGTTCCGCAGCAGATGGCGGGTGATGACCCGGTGCCGGGGCAGGCCCTTGGCGACGGCCGTGCGGACGTAGTCGGCGCGGGCGTTCTCCGCGATCGAGGTGCGGGTCAGCCGGGTGACGTAGGCGAGCGAGACCAGCGCCAGGACCAGCCCGGGAAGCAGGAGTTGGCCGAGCGGCGCCTCGGTCGCGACGGTCGGCGCGGCCCATTCCCACTTCACGCCGAACACGAACTGCAGCAGATAGCCGCTGACGAACGTCGGGATCGAGACGACGACGAGGGTGAGGACCAGCACCGTGGTGTCCACCCCCCGGCCGCGCCGCAGCCCGCTGAACACCCCCAGCACGATGCCCACCACCATCTCGATGGCGATCGCGACGATGGTCAGCCGGAGGGTGACCGGAAAGGCCGTGGACATCAGCTCGGTGACCGACTGGCCGTTGAACGCGGTGCCGAAGTTCCCCTGGAAGATCTGCCCCATGTAGTGCGGATACTGCTTCCACAGCGGCTGGTCGAGAAAGAGGTCGTGGCGGATCTGCGCGGCCGTGGCCGGGTCCGGCGCCCGGTCGCCGAACATCGCGGCGACAGGATCGCCCAGCGCGTAGACCATGAAGAAGATCAGAAACGTACTGCCGACGAAGACCGGGATCATCTGGAGCAGCCGGCGGATCACATAACGTCCCATGAACGAGCCTCACTTCACGGTCAGCCGGTCAGCCGACCTTGATCTCGTTGTAGACCGGCACGCTGAAGGGGTTCAGCGACACATTGCTGATGCGCTCCGAATAGCCGCCGCTGCCGTTCTGGTACCACAGCGGAATGGCCGGCATCTGCTCGGCCAGGATCCTCTCCGCTTCCTGGAACGTGGCCACCGCCTGGCGGGTGTCCGGCGCGGCGTTGGCCTTGTCGACGAGTTTGTCGAAGGCGGGGTTGCTGAACTTTCCGTCGTTGGACGAGGCATTGGTGTAATACAGCGGCTGCAGGAAGTTCTGGATCAGTGGATAGTCCATCTGCCAGCCGGCCCGGAACGGCCCGGTCAGCGCTCTCGCGCTGATCTTGTTCCGGAAGTCCGCGAAGGTCCCGACCGGGTCCCCGACGCACGCCTTGTCGTTCCCCAGCGTCTTGTTGATGCTGTTGCAGACCGCGTCCACCCAGTCCTTGTGCGAGCCGGTGTCCGCGTTGTACGTGATGGTCATCCGGCCGCCGGGCAGGCCGCCGCCCTCCTGGATGAGCTGCCGGGCCTTGGCCGCGTCGAACACGCAGGCGTCGCCGCACAGCCCTTCCTTGAAGCCGCCGGCGGCGCCCAGCACCGGCGAGGTCCAGTCGGTCGCCGGCGTCCGGGTGTTCTGGAAGATCTCCTTGGTGATCTGCTGCCGGTCGATCGCCATCGAGATGCCGCGGCGCACCTTCTCCCTTCCCGGCGCGCCCCATTTGGGGTCGTACATGGGGAAGGTGATGGTCTGGATGATCCCGGCCGGCTGGTTGATGTACCGGTTCCCCAGGTCCTTCTTCACGTTCTTGAGCTGCGCGGCGGGAATGTCGTCCACCAGGTCGAGATTTCCTGCCTGGAGATCGGTGTAGGCGGTGTTGTTGTCGGTGTAGACCCGCAGATCGATCCCGCCGTTCCGCGCCGGGTCCGAACCCGGGTACTTCTGCCACTTCCGCATCTTCAGCACGGTGCCCTTGGTGTACGAGTCCACCACGTACGGGCCGTTGCCGATCGGCTTCTTCAGCCAGGCGTCGTGCTGCTGGAAGAACGCCTGCGGCAGCGGCATGAACGCCGAATAGCCCAGGGTGTCGGGCCAGCTGGAGAACTTCTGGTTGAGCTTGACGGTGAAGGTCCGCTCGTCCTTCACCTGGAGCCCGGAGAGGGTCTTGGCGGTGGCCGCGCCATGGTCCGGATGGACCCGGTCGTAGCCGTCGATGTACTGGAAGAAGGCCGCGTTCTTCTGCTTGTTGTCCAGCAGCGCGCCGTAATTCCAGGCGTCCACGAACGACTTCGCGGTGACCTTCTCCCCGTTGCTGAACGTCCAGCCGGGCTTCAGCGTCACCGTGTAGTTCTGCGCGTCCGCCGTCTCGATCCGGTCGGCGAGGACGTTCTCCGCGGCCCCGGTCTTCGGGTCGTAGCGCTTGAGCCCGCGCATCAGCATTTCCAGGACCTTGCCGCCCTGCACCTCGTTGGTGTTCGCCGGCTCCAGCGGGTTCTGCGGGTCCCCCCAGGAGGAGCTCACCACCCCGGACGTGTCCGTACCACCGCCTCCGCCCCCGCAGGCCGTGGCCGCCAGCGCGACGGCTCCAGCGCATACGGCCCACTTCGTGCGCACGGCTCCGCGCATGGCGCCTCCTTTGGTCCGGACTCCGGGTTCACACGTAGCCGCAGCGACCACACGTAGCCCACATCAGAGCCCAAACCAGCACGTGTCGCACTCCGGAGTCGACCGCCACTGCTCCGAAATCCCGAGAAACCGCCCGGATGACGGAAGCGCCCCGCCGGACATCAGTCCGGCGGGGCGCTTCAACGCGTCAGTGGCGGTTACCGCTTGGCGCGGGACGCCGCGCGGCCGCGCTCCTTCTGGTCGAGGACGACCTTGCGGATGCGGACCGCCTCCGGGGTGACCTCGACGCACTCGTCGTCGCGGCAGAACTCCAGCGACTGCTCCAGGGAGAGCTTGCGCGGCGGGACGATCGCCTCGAAGGAGTCGGCGGAGGCGGAGCGCATGTTCGTGAGCTTCTTCTCCTTGGTGATGTTCACGTCCATGTCGTCGGAACGCGAGTTCTCGCCGACGATCATGCCCTCGTACACCTCGGTGCCGGGGTCGGTGAACAGCACGCCGCGCTCCTGGAGGTTGGTCATCGCGAAGGCGGTGACGGCACCGGAGCGGTCGGCGACGAGCGAGCCGTTGTTGCGCGTCTGCAGCTGGCCGAACCACGGCTCGTGGCCCTCGTGGATGGAGTGCGCGATGCCCGTGCCGCGGGTGTTGGTCAGGAACTCCGTACGGAAGCCGATCAGGCCGCGCGACGGGACGACGAACTCCATGCGGACCCAGCCGGAGCCGTGGTTCGACATGTTGTCCATGCGGCCCTTGCGGACACCCATGAGCTGCGTGACGGCGCCCATGTGCTCCTCGGGCACGTCGATCGTCATGCGCTCGACGGGCTCGTACGTCTTGCCGTCGACGTCCTTGGTGACCACCTGCGGCTTGCCGATGGTCATCTCGAAGCCCTCACGGCGCATCTGCTCGACGAGGATCGCGAGCGCCAGCTCACCGCGGCCCTGCACCTCCCAGGCGTCGGGCCGCTCGGTGTCCAGGACGCGGAGCGAGACGTTACCGATCAGCTCGCGCTCCAGCCGGTCCTTGACCTGGCGCGCGGTGACCTTGCGGTCCTTGACGGCGCCCTTGGCGTCGGCACCCTTGCCGGTGCCGCCGCGGCCGACGAGCGGCGAGGTGTTCGTACCGATCGTCATGGAGATGGCGGGCTCGTCGACCGTGATCAGGGGGAGCGCGACCGGGTTCTCCGGGTCGGCGAGCGTCTCACCGATCATGATCTCGGGGATGCCGGCGACGGCGCAGATGTCGCCGGGCCCGGCCACCTCGGCGGGCTTGCGGGTGAGCGCCTCGGTCATCATCAGCTCGGTGATGCGGACGCTCTGCACGGAGCCGTCGCGCTTCATCCACGCGACCGTCTGGCCCTTGCGCAGCTCGCCCTGCTCGACGCGGAGCAGCGCGATACGGCCGAGGAAGTTGTCCGCGTCCAGGTTGGTGACGTGCGCCTGGAGCGGGGCCTCCTCGTCGTAGGTGGGGGCCGGGATGTGCTCCAGGATCGTGGAGAAGAACGGCTCCAGGCTGGTGGAGTCGGCCGGGACGGTGCCGTCGTCCGGCTTGGTCAGCGAGGCGATGCCGTCACGGCCGCAGGCGTAGACGATCGGGAACTCGATCTGGTCCTCGTCGGCGTCGAGGTCGAGGAAGAGGTCGTAGGTCTCGTTGACGACCTCGTCGATCCGGGAGTCCGGGCGGTCGGTCTTGTTGATGCACAGGATGACCGGCATCCGGGCGGCGAGGGCCTTGCGCAGCACGAAGCGGGTCTGCGGCAGCGGGCCCTCGGAGGCGTCCACGAGGAGGACGACGCCGTCGACCATCGACAGACCGCGCTCGACCTCGCCGCCGAAGTCGGCGTGGCCGGGGGTGTCGATGATGTTGATCGTGATGGGCTCCCCGCCGTCCTTCGGGTGATACTTCACCGCGGTGTTCTTGGCGAGGATCGTGATGCCCTTCTCACGCTCCAGGTCGTTCGAGTCCATGACGCGGTCGTCGACGGAGTCGAGCTGGTGCGCGGCGAAGGCGCCGGCCTGCTTGAGCATGGCGTCGACGATGGTGGTCTTGCCATGGTCGACGTGGGCGACGATGGCGACGTTACGGATGTCGTGACGTGTTGCGGACACGGCCATAGTGCGGCGCTTCTCCCGGAATCGTGGATGGCGGCGCGTACGGTCCGGTACGCGCGCCCGCCGGGCATATCGACGCCACGGCCTATCCCATGGTACGGGGCTGCGGCGGAAAAGGCCGCCCCAGCCCGTACACAGCGCCTCTGACCTGCGCTTTCTTACCGATTATTACCTCTGGTGTGGCCCTTACTTCTTGTAGCCGATGTCCTGGAAGCGGGGGGAGGCGAAGCCGTACGCGCCGATGTTGGCGAGCGACTTCCTGGTGGCCACCAGTTCCGGCCGCTGGTACAGCGGAATCGATCCGGCGGCGGCCCAGATCCGGGCGTCCGCCTGCTCGACCAGGGTGCGCGCGGCGTCCGGGTCCAGCTCGGAGGCGGCCTGGTCGAAGAGCTGGTCGATGTGGTCGGTGCCGACCCGGGTGTAGTTCTGCTCGACGGTCAGCGAACCGTCCGGCGCCGGCTGCGGCTTGGCGAAGATCGGCCGGGCGTCGGTCGCCGGGAAGGCGGTGCCGGGCCAGGAGTAGAGCGCCAGGTCGTAGTCGCCGGAGGCGATGTGGTCCTGGAAGTAGCTGGCGTCCGGGACCCGCTGGATCGAGGTCCGCACGCCGATCTTGTTGAGCATCCCGGTGATCCGCCGGCCCACCGCGCGCAGCTGCTCGGACCCGGCCCCGTCGGGCAGCACGAAGCGCAGCGCCAGCGGCTTGCCGTCCTTGCGCAGCACCGGCGCCCGGCCCGGCCGGTCCGCTGCCGCCGCCTCCGGGGACCGCTCGGCGCGCGTCTGCCGGGCCGCCGCGTGGTCGGCGGAGCCCGGCAGGTGCGGCGCCTGCCCGGTCTCGATCAGCTCGGCGGCGCCCAGCGCCTGCGCGGCCCGCTTCTTGTACCGCCGGTACTTGGCGTACGCCGCGGAGCCGGTGTCCCCGGCAGCCGCCGCCTTCTCGTCGGCCGCCCCGGCCTTGTAGAACACGGCGCTCTGCCGCAGCAGCGCGGCCTGCTGGACCTCGGAGCCGACCGCCCCGGCGAAGGACAGCGGGGCGTCCGCCGGGCCCGGGCGGGTGCCGTCCTCCTGGTCGTCGTGCCCGGCGGCGGTGCCGAGGTGGCCGGCGCGGGCGGCGTGCGCCGGGTTGCGGCCGTCCGACCGGGCGTCGCCGGACTGGTCGGCGGAGGTCCCGTTGCCGGACCGGTCCGTCCTGGACTCCTTGCGGTAGCCCTCGTCGCCCTGGTCGTCCGCCACGTCCGGCGGCACCGCCCGCCCGGCGCCGGCCTTCTCCCCCGCCTCCCCCGAACCGCTGCCGCCCGCCGGCTTCCAGCCGGCGTCGGCGAGCAGCTTCCTGGCCGCCTCCGGGTCCGCGTCGCCGAGCGCGTCACTGTGGTCCTCGTAGCCGTGCTGCCCGGCCATCAGCAGATGGCTGCCGAGCGGCCGGGACGGCAGGTCCAGCGGCTTGAGGACGGTGTCGGCGAGCGCCTGCCGGTCGAGGGCGCGGGCCACCGCGCGGCGCACCCGGTCGTCGGAGAGCGGTCCGGCGCCGCCGTTGAGGGCGAGCTGGGTGTAGGCGGGCTCCAGGGCCTTGCGGACGGTGTAGCCGCGCAGCCCGGCGGCCCGGTCCGGGGCCGCGGCCTTGGCGTCGGCCGCCTTGGCGTCACCGCTGCCGCCGGCGTCGGTGATCCGCCGGGCGCCGGCCGGGTCGACCGCGGCGACGTCGACGGTCCCGGCGGACAGCGCCGCCACCCGCTTGTCGCGGGGCAGCGCCGCGAGCACCAGCCGGTCGAGCCGGGCCGCGTCGCCCCACCACTTCGGGTTCCGTACGAGCGTGACGGTGCCGCGGTCGGCGTCCCGCTGCTGGACGCTGAACGGGCCTGCGCCGACCGCGAGTTGGCTCCGCGACTTGTCGTTGAAGGCGTGCGGGCTGCCCATCACGCCCTTCGGGTAGAGCGGCGTGAAGAGCGACTGCCAGTCGGCGTACGGCCGGGCGAAGGTGACCTTGACCTGGTGCGGCCTGGCGCCCGCCTCGACCTTGGCGATCCGGTCGTACCCGGCGTTGCGGGCGGTCCAGTACGCGTTGTCCTTGCCGCGCAGCGCGTTCCACTGGGCAAGGAAGTCGGCGGCCTCGACGGGCCGCCCGTCGCTCCACCGCGCCTTGGGGTTCAGCTGGTAGGTGACGACCTGCTTGGGCTCGCGGGCGCTGACGTCCGCGGCGTCGAGGTAGTCGGCGTTGCGCTGCGGCCGGCCGTTGGCGTCGACGGTGAACAGGCTGGGCAGGACGGCTCCGGTGATGCGGGCGGTGGTGGCGTCGGCGTCGCTCTGGAAGGCGTTGAAGGTGCCGGGCACCGCGTCGATCGCCCAGCGCACGGTGCCGCCGTCCTTCAGCTCCCCGCGCGGGGCAGGCGCGATGTCCTGGGACTCGGCGACGGACGCCGCGGTGTCCTTCTCGCTGCAACCGGCCAGCGCCGGCATCGGCAGCAGCACTCCCGCCGCGATGAGCGCGGCACAGCGGCGCCGCCGGCACGCCGCACGGCCTGAGCTGACGTGGTCGGTCATGACTGTTACCTCCGGGCTCGCCCGCGCCGCGCCGAGCCGCAGCAACACGTCCGGCCGACTTTGCGGCTCATCACATCTATGGGCCCCCTACTGAAGGTGAACGACACGCCCCCCAGCGCCCGACACGGCGACGGCCGCCCGCAAGGCCACCCGCCCGGCCCAACAAAGGCTCCGCCAGGTGCCGGAGGGGGGCCGGTGCAGCTCGTCGGACACACCGTCACACGCCCGCGTACGCACGGGAGTTCGACACGCAATACAGCGTGTGTTCGCCGAAACGCACCGGTTCGAGTCGTAGTCGCGCCTGACCCCTTCCCAAGCCCTACTGTGACGCGCGACACTCTCGGGCGCATGAGATCGCCCACCACACCTGCAAAAGTGAGGGCACGTTATGTCCCTTCAGGACGACCTGACGGCGGTTGAACGCAGCCTGGACGGACTCGTCCAGGCGGTCGGAAAGCTGGAGACGCGGATCGGCGGCGGGCTGGACATCCGTCGGGTGCGCAGCGACACGGACCATCTGCGCGAGAGTCTGGCGCTGTTGCGGCAGGGCGTGGCCGCCGGACCCCCGGGCCGCCCCGACAAGGCCGAGGACGAGATGGTGCCGGTCTCCGACACCCCCTACAACTCCGCGCTGTGGAAGGACGCCGAGGACGAGGGCCTGGGCGCCAAGGACCGGCACGCGCCCTGAGGACGGAGACCGACGTTGGCCACTGATATCGAACCCCCACCGCAAACGGACCCGATCGGCGTCCGCCACACCTCGCGCGCCGCCATCCCCGCCCGCCATCTGCGCACCGACCGCTGGTGGCTGGCGCCGGCCGGCACCGCCGCCGGACTGCTCGCGTTCGTCGTCTACTCGACCTGGCGGGCCTTCGCGAACGCCGACTACTACCACGCCCCGTACGTCTCGCCGTTCTACTCGCCGTGCCTGGCGCAGAACTGCCACACCATGCGCGGCGGCCCCAACTGGGACATCTTCGGCAGCTGGTGGGGCCTGTCCCCGGCGCTGCTGATCCTGATCTTCCCGCTGGGCTTCCGGCTGACCTGCTACTACTACCGCAAGGCGTACTACCGCGGCTTCTGGGCCTCGCCGCCGGCCTGCGCGGTCGCCGAGCCGCACGCCAAGTACACCGGTGAGACCCGCTTCCCGCTGATCCTCCAGAACATCCACCGCTACTTCTTCTACTTCGCGGTGCTGGTCGCCGGCGTGCTCACCTACGACACGGCGCTGACCTTCCGCGACGCGCACTACGCCTGGGGCCACATGGGCCTGGGCTCGCTCGTCTTCCTCGCCAACATCGTGCTGATCTGGGCGTACACCCTCTCCTGCCACTCCTGCCGGCACATCGTCGGCGGCCGGCTGCGGCACTTCTCCAAGCACCCGGTGCGCTACCGGCTGTGGGGCTGGGTCAGCAAGCTCAACGAGCGCCACATGCTGCTCGCCTGGTCCTCGCTGATCAGCGTGGCGGTGGCGGACTTCTACGTGTTCCTGCTGGCCAGCGGCGCGTTCGAGGATCCGCGCTTCTTCTGAGGCACGCTCCGCGGACGACGGAAGACAACTCCAAGAACCCCAAGGAAAGGTGTGCCCGCTGATGGCGCATGTGGACCGGCAGACCTGGGACGTGGTCGTGGTGGGCGCGGGCGGCGCCGGACTGCGCGCCGCCATCGAGGCCCGCGAGGCCGGACTGCGGACGGCGGTGATCTGCAAGTCCCTGTTCGGCAAGGCCCATACGGTGATGGCCGAGGGCGGTATCGCGGCCAGCATGGGCAACGCCAACGAGAACGACAACTGGCAGGTCCACTTCCGGGACACCATGCGCGGCGGGAAGTTCCTCAACCACTGGCGGATGGCCGAGCTGCACGCCCGCGAAGCCCCGGACCGGGTATGGGAGTTGGAGACCTGGGGCGCGCTCTTCGACCGCACGGCGGACGGCCGGATCTCGCAGCGCAACTTCGGCGGCCACGAGTACCCGCGACTGGCGCACGTCGGCGACCGCACCGGCCTGGAGCTGATCCGCACCCTGCAGCAGAAGATCGTCTCGCTCCAGCAGGAGGACGAGCGCGCCTCCGGCTCGTACGACGCCGGGCTGAAGGTCTTCCAGGAGTGCACCGTCACCCGGGTCCTCAAGAGCGACGGCAGGGTCTCGGGCGTCTTCTGCTACCAGCGGGAGTCCGGCCGCTTCTTCGTCCTGGAGGCGCCGGCGGTGGTGCTGGCCACCGGCGGCATCGGCAAGTCCTTCAAGGTGACGTCGAACTCCTGGGAGTACACCGGGGACGGGCACGCGCTGGCGCTGCTGGCCGGCGCCCCGCTGATCAACATGGAGTTCGTGCAGTTCCATCCCACCGGGATGGTCTGGCCGCCGTCCGTCAAGGGCATCCTCGTCACCGAGTCCGTCCGCGGCGACGGCGGCGTGCTGCGCAACAGCGACGGCAAGCGTTTCATGTTCGACTACATCCCGGACGTCTTCAAGGAGAAGTACGCGCAGACCGAGGCCGAGGGCGACCGCTGGTACGAGGACCCCGACCACAACCGCCGGCCGCCCGAACTGCTGCCCCGGGACGAGGTGGCGCGCGCCATCAACGCCGAGGTCAAGGCGGGCCGCGGCTCCCCGCACGGCGGGGTCTTCCTGGACGTGTCGACGCGTATGCCGGCCGAGGTGATCAAGCGCCGGCTGCCGTCCATGCACCACCAGTTCAAGGAGCTGGCGGACGTGGACATCACCGCCGAGCCGATGGAGGTCGGCCCGACCTGCCACTACGTGATGGGCGGGGTGGAGGTGGACCCGGACACCGCGGCGGCGACCGGGGTGCCGGGGCTGTTCGCGGCCGGCGAGGTGGCCGGCGGGATGCACGGCTCCAACCGGCTGGGCGGCAACTCCCTGTCCGACCTGCTGGTCTTCGGCCGCCGGGCGGGGCTCCACGCGGCCGAGTACGCGGCGGCGCTGGGCGACCGGCCGGAGGCCGACCCGCGGGACATCGACACGGCCGAGGCGGAGGCACTGCGCCCGTTCAGCGCCGAGGGCGGTGTGCGGCAGGCCGACCGTGGCCCGGCGGAGAACCCGTACACCGTCCACCAGGAGCTCCAGCAGTCGATGAACGACCTGGTCGGCATCATCCGCCGGGAGGGCGAGATGGCCGAGGCGCTGGAGCGGCTGGCCGAGCTGCGGGTGCGCGCCCGGCGGGCCGGCGTCGAGGGGCACCGGCAGTACAACCCGGGCTGGCACCTGGCCATCGACCTGCGGAACATGCTGCTGGTCAGCGAGTGCGTGGCCCGGGCGGCGCTGGAGCGTACGGAGAGCCGCGGCGGGCACACCCGGGACGACCATCCGGAGATGGACCGGCGCTGGCGCAACGTCAATCTGGTCTGCGAACTCGCCGACACCCGGGCCGAGTCGGGGGAGGCGGACCCGGCGCTCGGCCAGATCCGGCTCTCCCGCCGGGAGACCCCGCCGATCCGCCGCGATCTCCTCGAACTCTTCGACAAGGACGAGCTGGTGAAGTATCTGACGGACGAGGAGATGAGCCGGTGAGCGAGCGGCAGGCGAACCAGCGGGCCGGCGCGTACCCGGCGCACTTCCGGGTGTGGCGGGGCGACGCGGACGGCGGCGGGCTGACGGACTACGAGGTGGAGGTGCACGAGGGCGAGGTGGTGCTGGACATCATCCACCGCCTCCAGGCGACCCAGGCGCCCGATCTCGCCGTCCGCTGGAACTGCAAGGCGGGCAAGTGCGGTTCGTGCAGCGCGGAGATCAACGGGCGCCCGCGACTGTTGTGCATGACCCGGATGTCGGTCTTCTCCCGTACGGAGACCGTGACCGTCACCCCGATGCGGACCTTCCCGGTCCTGCGCGACCTGGTCACCGACGTCTCGTTCAACTACACCAAGGCGCGGGAGATCCCGGCGTTCGTCCCGCCGGCGGACCTGGGCCCCGGCGAGTACCGGATGCAGCAGGAGGACGTGAACCGGTCGCAGGAGTTCCGCAAGTGCATCGAGTGCTTCCTGTGCCAGAACACCTGCCATGTCGTGCGCGACCACGAGGAGAACAAGACGGTCTTCGCCGGGCCGCGCTTCCTGATGCGGATCGCCGAACTCGACATGCACCCGCTGGACGGGGCGCCGGCGGCCGGGCTGGACCGCAAGAGCACCGCGCAGGACGAACACGGGCTGGGCTACTGCAACATCACCAAGTGCTGCACCGAGGTCTGCCCGGAGAACATCAAGATCACCGACAATGCGCTGATCCCGCTGAAGGAGCGTGCCGCCGGCCGTAAGTACGACCCTCTGGTGTGGCTCGGGAACAGGATCCGCCGCCGGACGGAATGACCGACGGGCACCCAAGTGCCCCCGGACGTATCATTTCTGATGTCGCGTCACATGGCCGGAAACGTTCTTACGGCGAGTTCGAACAGGCGCGGTATAAAAACGAAATGAATCTTCCAGAAATGAGCCGGCGACGGGTGCTGGCCGGCCTCGGCACCGTCCCGCTGGCCGCCGCGGCCGGCTTCCCCGATCTCGACCGGGCCCCCTCCGCGAGACCGGTGGAGGCCCCCGGACGCAGCCGGACCACCCTGCTGCGCGGCGCCGACCTCGTGCTCACCATGGACCCGAAGCTGGGCACCGGCCCCCTCGGCCGGCTGGACAACGATGTCGACCTGCTGCTGCGGGACGGTGTCATCGCGGCCGTCGGCCAGCGGCTCGACGCCCCGGACGGCGCCCGCGTCCTGGACGCCCGCGGCAGGATCGTCCTGCCGGGCTTCGTCGATCTGCACAACCACCTGTGGCAGTCCAGCATCCGCGGCGGCTGCTCCAACGAGGACCTCTACGGCTGGATGTCCGACTGCAACCGCACCGTCCTGCCGAAGATCGACCCCCAGGACATGTACCGGTTCGTCCACCTGGCCGCCCTCGACGCCCTCCAGGCGGGCGTCACCACGGTCGTCGACTGGGTGCACCCGATCCCGTACGACACCAGCGGGCGCTACATCCGGGCGCTGGACGACGCCGGGCTGCGCTTCGTCTACGCCTCGACGCAGCGCGCCGCCGACGCCCGTCTCATCCCCAGGATCAAGAAGGACTTCCTGGACCGGCTGCCGCTGGCCTCCGTCCAGGTGGCGGCGCACGCCGGGATGTCGCAGCTCACCGACCTGCGGACGCTCCACGAACTCGCCCGCGAGCTCGGCGTGATGCTCAACTCCCACGTCCTGGAGAACCGCGACGACCGCGGGGACGACCCGATCCGCGCGCTCCGGGAGATCGGCGCCTTCGGACCGGACCTGCTGATGAACCACGCGATCCACCTCACCGACGCGGAGATCGCGCTGACCGGCGAGCACGACGTCCGGGTCGCCCACTGCCCGCTGAGCAACATGCGGCTGGCGTCCGGCATCTGCCCGCTGCCCGCGCTGCACGCGCACCGGGTGCGGGCCGGGCTGGGCCACGACGGCGGGACCAACGACACCTCGGACATGTTCAACGTCATGAAGGCGGCCGTCGGCCTCCAGCGAGCCCGCCACGAGGACGCCGGGATCCACCCCACCATCCCGGCCGTACTGCGGATGGCGACCCTGGGCGGCGCGGAGTGCATCGGCATGGCGGACCGGGTCGGGTCGCTGACACCGGGCAAGCGCGCCGATGTCGTCGTCCTCGACCCCGGCACGCTCAACTTCGCCCCGCGCTACGACTGGACCAGCCAGATCGTCCTCAACGGCCAGCCGCCGAACGTCAGCGAGGTCTTCGTCGACGGCCACCTGCGCAAGCACCGGGGCGAGCTGGTCCACGTCGACACCGAACGCGTCGTCCACGAGGCGGAGTTGGCGGCGTCGCGGCTCCGCACCACCTGACCGCCGAACGCCCGCGCGCCCGGCGGGTCCCACCGCCCCGCATCACCACCGGCCCGGCCCGGCACCGTCCCGGATCAGAACAGGCTCAGCAGCGCCTCCGCCGGGTCCACCGGTTTCGACTCGCCGTCCGGCAGGGCCAGTTCGAACCACACGGTCTTGCCGCGCGGGGTGCGGCGGCTGCCCCAGCCCTGGCTCAGCAGGCCGACGAGCTGGAGGCCGCGACCGCCCTCGTCGGTGTCCCGGGCCCGGCGGCGCCGCGGCTGGGCGAGATCCGCGTCCCACACCTCGCAGACCAGGGTGCGGTCCAGCAGCAGCCGCAGCCGGATCTCACCGTGGCCGTGCCGCAGGGCGTTGGTCACCAGCTCGCTGACCAGCAGCTCCGTGGTGTCGACCAGGGCCTGCAGCCCCCAGTCCGTGAGCTGGTCGCGGGCCAGCTCACGGGCCCGGGCGACCGAACGGGCCTCCGGCGCCAGGCTCCAGTCGCCCACCGCGTCCTTCGGCAGCCCGTGCACCCGGGCCATCAGCAGCGCGATGTCGTCCTCGCCGTGCTGGGTGTCCAGTGCGCTCAGCACGTGGTCGCAGACGTCCTCCAGCGGGCGGCCGGACTCCGAGAGCGCCGTCCGGAACGC
The DNA here is from genome assembly GCF_009834125.1 of Streptomyces sp. GS7. Lineage (NCBI taxonomy): Bacteria > Bacillati > Actinomycetota > Actinomycetes > Kitasatosporales > Streptomycetaceae > Streptomyces > Streptomyces sp. GS7. Next base: position 7,798,270 of record NZ_CP047146.1, read on the forward strand.
CTGCAGCCCCTCGTCCAGCGGGTGGTCCCGGGACTCCACCAGGCCGTCCGTGTACAGCGCCAGCAGCGCGCCGTCGGGGACTTCGACCTCGATCTCCTCGAACGGCTCGCCGCCGACCCCGAGGGGCATCCCCGGCGGTACGTCGAGCAGCAGCGCGTCCTCGCCCTCCTCGACCAGTACGGGCGGCAGATGCCCGGCGTTGGCGAAGGTGCAGGTCCGGGTGATCGGGTCGTAGACGGCGTAGACGCAGGTGGCGAGGTAGACCTCGGAGAGGTCGGCGGTGGCGGCCGGGCGGCCGGGCCCGCTCCCGCCGGGCGCGGCGCCCGAGCGGCCGCGGGCCGCCGCCGCGGACCGCCCGTCGCCGCTGCCGCCGAGCCCCCGGGCGATCTCGTCCAGCGCCCCCAGCACCTCGGCCGGCTCCAGGTCCAGCAGCGCCAGCGTCCGGACGGCCGTGCGGAGTTCGCCCATCGCGACGGCGGCGCGCAGCCCCCGCCCCATCACGTCGCCGACGACCAGCGCCGTGCGGTGGCCGGGGAGTTCGATGACGTCGAACCAGTCGCCGCCGACCTCGGTGGCGGTGGTGCCGGGGAGGTAGCGGCAGGCGATGTCGAGGCCGGCCGCCTCCGGGTCGCCGGGCGGCAGCAGGCTGCGCTGGAGGATCAGCGCGCGCTCGTGTTCGCGGCGGTAGAGGCGGGCGTTGTCGATGCAGACCGCGGCGCGCGCGGCCAGTTCGACGGCCAGCGCGGTGTCGCGCTCGCCGAACGGCTCGCTGCCCTTCGTACGGGAGAACTGCACCAGCCCGACGATGGTGTCCCGGGCGACCATCGGGACGGCGAGGGTGGAGTGCACCACCGCGCCGAGCTCCGGGCCGTCGTCGCTCTCCCGGCCGGGGATGATCTGCGCCTGGGCGGTCCGCAGGGCGCCCGCGCAGGGCGAGTTGAAGGGGTAGCGGTGGACCGCGCCGACGGCGACCGGTCCGGGCCCGTCCTCGGGGACGCAGCAGGTGGTGGAGGCGAGCGGGGCGTCGGACACCGCGCTGGCGAAGGCGACCCGGCGCAACTCCGCGCTGCCGTCGCTCATCCCTGGCGGCGCCTCGTCGCCGGCCAGCAGCCCCTGGTAGAGGTCCACCGACGCCAGATCGCAGAACTGCGGTACGGCGACGTCCAGCAGGGTGCGGGCGGTGGTCTCCAGGTCGAGCGAGTTGCCTATCCGGGCGCCGGCTTCGTTGAGCAGGGCGAGGTTGCGGCGCGCGTTGGCGGCCTCGCGTTCGGCGCGGCGGCGGCCGGTGACGTCGGAGGCGAGCCCGGCGACGCCGATGGGGCGGCCGCTGGCGCCGTGCAGCCGGTAGAGCGACACCGACCAACGGCGGCGGGCGTCCTCTCCCGGCTCTCCGGGCACCACGCCCACCAGTTGCATCTCGGTGACCGGCTCCCCGGTCGCAAGGACGCGGCGCAGCGCCGCGGTCATCCGCTCGGCCTCGGGGCGCGGCAGGAAGTCGTGCGGGGTGCAGCCGCGGTACTTGGCGGCCGGGCCGCCGAAGACGGTGGCGAAGCGCTCGTTGACCCGCAGCAGCTTCAGGTCCGTGCCGAACAGGGTGAAGCCCATGGGGGATTGGCCGAACACCGCCTGCGCGGCGGCCAGGTCGGTCTCGATGCCGCGCAGCGCCCGTACGTCGACGACCAGGCAGACCGCGCCACGCTCCCCGTGCTCGTTCTCGGCGGGCATCACATAGATCTCGGCGAGCCCGTCGGCGTCCCCGTCGCCGTCGGCGTCCCGGCGGTAGGGGACCAGGCCGGTCCACTCCCGCCCGTCGAGGATCTCGGCCACCTTCCGGCGCCCGGTCTCCCGCAACTCGCCGGGTACGAAAGCCGCTACGGGGTCCTTGCCGATGGCGTACCGGGCGGGGATGCCCAGCATCTGCGCGGCCCGCTCGCTCCACTGGTCGATGCGCCCGTCGGGGCCCAGTGAGAAGGAGGCGACTCTGATGTAGTCGTAGATCGATCCGGGCCGGCTGCTCTGCCACACGGGCGGGCCCTGCGGCTCCCGCGCACGGCGACGGCCGCCTGGGTCACCCGGGACGTCCGCACCGCCCCGACCATCGGTCTGCGCGGGTTCCGCCCCGCCAGAAGACTTCTCACTCACGAGCCCCGTCCCCTCCAGCTCATCGTGCCCGGACCGGACCTGCCGAGTATTCCAGCACCTCGACTATCCGGAACACGGTCTTCACGATCACAGCACAGTCTCGATCGCAGCCCATCCACAAAATGTCGATGAAATGGCAACGATCAGGCCCCCTCCTGACTCCTAACCAGCCACCGACAGCTCGAACCACACTGTCTTACCGGTCTTTCCCCGCCGGGTCCCCCAGCGCCGCGCACTGCACGCCACCAGCTGGAGACCGCGCCCCCCCTCGTCATCCGGGGTGGTGGTGCGCTCCCGCGGCGGATCGGGCAGCGGATCGGAGACCTCGACGAGCAGCCCCCCGGCGCCGAGCAGCACCATCCGCACGCCGATGGGCCCGCTGGCGTAGCGCAGGGAGTTGGTGACGAGTTCGCTGACCAGCAGCACCGCGACATCGGCGGCGCCGTTCAGCCCCCAGTCGTCGAGCACCTGACGGACCATGGTGCGCGCGGTGCGGACCGCGCCGGGGTCGGCCGGGAAGCTCCATTCCGCGCTCGGTGCGCCGGAAACCCTGCCGCGCTTGCGGCCATCGACGGAGACGGGCTCCGGGACCTCTGCCGCTGCGCCGTCGCTCACGCCGATCACTTCCCAGACCGAGGGTTCCCCTGGCGCATCACGCGCACCGAAAGGGGTCAATCAGGACATACCCGATATCGAACCCCAAATATCGCCCGCAATCGCGCACTGTTGCATAAATGGAACATCCTGCGGTGAAACGGCACCGTGGCGCGCACCCGGCGAGCGGGCGGATACCCGAGCCATCGCAGGCGGTGTCCGCGCGCGAGCGTACCGAGGGCGCCGGCGGGCCGGCGTGCCGCGGCAGCCGCAAACCCCGGCCCCCTAAAGCCGCGCGCCGGGAATCCCCGTCGCGGCCCGCGCCGCCAGCCGCCGCATCGCCTCGGCGACGGCCGGGCGGTCCTGGTCCAGCCAGTCGACCTGCCGCTCCTCACCGGGCAGCAGCCAGCGCAGCTCGTCATGATCCTCCAGCGGACGCGGCTGACCGGACACCAGCCGGGCCGTCCACACCTGGAGCACATAGCCGGGCCGCAGCACCCACTCGCCCGGGATCCGCTCCTCGGCCGCGGCCTCCACACCCAGCTCCTCGCGCAGCTCCCGCACCAGCGCCTGCTCGGGTGACTCGCCGTCCTCCACCTTGCCGCCTGGCAGCTCCCAGCGGCCGGCCAGCGCGGGCGGCGCGCTGCGCCGGGCGGCCAGCAGCCGCCCTCGCGCGCACACCGCTCCGCCGACCACTACGCGCACGGTCGTCATGCGCGGCAGCCTACGTCCCCCGCTCGCGTCCCGCTTCCCGCCCCGTCCCCCTCACACCGTCCCGCGCCCCACCCGCTCGACCACGTAGAGCTGGCGGCTGCCGCGGGTGTCGAGGCGGTCCGCCACCCGCTCCGCCTCCGCTCGGGTGGCATAGCGGCCGACGCGATAGCGGTTGCCGCCTTCGTCCTGGCGGATGACGAGCCAGGGCAGCACGGCCCCATGGTCAGTCACTGCGCCCCTCCGTCCGCCCGGCAGCGCGCCATGACGCGCCCCTCCTGCGCTGATGCCGAAATCGCAATCCGCATATGCCCGAGCCTACGCCCGACCTTTACTCACCGGATATGGATTTACACAAAGAGATACCGAACCGGCCACCCGCAGGCCCTGGATCGCCAAGAGCGGCCTGCGAGTGGCCGGTTCTGCCCGTTTACCGGGCAGGGAAGAACAGGGTCAGGCCCCGGCCGGGGCCTTCGCCTCCTCGGTGCCGACGGTCTCGGCCGCGTTCATCTCGGCCTCGGCCTGCACCAGCGAGGGGTTGCGCCAGGCGCTGTGCACGCCCCAGAAGTAGAAGGCCAGGGCGACCAGCGCGACCAGGACCACGTCCCAGCCGACCGGCAGATAGCCCTTACCGCCGAACTCCTTGCCGCCCATGTACGAGATGGCGGCCATGACGAGCAGGTACGCCACCATCCAGGCGCCCGCCTTGAGGTGCGGCATCAGCTCGGCCCACGGCTTGCGGCCCTGGGTCAGCGGCTTGCCGATCTCGTACCAGGCCCAGACCGGCAGACCGACGGCCATGATCAGGATGACCTTGCCGGTGAGCGGCCAGCGGCCCCAGTACAGCACCAGCGAACCGAAGATCATCGCGACCGGCGCGATCACCGGCATGATCCGCAGCCGCACCGGGCGCTTGAGGTCCGGCGAGATCCGGCGCAGCGACATCACCGCGACCGGTCCGGTGATGTACGAGATGACCGTGGCGACCGAGACGATCTCGGCGAGCGAGCCCCAGCCGCGGAACACCGCGAGGAACAGGAAGGCGATCGCGAGGTTGAGCAGCAGCGCCGGCCGCGGCACACCGGTCTTCTTGTCCACCTTGCCGAAGACGCCGGGCAGATGGCCGTTCTCCTGCACACCGTGGATCATGCGCGAGGTGGTGGCGGCGTAGATCATGCCCGTGCCGGACGGCGAGATGAACGCGTCCGCGTACAGCAGCATCGCGAGCCAGTTCAGACCCCAGGCCACCGCGAGGTCGGCGAGCGGGGAGTTGAAGCCGAGGCCCGCCCATCCGTGGGCGGCGAGCTTGTCGCCGGGCACGCCCATCAGGAACGCGATCTGGAGGGCCACGTAGATGACCAGGGCGATCAGGATCGACGAGATCACGGCCTTGGGCAGCGACTTGCCCGGGTTGCGGGCCTCCCCGGCCATGTTCAGCGGGGACTGGAAGCCGTTGTACGCCCAGACGATGCCGGAGACGGCGACCGCGGTGAAGACCGAGCTCCAGCCGTTGGGGGTGAACCCGCCGTGGTGGGTGATGTTGCTGGTGTCGAAGTGCGCCATCATCAGCGCGCTCGCGGTCAGTACCGGGACGACGACCTTGAAGACCGTGATCGCGGTGTTGGTCTTGGCGAACAGCGTGATCGCGAACCAGTTGAGGAAGAAGTAGAAGATCAGCAGGATGCTGGCCAGCCCGACGCCGGTGCCGGTCAGCTCCTTGCCGTCGTACAGCGCCTGCGCCCAGCCGAACTTCCAGCTGCTCATGTACTGGACGGAGGCGGTGGCCTCACCCGGGATCACCGAGACGATGGCGATCCAGTTCGCCCAGGCCGCGAGGTACCCGGCCAGCGAGCCGTGCGAGTACTGGCCGTAGCGGACCATGCCGCCGGCCTTCGGGAACATCGAGCCGAGTTCGGTGTACGTGAGCGCGATGGTGAGCGCGACGACGGCGCCGATGACCCAGGCCAGGATGGCGGCCGGTCCGGCGATGGCCGAGGCCCGCGCGGCTCCGAAGAGCCAACCGGAACCGATGATGGACCCGAGACCAGTGGCGGTCAGGGCAATGGTCCCGAGGGACCGACGGTAGTTCGAGTGCGAGCCCTGCTCCGCACTCGCTGTCTTCGTCGTGCTCACGTGCTGGTCTCCTGGTCTTCCCCCGTGCCGTGCACAAACTTCGCCATCGTATGAGCGAATCCGTAGATCCGGTTCCCACACCGAGCAAAAAATCCCGCCCAGTTGAGCCTCTGTGAGGTTTCCAACACCGGTAAACGGACGACACTGGGGTCCAAATGACCGCAAAAGGGACACCAAACTCGGCTGAAAATCGCGGTCAGCGGACCTGCGATTCCCGTACTGGGCGTCTACTTGGCAAACACGGGGAGTCCACCAGGAGTCCACCGGGGGTCCGCGGCGGGCCCCGCGAACCGTCCGGCACACCGCACCGGCGACCGGACACCCTGCGTGCCCGGTCCGCTACCACGCCCGCGCCCGCTACTTCACCGGCAGGTGGTACGCCACGCGATGGCGGGCCGCGAGCGTGATCACGTCGGCGGTCTCGACCGGCCGGCCGCCCGCGAAATACGTCCGCGAGATCACCAGCACCGCGTGCCCCGGCACGCCGCCCAGCGCCATCGCCTCCTCCGCCAAACCCGGCCGCGCCCCGACCTCCTCGATGACGTTGTCCACCACCACGTCGATCGCGGCCATCCGCTCGACCACCCCGCGCCCGGCCAGCGGGCCCTCCTCCGGCAGCATCACCGGTGTCCGCCCGGTGACGGCCAGCGGCTCCCAGGAGGTGGAGAGCATCGACGGCTCACCCTCCGCGCGGAACACATAGCGCGTCCGCATCACCCTGGCCCCCACCGGGATCCGCAGCCGCGCCGCCACCACCGAACTGGCCGCCTCCTGCTCGCTGTTGGACTCCCAGGTGCCGCGCACCCGCTCGTCCGTCTGCTCCTGCCGGAACGGCGTGCAGCCCCCGGAGTGATAGCCGGCGCGGGCGATACGGCGCGGCACGGGCTGCTCGCGGACATACGTCCCCGACCCCGAGCGGCCCTCCACCAGGCCCTCGGCCATCAGGACCTTGCGCGCCTCCAGCGCGACGGTGTCCGAGACGCCGTACTGCTCTCGGATACGGGCCTGGGAAGGGAGACGGGTGTGCGGGGCCAGCACCCCGTCGACGATCTTCTGACGCAGGTCACCGGCGACGCGGAGGTACGCGGGCTGCTCACCGAAAGGCACAGGCCCCTCCCAACAGCTTGACAGTCAGCAACAGCGTGACAACCGCGCGTTGCCGATCGCAAGCTCACGGCAGAGATTCGCTCAAAGTAATTACCCCCAGCTCAGCCCCTCCAGCAGCCCATCCACCGGCCCGGAAACCCTCCCCTCCGGCGCGGCCCCGGCAACGCCCGCCGCGCCCGCGCCCACCGGCTCGGCACAGGGCGACCGCCCCTCGGGCACCCGTCCGACCTGCACAAGGAAGCCCGGGAGCGGTCCGGGCTCCGGAGCCGGGTGGCCGGGGCGGGGTCAGGGGGTGGGGTCAGGGGGTGGGGTGGTGCGGGGTCAGGGCGATGGCCAGGTGGAGGGCGGTGCCGGTGATCATGGCCTGTTCGTCGAGGGTCATCCGGTTGGAGTGGCAGGGGGCGGCTTCGCCGGGGGGAGTACCGGGTGGGCAGGCGCCCAGGAGGACGAGTGCGCCGGGGGCGCGTTCCAGGACGTAGCCGAAGTCCTCGGCGGCCATGACGGGAGAGGCCAGTTCGACGGAGCGTTCCGGGCCGAGTAGTTCGGCGGCCAGGTGGAGGATCCGGTGGGCCTCTTCCGGGGTGTTGACGGTGGGGGCGCAGCCGTAGCGGTGGGTGATGCGGCAGGTGAGGCCGTGGCCCTCGGCGGTGGATTCGGCGAGCCGGGTGATGCGGGCCCATGCCTGGGCCCGTGAAGCGGAGGTGTAGGCGCGCAGTGTGCCCTTGAGGCAGCCGGATTCCGGGGTGACGCTGGAGGTGGTGCCGGCCGTCACCGAGCCGAGGCCCACCAGGACCGGGTCGGCCGGGTCGAAGTTCCTGGAGACCGTGGTCAGCAGGCTCGTGCCCAGGGCCAGCAGGGCCGGGACGGGGTCGTTGCAGGTGTGCGGCATGGACGCGTGGCCGCCCCGGCCGGTGAGGGTGATCTCGAACTCGTCGCAGGAGGCGAAGAAAGGGCCGGGCTTGGTGGCGATGACGCCGGAGGGGAGGTTGGGGTTGACGTGCAGGGCGAATGCCGCGTCCACCGGTTCGTCCAGGAGGCCGTCCTCCAGCATCCGTTCCGCGCCTCCGCAGCCCTCCTCGCCGGGCTGGAAGACGAACTTCACGGTGCCGGCGACCTCCTCGCGCAGGTCGGTGGCCAGGAGGGTGGCGGCGCCCAGCAGCATCGCGGTGTGCACGTCGTGGCCGCAGGCGTGGGCGGCACCGGGGTTCTCGCTGGCGAACTCCAGGCCGGTGTCCTCCGCCATGGGCAGCGCGTCGGTGTCGGCCCGCAGCAGCACGGTGGGGCCGGGGCGGCCGCCGCGCAGGGTCGCGGTCACGGAGCTGCAGGTGCGGCCCCGGGTGAGTTCCAGATCCAGCCCTTCGAGGGCCTGGAGGACGGCCTGCTGGGTGCGCGGGTTGTCGACTCCCGTCTCCGGGTGGGCGTGCAGGTCGCGGCGCCAGCGGACGAGTTGGGGGAGCTGCCGTGCGGCGCGGTCGAGCAGGTCGGTGCGCGGGGCGTCAGGCATGGGTGGGGTTCGCCTTTCGCAGAGCCTTGGGCAGGGCGGTGACGACGATCAGGAAGGAGAGGCCGGCGCAGGCGGCCGCTCCGATGACGACGGGGTCGTAGGAGTGCAGGGCGTCGAAGCTGAGGCCGCCGGCCTCGCTGGCCACGAAGGCGCCGATCTGGTGGAGACACCACATCATTCCCAGGGCGAGGCCCTTGGCGCGCGGGTCCAGCGAGTTGAGCAGGTACATCGATCCCGCCACCACCGTGCCCATGTAGCTGATGCCGAAGAGCAGACCGAACACCCAGGCGGTCAGGACGGTGGGGGCCACCGCCATCACCACCAGTGACAGGGCCCGGATCAGATAGCAGCCCGCCAGCACCTTCAGGCCGTGGCCGCGGTCGCACAGATACCCGGCGATGAGCGAACCGACGATCTCCGCGGCGCCCAGGATCGCCATGGTGGTGCTCGCGGTGCCGCCGCCCAGACCGTGGCTGTCGAGGCTCGCCACCAGGTGTACGTCGACGAAGGACATGGTCACGCCGCAGCCGACGAAGGCGAGGCTGACGGTCCAGAACACCGGGGAGCGCAGTACGGCGCCGAACATACCGCCCCGGGCCGGGGCGCCGGCCCCGCCGGTCGTCTGCCCCTCCCCCGTTGCCCGCCCTGCCTGTTCCGCTGCCCGCGCCGTCTCTTCCGGCGCCCTTTTCTCTCCCGGCAGGAGCAGGAGGGACAGCAGCATGAGGGCGACCATGACGACGCCCAGAACGATGAACACCGTGCGCCAGGAGGTGCTGTGCTCGACGTAGATCCACAGGGGGACCAGCGCGATGAAGCCGACGGCCGTGCCGTTCATGAGGATGGCGTAGGTCAGGCCGCGGCGGTGCGGCGGGAACAGCTCGTCGACCAGCACGCCCAGCGGAACGTAGGAGACCGCGGTGTACGCGATGGCCAGCCCTACTCCGTACACCACCGAGAACAGCGCGAAGGAGCTGACGACCCCGCCGGCCAGGAACATCGCGCCGCCCAGTACCAGCCCGCCGGCCAGTGAGCGGCGGGCGCCCATCCGGTCGGCGGCGAAACCCAGGGCGGGGGAGGCTATCGCGTAGGTCAGCATGAACACCGACGGGGCGATGGCGAAGGTGCCACGGCTGACCGAGAAGTCCTGCGACATCGACACGTAGAACACGCTGACCGTGTTCTTGATGGCCGACGACATCAGGGCGATGACGAAACCCAGGGCAACTGCCGCCACGACGACGGATTTTGTGCGTGCCCCTTTCGCCGTCGGCGGGGAGTCCGGGCCGGTCCGCACCTGCGTGTCGGGCTCTGTCTCGTTGGTCGGCATGTCTTCCTCTGTCGCTTGCCTTGCCTTGGTTGTCGTTCGGCGCGGAGCGGCCCGGAGCGGTTCGGACCGATCCGCCCCGGCGCTCGGGGCTCAGGTTCCCGGCGTCGGCTCCGCGCGCTCGCCCGGCTCCGCGAGTCGGCCGGTGACCGTGGCGGCCAGATCCGCCACCTGGTGCCGCATGTAGTGCCCGCGGTACCGCTGCCCGTCGACGCGGACGTAGTCGTCCAGGACTCCGTACGTGGTGAATCCGAGGCGGGTCCACACCCTGTGGGCCTTGGAACCCTCCCGGACGTCGATGAGCAGCAGTTCGGTACCGAGTTCCGTCGCCTTCCGGCAGACGTGCCGGGCCAGCTGGTAGACCGCGGTGGTGCCGCGTACCCGTGGCGAGAGGTACGCCTTCTCAACCTCCGCTATGTGGCGGGAGTTGGGCATCGACCGGGTCTTCATCACACACATGGCCACGGTACCTTCGGCGTCCTCGCCGACCAGGACATGGCCCGTTCCCTTCGCCCGCAGTTCGTTCAGCCCGTCGACGAAGCCGGTGAGTTGGTCCTCGGTCGGCTGGGCCGCGTATCCGAGGATGCCTTCGTCGGCGACGCTCGCGGCCAGCATTCCGGCCACGTCCTTGGAGTAGTCGTGCAGATCGGCGGCCCAGTGCCAGCGCAGTTCAGTGGTCATCGCGTTCACTTACCCGGGTTTCTTCTCGTGGAGGTGTGCGGCACGTGCCGTGTGCACGGCGTTGCGGGTGCCCTGTTCACGGCGTTGTGCGTGCCGTGTTCACGTCGTCGGCCGTGCCGAGGACCGTGCGACGGCGCGCAGCCAGTTCCCGAAGAAGCCGCGGGTGTCCGGCTGCCAGTCGGCCAGGATTCCCGCCGCCGCCGACTCGGCCGGGAAACTCGACAGCAGGGCGGCGTCCCGCTGCTCCCGCAACTTCTCGGCGTAGCGGAGGACCAGTTCCCTCGCCGCCCCGTCCAGATAGGGTTCCGGAAGTTCCGGGAAGTCGTCGGTCTCCCCGGCCAGGTGCCGTCGCAGGTCGCGCTGGTATTCGCGCAGCAGGGTGTCCCGGCGGTATTCGGGGTGCCCCTGGCAGAAGAGCTGACGCAGTCCGTCGGCGCTCGCCGCGAGATGCCAGTCGCCGCCGTCGGCCTCCAGGAGGGGGACGACCCCCGCCCGGTGGAGTTCCGCCGTCGGCACGTTGTTCCAGCGGGAGTGCGGTACGGGCACGCTGTCCGGCAGTCCGGCGGTGAGCGGGTGGCCCGGTACGCTCACGCGGTGTTCGGCCACACCCGTGTACTTGTCGGGCAGCCGTCGGCGCCGCAGTCCGTACCGCACGTACAGCGCGGCGTGGGCCGACTGGCACGAGAAGAGGGTGGACGGCACCCGGTCCGCGGTCTCCTCGATGATGCGGCGCACCACGGCCAGCGCCGGCTCCGACTCGATGTCCAGCCGGGTCGGTTCGCTTCCGGTGACGATCAGGGCGTCCGCCGCGACGAGTAGCCGCCAGTCGATGCCGCAGTGCTCGGGCGAGCAGAACGGGTCGACGGCGTGGTAGTCGAAGGCGACGGGCAGTCCGGCTTCTGCGGCCGCGGACTCGACTGCGGAGCGGAACATCTTCTGTGCCGGTCTGTTCGGGACGGCCGACATGAGGTCGACCAACCCGATCCGCAGCGCTCCTCGTTCGGCGCCGTGGCGGGTGTGCGGCATACCGTATCCGTTCACTCGGGCGAAATGGTCACGTTGTCGAGCGCCTTGTCCAGGTCCGTGACGAGGTCGTCGACGTGCTCCAGGCCGATGGAGATCCGCAGCATGTTCCCGGTGATTCCGCAGCGCTTCCGGGCCTCGGGGGACAGCCGGCCGTGGGTGGTCGACGCGGGATGCGTGACCATGGACTTCGTGTCGCCGATGTTGGTCGTCAGGGAGATCAGTGAGAGGTTGTCGGCGACCCGCCAGGCGGCTTCCTGGTCGCCACGGATCGTGAAGCTCAACAGGCCGCCCGGACCGGACTGCTGACTGTCGATCAGCTCGCGTTGCGGGTGCGACCGCAGACCGGTGAAGAAGACCTGCTCCACGGCCGGATGCCGTTCCAGCCACTCCGCCAGGATCCGGCCGTTGCGGGAGTGCTCCCGCATACGGATCTCCAGGGTCTCCAGACTCTTCAGGAAAACCCAGGCGTTGAACGGGCTCAGGCCGGGGCCCGCGGTACGGAGCACGCCGACGATCTCCTGGACGAGGTCGTCGCGGCCCACCACGACGCCGCCCCCGCACCTGCCCTGTCCGTCGATGTACTTGGCCGCCGAGTGGACGACGAGGTCGGCGCCGAGCGGAACGGGATTCTGCAGAGCGGGCGTGCACAGGGTGTTGTCCACCACCGTCAGAATTCCGTGCTCGGCGGCGAGGGCGGACAGCCCGCGCAGATCCGCCACGTGCATCAGGGGGTTGGTCGGGGTCTCCAGGACGAACATCACGGTGTTCGGCCGGACCTGGCGGCGCCACTCCCCTACGTCCCGCACGTCGGCGATGCTGGAGGCCACCTGGAACTTCTTCAGATACGTCTGGAAGAGCCGTGTGGTGGTGCCGAACATCCCGTCGGCCAGCACCACATGGTCACCGGCCTTCAGCAGGCCGAGGGCGATTCCCAGATACGCGGCCATGCCGGACGCCACGGCGACGGCGGACTCCGCCTGCTCCAGCGCCGCCATGCGCTGTTCGAAGGCGGCCACGGTGGGGTTGCTGAAGCGCACATACACGTTTCCGGGACGCCGCCCGGCGAACTTCTCCGCGGCGTCCTCGGCATCGTCGAAGACATAGCTCGCGGTGAGGGCCAGGCCCTCGCTGTGGGAGTCCGAGAGGTCCTGGTACTGGCCCGCCCGTATGGCGCGGGTGGCGAAGGAGTCGGATGTGAGGGGCTGGGTCACGGTGAATTGCGCTCCTTGATCCGTCCAGCTGCGCCGGATACCGGACAGCGGCGCCGGTGTGCGCCACTCACCCCGGCGCGCAGGGAATCGACGCGAATGTCAGCAGGTTGCAGCGGGCCACCTCGTCAGGTCGCCTCAGGAGATAATTCAGTGGTTGTTCCATGGGCGTCCCGCGGCGCGGAGAAACATGGCACGTCGAAACACGGTGCGGGGAATCGCCACGGAACAGGGCAGGGCAACGGGGCACCGCACGGGCCCCGTTTCCCCGGACCGGGCGGGCGGGCCTCAGAGCCGGCCGGCCTTGTACTCCTGGTGGATACCCTCGTACATGTTGTAGAAGAGGTCGCAGGTGTGTCCGACCGCGTAGAGCGCCTCGGACTGCTGCTCTTCGGTGGTGCAGATGTCCGCGACCAGATCCAGGCCGTGCCGGACGTGGTGGACGTCCTCCTCCTGGTGCACCGAGAAGAACAGCAGGTCGTCGTCGTTGAGGCCGTAGACCCGCTTGAAGAGGACATCGCGGGCGTCCGCGCCGCGGGTCTCCAGGTTCTGGCCCTCGCTCGCGATCATCACCGCCGCCGCGCCGATGTGGTAGGTCTCGGGGTTCTTCACGGCGGTCATGCGGTAGTCGATGAGTTCCTGGGTGGCCGGCAGTGCCGTCTCCGCGTCCCGCGTGGCGTCGTCGATGCCGATGGCACGCAGGAAGTCCTCCATCAGCTGCACGTGGTTCTTGGTCTTGGAGATACGCCCGGTCTCCTCCTCGTAGAGGTTGAAGAGGAGCCGGCGCTTGTGCTTTCCGTCCCCCTTCGGGCAGTAGTAGAAAAGCGTCTCTATGTAGTCCAGGAAGTGCTTCGTCAGCTGGTAGCCCTGCAGCGCCACCTTCTGCAGCGTGTGCCGGTCCGGATTCTCCGGGTCGAAGAGAATGTCGAACATGGGGTGGGAGAGCGTGAGCTTCTTGTGCAGGGTACGCTCAAGCTCTTCGCGGAATGCGTCTCGCTCCATCAGCATGTCTGGGCCCCTCTACCTGAATTTCCGTAATCAACGGCGGCTAGTCGTTCGAAAGGCTAGATGAAGCCCATTTCAAAACCCTGTTACGCCGATGTCATCGCGGAACGGGCATGCCGCGGCCGCACGCATGCGGTGTGCGGAACGCCGCCGGAACACTTGCACCGGCCGGCCCTCAGTCACCGTGGTCGGGGTGGCCGCGCACGCCGACCAGGCACGGGCAGGCGGCGGCCGGCTCCAGGGGGTAGAGATCCACGCCGGACTCGGCGGGCGGTACGGACCGAGCGGTCGGCCTCACGCGCTCCGTCTCGTAGCGGCGCAGCGACGGTGCGCCGTTCGCCATCGCGGCCGGCCCGGTACCGCGCGACAGGCCGGCGCCACCGCGGGCGGCGGTGAACTCGCCACGGCACGCCGCGTGATATGCGCGCACGGCAGACGTCAGGGGCGCGCGGGCGACGGCGGCTGCGACCGCTCGGCGCCCGGCCGCGGGGTGGCCCGCACTGTGGAGTGCGCCGGGGGCGGACGCCAGGGCGCCCATGGCAACCCCCGCGGCTCCGGCTCCGGACCCGGCCCCGGACCCCTCCACCCGGCCCTGCTCCACTGCGTACAGGCGGACCAAATCATGCATACGGTAACGGAGTTGACCGAACCGATCGGTGTCCATCAGCTCGATGAGCCGGGCGTCCACCAGCTCCTCCAGCAGGTTCTCCGTCCTGGCGGAGGGCAGGCCGAGGATGGGTGCGGCCACCCACTCCGCGGATTCGGACAGGGCCAGCAGGGCCAGCTCGCGCAGCAGCAGCCGGGCGGCGGGGCCGACGCCCTCGTACGACGGCCTGAAGCTGGCGCGGACGGCGAGCTTGTCGTGGGACAGTTCGTCCAGCCGCCGCCGCTCGTCGGCCAGCCGCGCCACCGCCCGGGCCAGCGACCAGTGCGGCTTGGCCGCGAGCTTGGCACCGACGATGCCGACCGCCAGCGGCAGTCGGCCGCAGCGCCCGACCAACTCCTTCGCGGCCTCCGGCTCGGCCCCCGTGCGTCCGGCGCCCGCAAGGCGCGTGAGCAGTTCGACCGCCTGCCCCTCGGAGAACATGCCGAGTTCGACGACGTTCGCCGTGGGCACCACGCCGACCCTGGCGCGGCTGGTGATCAGCACCCCGCAGCTGCCCGTCCCGGGGAGCAGCGGACGGATCTGCTCGGTGCCCGCGACGTCGTCGAGAACGACCAGTACGCGGCGGTCCGCCAGTAACGCGCGGTAGCGCTCGGCGCGCTGCTCCACCCCGTCGGGGATCGACGAGGCGGGCAGGCCCAGTTCGCGCAGCAGCCGCGCCAGCGCCTCCCCGGGCGGTACGGGGCGGGCGGCCGTTCCCCGCAGATCGATGTAGAGCTGGCCGCTGGTGAAGGCCGGGCGCAGCCGGTGCGCCACGTGGACGGCCAGCGTCGACTTGCCGGTCCCTCCGGCGCCCACCACGCCGACGACCGGCACCGGGCCGGTACCCGGCGCCAGGCTGCGCTGAATGGCAGCGATTTCGGCTTCCCTTCCGACGAACTCCCCGGTGTCGCCGGGGAGTAGGCAGGGGCTGGCCGGCGGCGTGACGGCGGTCGGCGCGGTGGAAGCTTCCGCGGCGCGTGCCGGGGCGGCCGCGGCGCGCGGAGCGGTCCGAACGCCCGGAGCGCCCGGGACGGCCGGACCGGACACGGGGAAGGGCGTGGGCGCGGCGGACCGCTGCGGCGTCGCCGCGCCCTCCTGCCGGGCGGCGTTCGGGCGCACCGGCGGGAGGGCGCCGTGCAGGATGTCACGGTGCAGCTGCCGGAGTTCGGCTCCTGGAGCCACCGCGAGTTCGCCCTTCAGCAGGTCGCGGGTCTCCCGGAAGACGCGCAGCGCGTCGGCCTGCCGCCCGGAGTGGTAGAGCGCGGTCATCAGCTGGGCCCGGGGGCGTTCGAACAGGGGGTGTTCCTGAACGAAGCCGGACAGTTCGGAGATGAGGTGCTCGTACTGCCCCAGTTCCAGCTGGATCCGGGTACGCATGTCCCGCAGCGCCACCCGCTTCTCTTCCCACGCGCGGACATCCGATTGCCACAACTGGCGTGAGATGCCCGCGAGCAGCGGGCCTCGCCACAGCGAAAGGGCCTCCCCGAGAAGTCCGACCGCCGCTTCGTTCTCGCCGGCGGCGCGACGCTCGGCGGCCTCCTTCCCGAGCTGCGTCACCCGGCGCGTGTCGAGCCGGACGGCGTGGGTCCGCAGGCGGTACCCCGGCGCCTCGGTCACGATCAGGTCGCGCGCGGCGCCGGCCTGTGCCAGCTTGCGCCGCAGGAGGGAGACGCACACGGCGACCTGGTTGCTGGGGTCGGCGGGTGGCCGGTCCTCCCATATACAGTCCACCAGACGCTGGACCGGAACCGTCTCGCCCGCGCGCAACAGCAGCGTACCCAGTACGGACTGCAGTCGCGGGGCCGTCATCTGAAGCCGCCGGCCGCCCACTTCGCTATCCAGCGGCCCCAGTAACCGGCACTCCAAGAGGCTGCTCGTCGATGCGGCCACGGAAACTCCCCCTTATGAGCACTTCTCACCGGCGCGGCCCCACGCCCCCGCGCGCCTGCTGAACCGGCGTTCACTGCAGGGGCGCGCGGCACTCCCTTGGCGGCAGCGACGTCACGGCAGGAACGTCGTGGCAGCGAGGTGAGCCATGACCAGGACATCATGCGCCGGCGGTTGCGCCCGGCCCCCGAACAGCAAGATCCTTACCGGTATTAATGCAGGCTGCGGGTGGTGCATCAAGGGTTCGTCCCAGAATGCGAGATGGGCATCACCGGCCGAATGGGAGGTTTGCGGAGCCGCAGACGGTGCGGTTGCCGGACATGCCACCGGAGGCGGCGAAGACCCGAAGTCGGGGCGACTGTCCAGAGCTACGCACCTCATGACATGCGCTCAGGCAGCGGCAGGCGACGAACCGTCAGAGCGTCCCGGACCGATCCGGCAACCGGCAACCGGCAACCGGCAACCGGCACAGCAACGGGGACGTGCGGCGCGGGGTGACCTGCGAGGCGTCGCCCGGCTCACAGACGGTGCTCGTCCATCAAGCGCATCAGGTTCCGCTTCCGCTTCTGGGCGGTGCGCAGGGCGGTGACGTACTCGGTGAACTCCTCGGCCGACCCCAGGCGGCGGTGGCTGTCCCGGATGCTCAGCAGCAGGCTGACGAGTTGCTCGTAGACCGCGTTGCCGGTCTGCTCGGTCAGCGGCTCCACCAGGCGCAGGTAGACGCCGAGCGCGTCGGCGGGGCGGGTGGCGCGGGCCTGGTCGGCGAGGGTGAGCCACTGCCGGTCATCGGCACCGGAATCGGTGGCAGCCTGCCAGGCGGCGTCGACGTCCTTGTCGTCGAGCAGGGCGTCGACCAGGACGGGACCGCCGTACCAGCCCCCTTGCCGCCGCCCCGCGTCGGCCCGCAGCACGGCCAGCGCGCCCTCGCGCTCGGCCGGCCAGCGGTCCGCGGCCCGGGCGGCGGCACGCAGCTGCTGGTATGCGAGCAGCGTGCGGCGGGCGCCGAAGTGGTCGCGGCGCAGGGCGACGGCGTCGGCGAGCCGGTCCGCCTGCGCATAGCGGTCGCAGAGGTAGTCGACGAGGGCGGTGTCGACGGCGGCGAGGTCCCGGGCCTCCCGGACGCCGCGTTCGGCCCAGCGCAGAGCCTCGTCGGAGCGCCGGGCGGTGTCCAGCTCGCGGGCGATCACCAGGTGAGTATGGCCGTTCGACGCGAGGTCGGCAGCATGCACGGCGATCACCGCGTCAACATCACCGCCCGCCTTGGCCAGGCGCTCCATCAGGTACTTCTCCGCCCAGCCGCGGCGGTTGTCCTGCCACGCCTCGACCGCCAGCCGCCGCAGGACGGCCATCCCCTCCTCCCCGAGAACGTCCTCGTAGTCGAGCGGATCGATGTCGGTGATGCCGTCGTCCAACTCGCCGAGCGCATGGCCGACCAGCCAGCGCGCGAGTTCCCCCGGGTCGGGGCGCGCCGCGCGGCACGCGTCGAGATGGACGTCGGCGAGGCCGGTGCCCACCTGACCGAGCCATCCGTCGGAGTCGTCGACGCTCTCCACCGCCTGGGCCAGCAGCTTCATCGCCTCCCCGGCCAAGGTGATCGCGTCGGCTGCCCGTCCGGAGCCGGTGAGCGCGCCGATCGCGGCCACCGCCTGCCCGGCCTGGTCCGCGTAGGCGCGGGCATCGGCATACTCGACGTACCCGTACTGTGCGAACGGGCCGATGTCGAGCAGTTCGCGGATACGGGCCCGGACCGAGGAGATGTCCCCACGGGCGCTCGCCGCCCGCACCTCCAGGCGGCGCCGCAACTGCCGGTCCTCGCCGATCTGTTCCCGCAGCAGCGTGAGCAACTCCTCCTTGGACTGGGCGGACAGCCATGTGTCGAGGTCCGCTGCCCGGTTCCGCGCCGCCTTCCGCTGCCGCGGCAGGCTCTCCGGCCGGGCGAGCAACGTCAGGCCGAGGGCGACCAGGTGCTTGCAGAAGTTGCCCTCAAGGCCATACGGGCAGTCGCACTCCCCGGACAGCCCGCCGGGCCCGTCCAGGGTCAGCTCCACCTCGTACCGTTCCGTGCCGTGGACGCTGGCGGTGATCCATCCGTCACCGACCTCGACCCCGGACACCGCATCCACGTACCCGCGCCCACGCTCGAAGGAACGGACACCGGCCAACGTCCTGAGCTTCGCCTCGGTGAAGCCGCGCATGGTCTCTTTCACCCTGCCCCTGGTCCCGTCCGTTACGGCCGCCAGCTTATGACTGCCGGACAGGCCGATCCGTCGGTCCAAGGGAAAGTCCACTTGATCGCGGTCCTAAAGAGGCTGGTGACCATCTTCAGAGGCTGGTGACCGTCTTCATGCGATCGCACACGGTACTCGCGGCACGCTTTCTGCCCAGCGCCGCTACGAACGCGAGCCAGCGGCCCTCGTACTTGTCGCGCCGCAACTTCGCGGCGAAAGCTGCTGCTTGAGACTTCTTCTCAGGACGCGGCTGACGTTCGGCGCCACCCGGTCCCCGATGCCGGACCGTCCACGCGTGTCCGCACCGAGGCTTTTCGCAGGGGGAGTTGACGCTCCGCTCATCGCTCCTGCATCTCTGACGGGCGGTGGCCATCGAGCCCGACTCCTTGCTCACCGCGAACCGCGGGGGACCCCGAGCGGATGAGAGATGACGGGTTCGGTGGCCGGCGCGTTGCGGGTGCGGACGCGCAGGGCGACGGTGCGGGTGATCACCGCGGCTACGGCCATCAGCACCAGTCCGTCGGTGACGATCGCGTTGACCTGGGTGGGCAGTGCGCCGTGCTGGACGAACCAGCGACCCAGGCTTTCGGTGAACCAGTAGGAGGCGCCGTAGGAGAAGAGCGTCCGTGCCGCGGAGACGGCGATCCAGATGGCTGCGTAGTCCCAGCCGCCGATCGTGGCCATGGCACCGTCGGGAGTCTGCCGCGTGATCGTCAGCCGGCTGGCGGCCACCACACCGAGCAGGACGCCTGCTGCCGCGCCGACCACCTCGATGGTCAGGCCGATGCCGGTGGTGAACAGTGTGGTCACAAAGATCGGCACGATGGCGGCGGCGATGATCAGCGGCCGGATCAGACGCTTGCGGGTGACCTTCTTCAGGCCGAGGTCGGCCAGCAGCGTGGTGGCCAGGACGGCTGCGTTGACCAGCAGCGCCTGTTCGAAAGCAGACACGGAGGCTCCTTACGGAACGAGGGAGGAAGGAGAGGGTCGGCACACCGGTGATCCGGTGAACGCTGATCAGTCTGTGTCCGCCCGGCCGCCCCGAGCCTCAGCCGACCGGGCGAGCAGGGTTGACCTGGTGACCTCCGCCGTTGTCCACCCGTAGGTGGAGACGCGGCAGGCACCGGCCCGCTTAGCGTGACCACATGCCGTCTGACTCCCGACCCGAGCCCACCGCACGCAACCGCCCGGCCTCGACCGGCTCCGCCTCCCGGCACCTGCCCGGAGCGCACGCCGAGGTATGGGCGATGGTCCTGCTCCGACCGGTCGCGCTGGCCGCCGTCGTCGCCGTGCTCGTGGCGCAGCACCGGTTCCGGTGGAGCGCGGCCCACCTGGCCGGGTTCGTGCTGCTCGCCGTGGTCTGGCTGGTGTGGTCCGTGCTGGCCGCGCGTGCGGCATTCGCCCTCGAACTGGTTCCCCGGCGCACCGCAGCTGTGCTGCTGGCGCCGGCCGTGCTGTCCGGCAGCGTGCTGCTGGCCGCGGCACCCGGCGCCGAGCCGATCGCCGTGCTGGTCGTACTGGCGGTGATCGCGGCGGGCGCCGACCTGCCGATGGTGATCAGTGTCGGAGTGCTGGCCTGCGGTGCGCTCGCCCTGGCCGCGGGTACAGCCCTCGGCCCGCAGCCGGCGCACACCGAAGTCCTGGAGGTGTGGAGCGCGGTCCTGCTGGCCGCCTATCTGGGCGGGGTGACCCGCCGCAGCATCCGCGTCCAGCACCTGCAGTCCCGCCGTCTCCTCGCGGAGACCCAGGAGGCGCAGGAGGAGCGCCAGCGCGCGGCGGCACTGGCCGAGCGCGCCCGCCTCGCCCGGGAAATCCACGACGTGCTGGCCCACTCCCTCGGCGCGCTCGTCATCCAGCTCGAGGTGATCGAGTCGCTGCTGGCCGCCGACCCCGCTGACGTGGCGCAGGCGGCGGAACGGGCCGGAGGCGCCCGACAGATCGCGAAAGACGGGCTCACCGAGACCCGCCGGGCCATCGCCGCGCTCCGCACCGACACCCCGCCCCTGCCCGAAGCCCTGGCCTCCCTGGCCGCAGGCCACCACTCGGCCGCAGGCGGCGCCGCGGAGTTCCAAGTGCACGGCACCCCGCGCCCGCTGGAGGCGGAAGCCAGTCTGGCGCTGCTGCGCGTGGCGCAGGAGGCACTGGCGAACGCGGCCAAGCACGCCCCTGGTCGGCCGGTGCGCATGACCTTGGAGTACGCCGAGCAGCGGGTTCGGCTCACCGTCGTCTCGCACGGCCCTGTGGGAGCACCGGCTCCGCCGACGCCGGACGCGGCCCAGCCCCCTACCGTGGGAGGTATGTCCGGGGGCTACGGGTTGGCCGGGATGCGCGAGCGCCTGCTCCTGGTGGGCGGGGAGCTGACCGTCGGCCCCTGCCCGCAGGGCTGGCGCGTGATGGCAGAGGTGGCGGCATGACGGTACGGGTGGTGGTCGCGGACGACCAGGCGGTGGTCCGCGAAGGGCTGATGACCCTGCTCGACATGGTGCCCGGGATCGACGTGGTCGGCGGCGCCGCCAACGGCGAGGAGGCCATCGCCCGCGCGGCCGAACTGCACCCGGATGCCGTGCTCATGGACCTCGTGATGCCCGTCCTCGACGGCGTGGAGGCGACCCGCCGGATCACCGCGGACCTGCCCGACGTGGCCGTGGTGGTCCTGACCACCCTGGCCGACGAGGCGAAGATCATCGACGCGTTGCAGGCGGGCGCCCTGGGCTACCTCACCAAGGACGCCGGCAAGGCCGAGATCGCCCGCGCCATCCAGGCGGCGGTCTCCCGGCAGGTCACCCTCGACCCCGAGGTCCAGCGTCAGCTGCTCACCGCAGCCGTCCGCGGCCGGCAAGCAGGGGAAAGCACACCACGGCGCACACCGCCCTTCGCCGCCCAGCTGACGCCCCGCGAGGAAGACGTGCTGCGGCTGCTGGCCACCGGACTGTCGAACGCCGCGATCGGCCGCCGCCTGCTCATCGGCCAGGCCACGGTCAAAACGCACGTCAACCACCTGTTCGGCAAACTTGGCGTCACCACCCGCGCCGAAGCGGTCGCCTGGGCCCACAGCCACGGCTACGCCCCGGGAAACACCGTTTGATCGGCGCGCAGTGGCCGTCCACCCCCGCAGACGCGCACGGGACCCCTGAGCCGGCGTCACCCCTCTTCTCCCTGGCTCTCCACGGCTCTTTCCCTGCGGGGCAGCCTGGCCCGCCCCTGTGCGGTGGGCCGTGGACGGAGCCGTGTCGTTCGGCGAGACCTGGTCAGGTCGTCCCGAACGACACGGCCGGTCAGCTGCCCCGTTGGGTTTTACCGCTTGACGAGCTTGCCGACGGCGTTGGCTTCCCGCACCTGGTTGGCGAGGTAGTTCCAGGAGAAGTTGATGTATCCGTGGTCGCCCCAGCCGGTGCCCCAGGAGTTCTCGACCCGCACGCCCTTGCTGTTGTAGCCGACGATGGTGATCGCGTGTCCGCCCGCGAGCTGCTCGCCGGCGGCCGGGGAGTACGTGTAAGAGGCGGCCTGCTGCGGGGTCAGACGGAAGAAGCTGTTGTACACCGGAATCGCGATGACGACCGGCTCGCCCTGGGCCAGAGCGGCCTTCACGTCGTTCTTGATCTGGTTGCCGGTGTGCAGCGGGGTGTAGCCGGACAGCTTCCACTTCGCCGCGTTGGCTCTCTCGTGGGCGGTCGGCTGGGTGGTGTAGTCGAAGTCCCCCTGCGCGTAGTCGGACTTGGAGTCGACGCCTTGTGAGGTGGCTATCTTGAAGTGCTGCTCCGCCGAGGTGCCCATGTTCCGTCCCTTGACGATCTGGGCGTAGGTGTACATGGGCGCCTGGGGTCCGCCCTTGATCCCCTGCTCGTTCTCCAGGACGCTGTAGGCGGAGTAGTCGATGGCCCACGCGACACAGGCACCGACCCGGCCCTGATTGCCGGGCTTGGCCGCGAACTTGGTCAGGTCGACGCCGGCAGGAAGGGTCTGGAGACTCGTCGTGTTCGGCTTGGCGGCGACGGACGTCGGGCGGAGAGCGGTGGCCGCCAGCCTCGGCTGAACCGACTTGCGCAGCACGGACCGGCGCCACGCCGACTTCGACGGCACGGCGCCGAGGCCGAACGGGTGCTTCTTTCCGCCGAGAGCCTGTGACGACCGGCTGGGTGCTTGGCCGTGACCGGGCACGGCGGGGCTCGCCGTGGAGACCCCGACGGTCACGGCTGCGACCACTCCTGCCGTGCCGAGTGCGATGGCGGTGCGGGACTTGCCGCTGACGGCCTTCCACTTGTGGGATGCGCGAGTCATGAATGTCCTTTGCATTGTCAGGGGCCTGACAGATGGAGGGAGTTGGACGGCACTCCCTGAGACCCCGGGTGAGCCGGTCAGGACGGATGCCCTAGTGCCGGGTTGCGTGTCGCAAGACCCGTCTCCTGTAGGCGCGTTACGCGTCTGCGGACCGGAAACGGGATTCCTGAGCTTTGGTCGGCTGCGGGAATCTCTGGCGCCGATCGAAGAATTGACGGCTACCGCAGCTCTCGTTTTCTGGACGCTTTCGAAGGCATGTCCAACGAGCAACGGAAGCTAGCCGAACCATGCACACCGAAGCAAGTCCCGAGTGCCAGTGATCACCAATTCGTCGTCGAACCGGAGGGCATAAGGGGCCCGGCGCAGCATGCGGCTCCACAGCCTCACGGCACCCTCTCGTGCCTCTCCACGCCATGGGGAAATGCAGTGAACCGCCTCACATCGGCACAGGTCACATGCCGTGTGCCAGTCCACGGCAGTCCGCGCTGCGCCCCGCGACGAGGCGCTGGTAAGGGCGCGGGGATACCGCCGACAAACTCGCCGCACTATGACCGCTTTTGACAGTTGAGGGCTTTGCGGAAATCCGCTCAGCAAACCCCCCGATGACCCAAATGTCTACACAACGACGTCAATGTGGCGCCGATGTGGCGGAATGTCGGAACTCGACGAAGGGCCTGGAGGAGCTCAGAAAAAATTCTCCGAGTTTCTGTTATCCGACCTGCCCTGACAGGGTCTCCCAGGTATCGAAGGCATGCAGACACGTCAGCGACAGGGAGCGAGGAAGGACATGAGCCCAGAACATGGAACCGCGGTCGTCGCGACCGCGCAGGCAGGGGACCAGCGCGCGCAGGACGAGCTGGTCGCCGCATATCTGCCGCTGGTCTACAACATCGTCGGACGCGCACTGCACGGTCACGCCGACGTCGACGACGTGGTGCAGGAAACCATGCTCCGCGCGCTCGACGGACTGGCCGACCTGCGCAAACCCCACCGGTTCCGCTCCTGGCTGGTGGCCGTGACCATGAACGAGATACGCCGGCACTGGCGCGGCAAACAGGCATCCGCGTCCGATACCGGGATCGACGAAGTGACCGAACTGGCCGATCCCGGTGCGGACTTCGTCGATCTGACCATCATCCGGCTGGGGCTCTCGGGCCAGCGCCGCGAGGTCGCCGAAGCGACCCGCTGGCTGGACGAGGACGATCGCGCGCTGCTGGCGCTGTGGTGGCAGGAGGCCGCGGGCGAGCTGACCCGGCCCGAGATGGCCGCCGCCCTCAAGCTGCCGTCGCCGTACGTCGCGGTCCGGGTGCAGCGGATGAAGGCTCAGCTGGAAGCCGCCCGGCTGGTGGTGCGCGCGCTGTCGGCGACGCCCCGTTGCCCGCGGCTGGAGCCCGTCGTGGCGCGCTGGGACGGTACGCCCTCTGCCCTGTGGCGCAAACGCATATACCGCCACGTCCGTGACTGCCGGGACTGCTCGGGCCGAGGCAGCGGCCTGGTACCGGCGCAAAGCCTCCTCGCCGGCATCGCCCTGATCCCACCGACCGCCTCTCTGGCCTGGTACGCGACCCAAGCAGGCCCCGGCGCCGCGGCCCTCAACCCCGCAGCCGGGCTGGCCGGTTCGAGCGTGACCAACGCCAATTCCACGCCCCTGACGACGGCACGGCACGCGGCGCCCCCACCGCACAGCCTGGCTCGCGGACCGATCGGCGGCCACCACCGTCCGCGGTTCCGGCCCCGACGCGCGCACGTACTCGCCGGCGCCGCCGCCACAGCAGCAGCCACGGCGATATCTGTCATGCTCGGCTCACCGGACAGCGCCCCGAAGACCGACCCCGCGGTCCCCAACCGGCCGGTACAGGTGAAGGCGGCACCGATATCCAGCCCGCCACCCCATACTCCTTCCCACCCGCCCACGGCCTCCCCCAGCCGGACACCGACCGTCGAACCGTCACCGGCCCACCCGGCCCCCACCCCCTCGAACACCCCGACCCCGCAGACAGCCGCCGTCCCCGACGCGGTCGAGCAGGTCCTCGACGTGATCAACCAGGCACGAGCCACCCACGGCCTGCCGCCCTACACCCTCACCACCGGCCTCACCCGCAGCGCGACCGCGCACAACACCACGATGGCCGGCGGATGCGGCCTGTCCCACCAATGCCCCGGCGAAGCTCCTCTGGGAGACAGAGAAACCGCCGCAGGCGTCCACTGGGGATCCGCGGGAGAGAACACAGGCCGAGCCTGCGCGGGACCGGAGCCCCGACAGATCGCCACCGCCGCCGTCAACCTCACCCAAGCCATGCTCGACGAGAAGCCACCCAACGACGGCCACCGCCAGAACATCCTCAGCAGCACCTTCACCCACATCGGCATCGCCATCCACCGCAACGCCAACGCCAACGGCACCGTCTGGCTCACCCAAGACTTCTCCGACTGAACACCGCCGAGAGGGAACGTCCCTGAACGTCCCCCTACTGCACCGGGACCGCCAACCCCTGGCCGACGTCCGCAACGCCTTCCGCGAACTCTCCTACTGTTGAGCACGACGCACGGAAGACCGATCTGGAGGAGCACTCGCGCCACGCCAGCTGCCCAACGAAGTAGCGCAGAGCCCGTAGACGAGCACCCGTCCGAGGTTCGCACCCGGCGACCGGGCAGCGAAACCCACCCACCATCGCCCGCGCAGCTACCCCCACGCACCCATAGGCCCGTGTCCGGCCGTTTCCCCGTTACCCCGAGGAATCCGGCGCCACCCGCCACCACCCCTCGGAAACGCCTCCTGCCCGCCCCGTGGCGACGACATCCGCAGCCGGCCCCCGCCCGATCCCGCAGACGCCCCGTCAGCTCATCCAGCACCGATCCGGCAGCGGTACGGACAACCAGGGAAGACGACAGATGGCGGGACGTCAGACGATCCAGCACGGATCCAGCAACGGGGACGCGAACGGGGCTGACCCCGGATGGGGACGACCCCGGATGGGGACGACCCCGGATGGGGACGACCCCGTTTGACCTGCATGTTTGCCAGATCGCTACATCAATGCCACGGCGGCCGTCACACGTTGAAACATCATGATTTCAGCGGCGATTGCCGTACTTGCTGCTCTGGGCGCCGCGCAATCGGCGGAGGCCACAGGCACTGCCATCCGGCTGGGGAACCGGATCACCGTCTACGGAAGCGGATTGCACGTGGACAGCGTCACCACAGCCCGGACACCCCACCGGATCCACGCTCAAGCCTTCCTGACGCTTCGGGAGAACGGAAAGTGGAAGCGAAACCTCCGAGGCTGGACGACGGCCGACACCACCGGCAACACCGACCACACCAGCTGGAGCATCAACGAGAACTTCCCCAACGGATCGCGACTGTGCACCGAGTGGAAAGACCTGTCGGGGCGCACTCTGCCTGGGATGGCCTGCATGATCATTCACCGGTAGACGAAACTCCGGCGGGATGGTCGTGGGCGAGCAGGCCCTGACCACGCTGGAGAAGGCCGTAGAGGAGGAAATGAGGCGTGTTGTCTCGACCAGGAACTGTCCCTAACGGGCAGCACCAGCCGTAACCGCCTTCATGGCCTGACGCAGCGCCGTCGGCTCTGTGAGCTGTCGGACGTCTTCAGGAAAGATGCCAGCCTCGATCGGCGCGATAGCTTCCGGGCAGCGGAGCCTTCAGCAGCCACCCCGACTCAGGCACAGGCGTGCCAGGTACGGCCTCAAACAGCTGGCCTGCGCCGAGGGGCAGCAGCCACCACAATCAGTGCTCCGCACCAGATCGGAGACGCCAGCGGCCCGCACTCGGATTGAATGCGGGCCGCCTTATCGCGGGTCAGGCTGCGGGCGCCAGAGAGCAGCCCCCATTCGTATGTGGGGTTACGTGGTGCGGACGGCCCGGAGCATGACCGCGAAGCGGGGAGAGTCCGGGAAGGGCTGCTGTTCGCCGACTTTCTCGTACTGCCACGATTCGTAGAGGCGTTGGACCTTGCGGTGCTCGGAGTCCACCAGGAGCACGGCCAGGGCTTCCGGGCGCTCGCCCAGGAGCGCTTGGTGTAGTTTCTCGGACACCCCCGTCTTGCGCCACTTCGGCCGGACCATCAACTCAGACAGTGCGAACGTCCGTGGATCGGTCGGCGGTGGGTTGATGGAGTCGCGCCACCACTCCTGCCCCTCAGCGGCAGGGGCGCCGTACGCGAAGCCGACCGCTTCGCCGTCGTCGTAGCCGACGACACAGGCGAATCCGGGATGGGCTGACCAATTGTCCACGAACCAACTGAAGCGGTCACGGGTGTGGAAGGGGTCGTCCTGCTGGTCGGCGTAGCAGTCGTCGTGGATGTCGAGCAACATCGTGCGGATGCCGCCGGCGTCGTCGGTGGTGAAGTGGCGTAGTTCGGTAATCAAGAAGCCGCCTCCGAAAAACGGGATTCCCATTGCAGCGTCACAGCTGCCCCAGGGGCCACGAGACGTAGTTGCCGCCCAAAGGTATTCAGACGGCCGACAACGCGCCCGCTGCGACCACGTATCGGCACGGTGCATGCCGTAGCGACGGCCTGCTCCGCCTCTCCCTGGTGAAGCTGTGCCATGGCGAGATCTGCAAGGGCGAGCGCCCGGTTCCTGACAAGCTCCGGCCGTAGAAGGGCCAGCGATCGGTAGCCACATGCCTCGGCTTCCTCATAGCGGCCAACGGTGAGATAAATGGACTGGGTCAGCCCTTCCAGCTCGGCGCGGTCGTAGAAGTCCATGAACGGGCTTCGCGGGGCGTCGAGGACGGCCTTCTCCAGGGATTCTCCAGCATGGTGCAGGGAGCGGTCCATCTCGCGGGTACGGCCCATCGTTGCCAGTTGCAGCGCGGTCATGGCATGGCCGAGAGAGGCGTGGAGCGGGTCTCGGCGTGCGATGGAGAACGACCGGGCTTTCTCCAGGGCGGCCAGCGCATCGACTTGGCGACCGGCCTGGGCATACAGGCCCCCGGCATGCCGCCACACCCGAAACTGCACCTCCGGGTCGTTGGCGAGCCCGGCGAGGGCGATAGCGCGGTTGAGGTGCCGTTGTGCGTCTTGGGGGCGGTGGTCGTCCACAGCTGCCCACATAGCCATGTCGGCGAACGATGCGGCGACGGCGTAGAGCTGGGAGCGCACACGCTGACCGGCACTGCCGTTCTGCTGGAGGTCCATGGCATGGTCGGCCAGGCCGGAGGCCCGGCGTTCCATGTCCGGAGTTCCACCGTCACGGTTATCGTCGGCTACGAGCCCGCCGAGTTTGCCGTGTAGGCGCTGCACGTCGGTGAAGCCGATCCGCTTGGGTGCCGCGGTGGCTGGCGTGGCGGCGGCGAGGGCGGCACCGGATGCGCCGGCAAGGAATTTACGACGGATCACTTCGTCCTCCGATGGTGCTGAGAGGGTGATGGTCGGGACGCGTTCCCGTCGCACGAACCCTAGGGCTTCGGCGTCCAGGCCGGTGACGTCCTTGAGGGCTTGGCGGGTGGCCGCATTCGGCCACCTAACTCGACCCGACTTCCAGTCGCGAACGGTGCGGCCGTCGAATCGTCCTGGTCGGCCGGTGAACCTTTCGATAGCCGCATTTAAGTCACGAGCCAGGGCGTTGGAGCTGTAGCCGTGCTCAGTCATCCACCCATCAAGCACGGTGTTCCGCGTGCTGTCCATATCCGCACGGTAGGGGAAACGGCGCCGGCACCGAGGTAATCGAATGGTCAAAACCTCCTAGGGGATGCGAGCGGAAAACCTCGTGCATCACCTAACCCCCATAGCCGATACCGCAGTTGTCTAGGTACCGGTCGTCCGCCCCCGCGCGAGGACTGTTGACGGGCCGCCAGTCCCTACACCTCCTGAGGGGGACCGTCGGCCACCAAGACCACAAAAAGGCCCGCTATGACCGCGAACACCGTGCACCGCCGCACCGCCGACAGCCCTTACCCGCCAGGCACGATCGTCTACGACATCGTCGCCCAGGACGTCGGCAGAGTCGCTGCCCCTGCCGCCTACCCGGCCGACTACATCGGCTGCGACTGCGCCCTGGTCATCCCCCTCGTCGGCAGCGCCCCGGCATGGCAGGCCGAGCCCGGCTCCCTGCGCACCGCGGCCCCCGAAGAAATCGAGGCCGCACTCTCCAAGGGAGTGGGCCGGTGACCATCAGGCGGCCCGAAGTCGGCGACCTCGTCGTCCAGGTCATGACCAACGGCAAGTGGATCTGCACGGACATCCACAACGCCAAAACTGATCGCCCGGTATGGCTGCTGCGCCCGCTCCACGGAGGTGCCAGCAAGCAATACCGGCGCGTCGACCACCGCGACATCGTGTCGTACACCGTCGAAGCTCGCCGAGGCGAATGGGGCCAACCGTGAGTGGCGCCCACGCCCGGCCGCCGCAGCCGGCCGACGACGAACTGTGGCGCCAGCTGACCCTCCTGCTCGGACCTCCCGCCGCAGTCGTCAGCGGCACCCTGGACGCCCACTCAGCCCTCGCTGCGGCCAGCGTCTCCGACACTCTCCCGCAGGGCACCACGATGCCGCACACCAGGCCCGTACAGTCCTGCCGCTGTGGCCCCTGCAGCCCCCTAGGTGTGTTGTCCGGCCGCCCGCCGCCGCTCCGCGAGGCGCTCCAGCGACCACGCGGTCCACGGGTGTTCGGGGCCGAGCACACTCGCCCGCGCATCGGCCACCAGCTCGGCCTGCGCCACCGCTTCTTCGAGCAGACCGAGCTCACCGAGGACTCGGCTCAGCAAGGAGCGGGCGGCGAGGGTCTTGGGGTGGTCCGGTCCGTAGGTACGCTCGAAGGCTGCAACCGCGCCACGGACGAGGGGCAAGGCCCGGCGCTGATGACCGCTGACGATCAAGGCGAAGCCGTAGTTGAGCTCGGCGGCCAAGGTGATCGGGTGCCCGGGGCCGACCACGCTGCGGCAGTCCGCCAGCAGCTCGGGTCCGGTGACCGGGTCCAGCTCTGTGCCGACCGTGAACTCCAGCAGGTATGTCCGCGCGATGAGCGTCGACGGATGGGCCGTGCCCAGCGCGGCGGTCCGGCCCTCGACGGCCTGTCGCAACAGCGACACTGCCTCCGCCTTCTGATCGAGCCCCCAGAACAGCACCGAGGACAGCCCCACACAACTCTCCAGTGTTTCGACGGCATCCGCGCCGAACGCGTCGGTGCAGTCCGCGAGGACGAGGCGATGGGCCGCCTCTGCTTCCTCATACCGTCCGAGCCTGTAGAGGGCCCGCCCGACCCGTTGGCGGATCGCGATCACCGCAGGGTGGCTCGCGTCCAGCAACCGCGTCCCGCGCGCGACCGCGTCCTGCGCCACCGACAGCGCGGACGCGTAGTCGCCCGCCCGGTGCAGGGCTACCACGAGCCGCAACGCGCAGTCCAGCACGCGCGCCATGGTCGTCGGACCGACCTCGGTCCATTGGCCCGCCCGACGCAGCAACGCCCGGGTGTGCGGCGCGAACGGAGCGAGCGGCGGGTCCTCTCGCGCCCACGGCTGCGTCACCTCGGGCAGTACCGTGCCAAGCATCTCGGCGGCAGCGCCGACAAGCGGGTCTCGATGATCTGCCGGGGTGCTCCGGGCGATGCTGTCGAGTAGTACCCCGTGGGTGCGCACACAGCGGGGCGGACCGGGTACGAGGCGGGTGAGTGAATGGTCGAGCAGTCCGCGGAGCGCCATCTCCACCCGGGCGCGGGGCAGCACCGCACCGATGCCTGTACCGGCCAGCAGGTGGAGCGGCAGCGGGTCGTGGGACCAGCACGCGAGTAACTGGATCAAGGTCGTGGCCTCGGGCAGCCCGTGGGTGCGCAGTGCGTCCAGGGACAGTTCCCAGGTGCTACTGGCGAGATGGCGCGAGTCGTGGCCGCTGCCGTACTCGGCCCCTTGGTCCAGCAGTTCGATGGCGTCCACCTCGGATCCCCGGTCGAGGGCCCGCCCATACTCCGCCATGCTCCACGGATCAATCACCTGGTGCGCTAGGTAGCCGCCCGCGAGGGTGAGCGCCAGCGGCAGCCGCCCGAGCCGGTCCGCGATCTCGGCCGCCTCCTCCACTGTCCCGCTCTCCGGAGCCAGATCGCACAGCACCCGTGCCGCGTCCTCCCTCGGCAGCACACCCACGTGATGCAGCTCGGCACCAGGCCACCAATGCGCGGCAACCTGCCGGGTGGTGACCAGGGTGGTGCCGCGCGGGCTGGTGCGCAGCCAGCCGCCGTCGCGGAGGATAGCCGGGTCGTCGGCGTTGTCGATCACCAACAGCCACGGCTGGTCGGACCGGTCCAGCCGGTCCCACACCAGGTCCGCGGCGGCCCGCAGCCCGCTGCGCGCGGCGGTGAGCTCGCCTTCGCCCGCCCCGCGGTCCGCGGCGACGGCAAGCATTCCAGCGCGTAGCGAGGTCAGGTCGGAGGCGTTGACCCACAGTCCGATCCGACCGCCCTCGGCGGTCGCGGAACGGAAGATCTCGGAGGCAACGGCAGTCTTGCCGCAGCCGCCTAGGCCGTACAGCACGTAGACCTGATGAGCCCTGCCGTCTTCGAGGGCGGTCCGCAGCCGCGCCATCACTTCCACCCGGTCACGCAGGACCACCGGAGAGCGTCCTATCGCCGGTCGCCGTACGGAGTCCGGCGCCGTCCCTGACACGGCGGTCCAGGCATCACCGTGGTGGTGGTGCTCGGTGATGTGCTGGTCCCCACCGGACTGGTAGACCCGGCCATTGCCCTCCGCCCGGCCCTCGGTCGACCCACTCATCGCTCAGTGATGCGCAGGTCGCGTCCGGCCTGGTAGATCCGGGAGTCGCCGGAGGCGGTGGCGCGCTGTGAGACGGCCGGGGCGTGTTCCGCCTCGGGTGCGAGTTCGTCCAGCAGGCTCCGCAGCTCCAACGCGGCCTCGGGCCGGTCGACCAGCATCCGCCTGATCCGGCCCTGCCACTCGGCTGCCAGTTCGTCCTCGGTGGCCCGGTCCGCGGCCAGGTCCTCTCGAGTGCTGTCCAGCTCAGCGGCTACCGCATCGGCCCGCTCGGGCCAGGCCCGCCGCCAGAGGGCGACGACCCCGTCCCTGGTGCGCTCCCAGGCGTCCGTCGCCATCAGTGTGACGAGGGTCAGGCTCGCATTCTGCGCGAGCGTGGTCAGCTCCGGATCCATGTCGCACGCTCCTCACGCTGCTGCGCACTGGTTGGCGTATCAGCGGACGGTGGGCGGCCCGAGCGGGGCGATCTCCCGCTCGAAGAACTCCGAGAACTCCTCGCCCTTGCGGTACAGAGACTCGAATTCGGTGACCGTCGTCGCGATCTGCTCGGGATCGATAAACCGGCGCGCGCCTGCACCCTTCAGTTCCTCATCGTAGATCACGGCGTACATCACCGAATTCCCGAGGACGACCACCTCGGGCAGCGGCCCATCGCGCTCCAGGTCGGCGATCTCCCGGGCGTCCAGTACCCGGATCTCCTCGCCCAGCTCCGACCGGAGCCGGAAGGAGTTCATCTCCCACTGGAGGTATGGAGTCACGGGGAATTCGACGATACGAAGCCTCCGGAACGCCAGGCCGCGTCGAGCGGCGTCCTCGAAGTACGCGGCAACGGAAGCCCGCTCGGCTTCGATCAAACGCAACGCGCCCGCCCAGTCTCCGGAGGCGAATGCGTCCCAGCTCGGCGAGCCCTGCTCCTTGAACGTCTGGCCGCGCTCGACCTTGGCAAGAAGATGGATGTCGCTCTCGTAGAACCGACCGAAGTCATCGAGGTAGTCCGGCCTCTTGAGGACCTCGCCGGCGCCGGCGCGGAAGCACTCAAACACTGGGAATGTCCGTCTTCGCCGCGATGAGCATACTGCGGGGGATGACCACGAGGCGTTCGTCCGGGCTGATTGAGACTCCGTCCGGCAGGCGGGTGCCGAGGGAGGTGGTGAGATCACGTCCGACCACGGCGATGTCGCCGTTCTCCAGCTCCCAGATGTCTGGGCATTCAGGGCCGGAGTTGGTCACGCCCAACTCCAGAGCCGATTTGCCCAGACGCCTCTTGAAGTTCGTTCCCGGGTCCGCTTCCCAGGGCCTGCTCATGATGCCACCCCTCTGCCGCCTTGTTACTTCAACGTAGCAGTGACAGGCCATCAAGTGCCTTACATAGTAGGGGGTTTGGCCTGATCGAGTGAAGGCCGCGAGGTCGTGCGGCTAGTCCGTTTCTTCTGGATCATGTCGCTGACCAGATGAAGATGGGTGCGAAGTGGAGTGCGGTGAAGCAGATGGCGGTGGTTTTTCGTAGCGGGTGGCCAGATCACGCCATAGCTTCATGCGGTTGATGTAGCGCTCCGCGGTGTTGCCCTGCTTGTCGGCGTCGCGGTCGAAGGCGGGCGGTCTGCCTCCGGCCCGCCCGCGGCGCGCTTGCCGTGGGCTGTCTGGTCCGCGGGCTGCGGGATCGCCGCCCGGATGCGCCGCCGCAGGTGCTCGCGAAAGGCACGCGAGGAGTGCGCCTTGTCCGCCAGGACCATGTCTGGCGCAGTACCAGTACCGGACCGTCCGATCGGCCGCGGAATCCGCAGGCGGGCCATGACCTGCATGAAGGCGGGCGCGTCCCCGGCCTGTCCTGGGGTGAGGTGGAATGCCAAGGGCCGACAGCGGCTGTCGCTGGTGGCGGACCCCGACTCGGACAAGCGCACCCGCGGCCTGGTCAGCTTCATCCCGCCCGGCACCCCCGCACCGACCGCCGTCACACAGGAACCGAGCACGGACGACGTCTACCTACCGCCCCGCTGGACCACCAACCCCGCCGCCCTCCGTCAACTCGTCTGCACAGCCGCTGGCGCCGTCGCCTTCGGGATTCGAACCCGAGACCTACGCATTACGAGGGGGTGCGGGATCGTCTTGTGTGGTGCTGGCTGATGCCGCAGAATCCCGTTTCCCCAGGTCAAGAGCCTGCGTCCCTCGACACAGGTACCGCCCAATCCACCCTGTGCCACCCCGTCCGCTCACGCATCGCTCACGCAGCAGGCCGCTGTTCCGGCAACTTCGCGAAGAAGCACGCCACCTAGCGATAGGAATCACGGACCAGCTCGTCGGCTTCGCCTCGGGTTATCGCACCCCGGCCGAAGCCAACACCATGCCAACCCACCCGACCCCGGCACCGAAGGAGCCCGCGTTAGCCATGGATTCGTCCTCATCTGATCAGCCGAGGTCTTGGCGGAGGCGGCTGAGATAGGCATCGATCTGCGCCAGCCCCGGCCAGTCGCTCCCCCGCAGATGGAAGGTTTCCGACCGGAGGCGGTCACCGACCTCCAGTGCCTGAGGGAGGTTTTCCACTGCTGCATACAGGCCCATGAGTCGTGCGAGGGTATCCAGGTGACGATTGACAGCGTCCTCGTCGTCGGGAGCAGGCGTGATCTCCGCGACGTGATCGAAGGCCCGGATGGCGGCGCTCGCTTCACCAAGTTCCATCCGGCACTGCGCAGCGTAGTACCAGCACAGCTGTGCTTGCTCGTCATCGTCGCCGTAGCGGTTGGTATATTCCTGGGCGAGTGGCTCGAACAAGGCGAGGGCCTCGCGGTGGCTTCCGGCCAGGAACTTCACTTGGGCGAGGCTGAACTGCATACCCTCCCTGAGCTCTGGATCCGTGGCTCTCGCGATGGCCTCGTCCAAAGCATCGGCGGCCTGGGTGAACTGGCCCTCCTGAGCCAGCCGAGCTGCCCGGCCCGAAATCGCGTCCGCTTCCTGCTCGGTCAGTCCGGCAGCGGCGCCTGACTGCGCCGCTGCCGGCGGGACTTCCAGTGGCGAGGGAACCACCACGGTGGGTGTGTAGAAGGCAGCGACGCCGGTGCCGCGCGCCCGACCGCCGAAGGGGCGCAGGAACGGCAGCCGGGGGTCGAGGACACCGTCGCCAGTCGCGGCAAGCCTGCCGGCGGTGGCATGGATGAAGGGCAGGAGAGCGTCGTAGACCTCCATCGCGCCCATGCGCTGCTCGGATTCCTTGGTGAGCATCACCAACAGCAGCTTCTCGATGTCGGCCGGCACATCCGGGCGCAGGGAGCGGATGGGAGGGGGCAGGGTGTGGACGTGGTGCCACATGTAGGAGCGGCTGTCGTCGGGGGTGAAGGGTGGCTTTCCGGTCAAGAGTTCATGGAGCACACAGGCGAGGGCGTATACGTCGGCGGCAGGGCCGACGGCGTTGGCCAGGCTTTGCTCGGGTGACATGTAGGGCGGGGTGCCGACGGTCATGCCGACCTGGGTGAGTCGGGGCAGGGTGCCGACTCCGCGCAGGGCGGCGACGCCGAAGTCGAGGACCTTCACTACCCCTCCGGGGGTGATCATCAGGTTGGAGGGTTTGACGTCGCGGTGGACGACGTCGTGGTGGTGCACGGTGTCGAGGACGGAGGCGATCTGGGCGCCGACGGCCGCTGCCCAAGAGACGGAGACGGTCTCGTTTTCGTAGTCGGTTTCGTCGATGAAGGTCTGCAACTCGCGACCCTGCAGGAGCTGCATGACGACGAACAGGCGTCCGCTGGCCTCATCAGTACCCGTGTCGTAGACAGCGGGAACACCAAGGTGTTCGATGCCGGCGGTGGTCTGGACCTCGCGAAAGAAGCGGGCTCGGCGGGTCTGCAGGGTCTCCTGGAAGGCCGCGCCCTGGAATCCGGGCGGAACCGGGCTTTCGGCCAGCATCATCTTCACTGCGACCCGGCGGTCCAGGCGTTCGTCGTACGCCTGCCAGACCTCGCCCATGCCACCCGCGCCGATAGGCGTGTACAGCCGGTACCGGCCCGCGATGATGCGGGCTGGTACTCCAGAGTCGGAGGTCGGCGTGCCGTGCACCATGCGCGGTGCCTCTCTGCATGGGCGGAGCGCAACCACCCCGCCGGGCCAGTTATATGACGTACTGTCGGGCAAAGGCTACGCGGTCGGTGGCTCCGCCCGATGGCTTCCGGTGGACTTGAGTTCGGCGGCTCGCTGTTCAGTCGCCCGGCGCTCAGCTTCGCGCCGGACCGGGCGACGGATGAGCTGGTACGCCTGTTGGGTCGCGACCTGTTTGAAAAGACGGTTGACGTTGGTGTCGTCGAAGTAGCGGACCATGAGGGCATCGTTGGAGGCTGCCTGGTCGATGACGATCCGGTCGAGGTCCTTCTCCAGTTCCCCGCCGAAGACGTCCTGGTCCTGGTGCAGTGCGATGGCCCGCAGTTCCGGGTCTTCGCTGACGGCGACCACGAGCTGACCGAGCAGGATCTGGTCGGTGGTGGACATCCCTGTTCCGTATTCCTCGTTGACGGACTGGATCACCTCGGCCAGCGACATCTCCTCCGCTTCCGCCACTACGCCGCCCGCTTCGGGCACCAAGCCCGGCAGCACCTGCGCCCCGGCTGCCTCCAGGTGCAGTTCAGGGGTGCCAGTCTGCGTGATGCGCATGTGGCTCGGGACCGCGGCACCTATGTCTGCACCGGCGCTGTGCACGGGCGCGGGCAGGCGGCGCAGCAGGAAGCGCCCGTACTGGTAGAGGCGTTCCAGTTCGAGGTTCTCGAAGCCGATGACGTGGGAGAGCCAGCCGTACGCCTTGGTGTAGGAGTCCAGGGCACGGCGGAACTCGGCAGCGGTGTCGGGTTCGGTGGCGTTGAGGGCGTTGAAGCGGTCCAGGGCTGGCTGGAGGTAGCCGTAGAGCCGCGCGTGTGCCTTCATGACGGCGGTATCGGTCGCCGTTCCGCCCTGGAAGGCGGCGAAGTACGCGGTGACGAAGGCATCCATCTCCGCTTCCACCAGGAGCTGGTAGGCCATGACCTCGCGTTCGCGGTCGAACAGCAGGTTGGGGTCGGTGGGCTCGCTGACCGATGCCTCGTAGTATTGCTGGAAAGCCTGCTCGATGTCCTCGGGCCGGTTGGCGAAGTCGAGGATGAACAGGTCCTCAGTGGTCTTGAGCCGGTGGGTGCGGTTGAGCCGGGAAAGAGTCTGCACCGCGGCCAGCTTCACGAGGATCTTGTCCACGTACATGGTGGTGAGCAGCGGCTGGTCGAAGCCGGTCTGGTACTTCTCGGCGACGACGAGGATGCGATGTTCGGGCTTCGGCACGGAAGGCGGGTTCGGGTCGTCCGCGCGGGTGTAGCCGAAACGCGCCGGCAGTTCGCGTTCGGGAAAGCCGTTGAGCTTGGCTTCGGTGTACTCGATCCCGTCGAGGGTCAGTGCACCGGAGAACGCGACCAGGGTGCCGCAGTCGGTGAAGCCCCGCTGGTCGATGTAGGCCCGCATGGCCTGGTACAGCCGTACGGCGTGGTCACGGCCGGAGGTAACCACCATCGCCTTGGCCCGGCCGCCGAGGCGCGGGCTTGAGTGCGAGCGGAAGTGGTCGACGATGATCTTCGCGCGGGAGGCCATCGACGCCTCCGACATCAGCGCGGCCCTCACCAGCTTCGAGCGGGCCTTACGCGGGTCCACCTGCTGCTCCGCCTCGTCGGCAGCGGCTTCCTGGAGCCTGAAGTAGGTGGCGTAGGTGATGTAGTTGCCGAGCACGTCCAGGATGAAGCCCTCCTCGATGGCCTGCCGCATCGAGTAGACGTGGAACGGTCCCTTCTCCTGCTCCCCCGAGCTGGGATTGGCGTAAGCGGTGCCGAAGAGGTCGATCGTCTTCGCCTTGGGGGTGGCCGTGAACGCGAAGAAGGACAGGTTCGGCTGCTTGCCGCGCGCCAGGGCTGCGGCCGTCAGCGGGTCGCCGTCCTCGTCCACCGCGTCCGAGCCGAGACGTCCCAGCGCCTTCTTCAGTGCCGCCGCGCTCTCACCGCCCTGCGAGGAGTGCGCCTCGTCGATAATCACTGCGTAGCGCTGCCCGCCCAGCCCCGCGACCTTGTCCAGGACGAACGGGAACTTCTGCACCGTGGTGATCACGATCCGGGCCGTCGGCCCGGTCAGCGCATCCGCGAGCTGCTGAGAATTCTCGTCGATCCGCACGACCACGCCGGCCTTGTGGTCGAACTGGTAGATGGTGTCCTGGAGCTGCTTGTCCAGTACCCGCCGGTCGGTGATGACGATGACCTTGTCGAAGACCAGCTTGTTCGCCCCCAGACCAGAGGCGAGCGCGGCGGGCGCGATCTGCCCCGGGTCGTGGGAGGTGTGCAGGCTGGACAGGTGGTGCGCGAGCCAGGCGATGGTGTTGGACTTGCCCGAGCCGGCGGAGTGCTGGATCAGGTAGTTCTCCCCCGCGCCGTGTCGGGCGGCGTGCGAGATGAGCTTGCGTACCGCGTCCCACTGATGGAAACGGGGGAAGATCAACGGCTGCGTGTGCGCGCTACCCGGCTTGTGCGACGGCGCCCGGCCGGCCTTCGCAGCGGCGTCCTCTACATGCAGGAACCGCTGCAGCAGCTCCAGCCAGTTGTCCCGGGCCCACACCTCGCCGAAGAGGTATGAGGTGGGGTACTTCCCATCAGTCGACGCCGGCTCGTTGCCCGCGCCGCCGACCTCGCCAGGACCACCGGAACCGGTGTTGAAGGGGAGGAAGCGGGTGGCATCGGCGGCCAGGCGGGTCGTCAGGAATGCCAGCGTCGGATCGACCGCGAAGTGGACCAGACTGCGCTTTGCGAAGAACGGTTCCTTCGGGTCGCGGTCGCGTCGGTACTGCCGCTTGGCGTCCTCGACGGTCTGGCCGGTCAGCCCATTCTTCAACTCCACGGAGGCAACGGGGAGTCCGTTGAGAAGGAACGCCATGTCGAGGCTGTCGGCCGGGCGCGAGGCCGAGTAGTGGAACTGGCGCACGAAGGTGAGCCGGTTAGCGTCGTACTCGACCAAGGCATCGGCAGCGAGAGTGTGCGCGGGACGGAAGTACGCAAGCTGAACCTTCACGTTGCGGTCATTCACGCCCCGACGCAGCACGTCTAGCAGCCCTCGAGAGTCGATCTCCCGCGCCACCCGCTTGGCGAACCGCCCGATGGCCTGCTCTTCGTCCTCGTCGTAGGCAGCCTGGAGCGCCAGCCATGCGCCCTTCTGCGACGCACGCAGAAACTCGCGCAGCTCGGAGGTGTCGATACCGAGAGCGCGGTCATAGGTGTCCGACAGCCCGCGCTGCCAGCCGCTGCACAACAGCGCCGCTTCCACGGCATTCTCGAATGCCTTCTCGGTGTACACGCGGGCGTCATTCATCTGAATCCCCCTCAGAGATCGCGGTCGTGCGCGGGGCGGGCGGTCGTGACGTCGAGCTGGCCGGTGACGGCTGCGGTGATCAGCGCCTGCCGGCGCTCGGCGAGCAATTTCGAAGACCGTTCAATGGCAGCCCTGGCGTCCTCGATACTCCGTTCCTCCTCTGCAAGATCAATCGCAAGTCGCGCTTGTTGTTCGACGGGCACAGAAGGGACACGGATACCCTTAATATCCTCCGATCTCAGCTTGATTGTCTGACCCGATTGCCCTCGCATCAGCAGGGACATAAACCCCCTCACTGGACGGCTGCGCAACATCAAAGAAAGGAAATCGGGGTTCCATCCACGGTCTACGCGAACACGGTAAAGGAGGTCACTAAGAAGGAGATTGCGCCCCTCCGTGCGAGCTACGGTTGACACCCCCACATGTTCCGCCGATCCGCTTCCCCGCGTCATCAGGAGATCGCCGTCCACGATTCGGTAGCGCACATCGGGTTGCAGGCTATGGGGGAGCTTCTTGTGCTCCAGAGGACGGAAGACGCCCGTGCTCACGGCGCTCGTCTTCAGAACTGCCCACTCATCTGCCTCGGCCAGCGCATCTTCGCACTGCGGGCTCCATCCTTGTTCGACGGAGCGGATCACCCTCCGAAGAGGAATGATGCCGTGGGATGAGATCATATCCTCGACCCTGGCAGCCAGCCGTGCCGCCCATAGCTCTTTGAGTATGTCGAGTTGACGTTCGCGGGCGTTGAGGAGCGCGTCAATCCAGGTGATTTCGGTGTCGAGGAAGTCAGCAATGCGGCGCTGCTCAACCACGGAAGGCAGCTTTACTGGAAGCACTCGCAAAAAGTCATTGTCGATTTCCACTTGGCCTGGACGCACACCTCGAGACAGCGATGCAAATTCGGTTGCATAGATGTCTGAACGGAGAAGCCAGTTCAGGAAGCGCTCTTCTTCTTGATGGCTCGGGCGAAAGCAGATGTAGTGCCCAGAGACGATGCCACGATACGGGGAAATCCCAACCGACCCTTGCCAAGCCTTCATGCGATTGACAACGAGCCATCCTGGATCGACCAGCTGGTAAATATTGCGGTCGGGTGCCGCTTTATTGAAATTATCACCCCTTCCAGCTCGCTTCACCACCCCGTACTCTCGGTATACACTGAGCAATTCCTCATTCGGATGCCCCAAGTCTTTGACTCGGTCGAACATCGCCCACAGGGGAACTGTTCGCCAGTCCGAGGGCCAGGCAACCGAGGAAAGAACCGACCGATCAGTCCGCATCGGATTCACCCCGCCACCTTCCCGAGCAGCTCCTGGATCTCGGCCTCCAACGACTTCAGCTCCGCACTGATCTCCGGCAGCGGCCTCGGCGGCGCGTAGACGTAGAAGTGGCGGGTGAAGGGGATCTCATACCCCAGCTTGAACCGCTCCATCTCCTTCGTCTTCGGGTTGCGAGTCTCTGCGATCCAGGCATCCGCGACGTGCGGCAGGATCTCGCGAGTGAAGTACTCGTCGATGTCCTCGCCGAGTGGGACGTTCTCGTTGTCGCGCAGATCGGGGTCAGGCTCGGGTTTGCCCTTGATGAACTGGACCTCCCCGTCCGGGTCGGCCACGCCCACCGCGTCGCGCATGACCTTCTGGAACGGTGCACCAGACGGCCACAACACGCCCCCGGCCACCATCGCCGTCCGCAGGGCATCCCATGCCTCCGCCTTCGTCGACCACCGCGATCCGAGCAGCGGTTTGAGCGCGGTGAGCAGCGATTCGACCGCCGCGTCGCCCCCAACCGTCTTCTTCACCGCGGCCGATGCGCCGAGCTGGGCGAGACTGTCCTCGGCCAGTTCGAAGCGGAGCTTGAGCGGCCGGTCTACTGTGATGCGCTGGTAGCCGAAGTCGTGGTTGGCGAAGACCTTCACCCGCCCGTGGTCCTGATGGGTCTCGTCGCCGGCGATGGTGAGCGCGTCGCGGTAGAGCGCGCAGATGCGTCCGATCTGGGCCCGGGTGATCTTTTTGCGCTTTTCACCGAGGCCCTTGGGCATCTTGGTCCACTGGTCGCGGGCATCGAGCAGGATCACGCGGCCCTTGCGGTCGGCGGGCTTGCGGTTCGTGACGATCCAGAAGTACGTGGAGATGCCGGTGTTGTAGAAGAGCTGGTCCGGGAGGGCGACGATCGCCTCCAGATAGTCGTGCTCGATGATCCACCTTCGGATTTCCGACTCTCCGGCCCCCGCACCGCCGGTGAACAGCGGGGAGCCGTTGAAGACGACGGCCAGCCGGGTGCCACCGACCTCGTCGCCCGCCTCGTCCTTCTTCAGTGGCTGCATCTTGCTCATCATGTGCTGCAGGAACAGCAACGAGCCGTCATTGATCCGGGGCAGGCCAGCACCGAAGCGGCCGTCGTACCCTCGGTCCTCGTGCTCCTGGCGGACGATCTTCTCAACCTTCTTCCATTCCACGCCGAAGGGCGGGTTGGCAAGCATGTAGTTGAAAGTCTCGCCGTCATGTCCGTCCTGGCTGAAGGAGTTGCCGAAGCGGATGTTCTTGGCGGTGTGGCCCTTCAGCAGCATGTCGGAGCGGCAGATCGCATACGACTCGGCGTTCAGCTCCTGCCCGAACAGGTTGACGCGCACTCGCGGGTTCAGCTTGCGGATGTGCTCCTCAGCTGCCGAGAGCATGCCGCCCGTGCCGCAGGCCGGGTCGAGGATATTGACGACCTGGCCCTCTCCGTTCAGGCGATCGTCGTCCGGGGCGAGCAGCAGCTCGACCATCAGCTCGATGACCTCCCGCGGGGTGAAGTGCTCACCGGCCGTCTCGTTGGAGGCGTCGGCGAACTTGCGGATCAGCTCCTCGAACACGTAACCCATGTCGTGGTTGTCCACGGCCTCGAAGCTCAGATCCAGGCCGGCGAACTTCCGCACCACCTGATAGAGCAGGTCGGCGTTGTCCAGGCGGTCGATCTGGAGGTGGAACTCGTAGCGGTTGATGATCTCGGTGGCCTCCGACGAGAACCCCCGGATGTAGTCCTTGAGGTTCTTCGCCACGTTGGCCGCGTCGCTGCTGATCGTGTCGAAGGTCTGCTCGGAGAGGTTGTAGAACTTGAGCTTGGAGGCTGCCAGCAGCAGTCCATCCTTGTTCTCTCCCGTGTAGGAGGCCGCCCGGTCCCAGACTGCCTGGCGGGTCGGGGCCATGACGCAGTCCAGCCTGCGCAGCACCGTCAGCGGCAGGATGACCTTGCCGTACTCCGAGCGCTTGTAGTCACCGCGCAGCAGGTCGGCCACCGACCAGATGAAGTCGGCCAGTTCCTGGTTCTTGCTCAAAGCGTCCTGTCCTCTCGCCCCACTGCGGCGTATCCGTCGGTCGTCGTGCTTTGGTGTTCAGCGTTGCCGCCGTCACGGTTCGGCGGCGGATCGAGTGCGCCGCCGGTGAGACCGTCACGTGCGAGCCGCGCAGCCCGGTCGCCCAGCCTGGCGAGTTCGGCAAGTTCGCGCTCGAACGCACCCAACGAGCGAAAGGCGTCGCCATAGCGGTGCTGTCGCTCAACGTCCATGCGGGGTAGACGCGCCGCCTGCAGGTCCGCTCGGAACGTACCCGAGGAGGACGTGCTACGGCGGGCATTCGCCGCGCTACCGGCGAATCCGCGCACATAGTCGGGGTCCAACTGGTCGCTGACGGAGATGAGCTCATCACCGTCCAGGCTGACCAGGCCGGCGGCCAGCAGGTCGCTCACAGCCACTGGGACGCCATCGTCCAGACCGTCGGCCTGGCCACGTGGCGGCAGCTCGGGAAGCAGCGCCCGCATGCGGCTCAGGCGCGTGTCAAGATCTTCGCGCAGCTTGGCATACTCCACCGCGTAGTCGGGTTCCGGCTCACGTACGTAGCGGCTGGGCGTGAGGTCCACCTCGTCGTCGAGCAGATCGATCAGCGGCACCTCCGCCTCTTGGTGCGACTGAGGCTCCCACGGTCCGTCGGGGCTATTGGCGCTGAGATCCACCATGCGTACGGTCCCCGTTGCCCGCCCAGGGGCGGGGGGGCGGCTCAGCAGCCACAGGTGTAGAGGAAGTGCGTGGCTGGCAGCGAGGCCCTGCGGTAGAGCTACCACTGCGGCGACGCCACCGCGTCGCACCAACTCCGCCCGGATTCTGCGACCGGAGCGGCGATGGGCGACCGATGCTGGCAGGACCACCACAGCTCGCCCGCCAGGTGCCGTGTGGTAGTAGCAATGCTGAAGCCAGGCGAGTTCGCTCTCCCCGCGTGAGGGCACACCCGCCCCCCAGCGCGCATCGATGAGCAGCTGCTCCCGGCCCCAGTCGGCAACGGCGGTCGGCGGCTCGCACACGACCAGGTCCGCCCGGAGATCGGGGAACGCGTCAGCCCGCAACGAGTCGCCCGCCACGACCTGAACCGGCGCCGCCGTCCCGGTGGCGGCCAAGGCCGCGCGCACCTGAGCCACGCGCGTCGCGTCTACGTGTGTGTCCTGTCCCAGCCTGCACTGGACCGCACCGCCGCCCACCGCAACGAGAAGCGAGCCGATGCCGCATGCGGGGTCGAAGACGGTGCCAGAGGTTTCACCAGCGAATTCCCGGACAGCGCGAGCCAGCCGCGGTGTCGAGGCCCCGTCCAACGCAGCGCGCGCAGTGGACTCCAGCAGACGGCCACAGAGTCCGTCCATCACTTCCGTGGGCGTCCGCTGCGCGACCAGCCCGTCGACCGCCCCGCGTGCAGCCCGGTCGGTCAACTCACCGCGGCCGCCGAGGAGATAGTCCCCAACCGCAGCCAGCGCAATGGCCATGTTCTCGCCGTAGGTGCCACGCAGTGCCTGCCAGAGCCGAACCTCCCCGCTGACCTCGCGGCCTTCTCGCTGATCCTGCAGCCACTGCTGCACCTGGGCAAGTGAGAACAGTGGACTTACCGAGGTACCGCCGACGGGCGAGGGGAAGTCCGAACGGCGCCTGCGCCAGTTGGAAACCGCAGCGCGCGTCACTCCCGCCAACCGTGCGATCTCCGCAGCGGTCACCGCGGCACCAGGCGCCTCGTTTTCTGTGGCCATGGCACGACCGTACACTAGAGTCAGCATCGCCCCAAGTTACATCACGTTGACATCGTCAACCGAGTAATGGGAGCTTGTCGTCAAGCGCCCGGCAATGCGGACGCCCACGCCACACACGCCCAAGTCGCTTCCAGCCCGCTGGGGGTCGAGTGAGGGGAATCGATCATGGCCACTGATCACCAGCACGACGAAGAGGACAGCCGCGAGAGCATCGACAGTCTCTGCCGTGACTGGGAGCGCCTGGTCTTTCGGCTGCGCAGAACTGGTGACGAGGTCCGTGCCCTCCACGCGCGCATGACGCCGTGGCACGGGTCAGAACCGCGACGCGCGGCCGACTGGGAATGGATCATGAAAGCGTTCGCGCGAGAAGCCGCAACCGCCAACAGAAGCAACTTCGAGAGCTTGATCTTCCGAACCACAGAACTGCACCACCGTGGTACCGAGATCCTCAATCCGGACCGCGGACCCCAGCCCATCCCGTCACCGTTTGTGCGACGGATGCCCGAAGATCAGGCCAAGACCGAAGCTGAGCGCTACGAACGCCAGGGTCGACATGTGCTCGCCTACC
Source organism: Streptomyces sp. GS7 (assembly GCF_009834125.1). Taxonomy (NCBI): domain Bacteria; kingdom Bacillati; phylum Actinomycetota; class Actinomycetes; order Kitasatosporales; family Streptomycetaceae; genus Streptomyces; species Streptomyces sp. GS7. Next base: position 7,842,432 of record NZ_CP047146.1, read on the forward strand.
AAGAACACATCCGTCACTGCCTCGACCATTTCGTCACCGCTTGGACGGCACTCATCGACGGCTGCTCGATCTGTGACTGGGAGATGATCGACGACGAATTCCCCAAGCTCGCCGAGTTGACCACAGAAGCCCAACGAGCCTTCGACATCTGGGTATCGCTCGACCGATAGCTGCACATCACCAGGCAGGGGGGTGAGGACGGCGCGACCCGAAGCGTCCACGTTGGCCGAGAGTAGCGAGAAGCCCCAGACAAGGCACGATGCACAGGGTATCCACCGGAATACCTGCAGGCCGTGAAGACCTTCCTGAGCGCGGGGAGGAACAGCACTGCTCCTGTAAGCGGATCTGTGGACTGCCTGCCGGAGCGCCTGGGGCTCTGCGCTAATCAGATCGCCAATATGGCGGGTAGCGGGTGATCCGTTGTAGCTGCGTGGTTCGCCGACCACGTCCCAGATGCAACCGTTCCATTCGACGCGCGCCGGCGACGCAGGCTCGGAGGAGCCGCGGCCATGGGCGGGGTCGGGAAGAGGTCGACGGGGCCGGTGACCTGAGATCGCCCCAGATCAACTTGATGAAGGTGCGAGGGTGTTGAGATAGATGCTGGAGTGGCCGCCCTTCTCGGTGCGGCAGTGGGAGGTCTCCTCGGCGCGGGCGGGACCATCGGCGCGGCTGCGCTGACCGGACCAACTCAAGGGCGCAGCCAGCACTCACAGTGGCGACGCCAGGGGCGGCGCGAGGTTTACAGCCGGTTCCTTGAGGCCATTACGGCTGTGGCACCGTAGACGGGAGCTGCGACCAGGCTGAACGGCATCGACGCGCTCGTATCACGACCGAAAGGCCCCGTCACGGGCCAGTCGTAACGGACTAGATTCAGCACATCCGCAGCATTCACGAGCCATGCTCGTCGATGAGCTACATAGGCCCCGTCCTGCACTACCCCCTCGGCGAAGGCACCCGACTCTGTCGCCTGGCAACGCCTGCAACAAATCAACGAGCATCTGAAACGCAGGAGCGGGGCGGCTGTGCGGCCATCCTGAAATCCGCGCGCACACGGTCCCAGCGGCTGAGCAGGGATGGTAACTGACAGCCACGCATGGTCTCCGCCGACGTACCGTGCACCGCACACATCACCAATGGCAGGGAGCTTGGGGGCGCGCGGTGACCGAACTGAAGATCCCGGAGATCTACTGGGACGACGAGAGCGCCATACACCTGCTGGTCGAGTACTTCACCAGCCGACGCTCGACCGGCGATCTGTTCTACTCCGGCGCGCACTTCGAGCGCCTGGGCGGGGGCGGTGACGCCAAGCACGTCGCCGACCGCTTCGACACCAACGACTTGGTGGCCATCACCATGCTCAGCGTTTCCCTTGAGCCGCACGGAGCGATCAACTTGCTGACCGATCCCGACGGGCACTGGGCACGACTGCTGTCGCTCATCCCTCGCGACGCCCGCTTGGAGGATCCTGGAAGCGATGCCCTCATAGCAGAGGGCGGGCCCGCATGGGAGTTGTGGGAACGCCTGGCTGACAAGAAACACTCGAACAAGCCCGACGGCAGCGGCCCGGTCATCGCAGGCAAGCTACTGGCCCGCAAGCGTCCCCACCTGATCCCGATCTACGACATCCGCATAAAACAGCTCTTCCAACGGCCGAAGAACGATCACTCCTTCTGGGCCGCGCTGGCAGCGGCCCTCCGGGCGGACAACGGCACCTTCTACGACCAGCTGGTCCATCTTCGTAACAAGGCAGGTATCGGCGAGGACATAGGCGTCCTGCGCATATTCGACGTCATCGCCTGGATGCACCAAGGCGGGTAGAGTCAGGCGGCAGCGACCTGAGTGCCATGGCCACGCGCATTGGGCTCCTCTCTGGTCGACGCAGATCCTCTGTTTGCCGGCGACGGCGGCTGGACTGCTTGCCCGCAGGGCAGAGCGACACCGCAGCGTGGCGAGACCGCGTCCCGGCCGAAACGCCGGTCCAGCCCTTGAATGCGGGCTCCTGCCAAGGACTCCAAGCTGCAGCCAAGCGCCGACTGCCTACCGTTTCAACCGATAACTACGACGCCGTTGTCCACCCGCCCTGCCTGCCGACCTGAGAACTGCTTTCCGACTTCAGCTTCGCCATCGCAGGCGCAAGGTGTTTTCTCCAGGAATTCCACCATTCAGTTGATTCCGAGATGCGCCGAGAATCAATATATATCACGTCTCGCGAGATAGAGCCGCGCTGCGGATCATGCTCGATATCGCCCGCCCGAACCAAGACCTGGTATGCATCTGGCCAACTAGCAGGATTATCCAAGTCTATACGAAGATCATCAACGATCCTGCGCAATACCGCCTGACTCGACAAGACGCGCTCAATGGACCTTGTACCCGTTCCGTGAGCACCCGCAATACTGACGATAAAGTGACCCGACCCCCTATCTTCGTCCACGAGTACGTTAGGAATCTTAGTCATTAGGAGGTAATCGGTCCTAAGGAAGTCGTCAGTCCAAAGATCTGGATAGTAGCGATTCCCCGGCCCCTGGATGCTCCAGTTAGGCCGAGCTGTCGGCTCACCTAGCCCCAGCACCCAACGCTTGGCCCTCGCCTTTATCTGCTCGCTATCAAGGTTCCAGCTAAATGGCAGATGGGACGCCAGCCCTGCCTTAAAGAGGCAATCTGGACGATTGGACGCCTCCACGTACCCGAAGATGAGACGAGAGAGCCCCTCGGAGGTAGGGCTCCCAAGCAGAATTTGGCTGTCGCTTATACGTTCCCATACCTCCGGCACCACCTTCGCTTTGCGACGTTGCTCACCGCTCAGCACTGCATGCAGGGCTGTTGCATTGTCCGGATGGATCGCGTCGCCCGAGGAGAATAGCGGGTGCGCAGATTGCTGCTTGTATCCAGTCTCACGTAGCTGCAAGGTTCCGATAGTCAACGCTTCTCTTGACCCCGCCACGAATTTAACATCGCTTCGCAACTTTTTAAGTCGGGCGTATGTGGGCCTACTTATAACCAGCGCGCCACCTAGCGTTGTCGCGGCATATGCAGCTGCTTGTAGATCTTCAAACATCATGATGCGCTCGCAAATACAAGCAATGCAAGAAGAAGCTCTTGGGAGTGTCAGTTGGCACACCGGCCAACGACACACACGCTGCTCACCAAGAGTGAACAACCCCATTTTCCTTTAGTGCCTCTTCCATCATGCGCCGGTCAGGCTGCCGGCAGCAAACCAGGAACCCCACTTCGGAGATGGGGTACTGGCTCTAGCTAATGGGCCAACCAGCAGCACCCGAGCGCCCGCCCCCAAGGAAGGACGCGGGCACTGGCAAGTCATCTCCTACGCCGTGCTGGTCGGCCCCGTTTCTCCCCGGTACCCGTCCCGGCGGACCTTCGCGTGCGCCGGGAGCAGGCTCAGTGACGCGGCCTCGATGAGCACCTCGGTTTTCGTATTGTGGCTGGTTGGGGGCTCGAACCTGCGGCCACCCCATGCGTCAGGTTCTGCGTCTCGGTGAACCGGAAAACATCGACGACTCCGCTATCACCTGCGGTGATCGTCCGATTCGGGCATGATCCCGCGTCCTAGCCAGCCCGCGACCGACACCGTTCCTGCCCGATTAGGTCGTGTGCGATCCGGGGCGCAGTGCGGTCTGCATCACTGTTCGGCAGCGGTCCCATGAGGCGGGGACGAGGTGGCCGTAGACGTCGACGGTGGTTTTGATCGATTTGTGCCCCAGCCAGCGGGAGACCTCGTGGATAGGGATGCCGTGGGCGAGGGCGGTGGAGGCGAAGAAGTGGCGCAGGCCGTGCGGGGTGTACTTCGCGTTCCCGTCCGGCTTGACGATGCCCGCGGCCTTGAGTGCCTTCCTGAAGTGGTAGGCGTAGGTGTTCGCCGTGGGCATGATGCCCTTGCCCCGGTCGCGCGGCGCGAACAGCACCTCCATACCGGCCGTCGGCACCGTTCCCCACTCCCACAGGTGCGCGTCGATCTCCTCGGCGAGGAAGGCGGGCAGGGGAACGTCCCGGTACTCCCCCTCGGCTCGGTGCTTGAGCGGGATGAAGCGGGTCTTGCAGTCGTCGCGGTGCGCCTTCGCGCTGACCTGCCGGCGCACGCGCAGGAAGTCGGAGCGGACACAGTCGGTGGTGAATGCCAGGGTCTCGCTGATGCGCAGGCCCGCCCCGGCCTGCAGGTACACGGTCAGGCGGTACTGGGGTGAGATCTGCTTGGCGATGAGATCGACCTCGTACAGGGTGGGGATCTCGTCCTCGTCGACCGCGTGCGTCGCGCTACGGGGCAGTTTGATGCCCTCAGTGGGGTCATCCGCCCTTCTCTTCTCTTTGATCGCGGTCTGGAAGAGGCTGGTGACCATCTTCATGCGATCGCACACCGTACTCGAGGCGAGGTTCTTCCCCAGCGCAGCGACGAAAGCCTCGACGTCCTTGCTCTCCACCCCCGCGATCGTCTTGCCACCCAGGCGAGGGAGTAGATGGATCCGCAGGAAGCTCTCGTAGTTGCGGTAGGTGGAGTCGCTGATGACCTGGCGCTCCAGCCACTCCGCGGCGTAGGCGCGCAGGGTGACCTCACCGCGTTTGGGGTCGAGGTAGAGGCCCTCGTACTTGTCGTGTTGCAGCCTGTCGGCGAAAGCGTCGGCTTGGGACTTCTTTTCGAAGCTCGGCTGCCGTTCAGCGCCGGCCGGTTCGCGGTAGCGGACCGTCCACGGATGTCCGCACCGGGGCTTTGTGCACGGGTAGTTGACGTTGCGTTTGTCGCTCTTGCACCTCTGGTAGACGGTGGCCATCGCGCCTGACTCCTTGCTCGCTCGCTTCGGGTACCCGGTCTCACCCGTAGTGCTCCTCCAGGTAGTTGGCGATGTCGCGCTCGCGGAACCGCAGGAGACGCCCGACCTTCTGGGGTTTGATCCCCCAGGCGCGGTACTTGTTCCTGACAGTGACCTCACTGACCCTCAGCCACGCCGCGACCTCTTCCACGGTCAGCAGCCGGTTGCTCCCACCTCGCGTCATGCGCCCACCGCCCCGTCCGGATCCATGGTGATCTCCCTTGTGCTCGGGTCTTGGGCCAGCGGTGCATGGCGCGGTGGCGGCCCGGCTACCGCACCGGGCATGGACGATGGACGCTCCATCTCGGCCATGGCGTCAAGCCCGCGATCTTGCGGGGTGAAGTCGCGCGGGAGGGGGGCGGTCATCACTCGCCTCGCCCCATGGGTGCCGCTGGTAGTCGGGATCGCGAAGGTAGAGGTAGGGGTGGGCGTCCGTGCATGGCTCGGTCGGCTGGTGCAGATCTCGAGGGATGGAGGTACGAGGTGGCTTGGCTGGCAAGGGGTAGGGCTGAGCGGCGGACATCGGCAGGTGGCGCCCGGGAGTGGGTCGGATCCGTCTGGTGCTGACGTGAAGTAATAGGGAAACCGGCGGCCGGAATTGTCATCGCCATCACGGATGTTCGGCATACGACGACGCGGGGAGAACGCGGCCGCCGTCCCAGGCAGACCTGTTCATGCGGCCGTGTTGCCGCAGCTCATGCAGATGAGAGTCGCCAACGAGCCACCGCCCTGTTCGCCGGATGTGCGGTGGAGCAGAATTTTCTTTGTTCGATACCGAATGGCGTAGCGGCAGCAGCTACGTTGCGGCACAGAGCTCCGACCACATCTCGCGCAGCACACCCTGTCCGCGACGGATCCGCAGCCGAGCACGGCCTGATCCAGCCGACAGACCGTCAGCCACATCCAGCTCCGATCCAGCGGCGGTTCGGATAACCAGGGATGACGACAGGTGACGAGACGTCAGCCCATCCAGCACGGATCCAGCACCGGGCACGACAACGGGGCCGACCCCGGATGGGACCGACCCCGCCTGACCTGCACATTTGCCAGATCGCTACATCAACGCTATGGCGCCGCTCAGACGTTGAACCGAAACTCCACCACGTCCCCGTCCTGCATCACGTACTCCTTGCCCTCCATGCGGGCCTTGCCGGCGGCGCGGGCCTCGGCCACGGAGCCGGTTTCGACGAGGTCGGCGAAGGAGATGACCTCGGCCTTGATGAAGCCCTTCTGGAAGTCGGTGTGGATGACACCGGCGGCCTCGGGGGCGGTGGCGCCCTTCTTGATGGTCCAGGCGCGGGTTTCCTTGGGGCCGGCCGTCAGGTACGTCTGCAGGCCAAGGGTGTCGAAGCCGACGTGGGCGAGGGTGGCCAGGCCGGGCTCGTTCTGGCCGACGGACTGGAGGAGTTCGAGGGCCTCGTCGTCGTCGAGCTCGGCGAGGTCGGCCTCCAGCTTGGCGTTGAGGAAGATGGCCTCGGCGGGGGCGACCAGGGCGCGCTGCTCGTTCTTGAAGTCCTCGTCGGAGAGCTCTTCCTCGTCGACGTTGAAGACGTAGAGGAAGGGCTTGGTGGTGAGGAGGTGGAGGTCGTGCAGCAGCTCGGTCTTCTCCGTGCCCTGGACGTAGCCGGCGGCGAAGAGGGTGCGGCCCTCCTCCAGGATGGCCTTGGCCTCCTCGACGGCCTTGACCTTCGGGGCGACGTCCTTCTTGATGCGCGACTCCTTCTGGAGGCGCGGCAGCACCTTCTCGATGGTCTGGAGGTCGGCGAGGATCAGCTCGGTGTTGATGGTCTCGATGTCGTTCTTGGGCGAGACCTTGCCGTCGACGTGGACGACGTTCTCGTCCTTGAAGGCGCGGATGACCTGGCAGATCGCGTCGGACTCGCGGATGTTCGCGAGGAACTTGTTGCCCAGCCCCTCGCCCTCGGAGGCGCCGCGGACGATGCCCGCGATGTCGACGAAGTCGACCGTGGCGGGGAGGATCTTCTGGGAGGAGAAGATCTCCGCCAGCTTGGTCAGGCGGGGGTCGGGGACGCCGACCACGCCGACGTTCGGCTCGATGGTGGCGAACGGGTAGTTGGCCGCCAGCACGTCGTTCTTGGTCAGGGCGTTGAACATGGTCGACTTGCCGACATTCGGCAGACCGACGATTCCGATCGTGAGCGACACGGTGGCGACTTCCCGGGGCGTGGAGGTGGGTGACGGGCGGCCGGCTCCGGGGGCCCGGCCGGTCGGGACCGAGCGGGGCCGGGGCGGCCGATCCCCCAGTCTACTGGGCCCGGCGCACCTGGCCGGGGGGACCGGGCGAGGCCCCCGTGAGGGCGCACGGCATCGAACGAAGCCCCCAAGACAGGTCAAAGTGCGTGTCCTGCGACCTATTAATCCCACTTAGCGGCCTACCGTTGCCGAGTGGAGCAACACGAAGCGCACACGACCCCTTACAGCCCTCCGCTGAGCGGCGGTCCGGCGACGGGCCAGGATGCCCGGCTCCCGCGCCCTGCCGAGGCGGTGGTCCCCGATCCCGACGACGACTTCCTCTCCGCGATGCGGGCCTCCGGGTACGCGTCGGTCCCCTCGGGCACCACGGTCACGGCTCGTGGTTACGCGCCGACGGTCGACGAGTACCGCAACCCGGTCCGCCCGTCGCCGCTGCCCGAGCCGGTAGGCCCGTCCACCACGGACGGCGACGAGACCGCGACCGTCTACCAGGCCCGGCCGCAGCGGCCCGCCCCCGCCCCGGTCACCGGCCTGCTGGGCCGGATGCCGGCCGCCAAGCTCACCGGACTCGGCTGCGGACTGCTGGCCACGCTCGCGCTGCTGTCGTTCGCGTACCTGGACCAGCTGCTCTTCCACGGGACGCAGACCGCGTACGGGGTGTTCTTCCTGCTGGTGAGCGTGTGCGCGGGGGCGTGGGTGCGGCCGTACGACCTGGTCGCCGCGCCGGTGGCGCTGCCGATCGCGTTCACGGCCGGCGCGCTGCCGATCCAGCACGGCCCGGCGGGGTTCCCCGGGCTGCTGATGGGCATCTTCACCGTCCTCGCGCTGAACGCGGGCTGGCTCTACGCGGGCACGCTGGCCTGCGGGCTGGTGGTGCTCGTCCGCAGGGCGCGGCTCAGCGCCCGGCGTCGGGCCAGCCGACCGGTGACGCGACAGCGGACCGGGCAGCGGCCGGACGGCCCGCGGCAGGACGAGCCGTCGCCGCGGAAACGGCCGGGGAACCGCCCCTCTCAGGTGGCCCGCCAGCCCGAGCGGCATGCGCCGCCATCGCGGCACCCACGATCCCCGCGTTGTTCTGAAGCTGCGCCGGTACGATCTCGGCCCTGATCCCCTCGATCAGCGGCAGGAACTTCTCCGCCTTGCGGCTCACCCCGCCGCCGATCACGAACAGTCCGGGCGAGAACAGCGCCTCCACATGCGCGAGGTACTTCTGGACCCGGTGCGCCCACTGCTGCCAGCTCAGCTCCTCGTCCTCCTTGACCTTGCCGGAGGCGCGCTTCTCGGCGTCGTGGCCGTGGAGTTCCAGGTGGCCGAGTTCGGTGTTGGGGACCAGGCGGCCGTCGGTGAAGACGGCGCTGCCGATGCCGGTGCCGAACGTGAGGACGATGACCGTGCCGCCCCGACCGCGGCCGGCGCCGAACTGCATCTCGGCCAGGCCCGCCGCGTCCGCGTCGTTGAGGAGCGTGACCGGACTGCCGCCGGCCTCGCCGCCGAGCCGCTCGGTGAGCAGCGCGGCGGCGTCCATGTCGATCCAGCCCTTGTCGACGTTGGCGGCCGTACGGGTCGTGCCGCCGGTGACCACGCCGGGGAAGGTGGCACCGACCGGGCCCGACCAGCCGAAGTGGTCCACGACCTGCTTGACGCAGTCCGCGACCCCCTCGGGGGTGGCCGGATGCGGGGTCAGGACCTTGTAGCGCTCGTCCGCCAGGTCGCCGCGCTCCAGATCCACCGGGGCGCCCTTGATGCCCGTTCCGCCGATGTCCACACCGAAGACCCTCATGGGAAAAGGCTAGGCGCGGAGCGGGCGGACCGCCCCCGGGATGGCCGAAGCGGCCGGCGGTCAGTCCTCGGCCGCCGCCCTGGCCTCGGCGCGCAGGTCGCGGCGGAGCTCCTTGGGGAGCGAGAAGGCGATGGACTCCTCGGCGGCGGTGACGGTCTCGACGTCGTCGTACCCGCGGGCGGCGAGCCATTCGAGGACGCCCTCGACCAGGATCTCCGGGACCGAGGCTCCGGAGGTGACACCGACCGTGCGCACGTCCGCGAGCCAGCTCTCGTCGATCTCCTCGGCGTAGTCGACCAGGTGGGCGTCGCGGGCGCCGGCGCCGAGCGCGACCTCGACCAGGCGGACCGAGTTCGAGGAGTTCTTGGAGCCGACGACGATGACCAGGTCGGCCTCGGCGCCCATCTGCTTGACCGCGGTCTGGCGGTTCTGGGTGGCGTAGCAGATGTCGTCGCTGGGCGGCGAGAGGAGGTTGGGGTAGCGGCCCTTGAGGGCGTCGACGGTCTCCATGGTCTCGTCGACGGAGAGCGTGGTCTGGGAGAGCCAGACGACCTTGTCGGGGTCGCGGACCTCGACGTTGGCCACGTCCTCGGGGCCGTCGACCAGGGTGATGTGCTCGGGCGCCTCGCCGCTCGTCCCGATGACCTCTTCGTGGCCCTCGTGGCCGATCAGGAGGATGTCGTAGTCCTCCTTGGCGAACCGGACGGCTTCCTTGTGGACCTTGGTGACCAGCGGGCAGGTCGCGTCGATGGTGGCGAGCTTGCCGCGCCTGGCCTCTTCGTGGACGACGGGGGCGACGCCGTGCGCGGAGAAGATGACGATGTTGCCCTCGGGCACCTCCTCCGTCTCGTCGACGAAGATGGCGCCCTTCTTCTCCAGGGTCTTGACGACGTACTTGTTGTGGACGATCTCGTGGCGTACGTAGACGGGCGCGCCGTACTGCTCCAGGGCCTTCTCGACGGCGATCACGGCGCGGTCCACGCCCGCGCAGTATCCGCGGGGCGCGGCGAGGAGGACCTTGCGGGTGTGCTGCGGGCCGGGAGTTGCAGTCATGCGTCCCATCGTAAGGCCGTGCCCGGGGGCGGCCGATCCCGTGGTTGCCGCAGACTGTCGACGTGCGGACGAAGGAGGCGGGATGGCGGACACGGTCGGCGTGACCACGGACGACGAGGCGCCCGGCGGCGCCGGATCGCTGCACCGGACGCTGTCGTTCCGGGACCTGGTGGTCTACGGGCTGCTGTTCATCGCCCCGATGGCGCCGGTCGGGATCTTCGGCACCCTCCAGGCCACGTCGCACGGTGCGATCACGGCGGTGTACGTGGTCGCGACGGTCGCGATGGCGTTCACGGCGTATTCGTACGCCCAGATGGTGCGGGTCGCCCCGAAGGCCGGGTCGGTCTACGCGTACGCGCGGGCCGGCCTGGGCGAGGGCGCGGGGTTCGTCGCCGGGTGGATGGCGATGCTGGACTACCTGCTGATCCCGGCGGTGGCGTATCTGTTCTCCGGGATCGCGCTGCACGCGCTGGTGCCGCAGGTGCACCAGTGGGTGTGGACGGCGGTCGCGGTGGTGGTCACGACACTGCTGAACCTGTGGGGGGTGCGGACCGCGGCGGCGGTCGGGTTCGCGGTGCTGGCGATGGAGATCGCGGTGCTGGTGGTCTTCGTGGTCGCGGCGGGGTGGGCGCTGGTGGCGCACGGGGCGCAGCGCGGCTGGGCGGTGCCGCTGACCGGGGAGGGCGGGTTCTCGCTGGACGCGTTGCTGGCGGCGGTGTCGGTGGCGGTGCTGTCCTATCTGGGCTTCGACGCGATCGCGTCGTTCGCGGAGGAGGCTTCCGGCGGTTCGCGGCGGGTGGCGCGGGCCGTGGTGACGTGCCTGGTGGTGGCCGGGGTGCTGTTCGCCGTGCAGACGTATCTGGCGGCACTGCTGGCCCCGATGAGCGCCGCGGAGCTGGCCGCGAAACCGGGTGAGCAGGGGGCCGCCTTCTATACGACGGTGGACTCGACGGTGGGCGGCTGGCTGCACGATCTGGTGGCGGTGAGCAAGGCGATCGGGGCGGCGTTCGCGGCGCTGGCCGGGCAGGCGGCGGCCGGCCGGCTGCTGTTCGCGATGGCCCGGGACCGACGGCTGCCGGGGGCGATGGCCAAGGTGGACGCGGGCAGCGGGGTGCCGCGCCGGGCGCTGCTGGGGGCGGCGCTGGTGACGCTGGTGGCGGCGGTCTGGGCGGCCACCCGGGACGACGGGCTGGACCGGCTGTCGTCGATCGTGAACGTCGGTGCGCTGACCGCGTTCGCGCTGCTGCACGCGTCGGTCATCGGGTGGTTCCGCATCCGCGGGCGGGAGGGGGCGTCCGGCGTACTGCGGCACGTGGTGGTGCCGCTGGCGGGGCTGGCGGTGGTGGTCGCGGTGATCGTCGAGGCGTCGGGGACCGCGCAGGCCGTGGGCACGGTGTGGCTGGCGGCCGGGCTCGGGGTGCTGGCGGTGCAGTACGCGCGCCGGCCGCGGGCGGGCGCGACGAAGGGCTGACGCCGGGGTCCGCTGCCGGGGCGGCCGCTGCCGGGCCGGTCCCGCAGCGCCGCCGGGCCGGCACTGTCAGTGGCCGCCGCTACTCTCGCTCGTATGGCTGTCTCTACGTCTCCGGAAGCGCCGATCCCGGTCGGCGAGGTGTCCCGGCTCATCGGCGGGTGGATCGACCGGCTCGGCGCGGTGTGGGTCGAGGGGCAGATCACCCAGCTCTCCCGGCGGCCGGGCGCGGGCGTGGTGTTCCTGACGCTGCGCGATCCGTCGTACGACATCTCGGTGAGCGTGACGTGCTACCGCCAGGTCTTCGACAAGGTCTCCGAGGTGGTGAGCGAGGGCGCCCGGGTGGTGGTGCACGCCAAGCCGGAGTGGTACGCGCCGCGCGGCCAGCTGTCGCTGCGGGCCGCCGAGATCCGGCCGGTGGGGGTCGGTGAACTCCTCGCGCGGCTGGAGCAGTTGAAGAAGGCGCTGGCGGCCGAGGGGCTGTTCGCGGCGGACCGCAAGAGGCCGCTGCCGTTCCTGCCGCAGCTGATCGGGCTGGTCTGCGGCCGGGCCAGCGCCGCCGAGCGCGATGTGCTGGAGAACGCCCGGCACCGCTGGCCGGCCGTCCGCTTCGAGGTGCGCAACGTGCCGGTGCAGGGGGTGCACGCGGTGCCCAAGGTCATCGCGGCGGTGCAGGAGCTGGACGCGCTGCCCGAGGTGGACGTGATCATCGTGGCGCGTGGCGGCGGCAGCGTGGAGGATCTGCTGCCGTTCTCCGACGAGCAGCTGGTGCGGGCGGTCGGCGCGGCCCGTACGCCGGTGGTCTCGGCCATCGGCCACGAACCGGACAGCCCGCTGCTCGATCTGGTCGCCGACCTTCGCGCCTCGACGCCCACGGACGCGGCGAAGAAGGTGGTGCCGGACGTCGGCGAGGAGCTGGCCCGCGTCGAGCAGCTGCGGGAGCGGGCCCGGCGCGCGCTCGGCGGCTTCCTGGACCGCGAGGTGCGGGGGCTCACGGCCACCCTGCACCGCCCGTCGATACAGCACCCGCACCGCATGGTGGCGGACCGCGAGGAGCAGGTCACCGCCCTGCTGGAGCGCGGCCGGCGGACGCTGGGGCATCTGCTGGACCGCGCCGACTCCGAGCTGGTGCACACCCTGGCGCGGGTGGTCGCGCTCTCCCCCAAGGCGACACTGGAGCGCGGCTATGCGGTGCTCCAGAAGCCGGACGGGGCGGCGGTGCGCTCGCCCCAAGAGGTGGGCGCGGACGAGGAGTTGCGGGCCAGGGTGGCCGAGGGCGAGTTCCGGGTGCGGGTGGCCGGCCTCCCGGACACCGCGCCGTGACCGCCGGACCGGCTCCGGCACACGCAGATCAGACGCATACGCAGTCATAGGGTGGAAGACATGGCAAAGACGGATGACGTGGTGGAGGCCCCGGCCGGGGTGGCGCCGGTGGACTCCACGCTCGGCTACGAGCAGGCGCGCGACGAGCTGATCGAGGTCGTCCGCCGCCTGGAGGCCGGCGGCACGACGCTGGAGGAGTCGCTCGCCCTCTGGGAGCGCGGCGAGGAGCTGGCGAAGGTCTGCCGCCGCTGGCTGGACGGGGCGCGGGCCCGGCTGGACGCGGCACTGGCGGAGCCGTCGGAGTCGGACGGCCGGAACGACGAGGGCGAGTAGAGCAAAGAGGACGGCGAGGACGACCCGGACGCGGCGCGCACGGCCGGCCGACGGAGCCGCCGGGTCATCGAGCCACGGATCCGTGGGCCCATGGGCCCACGGAGACCGCGATCTACCGGGATCCGAAAAGTCGCCGCCCTGTGAGCCCACTCACAGCTGTCAGCCGTTAGTTGAACTTTAATCTATCTCGGCTACAGTGGTTCTCGTGGACGCCGTAGTCTCCACAGATCCGTTCCCCACCCGACCTCCGAGGTGCCCCCATGTCTCTCGCCCTTGACGCCGCCGCTCAGGACCTGCTGTTCCGCGAGGCCCAGACCGCCAACACGTTCACGGACGAGCCGGTGACGGACGCACAGGTCCAGGCCATCTACGACCTGGTGAAGTTCGCCCCGACCGCCTTCAACCAGTCGCCGCTGCGGATCACCATGGTCCGTTCCGAGGACGCCCGTAAGCGCCTGGTCGAGCACGCCATGGGGGCCAACGGCCCGAAGACGCTGACCGCGCCGCTGACCGTGATCCTCTCCGTGGACCTGGACTTCCACGAGAAGCTGCCGCAGCTCTTCCCGCACGCCCCGGGCGTCAAGGACGCCTTCTTCTCCGAGGCCGCCGTCCGCGAGGCCGCCGGCACCCAGAACGCCACCCTCCAGGCCGGTTACTTCATCCTCGGCATCCGCGCCGCCGGCCTGGCCGCCGGCCCGATGACCGGCTTCAACTTCACCGCCGTCGACAAGGAGTTCTTCGGCGACGGCAAGCAGAAGTCCTTCCTGGTCATCAACATCGGCAAGCCGGGCGCCGACGCCTTCTTCCCGCGCTCCCCGCGCCTGGCCTTCGACGAGGCCGTCGCCACCGTCTGATCCGCTCCGCGGCGGACGGCCGGTGGACGGACGAGACGTACGACGAGGCCGCCGCACCCTTCCCGGGTGCGGCGGCCTCGTCGTACGTCCACCGGCAGGAGCCGCGTGAGCCCGGCCGTCGGCGCCCTGCGCCCGTCAGCCCTTCTTCGCCACCAGGGCCGCGGCCAGCTCCGCGAGCCGCCCGTAGGGGGCGGTGCCGGTGACGACCGTGGTCACTCCGGGCTCCTCACGGACCAGCGCCTTGTACTTGTCGCCCTGGTAGCGGTCCCACTTCTTGCTGCCGACGGCCTGCTCGCCGTCGACCTTCGCGGCGCCCAGCGTGACGTCCTGGATGAACTTCTTCGCGGGCGCGTCGCTCTGCTCGATGGCCGCGTACTCCTGCTCCGGGTCGAGCATGCCCAGGTGCCAGGCGCCGCCCTTGCCGTCGTCGCTCGCCTTGTACGAGACGGAAGTGGCCCGCCAGGTCGTGGGCAGGCCCTCGGGACCGGCGACCGGATAGGGAGCCGCGCGCCGGGCCGTGGTGATCTCGACGCGGTAGTCGACGGTCTGGACCGCGTTCTTCTCGGCGCCCGCACTGTCGTCGTGCGGGATGAAGAAGTAGATCGCCCCGACCAGGACGCCGATCACCGCCAGTGACAGGACCATGTCCTGCACCCTTTGCCTGCCTCGCATACCAGCCACGTCTCTATGGTCCCCCATGCCCGCCGGGCCCCGGACACGCCCCCCTGGGACGTCACTCACCTGCGCAAACGGCCCGCCGGAGGGCGGCCGGCCGGCCCCGTCGCCGCCTGGCCGATGGCTTGCTCATGCGAAGCCCCCCCTGCTCATTTTCGCGGCCTACCGATAAAGTCGTGCTCACCCTCGTCAATCCGGCCGTCGCCGTACAGAAAGGTGCGCTCGATGACCGAGCATCATCTCCCGTCCCAACTCGAAGTCAGCCCGGAGGCGCCGGACCGCAACCTCGCCCTGGAACTGGTCCGGGTGACCGAGGCCGGTGCCATGGCATCGGGCCGCTGGGTGGGCCGTGGTGACAAGAACGGCGCGGACGGCGCTGCGGTGCGGGCCATGCGCGCTCTGATCCACACCGTCTCGATGAACGGCGTCGTGGTCATCGGGGAGGGTGAGAAGGACAACGCCCCGATGCTCTACAACGGCGAACGGGTCGGCGACGGCACCGGCCCCGAGTGCGACGTGGCCGTGGACCCGGTGGACGGCACGACGCTGACGGCCAAGGGCATGGCCAACGCGGTGTCCGTGATGGCGGTCGCCGAGCGCGGCTCGATGTTCGACCCGTCCGCGGTCTTCTACATGGACAAGCTGGCGACCGGCCCGGAGGCGGCGGACTTCGTCGACATCACGGCCCCGGTGGCGGTGAACATCAAGCGGATCGCCAAGGCCAAGAAGTCCGCGGTCGAGGACGTCACCGTCGTCATCCTGGACCGGCCGCGCCACGAGGGCCTGGTCAAGGAGGTCCGGGAGGCCGGCGCCCGGATCAAGTTCATCGCCGACGGCGATGTCGCCGGCGCCATCATGGCGGCGCGCGAGGGCACCGGCGTCGACCTGCTGCTGGGCATCGGCGGTACGCCCGAGGGCATCATCGCGGCCTGTGCGCTGAAGTGCATGGGCGGCACCTTCCAGGGCAAGCTGTGGCCCAAGGACGACGAGGAGCGCCAGCACGCCCTCGACGCCGGCCACGACCTGGACCAGGTCCTCCAGATCGACGACCTGGTCAGCGGCGACAACGTCTTCTTCGTCGCCACCGGCATCACCGACGGCGACCTGCTGCGCGGCGTCCGCTACCGCGCCGAGACGGCCTACACCCAGTCCCTGGTCATGCGCTCCAAGTCGGGCACCATCCGCCAGATCGACTCCCAGCACCGCCTCTCCAAGCTGCGCGCGTACAGCTCGGTCGACTTCGAGCGCCCGAGCTGAGGCCCGCGCACACGCCTCAACTCCGCACCCCGCACAGACACTTCGCCCCCGTCGGAGACTCTCCGGCGGGGGCGAAACGGTCCATACGGCCCGACGATCCGGCGGTCAGCCGGCCGCGGGCATATGGGCGGCGCGCTGGAGCTCCGTCTCGCGGCGCCGTCGCCGGGTCAGCACGACCCGGCGCTCGGCCGCGGTCAGGCCGCCCCAGACGCCGTACGGCTCCGGCTGGAGCAGCGCGTGCTCCCGGCACTCGACCATCACGGGGCAGCGGGCACAGACCCGCTTCGCGGCTTCCTCCCTTGCCAGCCGTGCGGCGGTCGGTTCCTTGGACGGGGCGAAGAACAGCCCGGCTTCGTCCCGGCGGCACACCGCCTCCGAATGCCAGGGGCCGGCCTCGTCGCGAGCGTGCACCCGCGGGGACGGTACGACAGCGGCATCCTGCAGGGGCTGATGCGGTAGCAGCACGGTCTACTCCTGACGACGGCTTCGGCGAGAGAAATCACCCTTGCCCGTCTCGCTGCGCACGGCCTTTTTCGCACCCCGCAGCCGTACGAGAGACGATGCACCAGCCCTACCCGCTGTACGCACGCTTATGCACACCGTGGCGATCGGGAGCGCGGGGCGCGGCGGACGGCTCCCCCGCCGGTCGACCGGATCGCCGCGCTTCAGCCGCCGTATCGCAGGCGGAGCCGCCGGCCCACGCGGCCGGCCGGTCAGCCGCGGTAGCGGTCCCGCCGCTCCCGGCGCTCGGCCCGCCGCCGGTCCATCAGCTCGTGCCGCTCCGCCCGCCGGCGGTCCATCCGCTCGTGCCGCTCGGCGCGCAGCCGGTCGAGTCGCTCGTGGCGCTCCCGGTGCTGGTCGCGCAGCCGGTCGTGCAGATCGTGGATCCAGGCGCCGCGCTTCGGCCTGGCCTCCACACTGCCCAGCAGCGCGAAGCCGTTGACGTGCACGACCGGGGCGTCGGGGTCCTCGGCGTCGTTCGTCTCGACCTCGAAGCTGCCCAGGATCCCGGAGCCGCTGCTGCGCAGCGTGATGTTCTCCGGCACCCGGATCTCGACGCTGCCGAAAAGGGAGGTGACGTTGATCTGGATCTGCTGCTGGGGAAAGACCGCCTCGGTCAGATCGATCTCCACGCTGCCGAAGACCGCGACCGCGTTGATCCGCGCCGGGACCCGCCAGCGGCCCTTGCGGGCGGCGGCACTGAAGATCGCGACGAGGTTCTGGTCGGGGAGGTGGCCGGCCGGCTCGGCGCCGTACGCCGGGCCGGACTGGCGGCCGCGCTCGCCCGCAACCGGCAAGTCCCGTACAACGGGCTCCAGTTCGCCGATGGTCTTGGCGCGGTAGACCGCGTCGATCCGCTCGGCGTGCTCCTCGGCGTCCAGCCGGCCCTCGGCGAGCGCCTCGCGCAGGATGTCGGCGATCCGGTCGCGGTCGGCGTCCGAGGCGCGCAGGTCGGCCCCGGCGACCGGTTCGGCCTGCGGCCGGGCGGCTTCCTTGGTCAGCCGCACCGGCTGCTCCTCCTGCTTCTGCTGCTTCTGAAGCGTTCCGGGCGGGGTCTCGGGGCCCGGTCGTCCCCCGTTGTCTGAAGCGTCCACGGCCACAGCGTACCGAAACGCGATAGATCGCGACTAGAGGAACTCGCGACCCTGCACCTCCACCTACTGAGCCCTACCTCACAGCAGTGCCCGCCGGCCGGGGTTCTACGCTGTTCTGGCGCTGCCGTAGACGTCAGCCACACCCCTCCGAGTTAGGAATCACCCTCAAATGCCTGCCTCCTCCCACCCGGCCCGCCCGGCATTTGCCTACACCGACCTGCTCCCCACCGGGGAGGACACCACCCCCTACCGCCTGGTCACCTCGGAGGGGGTGAGCACCTTCGAGGCCGACGGCCGGACGTTCCTCAAGGTCGAGCCGGAGGCGCTGCGCAAGCTCGCGGCCGAGGCGATGCACGACATCGCGCACTACCTGCGCCCGGCCCACCTCGCCCAGCTCCGCAAGATCCTGGACGACCCCGAGGCATCGGCCAACGACCGGTTCGTCGCCCTGGACCTCCTCAAGAACGCCAACATCGCCGCCGCGGGCGTGCTGCCCATGTGCCAGGACACCGGCACCGCGATCGTCATGGGCAAGCGCGGCCAGAACGTGCTGACCGAGGGCGGCGACGAGGAGGCGCTCTCCCGCGGCATCCACGACGCGTACACCCAGCTGAACCTGCGCTACTCCCAGATGGCCCCGCTGACCATGTGGGACGAGAAGAACACCGGCACCAACCTGCCGGCGCAGATCGAGCTGTACGCGACCGACGGCGGCGCGTACAAGTTCCTCTTCATGGCCAAGGGCGGCGGCTCGGCCAACAAGTCCTTCCTCTTCCAGGAGACCAAGGCCGTCCTCAACGAGGCGTCCATGATGAAGTTCCTGGAGCAGAAGATCCGTTCGCTCGGCACGGCCGCCTGCCCGCCGTACCACCTCGCGATCGTCGTCGGCGGCACCTCGGCCGAGTACGCCCTCAAGACCGCCAAGTACGCCTCCGCGCACTACCTGGACGAGCTGCCCACCGAGGGCTCGCCGACCGGCCACGGCTTCCGCGACAAGGAGCTGGAGGACAAGGTCTTCGAGCTGACCCAGAAGATCGGCATCGGCGCCCAGTTCGGCGGCAAGTACTTCTGCCACGACGTCCGCGTCGTCCGGCTGCCGCGCCACGGCGCGTCCTGCCCGGTCGCCATCGCGGTCTCCTGCTCCGCCGACCGCCAGGCCGTCGCGAAGATCACCGCCGAGGGTGTCTTCCTGGAGCAGCTGGAGACCGACCCGGCGCGCTTCCTCCCCGAGACCACCGAGGAGGAGCTGACCGAGGGCGCCGGCCCGGACCTCGACGCGGTCGCCATCGACCTCGACCAGCCCATGGCCGACATGCTCGCCGAGCTGACCAGGCACCCGGTCAAGACCCGCCTCTCCCTCACCGGCACCCTGGTCGTCGCCCGCGACATCGCCCACGCCAAGATCAAGGAACGGCTGGACGCGGGCGAGGAGATGCCGCAGTACCTCAAGGACCACCCGGTCTACTACGCCGGCCCGGCCAAGACCCCCGAGGGCTACGCCTCCGGTTCCTTCGGCCCGACCACCGCCGGCCGGATGGACGCGTACGTCGAGCAGTTCCAGGCCGCCGGCGGCTCCAAGATCATGCTCGCCAAGGGCAACCGCTCCCAGCAGGTCACCGACGCCTGCGCCGCGCACGGCGGCTTCTACCTCGGCTCCATCGGCGGCCCGGCGGCCCGCCTCGCGCAGGACTGCATCAAGAAGGTCGAGGTCCTCGAATACGAAGAACTCGGCATGGAAGCCGTCTGGAAAATCGAGGTGGAAGACTTCCCCGCCTTCATCGTCGTCGACGACAAGGGCAACGACTTCTTCCAGGACCCGGCCCCGGCCCCGACGTTCACCAGCATTCCGGTACGGCACGGCGCGTAGGGCCCCGGCATAACGTCCCGGAATCCCAAACAACGTTCCGGACGGTACGGTTCACGGCCGTCACCCGCAGCGCGCGGGTGGCGGCCGTCAACGATTCGCCGGATTCCCGCAGCACGCGGCTTTCCGCCCGCTGCGGCCTGGATACGCGCCATGGGGGCCACACGCTCGGCGCGGAGGAACCGTACGGGCGCGGACGGATGGAGGACTTCCGGCGGCAGCAGGCGGCCCGGTTCCCGGTACCTCCGCCGGCTCCGCCGCCTCGGCTCTAACACCCCTTGTGGCGTGGGCAGGCGCACGGTGGCCAGGCGTGGGAGAGGCCGTAGAGGTCGAGGCGGTCGCTGGCGACGACGTGGATCTGGGCGCGTTCCTGGGTGACGACGCCGTCGCGGGTCGTCTTGTAGACGCGCAGGGTCATCAGCGAATGCCGGGATCGCGGGCCGGGCGATGTGTGGCCGGCGCTCAAATCCATGAGAGACGCTCCTGTGGTGCTCGGTGGGGAGTTGACGCTCCCGATAGCCGCGAGGGCGACTGCCGGGATCCGTCGTGGGATCCCCTCAAATTCCAGCGGATTGCTACGTTCCGTGTTCCCATCGTCACCCTGCGGCGTAACCTTGGGAAGGGAGTGAGAACTGATTCCTTCAGCCGTAAGCCGCGGGAAGGGGAAGTGGGGCCGTGCGCAGGGAGATTGATCCGGCGTCATCGATGGCCGCGTTGTTCGGGACGCGGCTGCGGAAGCTGCGGCTCGCCGCCGGGCTGACGCAGACCGCGCTCGGCGACGCGGTGCGGACGCACAGCACGCGCATCAATCAGGTCGAGCGGTGCACGGGGGCCAAGCCGACGCTGGAGCTGGCGCGGGCGCTGGATGCGGCGGTGGGGGCGGATGGATTGCTGGTGGACCTGTGGCCGTATGTGTACCGGGAGATGTTTCCCAATTGGGCCGAGGTCTTCATCGCCCGTTCGGCCCGCGCAGTACTGATACGGCAGTACGCGGCGTCGGTGGTTCCGGGTCTCCTCCAGACAGAGGGTTACGCCCGTGCCGTGCTGAGCATCGGCCGTACGCTCAAGTCGCCGGAGCAGTTGGAGGAACGGCTGGCATCCCGGCTCGCCCGGCAACGACTGCTGCGGCGGCCGGACGGGCCCGTGCTGTGGGTCGTCCTCGACGAGTCGATCCTGCTGCGACCCGTCGGCGGCTCCGATGTGATGCGGGCACAGCTCGCTCGGCTGCTGGAGACCGCCGACGACCCTCGTGTCACGGTGCAGATTCTGCCGTTCAGTAGCGGGGTGCACGGGGCCGTGGAAGGATCCATGACGCTTCTGACACTGCCGGACGAGCCCGAGTGCGCCTACACCGAAAGCTCCGAATGCGGTCAACTCGTGGACGAGCCAGAGGAAGTGGCCACGTTCGCCGAGACGTACGACCACGCTCGGGCCTTGGCCTTGCCGCCGACCATGTCACTCGACATGATCCGATCCGTGATGGAGGGCACCCACCGTGCTGAGCGCATCTGGTCCCGATCTGAGCGTCGCCGTCTGGCGCAAGTCCAGCTACAGCAACAAGGAGGGTGGCGACTGCGTCGAGGTGGCGGAAGGCTTCCTCGACGCCGCGGACTGGCGTAAGTCCATGTACAGCAACCAGGCGGGCGGCAACTGCATAGAGGTGGCCCACGGCCACCCCCATGTCGTCCCCGTGCGTGACAGCAAGGCCCCTCGCGGGCCCGTGCTCGTCTTCCCCGCCGGCGCCTGGGCCGCCTTCGTCGGTGTGCTGAAGGGCTGACGCGCCGCAGGCAGGTGACAAAGCACCGGGCCCGGGAACAGATCGGCGATCTCGGGCACTGTCATGGGTATGAGCGAAAACAGCGCGTACAGGATCGAGCACGACTCGATGGGTGAGGTGCGGGTGCCCGCGCATGCCAAGTGGGGGGCGCAGACGCAGCGTGCCGTGGAGAACTTCCCGATTTCCGGGCAGCGGCTGGAGCGGGCGCACATCGAGGCGCTGGCGCGGATCAAGGGGGCGGCGGCGGTCGTCAACGCCGAGCTGGGGGTGCTGGGCAAGGAGGTCGCGGGGGCGATCGCGGAGGCCGCCGCGGAGGTGGCCGAGGGGCGCTGGGACGAGGACTTCCCGATCGACGTGTTCCAGACCGGGTCGGGGACGTCGTCGAACATGAATGCCAATGAGGTCATCGCGACGCTGGCGAGTGAGCGGCTGGGGAAGGACGTGCACCCCAATGACCATGTCAACGCGAGCCAGTCGTCGAACGACGTCTTCCCGTCGTCGATTCACATCGCGGCGACATCGGCGGTGCTGAACGATCTGATTCCGGGGCTGGAGCATCTGGCGGCGGCGCTGGAGCGGAAGGCGGAGGAGTTCGCCGCGGTGGTGAAGTCGGGGCGGACGCATCTGATGGATGCGACGCCGGTGACGCTGGGGCAGGAGTTCGGGGGGTACGCCGCGCAGGTGCGGTACGGCGTCGAGCGGCTGCGGGTGTCGCTGCCGCGGCTGGCCGAACTGCCGCTCGGGGGCACGGCGGTGGGGACCGGGATCAACACTCCGCCGGGGTTCTCGGCCGCGGTGATCTCGGAGGTGGCGCGGGCGACGGGGCTGCCGCTGACGGAGGCGCGCAACCACTTCGAGGCGCAGGGGGCGCGGGACGGGATCGTGGAGACGAGCGGGCAACTGCGGACGATCGCGGTCGGGCTGACGAAGATCGCGAATGATCTGCGGTGGATGGCGTCGGGGCCGCGCACCGGGCTCGCGGAGATCGGTCTGCCGGACCTCCAGCCGGGGTCGTCGATCATGCCGGGGAAGGTCAATCCCGTTATTCCGGAGGCGGTGCTGATGGTGACCGCGCAGGTCACCGGCAACGACGCGACGGTGGCGGCGGCGGGGGCGGCCGGCAATTTCGAGCTGAACGTGATGCTGCCGGTCATCGCGCGGAACGTGCTGGAGTCGATCCGGCTGCTCGCGAACGTCTCGCGGCTGCTGGCGGACCGGACGGTGGACGGCATCACGGCGAACGTGGAACGGGCCCGGGAGTACGCCGAGTCGTCGCCGTCGGTGGTGACGCCGCTGAACACGTACCTGGGGTACGAGGAGGCCGCGAAGGTGGCCAAGCGGTCGCTGGCGGAGCGGAAGACGATCCGCGAGGTGGTCATCGAGGGCGGTTATGTCGAGCGGGGGCTGCTGACGGAGGAACAGCTCGACGAGGCGCTGGACGTGTTGCGGATGACCCGTCCGTAGCGGTGCCGACGGCCCTGTCGGCAGGGGCGCCGGTGGCCCCTTCGTCACCGCGGGTGCGACGCATGTCACCACGCGCGTAACGCACCGCGCCTAAGATCTGCTCATGACGGCGGACATGGTGGAGACGACGAAGGGCGAAGCGGCCGGCAGAGGTGCGACGGCGGCCGGGTCGGGGCGACCGGCGGTGCCGGGGCGCTGGGCGCCGGGGGACCACATCCTGTGGCGCTACCGGGACAACGCCGAGGCCGACCGGTTCCACATCTGTCGTCCGGTGACCGTCGTGCAGGACACCGAGGAGTTGCTCGCGGTGTGGATGGCGCCGGGCACGCACTGCATCAAGCCGGCGCTCGCCGACGGGACGCCGGTGCACCGCGAGCCGCTGGCCACCCGCTACACCACACCGCGACGCACCGTCCGCGACCAGTGGTTCGGCAGCGGTGTGCTGAAGCTGGCCCGGCCGGGCGACCCCTGGTCGGTGTGGCTGTTCTGGGAGCGCGGCTGGCACTTCAAGAACTGGTACGTCAATCTGGAGGAGCCGCGCCGCCGTTGGGCCGGCGGAATCGACTCACTCGACCACTTCCTGGACATCTGCGTCTATCCGGACCGGCATTGGGAGTGGCGGGACGAGGACGAGTTCGCCCAGGCGCGGCGGGACGGGCTGGTGACGGACGCACAGGCGGACGCCGTCAGGTCCGCCGGGCGCGCCGCGGTCG
Source organism: Streptomyces sp. GS7 (assembly GCF_009834125.1). Classification (NCBI taxonomy): domain Bacteria; kingdom Bacillati; phylum Actinomycetota; class Actinomycetes; order Kitasatosporales; family Streptomycetaceae; genus Streptomyces; species Streptomyces sp. GS7. The sequence continues at coordinate 7,865,625 of NZ_CP047146.1, forward strand.
CACAGATCACGGCGTGGGCCGGGCCGTTCTCCGACGGCTGGGAGAACTGGCGGCCCGATCCGGCCTGGGCTGTTCCGGAGCTGCCGGAGAACTGGGACCGGCCACCCGGTCGTTTGCTCTCGTGAGGCAGCAAACGGGAAAAGAAGAGATTGAAGCGAGTGAAGGGGGCGAACGGTGGAAAGGTGCGCCTATGGGCAATGCTGTTTCCCGCCCCGCGAGAAGCGGTACCCAGCCCCCTTGCTGTGCCCTGGGTCTTCAAACGTAGGATCGTCCTCCGCAAGACTGCACAGGCGCAACTCCAGAACGGGGAAACGAACTTGACCGCGGTCGCAGGAGGGGCGAGATCGTGAGCGCGACAAGCTACGACGCGTACGAGGGGCTGAACCGGTTAGCGCTGGACAGAGCCGGGCAGGCCGAGGCGTTCGACGCGATCGGCGACGCATACGAAGCGGCCTTTCCGCACAAGGACGGGCAGATCGCCTCCGGCGACTGGCTGGCCGGTGCGCTGCCCGCCGGGGCGCGGATCCTGGACGCGGGCTGCGGTACGGGCCTGCCGACCGCCCGTCAACTGTCCGGCGCCGGCCACCGGGTCGTGGGAATCGACCTCTCCCCCACCATGGTCAAACTGGCCCGGGACAACGTCCCGGGCGCCGAATTCCACCGGTTGGACATCGCCGATCTGCGCGGTGGCCGGCTCGGCGGTGCCGGTTCCTTCGACGGAATCGCCGCCTATTTCTCGCTCTTGATGATGCCTCGTGCGGAAATCCCTTACGCGCTGGGCATGCTGCATGATCTGCTGCGTCCTGAGGGGCTGATGGCCCTGGCAATGGTCGAGGCGGATGTCGACGACTTCACCATTCCGTTCCTGGGCAAGTCGATCCGGGTATCGGGATACCTGCGGGACGACCTGCGCCGGGTCGTGCACGACGCGGGATTCGATGTCGTCGGGGAGGACTCGTATGCGTATGCCCCGGCGAGTACGGACGTACCACCGGAAATCCAGCTCTTTATGCACCTGCGACGCGCTTGACCCGCACCGCGTCAGGCGCGCCCGCCCGAGCGGCGCGCCGGGAACGCGGCGCGTAGGCGCCAGCCCCGGACGGATGGAATCCCACGCGTGACGGAGCATCCCACCTCCCACGAATCGCGGCGGTCGGCCCCGACCGCCGCGCCCTCGGCGTCCCCTTCCGCGGGGACGGCCGGGACGGCGCCGCCCGGCGGCGTACCGGATCCGCGCAGCGCCCTGCAGCAGCCCGCCGCCACCGGGTTCGTCCCGGTGCCGGGGACGGGCTTCGCGGTGCGCGGCGGGGACGACATCGGCATCGGCGGTGACCGTTCCGTCACCGCCTCCGCGGGTCCGCCGGACGGCCAGGGAGCCACGCGGGGGGCCGCCGAGCCGGCCGCGGACCACGGTCCGGCCGGTGACGCCTCGCGGGCGTACGGCGATGCCCGCGACAGTTCTTACGGTGCGTCGTACGGCGCACCGTACGGCGGGTCGTACGACCCGTACGGGGAGGTGGCCATGCCCGCTGACGGGCGGCCGGCAGGCGTGCCGGGCGACGAGCCGGGGCACGGGCAGCAGCGCCCGCGGCCGGACGGCGAGGGGGCGCAGGCCGCAGGGGCGCAGGGGCCTCCGACGGTGCCGCCGGCGCGTTCGGCGCATCCGGGCGAGAGCGGGGAGAACCGGGAGACGGCCGCGGCCCGGCAGGCGAGCGGTGACCGGCTGCGGTTCATCGGGGCGGCGACCCGGCGGATCGCCCGCGGTATCGATCTGGACGAGATCGTGCTGGGGCTGTGCCGGGCGACGGTGCCGACGTTCGCCGACGCGATCCTGGTGTATCTGCGCGATCCGCTGCCGGTGGGCGACGAGCGGCCCACCGGCCCGGTGGTGCTGCGGCTGCGGCGTACCGACCGGATCCCGGAGGAGCCGGACACCAACGGGCTGCGGCTGCCGGTACTGCCCGCGCAGCCGGATCTGGGGCCCGCGATGGGCGGTACGGCGGCGGAGCTGTCGGAGGTGCGTCCGGGCGGGCCGCTGGCCGAGGTGCTGCGCGGGGTGCGCCCGCTGTTCGGTGAGGCGCAGGCGGCGCGGACCGCGCTGCCCGAGCTGCTGGGGCCGGACACCCGGCTGCCGGGCGGCCACCGGGTGATCCTGGCGCCGCTGCGCGGGCGCCGGCGGGTGATCGGGGCCGCGGTGTTCCTGCGCCGCCCGGACCGGCCGGCGTTCGAGCCGGACGATCTGCTGGTGGCGGCGCAGCTGGCGACGCACACCGCGCTGGGCGTGGACAAGGCGGTGCTCTACGGCCGGGAGGCGTACATCGCCGACGCGCTGCAGCGCACCATGCTGCCGGACTCGCTGCCGCAGCCGACCGGCGTCCGGCTCGCCAGCCGCTATCTGCCGGCCGCGGAGACGGCCCGGGTGGGCGGCGACTGGTACGACGCGATCCCGCTGCCGGGCAGCCGGGTGGCGCTGGTCGTCGGCGACGTCATGGGGCACTCGATGACCTCGGCGGCGATCATGGGCCAGCTGCGGACGACGGCGCAGACGCTGGCGGGGCTGGACCTGCCGCCGCAGGAGGTGCTGCACCACCTCGACGAGCAGGCCCAGCGGCTGGGCACGGACCGGATGGCGACGTGCCTGTACGCGGTGTACGACCCGGTGGCGCACCGGATCACCATCGCCAACGCCGGGCATCCGCCGCCGGTGATGCTGCACCGCGGCGGGCGCGCGGAGGTGCTGCGGGTGCCGTCCGGGGCGCCGATCGGGGTCGGCGGGGTGGACTTCGAGGCGGTGGAGCTGGACGCCCCGGCGGGCGCCACCCTCGTGCTGTACACGGACGGCCTGGTCGAGTCGCGGATCCGGGACGTGTGGACCGGTATCGAGCAGCTGCGGGAGCGGCTGGCCGAGACGGCCCGGCTGACCGGTCCCAATCCGCCGCCGCTGGAGCCGATGTGCGACGAGGTGCTGGACATGCTGGGGCCCGGCGACCGCGATGACGACATCGCGCTGCTGGCGGCCCGGTTCGACGGGATCGCGCCGAGCGATGTCGCGTACTGGTATCTGGACCCGAAGGCGCAGACGGCCGGGCAGGCGCGCCGGCTGGCCCGCCGGGCGCTGGCGCGCTGGGGTCTGGACGAGCTGACCGATCAGCTGGAGCTGCTGGTGAGCGAGGTGGTCACGAACGCGGTGCGGTACGCGGAGCGGCCGGTGACCCTGCGGCTGCTGCGCACGGACGTGCTGCGCTGCGAGGTCGGCGACGACGTGCCGCAGCTGCCGCGGCTGCGCCAGGCCCGGCCGTCCGACGAGGGCGGGCGCGGGCTCTACCTGGTCAACCGGATGGCGCGGCGCTGGGGTGCGACCCGGCTGAGCATGGGCAAGGTCGTCTGGTTCGAGCTGTCGATGCCGCCGGGGGCGCCGCGCGGCTGACCCGTGCCGCCGCCCCGTACGCAGGGACCCCGTCCGGACCGGGCGGGGTTCCTGGCTTTGCGGAGCTGCGGCCACTTTCGCCCTTGCCGACATGCCGCGGACGGCGTTGACTGCTTGGGTGGGGACAAAAGGGACTGAAGGGGCTATTCACCCCTGCTCCCCGCCCCCACGGCCAGTCATCGAACGGGAGGCACTCCTCCAATGACCAGCACCGCCCAGAACGTCCCCCGCACGACGAGCAACACCGGTATCCCGGTGGAGAGCGACGAGCACTCGCTCACCGTGAGTCCGGACGGCCCCATCCTGCTCCATGACCACTACCTCATCGAGAAGATGGCCCAGTTCAACCGCGAACGGGTCCCCGAGCGGGTGGTGCACGCCAAGGGCAGCGGCGCCTACGGATCCTTCAAGGTCACCAACGACGTCAGCCAGTTCACCAAGGCGGATCTCTTCCAGCCGGGCAGGACCACGGAGATGCTGGCCCGGTTCTCGACCGTCGCGGGCGAGCAGGGCTCCCCGGACACCTGGCGCGACCCGCGCGGCTTCGCCCTCAAGTTCTATACCGAGCACGGCAATTACGACCTGGTGGGCAACAACACGCCGATCTTCTTCGTACGGGACACGATCAAGTTCCAGGACTTCATCCGCTCCCAGAAGCGCCGCCCGGAGAACGGGCTGCGCGACAACGACATGCAGTGGGACTTCTGGACGCTGTCGCCGGAGTCGGCCCACATGGTCACCTGGCTGATGGGCGACCGCGGCATCCCGAAGACCTACCGCCACATGAACGGGTACGGCTCGCACACCTACATGTGGGTCAACGCCGGCGGCGAGAAGTTCTGGATCAAGTACCACTTCAAGACCGACCAGGGCATCGACTTCCTCACCCAGGAGGACGCGGACCGCATCGCCGGCGAGGACGCGGACTTCCACCGTCGCGATCTCTACGAGGCGATCGACGGCGGCAACGCGCCGTCGTGGACGCTGTACGTGCAGGTCATGCCGTTCGCGGACGCCGTGGACTACCGCTTCAACCCGTTCGACCTGACCAAGGTGTGGCCGCACGGCGACTACCCGCTGATCGAGGTCGGGCGGATGACGCTCGACAGGAACCCGGAGGACTACTTCATCCACATCGAGCAGGCCGCGTTCGAGCCGTCCAACATGGTGCCGGGCATCGGCCCGTCCCCGGACAAGATGCTGCTCGGCCGGCTCTTCTCGTACCCGGACACCCACCGGTACCGGATCGGCCCGAACTACGCGCAGCTGCCGCCCAACCGGGCCCATGTGCCCGTCCACTCGTACGCCAAGGACGGCCCGATGCGCTTCGACCCGTCGCGCGCGGCCCGGCCGTACGCCCCGAACTCCTACGGCGGCCCGGCGGCCGACACCGCGAACTTCGGGGAGCCGGCGGGCTGGGAGAGCAGCGGCGAGATGGTGCGGCACGCGTACACCCTGCGGAGCGACGACGACGACTTCGGGCAGCCGGGGACCATGGTCCGCAACGTCCTGGACGACGCGGCCCGGGAGCGGCTGGTCGGCAACGTCGCCGGACATCTGCGGAACGGGGTGAGCCGGCCGGTGCTGGACCGGGCGCTCCAGTACTGGCGCAACATCGACAAGAACGTGGGCGACCGGATCGCCGCCAAGGTCAACGGCGGCTGACCGCCCTCCCGCACAGCGCCGCAACACGGCACCGCGGCCCCCACCCGGACGGGTGGGGGCCGCGGTCTGCCGCGACGGGGCGGGCGTCAGCCGCCGAAGTTGTTCGGCACGGGGTTGCCGCCGTTGTTCCCGTTGGCGCCGCCGGGGGTGCCGCCGTTCCCGCCGGTGCCGTTGGTGCCGCCGGTCCCGTTGGCTCCGCCGATGCCGTTGGTGCCGCCGTTCGGCGGGCCGGAGGTGCCGCCGGTCGGCGTCGGGCGGCCCGTCGGGCGGCCGGACTCGCTGCTCGACGGGGAGCCGGACGGCGTCGGGGTGCCGGACGGCGTGTGGCTGGGCGTCGGGCTCGGCGTCGCCGAGGGGATGTGGCTGGGCGTCGGCGTGGGCGTCGGGGGCACCCCGGCGCCGAGGTCCGTCTCCAGGTCGAACTCGCCGGCGCCGCTGTCGCCCAGCGCGCTCTGGGTGTAGTCGGCCCACACCCGCGCCGGGTAGCCGCCGCCGTTGACCCGGCCGCCGCCTCCGGTGCCCTTCAGGGAGACCTGGGCGCCGCCGGTCGGGGCCTCGCCGAACATGCCGACCGCGGTGACCAGCTTGGGCGTGTAGCCCACGAACCAGGCCGACTTGTTGTCGTCGGAGGTACCGGTCTTGCCCGCCGCCTTGTACGAGGCGTTCTTCACGGCGTCCGACGCGGTGCCGTCGTTGACCACGCCGGTCAGCACGGAGGTGACGGTGTCGGCCGTCCTGCGGGACAGGACCTGGTCGCCGATCGGGTTCTTCAGCGAGACGCTCTTGTCGGTGCCGTTCGTGCTGTGCACCGCCTTCACGACCAGGGTCGGGGTGACCTTCATGCCGTGGTTGTCGAGGGTCGCGTACGCGCCGGCCATCTGGAGCGGGCTGGCGCCCATGGTGCCCAGGGTCATGGCGGGCTTGACGTCCATCCTGGAGCCGTTCATGCCCAGGCTGACCGCGGTCTGCTTGACCTTGTCCAGGCCGACGTCGGCGCCCATCTGCGCGAAGACCGCGTTGACGGAGTTGTTGGTGGCCGTCTGGACGGTGATCTTCCCGTACTCGTGCTCGTCCTCGTTGGGCGGCGCGAAGGGGATGGTGCCGCCGACGACCGGACGGCGGTTGTGGCCGTCGTAGATCGTGTTCGGGGTGATCGGGACGCCGCCCTGGGTCTGTGCGTGGTTCTCCATCGCGGACGCCAGGATCAGCGGCTTGAAGGTGGAGGCCACCTGGTAGTCCTCGCGGGTCGCGTTGTCGGTGTAGTGCTTCGGGTAGCCGGCGCCGCCGTACATCGCGACGACGTAGCCGGTCTTCGGGTCCACCGACGTGGCGCCGAGCTGGGCGTCCGCGTCGACCGCGCGCGTCTTGGGATCGAGGTCGTCGGCCAGCTTGCGCTTGACCGCCTGCTCCAGCGCCTGCTGCTTGTCCTTCTCGATGCCGAGGGTGACGGTCCAGCCGCCGGCCTCGAACTCGGTCTCGTCGACGCCCTGGGCGAAGAGCTCCTTCTTGGCCTCGGCGACGAGGTAGCTGGTCTGGCCGGTCAGGCCGGGCAGCGGCTTGGGCGGCTTGGGTATCTCGAACTTCTGCTTGGCGCGGTCATCGGGCGACAGCCACTTCATCTCGACCATGTTGTTGAGCGTGTACGCCCAGCGGTCCTTGACCCGCTGCTTGCCGGCGTCGCTCGCGGTGGCCCAGTCGTACTGGCTCGGCGCCTGGAGCAGCGAGGCGAGGTAGGCGCCCTGGGAGACGGTGAGCTTGTCGACGTCCACGCCGTAGTACGCCTGCGCGGCCGCCTGGATGCCGTAGGCGCCGCGGCCGTAGTAACTGGTGTTGATGTAGCCGGCGAGGATCTGGTCCTTGGAGTACTTCTGGTCCACCTTGAGGGAGATGACGATCTCCTGGAGCTTGCGGGAGACCGTCTGCTCCTGGCTCAGGTAGTAGTTCTTGACGTACTGCTGGGTGATCGTCGAGCCGCCCTGCTTGCCCTGGCCCCGGAGGGTGTTCAGGACGCCGCGGAGGGTGCCCTTCAGGTCGACGCCGGAGTCCTGGTAGAAGGTCTTGTTCTCGGCGGCGACGAAGGTGTGCTGGACGTCCTTCGGTATCCGGCTGAGCGGGACGGTCTCGCGGTTGACCGCGCCGGCCCGCGCCATGACCGAGCCGTCCGCGTACTTGAAGACGTTGCTCTGGAACTGGGCCTGCTTGTTGCCGGCCGGTATGTCCACGTACAGGTAGAGGCCGATGAAGCCGAGGATGCCCAGCAGGCAGACGCCGAGGAACGTCCCGAGGATCTTCTTCCAGGTGAAGAACCGGCGTATGCCGGACCTCTTCTGCGCCGGTTTGCCCCGGCGGGCGCTCCCCTGCCGCGCCCGTCTCACGTCCGCTCGGCCCATCGCTCCAGCAACTCCAGTCGTTCCGCCCCCGGATAACTCAGCTGTCGAAGCTAACACCGCATCTGTCAACAAATCCTCATCGATCAAGGCTTTTCCCGACGTGACATACAGCACGGGCCGGGGACGCAACCGTCCGGGGGTCGCGCGGTACGGGCCTGGACCGGGCCAGGCCAAAGGGTTAAAGTGATATCACTTTGCTAGACCAGCGAAAGCACGCTCTGCGGCGCACATCACGCGCCGCGCGGTGCGCCTTCCTTGAGAAACGGGGACCCTCATGCCCGATCCGACACCGACCTCCCACGGCTCCGCACCGGCCGACCGGGCGGCCGCGGACACCGTCGACGCCCCCGAGATGCCGGCCCCGCAGGTCCGCGAGCGGAGCGCGAACAGCATCCCCGGCGGCCTGGCCCTGCTGCTGACCGTCCTCGGCGTCGCCCTGGGCGTCGCGGTGATCGCCGTCGGCGGTGTCATCGGCAACGGCGGCAACAACGCGGTCGCCGTCCCGACCGTCATCGCCGGCGTCGTGCTGCTGGTCGGCTCGCTCTTCTGCATGACCGGCGTGAAGATGGTCGCGCCCGGCGAGGCCCGGGTGATCCAGCTCTTCGGCCGGTACGTCGGCACCATCCGCACCGACGGCCTGCGCTGGGTGAACCCGCTCACCAGCGCCCGCCGGATCTCCACCCGGGTGCGCAACCACGAGACCGCGGTCCTCAAGGTCAACGACGCCTACGGCAACCCCATCGAGCTGGCCTCGATCGTCGTCTGGAAGGTCGAGGACACCGCGCAGGCGCTCTTCGAGGTCGACGACTTCCTGGAGTTCGTGTCCACCCAGACCGAGGCGGCCGTCCGGCACATCGCGATCGAGTACCCCTACGACGCCCACGACGAGGGCGGGCTCTCGCTGCGCGGCAGCGCCGAGGAGATCACCGATCAGCTGGCGCTGGAGCTGACCGCGCGGGTCCAGGCCGCCGGCGTGCAGATCATCGAGACCCGCTTCAGCCACCTCGCCTACGCCCCCGAGATCGCCTCCGCGATGCTCCAACGGCAGCAGGCCGGCGCGATCGTCGCGGCCCGCCAGCAGATCGTCGAGGGCGCCGTGGGCATGGTCGAGTCGGCCCTGGAGCGGATCAACGAGCAGGGCATCGTCGAACTCGACGAGGAGCGCAAGGCCGCCATGGTCAGCAATCTGATGGTGGTGCTGTGCGGCGACCGGGCCGCCCAGCCGGTCCTCAACACGGGCTCCCTCTACCAGTGAGCACAGGCTCCGCAGGGGCGTCCGGCGCCGACCCCGAACGGTCCGCCGGCAGCCGGCCGCAGCAGCGCAAGCAGGTGCTGCTGCGGCTGGACCCGGTGATCCACGACGCGCTCACCCGCTGGGCCAACGACGAACTCCGCAGCACCAACGCGCAGATCGAGTTCCTGCTCCGCAAGGCCCTGGCCGACGCGGGGCGGCTGCCGCGGGGGGCCGGGGCACCGGCGCGGCGGGGGCGACCGCCCAAGGCGCCGCGCACGGAGGGCGGATCCACCGGGGAGTGACCGCGCCGGCACCGGACCGCACCCGCGGCCCCGGAGCGCCGGCGCCCCGGAAACTCCGACTATACATCGCGCGTATACACCTCATGTAGAGTGCTCGGCATGTCGCTACGACGCCACCCCCTGCCCGCACTCCCGGAGGCCCGCGCATGACCCCGGACGGTTCCCTGCTCAAAGCCCGCGCGCTGCACAAGGCGTACGGGCCCACGCCCGCGCTCGCCGGGGCGGACTTCACGATCCGCCCCGGCGAGGTGGTCGCCGTCATGGGCCCGTCCGGCTCCGGCAAGTCCACGCTGCTGCACTGCCTCGCCGGGATCATCCGCCCGGACTCCGGCACGGTGCGCTACGGCACCCACGTCCTCACCGGGCTGGGCGACGCCCGGTGCAGCGCACTGCGCCGCTCCGACTTCGGCTTCGTCTTCCAATTCGGCCAGCTGGTACCTGAGTTGACCTGCCTGGAGAACGTCGCGCTGCCGCTGCGGCTGAACGGCACCAAGCGCCGGGACGCCGAACGGCAGGCCCGCGACTGGCTGGCGCGGCTGGAGGTGGACGGCGCCGCGACGCAGCGGCCCGGCGAGATCTCCGGCGGCCAGGGCCAGCGCGTCGCGGTCGCCCGCGCGCTGGCCCCCCACCCGCGGGTGGTCTTCGCCGACGAGCCGACCGGCGCACTGGACTCGCTCAACGGCGAGCGGGTGATGGGCCTGCTCACCGACGCGGCGCGCGCCACCGACGCGGCCGTCGTACTGGTCACCCACGAGTCCCGGGTCGCCGCGTACGCCGACCGGGAGGTCGTGGTACGGGACGGGATCGCCCGGGAGATGGCGGGCACGGCATGAGCGCGGACACGGCGACGACCGCCGGGGGCGGGCCGCGCGGCTGGGCCCGGGACCTCGGGATGGGCATACGCTTCGCCGTCGGCGGCGGACGCGAGGGCTGGATCCGCACCCTGCTGACCGCGCTCGGGGTGGGGCTGGGCGTGACGCTGCTGCTCGGTGCGGCATCGATCCCGACCATGCTGGAGACCCGGGCGCAGCGCAGCGACGCCCGGCTCCCGATCGACCCGCCGGACACGGCGCACCGGTCGGCGGCGACCCTGGTCTCCGCCGACGTGGACACCAGCTTCCGGGGCGATCCGGTACGCGGTCGGCTGCTGCGGCCGGACGGTGCGAAGGCGCCCGTCCCGCCGGGGGTGGGCGCGCTGCCGGGGCCGGGCGAGATGGTGGTCTCCCCCGCACTGCGCGACCTCATCGGCTCGCCGGAGGGCCGACTGCTGCGGGAGCGGCTGCCCTACAAGGACGTCGGCACCATCGGCGAGCCCGGTCTGGTCGGCCCGGGCGAGCTGGCCTACTACGCGGGCAGTGCCACGCTGACCACGGGGAACGGAGGTCACCGGACCGCCGGGTTCGGCGCCCGCAACGTGGCCGACCCGCTGGACCCGCTGGTGCTGACGCTGTTGATCGTCGGCTGTGTGGTGCTGCTGATGCCGGTGGCCGTCTTCATCGCCACGGCGGTCCGGTTCGGCGGCGAGCGTCGCGACCGGCGGCTGGCCGCGCTCCGGCTGATCGGCGCCGACGTCCGGATGACCCGGCGGACGGCGGCCGGCGAGGCACTGTTCGGGGCGCTGTGCGGACTGCTGGCGGGGGCCGGGATCTTCCTGTCGGCCCGGCAGTTCGTCGGCGGCGCCACCGTCTGGGACATCAACGTCTTCCCGTCCGACGTGACCCCGGTCCCCGGGCTGGCGGCACTGGTGCTGCTCGCCGTGCCGCTGTCCGCGGTCGCCGTCACGCTCTTCGCGCTGCGCCGGGTGAACATCGAGCCGCTGGGCGTGGCCCGCAGCGGCGCGGGGCGCCGTCGCCGGCTGTGGTGGCGGCTGCCGCTCCCGGTGGCGGGGCTGGCGCTGCTGCTCCTCAACGGCAAGGCCGGCCACGGCGGGGTCGATCCGTATCTGGTCGCGGGCGGCGCGGCACTGTTCCTGCTCGGGGTGGCGCTGCTGCTGCCGTGGGCGGTGGACGCCGCGGTGGCGCGCGTGCGGGGCGGGCCGGTGCCCTGGCAGCTGGCCGTGCGGCGGCTCCAGCTCAGCGGCGACACCGCGGCCCGCGCGGTCAGCGGGATCACCGTCGCGGTCGCCGGGGCGATCGCGCTCCAGCTGTTCTTCTCCGCGATCCAGGGCGACTTCATGAAGATCACCGGCATGGACTCCGGCCGGGCGCAGATCCATACGTCGCTGCCGTCCCGCGATGTCGCCACGATCCGGAAGATGATCAGCGAGTTCCGTTCGACCGAGGGCGTCCGGCGCGTCATGGCGACCATCGACGCCTCCGCCACGCGGCCCGGCCCGATCCGCCCGGGCGAGGACTTCCGCCCGACCACGCAGCTCACCGTCGGCGACTGCGCCACCCTGGCCGAACTGGCGCACACCGGCTCCTGCAGGGACGGCGACGCCTTCATCGTCAAGGACAGCACCGGTGCGGTCGACGGCGACTACATCGCCAAGACCGCGCGGCCCGGCGGCACGGTGGACTTCGCCCGGGACGACGAGGCCGGCGACCGGCGGACCGGCCCTCGGCTGTGGACCATCCCGGCCTCCGCCCGCACGGTCGCCTCCCGTCCCGACGCCACGGGACGGATGGCCTTCGGCATCTTCGCCACCCCCGGTGCGCTGGACCTGAAGCTGCTGGACCACCCGACGGCCCGCGCCGTGATCCAGATCGACGCGGAGGTGCCGGACGCCGTCGAGTACGTCCGGAACACCGCCGCCCGGATCGACCCGGGCATGCGGGTCTCCCCGGTGCAGAACATGGAACGCGACAAGCAGTTCGCCAGCATCCAAAAGGGCCTGCAGACCGCGGCCGTCGCGACCCTGGCGCTGATCGCCGCCAGCATGCTGGTGACGATGCTGGAGCAGCTGCGCGAACGCCGCCGGCTGCTGTCCGTCCTCGTCGCCTTCGGCACCCGGCGCGCCACGCTGGGCTGGTCGGTCCTGTGGCAGACCGCCGTCCCGGTCGCCCTGGGGCTGGCGCTGGCCCTGGCCGGCGGGGCCGGGCTGGGCCTGGCGCTGCTCCACATCGCCGGGAAGACCACCTTCGACTGGTCGGTGGTCTGGCCGCTGACCGCCGCCGGAGGCGCGCTGGTCCTGGTGGTGACGCTGCTCAGCCTGCCGCCGCTGTGGCGGATGATGCGGCCGGACGGGCTGCGGACGGAGTGACGGGCGGGTGGGGGCGTGCGGGGCGCCCCCACCTGCATATACACAGCGCGTATACACCGGCGATACACCCCCGGGTAAGGTGGTCCGCATGTCAATCGGTCATACGCTTCTGGGCCTCCTGGAGTCCGGCCCCCGCCATGGCTACGACCTCAAGCGGGCCTTCGACGAGCACTTCGGACAGGACCGCCCGCTGCATTACGGGCAGGTCTACTCCACGATGTCCCGGCTGCTGAAGAACGGCCTGGTCGAGGTGGACGGCGTCGAGGCCGGGGCGGGCCCGGAGCGCAAGCGGTACGCCATCACGGACGCCGGGGTCACCGACGTCGCCCAGTGGCTGGCCCGCCCGGAGAAGCCCGAGCCCTACCTCCAGTCGACGCTCTACACCAAGATCGTGCTGGCCCTGCTGACCGGGCGGGACGCCGCCGAACTCCTCGACACCCAGCGCACCGAGCATCTGCGGCTGATGCGCGCGCTGACCGAGCGCAAGCGCTCCGGCGACCTCGCCGACCAGCTGATCTGCGACCATGCGCTGTTCCACCTCGAAGCCGATCTGCGCTGGCTGGAGCTGACCGCCGCCCGGCTGGACAAGCTCGCGGAGGCGGTCCGTACATGACGCCCGAGGGCTCCCTGCTCGCGGCGGAGGGACTGTCCAAGGCGTACGGGCCGACGCCCGCCCTGGACGGCGCGGACTTCTCCGTGCACCCCGGCGAGGTCGTAGCCGTCATGGGCCCGTCCGGCTCCGGCAAGTCCACGCTGCTGCACTGCCTCGCCGGCATCATCGCGCCGGATCGCGGCACCGTCCGCTACGGCCCGCACACCCTGACCGAACTCACCGACGCCCAGCGCAGCGCGCTGCGCCGTACCGACTTCGGGTTCGTCTTCCAATTCGGGCAGCTGGTACCGGAGTTGACCTGCCTGGAGAACGTCGCGCTGCCGCTGCGGCTGAACGGCACCAAGCGCCGGGACGCCGAAGCGCAGGCCCGCGACTGGCTGGAGCGGTTGGAGGTCGAGGGGGCAGCCGGGCAGCGGCCCGGCGAGATCTCCGGCGGCCAGGGCCAGCGCGTCGCGGTCGCCCGCGCGCTGGCCACCCGCCCCCGGGTGATCTTCGCCGACGAGCCGACCGGCGCACTGGACTCGCTCAACGGCGAGCGCGTGCTGACCCTGCTGACCAACGCCGCCCGGGACACCAGCGCGGCCGTCGTGCTGGTCACCCACGAGGCCCGGGTCGCCGCGTACTCGGACCGCGAGATCGTCGTCCGCGACGGCCGGGTGAAGGACATGGCGGGCCGGATATGAGCCCGCTCCGCCCGGGAGCCGGCACCGCCGGCGGGCGGGGCACCTCGACACGCACCGCTCCCCCATCGCCCGCCGCGCCTTCCCTCCCGCCCGCCGCGCCTTCCCTCCCGCCCGCCACCCGGCGTTCCGGACCCCTCACCTGGGCCCGCGACCTCGCGATGGGGATGCGGTTCGCGGCCGGCGGCGGCCGCGAGGGCTGGATCCGTACGGCCCTGACGGCCGCCGGCGTCGCCCTGGGCGTGGCCGTCCTGCTGATCGGCGCGTCCGTGCCGACGCTGATGGACGCCTGGCACGGCCGGGAGAAGGCCCGCGAGAACCTCGGCCAGGAGCACCCGCCGAAGGCCGGCGACCGCACCGTGCTCTACGCCTCGGCGAACACCACGTTCCACGGCGAGCAGATCCGCGGCCGGCTGATCCGCCCGGACGGCGCGCACCCGCCCGTACCGCCCGGCATCCGCCAACTCCCCGGCCCCGGCCGGATGCTGGTCTCCCCGGCACTGCACGAGCTGCTGGCCTCCCCCGAGGGCGCCCTGCTGCGCGAGCGCCTGAACTACACCACCGCCGGCGTGATCGGCGACGAGGGCCTCCAGGGCCCCCGGGAACTGACCTACGTCGCGCAGAGCGGCACCCTGCGCGAACCCGACGGCTACCGCGTCGACCACTTCGGCAAGAACTGGGACCCGCAGCCGCTGCGGGCGCCCGCCGTGGTCCTGGTGATCATGACGTGTGTGGCGCTGATGACACCGGTGATGGTCTTCATCGGCACCTCCGTGCGCTTCGGCAACGAGCGCCGGGAACGCCGGCTGGCCGCCCTCCGGCTGGTCGGCGCCGACGTCCCCACCACCCGCCGGATCGCCTCCGGCGAGGCGCTGTTCGGCTCCCTGCTGGGGCTGCTGGGCGGCGGCGCGCTGTTCCTCGCGGCCCGGCAGCTGGCGTCGGCGATCACCCTCTGGGACATCAACGTCTTCCCCGCGGACGTCACCCCCGCCCCCCTGCCGGCCGCGCTGATCGTGCTGCTCGTCCCGACGGCGGCGGTCCTGGTCACCCTCCTCGCCCAGCGCGGCATCACCGTCGAACCGCTCGGCATCGTCCGCAACCGCCCGCCCGTCCGCCGCCGCCTGTGGTGGCGGCTGCTGCTCCCCGTCGCCGGCGTCCTGCTGCTGCTCCCGCTCACCCGGGAACACCCCTGGCACGACACCCCGCTCAACACCGTCCGCCTCGCCGCCGGTTCCACACTCCTCCTCTTCGGTGTCACTGCGCTGCTGCCCTGGTTGGTCGACGCGGTCGCCGGCCGGCTGCGCGGCGGCCCGGTCCCCTGGCAACTGGCCATCCGCCGCCTCCAGTTGAGCAGTGGCTCGGCCACCCGCGCGGTCAGCGGCATCACCGTCGCGGTGGCCGGCGCGATCGCGATCCACATGCTGATGACCGGCATGCAGGCCGGCTACCAGGACGCCTACGCCAAGTCAGGGCGGATCCCGCAGATCGGCTTCTGGGGCAACGCCGCCGGCTGGCAGCAGACCCAGCAGGCGCTGACCGCGCTGCGCGCCACCCCCGGGGTGAGCCAGGCCCGCGGCACCGTCATCGGCAGCGTCGGCCGGCTGCCCGCCGCCAACGGCGACATCCCGGCGACCGTCGCCCTCGGCAGCTGCGCCGAACTCGGCCGGCTCGCCCACCTCCCCTCCTGCCGCGACGGCGAGGTCTTCGTCGCCGCACCCGCCCGGGAGGCGAGCCGGGACATCGGCCTCGCGCCAGGCGCCACCGTCGATCTCAACCCCCCGCGCGGCTACGGCGAGCCCACCCCGCCGCATCCCTGGACGATCCCCCCGACCGCCCGCCCGGTCCTGCCCCGCGACCTGTCCGACGCCCACCCCTTCCACTACGACCTGCTGGTCACCCCGTCGGCCCTCGACGCCGGCCGGCTCGGCAGCCCGGACATGGAACTGCGGGTCGCATTCGACCGGGCCACCCCCGACGCCGTCGAGCACATCCGCAACACCGCGGCCCGCATCAACCCGTCGATGTTCGAGTCCTCCTCCGTCGACAACCCGCACGACAAGCAGTACGACGGCGTCCGCACCGCGCTCTTCCTCGGCGCCGTGATCACCCTGCTGCTGATCGGCGCGGGCCTGATCATCTCCACCGTCGAGCAGCTCTACGAACGCCGCCGGCTGCTCTCCGCCCTCGACGCCCACGGCACCCGTCGCGCCACCCTCGGCTGGTCCGTCCTGTGGCAGACCACGCTCCCGGTGCTCCTCGGCCTGGCCCTCGCCCTGGCCTGCGGCCTGACCCTGGGCACGCTGCTGCTCGTCATCATCGGCAGCGCCGTCACCGTCGACTGGCCGGTGGTCGCCGGCATGGCCGGTATCGGCGCCGCGGTCATCCTCTTCGTCACGGCCCTGAGCCTGCCGCCGCTGTGGCGGATGATGCGGCCCGATGGACTGCGCACGGAATAGCGGTAGTTCACGACCTGATCCCGTACGGGTGAACCCGGGCGCTGTGCGATGCGGCCGGGGACGCCACCTCGCGAGGATGCCCTGACACCCCACCACCGTCAGGAGACCTCGCATGGCCGCCCCCGGCTCCACCACACCCCTGCTCGACGAAGTCGACTGGCTCATGGAACGAGTGCCGGGCGCCCGCTTCGAGGTGCTGGGCGGGGAGATCTGCGTGACGCCGTTGGCGGACGTCGGGCACGCGTCTGTACTGAACACCCTCCGGCGCCTGTTCAAGGACGCGAGCCTGGACGACGGACCGACGGAAGTCCTCCAAAGGCTCGCCGTCTGGCTGCCCAGCGGTCCCTACGACTTCGCCATCCCCGATCTCTCGATCTCCCACGACGCGGTCCACCACGAGGTCGAGTACAACTGCGTCGACCCGTCGGTCTTCCGCCTCCTCCTAGAGGTCACCTCGAACAACTACGGCAACGAGCTGCGCTCCAAGGTCACCGCATATGCCGAAGCCGAAATCCCCACCTACGTGATCATCAACCGCCGCGACGAGCGCATCCACGTCCTCACCAGCCCGATCGACGGCACCTATCGCGAGCACCGCATCCACGCCCCCGGCGAGCGGATCACCCTCCCGGCCTCCATCGACGCGGAGGTCGAGCTCGATGTCGCGGCGATCCTCGCTGAGGCCCGACAGCGCACCACGAACGGGTGAACGTTCTCGTACGAGACGTACACGGACACACGCGCCTACGATGATGGCCTCGACACCAGCCACTAGGAGGCGCCATGTCTGCCGCAGCGGTCGAGCCCCCCTGTGACGACAAGTCCGCGCTGTTTGCAGAAGCGGAGCGGCTCGCCGAGAAGCTTCCCGGCTACCGCATCGAGATCATCGGGGGAGAGCTCACCGTGACTCCACCACCGGACGGGCCCCATGGAGAGGCGCTCGGCGAGCTGATCTTCGCGTTTGCCGCCGTACGTCGGGGAGAGACGCGAACGATCCCCGAGATCGGCATCTGGCTCCCTGACGGCCCCGATGACTACGCCGTTCCCGACCTCGCCGTGGTGGACGCCGACTACCGAGAGCATCTCATCGCGCACAACTCCTATGACCCAGCGGTCTTTCGCTTGGTTGTCGAAGTCACGTCGTCCAACTACGGAAACGACCTCAAGAAGAAGGTCGCCGCGTACGCGATCGCCAAGGTCCCGGTCTACGTGATCGTTGACCGCAGGCATGAGCGCATCCACGTCCTCACAGAGCCCATCGCCAACGAGTACGACAAGCACCGTGCGCACGCCCCCGGCGAGCTGGTGCAGCTTCCGGAGTCCATCGGCGGACGTGTCGAGCTCGACGTAACGGCCATCCTCGAAGCAGCCCGCCCCTGACCCTCACCCCTTCACCATCCGCACCGGCAACCCCCGCAGCGCCCCCCGCAACGCCCCCGCGAACTCCTCGAATTCGCGCTGGCGGGCCGAGCCGCTGCGCATCGCCAGGGCGATCCGGCGGGCCGGAGCCGGGTCCGCGAAGTAGCCGGTGGTCAACTGGTCGTTGCGGGCGGTCTCGACCCGGAGCGCGGTGCGCGGCAGCAGGGTCACGCCCAGCCCGCCGGCCACCAGTTGGACGAGTGTGGACAGTCCCGCCGCGCTGGTCGTCACGGGGGTGTTCTCGTCCCGGCCCGCCTCGCGGCAGATGTCCAGCGCCTGGTCGCGCAGGCAGTGGCCTTCGTCCAGCAGCAGCAGATCGAGTTCCTTCAGCGCTTCGCGGGGGATGTCGCCGCGCCCGCCGAGCCAGTGCTCCTTGGGGGCGACCAGGACGAAGTCCTCGTCGAAGAGCGGGAGTTCGGTGACCTGCGGGACGCCCAGCGGGACCGCGAGCAGCAGCAGGTCGAGCCGCCCGTGCGCCAGGCCGTCGAGAAGCGAGGCGGTCTGCTCCTCGTGGACCTGGAGGTCCAGGGCGGGGTAGGTGTCGTGGACGAGGCGGAGCACGGTCGGCAGCAGATACGGCGCGACGGTCGGGATGACGCCGAGGCGCAGGACGCCGGTGAAGGGCGCGCGGGCCGCCTCCGCCTCCTCCATCAGGGCGCCGACCGCGTCCAGGACCGTACGGGCGCGGGCCGCCACCCGCTCCCCCGCCGGCGAGAGCAGCACCTTGCGCGTCGTACGCTCCAGAAGCTGCACCCCGAGCGCCTCCTCCAGTGCGGAGACGGCGCCGGACAGCGCGGGCTGGCTCATGCCGATGTCGGCCGCCGCCTCCCGGAAGTGCAGATGCTCGGCGACCGCGGCGAAGGCCCGCAGCTGGGCGAGGCTGGGCTGGCGGGGCCGCCCGCCGGGGCTCGTGGGGGAAGCCACTGATAACCACCTCCGATCAACATCTACCAGTCTAGCTATTTCCCTGATCAATGCCTGCTGTGGCACCGTGGAACCCGTCCAAGCCTCAAAGAAAGACAGAAAGACCCCACAAGGGACTTTCTCGCAACAAGGAGAGCGCGTGCTCACTGTCGGTGACAAGTTCCCCGAGTTCGACCTGACTGCCTGTGTCTCGCTGGAGAAGGGCAAGGAATTCGAGCAGATCAACCACAAGACCTACGAGGGCAAGTGGAAGATCGTCTTCGCGTGGCCCAAGGACTTCACCTTCGTGTGCCCGACCGAGATCGCCGCGTTCGGCAAGCTGAACGACGAGTTCGCCGACCGTGACGCGCAGATCCTGGGCTTCTCCGGCGACTCCGAGTTCGTGCACCACGCCTGGCGCAAGGACCACCCGGACCTGACCGACCTGCCCTTCCCGATGCTCGCCGACTCCAAGCACGAGCTGATGCGCGAACTGGGCATCGAGGGCGAGGACGGCTTCGCGCAGCGCGCCGTCTTCATCGTCGACCAGAACAACGAGATCCAGTTCACCATGGTGACCGCCGGCTCCGTCGGCCGTAACCCCAAGGAGGTCCTCCGGGTCCTCGACGCGCTCCAGACCGACGAGCTGTGCCCCTGCAACTGGAGCAAGGGCGAGGACACGCTGGACGCGGTCGCGCTGCTGGCCGGTGAGTGACACCCATGGCTCTCGATGACCTCAAGTCCGCCGTTCCGGACTACGCCAAGGACCTGAAGCTGAACCTCGGTTCGGTGATCGGCAACTCCGCTCTGCCGCAGCAGCAGCTGTGGGGCACGGTGCTGGCCTGCGCCATCGCCTCGCGCTCCCCCAAGGTGCTGCGCGAGCTGGAGCCCGAGGCGAAGGCGAACCTCTCCGCCGAGGCGTACACGGCCGCCAAGTCGGCCGCCGCCATCATGGCGATGAACAACGTCTTCTACCGGACGCGCCACCTCCTCTCCGACCCGGAGTACGGCACCCTGCGCGCCGGTCTGCGGATGAACGTCATCGGCAACCCGGGCGTGGACAAGGTCGACTTCGAGCTGTGGTCGCTGGCCGTCTCGGCCATCAACGGCTGCGGGATGTGCCTCGACTCGCACGAGCAGGTGCTCCGCAAGGCCGGTGTCGACCGCGAGACGATCCAGGAGGCCGTCAAGATCGCGGCCGTCCTGCAGGCCGTCGGCGCCACCCTCGACGCCGAGGCCGCGCTCGCCGAGTAAGCGGCGGACTCCTCGCAACGCGCGGAACCCCGCGGACATCGCGTCCGCGGGGTTCCGTGCGTTCCGGCGGCCGTGCGCTACTCCTCCCGGCGCCCTTCGGTACGTACCGGAGCGGGCGTCGGCGCCACCGCGATCGCCGTCGCGCCCCGCGGCGGCACCGTCATCCGCAGCGCCTGCTCCCTGGAGTACGAACGCAGATAGCCGACCACGGTGTTGGTGACGGCCACCAGCGGCACCGCCACGACCGCACCGCCGACACCGGCGGTCAGGCTGCCCGCGGCGACGGACAGGATCACCGCCAGCGGATGGACCCGCACCGCCCGGCCGAGGATGAACGGCTGGAGGACATGGCTCTCGATCTGGTTCACGGCCAGCACCACCGCCAGCACCAGCAGGGCGACGCCGCCGCCCTGGGTGACCAGGGCGACCACGCACGCCAGCGCGCCCGAGACCACCGCGCCGATCAGCGGGATGAAGGCGAAGAGGAAGATGAAGACGGCGAGCGGCACGGCGAGCGGCACGTCGAGGAAGTAGAGGCCGACGCCGATGAAGAACGCGTCGATCAGCGCCACCAGGACCGTGCCGCGGATGTAGGCGGTGAGCGTCCGCCAGGCGCGCGGGCCGGCGCCCGCCACGCCCTCGCGGGCCGCGCCCGGGACCAGCTTGAGCAGCCAGTTCCAGATGCGCGGGCCGTCGTAGAGCAGGAAGAGCGTGGTGAACATCGCCAGCAGGATGCCGGTGAACACTTCGAGGACGACGGTGACGCCCTCCAGCCCGGCCGACGTTATGGCCTCGGTGTTGGCGCCGACCGCGTCCTGGAGGTTCTTGGCGATGTGGTTGATCTGACTCTCGGTCACATGGAACGGGCCGCTCAGCAGCCAGCCCTTGAGCTCGGTGATGCCCTCCTGGATGCGGCTGGAGACCGAGTCGATGTTGTCCTGGACCTGCCAGACCACGAACCAGCCGACCAGCCCCATGACGACGAAGCCGCTGATGAAGGTCAGCGCGGTCGCCAGCCCGCGCGGCACGTTGCGCCGGCGCAGCCAGGCGACGGTCGGCTGGAGCAGCGCGGTGATCAGCAGCGCCGCGACGAACGCCAGCACCACCAGCTGGATGGTGGTGATCACCTTCGCCAGCACCCACAGCGTCCCGGCCAGCACCAGCAGCCGCCAGCCGGCCTCGGCGGCGACCCGGACTCCCCACGGCACCGCCGCCACCGGGTCCGGGGGCGCGGCCACGGCCGGGGCGTACGAGGGCGGCGCGGGGACCGACTCCGGCTGCCGGGGCGCGGCGCTCTCCACCGGATCCGCCGTCGCCGCCGCCTCCACGGACTCCGCCGTCCCGGGCCGCGGTACGCCGTCGGATCCGTCCGGCAGCCGCGTCCGGGTCGCGGTGAGCGTGCCGGCCCGCCGGCCGTCCGCCGGTTCGCCCTCCACCGCCGCGCGCACGCGGTACCCGTCCAGGCCGCCCGCCGGCCCGGTGGGCCGCAGGTCTTCCGGCACGTCGGCCCCCGCGGCCTCGGCGCGGCGGCGCTGCTCCTCCAACCGCTGCGAGAGCCGCGTCAGACCGGCGCCTAGGCCGCCGACCCACTGAGGCAATCTGGACATGTCGCTTCCTCTTCCCCGCCCTTGCGGCACAACTGACGTCACGACGTTACCTGTGCCGGATGCACGAAACCCCCGAACGCGTCGCGTTCGGGGGTTTCGGAGCGCTGTGAAGCTGCCAGGCTGCCTAGTACCAGCTGTTCGCCTGCCAGAACGACCAGGCGCCGCAGGGGCTGCCGTAGCGGTCGTTCATGTAGCTGAGGCCCCACTTGATCTGGGTGGCCGGGTTGGTCTGCCAGTCGGAGCCCGCGGAGGACATCTTCGAGCCCGGCAGCGCCTGCACGAGGCCGTAGGCACCGGAGCCGGCGTTGGTGGCGCGGTAGTTCCAGCCGGACTCGTGGTCCACGATGTGGCTGAAGCACTGGAACTGGTCGGAGGCCATCATCTGGCGCGCCATCGCCTGCGTCTCGGCGATGCTGTAGGACGCCTTGGTCAGGAAGTCGCTGGCGTCGCGCACCGCGGAGCGGGACGCGGCCTGCTCCTTCGCGCGCTGCTCGGCGTCCTTCTTGGCCTTCGCCTGGTCCGCGGCGTCCTTCTTGCTCTGCGCGGTTTCCGCGGCTGCCTTACGGGCCGACTCCTGCGCGGACTTCAGCGCAGCCGCGTCCGCCTGGGTGGAGGCGGTGTCCGCCTGCTGCGTCAGCGAAGCCGTCTGCACCTGGGCCTGCTGGCCTGCGGGGATGTCGGCGATCGTCGCGTCGGCGGCGGTGGCCTCGGTGTTGGCGACCGATGCCTGGCTGCCCGATGCGACGCCGACGACGGCGCCGACGGTGGTGACCGCGGTGGCGGAGGCCACGGCGAATCCCCGGACCGAGATCCGGCTCACACGTTTTCCTTCCAGCATCGCCCGCTTAGGTGACCTCGCGGACGCAATCGTGCCCCTGGCGCTGGCCTCCCCTTGTTCCGGCCCCTGTTGAGCGGGGGGAGCCGGCTGGCCACGGGAGGCGCTGGCCCGGTACGTCCCCCTGAGGGGCCGCGTGGTGCTCGGGCGGCATACGGCAACTCGCTATGAAGTTCGGGTCGTCCACTACACCCCGGAGGGTGCTGTTGGGCCGTATGCGGGGCCTGACAGGACCCAGACTCTGCCCGAACGGGCTACCGGGAATCAATTCTCTGCCGGGTGTGAAAGCTCACACCTCGTTTACCGCCCGGGATTTCCGGATATCCAAGCGCAGACGAACGCCGCCCGGCTAAGCTCCTTCGCTTCGCCGGGCGGCGCCGTGTTCACAACCGGTCAGATCCTGCCGTCCTCCAGCATTTCGGTCACCAGTGCCGCGATCGGCGACCGCTCGGAGCGGTTGAGCGTGACGTGGGCGAACAGCGGATGGCCCTTCAGCTTCTCGACGACGGCGACCACCCCGTCGTACCGCCCGACCCGGAGGTTGTCGCGCTGGGCGACGTCATGGGTCAGTACGACACGGGAGTTGGCGCCGATACGGGACAGAACCGTCAAAAGGACGTTCCGTTCCAGCGACTGGGCCTCGTCCACGATGACGAACGCGTCGTGCAGCGACCGCCCGCGGATATGGGTCAGCGGCAGCACCTCCAACATGCCGCGCCCGACGACCTCTTCGATGACGTCCTTGGTGGTCACCGCGGACAGCGTGTCGAAGACGGCCTGAGCCCAGGGGCTCATCTTCTCCGCCTCGCTGCCGGGCAGGTATCCCAGCTCCTGCCCGCCGACCGCGTACAGCGGACGGAACACCATCACCTTGCTGTGCTGCCGGCGCTCCAGCACCGCCTCCAGCCCCGCGCACAGCGCCAGCGCGGACTTGCCGGTGCCGGCCCGCCCGCCCATCGACACGATGCCGACCTCCGGGTCCAGCAGCAGATCCAGCGCGATCCGCTGCTCGGCGCTGCGGCCGTGGATCCCGAACGCCTCCCGGTCGCCGCGCACCAGCCGGACCGCGCCCTCCGGCGTGACCCGGCCGAGCGCCTTGCCGCGCTCGGACTGGAGCACCAGTCCCGTATGCACCGGAAGTTCGGATGCGCCCGGTACGTGCGCGGTCTCGGCGGCGAAGAGGTCGTCCACCTGCTCGGCGGAGACGGCCAGTTCCGCCATGCCCGTCCAGCCGGAGTCGGTGATCGCCAGCTCGGCGCGGTACTCCTCGGCCAGCAGCCCCACCGAGGACGCCTTGATGCGCATCGGCAGGTCCTTGGAGACGACCGTGACGTCGAACCCCTCGGCCTGGAGGTTGCGGGCGACCGCGAGGATCCGCGAGTCGTTGTCACCCAGCCGGCTGTGGCCGTTCAGGAAGGCCGCGGGCAGCAGTCCCGGGTCGGAGTGGTTCAGTTCGACCCGGAGCGTCCCGCCGAGTTCCCCGATGGGGATGGGGGCGTCGAGCCGCCCGTACTCCACCCGGTACTCGTCCAGCCGGCGCAGCGCCTGCCGCGCGAAGTAGCCGAGCTCGGGGTGGTGCCGTTTGGCCTCCAGCTCGGTGACCACGACGACCGGCAGCACCACCTCGTGTTCGTCGAAGCGGGACATGGCGGCCGGATCCGCCAACAGGACGCTGGTGTCGAGGACATAGGTGCGCCGGTCGTTCTCACGGCGCTTCTTGCTGTTCACCACGGGTGGACGAACCCCCTCGGATGAGGTTGGGGTGCGACGACGTCGCCGGGGACAGGACCGGGTTCTGGCCGCGCTGCGCGGGCCGAACGCCGGCCCCTCGCGTCGTCCGTGCGGTACGCACGATCCTCCGTGATGCGCAAAGGGCCTCCCGGGCGGACGGCCCCATGCCGTCCACTGAGATGCGGCGCCCGATGGCTTGTTTCCGGACGCCGACCTGCAAGGGATATTCCCTCGAACCCCCGCGCCCATGCCACGGCATATGACGCACGCTCGATGAACCTTTGGTTACAGGTGACGGCTGACCGGCGGGAACGCGGCCGAAGCCGCCCCGAGCGGCCCGGTCGCGGGCCCGCGCCACCCGCGGGAGCAGCCGCCCGAGTGCGCGTCAGAACGCGTCCGGAAGTCCTTGCCGAGGGCCGTCCGGCGGGTCGGGGCCGGACGGACCCTAGTTGCCGTAGCGCCGGTGTCGGGCGGCGTAGTCGCGCAGCGCGCGCAGGAAGTCGACCTTCCGGAACGCCGGCCAGAAGACCTCGCAGAAGTAGTACTCCGAGTGGGCGCTCTGCCAGAGCATGAAGCCCGACAGCCGCTGCTCGCCGCTGGTCCGGATCACCAGGTCCGGGTCCGGCTGGCCGCGGGTGTAGAGGTGCTCGGAGATCAGGTCGATGTCGACGATCTCGGCCAGCTCCTCGAAGGACGTCCCGCGCTCGGCGTGCTCCAGCAGCAGCGACCGCACCGCGTCCGCGATCTCCTGCCGGCCGCCGTAGCCGACCGCGACGTTCACCAGGACGCCCTTGTTGCCGAGCGTGGTCTGCTCGGACTCCTTGAGCACCCGCTGGGTGGCGTCCGGCAGCAGATCGCGGTTGCCGACGTGGTGCACCCGCCAGCGGCCGTCGGCCGCCAGGTCGCGCACCGTGTTCTCGATGATCCCCAGCAGCGGGGTCAGCTCGGCCTCGGGCCGGTCGAGGTTGTCGGTGGACAGCAGCCAGAGCGTGACGACCTCGACGCCGGTCTCGGCGCACCAGCCGAGCAGCTCCTCGATCTTGGCCGCGCCGGCCTGGTGGCCCTGCTCGGTGGTCCGCCCGTCGGCGCGCGCCCAGCGCCGGTTGCCGTCCAGGATGACGCCGATGTGCTTGGGCACCTGGCTGTGGTCGAGGCGTCCCTCCACCCGGCGGGCGTACAGCCGGTAGACGAGATCGCGCAGTGCAGGCGGATACGGGATGCGCATCCCGGAAGATCGCAGCATGTGTGGTCCAGCCCCTCCGTGCCGATCGCCCCCGTCGCCTAAGGGGCCAACTTTACTTCTCGGCTGTCTCAACAGCCCAATCAGGTAGGTCACAAGTCCGTGATAGGGAGATGAGCATGACCACTGGCACCGACTACCGCGCCGCGGGTTCACGCTATGCCTCCATGGAGTACCGGCGTACCGGCCGCAGCGGCCTCAGACTTCCCGCTATCTCCCTCGGACTCTGGCACAACTTCGGGGACGACCGCACCCTCAGCTCCCAGCGGGCGATCCTGCGCCGGGCCTTCGACCTGGGCGTCACCCACTTCGATCTGGCCAACAACTACGGGCCGCCGCCCGGGTCCGCCGAGCTGAACTTCGGCAAGATCTTCGCCCAGGACTTCCGCGGCTACCGCGACGAGATCATTCTCTCGACAAAGGCCGGATATCTGATGCACCCCGGCCCTTACGGCGAATGGGGCTCGCGGAAATATCTCCTCTCTTCACTGGATGCCTCGCTGAAGCGGATGGGTGTCGATTACGTCGATATCTTCTACTCGCACCGCTTCGATCCGGACACCCCGCTGGAGGAGACGATGGGCGCGCTGGCGTCCGCCGTCCAGCAGGGCAAGGCGCTCTACGTCGGCGTCTCGTCGTACAACGCCGAGCAGACCCGCGAGGCGGCCCGGCTGCTGCGCGGCATGGGCGTGCGCCCGCTGATCCACCAGCCCTCGTACTCGATGATCAACCGCTGGATCGAGGACGACGGGCTGCTGGACACGCTGGCCGACGAGGGCATGGGCTGCATCTCCTTCGCCCCGCTGGCACAGGGGATGCTCACCGACAAGTACCTGAACGGCATCCCCGAGGGTTCACGCGCCTCCCAGGGCAAGTCCCTGGACCCGAACCTGCTCTCCGACGAGGTGGTCCGCCGGCTGCGCGGCCTCGACGAGATCGCCCGGCGCCGCGGGCAGTCCCTGGCGCAGCTCGCGCTGAACTGGGTGCTGCGCGACGAGCGGATGACCTCGGCGCTGATCGGCGCCAGCAGCGTCGCCCAGCTGGAGGCCAACGTGGCGGCCCTCGACGGACCCAAGATCACGGATGACGAGCTCGCCGAGATCGACGCGTTCGCGCGCACCACCGAGGGCGTCAACATCTGGGCCCGCCGGAGCTGAGGCCCCGGAGCCGAGCGGACGCCCGCCGGGCCGGTGGGCGCAGGTTTTCAGCCAGTTTCGGCCAGGTTCCGGAGGCGGCCCCGGGGCGGGCAAAAAAAGCGGGCCGGTCCGTGGGGGGGATACGGACCGGCCCGAGGGGGGGTTTCCACCATAACCCCACGAGAGGGGTGCTTCGTGCATCGCGGGGGCTCGCGGCGTGGCTCGGGACGGCGGCGGGAGGGGGCCGCGGCGCTCAGCGGGCCGCCGCGGCGCCCAGAAGAAGGCCGCAGAAGGCGCCGATGATCATGAAGGGGCCGAAGGGCATGGTCGTGTTCCGGCCGGAGCGGCGGGTGAGCAGCAGTCCCGCGCCGTAGAGGGCGCCCAGCAGGATCCCCGCCGCGCCCCCGGTGATCAGCGTGCGCCAGCCGTACCACCCAAGGGCGACCCCCAGCCCGATCGCGAGCTTGACGTCGCCCAGGCCGATACCGGACGGGTTGGCGAGATGGAGGACGAGGTAGCCGGCGGCGAGCGCGGCGCCGGCGAGCAGCGCGCGGAGCCAGGGGCCGGGCGCGCCGGCGTACCAGGCGGCGAGGCCGAGGGCCAGTGCGAGGAGTGCGGCCAGGGGGAGGGTCAGTACGTCCGGGAGGCGGCGCACCCGCCAGTCGACGATCGCCAGCAGTACGGCCACCGGTGCCGTCAGCAGCCACGCGGCGAGTTCCGGGCGGGCGCCCGCGACCGCCGCCAGGGCCGCGCAGACCAGCGCACCGGCCGCCGCCGTCGGCAGCGCGCCGGGCCCGTACGGCGCCCGGCAGGCCGGGCAGCGGCCGGTGCCCAGCCAGCCCCGCAGCGCTCCGGTGATCGGATGGCCCGCGGGGCAGCCCGCGCGCCAGTCGTCCTCCGGTTCCACGGACATCCGGTGCGCGGGCCGCGGCAGGAGCAGCCCGGCGGCGGCCCCGTAGGCGGCGGCGAGAATCATCAGCGTGAGGGACACCGGTCGACCCTAGAGCGCGCGGGTTGATAGAACGGCGGGCATGGTGCGCGGGGAGGACGGCCGGGGTGTCCTGTACGGGGCGGACGTTGCGGTTCCGGTGGAGGTCGCGGCCTCGTACCGGGCCCGTACGCGGGGGCTGTTGGGCCGGGACGGGGTCGCCGGGGCG
The DNA here is from genome assembly GCF_009834125.1 of Streptomyces sp. GS7. Taxonomy (NCBI): domain Bacteria; kingdom Bacillati; phylum Actinomycetota; class Actinomycetes; order Kitasatosporales; family Streptomycetaceae; genus Streptomyces; species Streptomyces sp. GS7. The sequence continues at coordinate 7,892,876 of NZ_CP047146.1, forward strand.
CTGCTGCTGACGCCGGCGAGCGGGGTGCACACCTTCGGGATGCGGTTCGCGATCGATGTCGCGTATCTGGGGCGGGATTTCACGGTGCTGGGTGTACGGACCATGCGGCCGGGGCGGTTGGGGCGCCCGCGGTTGCGGGCGCGGCACGTGCTGGAGGCGGAGGCGGGGGCGATGGCGCGGTGGGGGGTGCGCCGGGGCGTGCGGTTGCGGCTGGCCGCGGAGGGCGGATGAACTCCCCTGGGGCGCCCGCCTGCTGAGCCCTTCCCGGAGGGGAAGGGCTTCACCTGCGTACAGGCGGCGCAGGCGGCGGGCATCGTCACGAGCCGGTGCCGCGCGGGAAGCTGACCTCGACGCGGCGGTTCTTCCTGCGGCCTTCCTCGGTGCTGTTGTCGGCGATCGGGTACTGCTCGCCGTAGCCGCGGATCTGGAAGGTGACCGACGAGCCCAGGTCGTCGGCCAGTTCGCGCTGGACGGCGTTGGCCCGCTGCTTGGAGAGGACCAGGCCGTGGGCGGCGGAGCCGAGGTTGTCGGTGAAGCCGAACACCCGCAGGTTGGTGGCGTGCTGCTTCTTGGCCTCGTCGGCGATGGCGCCGATCCGGGACAGCGCGTCCGGCGACAGCTCGGCGCTGTCCTTGCTGAAGAGGACCTCGGCCTGGAGCGCGAAGGTCACGTTGTCGTTGGTGTCCTGGCGGCGCTCGGAGCCGTCGTCGGTCTCGACGACGGACTTGATGTTGAGGACCTTGGGCGGGGCGAGCTTGGCGCCCTGGACCATCCGCAGGTTGGGGTTGGTGGGGTCGATGCGTACGGGTGCGTCGGTGCCCTCGGTGATGCCGGGCGGGTCGGCGTGCGCGGCCGGGGCGGTGAGCGCAACGGTCAGCAGGAGCGCGGCGGTGGCCGTGAGGGCCGTACGGGAGGCGGTCATCGGCGGCGGCTCAATCCGTGATCTGGACGGTGGCCGGGGGCATCGTCGGCAGCTGGAAGTCGACCTCGGTGACCTTGGCGGGCGGCGCCGGGAACTGCGCGAAGACAGGCCGGCTGGCGCCCGGCATGAGGCCGCTGAGGCCGGTCGTGCAGAGGCATTCGCCGGTGGTGTCGCGCAGGACCAGATAGCGCTTCTTGCCGGCCTTGTCGACGAGGGTGGCACCGGAGATGGACGAACGGGACTTCAGCTCGGTCTCGTTGGAGCGCCAGCCGATGGCGTTGAAGGGGCGGGTGCCGTGGTTGGTGACGGTCCCGTTGACGGTGACGAAGCCGCCGGAGTCGCGGATGGCGGAGTGCAGGGTGACCACTATGCCGTCCGCGCCCTTCATCTCGCCGATGACCTTGGCGGAGTCGGCCGCGGGGCTGCCGGCGCCGTCGTCCTTCGAGGCGGAGGCGTGGGCCGCCGGCTTCCTGCCGTCCGGCGCCTGCCCACCACCGTCGTCGCCACCACCGCAGCCGGCCGCGACGAGAGCCAGGCCGACCGCGCTCGCCAGGGCGACCGCTCCCCTGGCGGCCTTGCTCGTGAGCCGAATGCTCATGGATGGGTTCCTTTGATCGTGAGGTCGGGGGTGTCCGTGGGGCGCTCGGGCGGCTCACTGCGCCAGACGTACGGAGAACAGGTCGGCGGCAGCGGGGAGATCGCGGGGGTGTGCGGGGTCGAGCGTCCAGCCCTTGCCGTCGCAGGTCAGGGCGATCGGGGCGGACCCGGTGCCCTTGCCGTCGCCGGTGGGTGTGGGGGTGGGCGTGGGAGCCGGCAGCGTGCCGGGCGGGGGCGTGGGCGCGCCGAGGGTGCAGCGGGGCTCGACGATCGCCTTCGCGCGGGCCGCGGCGTGTTCGTCCTCGGTGCCCGGAATGACCGAACGCCCCACTGCGTTGAGGGTCTTGACGGTGACCGCGAAGGAGGTGGGCCAGGAGTCCGGGGTGCACGACGAGACCGCGGCGTCGTTGCGTCCGGCGTACCAGTCCGCGCTGCGGCAGGCCGCCGCGGAGGGGGCGCCGCGGCCGTTGAGGAGGTCCTGCCAGGCGGTGGGGTCGCCGGTGCTGTTGCGCAGCGCGTCGAGGAAGCTCGTGCCGAGCTCCTCGCGGTATTTCTGGCCGGCGGCGAGCGCGGCGGCGTCGGCGGCGGTCTGGGCGCCGTTGCGGGTGGCCGCCGCCTGGCCGACGGCGAAGAAGGCGAGCGCGAGGAAGAGCAGGCCCCCGATCGCGACGATGTAGATCGGCAGGGTCTGCCCCGCGTCGCGCCGGCGGCGGCGCGTGAGGGTGCCCGGCACGGGAGTGGCGGCGGCCGCGCCTAGATTCCGACGACGTCGGAGATCTTGTTGGCGATGGCGTTCGCGATCTGGCTGCCGAAGTCCGTGGTCGACAGGACCAGGACGATCGCCACGACCACCGCGATGATGCCGAGGTACTCGATCGAGGTCTGTCCCCGGTCGTCGTTCCCCACGATCCGCTTCGCCATCGTCTTCCCCTCCATGGGCCGCCGTCCCGATCTGGTCCGGCTGGTCTGCCCCCGTGGCCCCGGCGCGGTCGTCCGCGCGCGCGACACGAGAAAAGTACGCCGGAACAGCGTTCCCGGAACAGGGATTCCGAACCTCATCCTCGCTCGAAACCACGAGCGGTGGGTACACCGGCGCGTTTCGGCCACTGCACGGCACCTCAGCCACCCCCGTTCCCCCTCCGGAACCACCTGACACGTCTCTCAGTGCCCCGGCGTCCCTGCCCATGCGGTCCGGCCGGCCCCTCCGCACCCCTGTACGAGCGGTCCCGCCCGGCGCCTCCACTGTGGCACAACTCGTTGCGCTTGCGAAGGCGTTGGCGAGAAGCGGGCTCCGTGACCGTCCTCATCCGGCCGCGTACGGGGCCGCGCCGGCGAGCGTGTACGCCAGTCCCCCGCAGTCGTCGCCCCCGGACGGGTCGGGGGCGTAGAGCGCCCACACCCCGAACGCCTCCAGGAACAGCGGCAGTACGCCCAGGATCACAAAGGCCAGCGCGAGCGCGGAGGCCCGGGTCCCCTGGGGCCGCCAGCCTCTGCGGACCGCGCCGCGGGACAGTGCGACATAGCCCGCCGGCGCCGCGAGGCCGCAGGCCAGACCGGCCCAGGCGGCGATGTGCATCCGCAAGGACGGGCCGAAGTAGTGGCAGTCGTGGAACGTGTCGTGGTCGAAGACGGCGGCCTGGAGGACGACGCAGGCGACACCGAGCAGGACCAGGCCGGGCACGCCGAAGCCGGTCCAGCGGCGCCAGGCGGCGGAGGGGGACGTGGCGGAGGATGCGGTGGGGGACGCGGTGGAGTGCACGGCTCAGCGTCCCATCAGGGAGCCGAAGTTGGTGCCGGAACCGAGGAAGAAGCCGGCGATGAGCAGGATCATCGTGGCCGGGACCATGAACGTGGTGACGACCATGGTCGCCTTGGGGACCGCGCGGGCGGCCCGCCGGCGGGCGTTCTGGGCGTCCGTACGGCGCATGTCGTCGGCGATCTGGATCAGCGTCTCGACGATCGGCGAGCCCAGCTCCTCGCCCTGCTGGAGGGCGGTGACGAACTGCGCGACCTGTTCGGAGTCGTTGCGTTTGCGCAGTTCCTCGAAAGCGGCGCGGCGGCTGACGCCCATGTCCATCTGCCGCAGGGTGATGCGGAGTTCGTCGGCCCAGGGGCCCTCGTACTTCTCGGCGACCCGGTCGAGTGCCTGCCGGAACCCCAGCCCCGCGCTCACCACGACGGCCAGCACATCCAGAAAGTCCGGAAGCGTGCGTTCGATGGTGTCCTTGCGCTGCCGGATCGCCGCCCAGATGCCGACCTCGGTCCAGAACAGGCCGAACAGGACCATCAGCACGCCCAGCAGCGGCTGGCCGCGCAGGAACATCACCAGCGCCCCGAAGAAGCCCAGCGCCCCGTAGACGGCCCGGCGGGCGGCGTAGCGGTCGACGGTCAGCCCGCCGGGGTTGCCCGCGAGGTCGATCCGCCGGCGGACCCTGGCGACCCGCTTGTCGCCCATCAGCCGCAGGACGAGCGGCGCGTAGCGCATCCCGGTGCGGTCCACGGCCGAGCCGACGGCCGTCGTGCGGGTCGAGCCGACCTCCAGGGACAGTGCGAGGTCGGGCGGGAGCCGGGCCTCGCGGCGGTAGAGCGCGACACCGCAGCAGATACCGGCGACCGAGAGGGCGAGGGCGAGGGCCAGCAGTGTTCCGAGTGTCATGGCGATACCGGCTTCTGTACCTGGGCGTCGGGGGACGGGGCTTCGGGAGGGCGCTACACGTCGATCTTGGAGAGGCGGCGGATGAAGAAGAAGCCGAGCCCGTAGAGGACGAAGGCCGCCACGACCGCGAGCTGGCCGAGGAAGGACGAGGTCATCCGGTCGATGGCGCCCGGGGCGATGCGGTTCATCAGCAGCAGGGTGCCGATGCCGAGCAGCGGGACGACGTACGCGGTGACCACGACCTGGGAGAGCTGGGTGCGGACCTCGCGGCGGGTCTCCTTGCGCTCCTCCAGGGTCTTGGTGAGGTTGCGCAGCGATCCGACGACGGTGCCGCCGGCGCGGTTGGCCAGCACCAACGTGGTGACCAGGACGACCAGTTCGCGGGAGGGCAGCCGTTCGGCCAGCTCGCCCAGGGCCTCGTCGACGGAGTGGCCGACGGCGAGCTTGTCGGCGACCTTCGCCAGCTCCTCGCCGGCCGGGGCCTCCAGTTCCTCGGCGGCCATCCCCAGGGCGGTGCGCAGCGCCAGGCCGGCCTGGGTGGCGTTGGCGAGGATCCTGGACAGCTCGGGGAGCTGGTTGATGAACTTCTCGATCCGCTTCTGCCGCTGCCAGTTGAGGAAGGCGAACGCGGCCCAGACCGCGACCAGCGCGGCGATCGGACCGAAGAAGGGGGCGAGGACGGCCTGCGCGACCACCCACAGGACGAGTACCGCGGTGACCATGTAGACGAAGAACTCGCCGGGGGTGAGGTCCAGTCCGGTGGCGGTCAGCCGCAGTTCGAGACGGCGGCCGAAGCGGGTGGTGCGCAGGGTGCGGTCGACGGACGGGAAGCGGCGGCGCCGGCCGGTCACCGGCAGCCGGTGCTCGTCCGCGAGCCGGTCGACGATGGCCTGCCGCTGGGCGCGCCCGGACGCGTACGTCCGCACGCCGGCGATGGCGAGCGCACCGCACAGCACGGTGGCCCCGATGGCGAGCAGGGCGAGGGGGTTCCCGCCGGTCATGTGGTGGCCTTCCGGGTGGCGAGCTGGTCGTCGGTGGCCGCCACGCCGAAGGCCGGCGGGGTGGGCTCACCGGCCATGAAGAGGCGTTCGGCGACCCGGCGGGGCAGCGGGAAGTAGCGGAAGGCGCCGTGCACCACGCGGTCGGCGCCCATCGGCGCGGCCTCGAAGCGGCCGACCGTGACGATCCGGTAGTCCTCGTGGCCGCGCGAGTCGAGGAGGGCGATCTCGCTGATCCGGCGGGAGCCGTCGGCGTGCCGGGTGAGCTGGACGATGCAGTCGACGGCGCTGTTGATCTGGTCGCGCAGCGCCTCGAAGGGGATGCTGACGTCCGACATGGAGGCGAGCGTCTGGAGCCGCATCAGGGCGTCCTCGGCGCTGTTGGCGTGGACGGTGGCGAGCGAGCCGTCGTGGCCGGTGGACATCGCCTGGAGCATGTCGAGGGTCTCCCCGCCACGGACCTCGCCGACGATGATGCGGTCGGGGCGCATGCGCAGGGAGTTGCGGACCAGGTCGCGGATGGTGATCCGGCCCTTGCCCTCGACGTTGGGCGGGCGGGATTCGAGCCGGATGACGTGGCTCTGCTGGAGCTGGAGTTCGGCGGCGTCCTCGACGGTGATGATCCGCTCGCCGTCCGGGATCAGCCCCGAGAGGGCGTTGAGGAGGGTGGTCTTGCCGGCGCCGGTGGCCCCGGAGACCACCACGTTGAACTTGGCGCGCACCAGCCCCGCCAGCAGCATCAGCATCTGCTCGTCGAGCGTGCCGATGCCGATGAGCTCGGCGAGGGTGTAGGCGCGCGGGAAGCGGCGGATGGTGAGGGTGGCGCCGTTGAGGGCCAGCGGCGGGATGATGACGTTGACGCGCTCGCCGGACGGCAGCCGGGCGTCGACCATCGGATGGGACTCGTCCACCCGGCGGTTGACGGTGGACACGATCCGCTCGATGGTCTGCATCAGCTGCTCGTGCGAGGCGAAGCGGACCGGGACCAGCTCGACCCGGCCGGACCGCTCCACGTACACCTGGTCCGGGCCGTTGACCATGATCTCGGTGACCGAGGCGTCTTCGAGGAGCGGTTCGAGCACGCCGAGGCCCAGCGCCTCGTCGACGACCCGGCGGATGAGCTGGGCGCGCTCGGCGGTGGACAGGACCGGGCCCTCGCGGCTGATGATGTGCCCCAGGACGCGCTCCAGCCGCGAGCGGCGCTCCACCGCGGCCAGCGAGGACATCTCGGCAAGGTCGATCTCCTCCAGCAGCTTGGCGCGGTAGACGGCGACCAGATGGCCGTCCTGGCGCGCCTCGCCGGCCGGTTCGGGTGCGACGATCCGGGCTTTCAGGCTCATCGCGGGGGCGCTCCTGTCGTTGTGCGTGGTGGTTGTGCCGACGCTCCGGCCGCTCCTTCGGGGCGGGGCATGGTGGCGGTGCGGCTGGCGGAGCCGAAGTCGGTGCCGGGGACGATCGAGGGGATCTGCACGGTGGCGGTCGCCTGGACCGTGTCGCCCGAGCCGCCGACGGTGATCGAGGCGCGGTCGGCGACCCAGCCGGTCAGCGCGGCCCGGCCGGCGTCCTGCGGATCGGCCTCCCGGTCGGCCCGGTCCATCGAGGCGGTGCGGGCGGCGGCGCGGGCCGCGGTGCCGGCCTGCTGGACGGCGAAGGCGGCGAGGCCCAGTTGGATGACGGCGAGGGCCAGCACGAGCAGGATGGGCAGCACGCCGAGGAACTCGATGGAGGCGGAGCCCCGGTCGCGCCCCCGGGAGCGGGCGCGGCGGCGGGCCGGGGGGCCCGACAGCCGGGCGGGGATACGGGAGTTCCGGGCCATCACCCTCGCGCCTCCTTGGCCGCGCCGGCCGTACCGGTGACCGTCCACGGGAACTGACCGGCGCCCGGGAAGAGCGCCGGGACCCTGATGCGGACCGTCGCCTTCCACAGGCCCGCCTCGGTCCGGCAGTCCGTCTCGGCGCCGTCGTGCCAGGCGCGCGGCAGCTCGTGCTCGGCGGCGGTGCGGCAGGCGCCGGCGCCGCCGCCCTCGGTGGCGGTGGCGGCCCGCGCGCCGCGGTCGGCGGAGTCGGCGGCGAGCGAGTAGGTGTAGCCGACCAGCGCGAACTGCCAGAGCAGCACCAGCACCAGGAGGATCAGCGGGAGGACGCCGAGGAACTCCACCGAGACCTGGCCGCGGTCGCCGCCGCCCACCGGACGCCGCACCGGTCAGCCCTCCTCGTACGGGCCGGCCGGATCGAACGGGCCCGCGCCGCCGGACGGGGACGGGGCGCCCCGCCGGACGCCGAACCGCCCGGTGCCCGCCGCTGCCGGGTCCGGGCCCGTGCCGGGGCCGGAGCCCTGCGCCGCACCCGCCGTTATGGCCTTGCGCCTGCGCCCGGTCAGCGTCGGGCGCGTGCGGTGGCCGCCCCACCCCTGGCGGGCGGCCGGCGCGTCGACCAGGCCCAGTTCGCCGGCGAGCGTCCACAGCGCCTGCTTGACCGTCGAGCGGCCGTCGAGGTCCTGCATCCGGCCGGCGTCGACACAGGGCTGGAGTTCCTTGAAGGCGGCCGGGACCGTGGTCCTGGCGACCTGGGTGCCGGTGGCCTTGGCGACCAGCGGCGGCTGGATCTCGGTGTTGCGGGTGAGGCGGTTGAGGACCGTGACGGTGTCCTCGGCCTTGCGGATCTGGAGCCGGTCCCACAGCCGCACCTGCCGCTTGGCGGCCCGTACGCAGACCACGTCCGGGGTCGTCACCAGCAGGGCCAGGTCGGCGAGTTCGACGGCCGCGGCGTTGGCGGACTGCATCTGGGAGCCGCAGTCGACGATCACCACTTCGTAGCGGGAGCGCAGCGCGGTGACGATCTGGCGGGCCGCCCGGTCGTCGACCTCCTCGCCGCGCTCGCCCTCCTCGGGGGCGAGCAGCAGCCCGAGCCCGGTGTGGTGGTCGTGGACCGCGTCCTGGAGCACCCGTACGGAGATGTCCTGGATCCCGGCCAGGTCGACGACCGAGCGGCGGAACTGGACGTCCAGATAGGAGCCGACGTCGCCGGACTGGAGGTCCAGGTCGACCAGCGCGACGCTGCGGCCCGCGGCCCGTGCGGCGAGCGCCAGCTGGACGGCGGCGACGGTGGTGCCGACCCCGCCCTTGGCGCCGGTCACGGTCACCAGCGTGCCGGCCGGCCCCGGAACGGCGTCCGGGCCGCCGCCCAGGTGGACGCGGACCCCGGCCGCCCACTGGGCCGCGGCCTGCACCCGGGCGGCCAACTCGTCGTAGCCGAGCGGAAGTCCGACGATGCCGCGGGCGCCCGCGTCCATCGCCGCGGAGAACAGCGCGGGCCCGGCGTCCGTGGTGATCAGCACGACGCCGACGGCGGGGAAGCGGAGCGCCACCTCGCGGATCAGCTCCAGAGCCGGCACCGGGCCGATCCGCTCGTGGACGAGGACGACCTCGGGCAGCGCCTCGACGCCGGACGGCACACCGGCGGGGGGCGGCCCCTGGCCGGCGGGCGGCGCGCCGGGGGCGGAACCGGCGGAACCGGCCAGCGCGTTGAGGAGCGCGGTGGAGTCGGCGACCGCGGGCGCCGGTTCGGCGTCCGGCAGCTGGCCGAGGAGCGCGGAGACGGCCCGCGCGGCGTCCGGGTCGCCGACTGCCGGGAGGATGCGGATGGTCACCTGTGCCTCCGGGTCACTTGTCGCCGTCGAGGGTGTAGGTGCGCTCGGCCGGCGGGACGGTGGCCTCGGTGCCGGGGGCGAGCAGGGCGAGCCGCACGTGGGACGCGAACGACTCGGCGTACGCGACCCGTTGGGCGTCCTCGGTGTCCAGCGCGAAGGTGATCGGGACGGCCTGGCCGGCCTGGCGGCCGCCGGCGGTGGTGTTGCCGGGGTCCTTGGCCTCCAGGGGCGTCAGCTTGCCGACGTCGATGACCTGGGCGCCGGCCACGATGACCTTGGAGACCGGCTTGTCCTCGGGGCGCCGGCCGTCGAAGGTGGCGTAGATGTTCACCCGGGCACCGGGGTTGATCTTGCCGGCCACTCCTGTGGACGCGTCGATCATGATGGCGATCTCCTGCTGCCCGGCCTTCAGCGCCGGCCGGTCGACGATCATGTCGTCCTGGAGCAGCGACCCCTTCTTCAGCGGGGTCACCGCGATCTTGCCGCTGACCTTGTCCAGGTCGGTCACGGCGGTGGGCGGCAGCCACCGCTGGGGCATCTTCACCTCTTCGAACTGCCCGGGATCCAGCGTTTTATAGGCAGCGACGTCCGTCTTGAGCCGGTACGCGGTCTTCTCCGGGCCGATCTTGGACTCGACGTTCCGGATCACCGACAGCACGCCGACGAACGCGCCGACCGCACAGAGGACGGACAGGAGCAGCAGGATCACTCCGCGGCGCTGGCGTGAGTTCATGGGTGGGGGACCTCGATCGGGACGGTGCGGCGGGCGGTCGGGCGGTCGGTCGTGGGTCATGTGCCGGCGGCTGCCGGGCGGTTCAGCGCACGCGGGCCACCGCCCGCGCGGTGCCGGGGGTGTCCGGGCGGCGTGGGACGTCGGGGCTGTCGGGGTGGCCGGGCAGGTCCCAGCCACCGGGCGGGTGCGGTCCGCCGGGCGCCGGGTCCGCGGTGCCGCTCATGATGTTCGGTCCGCGGACGTCCGGCCGGCCGGCTCCGCCGCGCGGATCGCCGGGCCCCCGGCTGCCCGGGACCCCGTACGGCGCCACCGGCGCGAGTCCGCGCTGCCGCAGCGGCGAGGCGGGGCAGTCGGGCGGGGCGGCGGGCGGCTGGGCGGGCGCCGGTGCCGCGGCGGCGGCCGGCGCCCCGGCTATGGCGGCCGGTTCGCGCCCCGGGCCGCCGCCCGCCCGGTCCCGGGCCAGCGGCGCCGCGCAGAACGCGCAGCGGTCGCCGATCAGTTCCCGGCCGCACCAGCCGCAGTCCTCGCGCCGTACGGACGCCACGAGTTGGTGGAGGAGGGAGGGGTCCGGAATGGCGGCGGCGAACTCGATCAGCTTCTGGGTGCCCCACCAGCGGGCGGACTCGGCGGGCAGCTGCGCCTCGTACACGCCCTGCACCTGCCAGGAGGGCGCCAGTGCGGAGGTGACCCAGTCGGCGGTGAGCTGGCCGCGGGCGACGGCGAGCCGGGTGGCGAAGCCGGGCGGCCGGAGTCCGCCCTGGGTGCCGTGCCGGTCCAGGTGCAGCAGCTGGGGGCGGGGGTTGGCCAGCACGGCGAAGTGGGCGCCGGGCAGCCAGGACTTCATGTGGGAGCGGAGGTCCACCTCGACCCGGTCCAGCCCGCTGACGCTGCCGAGCAGGGCGCCCGCGTGGACGTAGTGCGCCAGCAGCCGGGCGGCGCAGGCCAGCACGCCGGGGCTGAGGCCGAAAAGCGACAACTGCCGCAGCTGGCGGGCGAGGACGGCCACGCCGAGCGGCGGCAGGGCGGTGGGGAGAACGGCGATCCGGTCGCTCTCCAGCACGGCGCGCAGGGTGTGCAGCCGTCTGACGTGCTCCGGCGGGCAGGCCGAGGAGTAGAGCGCCACGAGATGCCCGTGGTGCTCCAGTACGGCGCCGACCTCCGTCAACGCCTCGTCCAGCGGCTGGAGATGCGGGGCCCGCAGCACGACGGCGGCGGGGGTCTGCCGGTCGGTCGCGGGCAGCGCGAGATCCGGGCTGGTGACTGCAATCGCGGTCGGCACGTCGCTCCCCCACTTCCTCCGGTCTCCGGGGGCCCCGGGACCGCGGATCGGCACAGCTCTGCGCCATCGGCGCCATACGCTCAGCACTTTATCCACAGAGATACGTCCCGGAGAACACGTTCTGGGCTACTCATCTCGGCCGCCGCCCCAGCCGCCGCCCGATAGGGAAACACCGCCTACCGCCGAAGCGGCATCCATCGGAACACCCGCTTCCGTGCGGACTCTTGACAGGGGCAATGGTCTGGACCACCTTGTACGGCAAGCCCAGGGGCCCCTGAGCGCGCATCCGCACCACCCCCCACCCCCCACACGGAGGCAGTCGTGGTCCGCGCACGAAATGGAACAGGGACGGCACGAGGCTCCCGAAGGCTGCCGGCCGGGCTGGCCGCCGCGCTGCTGACGGTGGCCGGCACCGCCGCGGCGGGCACCGCGAGCGCGTCCGAGGCGCGCCCGGCCGCGCACCCGGCCGCACCCGCCGCCGCCCCCCGGCACGCCGTCACCGGCTACTGGCAGAACTTCAACAACGGCGCCGCGGTGCAGAAACTGAAGGACGTCGACGACGCCTACGACATCATCGCGGTCGCCTTCGCCGACGCGACGGGAGCGCCCGGCGCGGTCACCTTCAACCTGGACCCGGCCGTCGGCTACGCCTCCGCCGCCGACTTCAAGGCCGACATCAAGGCCAAGCAGGCCGCCGGCAAGTCGGTGGTCGTCTCGGTCGGCGGCGAGAAGGGCTCGATATCCGTCAACGACGACGCCTCCGCCAGGAACTTCGCCGACTCGATCAACGGCCTGATGGACCAGTACGGCTTCGACGGCGTCGACATCGACCTGGAGAACGGCCTCAACTCCACGTACATGACGCAGGCGCTGAAGGCCGTCCACGCCCAGCACGGCGATGTCGTGGTGACGATGGCCCCGCAGACCCTCGACATGCAGTCGGCGCAGACCGAGTACTTCAAGACGGCCCTCGGCATCAAGGACTTCCTGACCGTCGTCAACACGCAGTACTACAACAGCGGTTCGATGAACGGCTGCGACGGCAAGGTCTACGCCCAGGGCTCGGTGGACTTCCTGACCGCGCTGGCCTGTATCCCGTTGGAGGGCGGGCTCGACCCGTCCCAGGTCGGCATCGGCGTACCGGCCTCGGCCGGCGCGGCGGGCAGCGGCCATGTCGCACCGTCGGTGGTCAACGCCGCCCTGGACTGCCTCACCGCGGGCACCAACTGCGGTTCCTTCAAGCCGCCGCGGACCTATCCGGGGCTGCGCGGCGCGATGGCCTGGTCCACGAACTGGGACGCCGCGAACGGCAATGAGTTCGCGAGCCAGGTGGGCGGGCACGTCCACGGACTGCCGTAGCCCGGCTCCCCCAAGGACGCCACCCCCCGAAAAATGGCCAGGTCCCGCGCACCGGGTGCGCGGGACCTGGCTCCGGGCCGCCGCGGGGCTACCCCCGGCCGGGCCTTCGGGTCAGCGGCGGACGCCCGACGGCTTGGGCAGCGTGCAGCCCGCGGCGTCCAGGTTCAGCTTGTTGCCGTCGCCGAAGCACTTGGGGATCCCGTAGGTCTCCTCGGCGTAGTTGGTGCCCTTGTGGACCGTCACATTGCCCTGGTCGTCCACCTCACAGGGGTTGTTGACGGTGCACTTCTCGCCGTTCTCGTTGCCCGTGTTGTTGATCGCGGTGACCTTGCCGGTGGCGTTGTCGACCACCGGCGAGCCGGAGGTGCCGCCGATCGTCTTGCACTCCGGGGTGTAGCGGACCGAGTCCTTCCAGCTCCAGTCGCCCTCCTTGAGGGTGGGCACGAACCCGTCGATGCTGCAGGTGTAGGTCTTCTTCCAGTAGCCGGACACCACGGTGATCCCGGCGCCCTTGGCCGGGTGGTCGGTGGACAGCTCCAGCGGCTTGATCCCGTACTTCTGCGCGATCTCCGCGTACGTCGAGCCGGTCTGATACAGCGTCACGTCGGTGTCGGTCATCGTGGCGTACGTGACCTTGGTGGCCTGGATCTGGCCCAGCTCACCCGCCGACTTGTCCAGGACGGTGAAGGCGCGGCTGGACTGCTGGTCGACTATGACCTGGCCCGGGGAGGGCATACCGCTCTCCAGACAGTGGCCGTTGGTCATCACCAGTGCCGGGTCGCTGTCCTTCGAGGTGGGCATCTTGACGATCGAGCCGGAGCAGTCGTCCAGCGCGACGGTGCCGGCGAAGTCGACCGCCTTCGTCCGGGGCGCCGGCCTGTGGTGCGCCGGCGCGTGGTGCGGGGCGGTGCCCGCCGGTGCGGCACCCGCGGGTGCGGCGCCGCTCACCAGGGCTGCGGCTCCCAGCACGGCGGTGGCCAGGGTGCCGACGAGAGGTCGATACATGTGGGGGGGTCCTCTCAGCTTATGTTCCGAAGTCTTTTGGCGTCAGTTCCGTGCCGCCACTTCGGTTTTGTCGTGCGCATTGTTGGCCGCTCAGGGCCCGGTCGCAACAAATTTCCCGTAATCGATGGCAAGTTGACGGACGGCCCGGCGCCGCGTACGCCTCGCACGCCGTGCATCAGGTCTTCCCTACCCCGCGCCCGCCCCTCCGCCACCTCGGCCGGCCGCGGTCGACCGACGAACTCGTACGTCAGTTGGGGCGGTTGCCCCTAGACGACCAGGCTGACGGCCGCGGCCACCACGAATCCGGCGACGGACAGCACCGATTCCAGTACGGTCCACGACTTCAGGGTGTCGCGCTCGGAGATCCCGAAGTACTTCGACACCATCCAGAACCCGCCGTCGTTGACGTGCGAGGCGAAGATCGAGCCCGCCGAGATCGCCGTGATGACCAGCGCCAGATGGGCCTGGGACAGCCCCTGCCCCGCCACCAGCGGCAGCACGATCCCGGCCGTGGTCACGATCGCGACCGTCGCCGAACCCTGGGCCACCCGCAGCACGAGCGAGAGCAGGTACGCCAGCACGATGACCGGCAGTCCGACGCCGTGGAAGGTGTCGGACAGGGCGGTGGCCACCCCGCTGCCCTTGAGCACGGCGCCGAAGACCCCGCCCGCGCCGACCACCAGCAGGATGTTGCCGACCGGCTTGAGGGAGGCGGTGGAGATCGCCTCCAGCGACGTGCGGGACCAGCCGCGGCGGATGCCGAGCAGGTAGTACGCGAGCACCAGCGCGAGCGTCAGGGCGACGAAGGGGTGGCCGAAGAACTCGATGACCGAGCGGCCCTCGGACGGTGCCAGCACGATGGACGAGAAGGTCGCCAGGAGGATCAGCACCAGCGGCGTACCGATGACGGCGAGGACGGCGGCCAGGGAGACCGGCTTCTCCCGGGGCCGGATCCCGGCCGCGGTCTGCTCGGCGACGACCGCGGCCCTGGCTTCCGCGGCGGCCTCGGCCATGTCGTGCGGCACCGGGACGAAGAGGCGGTTGCCGATCCAGGCGGCGTAGCCCCAGGCGGCCAGGACCGCCGGGACACCGCAGACGGCGCCCATGAGGATGAGCCAGCCGAGGTCCACCTTGAAGAGCCCGGCGGCGGCCACCGGGCCGGGGTGCGGCGGCAGGAAGGCGTGGGTCATGGAGAGCCCGGCCAGCAGCGGCATGGCGTACAGCACCATCGACCGTCCGCTCCGCTTGGCTGCGGCGTACACGATCGGCGCCAGGACGAAGATGCCGACGTCGAAGAAGACCGGGATGCCGAAGAGCAGTCCCGTCAGGCCCATCGCCAGCGGGGCCCGCCGCTCGCCGAAGTGGGCGAGCAGCCGGGCGCTCAACACCTCGGCGCCGCCGGAGACTTCGAGGATCGCGCCGAGCATGGTGCCCAGGCCGATGATGATGGCGACATGCCCGAGGATCCCGCCCATGCCGGACTCGATCATCGAGACGACGTCGGACTTCTGGACCGTGCCGAAGAGTTCGGTGACAGAGAGGCCGGCGGCGAGTCCGACGGCGATGGAGACGCCGAGCAGCGCGACGAACGGCTGCAGCCTGACCTTGATGATCAGGACGAGGAGCAGGGCGACGCCGAGGGAGGCGACGGTCAGCAGCCCTGCGGTGCCCGGTATCAGGGCGAGCAGTCCGCCGGTATGCGGTGGGGACGGTGGGGTGGGGGCCGCGGCAGCGAGGAACATGGTGACTCCGTTGTCCGGCAGGGGCCCGGAGACCGGGTTGTCCCCTGGTGAGCACGATCCAGGCAGGGGGGACCGCGGCACGGCGTCCCGGAGCTGCGGGACGCCGCACCGTGCGGCGGACGGTGCGCCGAGGGCGGCGCTGACGGCGGGCCGAGCAAGGAATCCGGCGCCTCAGCTCAGCACCGCGAGGGCGTCGATCTCGATGAGCAGGCCCTTGGGCAGACCGACGTAGACGGTCGTGCGGGCGGCGGGGGCCTCCTTGAGCCCCTGCTCCTCGAAGTAGGCGTTGTAGATCTCGTTCATCTCGGCGAAGTGCGCGACGTCGGTGAGGTAGACGCGCATCATCATCACGTCGTCCCAACTCGCGCCGCCCTCTTGGAGGATGGCCTTGACGTTGGCGAACGTCTGGAGCGTCTGCTCGCGCAGGGTCGGGCCGGCCGGGGTGGGGGCCCGGCCCTCGACGGCGGGCAGGAAGCCGACCTGGCCGGCGACCTGGAGGATGTTGCCCTTCCTGACTCCGTGGGAGAACTTGGCGGGCGGTGTGGTGTGGGTGGCCGGGGTGAGGGCGGTCTTCTCGCTCATGCGTGTCCTTCGGACGTCCTTCATGGGGCCGGTCGGTGGCCGGCGTTGGCGGTACCGGAGTACTCCCGGCTGATGGCGTCGGCGGTCCGGCGCACCAGCGGGAGCAGGGTGAGGAGTTCCTCCGCGCTGACGACGACACTCGGCGCGGAGACCGACATGGCGGCGACCAGGCGCCCGTCCGCGCCGCGGATCGGGGCGCCGACGCAGTTGATGGACTCCTCGTGGCCACCGAGGTCGGTGGCCCAGCCCTGTGCGCGCACCTTGGCCAGCTCGGCCAGGAAGGCCGCGGCGTCGGGTGTCGAACGCGACGTGTAGCGGGGGTAGTCGAGCCTCTCCGCGAGGGCGCGGCGCTCGGGCTCGGGCAGGTCGGCGAGCAGCAGCTTGGCGACCGCGGCGACGGTGATCGCGACGGGCTTGCCGATCCGCGAGTACATCCGGACCGGGTAGCGGCTCTCGACCTTGTCGATGTAGAGGACCTCGTTCTCCTCGTGGACCGCGAGGTGGACGGTGTGCCCGCACTGCTCGTTGAGCTCGACGAGATGGGGGTGGGCGATCTCGCGGATGTCGAGGTTCTCGACGGCTTCCTGGGCGAGCGCGAAGAGCCGGGCGCCGAGGCGGTAGCGCTGGTCGGGCTGGCGGTAGACGAGGCCGTGCTCATGGAGGGTGCGCAGCAGCCGCAGCGCGGTGGACTTGTGCACGCCGAGCCGGTCGGCGACCCGGCCGAGGTCGGCGGGGCCCTCGGCGAGCAACGGCAGGATGCTCAGCGCGCGGTCGACGGTCTGGCTCATGCCGACACCTCGCTCCGCTCGGCCTCGCATTCGCTCAGCGCGCACCCTTCCATGGCTCGCTCACTCCGCTCGCTCATGCCGACACCTCGCTCCGCTCGGCTCCGCATGCGCTCGGCGCGCACCCTTCCACGACTCGCTCACTGCGCTCGCTCATGTGCGTGCCTCGCTTCGCCCGGCCCCGCCTGCGTCGGGGGCGCACCTCTCGACGGTTGTCCCACTGCGCTCGTTCACGGCGTACGCACCTCCTGGTCCACGGCCTCTCTGGTGTCCGTCCAGCCGGGGCCGAGGTGCAGTCTCCCCCAGGCGGCGTCGTCGAGCCCGGCCAGCCGGTCGGCGAGGAGCCGGGGCGGCGGGGCGGCGAGGTCGCCGGTGACGGTGAGGGCGACGGCGGCCCACAGGTGGCCGTGCCGGATCCGGGAGCGCAGCGGCAGCCCGCGGAGGGTGGCGGAGAGGAACCCGGCGGCGAAGGCGTCGCCCGCGCCGACGGCGGCCACCACGTCGACCCTCAGGGCCGGGACGCCGACCACGTCGTCTTCCGGCGGGCCGCCGTCCGGCCGGGCGGGGGCCCGCCGGAAGACGGTCGCGCCGCCCCTCCCCCGCTTGACGACCAGGATCTCCGGCTCCGGCAGCGCTGCCCGCACGGCCCGGCCGCCGTGCAGGCCCCAGGCGTCCCGCGCCTCGTCCTCGCCGACGAACACGATGTCGGCGCCGCGCGCCAGATCGAGCAGGACCCGCGGCCCCTGCGCGTCGGCCCACAGACGGGGGCGGTGGTTGACGTCGAACGAGACCAGCGGGCGGCCGGCCGCCGCCGGTCGGGCGGTGAGTTCGCGCAGCAGGGCGAGGCAGTCGCCGGAGAGCGCGGCGGTGATCCCGGACAGGTGCAGCACCCGGCCGGCGCGCAGCGCGGCCAGGTCCATGGTCGCCACCGACATCGCGGACGCGGCGGAGCCGGAGCGGTAGTACGCGACCTCATGGGCGTCGGTGTCGCGGTCGCCGGCGGTGCGGAAGTAAATGCCGGTGGGGCGGGCGGGGTCGCGCCGGACGCCGCCGGTGTCGACGCCGTACGCCCCGATCGCCCGGACGAGATGGTCGCCGAAGCCGTCGGCGCCGACGCGGGAGATCCAGCGGACGCGGTGGCCGGCGCGGGCCAGGGCGCAGGCGACGTTGGACTCGGCGCCGCCGATGGCGCGCTCGAAGGCGGGCACGTCGGCGAGCCGCCCCGGTGCGGTGGGCAGGAAGGTGACCATGGACTCGCCGAGGCAGACGACATCGGCGTCCGGGGCGGCGGTGCCGTCCGGAACGGGGGTGCCGCCGACGTTCGAGGACCTGGTCACGATCGGTTGCGCTCCTTCGCTGTGCCGTTGTGCCGTTGTGCCTCTGAGGCGGGCCGGCGTCCGGCCGCGCCGCGGAAGGTCCGCCCGGATGTCCGCCCGGAATTCCACCGGGTGCCCGCCGGGCCGACCCGCCCGTCCTCCGCGGCCGTTCCCGACGCCGTTCTCCGCGCCATTACGGGCACCGTTCTGTGCGCCATTCCTGGCGCCCTTGCCCGCGTTTCTCCACCATTGACCGGGCGATGGCTCGGATGTTAGACAGCTGTAAGCGATATGCGCAATGCGTGTTGCAGAGTGTGCAACACAATCTTCGAGGAGGCTCCATGGCCGGCGAGCGGCTCGCGCAGGGACTCAAGAACCTCGCGGACGAGAAGGTCGATCACCGCTTCAAGGCACTCCCCCCGGACGCCGACGGGCGCACGGTCGGCGATCTGGCCGCCGAGCGCCGCAACCTCTTCACCGGCGGCTTCACCACCCCCGTCCTGGCCCTCTCCGCCGAGTCCGTCGAGCACAACCTCGCCCTCATGGAGACCTACGCCACCCGGCACGGCCTGGCCTTCGCCCCGCACGGCAAGACCTGCATGGCGCCGCAGCTCTTCGCCCGCCAACTGGAGCACGGCGCCTGGGGCATCACCGCGGCCGTCCCCCACCAGGCCCGCGTCTACCGCGACTACGGCATCCAGCGGATCTTCCTGGCCAACGAGGTCGTCGACGCCGCCGCGCTGCGCTGGCTGGCCGGCGAGCTGGACGCCGACCCGGACTTCCGCTTCATCTGCTACGTCGACTCGCTGCGCGGCATCGAGCTGATGGACACCGCGCTGCGCGCCGCGGAGGCCAGCCGCCCCGTGGACGTCGTCATCGAACTGGGCGCCGGCGAGGGGGCCCGCACCGGAGTCCGCAGCGAGGCCGAATGCCTCGAACTCGCCGACGCCATCGCGGGCGTGGACACCCTCCGCCTGGTCGGCGTCGCCGGCTACGAAGGCGAGGTGCCGCAGGCCGACCACGACCGCGTCACCGCCTGGCTGCGCCGACTGGTCCGGCTGGCCGCGGAGTTCGACGCCTCCGGACGCTTCGCCGACCTCGACGAGATCGTGGTCAGTGCCGGCGGCAGCGCCTGGTTCGACGCGGTCTCCGAGGTCTTCGCCGAGATCCCGGAACTCTCCGCACCCGTCCTGAAGTTGCTGCGCTCGGGCGCCTACGTCTCGCACGACGACGGCCACTACCGCCGCCTCACCCCCTTCAACCGCGTACCGGAAGAGGGCGCCCTCCAGCCCGCCTTCCGCCTCTGGGCCCAGGTCGTCTCCCGCCCCACCCCCGAGCAGGCGTTCGTCAACGCGGGCAAGCGGGACGCGGCGTACGACCTCGACCTGCCGCGGGCACAGGTCGTCCGGTCCGGCCGGGACGGCACCGTGCGGCCCGCGGCCGGCATCACCGTCACCGGGCTGTCCGACCAGCACGCCTGGCTCGGCACCGAGCACGCCGGCGACCTGGAGGTCGGCGACTGGGTCGGCCTGGGTCTGTCGCACCCCTGCACCTCCTTCGACAAGTGGCAGCTGATCCCGCTGGTCGAGGAGGACGGGACCGTCGTCGATTTCATCCGCACGTTCTTCTGACACTCGCGTGATACCCGCGGGGGTGCCGCCGCCGGCCCTCGGCACCCCCGGAAAACCCCCGATCCCACCCCGGCCCCGCCCCCGGGTCGGCCCCTGACCCACCCCCCGGAAAGGCGGCCCCCCATGGACACCGTGCTCCGCGACGTACGCGTCGTCGACGGGTCCGGAGGGCCGTCCTACCGCGCCGACGTCGCCCTGGCCGGCGGCCGGATCGCCGAGATCCACCGCGAGACGGACGGCGGCCCGCGCCCGGCCGCCGCCCGCGCGGTCGACGGCGCCGGTCTCGCCCTGTCCCCCGGCTTCATCGACATGCACGCCCACAGCGACCTCGCCGTGCTCCGCGACCCCGCGCACACCGCGAAGGTCGCCCAGGGCGTCACCCTCGAAGTCCTCGGCCAGGACGGGCTGTCGTACGCCCCGGTCGACGACCGCACGCTCGCCGAGGTGCGCGCCCAGATCACCGGCTGGAACGGCGGGGCGCCCGGCGACACCTCCGTCGACTTCACCTGGCGCACCGTCGGCGAGTACCTCGACCGCCTCGACCACGGCTTCGACGGCGACGGCATCGCCGTCAACGCCGCCTACCTCGTCCCCCAGGGCACGGTACGGATGCTCGCGGTCGGCTGGGACGACCGCGCCGCCACCGCCGGGGAGCTGGCGCGGATGCGGCGGCTGGTCGCCGAGGGCCTGGAGCAGGGCGCGGTGGGCCTGTCCTCCGGCCTCACCTACACCCCGGGCATGTACGCCTCGGACGCCGAACTGACCGAACTGTGCCGGGTGGTGGCCCGCTACGACGGCTACTACTGCCCGCACCACCGCTCCTACGGGGCGGGCGCCCTGGAGGCGTACGCGGAGATGGTCGCCCTCACCCGCGAGGCGGGCTGCGCACTGCATCTCGCGCACGCCACCATGAACTTCGGCGTCAACAAGGGGCGGGCACCCGAGCTGCTGGCCCTCCTGGACAAGGCCCTGGACGACGGCGCCGACCTCTCCCTGGACACCTATCCGTACACCCCCGGCTGCACGACTCTCGTGGCGATACTGCCCAGTTGGGCCGGCGAGGGCGGCCCCGAGGCGGTCCTCGCGAGGCTGCGGGACGACACGACGGCCGCGGCCATCCGGTACGCCCTGGAGGTGACCGGGTCCGACGGGTGCCACGGCGTCCCCATCGCCTGGGACACCGTCGAGATCTCCGGCGTCGCGGACCCGGCGCTGACCGGCCACATCGGCAGGACCGTCGCCGCCGTCGCCGCCGAGCGCGGCGAGGAGCCCTGGACCACCGCCCGCCGGCTGCTGATCGACGACCGGCTGGGCTCGACGATCCTCCAGCACGTCGGCCACGAGGAGAACGTCCGCCGGATCATGCGGCACCGCGTCCACACCGGCGGCAGCGACGGCATCCTCCAGGGCCGCAAGCCGCACCCCCGGGCGTACGGCACCTTCCCCCACTACCTCGGCGCATACGTCCGCGAACTCGGGGTGCTGTCCCTGGAGGAGTGCGTGGCGCACCTGACCTCGCGCCCGGCCGCCCGGCTGCGGCTGCCCGACCGCGGTCTGGTGCGCGAGGGCCACCGCGCCGACCTGGTCCTCTTCGACCCGGAGACGGTCGCCGCCGGCGCCACCTTCGAGGCCCCGCGCACCCTGCCCGCCGGCATCCCGCACGTCCTGATCGACGGCCGCTTCGTCATGGCGGACGGCCGGCGCACGGACGTACTGGCCGGCCGGGCGGTCCGGCGGACCCCGAAACGGCGCTGAGCGGCCCGCCGTCCGCGGAACCCGCGCCTCCGGCACCGGGCCCGGCCCGTCACCCCACGTGAGGAACCCCACGCCGTCCGCGGGTGACGTGGGGAAAAACACCGGGCGGGCGCCGATACGCGCCCGTAAAGTGGCCGTCATGCAGGTGATCCAGTCAACGAAGCTCGCCAACGTCTGCTACGAGATCCGCGGCCCGGTCCTTGAGGAGGCCATGCGGCTCGAAGCGGCAGGTCACCGCATCCTCAAGCTGAACACCGGCAATCCGGCGGCGTTCGGCTTCGAGTGCCCGCCCGAGATCCTGGAGGACGTCCTCCGCTCGATCGGCACGGCGCACGGCTACGGCGACGCCAAGGGCCTGCTCTCCGCCCGCCGCGCGGTGATGCAGCACTACCAGACCAAGGGCATCGAGCTCTCCGTCGACGACATCTATCTGGGCAACGGCGTCTCCGAGCTGATCCAGATGTCGATGCAGGCGCTGCTCGACGACGGCGACGAGGTGCTGGTCCCGGCCCCCGACTACCCGCTGTGGACGGCGTCGGTCTCGCTCTCCGGCGGCACCGCCGTGCACTACCGCTGCGACGAGCAGGCCGACTGGATGCCGGACCTCGCCGACATCGAGCGCAAGGTCACCGACCGCACCAAGGCCATCGTCGTCATCAACCCCAACAACCCCACGGGTGCGGTGTACGGCGACGAGCTGCTGCGCGGCATCGCGGAGATCGCCCGCCGGCACAACCTGATCGTCTGCGCCGACGAGATCTACGACAAGATCCTCTACGACGACGCCACCCACACCCCGTTCGCCGCGCTCGCCCCCGACCTGCTGACGCTGACCTTCAACGGCCTGTCCAAGGCGTACCGCGTCGCCGGCTACCGCAGCGGCTGGCTGGCGGTCTGCGGCCCCAAGGCGCACGCCGCCTCGTACATCGAGGGGCTGACGATCCTCGCGAACATGCGGCTGTGCGCCAACATGCCGGCGCAGCACGCGGTCGCCACCGCCCTCGGCGGCCGGCAGTCGATCAACGACCTGGTGCTCCCCGGCGGCCGGCTGCTGGAGCAGCGCGACACGGCCTACGAGGCCCTGATCCGGATACCGGGCATCAGCTGCGTCAAGCCGAAGGGCGCGCTGTACGCCTTCCCGCGGCTGGACCCCGCGGTGTACAAGATCAAGGACGACCGGCAGATGGTCCTCGACCTGCTGCGCGCCGAGAAGATCATGATCGTCCACGGCACCGGCTTCAACTGGCCCGAGCCGGACCACTTCCGCCTGGTCACACTGCCCGGCAAGGACGATCTGGCCGACGCCGTCACCCGAATCGGCGCCTTCCTCGACGGCTACGGACAGTACTGAACCGCAGCGACTTCTGTACGACCCTCAACTTTAGACTCCGTCCAAGCTAGGATGGCCTCCTAGACGTTTCCAGGAGGCCGTCCCATGTACGAACCGATCCGCACCAAGTCGGTCCACAGCATGGCCACCGCCCCGGAGGTGCCGCACCGCTCCCGCGAGCAGGAGCTGGACATCCGGCTGGCCGGGCAGCTGACCGCACTGCTCACCGTCACCGACGAGCTGCGCACCCTGGCGACGTCCGAGGGGGAGCGCGACGCGCTCGCCGACGCGGCCGACCGTATCGCCGAAGAGGTCGCGCGGCTGACCGGTGGCCACTACCCGCTGCGCGCCGAACCCACCGGCGGCACCGCCCCGTCCCGCGTGCCGGCCCTCCGGCAGCGCGCCCGCACCCTCGCCGGGAACGCCCTGGCGGTCGCCACCTCCCGGGACGACGCCGCGGCCATCGCCCTGGCCGGGGAGCGGCTGGCCGCCCATGAGACCGGTGGCCGGGACCTCGCCACGGCCTGAAGCCCGGCCCCGGACCGGCCACCCCGAAGGCGAACCGGAAACGGGCCGGGGCCCCGTGCGCCAGGCACGGGACCCCGGACGGGCGCCACGCGATACGGCCGCGCCGCGGACTAGCCCAGGCGCTCCACCAGCGCGCGGTACTCGTCCCACAGCTCCTTCGGCGTGTGGTCGCCGAAGGTGTTGAGGTGCTCGGGGATCAGCGCCGCCTCCTCGCGCCAGACGTCCTTGTCGACGGTGAGCAGGAAGTCCAGGTCGGCATCGGAGAGTTGGAGGCCGTCGGTGTCCAGCGCGCCCTTCGCGGGCAGCACGCCGATGGGGGTCTCGACGCCCTCGGCCTTGCCCTCCAGCCGCTCGACGATCCACTTGAGCACCCGGCTGTTCTCGCCGAAGCCCGGCCACACGAAGCGGCCCTTGGCGTCCTTCCGGAACCAGTTGACGTAGTAGATCTTCGGCAGCTTGGCCGGGTCCTTGTCGGCGCCCACCTTGATCCAGTGCGCCATGTAGTCGCCCATGTTGTAGCCGCAGAACGGCAGCATGGCGAACGGGTCCCGGCGCAGCTCGCCGACCTTGCCCTCGGCGGCCGCGGTCTTCTCGGACGCCACGTTCGCGCCGAGGAAGACACCGTGCTGCCAGGTCAGCGACTCGGTCACCAGCGGAACGGCACTGGCGCGCCGACCGCCGAAGAGGATGGCCGAGATCGGCACGCCCTTCGGGTCCTCCCACTCGGGCGCGATGGTCGGGCACTGGGCGGCCGGAACGGTGAAGCGGGCGTTGGGGTGCGCGGCCGGGACACCAGAGTCGGGCGTCCAGTCGTTGCCCTTCCAGTCCGTGAGGTGCTTCGGGGTCTCCTCGGTCATGCCCTCCCACCAGACGTCGCCGTCGTCGGTGAGGGCGACGTTGGTGAAGACGGAGTTGCCCCAGAGGGTCTTCATGGCATTGGCGTTGGTGTGCTCGCCGGTGCCCGGCGCGACGCCGAAGAAACCGGCCTCGGGGTTGATCGCGTAGAGCCGGCCGTCCTCGCCGAAGCGCATCCAGGCGATGTCGTCACCGATGGTCTCGACGGTCCAGCCCGGGATCGTCGGCTCCAGCATGGCCAGGTTGGTCTTGCCGCAGGCGCTCGGGAACGCGGCGGCGACGTACTTGGCCTCGCCCTGCGGCGGGGTCAGCTTGAGGACGAGCATGTGCTCGGCGAGCCAGCCCTCGTCCCGGGCCATGACGGAGGCGATGCGCAGCGCGTAGCACTTCTTGCCCAGCAGGGCGTTGCCGCCGTAACCGGAGCCGTACGACCAGATCTCGCGCGCCTCGGGGAAGTGCGAGATGTACTTGGTGGAGTTGCACGGCCACGGCACGTCGGCCTCGCCCTCGGCCAGGGGGGCGCCGAGGGTGTGCACGGCCTTGACGAAGAAGCCGTCCTCGCCCAGCTCGTCGAGGACCGCCTGGCCCATGCGCGTCATGGTGCGCATCGAGACGGCGACGTAGGCGGAGTCGGTGATCTCCACGCCGGGCGCGGAGAGCGGGGAGCCCAGCGGACCCATGCAGAACGGGACGACGTACATCGTCCGGCCCTTCATGGAGCCGCGGAAGATGCCCTGCTCACCGGTGAAGCCGTTTCCTTCTTCCCCGGTAAAGATGGCCCGCATCTCGGCGGGGGCCTTCCAGTGGTTGGTCGGGCCGGCGTCCTCTTCCTTCTCCGAGCAGATGAAGGTGCGGTCCTCGACTCGCGCCACGTCCGTCGGGTCGGAAGCGGCGTAGTACGAGTTGGGGCGCTTGATCGGGTCGAGCTTCTTGAACGTGCCCTTGTCGACGAGCTCTTCGCACAGACGCTCGTACTCCGCCTCCGAGCCGTCACACCAGACGACCCGGTCGGGCTGGGTGATCGCTGCGATCTCATCGACCCAGGAGACAAGGCCCTGGTGACGGGTCGGGATGGGGGGAGCCGCGTTGTCGCGCGCCACGATCGCTCCTAGTTGAGGGGTTCTGGACGGCTTCTGCCTGCTATGCCAGGAAACCGCTTATTTCACTTGTCTGCCCCTTGGGGGCCGCGACCCGGATGCTTCGTGACCGCTCATCCGGTGCCGACCGCACTCATTTGATCATCCGACCCCGATTCGGTTCTGTCCAGGGGGCGCCGTGGTGACCGTCACCACTTCAGGACGATCCGTAACTTACGGTTGCGTAGGTAGCATTGCGCCATGACTTCCGCGCCTGACGCCGCCGAAAGCCGCCCCCCGTCCGCGCCGTCCGACGCGGACTCCGCGCTCACCGCGGCGGCCACCGCGACCGCGCCGCTCAAACCCAAGCTGCGCGGCTGGCTGCACGCGGGAATGTTTCCCGCCGTCCTCCTCTCCGGCATCCTGCTGACCGCGCTCGCCGACAGCCCCCGCGGACGCCTGGCCTGCGCGATCTACACGCTCACCGCCTGCCTGCTCTTCGGCGTCAGCGCGCTGTACCACCGCGGCAATTGGGGCCCGCGGGCCGACGGCATCCTGCGCCGACTCGACCACGCCAACATCTTCCTGATCATCGCGGGCACCTACACGCCGCTGACGATGCTGCTGGTGCCCGGCTCCCGCGGCCAGGCCCTCCTCTGGGCGGTCTGGGCCGCCGCACTGGCGGGCATCGCGTTCCGCGTCTTCTGGGTCGGCGCGCCCCGCTGGCTCTACACCCCGTGCTACATCGCGATGGGCTGGGCCGCCGTCTTCTTCCTGCCCGACTTCCTGCGCACCGGCGGCATCGCCGTCCTCGTCCTCGTCATCGTGGGCGGGCTGCTCTACAGCGCGGGCGGCGTCATCTACGGCATCAAACGCCCCAACCCCTCACCGCGGTGGTTCGGCTTCCATGAGGTCTTCCACTCCTTCACGCTGGCGGCCTTCGCCGTGCACTACGTCGGCATCTCCCTCGTGGCGTATACACACGCCTGAGGCGGCCGGGCCCCGCACGGCCGGCACCTCCCGATCTCCCCGCCGGCTCCCCGGCCGGTCTTCCGCGCCACCGTGGCCGCGGCCGCGAGG
This sequence comes from Streptomyces sp. GS7, assembly GCF_009834125.1. Classification (NCBI taxonomy): domain Bacteria; kingdom Bacillati; phylum Actinomycetota; class Actinomycetes; order Kitasatosporales; family Streptomycetaceae; genus Streptomyces; species Streptomyces sp. GS7. The sequence goes on from NZ_CP047146.1 coordinate 7,918,753, forward strand.
CCGCGGCCACCTGCCATGTCAGGACCGCCAGCCCGGTCACGACCAGGGCGGAGACCAGCACACCTCCGCCGATCAGGAAGCCGCCGACACACAGCGCGGCGGCGAGCGCGGCATACCCATGAACGGCCGATCGCATCTCAACCCCTCCCTCCGAATGTCACTGACAGTAATCATGCCCGCCCTGCAGCGTGACACACGCCACTGACAGTCGGAGATTTACCAATGCGCCGATGTCTGCACATACCTGGCGCGAGGGAGCGGGAAGCAGGGCGCGAAATCGCCGGACCGGACCCGACCCGGAAAAAGGCGTGGCACGGGCATGACACGCGGCACGCCCATGGTCCCGGCGCGACCCGATGCCCGACAATGATCCGCATGGTCTTCGCACGCACCACCACCTCAGCAGCGCCCGGGACACCAAAGGCCGGACTGCGGGAGCGGAAGAAGATCCAGACCCGGCAGGCGATCCGCCGGGCCGCCTTCCGGCTCTTCGAGCAGCAGGGGTACGACGCGACCCCCGTCGACCGGATCGCCGCCGCCGCCGACGTCTCGCCCAGCACGGTCTTCCGCTACTTCCCCACCAAGGAAGACATCGTGCTCACCGACGACTACGACGCCGTACTGGAGGCGGGGATCCGCGCCCGCCCCGCCGGCGAGCCGATGGTCGAGTCGGTGCGGCACGTCGCCGTCGAGGCGCTGCACCGGATCACCGCGGCGGACCGGACCGAACTCGCCCAGCGCGCCCGGCTGATCCGCGACGTGCCCGCCATCCGCGGCCGGACGGCGGAGAACCACGCCCGGGAGGCCGAGATCATCGGCGCCGCCCTGTCCGAGCGCACCGGCCGCCCGGCCGACGACCTGGAGGTACGGGTCATCAGCGCGGCCATCCTGGCGGCCCTCCAGGAGGCGATGCTGCGCTGGGTGGCGGAGGGTCCGTCCGCGAGCCTGGAGGAGCTGATCCACCGGACGCTGGACGTGCTGGCGCGCGGCCTCACCCTGTGACCGCGCGCCCGTCGTCCCCCGCAACGGCGGCAGCGGCCCCGGGAACGTTCACCGCCGGCCCGTCCGGCTCGCCCAGCCGCGCCGCCAGCCGGGCCCGCAGCCGCGACAACCGCGCGATATGGCCGTCCAGTTCGGCCAGCCGGCGCCGGGCCACCGCCTCCGCCGCCGCGCACCGCCCCGAGCCCGAACTGGTCGCGATCAGTGCCGGGACCCCGTCGGGCGGCAGGGTGCGCAGCAGGTGCGCGAAGGTCCGGACATCCCCGACCGTCAGGCCCGCCTCGCGCAGTTCGCGCACCGCGCGCAGCCGCCGGACGTCCTCCGCGTCGTACACCCGGTGGCCCGACGGCGTCCGCCGGGCGGTCACCAGCCCCTGCTGCTCGTAGTAGCGCACCGCCCGCGGCGTCAGCCCGGCGGCTGCCGCCGCGTCCCCGATACGCATCCGCCCTCCCCCTTCGCCCCGTAACGTCCTGCTAGGGCCGATCCGCCGGGTCCGCATAAGCCCGCGCCGCCCCGTCGAGCGCGCGCTCGACACCGGCCGCCCCGTACAGCAGCTCCTCGTCCGCGCCGAACGCGCCCACCAGTTGGAGCCCCAGCGGCAGCCCGTTGGCGGCGCGGCCGGCGGGCAGGCCGACGGCCGGCAGCCCGGCGTTGCTCCAGGGCAGGCACATGATCGACGACCCGGTGGTGGTGAGGTCGGCGGGCGCCGGGCCGGTGGCCGACGGGGCGATCCACAGGTCGATCCCGGCGGTCGCCGCGTCGTCCGCGAGCCGCTCGCGGAAGGCGGCGCGCCGCACCCGGGCCGCCTCGTAGTCGGCGTCCCCGATCGTGTGACCCCGGCGGATGGCCGCCGCGGTCTGCTCCCGGTAGCGGTCGGCGTACTGCTCGAACCACCGGGCGTGCGCCCGCGCGACCTCGTAGCGGTTCATCGCGAAGAGCTGCTCGACGACCTGCTCGAAGTCGTCCAGCACGGGCACCTCGCGCACCTCGTACCCGGCCGCGGCGAGCGTCGCCCGCTGCTTCTCGAAGGCGCGCAGGGCCTCGGCCCCGGCCCGCTCCAGATAGGGGCCGGCCGGCACGCCCAGCACCGGGTGCCGCCGCGGCCCGTCCGCGTCCGGCTCCCAGCCGTCGCAGAGCACCGCGGCGGCCAGCGCAACCCCCGCCACATCCGCCGCGTAGCACCCGAGGGTGTCGAAACTGACGGCGTTGGGAATCACCCCGCCGACCGGGATCCGCCCGTAGGACGGCTTGAAGCCGACCACCCCGCAGTACGCGGCGGGGCGGATCATCGAACCGACGGTCTGCGTCCCGATGGCCAGCGGCACCAACCCGGCGGCGACCGCGGCGGCCGATCCACTGCTCGAACCGCCGGGCGTGTGCGCCGGGTTGTGCGGATTGCGGGTCGGCCCGGGGGCGGTGACCGCGAACTCCGCGGTCACCGTCTTGCCCGCGATCAGCGCCCCGGCGGCGCGATTGGGGTCTCCCCTGCTCGAACGCAGTTGAGAGCTTGGGGAACGGTCCACGACGGCGGCCTGAGCGCCGCCCAGCTCCTCGGGCGGCAGCGCCGAACCCGCCCGGGTGGGCAGGCCGTCGACGTGCACGATGTCCTTGATCCCGACCGGTACTCCATAGAGGGCGGGCCGCGTGGCGGGGTCCGGCGGGCCGCCCGCCGCCAGCTCCCGCGCCGCCTCCAGGAGCCGCGCGCGCCGCCCGTCCTCCGGCACGAAGGCCCGGACGTACGGATCGACGGCGTCGATCCGGTTGCACGAGCGGTGCACCGCGTCGACGGGGTCGGACGCGCCGGACCGCAGCGCCGCGGCCTCCCGGACAAGAGAGCGGTACCCCAGCAAGGTCGTCACCCGTGCAGGCTACCGCCGGGCGCGGCGATCCCCCGGACGATCGACGCCCGCGGGCGTTCCCGTCCGCGACCGCTCCCTCTGGCGCCGCGCTCTCACAACTCCACCAGTACGGCGCCCAGATGGCGCCCCTCCGTCAGCTCGCGCAGCGCCCGCGGGGCCTCCTCGATGCCGTGCAGCCGGGCGTGCGGGAAGGTGAGGCTGCCGTCGCGCAGGCCCTGGCCGAGCATCCGGTTCCACTCCGGGATGAGGTCCAGGTGGTCGTACAGGGCGACCCCCCGCATGGTGATGCTCCGGGACAGCAGCGACAGGGTGTCGATCTCGGTGGTGGTCCGTCGCCCATCGGAGAGCTGGGTGGCCAGCGCGCCCACGATGGCCAGCCGGGCACCCCTGTTGGCGACGGCCAGCGCGGCGGCCAGCTGCTCGCCGCCCACGTTGTCGAAGAGCGCGTCGATGCCCTCCGGGGCGGCGGCGCGGAGCTGCTCCTCGATGGGGCCGGCGCCGCGGATCACCACCGCGTCATAGCCGAGTTCCTTGATCAGGCGGTCGGCCTTCTGTCGCGAACCCGTACTGCCGATGACCCGTGCGGCGCCGCGCAGTTTGGCGATCTGCCCGGCCAGCGAACCGACGCCGCCGGCCGCCCCGGTGACGAACACCGTGTCCCCGGGGCGTACTTCGGCGCCGCGGTCGATGCCCATCAGGGCGGTGGGCCCCTGCGAGAGGTAACCGGCCGGGTCGGGCAGCAGATCGGGGTCGAGCCGCTGGACCTGCGCGGCGTCGACGAGGCTGTGTTCGCGCCAGCCGAGGCGGTGCGCCACCAGGTCGCCGGGCCTGAGGTCGGTGCCCGGGGCGGCCACCACCTCGCCGACGGCCGGGCCGTTGAGCGCCTCGCCGACGACGAAGGACGGCATGGGAACGGAGGTGACCTCGTCCATCAGGGTGCGCATCACGGCGGCGACGCCCATCAGGGTGTTGCGTACCAGTACCTGGCCCTGAGCCGGTTCCGGAACCGGTACCTCCGCGATCTCGAAGAGGTCGTCGGTGACCGGCCCCGTGGGGCGGGCGGCCAGGCGGACTTCGCGGTGCGTGTTCGTCATGCCCCGAGGCTAGAACCTGACGCGCACGTCAAGGTCAATCCGGTCGCTGGTCCTAGGACTTGCGGCGGGGGCCGCGGGAATCGCCGTACGGCTCCGGCGGGTCCGGCGGCCCCGACGCCTCACCCCCGCAGCCGCTCCGCCAGCTCCTCCGGGTCCGTGACCGGCCGCTCACAGGTGAAGTTGCGGCATACATAGGCGGCCGGTTTGCCGTCGACCAGGGGGCGCGCCATCAGCAGCGGCACTTCCGCGGCGTCGTCCGCCCCGGGGGCGCCCAGCGCGACGACCGTCCCGGGGGCGGTGCCGAGCAGCGCGGCGCGGTGCAGCGCACGGGTGGCCGGATCGTCCCGCGGGCCGACCACCGCGACCTCGCGCGGCCCGTCCAGCGCGGCCTCGGCGACGGCGAGCCCCCAGCCGATGAAGCGCGGTGCCCGGCCGCCCAGGGCGGTGACGATCCCCAGGGCGCGCTCCGCGGCGTCCCGGTGGAGGGCACTGCCGGTCAGCGCCCCGTAGGAGAGCAGGGCGCCGGCCGCCGCGGTCCACCCGGAGGGGGTGGCGTTGTCGGTCGGGTCCTGGGGGCGCCGGATCAGCGTCTCGGCGTCCGCGGCGGTGTCGTAGAGCGCGCCGTCCTCGGCGGTGAACTGGACGATGACGGTGTCCAGGAGGAAGCCCGCGAAGTCCACCCAGACGCCCTCGCCGGTGACCGAGGCGAGGGTGAGGAAGCCCTCGGCGACGTTCGCGTAGTCGTCCAGGACACCGGAGCTGGCGCCGGCGGTGCCGTCCCGGGAGGTGCGGTGCAGCCGCGCCTGCCAGTCCATGTGGACGCGGACGAGCAGGTCGGCGGCGTCGGTGGCGGCCTGGATCAGGTCGGGCCGGTCGAAGTAGGCGCCGGTCTCGGCGAGTGCGGCGATGGCGAGCCCGTTCCAGGAGGCGACGACCTTGTCGTCCCGTCCGGGGCGCGGTCGCTCCGCGCGCGCCGCGAGCAGCCGCTCCTTGACAGAGGCCACCCGCTCGGCGTCTACCGGGCCGCCGGCATCCGGGAGCTGGAGAACAGAGGCGCCCTCCTCGAAGGTGCCCTCGTCCGTCACGCCGAAGTAGGCGGCGGCGAACTCCGCGTCCTTCTCGCCCAGTACGGAGCGCAGCTGCTCGGGCGTCCATACGTAGTACGCGCCCTCGGTGTGCCGGCCGCTGCCCGTGCCGTCGTCGCTGTCCGCGTCCAGTGCGGAGGCGAAGCCGCCCTGGTCGGTGCGGAGTTCGCGGACCATGAAGTCGGCGGTCTCCAGGGCGATCCGGCGGGCCAGGTCGCCGAGTCCACCAGCGGCTCCGCCGCGGGCGGTGGCCCGCCAGAGATGGGCGTAGGTACGGCACAGCAGGGCGTTGTCGTAGAGCATCTTCTCGAAGTGCGGAACGACCCACTCCCGGTCCACCGCATAGCGCGCGAACCCGCCGCCGAGCTGGTCGTAGATCCCGCCGCGGGCCATCGCCGCGCAGGTGGCCTGCACCATTTCCAGCGCCCCGGCGGAGCCCGTCCGGGCGTGGTGGCGGAGCAGGAACTCCAGTGCCATGGACGGCGGGAACTTGGGCGCCCCGCCGAACCCGCCGTGCACCGCGTCGAATTCGCGGGTCAGGCCCATCAGGGCGGCGTGCAGCTCCTCGGGGCGCGGCGGGCGGCGGTCCGCGGCGGGCAGCGACTCGGCCAGCGAGCGGCCCGCCAGATCGGCGGCGATCCGGCCGGCGACCTCGCCGACCTCGTCGCGGCGGTCGGCCCAGGCGCTGCGGACGCCCTCCAGGACCTGCCCGAAGGACGGCATGCCGTGGCGGGGGCTGGGCGGGAAGTACGTGCCGAAGTAGAACGGCTCGGCGTCCGGGGTCAGGAAGACGGTCATCGGCCAGCCGCCCTGGCCGGTGGCGGCCTGGACGGCTTCCATGTACACGGCGTCGACGTCCGGGCGCTCCTCGCGGTCGACCTTGACGGACACGAAGTGCTCATTGAGCAGCGCGGCGGTTGACGGATCCTCGAAGCTTTCGTGGGCCATGACGTGGCACCAGTGGCAGGAGCTGTAGCCGACGCTCAGCAGCACCGGCACACCGCGCCGCCGCGCCTCCTCGAACGCTTCGGCGGACCACGGCCACCAGTCGACCGGGTTGTCGGCGTGCTGGAGCAGATATGGGGAAGTCTCATGAGCCAGGCGGTTCGGCATGGGGCCATCCTCTCCCAACGAGGCTGCGGGTGCCGGGAGCGGAGGGAGTTATCCACAGCCCTGCCGGAATCGGCGCGGAGACGGAAGACTGTGCATACGCCGGTGATCACCGCCGGCGCGGACCGCGGGGACGCAACGACGCCTCCCCAAGGTGCCGGGTGACCTCCGGCGCGTGCTGGAACCGCCGGAATAGCTGCTGGAACTGCTGGAACTGCTGGAACTGCCGGAAACACTGGAGACTGCTGGAGGGGGACGGGCATGCCGGGCTCACTGGCTGTGCTGCGTGACAGCCACCGGAAGGAAGCGGAAGACCTGCTGGCGCGGGCCGTTGAAGAGGAGGTGCGCCGCTCGGGCGGCCGGCTGGACGGGGCCGCGCTGCTCAGCCGGGCGCGCGCGGCGCTGGACGATCTGGCGGCCTCCGCGGCCGAGGAGTACGACGCGTACGTCCGCGCGCTGGACGAGGCGGCGGCCGGTCGGCAGTCGCTCTCCGGGCGGCTGTCGCGCAAGCAGCTGAGCACCCCGACGGTGACGACGCTGGTGGCGGCGGTGGCCGCGTTCGGTACGGACCTCCTGTACGGCACGGGCGGCGGCCCGGCGCTCGCCGCCGGCTCGGCCGTCCTGGTGGCCGGCGCGGTGGCGACGGTCCTGAAGCTGACCGCTGGTCACTTCCCGGCGGCGCACCAACAGGCCGGTCTGCGCGGCCAGCCGGGCGGCCCGGAGCAGCTGCGGCTCCAGTGGCTGACGGCTCTGGAGGTGCGCGGGATCCGGCCGTTCCTCGACCAGCAGCGGATGCTGACGGCGGCGGCGAGGGGCGGCGGCTCGAAGTCCAAGCCCACCGCCTCGAAGACCGCCCGGGGGCCTCAGCTGCGCGGCGCGGACCGCAGCGCGGCGGCCCGCCAGCGGTCCGTGCTGGAGCAGTCGTTCACGCAACTCCCGCGCCCGGACGGCCCGTTCGCCGGGCGACGCGCCGAGCTGACGCAGATCGCGCAGTGGGTGCACGCGGGCCGCGCGAGCACCGAGACCAAGCCGATCGTGGTGGTGCTGCACGGCGAGCCGGGCTCCGGGCGGACGGCGCTCGCGGTGCGGGCCGCGCATCAGCTGCGCGATCAGTTCCGCGGCGCGTGCGTGGTGGATCTGCGCGGTGACACCCCTGGCGAGGTGCCGCTGCCGACCCGGGACGCCCTGATGCATCTGCTCAACCGCCTCGGCGCCCCGCGCGAGCAGCTGCTGTTCCGCGAGCGCCCGTCCCAGGAGCAGCACGTCAAACGGCTCACCGAGATCTACCACCAGCATCTGACCGGCCTGCCGGTGACGGTGCTGCTGGACGACGCCTCGGACGCCGAGCAGGTGCGCGCCCTGGTGCCGGACCGCTCCGACAGCCTGGTGCTGGTCACCTCCCGGGAGCCGCTGGAGCTGCCGGCGGACCTGGAAGCGTGGGTGCACCAGCTGCCGGTGGGCGCGCTGGACGCGGCGGGCACCGAGGAACTGCTGCGGTCGGCCGCCTCCGGGGACGAGCCGCCGGGCGAGACGGCCCCGTACGACTCGCAGGCGATCGACCGGATCTCCGAGCTGTGCGCGGGCCTGCCGCTGGCGCTGCGGGTGGCGGGCTCGTCGCTGGAGACGCGCTCGCCCGCCTCGCTGGCCACGGACCTGGCCGCCCACGACGGGGGGCCGGTGGAGCGGGCCCTGTCGCTGCGCTACGCGGACCAGGCGCCGCAGGCCCGGCAGTTGCTGCGCCGGCTGGCCCTGGTGGGCCGGGCGAGCCTGGGCGTGGCCGCCGCCGCGGCGCTGCTGGGCGTGGCGAACTCGGAGGCGGAGCAGCGGCTGGCGGCGCTGGTCGGGGCCGGCCTGATCGAGCACGTCCGCGGTGAGCGCTACCGCCTGCACGCGCTGGTGCACGGCTTCGCGCACGCCCGGCTGATGGCCGAGGAGGAGCCGGCCGAGCGCAGCGCGGCCCAGGAGCGGCTGATCCGCGGCTACGCGGAGCTGGCCGACTCGGTGATCCGGCTGGTGGACGGCAACACGTCGACCCGCGCCGACCGCTTCGGTTCGCACGGCTTCACGTCCCTGGACGCGGCCCTGCAGTGGCTGGACGACGAGACCAGCTTCATCACGGCCGCGCTGCGGCACGCCGATCAGGACGTCGACCAGGCGACGGTCTCGCATCTGCTGGGCGCGCTGTGCGACTACTGCCTGCTGCGCGGCGACCTCTACCGCCTGGGCGAGCTGAGCGAGCTGACCCGGGCGGTCGGCCAGGGGCTGCTGGTGCGCTCGGTGCAGTGGCGCACGGGTGTCGCCGCCCGGCAGCTGGGCGAGCTGGACCGGGCCCGGACGACCCTGTCGTCGGTGGTCGACCTCTACTTCGAGGCGCAGCACCCGGTGGGCGCCGCCCGTGCGCTGCGCGACCTGGGCATCACGCTCCAGCACCAGGGCAACCTCACCGAAGCCGCGGCCAAGCTGCGCGAGGCGCTGGATCTCCAGGCCGGCCCCGACATGCACGGCGACCGGGCGTGGACGCTGCACGCCCTGGCCGCGGTGGAGCGGGACCGGGCGGGGATCTCCGAGGCGCTCACCATGCTGCGGGAGTCGCTGGAGCTCCATGAGGAGAGCGAGAGCATCCACGGCCAGGCGTGGGCGCACTTCCAGCGCGGCCAGGTGTATCTCCGGATGGGCGACGTCCCCCGCGCCGAGGCCGCGCTCCAGTCGGCGATGGAGCTCTACGGCCGTACCCACGACGACCGGGGCACGGCCTGGGCGATGACCCAGCTGGCGCGGGCCCGCCTGGTGGACGGCGACCCCGGCCCCGCGGTGGACCAGCTGCGCCAGGCGCTGCCGCTGCACCACCAGCACGAGGACGCGCGCGGTGAGGCGTGGACGATGTACTACCTCGGCCAGGCCCTGGAGGAGCGCGGTGAGCACGACGCGGCGCTGCGGCAGCTGGAGCGCTCGCGGAACATGTTCAGCCGGATGCAGGACGCGTACGGCCTCGCCTGCGCCCGGCACCATGCGGGCCGGGTCACCCGGGACCTGCGGGCCGAGCAGACCGGCTCGCTGCGCAACAGCGGCTTCGCCCGGCAGCTGCTCCAGGACGCCCGCAAGGACTTCCAGCGGATCGGGGTGGCGCACGGTGAGGCGTGGTCCCTGCTGGAGTTGGTGATCATCGACGCCGGCAACGGCCGCGCGGCCCAGGCTCTGGAGCTGGCGGACGAGGCCGCGCAGATCTTCGCCGGATACGGCGACAAGCGCGGCGAGGACTGGTCGCGCTTCCTGCGGTGCACCCTGCTGCCGTTCGCCTCACCGGGCGGTTCGGTGGTGGGTGTGGCCGTGGCGCAGGAGGAGCTGGCCCAGCTGATCCGGGAGTCGCACGACGGCCGGGACTCCAAGCTGGAGGACTGCGCGCAGACCTTCGCGCTGCTGCTGGAGCGCGGTGTGGAGCCGGAGACGGGATGGCAGGCGTGGCGGCTCGGCATGGTGCCGAACCGCCACGCCCGGGAGATCATGGGGGTGCCGGTCGCGCCGTCGGCCGTGGACTGACGTCGTCGGCGTACGGCGCGTCAGCGTCGCACGGCATCACGGTACGGCTCGCTGACCGCTCGGGTCAGCGAGCCGCCGGGCGCGCCGGCCGACCGCTGCCAGACGGCCGGCCCCAGGCCGCCACCCGGTCATCGCCCCCGCGGGCCGCCGGGGCTTGGGGTCTCCGGGCGTCAGGTGGTCTTCGGATCGGAGGCCGCCGCGGCGGCCGGGGTGGTGCCCGCCTCGCCGTCCTCCGGCGCCTCCTCGAAGTTCACCTTCCGCATCTGCTTGTTCATGGACTTCAGCAGGAGCCAGGTGACACCGCCCATGATCGCGAAGACGATGAAGCCGAGGACGCCGGGGGTCACCTTGTCCTTGTCGAAGCTGTCGGCAAGGGTGACGAAGTGCGTCAGGGCGAGGGTGCTGGTCGCGCTCATCATGGCCTCAATTGTTGCGGATGCCCGTGAAGAGGTCGTCCTCGGGGAGGGAAGTGTCCACGAGCGACTTCGCGAGCTCGTATTCCTCCGTCGGCCAGACCTCGCGCTGGATGTCCATCGGGACCCGGAACCACCCGCCGTCGGGGTCGATCTGGGTGGCGTGCGCGATCAGCGCCTTGTCGCGGATCTCGAAGAAGTCGGCGCACGGGATGTAGGTGGTCAGGGTGCGCTCGCGCTGCTCGAACTGCTTCCAGCGCTCCAGCCACTCCCCGTACGGCGAGTCCATGCCGCGGGCCAGCAGCGCCTCGTGGAGCGCGATGGTGCGCGGCTTGTTGAAGCCCTGGTTGTAGTAGAGCTTCTGCGGCTGCCAGGGCTCGCCGGCCTCCGGGTACTTCTCCGGGTCGCCGGCCGCCTCGAAGGCCACCATCGTGATCTTGTGGGTCATGATGTGGTCCGGGTGCGGGTAGCCGCCGTTCTCGTCGTAGGTCGTGATGACCTGCGGCTTGAACTCCCGGATCAGCCTGACCAGGCGCCCGGCCGCGGCCTCGACGTCCTCAAGCGCGAAGCAGCCCTCGGGCAGCGGCGGCAGCGGGTCGCCCTCGGGCAGCCCGGAGTCGACGAAGCCCAGCCACTCCTGCTTGACGCCGAGGATCTCCCGGGCCTCGTCCATTTCCTTCTTGCGTACCTCGTGGATGTGCTCCTCGATGTACGGATCGCCCTGGAGTTTCGGGTTGAGAATGGACCCTCGCTCGCCCCCTGTGCAGGTGACGACCAGCACGTCCACCCCCTCGGACACGTACTTGGCCATGGTGGCCGCACCCTTGCTCGACTCGTCGTCGGGGTGGGCGTGGACCGCCATCAAACGCAGCTGCTCAGTCAAGACTCGATCCTCAGTGAAGCGCCGGAGAAGATGCCTCCTATAGTGACCGAAGCGAGGGGGCGCTGTATTCCCTGGGGCGGGGACCCCCCGGGGGTTCTGTTTCCCGGTCCCCGTAGCAGGAGGATGGATCATGGCCGCGGTGCGCGAAGGGCTTCCCGAGGGACGCTACGGCCGCTCCGCGGATGAGCGCGCGGACCGCAAACTCAAGATCATCGGCTCGGTGCTGGGCGTCGCGCTGCTCGGCGTGATCGGCTGGGCGGGCGTCTCGTACATCTCCGGGCAGGAGCTCAGCGGGCGCATCATCACCTGGGACGCGGTCTCCGACCACGCCGTCAAGGTGCACCTGGAAGTCGTCAAGGGCAAGGACGACAAGGGCGTCTGCACGCTCCGCTCACAGGCCGTGGACGGCTCCGAGGTCGGGCGCAAGGACGTCACCATCGACCAGCGCTCCGGGCAGGTCGACACCGAAGTCACGCTGCGGACCACGAAGCGGGCCACCAACGCGGTCCTGGTCGGCTGCACGGCGGCGTCGTCCGGCAACGGCTGACCGGCCCGGCCGGGCGGCCGGAGCGGCTGCCGCGGAGGGCGTCCGGCGGCGGCCGACACGGACGGACGACCCGCGGGCCGTCCGATGACCGCCTCTGATCAGCGGTGATGCGTTTCTGTGCCGCCACTGTGAATTTCCTCTTCCCCCTTTTGTGCCGGAATTGTTAGGCTCGTGGTTTCGCCCACCTGTGGAGGCGCAAAGCTTCCTGGTAGGGCGTTTGATTTATCCCCAGTACCGACGAGGAGCACCTGTGACCCAGACCAGCGAAAACGTCACCTGGCTGACCCAGGAGGCGTATGACCAGCTCAAGGCCGAGCTGGAGCACCTGTCTGGTCCCGCACGCGACGACATCAAAGAGAAGATCGCTGCGGCCCGCGAGGAAGGTGACCTGAAGGAGAACGCCGGGTACCACGCGGCCAAGGAAGAGCAGGGCAAGCAGGAGCTCCGCGTACGCCAGCTCAAGCAGCTGCTGGAGAGCGCGAAGGTCGGCGAGGCCCCGGCGGCGAACGGCGTGGTCGCTCCCGGCATGGTCGTCACCATCGCGTTCGACGGAGACCCGGACGACACCCTGCGGTTCCTGCTGGCCTCGCGGGAGTACGCGAGCGAGGACATCGAGACCTACTCCCCGCAGTCGCCGCTGGGGTCCGGCGTGAACGGCAAGAAGGTCGGCGCCGACGCGGAGTACGAGCTCCCCAACGGCAAGAAGGCGAGCGTGAAGATCCTCGACGCCAAGCCGTACACCGGCTGAGCCACCGGATAGATCGAAGACGACGCCACGGAAGCGGCCCGGAGCGACAGGCTCCGGGCCGCTTCCCGTGTGCGCGCGGCGCCGGTCGTCCCGGCGGGCCTCAGGCCGCCGCCGACCGGTACTTGCGCACCGCCAGCGTCCGGAAGACCGCGATGATCAGTACGGACCAGAGCGCCGAGGCCAGCACCGGGTGCTGCATCGGCCAGGCATCCGGCACCGGATAGTGCGGCGGCAGGTTCCCGAACAGGTCGCGGCAGGCCATGACCGTCGCGCTGAACGGGTTCCAGTTCGCGATGGCCTGCAGGAACGAGGGCATGTTCTCCGACGGCACGAAGGCGTTGGAGATGAAGGTCAGCGGGAAGAGCCAGATCAGCCCGCCGGAGGTGGCCGCCTCGGGCGTACGGACCGACAGGCCGATCAGCGCGCCGATCCAGGAGAACGCGTAGCCGAGCAGGAGCAGCAGCGCGAAGCCGCCCAGCACCTGGGCGATGCTCTCGTGGCTGCGCCAGCCGATCAGCAGCGCGACCACCGCCAGCACCACCAGCGTCAGCGCGGTCTGCACCAGGTCGGCGAGGGTGCGGCCGGTGAGCACCGCGCCGCGGGACATCGGCAGGGACCGGAACCGGTCGACCAGACCCTTGTGCATGTCGTCGGCGATCCCCGCGCCGGCACCGGCCGTGGCGAAGGTGACGGTCTGTGCGAAGATGCCCGCCATCAGGAACTCGCGGTATCCGGAAGGGCTGAGGCCCGCACCCGGGACGTTGATGGAGCCGCCGAACACATAGCTGAACAGCACGACGAACATGACCGGCTGGATCAGCCCGAAAAGGACCACCTCGGGGATCCGCAGCATCCGGAGCAGATTGCGCTTGGCGACGACCAGGGAGTCGCGCACCGACTGCCCGATGCCGCCGCCCGGGCGCGGGCTCCGGACGTGGGCCTCGCTCCCGGCCGCTTCGGTCACCGCGGTCATTTCACTCCCGCCTTTCTGCCGGCCTCGCCGGCGGTACGCCCGGCGTCGTCCCCGTCCCCGTCGGTGCCGTTCTCGTCCGCCGCCTCGGCGGTGTGCCCGGTCAGCGAGATGAAGACGTCGTCGAGGGTCGGGCGGCGCAGCCCGATGTCGTCGATCTCCACCCCGCGGGTGTCCAGTTCGCGGATCACCTCGGCGAGCAGCTTGGCGCCGCCGGTCACCGGGATGGTGAGCTTGCGGGTGTGCGGTTCGACCGTGCCCTCCCCCTTGGCGAAGGCGCGCAGCACCTGGTCTGCGACGGTGAGGTGCTCGGGGGCGTGCACCACGACCTCGACCCGCTCGCCGCCGGTGCGCGCCTTGAGCTGGTCGGAGGTGCCGCGGGCGATGACCCTGCCGTGGTCGACGACGCAGATGTCGTGCGCCAGCCGGTCGGCCTCCTCCAGGTACTGCGTGGTGAGCAGCAGGGTGGTGCCGCCCGCGACCAGCTCCTGGATGACGTCCCACAGCGCCTGGCGGTTACGCGGGTCCAGGCCCGTCGTCGGCTCGTCCATGAACATCACGGGCGGGCTGACGACCAGCGCGGCGGCGAGGTCGAGCCGGCGGCGCATCCCGCCGGAGTAGGTCTTGGCGATGCGGTCGGCGGCGTCGGAGAGGCTGAACCGCTCCAGCAGCTCACCGGCCCGACGCCGGGCGTCGCGTCCGCTCATCTGGTAGAGCTGGCCGACCATCACCAGGTTCTCCCGGCCGGTCAAGTACTCGTCCACGGCCGCGAATTGGCCGGACAGGCCGATCGAACGGCGCACCGCGTCGGGGTGCGCGAGGACGTCGATGCCGGCGACCCGTGCCGTGCCCCGGTCGGGTCGGAGCAGGGTCGTCAGGACCCGTACGGCGGTGGTCTTGCCCGCACCGTTCGGGCCGAGCATTCCGAGGACGGTTCCTTCGGGGACGTCGAGGTCGACGCCGTCCAGTGCCCGCACTTCGCCGAAGGTCTTCACCAGGCCTTCGGCATAAATGGCGCCTGGCATATGGGTACCCCCATGATTTGGGTCAGTTCCAGGTCGAATACTACGTTTGGCGCTTTGGCGCAGCTGTCTACGCGATTTCGGCATTTCTCCCGCCGCGGGGCACCCTGGCGCGACGGCCCCCCGCGACCGTGCCGCTGCGCGCCGATGCTACTCCTGAACGCGATACATCGCGATACAAATGGCAGATTCGTTCGGCCGGCGCCGGTCCCTGCCGGATCAGTCCGCGACGACGTCGTACCCCGCCTCGCGGAGCGCGTCGCGGACCTCCGTGCAGTGGACGGGGCCCTTGGTCTCCAGGTGGAGTTCGACCTCGACCTCGGTGAGGCCCAGGCGCGGGTCGGTGCGGACGTGGCCGACGTCGATGACGTTGGCGTCCACGACCGACAGGATGCCGAGGAGGTTGGCCAGGGCGCCAGGGCGGTCGGTCAGCCGCAGCCGCAGCGAGAGGTAGCGGCCGGCGGCGGCCATGCCGTGGCGGAGGATGCGCTGCATCAGGAGCGGGTCGACATTGCCGCCCGAGAGCACCGCCACCACCGGCCCCTCGAAGGAGCGGGGCGCGGAGAGCAGCGCCGCCACCGGGCTCGCGCCGGCCGGCTCCACGACCAGCTTGGCGCGTTCGAGGCAGAGCAGCAGGGCGCTGGACAGCTCGTCCTCGGAGACCGTACGGACCTCGTCCACCAGGGCGTTGACGATCCCGAACGGCACATCGCCGGGCCGCCCGACCTTGATCCCGTCGGCCATCGTCGTCAGCGGCTCGACGGCCACCGGGTGCCCGGCCGCGAGCGAGGGCGGATAGCAGGCCGCGGCCGCCGCCTGCACGCCGACGACCTTCACATCCGGCCGCAGCGCCTTGACCGCGAGGGCGATGCCCGCCGCGAGCCCGCCGCCCCCGACCCCGACGACGACCGTCCGCACCTCCGGGCACTGCTCCAGGATCTCCAGGCCGACCGTGCCCTGGCCGGCGATGATGTCGCGGTGGTCGAAGGGGTGGATGAAGACCGCGCCGGTCTGCCGGGCGTACTCCTGGGCGGCGGCCAGCGTCTCGTCGACGACATGGCCGTGCAGCCGCACCTCGGCGCCGTACTCGCGGGTCGCCGCGACCTTCGGCAGCGGGGCGCCGACCGGCATGAACACCGTCGAGCGGACGCCCAGCAGGGACGCCGCCAGCGCCACCCCCTGCGCGTGGTTGCCCGCGCTGGCCGCCACCACACCGGCCGCCCGCTCCTGTGCGCTGAGCCCGGCGATGCGTACGTAGGCGCCGCGGATCTTGAACGAACCGGTGCGCTGGAGGTTCTCGCACTTGAGGTGGACCGGGGCGCCGACCAGCCCGGACAGATAGCGGCTGCCCTCCATGGCGGTGGCGCGGGAGACGCCGGAGAGCAGCTTGTGCGCCTCGCGTACGTCCTCGACCGTGATGCCGGCGAGCGGTTCCTCGGCGGCGGGCGCGGATCCGGTGGGCCCCTGCGGGACACCCGGCGTGTGGTCGGCCATGCGGCCAGTCTCGCAGTTCGGCCACGAACAGGCTTTTTTGGCCGGATGGCGGACACCCGCGGGCCGTGCGGTGCGCCGGGTATCCCGCAGGCGCCCGGTCGGGGACGGCAGCGGGCGGGCACCCGACCTGGAACGGCCCGCCCGCCCGCGGCCGTTCCGGCGCCCTTCACGCCGACGTGCCGTGCCGTGAACCCGTACGCAACGTGACCGCACGCGGCAGCGCCGGTACGGTCCGCGCCGGGTCCGCGTACGCTGTCACCCCATCCATACGCACCTCCATGAAGCGAGCCCCGGCCATGCCCACCTCTCCGGACATGACGACCCACACCGACCCCGCTCTCCTCGACGCGCTGCAGCACCAAGTGGCCGTCTTCGCCCGCCGCGCCGAACAGAGCCGGCTCGGCGGCGTCGGGCAGGCGCGGAACTCCATGGACCGCGCCGCCTATCTGCTGCTCAACCGCCTGGACCAGGAAGGCCCCATGGGCGTCAAGGCCCTGGCCTGCGGGATGGGCATCGACTCCTCCACGGTCACCCGGCAGGTCGCCCCGCTGGTCGACGCCGGGCTGGTCAGCCGCGCCACCCACCCCGAGGACGGCCGCGCGGTGGTGCTCGAACTGTCCGAGCGCGGCCATGCCCGCCTCGACGAGGTGCGGGCCTCCCGGCGGGCGCTGATGGCGCTGGTGACGGAGGAGTGGAGCGACGACGAACGCACCGCGTTCTGCACGCTCCTGACACGCTTCAACGCCTCCCTCGCCGACCTCACCGGACTCGCGCCGGGCGGCCCGGCCGCTCCGGTCGGACAGATCGGACAGGTCGGACCGGCTTCGTCCTGACGCGTACCGGGGGGCGGCCGGCCCGGCACACGGGCGGTCGACGCAGCACGCGTACGTGGGACGGGTGCCGACACGTACCGAGGTGGGGGCCGGTGCGTACAGAGGCGAAGGCCAGTGCGTACCGCGGCGGGGGGGGCCGGTGCGTACGAAGGCCGGTGTCGCCGCGCTCCCCGCGTGCCGGGGCGCCGCCCGCGAAGCGGAACGCCGTCGCACCCCTTGACCCCGCTCCCGGACTGCCGTGCCATAGGAGCCCAGGGCGTCGGATGCCCGTCATCCGGGAGGCGCGGTGGGAGAGCGGCGGTGGGCGCGGGAGCGGCGCCGGGACCGGGAGTTCGAGTTCTTCGCGGCGGGCGCGGCCGGCCGGCTGCTGCACCTCGCCGCCCTGCTGACCGGTGAGCCCGCCGCCCAACCCGTCCCGGCCGCCGAGGAGTTGCTGATCCGCGCGCTGGCGCGGACCTACGCCGCATGGGACCGGCTGCACGGCGAGGACCCGTACGAGCGGACCCGCCGGGAACTGGCCGCGCACTTCGCGCACACCGGCCGGCGGCACCGCCGACCGCGCGGCGGGCTGCTCTGTCGACTCACCCCGAAAGAGCGCCTGGTGCTGGTGCTACGGCATCACGAGGGCATCGCCGAGGAGCAGACCGCGGCCCAACTGGGCCTGCCCGCCGAGCGGGTGCACGAGCTGTGCCGGCACGCCGTCGCCGCACTGCGCAGCCCCCGCCCGGCACCGGCCGCGGCGCCGTGAACCCGACCGTCCCGGGCACACCGGAACCGCACCGGCCGGCGAGCGGACCGCCCGGGGCGGACCCGCCCGACTGGGGCCTCGCCGAGTGGGAACCGGCAGACCGGGAACCGGACTTCCGCGGTCCGCCGGGACCGGACCTCTGGGGCCCGCCGGAATGGCGGCTGCCCGACCGTACGGAGACCGAGGCGCGGCGGACGCTGCGGGCCGGGCCGCATCCGCCGGTACCGCCCGACCTGGCCGCACGGGCCGCCGCCCGCGGCCGCCGACTGCGGGACCGGCGCCGGGTGCTGCACCGCACCGGTACGCTGCTCGCCCTGCTGGCACTGACAACCCTGCTGATCTGGGCGGCAGTTGAGCAGCCCTGGCGTCCCCCGCCGGCCCGCACCACCCCTCCCGTGGAGGGGTGGTGACCAGGGGCCGGGGGCCATGGGCCGGGGACCGCTACCGGCTCAGCCCAGCGCCTGCGTGAGGTCGGCCAGCAGGTCGTCGGCGGACTCGATGCCGACCGACAGGCGGACCAGGTCGGAGGGCACCTCCAGCGCCGAACCGGCCGTCGAGGCGTGCGTCATCCGCCCCGGGTGCTCGATCAGCGACTCCACACCGCCCAGCGACTCCCCGAGGGTGAACAGCTCGGCGCGGTTGCAGACCTCCACCGCCGCCGCCTCGCCGCCCGCGACCTGGAACGACACCATGCCGCCGAAGGCCCGCATCTGCTTGGCGGCGATCTCGTGGCCAGGGTGCTCGGCCAGCCCCGGGTAGTAGACCCGGGTCACCTTCTTGTGGGAGGTCAGCAGCTCGGCGACGCGCGCCGCATTGGCGCTGTGCCGGTCCATCCGCACGGCCAGCGTCTTGATGCCGCGCATCACCAGCCAGGCGTCGAAGGGGCCGGCGATCGCGCCCATCGCGTTCTGGTGGTAGGCCAGTTCCTCACCGAGCGCGTCGTCGTTCACGACCAGCGCGCCGCCGACGACGTCCGAGTGCCCGCCCATGTACTTGGTCGTGGAGTACACCACCACGTCCGCACCGAGGGCGAGCGGCTGCTGGAGGTAGGGGCTGGCGAAGGTGTTGTCGACCACGAGCCTGGCCCCGGCGTCCCGCGCGACACCGGCCAGCGCCGCGATGTCGCTGATGCCGAGCAGCGGGTTGCTGGGCGTCTCCACCCAGATCACCTTCGTACGGGGCCGCACCGCGTCGCGTACGGCCCGCGGGTCGGAGGTGTCGGCAACCGACCACTCCACGCCCCACCGCTCGACGACCTTCGCGAACAGGCGGAACGTCCCGCCGTAGGCGTCATTGGGGATGACGACGTGGTCGCCGGGGGCGAGCAGGGTGCGCAGCAGGCAGTCCTCGGCGGCGAGGCCGGAGGCGAACGCCAGGCCGCGGCGACCGCCGTCGAGGGCGGCGAGGTTCTCCTCCAGGGCGGTACGGGTCGGGTTGGCACTGCGGCTGTACTCGTAGCCGCCGCGCAGCCCGCCCACTCCGTCCTGCTTGTACGTAGAGACCTGATAGATGGGCGGTACCACCGCGCCGGTGGCCTGGTCGGGCTCCTGACCTGCGTGGATGGCGAGGGTTTCGAAGTGCTGGTGGCGCTCGTCGCGCTGATCGCTCATGTCTGCCGAGGGTAGTCGGCCGCGCGGCCGAACTTTTCGGAACTTTCTGGTTCGCTGGATAGTGGATACATACGGGAGGCCGGACACCGGTTCGCATCCGGCACCCGCCACCGCGAACCGGCCGCCCGGCCCTCCGCTCGCCACCTCTCGACTTCTCCCCCCGCCCGCCCCTCCACTCCTCCACTCCTCCACTCCTCCACTCCTCCGCCCCTCCAACCGGGACACACCACATGGACGCTCTGCTGGTTCTCCTCGCCGCGATCACGCTCGGCGGTTTCGTCTTCCTGCCCTGGATGCGGCGCCGGCGGGCCGTACAGCACGCCCGGCAGGGCCTGGTGGTGGCCGGCGACCCGATGGCGGGCTACGGCTTCGTCCCCCTGGAAGAGCTGGACGTCCGACTGCCGGGCCCCGACCCCGAGCTGGACGAGGCACTGGCCGAGATGCGGCGGACGCACGACTGGCGCCCGGCCGCCGAACTGCTCCGGTCCACCGGCGACGACTGGGAGCGCCGCTGGCAGCGCGTGCAGTCGCTGGCCGGGGCCGCCGCCTTCGAACTGGCCGGGGACCCGGCAGGCGCTGGCGGCCGGCGGACCGGCGGCATCTGGCTGCGCACCTGGCGCGCCGAGGCGCCCAAGGACCCCGGCGGCGCCCAGACGCACGCCCAGTTCCTGGTCGTCCAGGCGCTCCGCGACCCCGGCTCGCAGGACTTCCGAATGATCCTGGAGGAGGCCCGGACGGTCTGCCGGGAGGCGGGCCTGCTGGCGCCCGGCAGCCCGATCCCGTACATCACCGAGCTGGCCGTCTCCCGCGGCCTGGGCGAGCGCCCCGCCGACTACGAGGAGCTGTGGTCCAAGGTCGCGCAGCGCGCGCCGCACCACATGGGCGCGCATCTGGCCGCGCTCCCGTACTGGTCGGAGAAGTGGCACGGCTCCCGCAAGGAGTCCGAAGCCTTCGCCGAGCGCGCCGCCTCCGGTGCCCCGGCGACGAGCCTGCTGCCGGCGCTGCCGCTGTTCGCGGTCTACGAGCACCTCCCCGAGGCCAACATGGTCCGCGGGCTCTACCAGAGCGCGGTCATCGAGCGCGCCATAGAGGGCGCGCACTTCGCGCTGCGCCAGGCCCCCGCCGACCACCCGATGGCGCCGCACGTGCGGCATCTGCTCGTCTGGTTCCTGGTCCGCGCCGAGCGCTTCGCCGAGGCGATGGAGCAGCTCCGCCTCGTCGACGGCCATGTGGGCGCCGTCCCATGGTCGTACGGGCGCAGCCCCGCCGCCGAGTACGCCGCGTACCGGGCACTGGCCATCGCCGGCTGGGAACAGCTCGGCGGGACGTCGGCGGACTTCCGACCCCGCGGGTAGCCAACGGGCCCGGCTCCGCCGTCCATCAGCAGCCCCCGAAGGAATGCCCACCCACCCCCACACGTTTCACCGGTACCCGCACCCGAACCCGCATCCACCCCCACACCCGAATCCGCACATCGCCCCACCCCCACCCCCGCCCCACGCCCGTGTCCGCCCCTCCCCCTGGAGCACGATCCTGATGCTGTTCTCCCGCTTCAAGACCCATCTCCCCACCCCCGAGGAAGCGCTTCCGGGCCGCCCCGAGCGGGACTTCGCCGTCCCCGACCGGCACACCGTCCTCGGCAACCCGCTGCTCGGCCCGTATCCCGAGGGCCTGGAGATCGCCGACTTCGGCCTGGGCTGCTTCTGGGGCGCCGAACGGAAGTTCCGGCAGACCGACGGCGTCTGGACCACCCTCGTCGGCTATCAGGGCGGCCACACCCCGCACCCCACCTACGAAGAGGTGTGCAGCGGCCACACCGGCCACACCGAGGCCGTCCGCGTCGTCTTCGACCCGGCCGTCGTCCCGTACACCGCGCTGCTGAAGCTCTTCTGGGAGTCCCACGACCCGACGCAGGGCTTCCGCCAGGGCAATGACGTCGGCACCCAGTACCGCTCCGCCGTCTACACCCACTCCCCCGCCCAGCAGCAGGCCGCCGAAGCCTCCCGCGACGCCTACCGCAAGGTCCTGACGTCCTCCGGCTACGGCGACATCACCACCGAGATCCTCCCCGCCGACGCCTCCCGCCCCTTCTACCCGGCGGAGGCTTACCACCAGCAGTATCTTTCGCGCAACATAAACGGCTACTGCGGGCTGGGCGGGACAGGCGTGAGCTGCCCTGTCGGCGTGGCCAAGGCCGACGACTGACGTCACCGCATGGGCTTCAGAATCTATGCACGCAGAGTGCGCGACGAGCAGTTGCCACTCACCCGACGGCACACGGCCCTGAGGTGTGCCGTCGGGCACTACTGCCCGCTCGGCTTCAACGCGACCTGGGCCTACCTGACTGCGACCGCACGCCCCTCCCCCGATCTCCGCAGGGACCCGGCGGCCCTGCTGCGCGCACTGCAGACCCTGGAAGACAGCCGAACACTCCGGCTCAACGAGATCGACGCCATCGCCACCCGACGCCACGCGGAGAAAGCAGCCGGCCGACGGACCCCACGCCCCACCGACACAACGCAGTTGCGGGGACCTCACTGGCCGAGCGAAACGGCGCCCTCCCGCCTGGGACTCGTCGCCGCCGTAGCCGACCGCCATACCGACTTCCGGCGCCTCCCCTACCCGGACGAAACGCTGTACCGCGACAGCGAGGCACCGCAACTGGCCGGCCTGCACTCCCACCTCGACGCCTACGCCACCACGTACCTCACGAACCTCGGCCACGTAGAAGCCCCGACACGGGACTCCCTGGCTCAGACCATCCGCGCAATCGAGCGCCTTGTCCGTCCGAGCTGCACGCCCCTCAACGGCTACCTGCTCATGTGGCTACGCTTCGCACACCTCGTTGCCTACGCCGCGGCGGCTCCTTATGGCCATGGAGCACTGCCTACCGCGGGCTCGGTGGGTCGGGCGTCAAGCTAAGTGGGCTATCCGGGGAGAGCTGGGGCGGGTCGTGCCCGACGGGAATCGCGCCGACCGATAGCTGAGACCGCCTGCCCGACGGCTTGATCCATGTCAAGCCGTGTTCATAGTCCTTTCAGATGCAGGGTGGTGATCACGGCAAGACGGGTGCGGCTGTCCCGTCACAAAAGATCTGGTCCGTGATCAGGGCTGCGACCTGCGGCGGCCAGATGGGTTGAGACGCCGAGATGGCGGTTTTCTCAGATGATCTGGTCCCGCAGCCGCTCGACCTACGGGCCGAGCCCGCCGATCGGCAGGTAGGGCTCGATGAACTTCCACTGCTCATCACTGAGTTGCCTGCGCATCACGCCCAGCGTTCTCCCGGGTTCCGTCGCCGTCCAAGGGCGGAACCCGAAGATTGATCACAACGTCACACAGACCCTAGTGGCCGGTGGCAAACCGGTCGGCGGCCTCGTCGATAACGTCGTCGGCCACCTCGTCCCGGGCCGTCAGACCGGCCGTCCACAGCGGCATCAGCCAGAACGTCACCAGGGCGACGACCAGAACGGCCGGCAGCGCACCCGCGGGGATCGTGCTGCCCACCCAGTGCAGCGCGCCGACGGCGAGGACCGCGCCGAAGAGCATGACGACGGAGATACGGTGGGCAAGGGCGTGGACCCGCTGCCGCTCGGCGAGTTGACGCTCGTCGAGGACGCGGGCGCGCAGTTCCAGCAGTCCGCGGGTGGAGCCGTTGATGATGCCCGTCGCTATGCACCACAGCGGCAGCACGACGAGCACTCCGGCTACCATCAGCCACGGCTGGCGCGCCGCGACACCGCCGATGTGCGTGGTCAACAGCCCTGCCGTCAGCGCGATATGCGCGGCGACGAAGGTGCGGCGGCGGGCGCTCGTGGCGTAATAGGGCCTGCCAGCCGGGTTGTTCATGATGGCGAGCATGCGCCGGTCATAGCGCGTGGGCGCTGCGGTCTGTCGTGCGGTCATGACTTCCTCCCGTAAACCTCGTCAGTGAGCGGCCGGAACGGCTCCAAGGAGAACAGCGCCTCGACCGGCAGCTCGAAGAACTTGGCGATCTTCAACGCCAGATCGAGGCTCGGGTTGTACTCGCCGCGCTCGATGTAGCCGATGGTCTGGTAGTGGGCACCGACGGCCTCGGCCAGACGGGCACGGGACACCTTGCGGTCTGCCCGGACCATCGCCAGTCTATTGTGCACCTGCTCGCTCATGTATAAGAAGTACTACATCTCGTTGGAGGTGCGCAATGTGTGTGAGTAGGGGGCCCGGTTCTGGAATGCGGTGTGGACCGCGGCGGGTGGGACTGCCGGGAGGCGCGCGGACGGGGCTGGGTGCGGATGCGGTTTCGCGCCCCCGTCCCGTCGTGGGCCGAAGGAGGCAGCCATGGCATGGCGCGACTTCTGGGACAGCCGCCGGTTCCGAGGGCCGCCCCGGTGGGCGCTGGCGTTCGCCTTGATCACATCCGGTAAGACAACACCTCTCAAACACGTCGGCGAACTACATCACCTGAGACCAGAAACGGGTCGGACCAGATCACCTGAGTCGCGGACCAGATCGCTGGAGACGGGACAGGGGCCCAACGCCGTGCAATGCCCTTGGCTGTTGCCCCGTCTCGGCGAAGATTGACCGATCTCACTGAAGCTTGACCTCGCTCGCGGCATACCTCTTCTGGACAGCCCCTGATCCGAGTGGATCACTCACAACCACGCTGCGTGTCTGGTTGGCTACAGGAAGGGGCGCGGCAGGCGCGTCCCCGTGACGCAGGAGGCAGTGATGAGCGCTACGGCGGACCGTGCGGAAGAGCGGACCAACCCTGCGGGGAGGCTGGGCTTCGAGCCTGGTCAGGTCGTCCAGGAGATCGGCTACGACGATGACGTCGACCTGGACCTCCGCGAGGGCATCGAGTCGCTGATCGGCCAGGACCTGGTCGACGAGGACTACGACGAGTCGCCGATGTCGTACTCCTGTGGTTCCGCGACGATGACGGCGACCCCACCGACGCCTTGGTCGACCCGATCGGACTGCTTGAAGACGGCGGCACGATCTGGCTCCTCACCCCGAAGAACGGCCGAGACGGATACGTCGAACCCAGCGACATCAATGACGCCGCACAGACCGCGGGTCTCTCCCCAGCCAAGGCCGTCAGCGTCGCCAAGGACTGGTCTGGCACCCGCCTCAAGAGCGGCAAGCGGTAACCATCCAGGCCCACCGGCCCGACCCGCCCTCGCGCCACCTAAACGCGGCGGCGGGCACGCGCGGTTAATCTCTGCTGAGACTAACGACGGGTTATCAACCTTCAGTGAGATCGGTCAACCTTCGGCACGGCAGCACAGCTGTTGGTCGGGCTCGTGGGTGTTGGAGCGGACCGCTTAAAGAGCGGCGGCCGTGGTTAGGCTCGGCGGTATGACGGACTTCGTGCAGGTGTCAACGGCGACAGAGGACCGCGAGGCAGCGGAGAAGCTCGCGCGGTCGGTGGTGGCGGCCCGGCTCGCGGCGGGGGCACAGATCATCGGGCCGGTGGTCTCGGTGTTCTGACATCAAGGGGAGTTCGGGACCGGGGAGGAATGGCAACTGCTGTTCAAGACGCGTGCCGACCGCTACGCCGACCTTGAGGCACATTTGCTGGAACACCACCCTTGGACGAACCCTGAGATCTCGGCCGTGCCGATCACCCAAGGTTCCGACACGTATCTGAGCTGGGTGGCCAAGACCACTGGACCCGATCAAGCGGTCTGAGAAGTCACCCCCTGGCCCTTTCCAGAGCCTCGGCTACCTGCGGCAGATCCCTGTGCAACGCCAGCTGCCGCAGAACGGGGGCAACGCGCTCGCGTGGGCGTACCGATGCCACTCCGGCGGAGAGGTCCAGGACGCGGCTGGTGAGGGTTGCGGCCTGCTCGACCTCTCCGGCGGCAAGATAGGAATCGCCTAGCCACGACAGGTAGAGAGCCTTGTCGCGGGCGTGAGCGTCATCGAACTTGGCAAGCACTTCTTGCACCAGCAGTACCTGGACAAGAACCCCGCCGGGTACTGCGGCATCGGCGGGACGGGCGTCAAGCTGAGTGCCCCGTCGGAGACGAACTGGGGTCGGTCCTGCCCCACGGGGATCGCGCCCGCCCCGGAAGTCACGGAGCAGTAGAACGCTCCAGGCGCCGGTCGGTCTCCACCACGCCCGCCAAGCCGGGACGGGCGCTGGTAGCCGTATTGCCTCTCCCTCACTCGTTCGAGCGGAGGGAGAGCACTCACGCCCGATACGCTGACGCACGGGACCAGAATCGCGCCCATGGGAGCAGCCATGACCACCTCCGCCGCTGGGCAGCCACTCATTCCCCAGCCCCCTGCCACGGTTGCCGCGCTGCGGCAGGCCATCAGTCAGATCGCGCCCGCAGCGCTGCCGGCGTTCACCCGCGAGTTGGACCAAGCGGCCGACCAGTCCCGGCAGGGCTCCGACCTGGCACCGCTCCAGCGGTTCATCGCCCAGTGGGCCGTCTATGTCCACATCCAGCGTCGGCCCGACGCTGCAGCGGACCTCCGCCGGTGGGAGGACACCGCCGCGTCGGGCGACGCGGCTCAGGCACGGCAGGCCGCCTCCGAGATCGGCAGGATCCTGGACGAAGCCCACGCCGCCGTCGGCCTCCCGACCCGGTGAGCGCTGGCTGGCGCTGGGAGTACGATCCCGACCACCGCCATGTATCGGACGGCATCCCCGTTCACGTGGTGGCGGAAGTGGAACGTCTGGCCGGCCAACTCGTCGACCTGGCAAGTACGGGCATCGACGTCAGCGACTTCGGCAACGGTCCCCGACCGGGCGGACTGCGTCGCATGGACGCCGCTGGCGGCTGGTTCTACTTCCTGGTGGCTCCGCGCGACCCGCTGATCATCATCGTCCGTATCGTGCCACCGTTCAACGCTCTGTAGCCATCACACCGAACATCTCTCGTGCCAGGGGCTGCCTGGCACGAGGGCATCGGCGGGACCGGCGTGTCCTGCCCGGTCGGCGTGGCTCCCGCCGAGGGCTGATCTCATAGCGGCTGGTCCCGTACCTGGTTGGGTACACGGTCGGCTGATGCCGATCCGTACCGACGCCCGGCGACGCGGTAGCGCTCGCGCCGGCGGGCGTCGGTATGTCGGGCGCAGCCCTGAGCGTCGTGCTACGGCTCTTCGGCGTCTTCCGCTGTGGTGAGAGTCAGCTGCCGCCACGCGGTGCGCCATGCCAACGCCAGTTCGTCCGGCGGGGGATGTCAGGCATCTCGATGCGTCCGGTAGCCCACAGCAGGGTCGACCACGGAGTACCGGTGATGGGAACGTCAGGGAACAGCCGCAGGAGAACTCGCTCGCTCAGGTCCTGCGGAGGCTCCCACGCGCACTGCAGGCCCTGAGCGATGTCGTGGGTATGGACGAGGGTTTCGACGACGCCCATCGCCGCGAACCCCTCCGGGTCGGATGCGCCGAAGACGTGCGGCGCCAGGACGGTGGGAGGTGCGGCGTCGACGGCGATTGCCAGCAGTCCGCCGCACGCCTTCACGACGGTCAGGAGTCCCTCGGGTCCTGCCTCTTCGTCGCCGAAGATGACGTTGGCCGGACCCTGGGGCCGATCACGAGAGACGCGTAGGGGCACGCGTGGCACGTCCATCGGCTGCGCGAGACCAAACCGCAGTGCGTAGGTGAACAAGTCATCCGCGAGGTGCTCCAGAGTCTCCCGGCATGTCCACTCCAGGCAGCCGGCCCGTCCATTCCAATGGGCCGCGGGGAGGCCGGTGAGGGCCTCGACACAGTGGGCCACGGCTTGCCGCACGTGACTCCCGCTCACCAGTGGCTGCGGTTCTACGGACTGTGGCATGCGGGAAGCCTACAAGGGCGTGCCGACGGCTGACTTCACGCTACTTCGCGCCCCTGCCCGCGACATGCGGGAGTCGGCGGCCATGACCGATTGAGGGCCCCGTTCGACGGGTTCGGCGGCGACAGCCCGGAGCCGGGCCCGTCGACGTTTCTCCTCGGCGCCCGGCTCTCGAACTCGCCGGCCGTGATGCCACTGTGGAACACGGACCACTCGGCTGCGGTAAAGCGCGGCGTCTCACGGAGAGTTGTTCTCGGAGCCACGTACCGCGATCGCGCCCGGTGTCCGTGTCATTCCGCGCTCCGAGGGGCAAGTGGGCCTGCATGGTGCCGTATTGACTCTGGTTGGCCTCTTTGACCTCTTCGCTTTTGCCAGCTCAGGGTGGCCGCACGCAAGTCGGCCCCGCACAGGCCGGTGCCCAGACTTGCCCATGGCGCCATAATGGTGCCATCATGACGTCATGGACCTCACTCCGTATGTCGACACTCTGCGGCGGGAACTGGCGGTGGCCGCCGAGGCCGGCGGGGAAGATGCTCGCGAGCTGGCCGAGCGGCTCACTGCTCCTTTGGAGTCGGCGACCCGTCTGACGATGCTCAATGTGCTCTCCGCCGCGATGGACGAGATCACTCGCGAGCTGGCGCCGGGCTCGGTCGACGTGCGGCTGCGGGGGCTGGATCCCGACTTCGTGGTGACGCCGCCGCCGGTCGGTGGTGGCGCCTCCGTGGAGCCGGTCGTGCCCGTCGAGGCGGTCGGGGGGCCGGCGCCCGCCGATGGCGATGAGGGTGGCACCGCTCGGGTCAATCTGCGGTTGCCGGCCCACCTCAAGGCGCGTGCGGAGGAGGCCGCGAGTCGCGAGGGCCTGTCGGTCAACGCGTGGCTGGTGCGGGCGGTGTCGGCCGCGGTCGGCGGCGGCACGCGGCCGCGTACGACGGAGCAGGCCCGCACCACCGGACAGGGCTTCACGGGCTGGGTGCGCTGACCGCGCCAGCGCCAGCGCCAGTGCCCGCATCGCACCCGCACCCGCACCCGCACCCGCACCCGCACCCGCACCCGCACCCGCACCCATCGTCCGTACCCGCCGCCCGTGCCCGCTCCGCTGCGCCCACACCGCGTCCCACAGGGACGGCCACTCCACGTCCCACGGGGGACGTCCAAGGACTTATGAGGACAGTAGAGCCATGCCTTCTTTCGACACTCCCGAAGCGATTTCCGCCACCGCGCACGTGACCGCCGGCTCCATCCGGTTCGCCGCCGGCGACCGCCTCGACACGGTCGTCGAGGTACGACCCCGCGACCCCAAGCGCGAGTCGGACGTACGAGCCGCCGACCAGACCGAAGTCACCTACGCGAGCGGCGCCCTGAGCGTCAGGACGCCCAAGCAGCGCTACTTCGTCGGCCGCACCGGCACCGTCGACGTGACCGTCGAACTGCCCACCGGCTCGCACATCGACACCACCGGCTCCTGGACCCAGGTCCTGGGCGAGGGCCGGCTCGGCGAGGTCCGCGTCAAGACCTCCACCGGCGACGTCCGCCTCGACACCACCGGGCCGGTGCAACTGACCGTCTCCCACGGCTCGATCGCCGTCGACCGCATCGAGGGCATGGCCGAGATCACCACCAGCTCCGGCAGCCTGCGCGTCGGCACCGTCAACGGCCCCGCCGTCCTGAAGAACTCGCACGGCTCCACCACCGTCGGCGCAGCCATCGGTGACCTGCGGGTCAGCGGCGCCAACGGCGACATCGACATCACCCGCGCCGAAAGCTCGGTCACCGCCACCACCGCCCACGGCACCCTGCGCGTCACCGAAGTCACCCGCGGCACCATCCAGTTGGAGACCTCCTACGGCGCCATCGACATCGGCATCCACGAAGGCACCGCCGCCTGGCTCGACGTCAGCTCCAGCCACGGACAGGTGCGCAACACCCTCGCCGCCTCCGAAGCCCCGCCGGAGACCGAGGACACCGTCAAGGTCCACGCCCGCACCCGCTACGGCAACATCGACATCCGCCGCGCCCGACCCTGAGACCCGAAACCCCGTTAACCGACCCACCCCAGGAGCACTCCCCGCCGAGGCGGTGGATGTCGAGGGCGAGAAGCCCGTCATCCCCACCGAGTGGCACCACTATGGCGCCCCCGCACTGGCCCCAGGCCGGTACGGGGGCGTTTGCATGTGACGTACGTCTGGATGCACGTCTGGATGTGCGTCCAGGCGCACATCCGGATGTAGATCCCTGCAGGTCAGACACGGTGGCACGACTCCCGAACGAAGAATGGTGCCATTCCGGCTCGCAATGGCGCCATTGATGTGCCATCATGGTGACGCGAGCACGGCGCGACACGACATCCCGTGGATTGCGTCAGACATTCGCCAGGCACTCGCCAGACACGCACCAGGCATGCGCCATTCCTGCTCCATTCCTGCTCCGTTCCTGCGCCACGGCCCTTCGGCCGCTTCCGTCCCCGTCCTCCGGGTTCGCCAGTCCCCCGGACTCCCTGAAGAAAGGCCCGCCCACCATGAACACCGCGACCCAGGTGTCCACCACCGCGCGAGCGGCCGCGATCTCCGCGAGCGGCCTGCGCAAGTCGTACGGCGACAAGGTGGTGCTCGACGGCATCGATCTGCGGATCCCCGAGGGCACGATCTTCGCCCTGCTCGGGCCCAACGGCGCCGGCAAGACCACCACCGTGGAGATCCTCTCCACGCTGATCACCGCCGACTCGGGCCAGGCCCGGATCGCGGGCATCGACGTGGCCGCCGACGCCGGCTCGGTGCGCCGCCTGATCGGCGTCACCGGTCAGTTCGCCGCCGTCGACGGGCTGTTGACCGCCGAGGAGAACCTGTTCCTCATGGCCGACCTGCACCACCTGGGCAAGCGCGAGGGCCGCCGTCGCGCCGCCGAGCTCCTGGAGCGGTTCGAGTTGGCCGAGGCGGCCCGCAAGAACGTCGCCACGTTCTCCGGCGGTATGCGCCGCAAGCTCGACCTGGCGATGACCCTGGTCGGCCGGCCGCGGATCATCTTCCTCGACGAGCCGACCACCGGCCTCGACCCGCGCAGCCGCCGCGTCATGTGGGAACTCATCCGGGACCTGGTGACGGATCAGGGCGTGACCGTCTTCCTCACCACGCAGTACCTGGAGGAGGCCGACCAACTCGCCGACCGCATCGCCGTGCTGGACCACGGCAGGCTGGTCGCCGAAGGCACCTCCGACGAACTGAAGCGCCGGATACCGGGCGGCCATGTCCGCCTCCGGTTCTCCGACGAGGCCCATCTCGCCACGGCGGCCGGCGTCTTCGGCGTGGCCGCCCGCGACGACGAGTCGCTCAGCCTGCGGATCCCCGGCGACGGCACCCTCACCCATCTCCGTGCCGTCCTCGACGCCCTCGACAGCACCGGCGCGCAGGCCGAGTCGCTCACCGTGCACACCCCCGACCTCGACGACGTCTTCCTCACCCTCACCGGCCAGCAGAACGCCCCCGCTCTCCCCAACTCGCAGAAGGAGTCGGCCCGATGAGTGCCGCGACCGCCACCGCACCGGCCACCCCCACCCGCTCGTACGCCCTGCGCGACGCCATGACGATGCTGCGCCGCAACCTCACTCACATGCGGCGCTACCCGTCGATGACGATCTCGATCGTCACGATGCCGATCCTGATGCTGCTGCTGTTCGTGTACGTCTTCGGCGGGGCGCTCGGCACCGGCATCGGGGCGGGCGCCGACCGCGGTGCCTACGTCAACTACGTGGTCCCCGGCATCATCCTGATGTCCGCGACCTCCGGGGCCGTCGCGACCGCCGTGTCCGTCTGCACCGACATGACGGAGGGCATCATCAACCGCTTCCGTACGATGTCGATCTCACGCGGCTCCGTGCTCACCGGCCATGTCCTCGGCAGCGTCATCCAGGTCACCGCGGTCGTCGTCCTGGTCATGGGCGTCTCCCTCGCGATCGGCTTCCGGCCCGTTGCCGCACCCGCCGACTGGATCGCCGCGTTCGGCCTGCTGGTCTTCCTGGCCTTCGGTCTGGGCTGGCTCTCCGCCGCGATGGGCATGGGCGCCAGGACCGTCGAGTCCGCGTCCAACGCCCCGCTGCCGCTGACCTTCCTGCCCTTTCTCGGCAGCGCGGTCGTCACCCCGGACTCCATGCCGACCGGCCTGCGCTGGTTCGCCGAGTACCAGCCCTTCACGCCGATCAACGAGACCCTGCGCGGCCTGCTGCTCGGCACCCCGATCGGCAACCAGGGCTGGATCGCGCTGGCCTGGTGCACGGGCCTCAGCCTGGTCGGCTACCTCTGGTCGCGCGCCGTGTTCAACCGCGAGGTCACGCGCTGACCACGACGAGGGCGATGGCAAGGGGCGGCTCCCGGAATCCCCGGGAGCCGCCCCTTCACGTGAGCTGGGGAAGTGCCGTGCCTGGGGGCACCTCCCAGCGGCAGCCGGGGAAGCGCCGCGGCCCCGGCCAGGACCCGTCGGACAGGCCCTAGGACTCCCCGTCCGGCGGGGTGCGGCCCAGGCGGGCCCGGTCCGCCGCGGCGGTGCCCTGGTGCCAGCCGGCCGCGTCGCGCACCCCGCGCAGGCGGACCGGGGCGGTGTCCGGGAAGAGGGCGCCGGCGGTCTCGTCGACGGCGAGGGCGCGGGCGGCGAGGGCCGGGAGGAGGCGGTCCGGCGCCGGGGACTCGGCGGACGCGGCGGCGGTGGCGGCTTCCGTGGCCGCGGCGAGCCGGGTGCGGATGCGGTCCGCGTAGGCGACGAGGAAGGTCTGGCGGAAGTCGCGGGTACGCCGGGAGCGGCCGCGGGCGTGGTGGTCGTCGCCCGCGCGGTTCATGGCGGAGGTGGCCTGGAGGAGCAGTGAGGTGTAGAGGAGTTCGGCGGCCTCCAGGTCGGGCGGGAAGCCGATGACGGTGGAGAAGCCGACGTCGGAGGCCCAGACGGCCTGGCAGCGGTTGGCCGCCGCGACGGCGTCGAGGAGCAGGGCCTTGGCCTGTTCGTAGGGTCCTTCGATGCCGATGCGGATCGCCGCGGGGCCGTCGGCGGTCCCGGCTCCCCGGGGGTCGCCGGCGCCGGCGAGCAGGGCCTCGTCGATGCTGTGACGGGCCATCAGTTCCTGGGCCTTGGCGGACAGCGCCTCGGCCTCCTCCGCGAAGGTGGTGGCCTCGGCCTTGGCCAGCAGGCCGCGGATCCGGCCCAGCGCGCGGGAGGCGGCGGCGCTCCCTCCGTGGGCGCCCGCCGCGGACGCGGCGGAGGGGTGGGGCGGCGGCGGGAGCGGGGTGATACGGGGCAGCCGCGCGATCAGCCGCAGCACGGCCAGCACGTCGTACGCGGTCTCGAAGCGGGAGGTGCGCCGGCGGGCGGCCAGCGCGTCGAGGTAGCCGCGGTCGGCGTCCCACCAGACGCGCGCGCCGAGGCGGTCCAGCTGGGCCTGCCAGCGGGGGTCGTGGGGTGCGCCGGCCGCGGGACGGCGGGCCTCCTCGGCGGCGACGGCGTCGACGGCCAGCGCCGCCAGTGTGGCGTCAGGGGCGTCCCGCCGGACCATCCGCTCCAGGTCCGCGGGCTGCCAGCCGCCCACCCAGCACCGCCGTACGGCGTCCGCCGCGGCGGCCAGCAGGGCCCCGCTCACGGCCTCCCATCCGGGCGCCGCGGCGGCCAGCACCGAGGCTCCAGCCTCCATGGCGTCCTCGGCCGCCGCCCCGTCCGCCGCGTAGCGGACCCGGCCCAGGACGCCGCCGACCAGTTCGGCGGCCGCGTCGGCGGGCGGGGTGGCGCGGGTGCCCCGGCCGTCGCGCCGGCTGCCTCTTGCGTGCTCGCTCACCCGGTCACTGTACGGAGGGCCCGGGTGGCTGCCGCCAGGGCCTCCGTCAGCGCCGCGCGGACCGCCTCGTCCGCCACCCAGGCGGTGTCCCGTCAGACGCCGATGCCGTCGTCGCCCAACGCCTCGACCAGCAGCGGGAGATGGCCGCGGGCCACGCCCGGATCGGTACGCGCCAGGGCGTGCGAGGCGGCCTTCCGCACCTGGAGGTCGGCGCCGCCGGCCGCACACCGCTCGCCGCCCCGTGCGGTACGTACAGCACGACGCCCGGCGCGCCGCGATCACGGCGACGCCGGGCGTCGTTCAGGTCCGGTCACCCCGCCGGGGGGGGGGGCGGTCAGACGGCGCTGCCCGCGACCCACTGGGTCCAGGACATGTTCCATCCGTTGAGCCCGTTGTCCGGCTGGATGGTCCGGTCCGGGGAGTTGATCACCTTGACGACGTCGCCGAGCTGCGAGTTGTTGAAGAACCACGCGCCGTCGGTCGACTGGTCCTTGGCGCCCTGGACGTCCTGGAGGCCGATGCAGCCGTGGCTGGTGTTGACCTTGCCGAAGACACCCTTGCCCCAGTAGTTGCCGTGGATGAAGGTGCCGGAGTTCGACAGCCGCATGGCGTGCGGGACGTCGGGGATGTCGTACTCGCCCTTGCCGTCCTTCTTGGTGAGGCCGACGGTCGCGCCGTTCATCCGGGTCTGCTGGTACTTCTCGGAGATGACCATCTGGCCGTTGTAGGTCGGGTGGTCCTTGTCGCCGGACGAGATCGGGACGGTCCTGAGCACCTTGCCGTCGCGCACCACGGTCATCATGTGCGTCTTGGTGTCGACGGTGCTGACCTGCGAGTGGCCGACGGTGAAGTCGACGGTCTTGTTCTGGACGCCGTGGACGCCGGGGGACGCCGCGACGCCGTTGAGGCCGAGCTTCATGGTGACGTGCGAGTTCGGCTTCCAGTAGTCCTTCGGGCGGAAGTCCAGCCGCTTGTCGCCGAACCAGTGGCCGACGACCTGCTGGTTGCTGCTCGACACCACGCTGATCGCGGACTGGACGGCCGCGCGGTTCCTGATCGGCTTGTCGAAGTTGATCGACACCGGCATGCCGACGCCGACGGTCGATCCGTCCTCCGGCGTGAAGTGCCCGATGAACATGTTCGCCGGGGACCCGGTGCTGAAGGTCGAGTTCGCCACGGCCTTGCGGCCCTTGGAGTCCACGGCCTGTGCGGTGATCTTGTACGCGGTCGAGTGGGCCAGCGCCTGCTGGGGCCGCCAGGAGGTGCCGTCGGCGGACAGGGTGCCGGCGACCGTCCGGCCGCCGTTCACCGTGGCCATGGTCACGTCGGTGAGCTTGCCGCCACTGACCGTCACCTTGGTGCCGCCGGTGCCGACGTCGGTCGCGCCGTCCCCCGGCACGATGTCGATGTTCGCCTGCGAGGCCGCCTGGGAGGCCGCGTCGTCCACCTGCTGGGTGCTCTCGTGGTGGCCGGCGTTCGCGGCGTCACTGTGGTCGGCGGCGCTGCTGGTACCACCCGCGGCGACCGTGAGTACGCCCCCGAGCAGCGCGGCACTGGCTATCAGGCCCTTGCGGCGCTTGCTGTCCGTCATCACACGCTTCTCCATTGCTACAGATTGCGAAAAATCCCCGAGCGAGCCGCCAACTGAACGCAGGCATATCTGGACGCAGGCATTCCGGCCGACTCCCTGTGAACGCCTTTTCCGATTCACCCGTTCCGCCCCTCGGAGGAATGTGGGGAAGGCCACTCAATGCGGCAAAAAGGCCAATATTCGGGAATTGCTCCAGATCGTGCCACACCCCCCGCCGTCCGACCATGGCCGGCGTCACAGTCCCCGACGGCGTATAACGACGCTCCGCCCATCACGTCATCGGCCCCCGTACGGCGGGGTGCCGTACGGGGGCCGCGGGGTGGTCGTCGCGTGGTCGCCGGGCGGTGGGTGCGCCGCCGGCCGGCGGGGCGGGGACGGGGGCGGCGGTCGCCCGGTCAGCCCTCCCCGTCCGCGTCGTCGGCCAGATCCCACTCCGCCGCGTCCCACTCGGCGTCGGGGTCGTAGTCGGTCATCTCCTCGCTGCTCCAGGAAGCCTGCGCGAGTTCGGTACCGGGCACTCTGGTGACCAGGTCGAAGGGATCGACGAGGTGGGCCAGCGCCTCCGCCGGATCGTCTCTCACCGTTTCCTCGGACTGCCGGCGCTCTTCTTCCGGGAGCGTCGGGTCGGCGTTGATGTGGTCGAGAGCGGCGCCGGTCAGCTGGTCGGCGTCGGTGATCTCCATGACCAGTTCGACGTGAAGCCGCACAAAACGTGATGTCTCACCATTGCTCATAGCACGGAGCGTAAGCACGTACGGGTCCCGACTTCCCCGCGACCCGCGGCGGTCACTAACATCTGCGGTCAACGGCCAATTCGCCGAACCCACAAGGGGGATAGCTTTCGTGACCGCACGACGACCACTACTGACCGCCGCTGCCGCGGGATCGGTGCTGCTCGCCCTGTGGTTCGTGCCGTCCGCCAACGCGATCGTGGGAGATGACGGAGCGACACATTCCGGTCTGCGGACGGCCTCCGCACCGGCCCGTGCCGGCCGGGCGGAACTCTCCGGGACACCCGGCCGATCGGGTGCCGCGGACGGCCGGGCCGGCCACCCGGGCGGCGCCGCACGGGACCGGCAGAGCGCCGAGAGCCACTCCACCACCACGCACCCCGGCGGCACCGCGCCCGACGGCGGCCGGGGGCACCGCCTCGCCGACACCGGCAGCCCGGACACCACGCCGTACGTGATCGGCGGCGCCGCCTGCCTGGCGCTCGGCGCCGCGCTGGTCAGCTACTCGGTACGCCGCACCCGCGACGAAGCCGTCTGAGCCCGCGCGCGGACCCGGACGACCCGCCGACGGCGGCCCGTCCGGCCGCGGTCCGTCCGGCCGCGGTCCGTCCGGCCGCGGTCCGTCCGGCCGCGGTCCGTCCGGCCGCGGTCCGGCGCGTCATCCCGCCGGACCGCCTGCCGGACCGCACTCCTGACGGAGCGTCACACCAGCGGCCCGGTCACCGACTCGGCGGCGTCCACCAGCTTCCCGTCCCGGACGAAGGCGTACGCGGCCTCCAGGTCCGGCGCCAGGAAGCGGTCCTCGCCCGGCCCCTGGACGCCCGCGGCGCGTATGGCGTCCACGACGGCGCGGGTGGCCGGCGCCGGGGTCAGGCCCTGGCGCATCTCGATGGCGCGGGTCGCCGCGTAGAGCTCGACGGCGAGGACCCGGGTCAGGTTGTCGACCGCGGTCCGCAGCTTGCGGGCCGCCGACCAGCCCATCGAGACATGGTCCTCCTGCATCGCGGAGGACGGGATGGAGTCCACCGACGCCGGCGCGGCCAGCCTCTTCAGCTCGCTGACCAG
Source organism: Streptomyces sp. GS7 (assembly GCF_009834125.1). NCBI lineage: Bacteria > Bacillati > Actinomycetota > Actinomycetes > Kitasatosporales > Streptomycetaceae > Streptomyces > Streptomyces sp. GS7. The sequence continues at coordinate 7,954,666 of NZ_CP047146.1, forward strand.
CGCGGCCTGGGTGTACTGGGCGATCATCAGGCCCGAGTCCACGCCGGGGTCCCCGGCCAGGAAGGCGGGCAGCCCGTGCGAGCGGTTCTTGTCCAGCAGCCGGTCGGTGCGGCGCTCCGCGATCGAGCCCAGGTCGGCGGCGGCGACGGCCAGGAAGTCCAGGACGTAGGCGACCGGTGCGCCGTGGAAGTTCCCGTTGGACTCGACGCGGCCGTCGGGCAGCACGACCGGGTTGTCGACGGCGGCGGCCAGCTCGCGGTCGGCGACCAGGCGGGCGTGGTCGAGGGTGTCCCGGCCGGCGCCGGCGACCTGCGGGGCGCAGCGGATCGAGTACGCGTCCTGAACGCGCGGGGCGTCGTCCTGGTGGTGGCCGGTGAAGCCGGATCCGGCCAGCACCTTCAGCATGTTGGCGGCCGAGGCGGCCTGGCCGGGGTGCGGCCGGATGGCGTGCAGCTCGGGGGCGAGGACCTTGTCCGTGCCGAGCAGCGCCTCCAGGGAGAGGGCCGCGGTGACGTCCGCGGAGGTGAACAGCCGGGCGAGGTCGGCGCAGGCCATCACCAGCATGCCGAGCATGCCGTCGGTGCCGTTGAGGAGGGCCAGCCCCTCCTTCTCGCGCAGCTCGACGGGGGCGATGCCGTGCTCCGCGAGCAGCTCGCCGGAGGGCCGTACGACGCCGTCGGGGCCCTCCGCCTCGCCCTCGCCCATCAGCGTCAGCGCGCAGTGCGAGAGCGGCGCGAGGTCGCCGGAGCAGCCGAGGGAGCCGTACTCGTGCACGACCGGGGTGATGCCGGCGTTCAGGAGGGCGGCCATGGTCTCGACGACCAGCGGGCGGACGCCGGTGTGCCCGGAGGCCAGGGTCTTCAGCCGCAGGAACATCAGGGCGCGGACCACCTCGCGCTCCACCCGCGGGCCCATGCCGGCCGCGTGCGAGCGCACGATGTTGCGCTGGAGCTGGGCGCGCAGCTCGGGGCTGATGTGGCGTACGGCGAGCGCGCCGAAGCCGGTGGAGACGCCGTAGACCGGGTCCGGTTTGGCGGCGAGCTCGTCGATGAAGGCGCGGGAGGCGGCGACGGCCGTGCGGGCCTCCTCGGACAGCTCGATCCGGGCCGCGCCGCGGGCCACCGCGATGACGTCCTGTGCGGTGGTGCCGGACGTCCCCAGCACCACAGTGTGCATATCCATATTCAGGCACCCTAGAGACTGAATCGCTGGATGTCACCACCCGATTTCCGGATCACCCCTTACCGATCACCGCCCCCGGGACACCCCTCCGCCGCCGCGCCCCGGCAGCTCATCTCCGGAACCGCCGGCGCTCCGGCCCCGGCGGCGGCTCCGGCGAGTCCGCCAGCCGTACGACCGGGTCGTCCGCCCCGCCGTGCCGCCCGGCCACCACCGGCTCCCCCGACTTCGCCGCCTTGGCCCGGTACTGCGCGGCGTCCGCGAGCCGGAAGAGCCGGCGCGCGCTGGGCACCGCGCCGATCGGGTCGCCGGTCGAGGCGACCCCCACCGCGACCCCCTCGCCCAGGTCCAACTCACCTGCCCGGTCGCACAGTTCACCGGCCACCTTGACCACCTCGTCGGACCGCGGCCCGACCGCCAGCAGACAGAACTCGTCCCCGCCGAGCCGCGCCGCGAGGGTGCCCGGCAGCATCGCCCCGCACAGCGACAGCACCGAACCGAAGCGCTCCAGCAGTCGGTCGCCGACCGCATGGCCGCGCGAGTCGTTCACCCGCTTCAGCCCGTTCAGGTCGCACACCACCAGGCTGACCACCGCCCCCTCCGCGCGGTGCAGCTCCAGCGCCTCGTCCAGCCGCATGTCGACGGCCCGGCGGTTGGCGAGGCCGGTCAGCGCGTCGGTGAAGGCCAGCAGCCGGGCCTCCGCCAGGCGTTCGGTCTGCGCGATGCCCGCGGCCGTGACCGCGGCGAGCACGGTCGCGAAGTCGGCGTCCGCCCGCCGGAACACCGGCTCCCCGGCCCGCCGCGCCACATACAGCTCGCCCCACGCCCGGCCGTGCAGCACGATCGGCGCCACCACGCAGCAGCCCCGGCCGCGGCGGCGCAGCGCGGCCACCCTCTGGTGGTTGTAGCGGCCCTCCGCGGGCGGCACGCCGCCGGGCTCGCCCTCGGCCACCTCCACCCAGGCGTTGGGCTCGCCGCCGCCCGCCCACTGCTCGTGCAGAAAGCCGACGATCTCCGGGAACTCGTGCACCGGATACGTCTCGTCGTCCGGGAACTCCGTCTCCCCCGGGGCGAGTTCGCCGACATTGGCCAGCACCCGGAGCTGCCCCAGCTCACGCTCCCACTGCGAGATCGCCGCGAAGGAGCCACCCAGAGCCTGGCGCGCCCCCTGCGCCGCCGCCCGCGCCGAGTCGCACGGCGTGTGCACGGCGGCCATCGCCTGGGCCAGCTCCACCACGGCCCGCAGCCTCGCATCGCCCTCGCCCTCGCCCGTCACCGGATCCTCGCATTCCGTCACCGTGAGCACGCTCTGTACTACAGCGTAGGAATGATTGGCCCGATTCGCCCCTTCCGGCGGAGAACCGACACTCTCAGGGGCGACCGCCGGACCGCCGAGCCCCCGGCGGCGCCCCAGGGCCCGCCCGGCGGGTCGGGCGCCGGCCTCACTCCCCGGGCCAGTCCGGCTCCCGCTTCTCGTTGAAGGCCGCGACGCCCTCCGCCCGGTCGCCCGAGAACGCCACGCTCCGCCAGGCGCCGTCCTCAAGATCCAGCCCGGTCCGCAGATCCAGCCCGTGCCCGAGCCGCAGGGCGCGCTTCGCCGCGCGCAGCCCCACCGGCGAGTTGCGGGCGATCCGGCCCGCCAGCGCCAGCGCCTCGGCCCGGTCCTCGCCGTCCGCCACGAGCTGGTCGACCAGCCCCAGCCCGGCCGCCTCGGCCGCCGGCACCCGCCGGGCGGTGAACACCAGCTCGGCGGCGCGTGCCGCACCCACCCGGCGCGGCAGCAGCTGCGTGCCCCCGCCGCCCGGGATGACGCCCACCGACACCTCCGGCAGTCCGACCACCGCCGTGCCGTCCGCGACGATCAGGTCGCAGGCCAGCGCCAGCTCGTAGCCGCCGCCGAGCGCGAAGCCGTGGACGGCGGCGATGGTGGGCATCGGCAGTTCCAGTACGCCCGTGTAGGCGGCGCGGGTGCGCGGGCGCTGGCGCATCAGGTCCGCGTCCGTGAAGGAGTTGCGCTCCTTGAGGTCGGCGCCCACACAGAACGCCCGCTCATGGGTGGAGCTGAGCACCACCGCCCGTACGGACGGGTCGGCGGCCAGCGCGGCGCACGCCTCGGCCAGCGCCTCCGCCATGGCCGTGGACACCGCGTTCATCGCCTTCGGCCGGTCCATCACCAGCTCCGCCACGAAGCCGTGGCGCTCGACGCCGACCCATTCATCCGCCCCGTACCGCTGCATACAGCCCTCCCGCATCCGATGGCACGACCGCGTCCGGTTAACGATCGTTGACACGATCCGACGGCGATGATGTCATCCCGGCGCCCGTTACGGCAGGGGCCGCCGGCGAACGGCCGGAGCGCCCCTCAGCCCCGCCGGGTCAGCAGCCACGGCTCCACGACGCCCAGACCGCGCACCGGGCGCTGCCACATCGGCTGGAGCGCGAAGCGGTACGGGGGCGGCGGGCTGCCGGTGCCCTCCTGGGCCGCCTTCTCCGCCGCCGCGGCGTCCGCCTCGGAGACCGGCGCCTCGCCCGTGCGCCCCAGCTCCTCCGCGAACGCCTCGTCGACCAGGACGGTGTCCTTCGGCGCTATCGAGGTGAGCCGGCTGGCCAGATTGACGGTGGTGCCGAAGACATCGCCCATCCGGGTCGTGACCGTGCCGAACGCGATGCCGACGCGCAGTTCGGGCATCGTCTCGTCGTGGGTCATGGTCTCGATCAGCCGCAGCCCGATCTCCGCCGCGACGCCCGCGTCGTCGGCCGCGAACAGCACCTCGTCGCCGAGCGTCTTGATGAGCCGCCCGCCGTGCGCGGCGACCAGGTCGGCGGCGGTGGTCTCGAACGCCTCGACCAGCTCGCCCAGTTCCTCCTCCTCCAGCCGCCGGGTCAGCCGGGTGAAGCCGACCAGGTCGGCGAAGCCGACGGCGAGCCGCCGGTCCACCATCTCCGCGTCGTCCTGGGCCTGGACGACCCGGCCGGTGGCCGCCGCGAGCTGCCGCCGCCAGACGTAGACGAGGAACTCCTCCAGCTCCGGGAGCAGCAGCTCGACCAGCGGATAGGTGATCTCCGTACGGGTCAGCCCGGAGTCCTGCGGCTCGGTGAGCCCCTCCAGGAAGGAGTCGATCTGCCAGTCGGCGAGCCGGGCGGTGGTCTGGCCGGTGGACCGGGCGACCTGGACGGCCATCGCCTCGCTCAGCAGGCCCGCCTCGACGAGACCCGCCAGCCGGCGCAGGGCCAGCACGTCGGCCTCGGTGAGCGCCTTGACCTGGCCGATGTCGGCGAAGCCCATCGCCCGCCAGAAGCGGGCCGCGAGGTCCATGGAGACGCCGGCGCTGCGGGCCGCCTGGAACGGCGTGTAGCGGCGGTCGGCGCCGAGGATGAGTTGTTCGAGCTTGACGGCGATGTTGTTGCTGTTGTTGCTGTCGTCGCCGTCGTTGCCGTTGTCGCCGTCGTTGCCGGTGTCGTCGGCGTCGCCGGTGCCGCCTTCGGTGGCGGTGCCGCCGTCGCCCTCGGTCCCCACCGGGTCCGTTCCGGTCCCCGCGGGGTCACTTGCCGGGTCGCCGGTGGGCACGGCCACCGCATCGCCCCCGGTGTCCGCGTCGCGCGGGGTGGCCCCCGCGTCGTCGCCGGTCACCGGCCGCTCCCTGTCCGATCCCTGCGCACTGCCCTTCCGATCACTGCTCGCCCATGATCCGTTCCCTGACGGACCGCCCCCACGATACGGCAGGTGTGCTCTGCCTCACGTGGTCGCTGCGCTCCCCTGACGCGTACGTGTTGGGCGTGCGCCGGAAGGGAACCGCGCGGCGCCGGCCGCCGTCGGCCACAACGGGCGGGCGCCGCGCCGTCCGCCGCGGCGCGTCACGGCGCGGAGTAGCCGTCCCCGCTGGTGGGCCGCAGGTGGATGATGTCGCCGGCGGCCACCGGCCGTTGGACGCCGTCCGCGGTGGCCAGGACGAGGCGGCCGTCCGCGTCGAGGGCCACGGCCTCGCCCTGGATGGTCTCGTCGCCGGGCAGCTCAGCGCGCACGGAGCGGCCGAGGGTGGCGCAGCCGGCGGCGTACGCCTCCTGGACGCGGCTGGCGCCGGGGTCGCCGTTCGCCTCCTGCCATGCGCCGTACCAGTGCTCCAGGGAGCGGAGGACGGCCCGCAGCAGCGGGTCCCGGTCGGTGTTGCGGGCACCGGCCAGGGCGAGCGAGCCGGCGGTGGGAACGGGGAGTTCCTCGGCGGTGAGCGAGACGTTGAGGCCGATGCCGACGACCACGCCGTCGGCGGCCCGTTCGGCGAGGATGCCGCCGATCTTGCGCTCGGTGTCGTCGACCGTGACCAGCAGGTCGTTGGGCCACTTGAGGACGGTGTCGACACCGGCGGAGCGGGCGACCGCCGAGGCGGTGGCCACGCCGGTCAGCAGCGGCAGCCAGCCCCAGCGGTCCTGCGGGACGCGGGGTGTGAGGTAGACGGAGAAGAAGAGGCCGGAGCGGGGCGGCGCCGACCAGCGGCGGTCGAGGCGGCCGCGGCCGGCGGACTGCTCCTCGGCGATCAGGACGGCGCCCTCGGTGAGGCTGCCGGCCCGCGCCGCCAGGTCGGTGTTGGTCGAGCCCGTCACGGGGACGACGTCCAGTGAGGACCAGAGCGAGCCGGGGCGCAGGAGGGCCCGGCGCAGCGCGGCGGCGTTCAGCGGCGGGCGGTCCAGATCGCTCCAGCGGCCGGCGTCTTTGTCCCGGTTTTCCGGTGGTTGAGGCGTCATGGGGCCAGCCTAGGTGTGGTCAACGACGCAGTGCCGCAGAGCAGTCCCGCCGATACGCTACGAGTCGGTAGCCACACCCGTACCACCCTCCGTACGAGTGCCAGTCCAGGACGAGCAGGAGCCGCATCCCGATGTCCGAGCCGGAAGCAAACATCCACACCACCGCGGGCAAATTGGCGGATCTGCAGCGGCGGGTCGACGAAGCCACGAACGCCGGTTCCGCCCGCGCGGTCGAAAAGCAGCACGCCAAGGGGAAGTTGACGGCGCGTGAGCGCATCGAGCTGCTCCTGGACGAGGGCTCGTTCGTCGAGCTCGACGAGTTCGCCCGGCACCGGTCGACGAATTTCGGCATCGAGAAGAACCGCCCGTACGGGGACGGGGTCGTCACGGGGTACGGAACCGTCGACGGCCGGCCGGTGTGCGTGTACTCGCAGGACTTCACGATCTTCGGCGGTTCGCTGGGCGAGGTCTACGGCGAGAAGATCGTCAAGGTGATGGACTTCGCGCTGAAGAACGGCTGCCCGGTCATCGGGATCAACGACGGCGGCGGGGCCCGCATCCAGGAGGGCGTGGTCGCCCTCGGCCTGTTCGCGGAGATCTTCCGGCGCAACGTGCACGCGTCGGGCGTGGTGCCGCAGATCTCGCTGATCGTGGGCCCGTGCGCGGGCGGCGCGGTGTACTCGCCGGCCATCACGGACTTCACGGTGATGGTCGACCAGACGTCGCACATGTTCATCACGGGACCGGACGTCATCAAGACCGTGACGGGCGAGGACGTCGGCTTCGAGGAGCTGGGCGGCGCCCGGACGCACAACACCACGTCGGGCGTGGCGCACCACATGGCGGGCGACGAGAAGGACGCCATCGAGTACGTCAAGGGGCTGCTGTCGTACCTGCCGTCCAACAACCTCTCCGAGCCGCCGGCATTCCCGGAGGAGGCGGACCTGGCGGTGACGGACGCGGACCGCGAGCTGGACGTGCTGATCCCGGACTCGGCCAACCAGCCGTACGACATGCACACCGCGATCGAGCACATCCTGGACGACAACGAATTCCTGGAGACCCAGGCGCTGTTCGCGCCGAACATCATCACCGGGTTCGGGCGCGTCGAGGGCCACTCGGTGGGCATCGTGGCCAACCAGCCGATGCAGTTCGCCGGCTGCCTGGACATCAACGCGAGCGAGAAGGCCGCGCGGTTCGTGCGCACCTGCGACGCGTTCAACGTCCCGGTGCTGACGTTCGTCGACGTGCCGGGCTTCCTGCCGGGCACGGACCAGGAGTACGACGGGATCATCCGGCGCGGCGCCAAGCTGATCTACGCGTACGCGGAGGCGACGGTCCCGCTGATCACCGTCATCACCCGCAAGGCGTTCGGCGGCGCGTACGACGTCATGGGGTCCAAGCACCTGGGCGCGGACCTGAACCTGGCCTGGCCGACGGCGCAGATCGCGGTCATGGGCGCCCAGGGCGCGGTCAACATCCTGCACCGCCGCACGCTCGCCGCGATCGAGGACCCGGAGCAGCAGGAGTCCCGCCGCCAGGAGCTGATCCAGGAGTACGAGGACACCCTGCTGAACCCCTACGTCGCGGCCGAGCGGGGCTATGTCGACGCGGTGATCATGCCGTCCGAGACGCGCCGGCACATCGTCCGCGGGCTGCGCACGCTGCGCAACAAGCGCGAGGCGCTGCCGCCGAAGAAGCACGGCAACATCCCGCTGTAGTCCGGCTGTAGTCCGCCGTAGGAGGTCGGTTGACGATGATCAAGGTCGTACGGGGCAATCCCACACCCGAGGAGCTGGCCGCCGCACTGGCGGTGGTTCAGGCCCGCGCGGCCGCCGCCGCGGCAGTCGCGCCGGGCAGGCCGGAGCGGCGTTCGGAGTGGGCGGATCCGGCGGCGACGGTCCCGGCGCGCTCGCGGCTGCCGCACCCGGGGCCGGGGGCCTGGCGGACCAGTTTCTGGCCACGCTGACATTGGCGGGATCCGGTCGGTGCATCGTGCACTGACTAGTCCTTCGCGGTGCGGCGCCTGAGTACGCGTACTCAGGCGCCGCCGCCGTGTCGGACGCGAAGATCGAAGTCATGCTGTGGTCCGATCCGCCCGATGAACCCTCCGAGGAGCTGCGCGAAGCGCAGGCGAAGCTCCGTCGGCTGGGCTTCGTGCTGGCCACGGCGGTCATGGTGGGGACGCTGGTGCTCCTGGTGAGGTGACCGCCGCACGCCCGCCGCCCCCGGATCCGACAGCGCCCCATTTCTCCCTTCTGCAACCGCAGCCGCCGAATTCGCATCTTTCTCTCCTGATAGCGCAATTCGGGCGTGCGGCCGCGCGGCGACCGGCCGGCCGCCGGCTAGTGGGGAGATCGATGAACAGGCCGCTCAGACACATAGCCGTCTTCTCCGGGGTGCTGGTGCTCGCCCTGCTGGTCCGGGTGACCTGGGTCCAGTTCGTCCAGGCCGACAAGCTGGCGAACGACGACAACAACCGGCGGGTCAAGATCGAGGCGTACTCGTATCCGCTCGGCAACATCATCGTGGGCGGCCAGCCGATCACAGGGTCCGCGGAGACCAGCGGCGACTTCAAGTACAAGCGCACCTACACCGACGGCGCGATGTACGCCCCGGTCACCGGGTACGCCAGGCAGGCGGCGGGCGAGACCATGCTGGAGGGCGTCTACAAGAAGGTGCTCAACGGCAAGGACGACCGGCTCTTCTTCAACCGGGCGCGGGGGATGCTGACCGGCGAGAAGCCGCGCGGCGGCGATGTCCTCACCACCATCGACGCGAAGGCGCAGCAGGCGGCGTACAAGGGGCTGACCGATCTGAAGGCCACCGGTGCGGTGGTCGCCCTCGACCCGCGCACCGGCAGGATCCTGGCGATGGCCAGCACGCCGTCGTACGACCCGTCGGCCTTCGCCGGGCAGACCACCGCGGAGGGCAAGAAGTTCGAGGCGCTCGACGACGACGCGGGCAAGCCGATGAACAACCGCGCGCTGCGCGAGATCTACCCGCCCGGCTCGACCTTCAAGATCCTCACCGCCGCCGCGGCCCTGGAGCACGGCACGGTCACCGACATCAACGCCTCCTCCGGCGCCCCCGCCCCCTACACCCTCCCGCAGACCCGCACCCAGGTCGGGAACGACGTCGCGGGGGCGCCCTGCGACAAGGCGTCGATGAAGACCGGTATGCAGTGGTCCTGCAACAACGTCTTCCTGGACGCCGCGCACAAGCTCGGGACGGACAAGATGCGCGAGACGGCGGAGAAGTTCGGCTTCAACGCGGAGCAGTTCGTCCCCGTCCGTTCCGCGAAGAGCGGTTACCCCGCCAAGCTCGACCAGCCGAAGACCGCGCTGACCGGTATGGGCCAGGGCGACCTCACCAGCACCCCGCTCCAGATGGCGATGGTCGCCGCCGGAATCGCCAACAACGGCAAGGTGATGAAGCCGTTCATGGTCGAGGAGCTGCGCGGCCCGGATCTGTCCACGATCGAGAAGTTCGACCCGGCGCCGCTGAATCCGAAGTCCCCGCAGGCGGTTTCCGAGGGCACCGCGAAGAAGGTGCAGGAAATGATGGAGTACACCGTCTCGGACGGCACCGCCTCGAAGGCGAAGATCGACGGCGTGACGGTCGGCGGCAAGACCGGCACCGCGCAGCACGGCGTGAACGTCAACGACGAGCGCCCGTACGCCTGGTTCGTCTCGTACGCCAAGCAGGCCGACGGCACCTCCCCGGTGGCGGTCGCCGTCTTCGTCGACCCGAAGAACATGGACATCCCGCGCGAGGAGATCGCCGGCGGAAAGCTGGGCGGCCCGATCGCGAAGTCGGTGATGGAGGCGGTGCTGAAGAAGTGACCGCCGGCCGGGACGGCGGTGCGGAGTAAGGCTCCGTACGCGACATGTGGCGGAGCGGGAGGATCGCGGGACGGATAGGGGCCGGAAGAGGCCGGAGGGGACGGGAGAGGACCGGAAGGATCCGAAAACGGCGGCACCGGCCGGAAAGGCGCCGGGCCGCCCTTTCCCCTTTCCGGCCCCCTCCGAGACCCTTTCCGCCCCTCTCCGGTCCCTGTGCGTTCGCTGTGGTTTTGCGGGCGCTCATCGACAATTCGCGGCCGCCGCCTCTACATTCGCCTAATGGTCAGCATTAATAAGCCTCCGAGGCGCACCGCGACCCGGCTGACAGCGGCGGCGGCCGGTATCGCGCTGCTCGCCACCGGCGCGGTCGCCTGCCGCTCCCGCCCCGCCCACCACACCCCGACCGCGGCGGCCGGCGGCCCCGCCCCCGCCCCCCGCTCCATGGGCCTGCGCGACGCCCCCAACGCCCGCGACCTGGGCGGCTACCGGACCACCGACGGACACGAGATACGCAGCGGCGTCGTCTACCGCGCCGACGCCCTCAACGCCCTCACCCCCGCCGAACAGCAGACGCTCACCGCGGACCACATCACCCAGGACCTCGACTTCCGCTCCCCCGTCGAGGTCGCCACCGCCCAGGACAGGATCCCCGCCGGCGTCCGGCGCACCGCGCTCCCCGTCTACAACCCCGACAGCGACATGGCCAGGACCATGGGCGAGGTCGTCAAGGGCGGCCCCGCGGCCCAGCAGAAGCTGCTCGGCGACGGCCGGGGCGGGCAGCTGATGACCTCGTACTACGCCTGGCTGGTCAGCGATCCGGGCGCGAGCAGGGAGTTCGGCGCGGCGGTGCGGGACATCGCCGACGGCTCCGGGCCGGTCCTCTACCACTGCACCCAGGGCAAGGACCGCACCGGCTGGATGAGCGCCCTCCTGCTGACCGCCGCGGGCGTCCCGCGCGCCACCGTGGACCAGGACTACCTGGCCTCCAACCACTACCTCCAGGCCGCCAACGACCACGAGCTGGCGCAGCTCCAGGCCGCCGGCAAGGTCAAGGACCCTCAGCTGCTGGAACCGGTGCTCGGCGTCCGCGCCGGCTATCTCGACGCCGCGTTCAACGAGGTCACGGCCAAGTACGGGACCTTCGACAGCTATCTGAGAAAGGGACTCGGCCTGGACCGGGCCACCGAGCAGAAGCTCCGCCGGCGTCTCGTCACCGCCTAGCGGGGCCCGAGCCGATGTCCCCCCGCGCCCACACCCTCGTCATGGCCGGGCTGTGCGTCCTGGTCGTCCCCCTGGCCCTGCTGTCCTGGCGCCCGCTCGCCCGCCGCCGGGGCTGGACCCCCGTCCCCACGCTCCTGCTGCTGCTCACCGGCGGCCTGTGCGTCGCCATCACCCTCCCCGACCAGATCGCGCCCGGCGTGCTGCGGCGGCTGCACGAGTGCGTCGTCGAGGACGGCGCCGGCGTCCGCACCCTGGGCGCCGGCCCCGGCCACCAGCTCGTCAACGTCCTGCTCTGGATCCCGCCCGCGCTCTGCGGCGTCCTGGCGACCCGGCGTGCGCTGGCCGTCCCGCCCCTGGTCTCCGCCACCTGGGCGGGCGTCGAACTGCTCCAAGCCCTCGACCCCGTACGGGACTGCCGGCCCGCCGACTGGGCCCACAACACCCTGGGCGCCGCGATCGGCGCGCTCCTCGCCTGGCTCGCGCTGCGGATCGCCCGGCTCCGCAGGGGCGCCGCGACCCCCTGACCGACCGCGGGACACCCCCGGCCGCACCGGCGCCCGCCGCCCGCTCCGTACGATGGCGGGCATGACCGAAGCGCCCCGCCCCCGCCGCCTTGTCCTCGCCTCCCAGTCCCCCGCCCGTCTGGGCCTGCTCCGGCAGGCCGGACTGGCACCCGAGGTCGTCATAAGCGGCGTCGACGAGGACGCGGTCAGCGCCCCGACGCCCGGCGAACTGGCCCGCGTCCTGGCCGAGGCCAAGGCCGCCGCGGTCGCCGCCCGGCCGGAGGCCGCGGGCGCGCTGGTCGTCGGCTGCGACTCGGTCCTGGAGCTGGACGGCCGGGCGCTCGGCAAGCCCGCGGACGCCGAGGACGCCACCGCCCGCTGGAAGTCCATGCGCGGCCGTTCCGGCATCCTGCAGACCGGCCACTGCGTGATCGACACCGCCGCCGACCGCCGGGTCTCTGCCACCGCGTCCACCACGGTCCACTTCGGCGAGCCCAGCGACGCCGAGATCGCCGCCTACGTGGCCAGCGGCGAACCCCTCTTCGTGGCCGGCGCGTTCACCCTCGACGGCCGCTCGGCCCCCTTCATCGACGGCATCGACGGCGACCCCGGCAACGTCATCGGCCTCTCCCTGCCGCTGCTCCGCCAGCTGCTGGCCGACCTGGACATCGCGATCACGGATCTGTGGGCCTGAGCGGGGTACCGGGAGCGCGTCGGCACCCAAGGTGACGGCCGATCAGCGGTTGAGGTCGAAGACGGGCACCCCGCGCCCTTCGTACGCCTTCGGCTCGACCGTGGCGACCAGCGCGTCCGCACCCCACTCGGGAAGGTTCCGGGCGGCATGGATGGCAGCACCGATGCCCAGCGGCACTCCGTCGCGGTGGAGTTGAGCCACCGACAGCATCGCCGGGTAGTCCAGGTCGAGGGTGTGGACGACCTCCAGCTGCCCGACGTGCTCGGCGATCCCCAGATGCTTCCGGTCGGCCTCCAGAACGGAGAGCACCGGCACCCATAAGCGGGTGTCCGCCTCCGCGTGGGCCCGGTGGATCAGCGCGGACACCTGCCTGTTCCCCGCGAGCGCCGCGAGAGCCGGCGTGTCGAGAACGAGATGGTGCAGGATCACGCGGCGGCGCCCTGCTGCTGCGCAAACGCCGCGCGAAGCCGCGCGCCCATCGCCGCACTCTCCTCGTCGCTCACCTCGACACCGAAGTGCTCGGCCAGATACGCACGCGTCCGCTCCGCCCGCTCCCGGCGTTCCTCCTCCGTCAGCGTCTCCTCCGCGAACTCCTGCACCAACGAACGGATCGACGTTCCCCGGGACTCCGCGATCACCGCCAGACGGTCACGCACCTCGGCCGACACCCGAATCATCGCATCACTCATGGCCGGAGTATACGTCCATGTATACAGCGGGTGCGGAAAGTCGAGGACACTCGTACCGCGCCGCTCTCAGAACACCGGCAGCGCCCACAGGTCGCCGTCGTTCATCACGAAGACGCGGTTGCCGTCGGCGGACAGCCACTGGCGGCCCTGTGAGTCGGGCAGCTGGTAGCTCCAGACCGGGTAGCCGCTATTCTTGTCCACGGTCTGCACCTCGGCCTGCATGCCCCGGCCGACGGTGTAGATCGTCCAGATGCCGCCGCCCTGGACGACGACCGGCGTCGTGATGCCGGCGGAGCCCCGCACCTGGAAGATCTCCTTGCCGTCGTCGGGCCGCCGCTTCATCGGCAGGGTGGACTCCGTCCCGTCGTCGTGTTCGAGGTGCTCGAAGGCCGCGTAGACCGCGTCCGGGTAGGCCGTGACCACACCGTAGCGCGAGGGGCGGTTGAGGTAGTCCTTCTCCTTGACGTGCCACAGCTCCTTGCCGTCGGTGATCCGGCGGGCGGTCAGCGTGGTGCCGCCGAAGTAGACGGTGGAGCCGGAGAGCGCCGGGCGGACGTAGCGGTCGGACTGGTCGCGGATGTCCCAGACCCGGTGGCCGGTGGCGGTGTCCACGGCGAGCACGTGGCCGTCGAGGGTGCCCAGGACCAGCCGGCGGTCGGCGATCACCCCGGGCGGCTGGATCCTGGCGCGGAACGGCGGGTCGATCGGCGCGGTCCAGCGGATCCGCGCGTCGGACCGGCCGACGGCCCGCAGCCGGTGGTCCTTGGTCAGGGCGTAGACCGCGTGGTCGTCGGCGGCGAGCAGGGAGTCCGCCTCGGCGGGGGTGGTCCAGCGGGGTTCGCCGGTGGTCGCGACGAACGTCCGGAGCGTGCCGTGGTCGTCGACGGCGGCGATCAGGCGGTCGGAGAGCGAGAGGTAGCGGCGGTCCGCGCGGATGCCCGGCGCGGCCCAACGGCGCTTCCCGTCCACGACGTTGTGGGCCGCGATACCGCCGCCGAGCGCGCCGAAGACGATGACGTCCCGTACGGGCAGCGGGGCGGGCGTGTCGGAAGCGAGGACGTTCAGCGGGCCCCACAACGCCTTCGGGGAGCCGCCGTTGACGTAGTCGCCGGCGTCCGCGTTCAGCACATGCGCCACCGGCGTCCGGGCCGCCGGCGGAAAGGCGAACAGGTCGGTCTTCGCGACGGGCGGGCGCCGCCGCGGCCACCAGAGCGCCGCCGCCCCGCCGCCCGCGGCGAGCACCGCACCGCCCGCCGCGGCGCCGATCAGCAGCCGGCGGCGGGACACCGGCGGCCCGGCGTCCGTACCCGCCGTCAGCGTGGTCAGCTCGTGGATGCCGCTCTCCCGCTCCTTGATGTCCTGGGCCACCGGCCCGCGCCGCCAGGCCCGTTCGGCGCCCCGCGGCGGGGCGAAGGCGGTGGCGATCTGCGCGGGCGCGGGGCGGGCCGCCGCCTCCTTGGCGAGCAGCGGCGCGATGAGCACGCGGAGCGCTTCCGGGACGCCGGAGAGATCGGGCTCCTCGTGGACGACCGCGTACTGGACGGCGGCGATGTGGCTGCCCTCGTAGACCCGCTTGCCGGTCGCCGCGTACGCCAGGACGGCGCCCAGCGAGAAGATGTCGGCGGGCGGGGCGACCCGGCGGCCCAGGACCTGCTCGGGGGCGCCGTAGCCGGGGGTGACCGGGACCTGGCCGGTGGTGGTGAGGGTCAGACCGTGCTCGGGCCGGGCGATGCCGAAGTCGATGATGCGCGGACCGGACGAGGTGAGCACGATGTTCGGCGGCTTGAGGTCGCGGTGGATCAGGCCCGTGGCGTGGATGTCCGCCAGGGTGAGCGCGAGGGACGCGGCCAGCGCGCGCACCGCCGCCTCGCCGAACGGGCCGTACGCCTCCACCGCCTGGTCGAGCGTCGGACCGGCCAGGAACTCGGTGGCGATCCACGGCCGCCCGCCCTCGGTCTGCGCGCCCAGGACGTTCGCCACGCCCTTGCCGGTGACCGCCCGCGCCGCCTGCGCCTCGCGGACGAACCGCTGCGCGAGCTGGGTCTCGTGGGCGAGTTCGGGCCGCAGCACCTTGACCGCGGCGACGGTGCCGGCCGCGTCCTGGCCGACGTAGACCTTGCCCATACCGCCTTCGCCGAGCACGCCGAGCAGACGGTACGGGCCGAGGCGGAGCGGGTCGCCGGTGCCGAGGGGTTTCATGGCATGGGGGCTTTCTGGCGGAGGGACGTGCCGGCAGCGGGCCGGCAGGTGCCGGTCACTGGAGCGGGAACGCGGCGAGGTAGTGGCCGCCGACCGCGAGGACCACCTTGGCCGCCTCGTGGGCGGCGAAGCGGTCCGCGGAGGTCTTGTACGTGTGGGCGGTCAGGTGCGAGGAAAGGCCGACCGCCCGGAGCACGCCCTCGGCCTTGCTGTGGACGTAGACGTGGCCGGGGCCGACGACCGGTGGGTCGTAGACGGCGGACCGTCCGGCGTCGCCGCCCTGCTGGGTCCAGCGCACCGCGCCGCTCGCCGCGTCGAACGCGACGGCGCCGAGCCCCTTCTCCACCGCGTACAGCACGCCGCCCTTGAGCGTCGGCGGCCCGTAGGTCTTCCCGGGGCGGGCGGCGGAGCTGTCCCAGGCCGGCGTGCCGTCGCTCAGCCGCAGGGCGCGCAGCGGCCCGTTGCCCAGGTAGACGTGGCCGGCGTCGGTGGCCAGTTGGGGCCGTACCAGGTCCCGGCCGACGGCGAACGGCCGGTCCCAGGCGAGCGCGCCGGTGCGGGTGTCCCGGGCCTGGGCGCGGATCTTCCCGTCGTTGGTCTCGAAGAGCAGGACGAGGCGGTCGCCGGCGGCCTGGGCGGCGAGGTGGTAGAGGCGGAGGGATCCGACCCACTTGGCCTTGGGCGGGCGGTCCGGCAGCCGCTGCCGCCAGCGCACCGTGCCGCGCGCGCGGTCGACGGCGGCGACGGACCAGGTCTGCCTGTCCGGCTGGAAGTAGATGTCATTGCTCGGGCCCGTGCAGGCCACCACGTAGAAGGTGTCGGCGGTGACGCAGAGCAGCTGGTTGAGCTGGGTGACGCCGTTGAAGTCGGCGAGTTCGACGGCCGGTTGGCCCGCCTTTCCGGTGGCGGGGTCGATCGGCACGATCCGCAGCGGGGCGTCGGCGCCGGCCTGGCCGATGGAGGGCAGGCCGTAGAGGCGGGTGCCGTCGCAGGCGACCTCCCAGCCGCCCAGGTCTCCGTCGGCGATCCAGCGGACGGTCCCCGCCGCCGGGTCGAAGCCGGCCGGCCCCTGGGCGGCGAACACCATGCCCAGGTCGCCGAGGGCGGCCGGTGGCGCGGGATTGCCGGGCGTCGCAGACCGGTCCGGCTCGGCGATCTGCCTCTGCCAGAGCGAGTCCAGCTTCTTCCTCGCGAGCGGCGGCACCGTGGGGCCCGGCGACGGCTTGGTGTACGAAGCCCCCTGGGGCTGTGGGCCGCCCGAGGAGAGCCAGGCCCACAGCCCGGCGCCGGCGCCCGCCAGCCCGAGCGCCGAACCCGCCCCGGCCGTCAGCAGACCGCGGCGGGAAAGGCCGCGCCGGCCGGCCTCCGCCGGGACCGGCGGCAGGGTGGCGGCGTCCGCCGGAGCGGGCAGCCGCTCCGGCCGGACCTGCCAGACCTCGCTCGCCCGCCCGCCGATCAGCGCCAGCAGCGCGTCCGGCAGATGGTCGGCGAACTCCCCGTCGCCGTCGTGGAGTCGGTCGGCCAGCTCGGTCGTGGTGGGCCGTTGCGCGGGGTCCTTGGACAGGGAGCGGGTGAGCAGCGGGACCAGGGCGCCGGGGACCCCGGTGAGGTCGGGGTCCCCGTAGCGCACGCGGTAGAGCAGGTCGGCCGGCCGGCCGCCGCCAAAGGGGCCGCGCCCGGTGGCGGCGAACACCAGCACCCCGGCGAGCGCGAACACGTCGCCGGCCGGGGTGTGTTCCTGCCCGGCGGCCTGCTCCGGCGACATGAACGCCGGGGTGCCGACCGCGGCGCCGGTGTGCGTCAGCCGCTCGTCGCCGATGGCGCGGGCGATGCCGAAGTCGATGACCTTCGGGCCGTGCGCCGTGACCATGATGTTGGACGGCTTGAGGTCGCGGTGCACCACATCGGAGCGGTGCAGCTGGCCGAGCGCCCCGCACAGCCCGGCCCCCAGGGCTCGTACGGCCCCCTCGGGCAGCGGGCCGCCCCGCTCCACCGCCTCGTCGAGCGGCGGGCCGAGGACGTACTCGGTGGCCAGCCAGGGCGTTTCGGCGGCCGGATCGGCGTCGACGACCTGCGCGCCGTAGCGCCCGCCGATGACCCGGGCGGCGTCCGCCTCCAGCCGGAACCGGGTGCGGAACTCGGCCTCCCGGGCGATCCGGGCGTGCATCGTCTTGATCGCCAGGGTCCGGCCGCCCGGCGAACGGGCCAGATAGACGGTGCCCATACCGCCGCTGCCGAGGCGGGCGATCGGCCGGTACGGGCCGAACCCGGCCGGGTCGTCGTGAGTGAGCGGGAGCGGCACGGGCTTCAGTCCTGGCGGGGGGGTGGGGAACGCCGGGCGGGGGGCGGGGGACACCGGGCGGGGGGCGGGGGACGGCTGTCGGTGGCCGGGGGACATCGGCAGCGTGGCGCCGGCCGGCACCGGGGTCTCGGCGGGCGGGGCGGGGGCGGGCGCCGCGGGGACCGCACGCTTCTCCTCAGGGAGGTTCACCGCCAGCAGCGCGGCGGACTGCCGGGCCAGCGCGGCGATCACCCGGCCGGGCAGCCAGCCGGGGCCGAGGGCCGCGGCGGCGCGGTCCGCCGGGGCGTCGGCGACGGCGGCCGGGCGCGCGGGAGCGGCAGCGGGTGCCGCCGCGGATACGGCGGCGGGTACCGCGGCGAGCACCGCCGTGGCCCGGTCCCCCGGCCCCTCCGTCCCGGCCGGTCCCCCCGTCCCGACCGTTCCCCCCGTCCCGGCCGGTCCGACCGTCCCGGCGGCCGGGGCCAGCGCGTCCAGCAGCTCCGCCGGCCGCGGCCGGGCAGCCGGGTCGCGCGACAGGCAGGCGCCGACCAGCGCCCGCAACCCGGCCGGGATCTCGTCCCGTTCGGGCACGGTGTGGCCGGTCGCGGCGTACGCCAGCGTCGCGCCCAGCGCATACACGTCCCCCGCCGGCAGCGGCCGCTCCCCGGCGGCCTGCTCGGGCGGCAGGCTGCCCGACTCCAGCCCCGGCAGCCCGGAGCGCGGCGTGCCGTCCGCGGCGGCCGCACGGACGGCGCCGAAGCAGGTCAGCCGGGGCCCGTCGGCGGCGAGCAGCACCGCGGCCGGGCAGACCCCGGCATGAGCCAGGCCCTGCCCGTGCCCGATGGCCAGCGTCTCCACGAGGGCGGCGCCCATGGCCCGAACGGTGCGCTCCGGCAGCGGCCCGCCGTGCGCGGCGAGGGCCGCCGGCAGCGGCAGCACGGGCAGATAGGGGCGGGCGTGCCAGGGCGGCTCGCCCGGTGCGGCGAGTTCGGTGGCCGGCGCCGACCACCGTCCGAGCAGATAGCGGGAGGTCTCCGCCTCGGCCAGGAACCGCCCGGCGTCCGCGCCCGGCAGCGGCAGGCTGATCAGGACCGCGCGGTCGCCGTCCGCGCTGCGCGCCACGTAACGGCGCTCGGGTACGGGCACCGGCGAGGCGGCGTCGTCCAGCGCGGTCAGCACGAGGTACGGCCCGATGGCGTCGAACCGCCGCGGCTCGCCCGTCGGCGCGTCATGCGGCTGCATGCGCCCTCTCCCCCTCTGCCCCTGTTCCGCCCGTGCCGTGCCCCCGGCAACGGCCCACAGAGCCTACAAGGGCACACCGCGCGCCCCGGAGGGGCATCCAACTCGGCCCGCCGCGGCAGGAGTTCGGGGCGGGCCGAGACCCGCGGCGGGCGGGGGGGCGGGGGCGCGTCAGGCGGGTGAGCCGCCCGGGGCCGGGGCGTCGGCCCCGGCACCGGCGTCGCGCGGTTCCCCGTACGCCACCAGGGTCAGCACCAGCATCGCCAGCACCACCATCATCGCGAGGAACGCCACCCAGCCGACCAGCCCGATGGCGAACGCCCCGAGCACCCCGTGCACCACGGCACAGGCGATCAGCACGATGCGCGCGAACCCGCCGGGCGCGCGGTCGCGCAGCGCGCTGCGGAGCAGTACCACCGCGCAGAAGGCCAGGAAGGCGCCGAAGACCCCGCCGCCGACCCACGCCCCGGCGGACATCGCGCGCGGCTGGAGCCCCGCGAGCGACATCTGCTGCCGGTCCACCACGATGCTCAGGATCCAGTTCAGCAGCAGGATCCCGGCCGCCTCAAGGATCAGGACCACCGCCGCCGCCAGAGCCACCGGTCTGCGCGCCACCACCCCGCCCACCCCACTTCCACCGTCATCCGCCGTCATCACGAGCCGTTACCAGGAGTACAGAAGGCATCAGGCACGCTACTAACGGGTAACTGTGAGAGCAAGGGGTGTGCACGACCCCGTCCGGACCCGCGCCGGCGCGTCCGCACGCGCCGTGCCCACCCGAAAACTTTCACTCGCCCATTCGTAGGGACTCCACAAAGAATTGACGGTCCGCCGGACGTCCGCAGTTCGAGACCTAGGCCACACCGTGCCGCGAGCCGGAGCCCTGGAATCCGGGCCTACCCTGGGATTCCAACGGACTTTGGTCCCTCACCATCGCCGCGTGCACGCTCCGTGTGGGCAAGCTCACCCCAGGGAACGGGTCGGCACGCGGTGTCGCCAGTCCCTAAACTCGCTGCGTTCAGTGTGTTGCGGCGTAGCGCCAAGGAAGGACCCATCGTGCGCAAGGTGCTCATCGCCAACCGTGGCGAAATCGCTGTCCGCGTTGCCCGGGCATGCCGGGACGCCGGGATCGGGAGCGTAGCCGTCTACGCCGAGCCGGACCGGGACGCCCTGCACGTACGGGCGGCGGACGAGGCATACGCCCTGGGCGGTGACACCCCTGCCACGAGCTACCTGGACATCGCGAAGGTCCTGCAGGCCGCCGCCGATTCCGGCGCGGACGCGGTCCACCCCGGCTACGGCTTCCTCTCGGAGAACGCCGAGTTCGCCCAGGCCGTCCTCGACGCGGGCCTGACCTGGATCGGCCCGCCCCCGCACGCCATCCGCGACCTCGGTGACAAGGTCGCAGCGAGGCACATCGCGCAGCGCGCCGGTGCCCCGCTGGTCGCCGGCACCCCCGACCCGGTCTCCGGCGCGGACGAGGTCGTCGCCTTCGCCGAGGAGCACGGCCTGCCGATCGCGATCAAGGCGGCCTTCGGCGGCGGCGGTCGCGGCCTGAAGGTCGCCCGCACCCTCGAAGAGGTCCCCGAGCTGTACGACTCCGCGGTCCGCGAGGCGGTCGCCGCCTTCGGCCGCGGCGAGTGCTTCGTCGAGCGCTACCTGGACCGCCCGCGCCACGTCGAGACCCAGTGCCTGGCGGACAAGCACGGCAACGTCGTGGTCGTCTCCACCCGCGACTGCTCGCTGCAGCGACGTCACCAGAAGCTCGTCGAGGAAGCCCCCGCGCCGTTCCTCTCCGACGAGCAGAACGCCGAGCTGTACCGCGCCTCCAAGGCCATCCTCAAGGAGGCCGGCTACGAGGGCGCCGGCACCTGCGAGTTCCTCGTCGGCCAGGATGGCACCATCTCCTTCCTGGAGGTCAACACCCGCCTCCAGGTCGAGCACCCGGTCACCGAAGAGGTCACCGGCCTGGACCTGGTCCGCGAGATGTTCCGCATCGCCGACGGCGAGGAACTGGGCTACGACGACCCGGCGGTGCGCGGCCACTCCTTCGAGTTCCGGATCAACGGCGAGGACCCGGGCCGCAACTTCCTGCCCGCGCCCGGCACGGTCACCACGTTCGCCGCGCCGTCCGGCCCGGGCGTCCGCCTGGACGCGGGCGTCGAGGCCGGCTCGGTCATCGGCCCGGCCTGGGACTCCCTGCTGGCCAAGCTGGTCGTCACCGGCGCCACCCGCGCGCAGGCCCTCCAGCGCGCCGCCCGCGCCCTGAACGAGTTCCAGGTGGAGGGCATGGCCACCGCCATCCCGTTCCACCGCGCGGTCGTCAAGGACCCGGCGTTCGCCCCCGAACTGGACGGCTCCGCCGAGGCGTTCACCGTCCACACCCGCTGGATCGAGACCGAGTTCGTCAACGAGATCCCGCCGTTCGCCGCGCCCGGCGGCGAGGAGGCCGAGGCGGACACCCGCGAGACGGTCGTCGTCGAGGTCGGCGGCAAGCGCCTGGAGGTCTCCCTGCCGTCCTCGCTCGGCATGCCGCTGGCCCGTGCCGCGGTCGCCGGCGGCGCCAAGCCGAAGCGCAAGGCCGCCAAGAAGTCGGGCAGCGCCGCCTCCGGCGACGCCCTCGCCTCGCCGATGCAGGGCACCATCGTCAAGGTCGCCGTCGAGGAGGGCCAGCAGGTCACCGAGGGCGAACTGGTCGTCGTCCTGGAGGCCATGAAGATGGAGCAGCCCCTCAACGCGCACCGCTCCGGCACCATCAAGGGCCTCACCGCCGAGGTCGGCGCCGCCCTCACCTCCGGCGCGGTCATCTGCGAGATCAAGGACTGACCCGGCGGCACACCGCCGACAGGAACGGGCGCCCGGCAGCCAGCCGCCGGGCGCCCGTTCCCGTTCAAGAACTCCCGACCACGTCCTCCGGGAACGTCAGCGACCTGCTCATCCACTGCAGCGCGGCGGGCAGTTCGCGCCGCCAGGTGGCGAAGTTGTGGCTGCCGTGGTCGAGGATGATCGAGTCGGCCTTCATGGGCGGTTTGACCGCGGCCAGGAACGCCTTCGCCGCCGGGTAGTTGGGCTCGCCCGCACGGCTGGTGCCGATCAGCACGTTCACCTGCGGGGCGGGCAGGTTCTTCAGCCGCCACATCAGATCGTGCTCCTCGCGGCGCCGACCGCGGTCCTTGCCGTCGCCGAAGAGGTTGCCGGTGGTGGGGTCGTCGGAGACCTTGTAGTCGGGCGAGAGCGCCGCCGCCGCGGTGTACGTACGGGAGTGGATCATGGCCAGCTGGAGAGCGCAGCTGCCGCCCGAGGAGTAGCCCATGACGCCCCAGGCGCCCGGATCGGTGCCGACGCGGTAGTGCGACCGCAGCGCGTCCGGCACGTCGCTGGCGAAGAACGTCTCGGCCTGCGGGCCGCCGGGCACGTCGACGCACTGGGTGTCGCGCGGCGGCGCGATGGTGGGCCGCAGCATGACGATGACGGTCGGCTGCATCTTGCCGCTGCGGATCAGCTGGGACGCGGTCTCCGGCAGCCGCAGGTGCTGGCCCAGCAGGAATATCCCGCCCGGGTAGCCGGCGAGCGCCACGATGACCGGGAACCGCTGGCGGGCGTACTGCTTCTGGAAGTACTGCGGCGGCAGGTAGACGTACGCCGGGTTCACCACCCGGGTCCGCTTGCCGACGATCTTCACGGTCTCGACCTTGCCGTTCTTGTCCGGCGGCCCCGTGGGGATCCCGTGCACCTTGTCCAGGCCCTCGGGGCCGGACGCCTGCACGAGCCCCTTGGACGGGTCCCCGGCGGGCCCCGCCTTGCCCTGGTCGCCCCACTTGCCGACGGCGGCCGGCGCCCCGTCGTAGAGGCCGAGCAGCTCGTGCCAGGAGGCGTAGAACTCGAAGTTGGCGTTCACCCCGAGCCCGAGCGCCGCCACGATGCTCAACTGGGTCGCGGCGATCAGGCCGAGCCGCCCCAGCACCGCCCGCGGCCCGCGGCCCGCGAACCGCGGCCACATCCAGACCGTGAGCCCCACGCAGACCACGGCGACCGCGATCATGGCGTACAACAGCGACCGGCTGGTCAGTCCCATGGCATGTTCCCCAGGTGTCCGGGATATTCCGGCTGTTCCCGGATATCCGTACGCAGCGCGCTCGCCCCGCCGGTCCCTACGGCGGCCGGTCGCCACGCAACGTGTTCCAGCGGCCTCCGGAAGCCCCCGGAAGACCTCATTGCGCCAGGTTTGATGGCCCTTGGAACGGTGACGTTGCGGCCTTTCCGAGGAGTTCGGCCAGCCGTCGGCCGCGGTACCCCGGAGCGTCACCCGCCGGCCGCCGCCCGTCCACCGGGCCTCGGGGGCGTACGTCCCGGCCCGGTCGCCGCCGGTGCGATGGCATCCTGGACGCATCCGGGCGGGACCGGCCAGGTCGAGGAAGGACGGGCGATGGCGACCGAGACGGCAGGGCAGCGGCGGGCAGAGCGGGCCGCGGCGGCGCACGCACCGGCGGGGGCGCCCACCGTACGCCCCATGCGGGCCGACGCGCGCCGCAACTACGAGCGGCTGCTGACCGAGGCCCGTACGGCCTTCACGGAGCACGGCACGGACACCTCGCTGGAGGACATCGCCCGCCGCGCGGGCGTCGGCATCGGCACGCTCTACCGGCACTTCCCCAACCGCACCGCCCTGATGGGCGCGGTCTTCCAGGGCGAGGTCGATGCCCTGCTCGCCTACGCCAGGGAACTGGCCGACGCACCGCAGCCGTGCACCGCGCTGGTCGACTGGCTGCGCGCGATCATCGCCCACGCCAGCACCTACCGGGGCCTGTCCCGGGCCCTGATGACGGCGTCGGCCGACGAGTCCTCGGGGATGGCGCGGTGCAGCGTGCCGATGCGGGAGGCCGGCGGCGCGCTGCTGGCCCGCGCCCAGCAGGCCGGCGCGGTCCGCCGTGACGTCGGCATCAACGACCTGATGCAGCTCACCAACGGCATCGCCCTGGCCGCCGAGGAGTCCCCCGACGACCCGGAGCTGCCCGACCGGCTGCTGACGCTGACGCTACGGGGGCTCAAGGCGGGCGCGGCGGGCGCGGGGGTCTAGGTCCTGTCGGGTACGGCAGGGCCGGGGAAGCCTTGCCGCGACGGCCGCCCGGCCGCGCCCGGCCGCTCAGCGGCGCCGTGGTGCCAGGTCGGCCACCCGGCCGCCCGGCCCGTCCGCGAGCGAGCCCGCGGAACGCAGCTGCGGGGCACCGGCCGCACCACCCGGGTGGCTGCGCCGCTGGCCCGGCAGCGGCACGTCCCGCCGCGGGCCCCGGCGCTCCGGCGGGGCGGCGTCCACGCCGGGCTGGCCCGGCCCCTGCCCGACCGGTGAGCCGCTGGCGACGGCGATCTGGACGCCCTGGTCCGCCAGCGCCTGCAACTCCGTGGCGGCCCGGTCGTCATGGGCCGGCGGCTCGTCCGTCACGAGCCGGGTGATGACGTCCGTCGGCACGGTCTGGAACATCGTGTCGGAGCCGAGCTTGGTGTGGTCGGCGAGCACCACCACCTCCCCCGCCGCCTGCACCAGCGCCCGGTCGACGCTGGCGGAGAGCATGTTGGAGGTGGACAGCCCGCGCTCCGCGGTCAGGCCGCTGCCCGACAGGAAGGCACGCGAGACCCGCAGCCCTTGGAGCGACTGCTCAGCCCCGCTGCCGACCAGCGCGTAGTTGGAACCGCGCAGGGTCCCGCCGGTCATCACCACCTCCACCCGGTTGGCATGGGCCAACGCCTGGGCGACCAGCAGGGAGTTGGTGACGACGGTCAGGCCGGGGACCCGGGCGAGCCGGCGGGCCAGCTCCTGGGTGGTCGTCCCGGCGCCGACGACGATGGCTTCGCCTTCTTCGACGAAGCCCGCAGCGAGGTCGGCGATGGCCGTCTTCTCCGCGGTCGCGAGGTGGGACTTCTGCGGGAAGCCGGACTCCCGGGTGAAGCCACCCGGTAGGACCGCACCGCCGTGCCGGCGGTCGAGCAGTCCCTCCGCCTCCAGCGCCCGCACGTCGCGCCGTACGGTTACTTCAGAGGTCTGGACGACGCGGGCGAGCTCCCGGAGCGACACGGCTCCGTTCGCACGCACCATTTCTAGGATCAATTGGCGACGTTCTGCAGCGAACACGAAACTGACAGTAACGCCAACGACCGTCTGTTTTCAGCAGGTTGCACCAATTAACGGAAGTTGTTCACACGGCACCGCATCACGTGATATGCGGCATGCACATGCTGTGCCCCGACACCCTGCCTACCCAAACGTGCTCGATGCCTGGTCAGTTACGCTCCCGGGCGGACGAGCAGGGCCCCCGGAGAGAGGTTGCCCGATCCTGACCATGCAGGACCGTTTCACCCCAAGTGCCCACCGGGGGCACAAATATTCCATGCTGTTCCGTGCGCCGCTCACCCGCCCGGCGCCCTTCCGCTGCCCGCCGTACGGGCGGTTCGCCGGGGCCGGTTCGCCGGGCCGAGGTCGGGGTCGGGGTGGGGGTCGGGGTCGGACAGTCCCTACTCGCTGGCGGCCTTGCGGGTGTGGAGCTGGCGGGCGACCTCGGCGATCGATCCGGACAGCGACGGGTAGACCGTGAAGGCGCTGGCGATCTGCTCGACGGTCAGGTTGTTGTCGACCGCGATCGAGATCGGGTGGATCAGTTCACTGGCGCGCGGCGAGACGACCACGCCGCCGACGACGATGCCCGTACCGGGGCGGCAGAACAGCTTCACGAAGCCGTCGCGGATGCCCTGCATCTTGGCGCGCGGGTTGCGCAGCAGCGGGAGCTTGACCACCCGGGCGTCGATCACGCCGCCGTCGACGTCGGCCTGGGAGTAGCCGACGGTGGCGATCTCGGGATCGGTGAAGACGTTCGCGGAGACCGTCTTGAGGTTCAGCGGCGTGACCGCGTCGCCGAGGAAGTGGTACATCGCGATCCGCCCCTGCATGGCGGCGACCGACGCCAGCGCGAAGACGCCGGTGCAGTCGCCCGCGGCGTACACCCCGGGAGCCGTGGTCCGCGAGACCTTGTCGGTCCAGACGTGGCCGGAGTCCTTCAGCTTCACCCCGGCCGCCTCCAGTCCGATCCCCTCCGTGTTGGGGATGGAGCCGACCGCCATCAGGCAGTGCGTACCGGAGATCGTCCGGCCGTCCGCGAGGGTGACCTCGACGCGGTCGCCCACCCGCTTGGCGGACTGCGCGCGGGAGCGCGCCATGACGTTCATGCCGCGGCGGCGGAAGACGTCCTCCAGCACGGCGGCGGCGTCCGGGTCCTCGCCCGGCAGCACCCGGTCGCGGGAGGAGACGAGGGTGACGCGGGAGCCGAGCGCCTGGTAGGCACCGGCGAACTCGGCTCCGGTGACACCGGAGCCGACCACGATGAGTTCCTCGGGCAGCTCCGTGAGGTCGTAGACCTGCGTCCAGTTCAGGATCCGCTCGCCGTCGGGGAGCGCGTCGGGGATCTCGCGCGGGTGCGCGCCGGTGGCGATCAGCACGGCGTCGGCGATCAGCGCCTCGGACGTGCCGTCGGCGGCGGTGACCGTGACCTTCCGCGAGCCGTCCGGCGCCTGGCCCGGCTCCAGCCGGCCGCGACCGCGCATGACCCGGCCGCCGGCCCGCGTGACGGAGGCGGTGATGTCGTGCGACTGGGCGAGCGCCAGCCGCTTCACGCGTCGGTTGACCTTGCCGAGGTCGACGCCGACGACCCGCGCCGGACGCTCCTTGTAGGGGGTGTCGTCCTCGACCCTGATGCCGAGCTCCTCGTACGAGGAGTCGAAGTTCGTCATCACCTCGGCCGTGGCGATGAGGGTCTTCGACGGGACGCAGTCGGTCAGCACCGACGCTCCACCCAGACCGTCGCAGTCGACGACGGTCACCTCCGCGCCGAGCGAGGCGCCCACCAGGGCCGCTTCGTATCCGCCGGGTCCGCCACCGATGATCACGATCCGAGTCACGTACTCCATTGTCCCGCACGCCCGTACGTACCTCTCGCCCGGGGGCGCGGACCCCGCCGGGCGGGCGCCGGTCCGTGCTCTCGACAGCCCCGTCGTACGAACCTCCGGTACCACGAGCCCATCGAGGAACCTCCCGTACCCTCGGAAGCATGTCGCTCTACGCCGCGTACGCCGGCAACCTCGACGCGCGGCTGATGTCCCGCCGCGCACCGCACTCGCCGCTGCGCGGCACCGGCTGGCTCAACGGCTGGCGGCTCACGTTCGGCGGCGAGCAGATGGGCTGGGAGGGCGCCCTGGCGACGGTCGTCGAGGACCCCGGCTCCCAGCTCTTCGTCGCGCTCTACGACATCGCCCCGATGGACGAGGAGTCGATGGACCGCTGGGAGGGCGTCGGCCTGGACATCTACCGCCGCATGCGGGTCCGGGTGCACACCCTCGACGGCGACGAGGCCGCCTGGATCTACGTCCTCAACGGCTACGAGGGCGGCCTCCCCTCGGCCCGCTACCTGGGCGAGATCGCCGACGCCGCGGAGTCCGCCGGCGCCCCGCACGACTATGTGATGGAGATCCGCAAGCGGCCCTGCTGACGGGCCCGCGGACGCCGCCGCCGACCGGGGCCGGGTGCGGCCCCGCCGGCCGGGCGCCCGTCTGCGCCTCGCGCACCGCACCGCGCCGCACCCCGTTTGGCAGAAGCCACAACCACCCGTTCCCAGCGCCGTGGGCACCGACATCTACGCGCGTAGGGGATTACCGGCTACCCTCGTCCGCGTGAACGCATCTGTTACCCCGGACATCGACCCGCAGGGCGCCGCCGACGCCGCAGCCGCCCGCCTCCGCGAGCTCACCGGCGCCGAGAGCCACGACGTCGCCCTGGTCATGGGCTCCGGTTGGGCCCCGGCCGCCGAGGCCCTGGGCGCGCCCGAGCACGAATTCCCCGTCACCGAGCTGCCCGGCTTCCCGCCGCCCGCCGTCGCCGGCCACGGCGGCAAGATCCGCTCGTACCGGATCGGCGAGAAGCGCGCCCTGGTCTTCCTCGGCCGCACCCACTACTACGAGGGCCGCGGCGTCGCCGCCGTCGCGCACGGCGTCCGCACCGCCGTCGCCGCCGGCTGCAAGACCGTCGTCCTCACCAACGGCTGCGGCGGCCTGCGCGACGGTATGCGCCCCGGCCAGCCGGTCCTGATCAGCGACCACCTCAACCTCACCGCCACCTCCCCCATCATCGGCGCGAACTTCGTCGACCTGACGGACCTGTACTCGCCGCGGCTGCGCGCGCTGTGCAAGGAGGTCGACCCGAGCCTGGAGGAGGGCGTCTACGTCCAGTTCCCCGGCCCGCACTACGAGACCCCGGCCGAGATCAAGATGATCCGCACCCTGGGCGCCGACCTCGTCGGCATGTCCACGGTCCTGGAGGCCATCGCCGCCCGCGAGGCCGGCGCCGAGGTGCTGGGCCTGTCGCTGGTGACGAACCTCGCCGCCGGCATGACGGGCGAGCCGCTCAACCACGAAGAGGTGCTCCAGGCCGGCCGCGACTCCGCGACCCGGATGGGCGCGCTGCTCGGCCAGGTCCTCGCCAAGATCTAGCCGGAACCGGCCCGGAGACCTCCGGCGGCGGCAGAATCCAGCTGCCGGCGGGGGCCGGGCACGGGCCGGCGGCCGCCGCCCGCGGGGCCGGCCGGACCGTACGCAACCCCCACAACGCATCCACAGGCAGGAGCATCACGTGGCTACCGTTCCCGCGGAGCTGATCAGCCGGGCCCAGGCGTGGCTGGCCGAGGACCCCGACCCGGAGACCCGGGACGAGCTCGCCAAGCTGATCGAGGCGGAGGATCTCGACGAGTTGGCGGGGCGGTTCGCCGGCACTCTCCAGTTCGGCACCGCCGGGCTGCGCGGCGAGCTGGGCGCCGGTCCGATGCGGATGAACCGCGCCGTGGTCATCCGGGCGGCGGCCGGGCTCGCGGCGTACCTGAAGGACAGCGGGCAGGGGGATGGCCTCGTCGTCGTCGGCTACGACGCCCGCTACAAGAGCGCCGACTTCGCGCGGGACACCGCCGCGGTCATGGTCGGTGCGGGTCTGCGCGCCGCGGTCCTGCCCCGCCCGCTGCCCACCCCCGTGCTGGCCTTCGCCATCCGGCACCTGGGCGCGGTCGCCGGCGTCGAGGTGACCGCCAGCCACAACCCGCCGCGGGACAACGGCTACAAGGTCTACCTGGGCGACGGCTCGCAGATCGTGCCGCCCGCGGACGCCGGGATCGCCGAGCGGATCGCCGCGGTCCGGTCGCTGGCCGACGTGCCGCGCCCGGAGGCGGGCTGGGAGACCCTCGACGAGGCCGTGCTGACCGCCTATCTGGAGCGTACGGACGCGGTGCTGACGCCCGGGTCGGCCCGGGACATCGGCGTCGTCTACACGCCGATGCACGGCGTCGGCCGGGACACCCTGGTCGCCGCCTTCGCGCGCGCCGGCTTCCCGGCCCCCGCGGTCGTCGCCGAACAGGCCGAGCCCGACCCGGACTTCCCGACGGTCGCCTTCCCCAACCCGGAGGAGCCGGGCGCGATGGACCTCGCGTTCGCCACCGCCCGCTCCCGGGCCCCGGGCAGCGTCGACATCGTCATCGCCAACGACCCGGACGCGGACCGCTGCGCCGTCGCCGTGCCCGCCCCCGGTACGCCGGAGGGCTGGCGGATGCTGCGCGGCGACGAGGTCGGCGCGCTGCTGGCCGCGCACCTGGTCCGCAAGGGCGCCACGGGCACGTTCGCGACGACGATCGTCTCCTCCCAGCTGATGTCCCGTATCGCGGCGGGCGCCTCGCTCCCCTACGAGGAGACGCTGACCGGCTTCAAGTGGCTGGCCCGCGCCGACGGCCTGCGCTACGCCTACGAGGAGGCGCTGGGCTACTGCGTCGACCCCGAGGGCGTCCGCGACAAGGACGGCATCACCGCCGCGCTGCTGATCACCGAGCTGGCCGCGGAGCTGAAGCAGGCCGGGCGCGGCCTGGCCGACCTCCTCGACGAACTGGCCGTGGAGTTCGGCCTGCACGCCACCGACCAGCTCTCGGTGCGGGTCGAGGACCTGTCGCTGATCGCCGGTGCGATGCGCCGGCTGCGCGAGCAGCCGCCTACGGCGCTGGCCGGCCTGGCGGTGACCCGGGCGGACGACCTGAACGAGGGCAGCGCCGCCCTCCCGCCGACCGACGGGCTGCGCTACTACCTGGCGGGCGCGCCGGCGGACGGCATCGAGGCGGCCCGGGTCGTGGTCCGGCCCAGCGGCACCGAGCCCAAGCTCAAGTGCTACCTGGAGGTCGTGGTGCCGGTGGCCGACGCGGCGGCGCTGCCCGGCGCCCGGACGACGGCCGCGGCGGCGCTGGCCGCCATCAAGAAGGACGTGTCGGCGGCGGCCGGGATCTGAGCGGCCGCACACCGTACGGCCTGTCCGACCCCGACCCCTCAGGACAGGCACTGAGTGAGGGCCGGGCTCCCGCGAGCCCGGCCCTTACGGGTGACAGCCCTACTGCACCTGTCGCAGCTCTCCACGACGGTGCGGGCCGGAGCGCGGAACCCTGGAGCCGGACGTTCCCCGTGCCCGGTTCCCGTCCTCCAGGAGTTGCGCCGTGCCCACGACCGCACCCCCGCCGGCCGCCACCCCGGCGCCCCCGGGGCCGCCGCCGTCCCGGCGGCACGAGACGGCCGGCGCCCTGGCCGCGGCGCTCCGCAGAGCCACGCCCGCGCTGCTCGGCTACGCCGCCGTCCGGGCCCTGGGGACCCTCGTCCTGATGAAGTGGGCGCACTCCCGGCACCACGGGCTGTGGCCGCTGCTGGCCACCCAGTGGGACTCGGGCTGGTACCTGGGCATCGCCGGCCACGGCTACGAGCACACCCTCGGCCACGACTTCCACGAGAACAACCTCGCCTTCTTCCCTCTCTACCCGGTGCTCATCAAGGCCGTCGCCGCGGTCACGCCCGGCTCCCGGGCGACGGCCGGGCTGCTGATCGCCGTCGGCTGCTCGCTGCTCGCGGCGTGGGGGGTCTTCGCGGTCGGCGACCGGCTCCACGGGCGCCGGGTCGGCACCGTCCTGGCGGTCCTGTGGGGCGCCGCCCCGGTCGCCGTGATCGAGTGGATGGGCTACACGGAGTCGCTGTTCACGGCGCTGGCCGCCTGGTCGCTGTACGCGGTGCTGAAGGGGCGCTGGCTCGCGGCCGGCGGCCTCGCGCTGCTCGCCGGCGTGACCCGCCCCACCGGCCTCGCGCTCGCCGCGGCGGTCTCGCTGTGCGCGCTGCTCGCCCTCCGGCGGCGGCCCGGCGGTGCGGCGGCCGCCGCACCCGCCCCCCGGCTGCTCGCCGCGGCCCTCCTCGCGCCGCTCGGCTGGCTCGGCTACGTCGGCTGGGTGGGGCTGCGACTCGGCCGCGCCGACGGCTACTTCGCGGTCCAGAAGATGTGGCACAACGAGTGGGACGGCGGCGTCGAGACGCTGCGCTCGCTCCGCTCGATCCTCGGCTACCAGGCCCGGCCGCAGCTGTTCTACGTGGTGATCTCGCTGGTGCTGATCGGGTCGGGCGTGCTGTACGTGCTGTGCGTGGCCGACCGGCAGCCGCTGCCGCTGCTGGTGTTCAGCGGTGTACTGCTGGCGATCGTGCTGGGCAGCGGCGGGGTGTACTTCCCGCGCGCCCGCTTCCTGCTGCCCGGTTTCCCGCTGCTGCTGCCGCTGGCCCGCGGGATCGTCCGGGCGCGGCGCCGGACGGCCGTACTGGCGCTGGGCGGTGCGGCGTTGGCGTCCGCCTACGTGGGCGCGTACATGATGCTGGTGTACACGGGCGCGCCGTAGCCGGCGGGCCCGGCGCCGCTACAGGGCCAGCATCACCGCGAGCCCCACCGCGCCGGCCACGCTCGGCGCGATGACCGCGTACGCCCAGCGCACCTCCGGTTCGCCCTGCGCGCTCTCGCGGTGGGCCGCGCGTTCCCTGATCTCGCGCAGCTCCTCCAGGGCCTGGTCAGCCATCGCGCGCGGCGCCGGACCGGCGTCCGCCTGGAGACCGAAGCGGGGCCGGGCCGGGCCCGCGCCGCGGGCCGGCTGCCGGGCGGCCTTCTTGCGCTGGCGCAGCGAGACCGGGATGGCCCAGAGCTGGTACTTGCCGCCACCGGTGAACACCTCGGCGGAGAAGGTCGCCCGCAGCTCCTCGACGGCGGACCAGGGCAGCGTGATCGTACGGAACGGGTTGCGCACCGTCAGCCGGTCCTCGCCCGCCCTGACCAGGGGCCGCAGCGTGAAGGCGACGACCAGCGGCACACCGAGGAGGAGGACGAAGACCGCGGTGAGCTTGGTGTGGACGGTGCCGCGCAGCACCGCGTCGGCGCCGAGCCAGAGGCCGAGCAGGAGGAGCAGCGCGCCGCCGGCCAGGGCCGCGGGCGAGCGGTAGCTGCGCTCCGCGTACTGCTGCTGGGACGGGGTGGACCGGTCCGGACTCGTCATGCCGCCGATTCTGCCCGACTGTCCGGATGGCGGACATTGCGTTACGGCATCGGTCATTGCGTTACCGCATCGATGGCGGCGCGCCGGGGCCGTACACCGGCGGCCGCGCATTCCGGTCGGGACGGGGGGCTGGCATGTCGCTACGCGCGTAGATATGCTCCCCTCGTGACCATGCCCACTGCCATTTCGGAAGTACCCGCATCCGGCAACGAAGCCGCGGGGCGACTGGCGTCGATGGCGGATGTGACCGCCTCCGACGGAGCGCTGCGCCGTTTCCTGCACGGACTCCCCGGCGTCGACGCGGTAGGGCTCCAGGCCCGCGCCGCCGCGCTCGGCACCCGTTCGATCAAGACCACGGCGAAGGCGTACGCCATCGACCTGGCCATCTCGATGATCGACCTGACGACGCTCGAAGGCGCGGACACCCCCGGCAAGGTCCGGGCGCTGTGCGCCAAGGGCATCCATCCGGACCCCACGGACCGGTCCGTCCCCAAGGTCGCGGCGATCTGTGTCTATCCGGACATGGTCGCCACCGCCAAGGAGGCGCTGGCCGGTTCCGGGATCCATGTCGCGTCCGTCGCCACCGCCTTCCCGGCGGGCCGGGCGGCGCTGCCGGTCAAGCTGGCCGACACCCGGGACGCGGTGGCGGCCGGCGCCGACGAGATCGACATGGTGATCGACCGGGGCGCCTTCCTCTCCGGCCGCTACCTGGACGTCTTCGAGGAGATCAAGGCCGTCAAGGAGGCGTGCGCACGGCCCGACGGGACGGCCGCGCACCTCAAGGTGATCTTCGAGACCGGCGAGCTGCAGACGTACGACAACGTCCGCCGGGTCTCCTGGCTCGCGATGCTCGCGGGCGCCGACTTCATCAAGACCTCGACGGGCAAGGTGGCCGTGAACGCCACGCCGCCGGTCACCCTCCTCATGCTCGAAGCCGTCCGCGACTTCCGCGCGCAGGCCGGCGTCCAGGTCGGCGTGAAGCCGGCCGGCGGCATCCGGACCACCAAGGACGCGCTCAAGTACCTGGTGATGGTCAACGAGACGGTGGGCGAGGACTGGCTGAGCGCCGACTGGTTCCGCTTCGGCGCCTCCAGCCTCCTCAACGACCTGCTGATGCAGCGCCAGAAGCTCAGCACCGGCCGCTACTCCGGCCCCGACTACGTGACGGTGGACTGAACCGCTATGAGCTCAGCATTTGACTACGCACCGGCGCCCGAGTCCCGCGCGGTCGTCGACCTGGCACCGGCCTACGGGCTGTTCATCGACGGCGAGTTCACCGAGGGCACCGGCGGCGACCTGCGCAAGACCGTCTCGCCGGCCACCGAAGAGGTGCTGGCCGAGTACACCCAGGGCACCGCCGACGACGTCGACCGGGCCGTGAAGGCCGCCCGCACCGCGTTCGGGAAGTGGTCCGCGCTGCCCGGCGCCGAGCGCGCCAAGTACCTCTTCCGGATCGCCCGGATCATCCAGGAGCGCTCGCGCGAACTGGCCGTCCTGGAGACGCTGGACAACGGCAAGCCGATCCGCGAGTCGCGGGACGCCGACCTGCCGCTGGTGGCCGCGCACTTCTTCTACTACGCGGGCTGGGCGGACAAGCTGGGCCATGCCGGCTTCGGTCCGGACCCCAGGCCACTGGGCGTGGCGGGCCAGGTCATCCCGTGGAACTTCCCGCTCCTGATGCTGGCGTGGAAGGTCGCCCCGGCGCTGGCCTGCGGCAACACCGTCGTCCTCAAGCCCGCCGAGACCACCCCGCTGTCCGCGCTGTTCTTCGCGGACATCTGCCGCCAGGCGGGCCTTCCCAAGGGTGTCGTCAACATCGTCACCGGTGACGGCTCCACCGGCGCCGCGCTGGTGGCCCACCCCGGCATCGACAAGGTCGCCTTCACCGGCTCCACCGAGGTCGGCAAGGCGATCGCCCGCACGGTCGCCGGTACGGACAAGCGGCTCACCCTCGAACTGGGCGGCAAGGCGGCCAACATCGTCTTCGACGACGCGCCGCTCGACCAGGCTGTCGAGGGCATCGTCAACGGCATCTTCTTCAACCAGGGCCACGTCTGCTGCGCCGGTTCGCGGCTGCTGGTCCAGGAGTCGGTCCAGGACGAGCTGCTGGACGCGCTGAAGCGGCGGATGGCCACCCTCCGGGTCGGCGACCCGCTCGACAAGAACACCGACATCGGCGCGATCAACTCGGCCGAGCAGCTGGCCCGGATCACCGAGCTGGCCGACGCGGGCGAGGCCGAGGGCGCCGAGCGCTGGTCCCCGGCGTGCGAACTGCCGGGCTCCGGCTACTGGTTCGCGCCGACGCTGTTCACCGGCGTCACCCAGGCCCACCGGATCGCCCGCGAGGAGGTCTTCGGCCCGGTGCTGTCCGTGCTGACCTTCCGTACGCCGGAGGAGGCCGTGGAGAAGGCCAACAACACGCCGTACGGCCTGTCGGCGGGCATCTGGACCGAGAAGGGCTCGCGGATGCTGTGGATGGCGAGCAAGCTGCGCGCGGGCGTCATCTGGTCCAACACGTTCAACAAGTTCGATCCGGCCTCGCCGTTCGGCGGCTACAAGGAGTCGGGTTTCGGCCGCGAGGGCGGCCGGCACGGTCTGGAGGCGTACCTCAATGTCTGATCGCCTGAGCGTTCTCAAGACCTACAAGCTGTACGTCGGGGGCAAGTTCCCCCGGTCCGAGAGCGGGCGGGTGTACGAGGTGACCGACGCAAAGGACAACTGGCTCGCCAACGCCCCGCTGGCCTCCCGCAAGGACGCACGGGACGCGGTGGTCGCCGCCCGCAAGGCGTTCGGCGGCTGGTCGGGCGCCACCGCGTACAACCGCGGCCAGATCCTCTACCGCACCGCGGAGATGCTGGAGGGCCGCCGGGACCAGTTCACCGCCGAAGTGGCGGACGCCGAGGGGCTGTCGAAGGCGAAGGCCGCGGCGCAGGTGGACGCGGCGATCGACCGCTGGGTCTGGTACGCGGGCTGGTCCGACAAGGTCACCCAGATCGCCGGCTCGGCGAACCCGGTCGCGGGCCCGTACTTCAACCTGTCCGCCCCGGAGCCGACCGGTGTGGTCGCCGTGCTGGCCCCGCAGGAGTCGTCGTTCCTGGGCCTGGTCTCGGTGATCGCCCCGGCGATCGTCACCGGCAACACGGCCGTGGTGGTGGCCTCGGAGAAGGCCCCGCTGCCGGCGCTGTCGCTGGCCGAGGTGCTGGCCACCTCCGACCTGCCGGGCGGTGTGGTCAACCTCCTCTCGGGCCGCACGGCGGAGCTGGCCGCTCCGCTCGCCGCCCACCAGGACGTCAACGCCATCGACCTCACGGGCGCCGGCGCCGAACTGGCCGGGGAGCTGGAGACCGCGGCGGCCGACAACCTCAAGCGGGTGCTGCGTCCGCGGGCCGCCGACTGGACGGCGGAGCCGGGCACGGAGCGGCTGCTGGCCTTCCTGGAGACGAAGACGGTCTGGCACCCGATGGGCGTCTGACCGGTCTGCGGCGGACCGGGTCCCGGTACGGCGAACGGCGCGGGACCCCACCCGACAGGGGTGGGGTCCCGCGCCGTTGTGCGGGTCCGCCGGCGGTGCGTCAGCCGGGCAGGGTCCGCATCACCAGACCGGTCACCGGCAGCGTCCGCAGCGTGCCGCCGTTCGTCACCGGGCCCGTCACCTGCGTCGTGCTCATCGGCTTGAAGTCGGCGACCTGGGTGCCGACACCGTTGGCCAGCGGATCGACGCCGGTGTTGTTCATCGGGTCCAGCCGGATGTCCTTGACGGGGCCGAGGCCGCCGCGCGAGCCGTACTTGAGCGCGGCGCCCAGCGACGTGCCGCTGGAGTCCGACCGGGACAGCCGGGGGGCCGCGGTACCGTGCGCGGGACCGTGTGCGGGGGCGGCGCTCGCCGCGGCACCACCCGCCATCGCGGCGCCGGCCGCGGAGATCACCAGTCCGGCGCGCAGTACACCGCGCGGGACACGGCTGGGGTTGGGACGTGCGTGGGAGGGCATCTGCCACCTGCCTGTGAATCGGAAAGCCAGAGTCTCCACCGGTCACACAGTCGGACGGCACCCGGGCAGTCGGCACTGCGTAATCGATTGACTGCGTAGCGTAGTTGACCGGTGGCGGCCGTTCCACCTCGCGCGCCAGGGGTACCCCCCACGGCGCAATGCCCGACAATGGTGACCCGTGACCTCCCACCCGCCCGCCCGGCCCCCCGTCGCCCTTGTCGTGCTGCTGACCGGTCCGTCCGGCTCCGGGAAGACCTCCCTGGCCGCGCTGACCGGCCTGCCCGTGCTGAACCTCGACGACTTCTACAAGGAGGGCACGGACCCGACGCTGCCGCAGCTGCCGGACGGCGGCGGCGCCGACTGGGACTCACCGCTCTCCTGGGACGCGAGCGCCGCGGTCGCGGCCATCGAGGAGCTGTGCCGCACGGGACGCACCGCGGTTCCGGTGTACGACATTTCGGTCAGCGCCCGGGTGGGCTCGTCGCGGCTGGCGCTCGACGGGGCTCCGCTGTTCATCGCCGAGGGCATCTTCGCCGCCGACGTCATCGACCGCTGCCGGGCGGCGGGCGTGCTGGCCGACGCGCTGTGCCTGCGCGGGCGCCCCACGACGACCTTCCGCCGGCGGCTGCTGCGGGATCTGCGCGAGGGCCGCAAGCCGGCGCCGTATCTGGTGCGCCGCGGACTGCGGCTGCTGCGCGGCGAGCGGACGATCGTGGCCCGGCACACCTCGCTGGGCGCGTACGCGTGCGCGAGGCCCGAGGCGCTGGAACGGATAGCGGCGGCGCGCTCCGCGGACCCGGTCGGGACGGCCGTACGGTCCTGAGCCGTACGGCGGTTGGCGTGGCCGGGGTCGGCGGTCTGCGGTCTGCGGTCTGCGGTCTGCGGTCTGCGGCAGAAACGGGAGAGCGGGTTCGGGCAGACCCCCCGGCCGCCCGAACCCGCTCGTTTCCCCCGTGTCCCCCCTGCTTCCCCCGTGTTCCCCCTCGGGCTCTCCCCCCGGATCCCCCTCGGGTTCTTCCGCCCCCTCGGGCGTTCCCCCCCCGTCCTCAGGCGACCAGTTCGCCGAAGGACTCCTCCTCGTCACGGCCGAAGCTGAGGACCTCGTCCTCGCGCAGCCGGCGCAGCGAGCGCCAGATGCTGGACTTGACCGTGCCGACGCTGATGTTGAGGATGTCCGCGATCTCCGGGTCCGTGCGGCCTTCGTAGTAGCGCAACACCAGCATGGTGCGCTGCGCCTCCGGCAGCCGGGCCAGCGCCTGCCACAGGACGGCGCGCAGCTCGGTGCCCCGCATCGCGTCCACGTCGCCGGCGGTCTCGGGCAGTTCCTCGGTCGGGTACTCGTTGAGCTTGCGGCGGCGCCAGGCGCTGATGTGCAGGTTGGTCATGGTGCGCCGCAGATAGCCGCCGACCGCCGCCTTGTCGCTGATCCGGTCCCACGCCCGGTAGGTCGAGAACAGCGCGCTCTGCAGCAGGTCCTCGGCCTCGTAGCGGTCACCGGTCAGGTGGTACGCGGTGGCGTACAGGGAGGCGCGGCGCTCCTGGACGTAGGCGGTGAAGGCCGCTTCGGCCTCGGCCGCCTCCGCCGCGGTGCGCCGGTCCCCCGTCTCCCTGTACTCCGCTCCCCCGTTGGCGCTCTCCTGGCCCCCGTTTCCCCCGTTGGACCCGTTGTGCACCATCGTCGCGTCAATGGCCACCATGTACGGCGGCCGTTGACGCCCGGTGCCGCGAGCGCACCCCCGCCCGCCCACAGCACCGGACTTCTCGCCGGCCCGCACGACATCGTGGAGCCGCGTGATAACTGCGCTGGAAGTGGTGCCGTGCAGTGTGTTCATCTCGCGCCCCCCGTCGGTTGAGCCAGTTCGTTCGGTGTGTCCCGGCGCTGATCTCGCCCGTTGCGGGTGTTGATCTCTTCCGGATGCCCAAAAGACTGCCAAGCCAGTTTCATCGGGGTGTCCGCCGACTGTCACAGACGTGTCACAGGGCCGGTGACGGTGCGGCGTGCTCCGTCATCCGGGCGGGCCGGGTGTGGCAGCGCGGCACCGGTCGATCTCCCGCCGTGCCATGGGCCAGAATGGCTGCGTGCCTTTCCTGTTGCTGATCGAGGACGACGACGCCATCCGCACGGCCCTCGAACTCTCGCTGTCCCGCCAGGGTCACCGTGTGGTGACCGCGGCGACGGGCGAGGACGGCCTGAAACTGCTGCGCGAGCAGCGGCCGGACCTGATCGTGCTGGACGTGATGCTGCCGGGCATCGACGGTTTCGAGGTGTGCCGGCGGATCCGGCGTACGGACCAGCTGCCCATCATCCTGCTCACCGCACGCAACGACGACATCGACGTGGTGGTGGGGCTGGAGTCCGGTGCGGACGACTATGTGGTCAAGCCGGTGCAGGGGCGGGTGCTGGACGCCCGGATCCGGGCCGTGCTGCGCCGCGGTGAGCGCGAGTCCAGCGATTCGGCGACGTTCGGTTCGCTGGTGATCGACCGCTCGGCGATGACCGTCACCAAGAACGGCGAGGATCTGCAACTGACGCCGACCGAGCTGCGGTTGCTGCTGGAGCTCAGCCGCCGGCCCGGTCAGGCGCTGTCCCGGCAGCAGCTGCTGCGGCTGGTGTGGGAGCACGACTACCTCGGCGACTCGCGGCTGGTGGACGCCTGTGTGCAGCGGCTGCGCGCGAAGGTGGAGGACGTCCCGTCCTCGCCGACGCTGATCCGCACGGTCCGCGGCGTCGGCTACCGACTGGACACCCCGCAGTGACGGAACGCTCCCGGGGAGACGACGGCACGCCGGGCACGGCGGCGGACAGCGGCGCTTCGGGCCAGGCGGCTGCCGGAGGCGGTTCCGGTTCCGGCCGCCGGGCCACCCGGCTGCTGCGCCGGGCCGCCGGGCTGCTGCGCTGGACGAGCCTGCGGCTGCGGCTGGTCGTGGTGTTCGCGCTGGTCGCGCTGACGGCGGCGGTCTCGGCGTCCGGGATCGCGTACTGGCTCAACCGCAACACGGTCCTGGACCGTACCCAGAACGCCGTCCTCAAGGACTTCCGCAAGTCGCTGGAGGACAGTACGCGGTCGCTGCCGCTGCGCCCGCGGTGCTCCGAACTCCAGGACGCCGCACGGCAGATGGCGGCCGGTCCGCAGAACTACACGGTGCTGCTGATCGGGCTGGACCGCGAGGGCAAGGAGTGCGCGGCCACCACCAACAAGGACCTGCTGACGCTCAGGACCGTCCCGCAGTCGCTGCGCAACGCGGTCGACCAGGTGCGCCCGGTCGACGAGTCCAACCACTTCGCGCACCATCTGTACTGGCAGCGCAACGAGGTCGAGGACGTCCCGTACCTCGTCGCCGGGGCGAAGGTGATCGGCGGCGGGCCGACCGGCTACATGATGAAGTCGCTGGCCACCGAGCGGCAGGACCTCACCTCGCTGGCCTGGTCCCTGGGGATCGCGACGGCGCTGGCGCTGGTCGGCTCGGCGCTGCTGGCGCAGGCCGCCGCGACGACCGTGCTGCGGCCCGTGCAGCGGCTGGGGTACGCGGCGCGGCAGCTGGGCGAAGGGCGGCTGGACACCCGGCTTCGGGTGACCGGCACGGACGAACTGGCGGATCTGTCGCGGACGTTCAACCGCACGGCGGAGCGGCTGGAGCAGCGCGTCGAGGAGCTGAGCGCACGGGAGGCGGCGTCCCGCCGGTTCGTCGCGGACATGTCGCACGAGCTGCGCACCCCGCTGACCGCGATCACCGCGGTCAGCGAGGTGCTGGAGGAGGAGGCGGACTCCCTCGACCCGATGATCGCGCCGGCCGTGCAGCTGGTGGTCAGCGAGACCCGGCGGCTGAACGATCTCGTCGAGAACCTCATGGAGGTCACCCGCTTCGACGCGGGGACGGCCCGGCTGGTGCTGGACGACGTCGACGTCGCCGACCAGGTGACCGCCTGTATCGACGCGCGGGCCTGGCTGGACGCGGTGGACCTGGACGCCGACCGCGGCGTCATGGCCCGCCTGGACCCGCGGCGGCTGGATGTGATCCTGGCGAATCTGATCGGCAACGCCCTCAAGCACGGCGGCTCGCCGGTACGGGTGTCGGTGCGTACCGAGCCCGAGGAGCGTCCGGACACCGCGGAGCGCGCGGAGGCCGGGGAGCGCGCGGAGCCGCCCGAGGGCGCGGCGGACGAGGGCGCGGCGGACGAGGGAGGGCGGCTGGTGATCCGGGTGCGGGACCACGGTCCGGGCATCCCGGAGGAGGTCCTGCCGCACGTCTTCGACCGCTTCTACAAGGCGAGCGCGTCCCGGCCGCGGTCGGAGGGCAGCGGTCTGGGCCTGTCGATCGCGCTGGAGAACGCGCACATCCACGGCGGGGAGATCACCGCGGCCAATCACCCCGAGGGCGGCGCGGTGTTCACCCTGCGGCTGCCGATGGACGCCTCCCGGCTGTCCGAGGGCGCACAGCGGGCGGACGGCGGGACGTCCGGCGGTGGCGACGAGGGCGCGGAGGGCGGGCGATGACGGTGTGCATCCGGCCCGGGACGTGGCGGCGCACCGCGGCGCTCACGGCACTGGCCCTGGCCGCTGCGGGCTGCGGGATCCGCGGGACGTCCGTGCCGGTCGACGCGGGCGGGGCGCCGTCGCGGGTGAGCTGCAAGGCCCCGGCCGCCGAGCCGGAGCCGGGCGCGACCGCCGCGGTGCAGGTCTCGGTCTACCTGGTGTGCGGTTCGGCGCTGGCCCAGGTGGAGCGGATGGTGCCGCCGCCCAAGGGGACCACGGCGGCGGAGGTCCGGCTGATGTCGGCCCGGACACTGCTCGCCGAGTTGCAGCGGCAGCCGCTGCCCGAGGAGGTCAGGGCCGGGTTCAGCACGGTGCTGCCCAGGGAACTGCGGGTCGACGGGCCGCGGTCCGGCGATCCGGAGGAGGCGCTGCGGCTGTCGGTGCAGCCGGACGATCTGCCGTCGTTCGCGCTGGCGCAGCTGGTGTGCACGTACGGGGCGAGCAGTGCGCTGGGCCGGACGCACGCGGCGCTGCTGGGCGGCCCGGGTGCGGGTGCGCCGCACCGCTACGACTGCTCGGCGGACGTGCTGACCAATCCGGACATCGCGCAGCGGACGGGCTGGGGCGATCCGCTGTCCGAGCAGAGCTGAGCGGCGCCGCGCCGAGGGGCCCGGCGGCGTTCGGGGCCCCTGTACGGCCGGGCCGTTCGTCCGGCCGAGCCCGGCCTCTCCGGGCGGCGGAACCGCGGCCCCCGCTACCGGCGTCCTGGCCTGTGTGCAGCGTCATGGCCCTGGCGGCACCGTCGCCCCCCGTTTGCGCGCCACCGGAATCCTCCTCCTTGTGGTGCATCTGCTGATCGTCTGCTGGCTGATGCTGCGTCCTCGTACGGTGCCGTGGGTGCCGGCGCCGAATCTGGAGCCGCTGGCGTCGATCCACGCCGAGCTGGCGCGCGGTACGTGGCAGGCGGTGTGGCACCTGGGCGGTTCGGTGCTGCTGCTGGCGCCGCTGGGGGTGCTGCTGCCACTGGCGGGCGGCCGGTTGAACGTTTCCCCGCTGGGGTCCCTGGCCCGTACCGTCTTCGCCGGAGCGATGATCGCGCTGGCCATCGAGGTGCTCCAGTCCGGGGTGCCGGGGCAGGTCCCGGACATCGACACCGCGCTGCTGAGCACCCTGGGGGTGGCACTGGCCCACCTGGCCGTCGTCCCCGGGGCGCGGTCCCGTCTCCGCCGCCGGTACGAGCACCCCAGGGGTGCGACCCCGAAGATCTCCAGGGTCGGTCTGGCCCCGCAGGCTGACGTCTTCTCCGGCGGCCGAACCTAGCTTTGAGGCATGCGGGGCGATCGCCCCGCATCCGCCGAGAAGGACGCCGAGAAGGACGCCGAGAAGAGCGTCGAAGAGGGCGTCGAGAAGGAGCAGCCCCATGGCCGCCGCACTGGTCCGCCCCACCGACAACCGCATGATCGCCGGTGT
Source organism: Streptomyces sp. GS7 (assembly GCF_009834125.1). NCBI lineage: Bacteria > Bacillati > Actinomycetota > Actinomycetes > Kitasatosporales > Streptomycetaceae > Streptomyces > Streptomyces sp. GS7. The sequence continues at coordinate 7,996,599 of NZ_CP047146.1, forward strand.
CTGCGCCGGCCTCGCCCGCCGCTTCGGCACCCGCCCGGCCACGATGCGGGTGCTCTTCCTGCTCTCGTGCCTGCTCCCCGGTCCGCAGTTCCTGGTCTATCTGGCGCTCTGGGTGCTCCTCCCCTCGGAGGACCGGGCGAGCGGTGCCGCGGCGTGGTAGCCCCGAGATCCCCCGGGACATGACCGCGCCCCGCTCCGTACGGAATGCGACGTACGGAACGGGGCGCAGCGGGGGCGTCCCCTAGGGGACGGGGGAGCCGGCCGGTCGGCTGCTCAGTTCAGGGGGAGGTCGGGGGCCGCGACGGGCAGACCGACGATCTGGTTGCCCTGGGGGGTGACGTGGGTCCGGATGGGGTTGCCGCCCTTCTTGACGTGGCCGGCTCCGGCGACGGTCTGGGTGCCCGACAGGCTGTGCAGCACCCCGCTGGTGTCGATCGAGTTGCCGACCGGGGCGGCGGAGGCAGCGCCCGCGGCGGTGGCGGCGAAGACGGCGCCGAGCGCGACGGCACCAAGAGTCTTGACAGTCTGCTTCATCGAATTACGTCCTCGTGATGGGGGCTTGACCGGCTAAGAAACCTAGTGATTGCGCCACCACCGCCGCAAACAGCCGCCACCGCCGAAAAAACGGCCGGTGGACAATCCACCGGCCGTTGCGCTAAGTCTTTTTCCTGATCACTCACTCAGCGTCAGATCCCTTGTTGGCAAGGGGACTTGTGGCGCTCTGGCGAAACAGCCACTCGGACCGGAGTTCCGCATATCCGGGCTTGATGACGTCATTGATCATGGCCAGACGTTCATCGAAAGGAATGAAGGCCGACTTCATGGCATTGACCGTGAACCACTGCATGTCGTCGAGGGTGTAGCGGAATGTCTTCACCAGGTGCTCGAATTCCCGCGACATGCTGGTGCCGCTCATCAGGCGGTTGTCGGTGTTGACCGTGAGGCGGAACTGCAGCCGGCGCAGCAGGCCGATGGGGTGCTCCGCATAGGAAGTGGCGGCGCCGGTCTGGAGGTTGGAGGTGGGGCACATCTCCAGCGGGATGCGCTTGTCGCGGACGTACGAGGCGAGCCGGCCGAGGGCGACGGAGCCGTCCTCACCGACCTCGATGTCGTCGATGATGCGGACGCCGTGGCCGAGGCGGTCGGCGCCGCACCACTGGAGCGCCTGCCAGATGGAGGGCAGGCCGAAGGCTTCACCGGCGTGGATGGTGAAGTGGTTGTTCTCCCGCTTGAGGTATTCGAAGGCGTCGAGGTGGCGGGTGGGCGGGTAGCCGGCCTCGGCGCCCGCGATGTCGAAGCCGACGACGCCCGAGTCGCGGTAGCGGTTGGCGAGTTCGGCGATCTCCAGGGCGCGGGCGGCGTGCCGCATGGCGGTGAGCAGGGCGCCGACGCGGATGCGGTGGCCGTTCTCGCGGGCGCGCCGCTCGCCCTCCCGGAAGCCGTCGTTGACGGCCTCGACGACCTCTTCGAGGCTGAGGCCCTGCTCCAGGTGCTGTTCGGGGGCGTAGCGCACCTCGGCGTAGACGACGCCGTCGGCGGCCAGGTCCTCGGCGCACTCGGCGGCGACCCGGGTCAGCGCCTCGCGGGTCTGCATGACGGCACAGGTGTGCGCGAAGGTCTCCAGGTAGCGCTCCAGCGAGCCGGAGTCGGCGGCCTCGCGGAACCAGATCCCGAGCTTCTCCGGGTCGGTTTCGGGGAGGCCGGGGTATCCGTTCTCGCCGGCCAGGTCGACGACGGTACCGGGGCGCAGCCCGCCGTCGAGGTGGTCGTGGAGCAGGACCTTGGGGGCGCGGAGGATCTGTTCGGCGGTCGGCAGGTTACTCGTCTCGCTCGTCATTGCCGCACTCTAGCCCCTACGCGCGTAGATCAGACCGAACGATACGTAACAGTGACCCGTCCACAGGGTGGACAGTGCGCCGCCTTCTGTCATCGTTCTCGGCATGGCTCAGCAAGCGCTACCGGTGCGCGAGGCCCGGCTGGGAAAACCACTGGGATCGGCGGGGACGGAAAAGGCGGTGAGCGGTGTCGCTCTCTTATTGCCCGGGGGCGGGCCGACCGGGCTGCGGCGGCCGTCACCGGTGCCGGCGCTCGCGGTGCGCCCGCTGGCGGCCCGGCTGGCGAGGGCCGGCCGGCCCGAGGGGCTGACGGCCCACGTAGTGCACTACCGCTGCCGCGGCTGGAACGGCGCCGCCGCGCATCCGGCGCGGGACGCCTCCTGGGCGCTGGAGGAGGTGGTACGGCGCTACGGCGACGTCCCGGTGGCGCTGGTCGGCACCGGCATGGGCGCCCGCGCCGCGCTGCACGCCGCCGGCCACCCGGCCGTCAACTCCGTCCTGGCGATAGCCCCTTGGCTGCCCGACCCGCGCCGGGACGACGTCGATCCCGACCCGGTCAAGCAGCTCATCGGCCGGCAGGTACTGCTGGTGCACGGCACCAACGACGAGCGGGTCGACCCCGAACTCTCCTACCGCTACGCCGAGCGGGCCAAGAAGGTCAATCGCGACACCTGCCGCTTCGAGGTGCACTCCGACGGCCACTCGCTGCACCAGCACCGCTCCGAAGTCTGGGCGCTGGCCGCGGACTTCATGCTCGGTTCACTGTTCACCCGGAACTTCGCCCGGCCGGTGAAGGACGCCCTGGCCGCCCCGCCGCCCCTGGGGCTGCGGATGCCGCTGGCGTCGGGGTTCGGGCGGTCGCTGCGGTACTGAGCGGTAGGGCGGCGGCCCTCAGCGGGGCAGCAGCCGTCCCCGCCGGCTCAGCAGGAACTTCTTGAACGCGGCCACCGGCGGAGCATCCGGATGGCCGTCCAGCCACGCCACGCCGATCTCCCGGACGGCGCGCGGGGCGGTCACGGTCAGTTCGGCGACGCCGGGCCGGGGCACCGCGGGCGGCGGCAGCAGGGCCACGCCCAGGCCGGCCGCGACCAGGCCGCGCAAGGTCTCGGCCTCCTCGCCCTCGAACGCGATGCGCGGGGTGAACCCGGCCTCGGCGCACAGCGCGTCGGTGATCCGGCGCAGGCCGTAGCCCGGTTCGAGGGTGACGAAGAGTTCGCCGGCGGCCTCCGCGAGCCGGATGCGCTTGCGGGCGGCCAGCGGGTGGTCGTCCGGGACGACGAGGCGGAGCTTCTGCTCGTCGAGCCGGCGGGCGACCAGGTCCGGGTAGTCGGGGACCGGGGAGGTCAGGCAGAGGTCGAGGTCGCCGGCCCGCAGCCGTTCGATCATCGCCTCGCCGTAGTTCTGGACGAGCTGGAAGCGGACCCCCGGGTGGTCGGCGCGGAAGCTGCGGATCAGGCCGGGGACGGTCTCCGGGCCGAGCGTGTGCAGAAAGCCGAAGGCGACCTTCCCGGCGGCCGGGTCGGCGTCGGCGCGGACGGAGTCGGTGGCCCGCTCCAGGTCGGTGAGGGCGCGCTCGGCGGCGGCGAGGAAGCCGCGGCCGGCCGGGGTGAGGGAGAGGGTGCGGCCGTGCCGGGCGAAGAGCGCGACGCCGAGGTCGCTCTCCAGCCGGACGATGGCGCGGCTGAGGGTGGGCTGTGGCATGCCGAGTTCGTGTGCGGCGCGGGTGACGTGCTCGTGCCGGGCGACGGCGGCGAACTGGGCGAGCCGCGGGGCGAGCGCCAGCGCCCAGGAGCCCGGGCCCAGCTCGGCGGGCTCCGGGCCCTCGGGCGGAGCGCCGCGCAGGCGCTCCGGAGTGTGTTTTGTGTTGCGAGCTTGCAACAGAGGCGGTTGTGAGCTGCGGTCATGTGGCACGGCATCGATTATGGCGTTTCCATGCATTGGACGCATGAAGTAGGGGGGGCCTACGTTCGACGTATGCCTCCCGCTGATACCGGGGCGTCCGTCACCGACCGTGCGGCCGCCTCTCCCCAGTCGTCCACCGACACCTCCTCCATCGCCGCCGCCCCCGACCCCGAGTCGGACAAGCTGCGGCCGGGCGGCCCCGGCTACCGCCGGATGAGCCTCGCCCTCTTCGCCGCCGGAGTGGCCACCTTCGCCCTCCTCTACTCCACCCAGGCGCTGCTGCCCGCCATCTCCGGCGACCTCAACGTCTCCCCCGACCAGGCCAGTTGGACCGTCTCGGCGGCCACCTTCGGTCTGGCGCTGGGCGTGATCCCGCTGAGCGCGGTCTCCGAGCGCTTCGGCCGCCGCACGCTGATGACGGCCTCGCTCTCCGTCGCCGCACTGATCGCGCTGCTGGTCCCGTTCGCGCCGACCCTCGGCGTACTGATCGCGCTGCGCGCCGTGCAGGGCGTCGCGCTGGCCGGGCTGCCCGCGTCGGCGATGGCGTTCCTGGCGGAGGAGGTACGCGCCAAGGCGCTGGTCGGGGCGATCGGCCTGTTCGTGGCCGGCAACAGCATCGGCGGGATGTCCGGGCGGATCCTGACCGGCTGGGTCGCGCAGGCGTGGGGCTGGCGGGCCGCGCTCGGCGCGGTGGGCGCACTGGCCGTGGTGTGCGCGGTGGCGTTCCGGCTGCTGGTGCCCAAGGCCCGCCACTTCGCGGCGCGTTCGGTCGGCCCGCGGACGCTGGCCCGCACGCTGGGCGGCCACCTCTCCGACCCGCTGCTGCGCCGCCTCTACGGCATCGGCGCCCTGTTCATGACCGTCTTCGGCGCGGTCTACACGGTGATCGGCTACCGCCTGGTCGCCGCGCCGTTCAACCTGCCGCAGGGCATCGTCGGCTCGATCTTCATCGTCTACCTGGTCGGTACGGTCTCCTCGGCCGCGGCCGGCACGCTGGTCGGCCGGATGGGCCGCCGCGGCGCCCTCTACCTGGCCGTCGGCACCACCTCCACCGGTCTGCTGCTCACCCTGGCCGCCTCGGTCGCCGCGGTGCTCGCGGGCCTGGTGCTGATCACCGCCGGCTTCTTCGCGGGCCACGCGGTCGCCTCGTCCTCGGTCAGCCGCACCGCGAAGACCGCCCGCGCACAGGCGTCCGCGCTCTACCAGTGCGCGTACTACATCGGCAGCAGCCTGGGCGGCGCCCTCGGCGCGGTCGCCTTCCGCGCCGCCGGCTGGCAGGGCACCGTCCTGCTCGGCCTGGCCGCGATGGCCGGCGCGGCGTCGATCACCCTCTACGCCACGCGCAAGGCGGTGGCCGAGCGGCGGCTGCTGAGCCTGGCGAGGGCCGCGTAACCGCCCGCCCGATACGGCCCTCCGGGGCCGCGCGAGCCGAAGGGCCCGTTCCGCCACCTGTCCTGGTGGGGCGGGCTCTTCGTCTTCTTCGCGCTCTTCGTCGCTCGGCCCGCCACCGCACGCACGGCGCTCACGGTCACACACCGCGCGCTGCGATGACCGGCCACACACGTGAACGTCAAGGCGTCGCGGAGCGGGCCAGGGCGCCTCTGTCGACCGTAGCGGGCCACCGTAGGCTGCCCGCATGATCCGTGCTGTCGCGTTCGATGTCGGCGAAACCCTGATCAGAGACGACCGCGGATGGGGCGCGTGGGCCGACTGGCTCGGCGTCGGCCGGCACACGCTGTCCGCCTTGGTCGGCGCGGTGGTGGCACAGGGACGGGACAACGCCGAGGCGCTTCGGCTCGTCCGGCCGGGTATCGACGTCGAGGCGGAGCGGGCAGCGATGGAGCGGGCCGGCCTGGGCGAGTTCCTGGATGAGACCGATCTGTACCCCGACGTCCGGTCGTCCCTGGCCGCGCTCCGCGATTCCGGAATGCGCGTGGTGGTGGCAGGCAACCAGACCCGGCGGGCCGGTGATCTCCTGCGCGCCCTCGACCTGCCGGTGGACGCCGTGGCCGTGTCCGGGGAATGGGGAGTGGCCAAGCCGGACCCGGACTTCTTCGCCCGCACCGTGGAACTGGCCGGGGTCGAAGCGGGCGAGGTGCTGTACGTCGGCGATCACCCGCAGAACGACATGGTTCCGGCGCGCGCTGCCGGCCTGCGCACAGCACACCTGCGCCGGGGGCCATGGGGGCACCTGTGGGCGGAAGACGCGAAAGCCTCGGCCGCGGACTGGCGGGTCGGCAGCCTCGCCGAGTTGGTGGACGTGCTCGTGCCCCGGTGAGTCAACTCGACGGCTCCGCCTGCCGGGTACGGGCAGGGCTGTTTGCGGAACCGGTGCGTGACTGCGCGGGTACGGTTCGGAGCGGCCGTACCGAACGGAGCGAGCATGCCCAGCATCGTGTACAGCGGGGTAGGCCCCCGCATCGCCTATGAACGCCGTATCGCCGGCCTCACCCAAGCCGAACTGGCCCGCGCCGCCGGCATCGCCCTCGGCACTCTGCGGAAGATCGAACGGGGCGAACGCGGGGTCTCCGACTGCTTACTTGATGCCGTGGCGATGGCTCTCGGCCACGATCCCGCCCGGCTGCTTCCGAACCGGGAACGTCCCGATGACCGCGTGCACCAAGCCATACCGTCCCTGTCCGCGGTGCTCGCGACGTACGAGGACCCGGAAGACGGACCGTGCCGCGAACCGGCAGCTCTCCATGGGGCTGTCGCCTCAATGGTCACGCACCGTCTCAGCGCACAGTACGTCCGGATCTCCCGCGCCGCTCCAGCTCTTCTCACCGAACTGTGTCGCGCGCTCCGGACCGCGCCACCACACCACCGCCCCGCGGTGGCCAGACTCCTGGTGGACGCTTGCCGGGCCGCGGACGCCGTGGCGTTCAAGTACGGGGCGACGGACCTCTCCGCGCGGCTGATCGATCTCATGCGGTGGGCCGCACGCCATGCTGATGACCCCCTTGTGGACGCGACAGTGGCGTATGTGCGAACGGAGACGTTCTTCGCCTCCAAGGCGCACGCGGCCGGATTTCGTGCGCTCGCGGGAGCCTTGGAGGGACTTCCCCGGGACACGAGGCCGTCCGCTCTCGCGGCGCGCGGCGCGTTGCACATGCGCGCCGCGGTGATCGCCGGGCGAGCGGGCGAGGGGGACGCGGCAGAGACCCACCTCGACGAGGCACGTGCCCTCGGCGATCGGGTACCGGAGGGTGTCTACGGCGGAACGGCCTTCGGCCCGAACAGCGTCCGCATCCACGAGGTATCCGTGGCCGTCAGCCTCGGCGGCGCCCGTCTCGAACGGGCGCTGGAACTGGCGCGCGTCTGGAAGCCGCCACAGGACGTGCCGGCCGAGCGGCGCAGCAGCTTCTACATCGAACTGGGCCGCGCACAGCTCTGGTCCGGGCGGCCGGACGCGGCGTTCGAGTCGTTGCAGGTGGCGCGCCGGATCGCTCCCCAGCACGCCAGGGAACACCGATGGGTGCGTGAGGACGCGGCTACCTTGCGCCGCCTCAAGCGCGCGGATGCGGAGAGACTGTCGAACTTCGCCGCATGGTGCCACGCGGGCGAGTGCGTCTGACGGGTACCCCTCGCAGGGGTACTTGCGCCTCCTTCCCGGGGCCAGCCTCTTCCTGAGCCCAACGGCACAGGGAGATGACCATGACCACAACGACAGCTCCATCCGCAGCCCCCGAGTCGGGTGGCGTGCGCACCTCCCCCGGCGAGTGGCCCATCGTTGCCGACACCATCAGTAGGACGATTCGCCGGGCTCTCTGCCTGGGCTCGGGGCGTCCCGAGCTCGGGGAACTGGCCGAGGTGGCGGAGGACTTGCGGGGGCATGTCGAACTGCTACTCGTCGAGGCCCGGGAGAGGGCCGGCTGCCAGTCGCCGACGGGCTGCGAGGTGCACCACATAACGGCCCGGTTCGACGGCATCGAGCAGCAGACGCGGCGGGGCCTCGGAGACGGCGCGTTGTCCGCCCACGTCCATGTGCATCAACTCGCCCGGGATTGCCAGTGGCTACTCGCCCACTACACGGCAAGGGAGGGCTGGTGAGGAGCGGGCGCACGTCGGTGGCGCCGCCCAGGACCGCGGCGCCGATCACGCCCCCGCAACACCGGCCCCCGGACGCGCCGCGGCGCGAGCCCTGACGTCCGGGGAGCACATGAAGCCCCCGTCCCAGCCGGCGATTCCTTGGCCGGACATCCGGCCGGGACGGGTCCGGGCCTCCTCAGGAGGCCCCTGCCAGTGCACACCGACGCGGGGACGGACCCCGCGTCGCTCACGCACCAGGAGGTGCAGCATGCGATATCGGTTCGATCCGGTCAAGGCCGGCGCAGGCGACGAGGACGACGGCCAGGGCGGCAACCCCAGCGGCGGTTGCGGCGACGGTGACGGGTGCGGGCGCCAGTAACGCGGTAAGCGCTCCGCGCCAGTGAGACAGGGCGGCTCCTCGTTGAGGGGCCGCCTCCTATCTGGAGGACTCCTTGAACGTTCACCACCACGGATACACCTGGGCAGGATCAGGGTCGGAGTACGGCACCGACTCTCTGCGACGCTCTGGTGATCCCCAGTTCGCATCAGCATCAGTGGTCCCGTTGGAACCAGCCAACTGGCTGCTCAAACATGCCTCGTTCGTGAAGGAGACGTTCCACGATGCCGGCGAAGCAGCCACCTGGTTCGGGAAGCAGATCGTCGACTACGCCGACCGGTTCGACGGATTCCACACGAAGGACCCCGGGACCATTCGGGCCCAGGTCAACAGCGCACGGGAGACGGTGGACCAGGGACGCGATGTCGTCGGAGGCTGGTGGATCAACGGGGGCACCACCTTCTACGCCGTGCATCTGATCGCCTGCCCGAACTTCTTCAGGCCGGAGCATCTGTGCCCGAAGCGGATGCGTTGACTGCCAACTCCCGGACCAGCACGGGAGGCTCCGCCTCACACCGGACCGCCGGGCCGCGCGAGCCGAAGGGCCCGTCCCGCCACTTGTCCTGGCGGGACGGGCACTTCGTCGTGAGAGAGTCTCAGCCGGTAGGGAAGAGCGCGGTGTCGACCGTGACATCGAACGGCGTCGGCAGGTGCAGCTTGTCGCCGTACTTCACGGTTTCCAGCACGCGATACAGACCACCCGCCGGCTGCCCGTACAGCGTCGCGGTGGGCCTGCCGGAGTGCCAGGGGTCCAGCAACAGGTAGAGAGGAACCCCTGCGTCAGCGTAACCGTGGAGCTTCTCGACCCGGTCGTGATTCGCATTGGACCGGGAGGTGATACGGGACCGGCGCCGGTCCACCGATCCCGTTCACCCGAATGGGAAAACCGCAGGTCAGCCGATCCGCTCCAGCACCACCGGCGAGGCCGTGAAGCCCGCGTCCGACGGCCCGATCTCCACCCCGCCGTCCAGCGCCGCGAGGGCGTAGTCGAACTTCTCCGGGGTGTCGGTGTGGAGGGTGAGGAGCGGCTGGCCCGCCGTCACCGCGTCTCCCGGCTTGGCGTGCAGCTCGATGCCCGCGCCGGCCTGCACCGGGTCCTCCTTGCGGGCCCGGCCGGCGCCCAGGCGCCAGGCGGCGAGGCCGACCGCGTACGCGTCGAGGGTCTGGAGCACACCGGTGGAGGGGGCGGTCACGATGTGGGTCTCGCGGGCGACCGGGAGGGCCGCGTCCGGGTCGCCGCCCTGGGCGATGATCATGCGGCGCCAGTGGTCCATGGCGGAGCCGTCGGCCAGGGCCTTGGCGGGGTCGGCGTCCGGCAGGCCGGCCGCGGTGAGCATCTCGCGGGCGAGCGCCAGGGTGAGGTCGACGACGTCCTGCGGGCCGCCGCCGGCCAGCACCTCGACGGACTCGCGCACTTCGAGGGCGTTGCCGGCGGTGAGGCCGAGCGGGGTGGCCATGTCGGTGAGCAGGGCGACCGTCTTCACGCCGTGGTCGGCGCCCAACCCGACCATGGTGGAGGCGAGTTCACGGGCGTCGTCGATGTTCTTCATGAACGCGCCGGAGCCGACCTTGACGTCCAGGACCAGCGAGCCGGTGCCCTCGGCGATCTTCTTGGACATGATCGAGGAGGCGATGAGCGGGATGGACTCGACGGTGCCGGTGACGTCGCGGAGGGCGTAGAGCTTCTTGTCGGCGGGGGCGAGGCCGTCGCCGGCGGCGCAGATGACCGAGCCGACGTCGCGGAGGACGGCCAGCATCTCGTCGTTGCTCAGCTGCGCGCGCCAGCCGGGGATCGACTCCAGCTTGTCGAGGGTGCCGCCGGTGTGGCCCAGGCCGCGGCCGGAGAGCTGCGGTACGGCGGCGCCGCAGGCGGCGACGAGCGGGGCGAGCGGGAGGGTGATCTTGTCGCCGACGCCGCCGGTGGAGTGCTTGTCGGCGGTGGGGCGGGGCAGGGACGAGAAGTCCATCCGCTCACCGGAGGCGATCATCGCGGCGGTCCAGCGGGCGATCTCCGTACGGTTCATACCGTTGAGGAAGATGGCCATCGCCAGGGACGACATCTGCTCGTGGGCGACCTCGCCACGGGTGTAGGCGTCGATCACCCAGTCGATCTGATCGGGGGTCAGCTCTCCGCGGTCGCGCTTGGTACGGATGACGCTGATGACGTCCATGGGGCTTCCTTTCGAACGGGTAGCTCCCGTTCTACACGCATAGAGCCGGCGGCGGCCAGAAAGGGCGGGCGCAACGGCGCCGGGGGGATACCAGGGGTGGCTAGCGGGCCAGGTGGCCGGGGCCGAACGCGTCGGGGAGCAGTTCGGCCAGCGGGCGGATGCCGAGCGCGGTGTCGACCAGCAGCTCCGGGCCGCCGTGCTCGTAGAGCAGCTGGCGGCAGCGCCCGCACGGGACCAGCGGCTCGCCGGCGCCGTCGACGCAGGTGAAGGCAACCAGGCGTCCGCCGCCGCCGGCGAACAGCGCGGAGATCAGACCGCACTCGGCGCACAGCCCGAGGCCGTACGAGGCGTTCTCGACGTTGCAGCCGGTGACCGTGCGGCCGTCGTCCACGAGGGCGGCGGCACCGACGGGATAGCCGGAATACGGGGCGTAGGCCCGGGACATGGCGTCCCGGGCCTGCGTCCGCAGTGACTCCCAGTCGGGAGATGCGCTCATGCCGATACCTCGCTTCGCGAGGCCTCGCACTCGCTCGGCGCGCACCTCTCAACTGCTCGCTCGCTGCGCTCGCTCACTTGCCCTGACCTCGTCTGTAGATCTTGCCGATGGCCTTCGGTACCCGCAGTCGCTGCGCGGCCAACGAGAGCACCAGCAGCGTAGCGATGTAGGGCGCGACGCCGACGATCTCCAGCGGGACCGTTTTGGTGGTGGCGTACCAGACGCCGAGCAGCGCTGCGGCGGCCAGGCTGATCACGGCCTGGATCCGCTGCCCGCCGCGCAGCTTCCACAGCGCCAGGCCGACCAGCAGGACGGCGAGCAGAAGCAGCAGCGCGTGGACGGTGGGGCCGCCGCCGCGCAGCTGGAGCGCGTCCATGAAGCCGAACAGGCCGGCGCCCATGGCGACGCCGCCCGGCCGCCAGTTGCCGAAGATCATGGTGGCGAGGCCGATATAGCCGCGGCCACCGGTCTGGCCGTCCTGGTAGATGTGCACGTAGATCGCGAGGAACGCGCCGCCGAGGCCGGCCAGCGCGCCGGAGACGGTCACCGCCGCGTACTTGTAGCGGTAGACGTTGACGCCCAGCGACTCGGCCGCGATCGGTCCCTCGCCGCAGGAGCGCAGCCGCAGGCCGAAGGCGGAACGCCACAGGACGAAGAAGCTGAGCACGAAGAGGCCGACGGTCAGCAGGGTCAGCCAGGAGACGTTGGTGACCAGGGAACCGAGGATGCCGGCGACGTCGGATACCAGGAACCAGTGGTGGTGCTCGACGGACTGGAGCCAGCCGGAGAGGCCCGGGACGGTGAACGTCGGCATGTCGGGCATCGGTGGCGACTGCTTGTCGTTGCCGCCGGCGGCCGCCGCCGCGCTGCCGTCCGCGCCGAACATCAGCTTGGCGAGGAACTGGGTCAGGCCGAGCGCCATGATGTTGATGGCGACGCCGGAGATGATGTGGTCGACGCCGAAGGTGACGGTGACGACCGCGTGCAGCAGTCCGCCGAGCGCGCCGCCGACGATGCCGGCCAGCGCCGCGGCCCAGGGGCCGTGCTGCCAGCCGACCGCGCCCGCGGAGAAGGTGCCGAGCATCATCATGCCTTCGAGGCCGATGTTGATGACGCCGGAGCGCTCGGCCCACAGGCCGCCGAGACCGGCCAGGCCGATCGGCACCGCGGCGTTGAGCGCGGCGGTGTACTGGCCGGACTCGGTCAGGTTGGTGGCGCCGGTGACGACCCGCAGCAGGGACAGCAGGACCAGGGCGCCCGCGATGATCAGCAGGACCTGGGGGTAGCTGAGCCTGGCCCGGGGGGCCTTGGGCTTGGGCTGGTGGGTGGGGCTCTGGTCGACCGGAGCCGTGAGGTTCGTGCTCATGCGGACACCTCCGCCTTCTCGGTCTTACGGGCCTGGGCGGCGAGTTCCGCGCCGACCTGCCGCTGCTGGAGTCTGAGGCCGTATCGCCGCACGAGTTCGTAGGCGATGACGACACAGAGCACGATGACGCCCTGCATCACGCCGACGATCTCCTGCTGGTAGTTCTCGAATTCGAGCTGGGTGCCGGTGCGTTCGAGGAAGCCCCACAGCAGCGCCGCGGCGGCCATCCCGACCGGGTGGTTGCGGCCCAGCAGCGCGATGGCGATGCCGGTGAAGCCGATGCCGATGGGGAAGTCGGTGCCGTAGTTGTACGAGGTTCCGAGCAGTGTCGGCATGCCGATCAGGCCCGCCGCGGCGCCGGACAGCAGCATGGAGGTGACGATCATCCGCTTGACGCTGACGCCGCCGGCCTCGGCCGCGGACTCGGACTGGCCGACCGTACGGAGGTCGAAGCCGAAGCGGGTGCGGTTGAGCACGAACCAGTACGCACAGCCGACGACGACGGCGACGACGACGAAGCCGTCGATCGGGGCGGGCGTGGTGGGGATGGTGAAGAAGTGGCTGGAGGCCGGGAGGTTCGGCGTGTGGAAGAGGTTGCCGTCCTTGACCGCGAGCCGGCCGTCCTGGAGGAAGTAGCCGATGACGGCTGCCGCGATGGCGTTCAGCATGATCGTGGTGATCACCTCGCTGACCCCGCGGGTGGTCTTCAGCAGACCCGCGATGCCCGCCCAGACCGAGCCGACCAGCATCGCGACGAGGATGATCAACGGGATCTGGAGGAAGCCGGGGAGCGTCAGCGCACCGCCGACCACCGCGGCGAAGAACGCCGCGATGCGGTACTGGCCGTCGACGCCGATGTTGAAGAGGTTCATCCGGAAGCCGATGGCGACGGCCAGCGCGGACAGGTAGTACGGGACCGCCTTGTTGATGATCCAGACCTGGCTGTCGCTCTTGGAGCCGAAGTCGGCCATCACCAGGTAGGCGTGGATCGGGTCCTTGCCGGTGGCCAGGATGATCACCGAGGTGATGGCCAGTGCGGCGACGATGGCCAGAACCGGCGCGGCGATGCCCAGGATCAGCTTGTTCTTGTCGGGCTTCTTCACTCGGACTCTCCCTCCTGGGACGGGCGCGACTCCGGATCGGCGGCGGTGCCGTCGTCGGAATCGGCGAGATGGCCGCTGGCGGCACCGGTCATGGCCGAGCCCAGCTCCTCCGGGGTGATGGTGGCGGGGTCCGCGTCCGCGACGAGCCGGCCGCGGTACATCACCCGCAGGCCGTCGGACAGGCCGATCAGCTCGTCCAGGTCGGCCGAGATCAGCAGCACGGCGAGACCTTGGTGGCGGGCGGTGCGGATCTGGTCCCAGATCTGCGCCTGGGCGCCGACGTCCACGCCCCGGGTGGGGTGCGCGGCGATCAGCAGCTTGGGGTGGTGGCTCATCTCCCGGCCGACGATCAGCTTCTGCTGGTTGCCGCCGGAGAGCGAGGCCGCGGTGACCTCGATGCCGGGAGTGCGGACGTCGTACTCGGCGACTATTCGCTCGGTGTCGGCACGGGCGGCCTTCAGGTCGAGCAGCCTGCCCTTGGCATTGGGCTTCTCGGTGACATGGCCCAGGATGCGGTTCTCCCACAGGGGAGCCTCCAGCAGCAGGCCGTGCCGGTGGCGGTCCTCGGGGATGTAGCCGATGCCGTCCTCGCGCCGGGTGCGGGTGGGCAGACGGCTGATGTCGACGCCGTCCAGCGTGATGGTGCCGCCGTCGGGGTCGCGCATGCCCATGATGGCCTCGACCAGTTCGGCCTGGCCGTTGCCCTCCACACCCGCGATGCCCAGGACCTCGCCCTTGTGAATGGTCAGCGACACGTCGTCCAGGACGGTGCGCGCCACCCCCTCCGCGTCGGCGGTGCTCAGCCGCAGCCCTTCGACCTTCAGCATCTCCACGTCCGTGACGGTGGACTCGCCGGTCTGCGGCGAGGGCAGTTCGCTGCCGACCATCAGCTCGGCGAGCTGCTTGGGAGTGGTGTCGCCGGGGACGACGGAGGCGACGGTGGTGCCGCGCCGGATGACCGTGATGTCGTCGGCGACCGAGAGCACCTCGCCCAGCTTGTGCGAGATGAAGATGACGGTCAGGCCCTCGGCCTTGAGCTCACGCAGGTTGTCGAAGAGCGCGTCGACCTCCTGCGGGACCAGGACCGCGGTCGGCTCGTCGAGGATGAGGGTACGGGCACCGCGGTAGAGGACCTTGAGGATCTCCACGCGCTGGCGGTCGGCGACGCCGAGGTCCTCGACGAGGACGTCGGGACGGACCCCGAGGCCGTAGCGGTCGGAGATCTTGATGATCTCGGCGCGGGCCCTGGCACCGATGCCGTGCAGCTTCTCACCGCCGAGAACGATGTTCTCCAGAACGGTGAGGTTGTCGGCGAGCATGAAGTGCTGGTGCACCATGCCGATGTTGCGGGCGATGGCGTCGGCCGGGCTGTGGAAGCTGACCTTTTCGCCGTCGATGCTGATCGTGCCCTCGTCCGGCTTCTGCATGCCGTAGAGGATCTTCATCAGCGTGGACTTGCCCGCGCCGTTCTCGCCGACCAGCGCGTGCACGGTGGCGCGGTGGATGGTGATGTCGATGTCGTGGTTGGCGACGACTCCCGGGAACCGCTTGGTGATCCCGCGGAGTTCCACCGCCGGTGCCGCGGCGGGGGCGCTGTCTGCCTGGGGGCTGCTGGACGCTTTGATGGCGCACTCTCCTCGGGGGACAGGGAGTGGTACGAAGGAGCGGGGAGGTGAAGATATCGCGCCAACTCCGCGCTACGCGCGTAGTGTTGGCGCCGAAAAAAGCCGAATGAGCCGCCGGGTCACTCCGGCGACGAGCCCGGCGCGACGGCCTGATGGCCGCCGCGCCGAGCTGGAGAGACCTTACTGCTTGGCGGGGGTCTCGCTGACCTTCACCTGACCCGAGGCGATCTTCTTCTTCGCCTCGTCGATCTTGGCCTGGATGTCGTCGATGAAGCCGCCCGAGGTGGAAAGCTTCACGCCGTCGTCCTTGAGGGTGTAGCTCTTGTTCCCGGTCAGCGGCTTCTTGTCGTGCACGCTCTTGATCAGGTCGTACACCGCCACGTCGACGTTCTTCATCACCGAGGTGAGGATCGAGTTCTTGTACTGGGCCAGGCCCGGCTGCAGGTACTGGTCGGAGTCGACGCCGATCGCCCAGGTGCCCTTCTTGCCGGCGACCGTCTCGATCGAGCCGTTGCCGGACTGGCCGGCCGCGGTGTAGATGACGTCGATACCGGCGTCGAGCATGCCCGTGGCCTTGCCCTTCGCGGCGGCCGGGTCGTTGAAGCCCTTGTCGTCGTTGGCGTAGAGGTACTCGGAGGTGACCTTCGTCTTGGGGTCGGTGTCCCGCACGCCCTGCTCGAAGCCGGCCTGGAACTTCTGGATCAGCGCGTTGTTCACACCGCCGATGAATCCGACCTGGTGGGTCTTGCTCTTGAGCGCGGCGGCGACACCGGCGAGGTAGGAGCCCTCCTGCTCGGCGAAGACCATGCCGTAGACGTTCTGGGCCTGGGAGGGGGAGTCGACGATGCCGAAGGTGGTCTTCGGGTACTGCTTGGCGACCTTGTTGACGGCGTTGCCGTAGTTGAAGCCGACCCCGATGACGGGGTTGTAGCCCGCCTCGGCCAGCGAGGACAGCCGCTGCTCACGGTCCGCCTCGGTCTCGCCGTTCTTGGCGGTCATCAGCTTGGACTTCTCGCCGAAGTCCTTCTGGGCCTTGTCCACGCCACGAGCCGCCGCCTCGTTGAACGAGTGGTCGTCCCGACCGCCGACGTCGAAGGCGAGCCCGACGCCCTTGTCCTGGCCACCGGACTCGGTGGACGACGCGCCGCAAGCGCTGAGCGAGAGCGTGAGGGCCGCGGTGGCTATGCCCGCGGCAACGATCTTGGATACCCGGTGCACGAGGGCCCCTTTGTCTCGTAGCGCCTCCCTCGGCGCTGGCTGACGGGAGATTAACGCGCGTAGACCGGGCGCAAAACCCTCCAATGCGTGGCTGTTATCGATTCGTCTCTCAGGGCACGGAACGGAAACAAGAGCGGGCGGCCGACAGGTGACGGCCGCCCGGATACACGGAACGCCACGATCCGATCACCCTCGGCGCTTCCCCGCCGCCGTCGCGCAGTGCGACCGGGTGCGGACCGGCGGTGATCGGGTCCTGGAGCCCGCCCTACCGGTCCCCGTCCAGGAGAGCCGCCGCGGTGAACAGCTCGACGCCGACCGCGATGGCGCGTTCGTCGATGTCGAAGTCGCCGCGGTGGAGGTCGAGGCGGCTCAACTCGCCGGGCGGGCGGACGCCGAGGCGGGCCATGGCGCCGGGGACGTGTTCCAGGTACCAGGAGAAGTCCTCGCCGCCGAGGGACTGTTCGGTGTCCTCGACGGCGTCGGCGCCGCGGCGGGCGGCCATGGCGTCGTGCAGGAGCTGGGCGCTGGCCGGCTCGTTGACGACCGGGGGGACGCCGCGGACGTAGTTGATCTGGGACTTGGCGCCGTGCAGCGTCGCGACCTCGTCGATCGCGGCGTGCACGAGGTCGGGGGCCCGGCGCCAGGTGTCCAGGTCCAGGCAGCGGACGGTGCCGGAGAGTTCGGCGTGCTGCGGGATGACGTTGCAGGCGTGGCCGGACTCCAGGCGGCCCCAGGTGACGGAGAGGCCGGCGCGGGCGTCGACCCGGCGGCCGATGAGGGCCGGTACGTCGAGGGCCACCCGGGACGCGGCGGTGACCATGTCCGTCGTCAGGTGCGGGCGGGCGGTGTGGCCGCCGGGGCCGTCGAGTGCGACCTCCAGGCGGTCGCAGGCGGAGGTGATCGCTCCCGTACGGAGCCCGATCCGGCCGGCGTCGACGCGCGGGTCGCAGTGGACGGCGAGGATCCGGCCGACGCCTTCCAGGACGTCGGACTCGATGGCGTCGGCGGCGCCGCCGGGGAGGACCTCCTCGGCGGGCTGGAAGATCAGGCGCACGGGGCGGGGCAGCCGGCCGGACCGGGCCAGGTCGGCGAGGATCAGGCCCGCGCCGAGGACGACGGTGGTGTGCACGTCGTGGCCGCAGGCGTGCGCCCGGCCGGGGATCGTCGAGGCGTAGCCGACGGTCTTGGTGTCGGGGATGGGGAGGGCGTCGATGTCCGCGCGCAGCGCGAGCAGGTCGCCGGCGCCGGTGTCCGTACCGATGTCACAGATGAGGCCGGTGCCGGTGGCGAGGATCCGAGGGTGCAGCCCGGCCCGCTCCAGGCGGTCCTTGATCGCCGCGGTGGTCCGGAACTCCTGGTTGCCGAGCTCCGGGTGCCGGTGCAAGTCCCGGCGGAACGCGATGAGTTCGGGGGCCAGTGCCTCGGGGAGGGTGCCGGCGAGGTCGGGGGCGTGAGGGCGGTCGGCATCGCGGGACATCAGTTGGTTCACCCGTTGAAGGGTACGGGGCCGAACGGGGCAACTGTCCCTCGATCAACAAAAGTTCAGCCCCTTAGGGGAAGAAAATTTAGGCCGCTCGGTGCATGGACGGTTTATGGGACGGGTATGAAGTAGCGCTTTACGGCGCCGCATCGCCTTGGGTGGGCGGCAGTCGCCGCACGTCGCGGGCGGTGCCGGTGACGTCGTCGAGGAAACCCTGGGCGCGCGGCGAGGCGTTGGCGGTGAGCCAGGCCGGGTCGATGTCGCAGACCGCGACCTGGACGCCGGTGCCCTGGAGGGCCAGCGGCAGCGTGTGGACGACGGTGGACGGGAAGCTGAGGATCAGGCGGCCGATGGGGCCGCGGCGGGCGATGAGTTCGAGGGGGAGGTCGGGGCGCACCACCTCCAGGCCGGTCTCGGTGGCCAGCCGGCGGAGTTTGCCGGGGCGTTCGCGGCGGTGGGCGAAGTAGCGGGTGGCGCCGTGCGTCCGGGCGAGGGCGGCGACCGCCTCCAGGTAGCGGTCGGCGTCGACGACGCCGGTCTCCACCAGCGAGGTGCCGACGATGTCGGCGGTGCGGGTGGGGCGCGGCGGGCCGAAGCGCCCGCGCGTCCAGGCGAACTCGTTGGCCCGGACCTGTACGCCCGTTGGCACCTCGACGGGCATCGAGCTGAAGAGGGCGACGGTGCGGCGGCGCCGGGCGTCCTCGGGCCCCGGGGTGAGCCGGCGGCGGGCG
Organism: Streptomyces sp. GS7; assembly: GCF_009834125.1. Lineage (NCBI taxonomy): Bacteria > Bacillati > Actinomycetota > Actinomycetes > Kitasatosporales > Streptomycetaceae > Streptomyces > Streptomyces sp. GS7. The sequence goes on from NZ_CP047146.1 coordinate 8,014,952, forward strand.
GTGGCGGCGAACGGGGCGAACAGCAGATCGCGCGGGCGGCGTCCGCTGCCCTGCCGGTGCCAGCGCACCAGCCGTTCGCCGCGGGCGAGTTGGGAGATGAACTCCATGGTGGCGGTGCCGTCGTCGACCACCACCACATCGCGGGCCCGGGCGAGGCCGAGGAGGAGCTGGACGTAGCGGGAGAACGGGTCGCCGATGACGATGCGGCGGGCACGGCGCAGCCGCGGGGTCAGGCCGCCGACGGTGCGCAGCGGGGCGGTCGGGCCGCCGCGGGCCTCCTCCCAGCGGACGGTGTGGCCCTCGTCGCGGGCGAGTTCGGCCATCCGGCGCAGCTGGCCGCGGGTCATCGGGTCGTGCGGGGCGAGCACGACGACGGTGAGCGCGCCGGCCCGGTCGGCGTGGGCCCATTCAAGGACGTTCAGCAGCTGCACCGGGCTCTCGACGAAGGCGAGGGTGGCGGTGTCGCCGGCGGTGTCCGAAGCGGGCATGGGGGGCGTGTCTCCCGAGGGCACGGATCTCTTTCGCTGCCGGGGTACCCCGAGGAGACGGCGGGCGGGAGTCCCCGCCGTCTCCTGGGGCGGGACCGGCGCGCCGGCTGCGGGCGGCTCGGCGCGGGTCCCTTCGGGTGAGCTCACGTCGGAACTCCTGTCGGTCCGTCAGACGGCCGCCGGGGTACGGTCGGCGGCCTCGTCGGCCTCCGCCTCGGCGACCACGCCGGCGACCCGGCGCAGCTTCTTCATCGGGCCCAGCTCGCTCTCGTAGACCTTCTTGACGCCGTCGCCGAGGGACTCCTCGATGGTGCGGATGTCGCGGACCAGGCGGGTCAGGCCCTGCGGCTCGACGGAGGCGGCCTGGTCGGAGCCCCACATGGCGCGGTCGAGGGTGATGTGCCGCTCGATGAAGGTGGCGCCGAGGGCGACCGCGGCGAGGGTGGTCTGCAGGCCGGTCTCGTGGCCGCTGTAGCCGATCGGGACGTTGGGGTACTCGGCCTGGAGGGTGTGGATCATGCGGAGGTTGAGCTCTTCGGCCTTGGCCGGGTAGGTGCTGGTGGCGTGGCAGAGCAGGATGTTGTCGCTGCCCAGGACCTCGACGGCGTGCCGGATCTGCCGGGGGGTCGACATGCCGGTCGACAGGATGACGGTGCGGCCGGTGGCGCGCATGGCGCGCAGCAGCTCGTCGTCGGTGAGCGAGGCGGAGGCGACCTTGTAGCAGGGGACGTCGAACTTCTCCAGGAAGGCGACGGACTCGACGTCCCAGGGGGAGGCGAACCAGGCGATGCCGCGCTTCTTGCAGTACTCGTCGATGGCGCGGTAGCCGTCCTCGTCGAACTCCACGCGGTGGCGGTAGTCGATGTAGGTCATCCGGCCCCAGGGGGTGTCGCGTTCGATGTCCCACTGGTCGCGCGGGGTGCAGATCTCCGGGGTCCGCTTCTGGAACTTGACCGCGTCGCAGCCGGCGTCGGCGGCGGCGTCGATCAGCGCGAACGCGTTCTCCAGGTCGCCGTTGTGGTTGATGCCGATCTCGCCGGTGACGTAGACGGGGCGGCCGGGGCCGGCCAGGCGGTCACCGAGGGCGCGGAGACGGGAGTTGCTGCTCATGGGAGGTTCCTCTGCTCTGGTACGGGGGTGGTGTCGGGGGTGGGATACGGGGTGGCGGTCGTGGCGGGCGGACGCTGTAACGGAGTTACAGAGAGGGGCCGAGGAGCCAGCCGGCGATCTCGCGGATGGCGCCGCTGCCGCCCGGCGTCGCGGTGACCGCGCGGGCCGCGCCGCGCACCGCGTCGTGCGCCGAGGCGACCGCGACCGGCCAGCCGACGAGGTCGAAGCACGGCAGGTCGTTGACGTCGTTGCCGACGTAGAGCACCCGCTCGGGCTGCACACCGGCCTCCTCGCACCACTGCTTGAGGGCGAGGTCCTTGCGGTCGATGCCGTGCAGGACGGGCACCTTGAGCTTGCGGGCGCGGGCGGCGACCACCGGGTTCTGCTCGGTGGAGAGAATCAGCAGGTGCAGTTCCGCCCTGCGCAGCGCGGCGATCCCGAGGCCGTCCCCGCGGTGCACGGCCACGGTCTCCCGTCCGTCGACGTCGATCAGCACCCGGTCGTCGGTCTGGGTGCCGTCGAAGTCGAGGACGACGGCGTCGATGTCGTCCCTCGTCGGCAGCGCGCCGGGCCGTGGGGCGTCCAGCAGCGGGGCGAGCGCGCGGGCGCGGGCCAGGTCGTGCGGATCGTCGATCTCCAGCACCCGGGCGGGGTCGGTGCGCACCAGCTCCGTACGGCCGAAGAAGCGGTGGCCGGCGGCGCGGAAGCCGGCCGCGTCCATGGCGTAGGCGGCGCCGGTCTCCAGCAGGTCCTGCGGGCGGTCCTGACGGCGCGGGCGGAAGGACTTGTCGTGGTTGACGCCGAAGCCGCCCGTGGCTTCGGGGGCGGCGGGGTCATCGGGGTCGGCGTCCCGCCAGACGAAGCCGTGGAAGGGGGCCACGGTCAGTGCGCTGTCCGCGCCGCCCTCGACGACCGCGGCGGCCACCGCGTCGATGTCCTCGCGGACCAGGAACGGGCTGGTGCACTGGACGAGCAGCACCGCGTCGACCGGCCGGCCGTGCTCGTCCTCGTAGGCGTCCATGGCGTGCCGTACCGCGGCCTCGCTGGTGGCGGTGTCGCCGGCGATCTCGCCGGGGCGGCGTATGACGATGGCGCCGGCGCCGCGCGCGGCCGCCGCGATCCCGGCGTCGTCGGTGGAGACGACCACGTCGGTGACCAGCCGGGCGGCCCGGCACTCGCGCACCGCGCGGGCCACCAGGGGCACTCCCCCGACGGCGGCGAGGTTCTTGGCCGGTACGCCCTTGGAGCCGCCGCGGGCGGGGATGACGGCCACCACGGTGGGGTGCATTGCGAACTCCTTCGTCGGGCGGGAGCGGGGGACGGTCACAGCTGCCCCCAGCGGCGGATGGCGGGCGCGACGCGCTGGACCCCGTGCCGGTAGGCGCCGCGGGCGGCCTCGCGGACCGTGTCGCGGGCGAACCGCCGTAGCCCGCCGGCCTCTTGGGGCGCCTCGGTGTAGCCGGTGAGCGGCGCGCCCTGCGGGTCGAGGCCGTAGCGGGCGAGGATGCCGGGGAGGTAGCCGGGGGCGGTGCGGGGTGTGTAGTACGGGGTGATCGGCGGCAGCCGGTCGGCGGTGCGCAGCTCGCCGACCCGGTCGCGGGCCGCGTCGAAGGCGTGCTCGTACGCGTCGTGCGGGGCGGCGCCGGGGGCGCCGGACGCGGCCACTCCCTGGCGGGCCAGCCACGCGGGGTCGGGCTCCGGGCGGCGGCCGGCGTCGAGCTCGTCCCAGGAGACGAGGCAGCCGGAGCCGAGGAAGTGGTGGTTGCCGAGCGCCTCGCGGATGCCGAGGTCGGTGAGGACCGCGGTGGGGATGCCGCGGTGCAGCGACTCCAGGGCGGCGGTGGAGCTGACCGTGACCATCAGGTCGGTGCGGTCCAGGACCTCGCCCATGTTCCCGTACACCAGGCGGCAGTTGGCGGGCAGACCGCCGGGGATCCTGCCGGCGAGCTTCTGGTAGGGCAGTTCCTCGATGTGCGTGGTGTGCTCGCCGGGTCTGCTGCGCAGCTTGACCAGGACCTCGCGGCCGGGGTTCCGGCGGGCGTGCTCAACCGCCCTGCGCAGCAGGTACGTTCGGTCGGCACGGTTCTCCGGGACGGAGGGCTGGGCGGCGAACACCACGGTGTACGGGGTGTGTTCGCCGCCGTAGGGCGCGCCGCCGAGGAACGGCAGTGCGCACTCCACGACGCTGCCGGTGGCGGCTCCCACCCCGTGGTAGACCTCGCGGAACCGCTCCGCGTCGTGGCGGGAGTTGGCGAGCACCACGTCCGCGCCGTGCCGCAGCAGCAGGCCGTCGGCGAGCTTCTCGTAGACCACGCCGACGTAGCCGGTGACGACGACCGGGCGGCGTTCGGCGCCCCGCCAGGCGCGGGCGAGACCGTGCAGCATCGCCTGCACCGCACCGCCCACGCAGGCCAGCACCACTACGTCGCAGCGGTCCGGTCCGGTGCCGCGGGCGGCGCGCTCCATCGTGTCCAGGAAGTCGATTCCCCTGATTTCCCGCAGCGCGTCCGCGCGGGCACCGACCTCGTCGAGCTGGCGGACCGTGGGGGTGGCGCGGCCGCGGAGCAGATAGCCGTCGAGCCGGCTGCCCGGTTGGAGGCGGTACGCTGTCAAAGCGCCCCATTTCCACCGGGTGTCCGAGTCGGCGAGCACCGCGACCCGCGGCGGGGAATCGGTACGTGATGGCACGTCGAAGACGCTAGGAAGGCCCGGGGCTCCGCGGGCCAACTGGGAAGCAACAAAGGGTAAACAGCGCACCGACGGATTCCGAACCCGCCCGATTATCGACCCGGTTAACCGTCCCGCCATTCTTCGTTCACCGTGAAGTACGCAGTGCGTCAAGACGAATGCCGGGCGCCGGACCTAACGTCACGCGGGTGGTTAAGCTCTCCGTCATCGTGCCGTTCTACAACGTGCAGACATACGCGCCCGACACCCTGAAAAGCCTGGCGGCGAACTCGCGCGAGGACTTCGAATTCCTGCTCGTCGACGATTGTTCACGCGACGAGACCCCGCAGATCCTCGCGTGCGCCGAGCGCGACCTGCCGGGCGCCCGGGTGCTGCGGCACGAGAAGAACGGCGGCCTGGCCACCGCCCGCAACACGGGCCTCGACGCGGCCCGCGGCGAGTACGTCACCTTCCTCGACGGCGACGACTGGCTGGCTCCCGGATACCTCCCCGAACTCCTCGGCGTGATCGAGGAGTTGGGGTGCGACTTCGTGCGCACCGACCATGTCCAGTGCACCGCCAAGGCCCGTACCGTGCACCGCGTCCCGCACGGCCGGCGCGGCGTGGTGCTGGACCCGCGGGCGGCGATCCTGCCCGCGGACCGCTCCACCTCGGTCGACTACGCCTACGCCTGGGCCGGTGTCTACCACCGCCGGCTGCTGGACGACGGAGTACTGCATTTCCGCGACGGACTGCGCACCGCGGAGGACCGCCCGTGGATCTGGCGGCTGCACCGCGAGGCGCGGTCCATGGCGGTGACCGGTCTGCTCGGGGTCTTCTACCGGCGCGGCGTGGCGTCGTCACTGACCCAGATCGGAGACGTACGGCAATTGGACTTCATCCGCGCGTTCGACCAGGTGATCGAGGAAACCGCACAGGATCGCGATGCGCATCTCCTGCTGCCCAAAGCGGTGCGCACCTATTGCGCGATCATTTCCCACCACCTCGGCTCGATCGAACGATTCGAGCCGCCGGTGGCCCGTAAATTGCGCGCGATGAGCGCGGCGGCCATGAAACGCATGCCGCAGGACGTACTGAAGGAAGCCCTGGATTCGATGGACGTACAGCGCGCGTCCCGGCTGCGTCGGCTGCGCCGCCGCCCCTCCCCCACGGCGGAGGTCGCCGCCTGATGCCGAACCGGCCCTGTACCCAGATCTTCCTGGCGTCGACGCTCTACGGCGCGGCGACGCTGGCCGCCGCGCTGGACGCGGACCGCTTCCCCGCGGCCGACCGCCGACTGCTGCTGCTCAGCAACAACGCCACGACCCCGGAGACCACCGCCTCGCTGGACACCATGCCGGGCTTCGCGCGGCTGCGCGGCCGGTTCGACCGGGTGCTGTCCTGGAACGAGACGATCCGCCCGTTCCACCCCGGCGGCTGGTCGCCGCGCGCGGACGATGTCCCCCTGTGGGAGCGGTACTTGAGGATGCTGTGGGACCTGGGCGACGACCGGATCGAACTGGTCGTGGAGTCCATCCAGGTCAGCCCTGCCCTCGCGCTGGCCCAGCTCTTCCCGGAGGCGTCGGTCGACGTCTACGCGGACGGCCTGATGAGCTACGGCCCCACCCGCAACAAGCTCGATCCGCTCGTCGGCACCCGCATCACCCGGCTGCTGCACCTGGACCTCGTCCCGGGGCTGAAGCCGCTGCTGCTCACCGAGTTCGGCGTCGAGCCGGAGACCGTGCCGACCGGGGCCTTCACCAAGGTGCTGGCCGAACTCGCCGAGGACGCCGACGAGTCGGCCGACCTCGACGGCCTGCCGGAAGGCGCCGCGCTGCTCCTGGGCCAGTACCTCTCGGCGCTGTCCATCCTCACTCCCCAAGAGGAGGAGGAGCTGCATGTGCGGATGGTGCGCGGCGCCGTCGAGCGCGGCCACCGCGAGATCGTCTTCAAACCGCATCCGTCCGCACCGGCCCGCTGGTCGCGGCTGCTGGAGCGGGAGGCGGAGCGGCTGGAGATCTCCCTGACGGTGCTGGACCGCCCGGTCCTGGCCGAGGTGCTCTACCAGCGGATGCGGCCCGCACTGGTCGTCGGCTGCTTCTCCACCGCACTGCTGACCGCCTCCGCGTTCTACGGCCTGCCGGTCGCGCGCACCGGGACCGGGCTGCTGCTGGAGCGGCTGACGCCGTATCAGAACAGCAACCGGGTGCCGGTGACGATCGTGGACGCGCTGGTGCCCGGCCTCGACGACCGGAGCGCGTCGCCGCGTCCGGCGGGCACCCCGGAGGACATCTCCGGCCTGGTCACCGCCGTCGGCTACGCGATGCAGCACCAGATCTACCCGCAGCTGCGCCCGGCCGCCGAGCGCTATCTCGCGGCCCATCTCGACCCGTACACCCGGCGCTACTTCAAGCGCCGCCGGCTCACCGCGCTGGCGCTGCCCGGCGCGCTCCCCTCCCAGCTGTCGTTCATCCCGCGCAACGCCACCGTCCGCCGGGTGGCGCGCCGGGCACGGGCCGTACAGCGCCGACTGAAGAAGCGGGCCGCGTTCGGATGACCACCACCACACAACCGACCGGCACCCGCCCCGCGGCGCCGCACTCCACCGCCGCCACCGCACCCGACGCCGCGCCACGCGACCGCGGCAAAGAGGGCGGTGCCGCCCGGCTGCGCGCACTGGACGGACTGCGGCTGATCGCCGCCCTGATGGTCGCCGGGTACCACTACGGGGGCCGCAGCGGCGACATATCCCGCGCCTGGGGCGGCTCGCCGGCCCATCAGTTCCCTTATGTCTCGGGGCTGTTCGCGTACGGCTGCCTGGGCGTGCAGATCTTCTTCGTGATCAGCGGCTTCGTGATCTGCCTGAGCGGCTGGGGGCGGACCCTGCGCTCCTTCGTCGCCTCCCGGATCTCCCGTCTCTACCCGGCGTACTGGGCCGCGGTCCTGCTGGTCACCGCCGTCTTCGCGCTCCCGTGGGTGGTCTACAAGGCGCTGTCGCCCAGCGAGGTGCTGACGAACCTGACCATGCTCCAGTACCCGCTGGGGGTGCACCGCGTCCTCGGGGTGTGCTGGACGCTCTGGGCCGAGATGCGGTTCTACGCGCTCTTCGCGCTGTGCGTGGTGCTGCCCGGCGCCACCCGCGGCCGGGTGGTCCTCTTCTGCGCGGGCTGGACCCTCGCCGCGGCGCTGGCCCAGTCGGCCCACGAGCCGTTCCTCAACGTCGTACTGATGCCGCAGTACGCCCCGTTCTTCATCGGCGGGGTCGGCCTCTACCTGCTGCACCGCTACGGCCCGCGGGACCCGGTCGCCTGGACGATCGTGCTGGTCAGCTGGCTGATCGGGCAGCACTACGCGGTCGCCGGCCTCTGGCACCCGGCGTCGGTGCACGCCTTCTCCTACCGCTCGGCCGTCGGCATCGTCGCCGTCGTCACCGCGGGCTTCGCGCTGGTCGCGGCCATAGCGCTGGGCAAGCTGCACTGGGCGAACTGGCGCTGGCTGACCGTCGCCGGGGCGCTGACCTACCCCTTCTACCTCGTCCACGAGCATCTGGGCTGGGTCGTGATCCACGCCCTGCACCACGGCGCCGGACTGCCGTCCTACGCCACCCTGCTGCTGACCGTCGGGCTGATGCTGGTGCTGGCGTGGGTGATGCACCGGTGGGTGGAACGGCCGCTGACGCCGCGGCTGCGGCGGGCGATCGACCCCCGCCGCTAGCGCCGCCGGCTCCGCCAGGCGCGCGTCAACTCCCCGCCCCCGGGCTGCGGTTGGCCTCGATACCGGCGATGATGATCCGCAGCCCGGTGCGGAACGCCTCCTCGAAGTCGCCGAACATCTGCCGTCCGGCCTTCGCGGCGAGCGGATAGTCCGCGGCCAGCCGCCGCTCGCGGTCGGCGGCGTCGTACGCAGGGTCCCGCTCCTGCGGCGCCGCGGGATCGGGGTACACCGACTGCTCCTCTATCACCACGCCGATGGTGAAGTTGTACGCGGTCCACCAGGCACGCGCCGCCTCGGGCAGCGTGAAGCCGGCCGCGGCGAAGTGGCCCAGGAAGATTTCCAGCGGCGCGGCGAAGCTGTCGTCGGTCATCCGCGTACCGCTGATCATCTTGGCCCCGTCGCGGTAGCCGAGCAGGGTCTCGCGCAGCGTGGAGCAGGTGGTCACCAGCATCTCCTGCCAGGTCTCCCAGACCTCGCCGGTCCCCGCCCGGTGCTCCGCCACCAGCGGCCCGGTCATCCGGCGGAACATCTCGGTGGCCATCTCGTCCAGCAGCTCCTGCTTGTTCCTGAAGTGCCAGTAGAGCGCGGGGGCCTGGACGTTCAGCTCCTTGGCGATACGGCGCAGGGTCAGCCCGTCGAGGCCGACGTCGTTCAGCAACCGCAGGGCCGTGCCGGCCACTCGCTTCCGGTCGATTCGCGAAACCACGTTGACAACTTAACACCGTTAAATGCAGCCTGGAAAGCATGGAACTTAACAACGTTAAAGACATCGTTGAGGCCATCCCGGGGGACTCCGCCGACGCCACCGCGACCGCGGCCGTCGACGTACTGATCGCCGGCGCGGGCCCGACCGGCCTCGCCCTCGGCATCGACCTCGCCCGCCGCGGGGTGCGGGCGCTGCTCGTCGAGCGGCAGCCCGAGTTCTCCCGCGGGGCCCGCGGCACCGGCGTCCAGCCGCGCACCCAGGAGGTCTTCGACGACCTCGGCGTGCTCGCCGCCGCCCAGGCCGCGGGGGGCCTGTACCCGCCCGTGGCGCTGTGGGAGGACGGCCGGATCGCCCGCACCCACCAGATGGTCGAGCTGGTCGACCCCACCCCCTCGACCCCGTATTCCAACGCCCTGATGCTCCCCCAGTGGCGCAACCAACAGGTGCTGCACGCCCGGCTGGTGGAGCTGGGCGGCAGCGTGCTGCTCGGCACCGAACTGCGGGACTTCACCGAGGACCCGGACGGCGTGACCGCCCGGCTGACCGGTGCGGACGGCGCCGTCCGCACCGTCCGCGCCTCCTATCTGGTGGCCGCCGACGGCGGGCGCAGCACCGTCCGCAGGCAGCTCGGCGTCCAGATGAGCGGCCCGGACCTGCCGCCCGGCGTCGCGGTCGTCGCGGACGTCCGGATCGACGGCCTGGACCGGGACCACTGGCACCGCTGGACGCTGCCGCCGCACGGCTTCGTCACGCTGCTCCCGCTCGTCGGCACCGACCTGTTCCAGTGCTTCGCGGCGGCGTCCACCGACGAGCCGGACACCTCCCCCGAGGGCGTCCGCGCCCTGATCGCGCACCACACCGACCTCGCCCCCGAGCAGGTCCGCGAGGTGGTGTGGGCCTCGGTCTACCGCCCCCGGGCGGGGATGGCGGACGCCTACCGCCACGGCCGGGTCTTCCTGGCCGGCGACGCGGCGCACATCCACTCGCCCGCGGGCGGCCAGGGCATGAACACCAGCGTCCAGGACGCCTACAACCTCGGCTGGAAGCTCGGCCAGGTGCTGCGGCACGGCGCCCCCGACAGCCTCCTCGACACCTACCAGACCGAGCGCCGCCCCATCGCGGCCCGCATCCTGGCGACCAGCACCCGGCTGCACCGCTCCGGCAGCCTGGACCGCGGCCGGGACCTGCACCAGCTCGACATCGGCTACCCCGACAGCCCGCTCACCCGCGAACTGCGCACCGGCCTCCCCGAGGGCGCCCGCACCGCCGGCGACCGGGCCCCCGACGCCCCCTGCAGCACCGCCGACGGCACCCCCGCCCACCTCTTCGACGCCTTCCGGGGCCCGCACTTCACCGTGATCACCCTGGGCAGCACCGATCTTGACGTCGCGTCACTTCCGGGGGCGGGCGACCCGGCGCTGCTCCGCACGGTCAGGGTCGGCGGCCCGGAGCCCGATCTGCTCGACACCGACGGGCACATACGGGACGCGTACGGCGCGGGGCCGGCCGTGTTCCTCGTCCGCCCCGACGGCTATATCGCCCTGGCGGCCCCGGCGGTCGGGGCGACGGCACCGGTGGCGGACGCCCTGGGCACGCACTTCGGCGCCGCGCAGACGGTCTGAGTACCGAACTCGGGTGATCTGAGCACCCACACAGGCAATCTGAGTACACGTCAGAAAACGGTGGGCGGCCTCGCCGCGGTGCCGATCACGCACCGCGGCGAGGCCGCCTCGTCCCGGAGCGCCGCCGCGCTCGCCAGGGCTTTCAGGGCCGCCAGGGCCTCCAGGGCCAGGAGGCCCTGGGGACGGAAAGGCCCTAGACGACCAGCGACAGCAGCAGTACCCCCACGATCCCGACCACCGAGATCAGCGTCTCCATCACCGACCACGTCTTCAGCGTCTGGCCGACGTCCATCCCGAAGTACTCCTTGACCATCCAGAAGCCCGCGTCGTTGACATGGCTGAAGAACAGCGACCCGGCACCGATGGCCAGCACCAGCAGCGCGGCGTGGGTGGTGCTCATCTCGGCGGCGAGCGGGGCGACCAGGCCCGCCGCGGAGATGGTGGCCACCGTCGCGGAGCCGGTCGCGAGCCGGATGGCGACCGCGATCAGCCAGGCCAGCAGCAGCGTCGAGATGTTCCAGTGCTGCGAGATCTCCAGGATCATCCGGCCGACGCCGGAGTCCACCAGCGTCTGCTTGAAGCCGCCGCCCGCGCCGACGATCAGCAGCACCCCGGCGATCGGGCCGAGCGACTTCTCGACGGTGGAGGCGATCCGGCCCCGGGTGAAGCCGGCCGAGCGCCCGAGGGTGAACATCGCGACGACGACGGCGGTGAGCAGCGCGATCAACGGCGACCCGACGACGTCGAAGGCCCGCTGGAGGCCGTCCTTCGGGTCGTCCACGACCACGTCCACCAGCGCCTTGGCGAGCATCATCACCACCGGCAGCAGCACCGTGGCCACGGTGATCCCGAAGCCCGGCCGCTTCTCCAGTTCCTCCGAGGCCCGCTCGGGCACCATCTTCTCGGGCGGGGTGATGTCGACCCAGCGGGCCGCGTACCGCGAGAACACCGGGCCGGCGATGATCGCGGCGGGTATCGCGATGACGACGCCGAGCGCCAGCGTGACGCCCAGGTTCGCCTTGACCGCGTCGATCGCGGCCAGCGGCCCGGGGTGCGGGGGAATCAGCCCGTGCATCACGGACAGCCCGGCCAGGGCCGGAATCCCGATCCGCATCAGCGAGAAGTTGCCGCGCTTGGCGACCAGCAGCACCACCGGGATCAGCAGCACGATCCCGACCTCGAAGAAGATCGGCAGCCCGACGATCCCGGCGATCAGCACCATCGCCCAGGGCATCGCCCGCCGGCCGGCCTTGGCCAGGATCGTGTCCACGATCTGGTCCGCGCCGCCCGAGTCGGCGAGCAGCTTCCCCAGTACGGCACCCAGCGCGATCAGCACCCCCGTACCGGCGACGGTGGTCCCCAGGCCGGTGGAGAAGCTGGCGATGGCCTTGTCGAGCGGGGCCCCGGCCACCGCACCGAGCACCAGCGAGCCGATGATCAGCGACAGGAACGCATGCAGCTTGAACTTGGTGATCAGCAGAACGATGACGGCGATTCCCGCCAGAACGGCGATGCCCAGCTGCGCATGACCGGCCGTGGTGATGGGCGCGGTCGCATCCGCTGCGAGCATCTCGACGCTGAGATGTGTCACGGCGATTCCCTTGGTTGGACGGAGGGGGAAGGAGGGGGTGCGGGGGGGGTGGTGAATGCGGGGTGCGGCCCCAGGGGGGCGGAGGGGGTCAGCCGTTCGGGGCCGGGGCCCGCAGCGCGGCCACCGCGCGTCCGGCGATCTCCTCCGGCGTCCCGGACACGTCGACGGCGACGCCCGCCTCGTCCGGTCCGAGCGGTTCGAGCGTGGCGAACTGCGAGTCCAGCAGCGCGGTCGGCATGAAGTGGCCCTTGCGCTCGGCCATCCGCGCCTCGATCAGCGCGCGGTCGCCGGTGAGATGGAGGAAGACCACGCCGGGGGCGGCGGCCCGCAGCCGGTCGCGGTAGGCGCGCTTGAGCGCGGAGCTGCTGACCACCCCGCCCCGCCCGGCCCGGCCGTGCGCCCAGGCGCCGATGGCGTCGAGCCAGGGGCCGCGGTCGGCGTCGTCCAGCGGGGTGCCGGCCGACATCTTGGCGATGTTGGCCGGTGGATGGAAGTCGTCGCCCTCGGCGTACGGAACGCCCAGTTCGGCGGCCACCAGGGGCCCGATCGTCGTCTTGCCGGTCCCGGCCACGCCCATCACGACGATGACGTCGGCGCTGCTCATCCCGTTTACCTCATCTAGCAGGACGTACCGCGCCATACCGCTATGACGCTGTCGTCTTCGACCTCGTGCGCCCCCACTGAAACCCATTAGGTACGACGTATTCAAGCCCCTGTGACGCAAAAGTCATACTTAATTGGCCGCCGTGCGGGACCGTAGGCTTGGCCCATGGAAAACGGGGCACCCGCGGACACCGGGGAAAACGGGGAGAAGGGCCTGCACGGCCGCGTGCTGGAGTCCCTGGGGCCCGCGATCACCGCGGGCGACTACCCCCCGGGCACGGTGCTGCGCACCGACGAGCTGGCGCAGCGCTTCGACGTCTCGCGCACCGTCATCCGCGAGGCGATCCGGGTCCTGGAGTCCATGCAACTGGTCGCCTCCCGGCGCCGGGTCGGGGTGACCGTGCGCCCCACCGAGGAGTGGAACGTCTACGACCCCCGGGTCATCGGCTGGCGGCTGGCCGGCCGGGACCGCCCCCGTCAGCTGCGCTCGCTGACCGTGCTGCGCTCGGCCGTCGAACCGGTCGCCGCCGGACTCGCCGCCACCCACGCCACCCCCGCCCAGTGCGCCCAGCTCACCGAGCACGCCATGGGCATGGTGGCCACCTCACGCGGCCAGCAGCTCGACGCCTACCTCGTCCACGACACGGCCTTCCACCGGGTGGTGCTCACCGCGTCCGGCAACGAGATGTTCGCCCGCCTCGCCGACGTCGTCGACGCCGTCCTGACCGGCCGCACCCAGCACCACGTCATGTTCACCGACCCCGACCCGGCCGCGGTGACCCTGCACGTCCAGGTCGCCGAGGCGGTACGGACCGGGGACGCGGCCCGCGCGGAGTCCCTGACACGGGAGATCACGACCGGCGCGATGGCCGAACTGGACGTGCTGGCACCGTAGTCCGCCGCCACGGCAGCTCTCAGAACAGCGGCTGCTGACCCGGCATCGGCGGCTCCTCCGGGTCGAACAGCTTCTCCGCCGGCGCCATCATCGGAGCCGTCCGCCGCGACCCCGGGCAGGAGATCAGCTCGATCCCGGTGCGCCGACCAGGAGGGTCATGACGAGCGAAACGCCCGCCGACGACGGCGATCTCTCGGGTGCAGACGGGGCACGCCCGGCGGGGTGACGACATGCCACCAGTCTGACCGACCGGCCGGGGCCCGCACGATCCGGACCACCTGCCGGCGCCTCAGAACGCGTCCGTCGGCACGTACGTCCCCCACACCCCGCGCAGCGCGTCGCACACCTCGCCCACCGTCGCCTCGGCGCGCAGCGCCTCGCGCATCGGGTAGAGCACGTTGTCCGTCCCCTCGGCGGCCTTGCGCAGCGCGCCGAGCGCCGCGGTCACCGCGGACCCGTTCCGCCTCGCACGCAGGGCCGTCAGCCGCTCGGCCTGCCGCGCCTCGATCGACGGGTCCACCCGCAGCGGTTCGTACGGCTCCTCCTCCTCGGTCCGGAAGCGGTTGACGCCGACCACCACCCGCTCCCCCGCGTCCGTCTCCTGCGCGATCCGGTACGCGTTGCGCTCGATCTCGTCCTTCTGGAAGCCGCGTTCGATGGCCGCCACCGCGCCCCCCATGTCCGCCACCCGCCCCATCAGCTCCACGGCGGCGGCCTCCACCTCGTCGGTCATCGCCTCGACCGCGTACGACCCGGCGAACGGATCGACGGTGGTGGTCACATCGGTCTCGTACGCCAGCACCTGCTGGGTGCGCAGCGCCAGCCGCGCCGCCTTGTCCGTGGGCAGCGCGATGGCCTCGTCGAAGGCGTTGGTGTGCAGCGACTGGGTCCCGCCGAGCACCGCCGCCAGCCCCTGGACCGTCACCCGGGCGAGATTCACCTCCGGCTGCTGAGCGGTCAGTTGCACCCCCGCCGTCTGGGTGTGGAACCGCAGCATCTGCGACTTCGGATTCCGCGCGCCGAATTCCTCCCGCATCACCCGCGCCCAAATCCTGCGCGCCGCCCGGAACTTGGCGATCTCCTCCAGGAACGTGGTGCGGGCGACGAAGAAGAACGACAGCCGGGGCGCGAAGTCGTCGACGTCCATTCCGGCGGCGATCGCGGTACGGACGTAGGCGATGCCGTTGGCGAGGGTGAAGGCGATCTCCTGCACCGGCGAGGCGCCGGCCTCCGCCATGTGGTAGCCGGAAATCGAGATCGTGTTCCACCGGGGGATCTCCGCCCGGCAGTACCGGAAGATATCCGCGGTCAGCCGCAGTGACGGCTGCGGCGGAAAGATATAGGTCCCGCGCGCGATGTATTCCTTCAGCACGTCGTTCTGCACGGTGCCGTTGAGTTGTTCGCCGGCCACCCCCTGCTGCTCGCCGACCAGTTGGTAGAGAAGCAGCAGCAGCGCGGCCGGTGCGTTGATGGTCATGGACGTCGACACCGAGCCCAGCGGAATCCCGCCGAAGAGCACGTCCATGTCCTCGACGGAGTCGATCGCCACCCCGACCTTGCCGACCTCGCCGGCCGCGATCGGGGTGTCCGAGTCGTGCCCCATCTGGGTCGGCAGGTCGAAGGCGACCGACAGTCCGGTCGTGCCGTGCTCGATCAGCTGCCGGTAGCGCGCGTTGGACTCCCGCGCCGTACCGAACCCGGCGTACTGCCGCATGGTCCAGGCCCGCCCGGTGTACATCGACGGGTAGACCCCGCGCGTGTACGGGTACTGGCCCGGCTGCCCCAGCTGCTGCGCCGGATCCCACCCCGCCAGTGCCTCGGGCCCGTACACCGGCTCAAGGGGCAGCCCGCTCTCGCTGTACCGCGCCATATCCCGTACTCCTCCACATGGGTGACCAGTACCGGTTTCCGCCGTATTCACAGCATGCCCGCAGGTTCGTCCCACCGCACCGCTGGGCAGAGGGTGGGTCATGCGGCGGAGCGGAGGACGGCGAGCGGCGGCGCCGGCGGCGCTCGCCCCGGCCACCGCCTGTCATCCCGTCACGGCGGCCACCCTGATGAGAAACGGCGCACACGGCGCCCCGTACGCGCTCTCCAGGCCCGGCTGACCCGACTGGGCCTGTTCCGCCACGCCCCCACCGGCTGCCACGCCACCGAAACCGCGACGGCGCCCCGTGCCTTCCAGAAACAGTCGGGACGTCCACCGACCGGCGAATTCACCACGGCGGATCGATCGGCCCTGCTCTCCCGAACCCGCAAGCCGGACGGTGGAGAGCCGTACCGGCGGAACTCCGGCCGCGACGCGCCATCCACGGCGCCCCCAATGAATGGTCTCCGACCGAAGCGAAAATTGAGAAACCCCCACTCCGCGCAACCACGTCCGCGAGTGGGGGCACCTCCCAGCGTTAGCTGGGGGACGGCGCCGGTTTAGGCGCAAAGGGGGGCCTCAAGCTTGGGCGCGGGCAGGGCCGGGGGAACGTGCCCCGCCCGCGCCGTGTGCGCTGAGCCGTGGGTACGGGGGGAACCCCGGCTCTTTGCGCCGCCGATGACCAGTCGGCTCATTCTCTACTGCGTCACTGGCTCAAAAAACGTCACACCTGGCCGACGGGCGCCGTTCAGGAGGGGGTGGGCGAGGCCACGGAGGGGGTGGGCGCGGGGGTGGTGGGGGCCGACGGGGCGGTCACGCTCGGCGAGGCGGAGGGGGAAGAGTCACCCTCCTCGTCGCCGCCACCGCCACCGCTGTTCTGGCCGCCGCCACCGCCGCCGCCGTTCTGGCCGCCGCCGCTTCTGCCGCCGCCACCGCCCAAGCCATCGTTGTCACCCGAGCCGCCGCCGCTCTGGCCCTGCGCCAGATACTGCCGGCAGAAGGCGTGCACCTTGTCCGGGCCGCCGGCCTTGCTCTCCAGGCGCTTGAGCGTGTCCCGGTCGATATCGCCGCGTCTGCCGGATTCGTAGTCCGTGCAGAGCCCCAGCAGCAGCTTCTTCTTGTCGCCGCCCCCGGGCAGGTCCTTGCCGTCGTCGCCGAGGACTCCGCCGAGGATTCCGCCGGTGCCGGGCGCGGCCGGACTCTGGCTGCTCCCCGGGCTGCCGCCCGGGGTGGGCGTCGGGCCGGGGGTGGTGGTCCGGTCGCCGGGGGTGCCCCCAGGGGTCCGACTGGTTTCGCCGCCGCTCTGCGTGGGCTGCCCGCCGTCGAGCGGGCTCGGCGACTCGGCCGCCGAGACGCTGGCGCCGGGCTCGGGTTCGCCGCCCCGGAAAGGGGTCGGCAGTACGCCCGTACCGGCCGCGACCGCGATGCCGCCGATCGCGCAGGCCGCGAGGGCGACCGCGAAGCCGCGCCGGAACGGGCGGGCGAGCCGGGTGCGTTCTCCGGCACCGGCGGCACGTTCGCCGCGCAGGGTGGGCAGCCGGCCCGGCGCGGCGGCGTCGCGCGAAGCGGCGCCGGCGCCGTGCCGGGCCTGGCGGAAGGCGGCGAGCGCCGCCTCCTCGCCGGGCAGTGCGGCGCTTTCGGGCAGGCCGGACTCGACCGCCGCGGCGGCCTTCAGCAGCTGTTCGAGTTCGCGTGCGCCGTCGCCGTCCCGGGAACTGACCGGCTCACCGCGCAGCAGTCGCTCCGCGGCGTCCTTGTCGAGCCAGCTGTACCGGTCGTGGTCGGCCATCACATGTCCTTCTGCGTTCGTGCGGCCGTTTCCGTCACACCTGGTACGTACGATTCCGCCACACCATCGCGACGTCTTCGCCCCTGTATGGGCACCTCACCCACTGTTCCACCACCCTTGCCCGAACCGGCCGCGGACGTCCCGGAGGAGCCCGGTCCCCCGCCGTCCGCACCGCCTTCCTCCAGCAGCTCCGCGAGCTTGCGCAGCCCGCGGTGCGCCGACGTGCGCACCGCTCCGGGCCGCTTGCCCAGGACCTGTGCCGCGCTCTTGGCGTCCAGCCCGACGACCACCCGCAGCGTCACCGCCTCGGCCTGATCCTGCGGCAGCCGCGCTATCAGCCGGAGGGTGTGGCCGGTGCCCAGCGCCTCCAGCGCCTCGCCCGCGGTGTCGGACGCGCCGGGGGTGTCGGCGAGTTCACTCTCGTCGCCACCGATGACCGGGCGGCGTCCGCGCATCCGAATGTGGTCAAGCGCACGATTGCGGGCAATCCGGGCAGCCCAGCCGCGGAAGCGGTCCGCGTCGCCGCTGAAGCGGGCGAGGTCTCGGGTTATCTGGAGCCAGGACTCGGACGCCACATCCTCCGCGTCCGCTTCGCCCACCAAGGTCCGCACATACCCCAGAAGTCTGGGATGTACTGCACGGTAGACGAGCCGGAAGGCCGCCTCGTCGCCGTCCTGCGCCGCCTGCACGGCAACCGTCAGCCGACCGTCGTCCGGCTGAATGTCGTCCCCTCGCACGGGTCCATCCTGTCGCACGCTGAATGTCCGCCGCCCGGTCCTTGCCGCTTCGCACTGCCGCTGTTTCTTCGCTGATGGTTCGTCGTTCGTGCCGCCGTGGCCGCCGCGCGATCAGCTCGCCCAGCCGCTCCGCCGACCGCCGGTAATCCGGCCGCGTCTGCTGACCGTAACCCGTGAGATCGGTCTTCCGGCACCCGGCCCACCTCTTGGGACGTTCGGCGCACAAACGTCACGCGCGCACGATTCCATCTGAACTCCCGGGTAACCGGCCGTTCTTCGGCCGCCGGAACAGCCGTGATCAACACGCCCGCCGGCGCGTTCCCGCACGTTACGGGCCCGGCCCGGCCCACGTCCAGACCACTGGCCGTGCCGCCGCCCGTACCCCGTGTGACGCTTTTCGGCCCGTCGGCGCTGTATCGATTAGGAGCCCGTCGCGGGCTCCCCGAGAACGACGGCCGGGGCCTCTCCTGTGGGGGGTGGCGGCCCCGGCCGTCCCTCGTATGCCGTCTCCGGCCCTTCTGGCCGGAGCGCTCACACCCGGTTCGCCAGTGCCTTGAAGCCCGCCCAGGACAGCGCGGGGGTCCGCGGGTCCCAGGTCTTCTGCGCCAGCGCCGCCAGCGGCAACCGGATCCCGTCCGCGATCTGCTGAGGGGTCTGCGCGTCCGCGTGGTCGCACCAGACCGCGAACCGCCCGCCCGGGATCCGGTCCGGTCCGGTCTGGCCCGCCGGCACGGACACCGGGGAGGTGCCGCGCAGCACCCTCGGGGTCCAGCTCTCGTAGATCCGCTCACCGGTCGGATAGGTGAAGTTGTTGGGCTCGCCGAGCACGTAGTAGAGGTACTCGTCGTTGGCGTTCAGCACGGTGCGGCCCTCGTTCAGGTACGCGGCCGGGTCGCGGGCGCCGATCTCCTTGCCGGTCCAGTAGACGGCCGTGCGGTCCTTGTCCGCGGTCACCTTGCCGCCGGCGAAGAAGCCGTCGTTCCAGGCTTCGATCCGGCTCTTGCCTGCCGCCTCCACGGTCTTCTGCCGGTCGTTGAGCCAGCCGGTCGCCAGGTCCTTGATGGTGGCGCCGGACCCGTACCTGTCCTGCGCGGCCCGGGCCAGCTGCGGGAACGACGCCGCCGGGTCGCTGGCCGTCAGCGCCTGGTACTCGTCGCCGCCCAGGTGCCAGTACGGACCCGGGAAGAGCCGGGCGAACTCCTTCAGCAGCGAGTCGATCAGCTCCCCGGACTTCGGGTTGGAGATGTCGATCGCACCGCGCACCACCCTGCCGGAGGCGCTGCGCAGCTGGAGGTCGGGATAGTGGTCCAGCACGGCGCCGAGGTGTCCGGGCGAGTCGATCTCCGGGATGAGCGTGACGTGCAGGCTCTGCCCGACCTTCACCAGGTGGCGGACCTCGTCCTTGGTCAGATGGTCCCTGGAGACGATCTCGGGGTGGCCGTCGCTCTGGATGCGGAAGCCCTGGTCGTCGGAGAAGTGCAGATGGAGCTGGTTCAACTTGAGGTCGGCCAGCTGCCGGATGCGGGCCTCGATCCAGGCCGCGGTGAACGGCTTGCGGGCGTTGTCCAGCATCATCCCGCGCTGCGGGCGGTCCGGGCGGTCGTTGATGGTGCCCTCGGGGAGCCCGCCGGCCGTGCGGACGGCCTGCTTGACGGTACGGGTGCCGTTGAAGATGCCTGCGTCGGTGGGGGCCGTGAGGGTGAGCCGGGTGCCGCGGGCGGTGAGGGTGTAGGACTCGTCGGCGGTGCTGGTGGGCGGCGCGTTGTCCGGCCGGCCACCGTCCTTCCCGGTGAGTCTCACCTCGACGTCCCCGGGCCGTACGGTCTGCTCTCCCCACACAACCGGGAGCCCGCCGAGATCCTTGGCCATGAGTTGCGCTTCGTCGGCGACGGTGCTCTGCTGCCCGGCCGGCACCACCACCCGGGCGCCCTTGGACGGACGCCAGCCGATTCCGTCGGCCGGACGGAACTCCCGTACGGCCGGGACGATGTGCGGCGGACCGGTCACCTTCGTCCAGCTCGGGGTGGGTGCGGCACGGCCTTCGGGGGCGACGGCACGCCCCGGGGGCTGGGAATCGGCCGCTCCCGAGCAGCCGCCGAGCAGCAGCGCTCCGGCGAGCACCGGGGCGGCCAGCAGCGCGGACCGGGCCGCCGGGCCGCGGCCGCGCCGGGGCTTCCAGGGTGGCGACGGGGAGGCCGAGGGCCGCGGGAACTGCGGCAGCCGCAACGGGTTCGACATCGTGCAATCCTCACTTTTCGGGGCGAAGGTATTGCCAGGTGCGCGGAACGGGTCGTCCACCGAGCGCGCAAAAGCTCTCTCATCCGGGTGAAAATCGCGCATCCATCGGACAGTGGCCGACAAGCGTCGTTAGCGTGGGCTCACCGTCGCTCACCCCCTTCCAGGGGGCTGCTGGACCGCCGGAAATCCGCCGGGTGCCGCATCGTCGGCCACATCACCGCACCCGCCTCCGCTTCCGTACGTATCAGGCTTTTCGTCCATTTCCGCTCAAGCGCCCCTCCAGCTTCCGTCAGCCACCCGCCCCGCACCCGTCGAACAGACCCCTTCGCATCCGATCTCATCCGTCCGAGGAGTTCACGCTGTCCGGCGACACCCCGGCCGCCCGCCCGATGACGCGGCCTCACCCGCACGTCCAGAGGTGCGGCATACCTTGGCAGAGCCGGATCTCGCCGCCGCCGGCGCACCCCCCGCAGCGCGGTCTCGACCGTTTCAACGCCCTCTCCGACGACGCGGCGGTGGCCGCCCTGCTGGCCTGCTGCGGTAGCCGCCGCTGGGCCGAGCGGATCGCCGCGCACCGCCCCTACCCGGACCCCGGATCCCTGCTGGCCGCATGCGACGAGGCCAGCTACGACCTCACCCCGACCGAGGTGGCCGGGGCCCTCGCGCGCGAGTCCGCCGCCCCGCTCCCGTGGGCCGGGCGCGGTCCCGGCACCCGTGCCGCCGCCACCGCGCTGCGCGCCGCGCACGCCGAGTACGAGCGCCGCTTCCGCCATGTCTTCACGCTCTGCCTGGACGGCTACCGCGACGAGGAACTGCTGGACCGGACGCTGTACGCCCTGCGCACCCGGCTGGGCAACGCGCCCGACCAGGAGCGGTCGGTCACCGCGGAGGAATTGCGCCGGCTGGCCCGCGGCCGACTGGCGCGACTTGCGGCCGGTTGCCTGTGATATCCCGTTTCGTACTTGTGTGATAGCCCGTTGGTGCCTGTTTGATCACACCTAAGGACCCCCGCGCGAGGAACCGACAGCTCGTCGATACGATGACGAGCGGCCGGTGGACCGTACCCGGCCGGGCCCGACCGACAGAGAAGCCGGCGCGGCCCTAGTCCCCGCTCCCGGAGGGTTCTTCCGTGCCGGCTGGAACGCTGTACCGCGGCCGGGAAGGCATGTGGTCCTGGGTGGCTCACCGAGTCACCGGCGTCCTCATTTTCTTCTTCCTGTTCGTCCACGTCCTCGACACCGCTCTCGTGCGCGTCTCCCCCGAGGCGTACGACAACGTCGTTGCGACATACAAGACGCCCATCGTCAACGTGATGGAGTACGGCCTGGTGGCCGCCATCCTCTTCCACGCGCTCAACGGCCTCCGGGTCATCGCGGTGGACTTCTGGTCCAAGGGCCCGAAGTACCAGAAGCAGCTGCTGTGGACCGTTGTCGGTGTCTGGGTCGTGCTGATGGCCGGTGCCTTCTACCCCGTGCTCCAGCACACGCTGCGCACGCTGTTCGGGAGCTGACGCGAGATGTCTGCTGAATCCACGACCGCAGGTGCCACCGCGGCGGGCGCGTCCGACGGCGTCCCGCTCTACGACGTGGACAACCCCGCACCGGTCATCGAGCCGCCGCGCAAGCGCACCTCGAAGACCCCGAAGTCGACCCGCACCAACTTCGAGCTGTACGGCTGGCTGTTCATGCGGCTGTCCGGCATCGTGCTCGTCGTCCTGGTCCTCGGCCACCTGCTGATCCAGCTGGTGCTCGACGGCGGCGTCTCCAAGATCGGCTTCGCCTTCGTGGCCGGCCGCTGGGCCTCGCCGTTCTGGCAGGCCTGGGACCTGTGCATGCTCTGGCTCGCCATGCTGCACGGCGCCAACGGCCTGCGCACCGTCATCAACGACTACGCGCAGCGGGACACCACCCGCTTCTGGCTGAAGATGCTGCTCTACACCGCCACGGTGTTCACCGTCCTTCTGGGCACGCTGGTGATCTTCACCTTCGACCCGAACATCCGCTAGGCGCCGGGCCACGAGGGACCGAGGTACCAATCCATGAAGATCCACAAGTACGACACCGTCATCGTCGGCGCCGGCGGCGCGGGCATGCGCGCGGCCATCGAGTCGACCAAGCGCAGCCGCACCGCCGTGCTGACGAAGCTCTACCCGACCCGCTCCCACACCGGCGCCGCCCAGGGCGGTATGGCCGCCGCCCTCGCGAACGTCGAGGAGGACAACTGGGAGTGGCACACCTTCGACACGATCAAGGGCGGCGACTACCTGGTCGACCAGGACGCCGCCGAGATCCTCGCGAAGGAGGCCATCGACTCGGTCCTCGACCTGGAGAAGATGGGCCTGCCGTTCAACCGCACCCCGGACGGCACGATCGACCAGCGCCGCTTCGGCGGCCACTCCCGCAACCACGGTGAGGCCCCGGTCCGCCGGTCCTGCTACGCCTCGGACCGCACCGGCCACATGATCCTCCAGACGCTGTACCAGAACTGCGTCAAGGAGGGCGTGGAGTTCTTCAACGAGTTCTACGTGCTCGACCTGCTGCTCCAGGACGTCGACGGCGTCAAGAAGTCCGCGGGCGTCGTCGCGTACGAGCTGGCGACCGGCGAGATCCACGTCTTCCAGGCGAAGGCGATCATCTTCGCGTCCGGCGGCACCGGCAAGTTCTTCAAGGTGACCTCCAACGCGCACACCCTGACCGGTGACGGCCAGGCCGCCGCGTACCGCCGCGGTCTGCCGCTGGAGGACATGGAGTTCTTCCAGTTCCACCCGACGGGCATCTGGCGGATGGGCATCCTCCTGACCGAGGGTGCGCGCGGTGAGGGCGGCATCCTCCGCAACAAGGACGGCGAGCGCTTCATGGAGAAGTACGCGCCCGTCATGAAGGACCTCGCCTCGCGTGACGTCGTCTCGCGCTCCATCTACACGGAGATCCGCGAGGGCCGCGGCTGCGGTCCCGACGGCGACCACGTCTACCTGGACCTCACGCACCTGCCGCCGGAGCAGCTGGACGCCAAGCTCCCGGACATCACGGAGTTCGCGCGCACCTACCTCGGTATCGAGCCCTACACGGACCCGATCCCGATCCAGCCGACCGCGCACTACGCCATGGGCGGCATCCCGACCAACGTCGAGGGCGAGGTGCTGGCCGACAACACCACCGTCGTCCCGGGCCTGTACGCCGCCGGCGAGGTCGCCTGCGTCTCCGTGCACGGCGCCAACCGCCTGGGCACCAACTCCCTCCTGGACATCAACGTCTTCGGCCGCCGGGCCGGCATCGCCGCCGCGGAGTACTCGGCCACCGCCGACTACGTCGAACTGCCCGAGGACCCGGCGCAGCTCGTCGCCGACCAGGTGGAGCGGCTGCGCAACTCCACCGGCAACGAGCGGGTGGCGGAGCTGCGCAAGGAGCTCCAGGAGTGCATGGACGCCAACGTGATGGTGTTCCGCACCGAGCAGACGATCAAGACCGCGGTCGAGAAGATCGCCGAGCTGCGCGAGCGCTACCGGAACGTGGCGATCCAGGACAAGGGCAAGCGGTTCAACACCGACCTGCTGGAGGCCATCGAGCTGGGCAACCTGCTCGACCTGGCCGAGGTCATGGCGGTGTCGGCCCTCGCCCGCAAGGAGTCCCGCGGCGGCCACTACCGCGAGGACTACCCCAACCGCGACGACGTCAACTTCATGCGGCACACCATGGCGTACCGCGAGGTGGGCGCAGACGGCTCCGAGTCGATCCGCCTCGACTACAAGCCGGTCGTGCAGACCCGCTACCAGCCGATGGAGCGTAAGTACTGATGAGCACCCCGACTCTCGACAAGCACTCCGCGGCACTGGACGCGGCCGAGAATGACGCGTCGCACCTGATCAGCGTCACCTTCCGGATCCGCCGGTTCAACCCGGAGGTCGCGGAGGAGGCCAGCTGGCAGGACTTCCAGCTGGAGATCGACCCCAAGGAGCGCGTCCTGGACGCCCTCCACAAGATCAAGTGGGACCAGGACGGTTCGCTGACCTTCCGGCGCTCCTGCGCCCACGGCATCTGCGGCTCCGACGCCATGCGCATCAACGGCCGCAACCGCCTGGCCTGCAAGACGCTGATCAAGGACATCAACCCCGAGAAGCCGATCACCGTCGAGGCCATCAAGGGCCTGACGGTGCTGAAGGACCTTGTCGTCGACATGGAGCCCTTCTTCCAGGCGTACCGGGACGTGATGCCGTTCCTGATCACGACCGGCAACGAGCCGACCCGCGAGCGCCGGCAGTCCGCCGAGGACCGCGAGCGCTTCGACGACACCACCAAGTGCATCCTGTGCGCGGCCTGCACCACCTCGTGCCCCGTGTTCTGGAACGACGGCCAGTACTTCGGCCCGGCGGCGATCGTCAACGCGCACCGCTTCATCTTCGACTCGCGCGACGAGGGCGGCGAGCAGCGGCTCGAAATCCTCAACGACAAGGACGGCGTCTGGCGCTGCCGTACGACCTTCAACTGCACGGACGCCTGCCCGCGCGGTATCGAGGTCACCAAGGCGATCCAGGAAGTCAAGCGGGCGCTGATCACCCGGCGCTTCTGAGCCGACCGGCCCCTGCCGGGGCCACCCGGCCGCCGAGGGCCCCGCTTCCGTACCCACGGGAGCGGGGCCCTTCGCCGTACACCGGGCGGAGCGACGCCCAGGGGCGGGCTCCTTCGCCGTACAACGGGCAGAGCGACGCAGCAGCCGGATACACCAGCACCGGCGGCAGCTCCCCGTCGGCCAGCGCCACCGGCGCGTCCCGGCAGAAGTACGAGGGGACGAAGACCAGTCCCCGCCCCGCCAGGTGGAGTTCGCGGTCGACCGGGTAGGCGACCTCCAGAACGGGCGGCTGCCAGCGCATCGCCGGACCGAAGGTGCGCAGCATCGCCTCCGCGCCCGCCTCGTCGAGCGCGTGCCGGCGCAACGCCCGGTCCGCGCCGACCTGTTGGGCGATCCGCGGCCAGCCGGGCGCGATCGCGAGATGGTGGTAGGTGCGCAGCCCGCGGGCCAGCCGGCGCAGCGCGGGCGGCTCGCCGTCGGCGATCTCGCGGACCCAGGGCGGCAGCGGCTGCCCGTGCCGCTCGGCCAGCAGCGCCAGCTCCGCGCGCAGCCGCCGGCGCGGGGTGCTCATCACCGCCTCCAGGCCGGGCTCCACGCCGTACAGGGACGCGAACGGGGTGAGGAAGTCCGGGAAGTAGCCGTGCTGCGGCACCAGCGGAAGGATGCCGCGCAGCGGTCCGGGACCGTGCCGCACGGCGTGCCGGCGCCAGGCGGTCAGCGCCGGGTCGCTGCGGGCCCGCGGGTCGCGCAGCGCGTGCAGGCTCAGCACCGTCTCCCACAGCGGATCGGCCCCGTCGGCCACGCGTGTGCAGGCCAGGTCCCGTGCGGTGAAATGCACTCTCAGCACGCCGTACCCCCGTCGCTCCCGATGATGGCGCGGTGCGCGCCATGCCCGCGGCCGCACTGCCCGGCGGGTGTCCGGCGCGCCGCGCCGCTCAGGCCGACCGTAGTGCCATCGCGGCCAACGCCCGGTCCTGGACGCGCCGTTCCCGCATGATCTGTGCGTACGCGTCCAGCGCCGCCCGGCGCTGGTGCAACTGGGCGATCTCCGCGTCGAGTTGGGCCATCTGCTGCTCGACCACACCGCACGAGAACGCACACGGGGTCAGCCCGGGGCCGCCCTGGGCGCAGGGCAGCAGCGCGCGGACGGCGTCGGTGTTCAGCCCCGTGGCGAGCAGTTCGCGGATCCGGGCGACGGTCTCGACCGACCCGGTGTCGTAGCTGCGGTAGCCGTTCGGGTCGCGGCCGGCCCGCAGCAGCCCGCGCTGCTCGTAGTAGCGCAAGGAGCGGGCGCTGGCGCCGGTGCGGCGCGCGAGCTCCCCGATGCGTATCCGATGGTCCCCCATACGGCCCTCTCCCCTGCTGCTCGCGCCGGCGGAACCTGCTGCCGCGGCCGCCGACTTGACCTTGACATCGGTGTCAGGCTGCAACCTCTTTCCCATGACGCAGATTCCCGCACCGCACACCGCCCCCGCCCCTCTCCCGCCGCTCGCCACGACCCTCGCGGGCCCGGCCGCCGGCCCCGGCGTGCTGCTGGCCCACGGCGCGACCGGCAGCGTCCGGAACAACTACGACACCCTCATCCCCGCCCTCACCGCCTCCGGCCACCGCGTGGTGGCCCCCGACTACCCGGGTTCCGGCGAAACCCCGCGCGCCACCGGCCCGTTGGAGCTGGACGCGCTGGCCGACGCGGTGGTCGCGCAGGCCACCGCGGCGGGCCTGGAGACCTTCACCCTGATCGGCTTCTCCCTGGGCACCGCGGTCTCCGTACGGGCCGCGGCGCGCCACCCCGAGCGGGTGCGCGGCCTCGTCCTGACCGCCGGCCTGGCGAAGCCGGACGCCCGTACGCGGGTCTGGCTGGACCTGTGGCTGCGCCTCCTGGACCGGGGCGACTACACCGGCTTCGCACAGGCCCGCGCCCTCGGCGGGCTGGCGCCCGAGTACCTCGGCGCGCTGCCGCCGGCCGAGCTGGCGGCCGTCCTGGACCCGGACCCGGCGCTGCCGCCGCGCGGCTCGGCCGAGCAGACGGCCCTCGTCCGGGAGGTGGACACCACCGCCGACCTCCCGGGCATCGCGGTCCCGACCCTGGTCATCGCCACGACGCGGGACGCGCTGGTGCACCCCTCCCACTCCCGCTACCTGGCCGACCACATACCGGGAGCCGCCTACGCGGAGATCGAGAGCGGCCATCTGCCGATGGCGGAACGGGGCGCGGAGTGGCTGGCACTGATCACGGACTTCCTCGCCGAGCACGGGCTGTGAGGAGCACCCGGGGCCCGGCAGCACGGTCGGGCCCCAACGGCCGTCCGGACAGGCCCTGGTGGGCGAGACGCCGGAATCCGGGGGCTCGTGGGCCAGACCCTGGAACCGGGATCTAGTGGGCCGGACCCTGGTGCGCGCCCTCCAGGACCTTGTCCAGGAAGGCGTCCAGGTTCCGCACCGTACGGGCGATCCGCTCCTCCAGCGGAAGCGTCTCCTCGTGCCGGCCGGCCAGTTGGGACCGCTTGCGCCCGCGGACGTAGAGGGAGCAGGCGAGATCGGCGCAGAGATACGTCCCCACGGTGTTGCCCTGGCGGCCCGCGGGACCGGCGCGGCGGGCGGCGAGCAAACTGACCCCGGAACCGGGGTGCCCCGTCAGGCAGACCGAGCACACCGTCGTCTTGGTGAAGGTCCGCCGCACGCCCTGCGGCACCCGCAGCGTCACACCGACCAGGCCGTCCCCGCGCGGCGCGACCAGATAGCTCCGGTCCGGCGCGCCCGGGTCACGCCACCCCAGGAAGTCCAGGTCCCCCCAGGAGACGTCCGGCAGTGCCGGCAGATTGATCCGGTTCGCCTCACCTTTCGAGCAGTTGACGAAGGACGTGCGTATCGCTTTTTCACCGACGGGGTCCATGGACGCGGAAGCTAGCAGGGCGGCCGGAGCGCCGTCTCCCGATTTATCCCCCGCAGGGCGCCGCACGCCGGGTCGACGGCGGCGGCGCCGACTCCTCGGTCTACTCGATGACGCGGGGCGCCACCGTGCGCTCCGGCGCACGGGGCTCCTCGTCCTCGATGAGGTGGTCCGGCCGCTGCCCGCCGGTGCGCTCCTTCTCCGCCTTGCCCTTCCCCGGGGCTCCCGCTTCGGCGGCCTTCGCACCGCCGCGGCTGCGGTGGAGTGCGGAGCCGCCCTGCCGGGTGCCGCCCGCCGGACCGCCCGGTGTGCCGGCCGCGCCACCGCGGGCCCGCGCCGGCGCACCGCCGCGTCCGGCGGCCGAACCCGGCGCGCCCGCCCGGCCCTTGGCACCGCCGCCGGCCGGCACCGGCCCGGCACCGGCCGTGCCACCTGCCGCGCCACCGGGACGCCCGGCGGCGCGGGCACCAGGGGTGCGGACCCCGCCGCCGGCGGCGCGGGGGGTGCCGGAGCCCGTACCGGCGCCCGCTATGCCGAGGACGCCCGGCGGAATCGCGCCGGCGGGGAGGCCGCCGACCGGACCGGCGACCGCACCGTGCCCGGCGCCCGGCGTGCCGGTGCCGACCGGACCGACCGCGGCGACCGCGCCGGTGCCGCCGTGCGGCGGGGCGAGGGTGCCGCCCTGCACACTGGCCAGCCCGGTGGTCGTCGGCACCTCGGGCCGGCTGACCTTGGGGCCGTCGAACCCGGCCGGCACGGCACCGCCGCCCGCGCCCCCGGGCGCCTGCCGCGCGGGCTGGTGCACCGCGCTGCCGCCCGCCACCGACACGTTCACGGGGGCCGGCGCGGGGCTCGACGAGGGGTGCTTGGGCCAGTCGCCGGCCACGCCCCGCGGGTCGTGGCTCTCCCTGAGGACCTTGGCGTGGCCGTGGTAGTTGGCGGCCAGCTCGTCCATCACGACGACCGCCTCGACCTGGCGCTGCTTGCTCATGGGCAGGCTGCCCCGGTTGAGCTCCAGCGCCGTGCGGGTGTCCATCTTGGGGTTGGCCATGTCCCGCCGGAACTGGCTGTCGTCGCCGGCCTCCAGCTCGCTGCCGGCCGTGCCCGGGTCGTGGATCTTCGCCATGGCCTGCTTGGCCTCGCGGAGGTTGTGGGCGACGCCGTGCTCGGGCCCGGTGCCCCGGGTGCCGACCAGGCTGCGCTCCACGACCCTGGCGTGCGCGTAGGTCCGGTCGATCTTCGCCAGGACCTTGGCCGCCTCCCTGCGGAACGCCTGGGCCGCCGAGCCCTCCCAGTGCGCCGAGGCGTGCTCGACGGCGTCCGCGAAGGACTTCCGGATGCCGCCGCGTCCGTCCTCGCCGCCGATCCCGTCGGCGGCGGAGCGCCAGTGCAGGCCCGACGCGTCGATGGCCGCCGGGTTGGCGCTCTCGATCATCCGCCGGAGCTCGCCGATGGAGCGGTGCTGGAAGTCGGACGGGGAGCGCGGGGTGTGGGCCTGCCCCGCGAGCGACGCGAGCCGCTCCTCCCGCTCCGCCTCCGCGCGCCGCTGCTCCGTCGCCCTCGCGCTGCCGTACTCCTGCCGGGCGTCAGCCACGCCCGCCCCCCTTCGTCGTCACCCTCGCCGCCGCGCCACCGCGGAGTCAGCCGTTCATGGACCTGGTGGTGTGCTCCAGGTCCTCGTACGCACCCCGGCTGGCCTCGGTCTTCTCCCCGAACCTGTGGAGCAGCTCCTGGAGCGCCGCGATGACCTGCGACATGTACTCCTGCATGTTGTCGTGGGCGCCGGCGAGTTCCCCCGCCTCCAGGAAATCGATCCCGAACGCCGACTTCGGGATCGTCGTGCTGTACTTCACCTTCTGGCCGGGGTCGTCCATATCGCGCTGAAGGCGCCTGAGCCGGCGTACGACGGTGTCCAGCTCTTCCAGGTCGACCTTGAACTGCTCAGCCATTTCCGCTGCTCTCCCCGTTACCCGCGCGCCCTTCTCGCCCCTTCGCACCGCCTCGCGGAGCCACCACGGTAAGGACACCGTAAAGATAATCCAGATTACGGAGTAAGCGGTCCGAATAGCAAGATCGTAAGTCGTGAACTGTCCGATTCCTGGCCATTTACGAATGCCATTGACGGGCAGGTCGCCGCCAAGGAGCCGCAGGGCTCCCGCTCCCCCGTACTCCTCATACCCACCACGGAGCGATCCGTGGCGCGGAGCCCCCCGGCCACGCCGCCCAACCGAGCAGCTCCGCAGGAACGCTGACGGATCGTCAGCTCGCTCGCGGCGCCGCGTGCGGACACCGTGGCGAGCCGCGACCGACCCCGGAAGTACGCGGCCGGATCACCCGCGGCGCACCGCGCGAGGCCACCGGCCCCCTCCCGGGAATTCCCGGCGACAGCGCTTCACCGGCAGCTCACCAGCACCCCGACGGCAGGGCGCGGGGCCACCGGCCGGATACTGGCAGGGCAAGGCTCCCCGCAGCAGAGGACACATTCCCATGAAGCTCAGCCGCCCCGTCTCCTGGTTCCTGCTCGCCTTCGGCGCTTGGTCGTGGATGGTCTGGGTGACCTTCGTGAAGAATTTGATCAAGGACGCCAGCGGACTGGCCTTCGATCACGGGAACCCCACCGCGTATTTCTGGATCCACCTCACCCTGGCCATCGTGTCGTTCATTCTGGGGACCGCTATTGGCGTTATCGGGTTCCGGGGCCTTCGCGCACTCCGCCGGGAGTCGGCGCAGCAGGCTCCCGCGGAGGGCTGAGCGGGTCCCTCGGGGAAGGGCCACCGGGGGCAAGGCGGCGGGGCGATCGGGGGCGGGCGGGGCCACGCCGAACGCGTCCCTACCAGCGGGTTCGCCCGGCCCGTCGGCCGGGAGCGGCGTCGTTCACCCGAACGGGAACGGCGGAGAACGTTCCCCCGCCCTTCCGGACGTACCCGCACGGCGCAACGCCCCCGCCGCGCCTCCCGCCCCCTCCCCGTCACACCAGGCGCCCAACTCCCCTCTCCGGGCCGTGCAGTTGACCTCGCGCACCCGGCTCATGCGGGAACTCATGCAGGCACTCGTCCATGCACTCGTCCATGGTCGCTCGCCGCGTGGCCAACTCCTCGCGCGCTCGGCACAGACCGCCTTTCCCACGCCGAGTTCACCGGCCCGCGCCGCGTCCATGAGTGATTCACATCCCGGACGAACGGCTTTGGGATCCCAACCGGACCGGCCGACGTCTTTGAACCTGTGGACTACCCGCCAACCCCGACTGCCGGCCGGCGCCGCACCGGCGACCACCCGCGCATCGGGCGGCGCTCCGGAGGCGTCGGGGCGTGCTGTGGACCGTCGGGCGTACGTGATGGGCCGTCAGGCGCACCCGGCGCACCGCCGGGCGTACGCGACGGCCCGCCGGGCGTACACCGCGCCGCGAACCGTGTCCGTGTGCTCGCCACCGGGCCGCGACACGCACCGTGTCATGCGCTCCGACCTGCTCTTTCGCCCAGTCCCCGCGCTGTGACGGTCAGTTGTTTGTGAAAGGTGAACCAGATGGACCAGCCCCCCACCCCGATGGCGAGCAGGAACCAGGACACGAGGCGAGAGAGCTTCACGGGTTCCGGTACCGGCAGCGGCTCCATCCGGCCGTCGGGAGGGGCACTCTTCCGTGGCATGCGTTCGGTGATGCCGCTCAGGGCGGGTACGTTCACGGACGTGCCGACGACCTTCTCTCCTTCCGCCGCGGGTGCCGCCCCCGGTCCCGACTCCGATTCCGCCGCGTCCGGCGGCCGACCGGACTCGTCCGCCACCCCGCGCGCGACCCGGTCCCCGGCGTCGTCCTCGGGTTCTCCCGTACGGGCGGTCGCCGCGCTGGCGACGTCCGCGCTGCTGGCGTCACCGCTGCTGGCGGGCACCGCGTACGCCCTCCCCCATGACGGCCGGCAGCCACCCAAGGCCCCTGTGCCGCCGGCGAAGATGTCGCAGGTCGGCGGGGACCGGCTGGGCCTGCCCGGCGTACAGGTGCAGCCGAAGGCCGGGGCGCCGAAGCTCCCGGGGCCGGAGGAGATCACCGCCCGTTCGTGGATCGTGTCGGACGCCGAGTCCGGGCAGGTGCTGGCCGCCAAGAATCCGCACTGGCAGCTCGCCCCGGCCAGCACGCTGAAGATGCTGTTCGCGGACACCGTGCTGCCGAAATTCCCGAAGACCAAGAAATACACCGTCAAGTCGGCCGACCTGGCGGGAATGGGCGCGGGCAGCAGCCTCGTCGGGATAAAGGAGAACCTCACCTATACCGTCCACGATTTGTGGCTGGGAGTATTTCTGCGGTCCGGAAACGACGCGGTGCACACGCTCTCGGCGATGAACGGCGGGACCGCGGCCACGGTCAAGGAGATGCAGCAGCGCGCGAAAGAGCTGAGCGCGACCGATACGCACGTCATCACCCCGGACGGATATGACGCGCCGGGGCAGGTGTCCAGCGCGTACGACCTGAGCCTTTTCGCACGGGCCGGACTCCGGAACGCCGACTTCCGGGAGTACTGCTCCACCGCCAGCGCGCAGTTCCCGGGCGACGAGGGCAAGGACGGAAAGCGGGCGACATTCGGGATCCAGAACACCAACCGACTGCTCAGCGGGGATTACGACATCAAGCCGTATCCGGGGATCGCCGGGGTGAAGAACGGGTCGACGACGAATGCCGGGTCAACGTTCACCGGTGTCGCCCAGCACGGCGACCGCAAGCTCCTGGTCACGGTCATGAACCCGGAGAAGAAGGTCCACAACGAGGCGTACAAGGAAGCCGCCAAGCTCTTCGACTGGGGCTTCGCCGCGGACGGCAAGGTGGACCCGGTCGGCAACCTGGTCGACGCGAAGGGCGCCAACGGCGACAGCGGCGCCAAGGACGACCAGCGGGCGCAGGCCGAGCTGGACTCCGCCGGCGGGACGGGCAGCGCCCTGACCGTGGCCGGGATCGCGGGCGGGGCGCTGGTGCTGCTCGCCGCGGTCGCGATCGCGGTACGGCGGCGCCGGGTGCTGGCGGCGGCCCGCCGGGGCGGCTCCGAGGAGCCCGTGGACACCGGGGACTCCGGCGGTTCCCGGGGCCACCGGCGGAAGTGAGCCGGCCGGGGCCGGAGCCCGCTCTCCTACGCGGCGCCGCGGGCGCTACGCGCCGGGGGCGGGCTCCGGCTCCGGCTCCGGCCGCTGGGTCGCCGTCCAGGACGCGCAGAAGACCAGCAGCTTCGCGGTGAAGTTGATCCACAGCAGGAGCGCGATCGGGGTGCCGAACGCGCCGTACATGCTGCGCGCCGCGACGCCCCGCAGATAGCCGCTGAGCAGCAGCTTCAGCAGCTCGAAGCCGATCGCGCCGATGAGGCCGGCGGTGATGACGGCGCGGCGCGGCGGATGGGCGCCGGGGAGCTTGGTCAGCACGTACGCGAGCAGCGCGAAGTCGGCGAGCACCGCGATGCAGAAGCCGGCGGCCGTCAGCAGGCCGCCGGCCGCGCCGCCCTCCGGCAGCCCCATCGCCTCGACCGCCCTGCCGACCGCCGCGGACGCGAAGGCCGAGCAGCCGACCGAGACCAGGGCGACCGCGCCGAGGCCGAGCAGCAGCCCGCCGTCGCGGAGCTTGTCGAGGAAGAAGTTGCCCTTCTCGTCGGGTGCCTCCCATACGGCGCGCAGGCAGTCGCGCAGCGACCGGACCCAGCCCACGCCGGTGAAGAGCAGGATCACACCGGCGATCAGCCCCACCGTGCCGGCGTTGTCGACCAGTCCGGCGATGTCGAGCTGCCGGGAGATGCCGGGGATCTGCTCGGCGAGCTGGGCCTCCAGCTTGTGCAACTGCCCGTCGGTGAGGGCGGCTGCGCCGATCGCGGCGCCGACGGTGAGCAGTGGGAAGAGCGCGATGAAGCTGGTGAAGGTGATGGCGGCGGCGAGCCGGGTCCAGTGGACGCGGAGCATCCGCGCGTAGGCGCGCCAGAGGTGGGAGGCGAGCAGCCGGTCGACGGCGGGAGCCAGCGCCGGGCCGACGACGGGGAGCCGCGTCAGCCAGGCGAACGGGTTGCCCCCCTCGCCGCCCCCCTGGTCCGCGCCGGGCTCCCGCTCCCCGCCGGCCCCGCGGTCACCTCCCCCGTCCCCTCCGCCGTCCCCGTCCCCGTTCCCCCGAACGCCCCGTACGCCCTTCATGCCCGCGTCGCCCTCCCGTGGCAGGTCTCCCGGTCGATCCGGAACACTAGCTTCCGCGTACCCCAGAAGCGCAGGCACGTACCCAGCGCCATGCCGATTCCCGCGCCGGAGACCACATCGGCGCGCGGTGAGGTCAGGCCGAGCAGGTAGTGGGAAACGCCCAGGCAGAGGAGTTGGACCAGGGCGCCGGCCACGTTCACCACGACGAAGACGCCGAACTGCCGCGGGCGGCTGTCGTCCGCGGCGGCGCCGCGGTAGGTGCCCACGGCGTTGCCCACGTAGGCGACCAGGCAACCCGCGAGGAACGACAGCGTCTTCGCACACACCGGGCCGGCACCGG
The DNA here is from genome assembly GCF_009834125.1 of Streptomyces sp. GS7. Taxonomy (NCBI): domain Bacteria; kingdom Bacillati; phylum Actinomycetota; class Actinomycetes; order Kitasatosporales; family Streptomycetaceae; genus Streptomyces; species Streptomyces sp. GS7. The sequence continues at coordinate 8,048,925 of NZ_CP047146.1, forward strand.
CCGCACCGCGCAGCCACACGAACAGGGCCAGGTCGACGGCGTACGCGCAGCCGCCGGCGAGGGCGAAGCCGAGCAACTCGCCGCGCAGCCCGCGCCGCACGGGGGCGGCGGGCCGGGAGGTGGGGCGGTCGCTCATACGTGCCTTCGCGGAGAGGAGACGTCAGACGTGGGCGACGGCCATCGCGTACACCGCGAGCCAGCCGAGGCCGATGGCGGCCAGGGCGCGGTCGCGGAGGAGGACGTCTTCGGGGGCGTCGGCGGTGCCGCGGTCGGCGAAGACCGCGTAGCGCAGGACGGCGAGGAGGAACGGCACCATCGACAGCTGGCGCCAGGGCAGCAGGCCGGTGTCCGGCCGGTCGTTCTCCAGGGCCCACAGGCAGTACGCGAGCATCGCGCCGCCGGCCGCCAGCTGCCAGACGAAGCGGAGGTAGCTCTCGGTGTACTCGCGCAGCAGGGCCCGGGTCTCGCCCTTGGTGCCGGCCATCCGGACCGCCTCGGAGTAGCGCTTGGCGGCGACCATGAACAGCGCGCCGAACCCCGCGGTGATCAGGAACCAGCGGGAGAGCGGGATCCCGAGCGCCAGTCCGCCGGCCATCGCGCGCATCAGGAAGCCGCTGGTGACGACGGTGAGATCGACGACGAGGACGTGCTTGAGGCGGATGCAGTAGGCGAGTTGGATCGCGACGTAGACGGCGATGAGCACCGCGGTCGCGGTGTTGCACAGGACGGCGGTGGCCGCCGGGGCGAGCAGGGCGAGCAGTCCGCCGAGGGCGTGGGCGAGCGGGACGGGGACCTCGCCGGCGGCGACCGGGCGGTGGCACTTGTCGGGGTGGGCGCGGTCGGCGGCGGCGTCCCGGGCGTCGTTGATCAGGTAGACGGCGGCCGCGGCGGCGGTGAACAGGACGAAGACCAGCGCCAGCTGGGTGAGGGTGTGGAGGCGGAAGAGGCGGCCCGCGGCGGCCGGGGCGGCGGCCACGAGGACGTTCTTGACCCACTGGTGCGGGCGCGCGGTGCGCAGCAGGGCCAGCGGCAGGCGCAGCGGGCGCGGGCGGCCGGCCGGCGTGGCTCCCGGGGCGGCCGACGGGTCGGGCTGCCGCGGCTCGTCCTCAAGGAGGGCGGTGCGCTCAGCCATGGGGGCCGCCGTGCGCCGCTCCGCTCCCCGGCGTCCCCGCGCCGGCCGCGTGCATCCATCCCGCGCCCAGCCGTGCGGTGAGCGCGCCGAGGGCGACGCCGGCCGCGATGTCGGTGGGGTAGTGGACGCCGGCCACCACCCGGGAGACGCAGACCGCACCGGCCAGGACGGGCAGCGCGGTGCGCAGCCCGGCACCGGTCCGCGTACCGGGCGGGCCGAGTCCGCGCAGCGCGACGACCGCCGCGGCGGCGGAGGTGGCGTGTGCGCTGGGGAAGGAGTGGCCGCCCACCGTGCCGACCAGGGGCGGCCGGTCCGGGAGGCGGGGGCGGGGGCGGCGGACGGCCTGTTTGACGCCGGCGCCGGCCAGGTGGGCGGCGGCGATCAGGGCGGTGCCGCGCAGCCAGGCGGCGCGCCGCGGCCGGTCGGCGGCGGCGCCCGCGAGTCCGACGGCGAGCCACAGCGCGCCGTGTTCGCCGATACGGGAGAGGGCGCGGGTGGCGGTCGCGATCCGCGGGTTCGTACCGCAGTCGCGCAGGGCCAGGAGCAGGCGGTGGTCCATCCGGTCTCCATGAGGGCGTCGGCGGGGACGGGGCGTCGGCGGTATGGGGCTCGGCGTAGGGGGACGGGGCTCGGCGGTGCGGGTCCCGGCGGTGTCGGCGGCCGGGGGCTCGGCGGGCGGTGGGCGCGGTCCCTTCCGACTGTCACTGCCCGGGGGCCGGGTTTCCCGGCGATTAGCCCATCCACGCCATTAATCACTCTTTTCGGAGCGAGTCGCGGAAACATGCGGATATCCGGGCACATCTCTCCGGGTCCGCGGCACTACCGTCGCTGCCATGCCGCCACCCGACACCGCCTCCCGCACCCTCACCGGCTGGGGCCGTACCGCCCCCAGCGCGGCCCGGATCGTACGGCCCGGATCGGTGGCCGAGGCGGTCGCCGCGGTGCGCGACTGCGGTCCGCGCGGCGGCATCCCGCGCGGGCTCGGCCGGGCGTACGGCGATGCCGCGCAGAACGCCGGCGGCACCGTCTGGGACATGACGGGGCTGGACCGCGTCCTGTCCGTCGACGCGGAGGCGGGGGTGGTGGTCTGCGAGGCGGGGGTGAGCCTGCACCGGCTGATGCGGGTGCTGCTGCCGCTGGGGTGGTTCGTACCGGTCACGCCGGGGACCCGCTATGTGACCGTCGGCGGCGCCGTCGGCGCCGACATCCACGGCAAGAACCACCATGTCGCGGGGTCCTTCTCACGGCATGTGCGGTCCCTGGAACTGCTCACCGCGGACGGCGAGGTCCGCACCGCGGCCCCGGGCTCCGACCTCTTCACCGCCACCTGCGGCGGGATGGGACTGACCGGCGCCATCCTCTCCGCGAGCGTCCAACTCCTGCCCGTACGGACCTCGTTGATGACGGTCGACACCGAACGTGCCCGGGACCTGGACGATGTGATGGCCCGGCTGGACGCCGAGGACCACCGCTACCGCTACTCCGTCGCCTGGATCGACCTGCTGGCGCGCGGCCGGGCGCTGGGCCGGGCGGTCCTCACCCGCGGCGACCACGCGCCGCCCGGCGCGCTGTCGCCGCGCGCCCGCCGCGATCCGCTCGCCTTCCGCCCGGCGCAGCTGCCGCCCGCCCCGCGCCACCTCCCGCGGGGGCTGCTCAACCGGCACTCCGTCGCCCTCTTCAACGCGCTCTGGTACCGCACCGCGCCGCGCCGCCGGACCGGTGAACTCCGCGGGCTCGCCGCCTTCTTCCACCCGCTGGACGGTCTGCCGCACTGGAACCGCGTCTACGGGCGCGGCGGCTTCGTCCAGTACCAGTTCGTCGTGCCGTACGGCCAGGAGGACGCGCTGCGCCGGATCGTGCTGCGGATCGCGGACCGGCGCTGCCCGTCCTTCCTCGCGGTCCTCAAGCGCTTCGGGGCCGCCGATCCGGGCTGGCTGTCGTTCCCGGCCCCGGGGTGGACGCTGGCGCTGGACGTCCCCGCCGGACTGCCGGGCCTGGGTGGCTTCCTGGACGAGCTGGACGAGCGGGTCGCGTCGGCCGGCGGCCGGGTCTACCTGGCGAAGGACTCCCGGCTGCGGCCCGACCTGCTCGCCGCGATGTACCCCCGGCTCCCCGACTTCCGCGCCCTGCGCGCCGAGCTCGACCCGCGCGGGGTCTTCACCTCGGATCTCGCCCGCCGGCTCGGCATCGCGCACCGGCCGGGCCGTTAGCACCCACCCCACCCCCGTGAGGACCGCTCCCGTGAAAGACGCCTTCGGCAGCCCCCAGTCCCTCCTCGTCCTCGGCGGCACCTCCGAGATCGGGCTGGCCACCGCCGCGCGCCTGGCCGCCCGGCGCACCCGCACCGTCTGGCTGGCCGGGCGGCCCTCCCCGGCGCTGGAGGCGTCGGCCGGGCGGCTGCGCGCGCTGGGCGCACAGGTCCGTACGGTCCCGTTCGACGCGCTGGACACCGACCGCCACGAGGAGGTGCTGGGCAAGGTCTTCGCCGAGGGCGACCTCGACATGGTGCTGCTGGCGTTCGGTGTGCTCGGCGACCAGCCGCGCGACGAGCGGGAGCCGTCCGGCGCGGTCCGGGTGGCGGCCACCAACTACACCGGCGCGCTGTCCGCCGCCCTGATCTGCGGCCGGGCGCTGCGCCGCCAGGGCCACGGCTCCCTCGTGGTGCTGTCCTCGGTCGCCGGTGAAAGGGCCCGCCGCTCGAACTTCGTCTACGGCTCCAGCAAGGCGGGCCTGGACGCCCTCGCGCAGGGACTCGGCGACTCGCTGCACGGCACCGGCGTGCACGTGCTGGTCGTCCGCCCCGGCTTCGTGCACACCAAGATGACGGCCGGGCTGCCCGCCGCGCCGCTGGCGACCACGCCGGAGGCGGTCGCCGAGGCGATCGAGCACGGGCTGCGGCGGCGGAGCGAGGTGGTGTGGGTGCCGGGGGCGCTGCGCTGTGTGATGGCGGTGCTGCGGCATGTGCCGCGGGCGGTGTTCCGCCGGCTTCCGCTGTGAGCCGGCCGGGGCCGGGCCGGCCGGGGCGGGTCCCCGCTCAGCAGGAGGGCGCGGGCGGGCGGGAGCGGTCCGTCTCGCCGGCCTGCCGGGGCACCGCCACCGCGGGTCCGCCGGTGCGGCCCGCGCCGCCGAAGGGATACTCGCGCTGGAGGCGCCAGACCTCGTCGGGCCCCTTCTCGTAGAGCGCGAAGCCGCCGGCCGTCCAGGTGGCGGAGAAGTCGGCCAGCTCCGTCTGCGCGCGGTCCATGGCGTCCTCGGCGATGCCGTGCGCGACGGTGACGTGCGGGTGGTACGGGAACTGGAGCTCGCGGGCGCAGGGCCCGGAGGCGGCGCGCACCCGGTCCTGGAGGGCGGTGCAGCCGCTCGCTCCCTCGGCCAGCTTCACGTACACGACGGGCGAGAGCGGCCGGAAGGTGTCCGTGCCCTCCAGGCGGAGCGGGAAGGGGCGGCAGGCGGCGGCCACCTCGGCGAGGTGCCGCTCGATGCCGGGGAGGCCGTCGGCGTCGGCCTCGGTCGGCGGGAGGAGGGTGATGTGGGTGGGGATGCCGGAGGCGGCCGGGTCCCCGAAGCTCTCGCGCTTCCGCTGGAGGAAGCTGCCGTACGGCTCCGGGACCGCGAGCGAAACGCCGAGCGTGACGGTCCCCACTGCGTTCTCCCTCCTGACGTTCGCGGTGCGCCTCGTGTGTGGCGCCCGCGCATCCTGCTCAGTGTGCCGGGGACGCACCTTACGCGGCGGCGTCCCCGGCCCTGTCCGGTCCGGTCAGCGCTTGGCCGGCAGGAACCCGAGGCGGTCGTAGGCGGTGGCGAGGGTCTCGGCCGCCACCGCGCGGGCCTTCTCGGCGCCCTTGGCCAGGATCGTGTCCAGCGTCTCGGGGTCGTCCAGATATTCCTGCGTACGGTCCCGGAACGGTGTGACGAAGTCGACCATCACCTCTGCCAGGTCGGTCTTCAGCGCGCCGTACATCTTGCCCTCGTAGGAGCGCTCCAGCGACGGGATGTCCTGGCCGGTGAGGGTGGAGAGGATGGTGAGCAGGTTGCTGACGCCGGGCTTGGCCTCGCGGTCGAAGCGGATGACCGTGTCGGTGTCGGTGACGGCGCTCTTGATCTTCTTCGCGGTGACCTTGGGGTCGTCGAGGAGGTCGACGATGCCCTTGGGCGAGGACGCCGACTTGCTCATCTTGATCGACGGGTCCTGGAGGTCGAAGATCTTCGCGGTCTCCTTGACGATGTATGGGTTCGGCATCGTGAAGGTCTGGCCGAAGCGGGTGTTGAAGCGCTCGGCGAGGTCGCGGGTCAGCTCCAGGTGCTGGCGCTGGTCCTCGCCCACCGGGACCTGGTCGGCCTGGTAGAGAAGGATGTCGGCGACCATCAGCACGGGGTAGGTGAACAGGCCGACCGTGGTGCGGTCCGCGCCCTGCTTGGCCGCCTTGTCCTTGAACTGCGTCATCCGGGACGCCTCGCCGAAGCCGGTGACGCAGTTCATGACCCAGCCGAGCTGCGCGTGCTCGGGCACATGGCTCTGCACGAAGAGCGTGCAGCGCTCCGGGTCGAGGCCGGCGGCCAGCAGCTGGGCGGCGGCGACCCGGGTGTTGCGGCGCAGCTCCGCCGGGTCCTGCGGCACGGTGATCGCGTGCAGGTCGACCACCATGTAGAACGCGTCGTGGGTCTCCTGCAGCGCCACCCACTGGCGCACCGCACCGAGGTAGTTGCCGAGGTGGAAGGAGCCGGCGGTGGGCTGAATACCGGAGAGTACACGCGGACTTTCGAGAGCCATGGCACCGATTGTCTCAGGTCCGCGGTACTCCCCGGCGTGCGGTCGCCGGGCCGCTCGGCCGGCGGTCACCGGGGCATTCAGCCGGCGGACGCGAGACCCGGCGCCGGGTGGGCCGCCATCAGGTCCGCCACCTCCGTGCGGATCGCCGCCAGCGCCTCCTCGTCGCCCTTGGCGGCGGCCGAAACGCCCCGGTCGATCCACTCCGCGACCTGCGGCATCCGCTCGGTGCCCAGCCCGCGGGAGGTGAGCGAGGGGGTGCCGATCCGGATCCCGGACGGGTCGAAGGGCTTACGGGGGTCGAACGGCACGGTGTTGTAGTTCACGACGATCCCGGCCCGGTCCAGCGCCTTGGCGGCGACCTTGCCCGGAACTTCCTTGGAGGTGAGGTCGATCAGCACCAGGTGGTTGTCGGTGCCGCCGGATACCAGGTCGAAGCCGCGGGCCAGCAGTGCCTCGGCGAGCGCCTTGGCGTTGGCGACGACGGCGTGCGCGTAGTCCCGGAAGGAGGGGGCGGCGGCCTCGCGCAGGGCGACCGCGATGGCGGCGGTGGTGTGGTTGTGCGGGCCGCCCTGGAGGCCGGGGAAGACGGCCTTGTCGATGGCCTTGGCGTGCGTGGCGCGGGACATCAGCATGGCGCCGCGGGGGCCGCGCAGGGTCTTGTGGGTGGTGGTCGCGATCACGTCGGCGTGCGGGACCGGCGAGGGGTGGGCGCCGCCCGCGACCAGGCCGGCGATGTGCGCGATGTCGGCGACGAGCACCGCGCCGACCTCGCGGGCGATCTCGCCGAACGCGGCGAAGTCGATGGTGCGCGGCACGGCCGTACCGCCGCAGAAGATGATCTTCGGGCGCTCCTTGCGGGCCAGGTCGCGGACCTCGTCGAAGTCGATCCGCCCGGTGTCGGCGCGGACGCCGTACTGCACGCCGTTGAACCACGTCCCGGTCGCCGAGACGCCCCAGCCGTGCGTGAGGTGCCCGCCCATCGGCAGCGACATGCCGAGCACGGTGTCGCCGGGCGCGGCGAAGGCCAGGTAGACGGCGAGGTTGGCGGGTGAGCCGGAGTACGGCTGGACGTTGGCGTGCTCGACGCCGAAGACGGCCTTGGCGCGCTCGACGGCCAGGGTCTCCACGAGGTCGATGTTCTGCTGGCCCTCGTAGTAGCGACGGCCCGCGTACCCCTCGCTGTACTTGTTCTGCAGGACGGTGCCGGTGGCCTCCAGTACGGCGGCCGAGACGTAGTTCTCGCTGGGGATCAGCCGCAGGGTGTCGGCCTGGAGCCGCTCCTCGGCGCCGATCAGCGCGGCGAGTTCGGGATCGGCGGTGTGCAGGGCGGGATGGGCAGGGGGATGTGCCGTCATGGCGTCCTCCGGGGCGATCGATCGGGTCGGTCGTGGTCCCGGGGTACCCAGGCGGGCGGCACCTCGCGTCTGTCGCCGCGCACCGCTCCCTCGGGGTCGCTTCCCCGTGCGCCAGTCGCGGTGCGCACCGGCAGTCTACGGGCTGCCGGCCCGCTGCGTTCGGGCCCGTACGGCCGTGACCAAGCGCCCGGCCCGCCCGGCGGGAACAATAAGGAGGGGGCCGGAGCGCATCTGCCCGCACCACCGCACCGGCTCGTGCGACCTACCGAACGGAGTCCCCGTGACGTCCCCGGAAGAGTTCCTCGCCGCCGCCGAGGCCCACAGCGCGCACAACTACCACCCGCTGCCCGTCGTCGTGGCCACCGCCGAAGGTGCCTGGATGACGGATGTGGCCGGCCGGCGCTATCTGGACATGCTCGCCGGGTACTCCGCGCTGAACTTCGGGCACGGCAACCGCCGCCTGCTGGACGCCGCCCGCGCCCAGCTGGAGCGGGTCACCCTCACCTCCCGCGCCTTCCACCACGACCGCTTCGCCGACTTCTGCGCCCAGCTCGCCGAGCTGTGCGGGATGGAACTCGTCCTGCCGATGAACACCGGCGCCGAGGCCGTGGAGACGGCGATCAAGACGGCCCGCAAGTGGGGCTACCGGGTCAAGGGCGTCCGGGACGGCCGGGCGAAGATCGTCGTCGCCGACAACAACTTCCACGGCCGCACCACCACCATCGTCTCCTTCTCCACCGACCCCGAGGCGCGCGACGACTTCGGCCCGTACACCCCCGGCTTCGCGATCGTGCCGTACGGCGACCTGGCGGCGCTGGAGGCGGTGGTCGACGACGACACGGTGGCGGTGCTGCTGGAGCCGATCCAGGGCGAGGCGGGCGTCCTCGTCCCACCGCCCGGCTACCTGGCCGGGGTACGCGCGCTCACCCGGGCCCGGAACGTGCTGTTCATCGCCGACGAGATCCAGTCCGGCCTGGGCCGTACGGGCAGGACCTTCGCCTGCGAGCACGAGGGCGTGGTGCCCGACATGTACGTCCTCGGCAAGGCGCTGGGCGGCGGGGTGGTGCCGGTGTCGGCGGTGGTGTCCTCCCGCGAGGTGCTCGGGGTGTTCCGGCCCGGCGAGCACGGCTCGACGTTCGGCGGCAATCCGCTCGCCTGCGCCGTGGCGCTGGAGGTCATCGCGATCCTCCGCACCGGCGAACTCCAGCAGCGCGCGGCGGAGTTGGGCGACCACCTGCACCGCGAACTGGCGCCGCTGGTGGAACGCGGCGCGGCCGACGCGGTACGCGGGCGCGGCCTGTGGGCCGGGGTGGACGTCAACCCGTCACGCGGCGACGGCCGCACCGTCTCGGAACGCCTGCTGGCTCGCGGCGTCCTGGTCAAGGACACCCACGGCGCGACGATCCGCATCGCCCCGCCACTGGTGATCAGCAGGGAGGACCTGGACTGGGGGCTGGAGCGGGTGCGGGAGGTGTTGGGGGTGTGACCGGGGCAGGGGCCGGGGAGCGGCCGCCCCCTACGGCCTCCCCGCGATCCCCCGTACAGTCGGTCCATGCTCCTCGGGATGATCTGTGCGCTCGCCTCCGCGCTGTGCTTCGGCACCGCCTCCGTGTTCCAGGCCGTGGCCGCGCGGGACACCACCCCCGGCACCGGTTCGGGGGTGGACGCCCGGCTGCTGCTGCGGGTGCTGACCCAGTGGCGCTATCTGCTCGGGCTGACGCTGGACGGACTGGGGTTCCTCCTGGAGCTGGTGGCCCTGCGGTCGCTGCCGATCTACACGGTCGGCGCGGCGCTGGCGGCCACCCTCGCGGTGACCGCGGTGGTCGCGGCGCCCCTCCTGGGCACCCGCCTGGCGCGCGCCGAGTGGCTCGCGGTGGCCGTGGTCTGCGGCGGGCTGGCGATGCTGGCGCTGTCGTCCGGCGCCGAGGGGCATCTGCGGGGCACCTCCGGGCTGCGGATCGGGGTCCTGGTCTTCGCGGTCGCCGTACTGGCCTCCGGCGCGCTGGCCGGCCGGCTGCCCGACCGCGCACGGGCGGCGGCGCTGGGCCTCGGCGCGGGGTTCGGCTTCGGCGTGGTCGAGGTCGCGGTGCGCCTCATCGACGGTTTCGCGCCGCTCGACCTCCTCACCAACCCCGCGAGCTACGCCCTGGTGATCGGCGGCGGCGCCGCGTTCCTCCTGCTGACCACCGCCTTCCAGCGCGGCTCGGTCACCGCGGCCACCGCGGGCATGGTGATCGGCGAGACCCTCGGCCCGGCCCTGGTCGGCGTCGCCTGGCTCGGCGACCGCACCCGCGCGGGCCTGGCCCCGCTCGCCGTGGCCGGCTTCGCACTGGCGGTGGCCGGCGCCCTGGCCCTGGCCCGCTTCGGCGAGGCCCCGGCGGCGGAAACGGCGGCGGGCGCGCCTGCCGCCGGAGACGTGGCCAGGGGCAGGGGCGAGGGCGAGCCGGGGCCGGTGGCGGCGGAAACGCCGTAGCAGGACACCAGTAGCGGCACGCCCGTAGTGGGAGGCCCGTAGTGGGAGGCCCGCAGCGGCACGCTCGTGACGGGACGCCCCGGAGGGGCACCCCGCGGGCCGGCCCGGTGGCGTGCCCCTAGGGCCTGTCCGATGGGTCAGGCCCTAGGCTGACGCCCTCAGGTACTCCGCTCGCCGACCGAAGGACGATGACGACGCCGTGGACGCAGCCGACGACATAGCCGAACGCACCGCCGTACCGGGCCGATTGACCGGCGAGCTGATGGTGCGCCACCCCGCGCCGGCGGACCATGCGCGGCTCCAGGTGGCGCTGGCCGGCTGGTGGGGCGGGCTCGGCGGGGAGGCCGGGGCGCTGCAACGGCAGTTGCTCGTACCGCGGTTGTTCCTGCAGCACTTCGCCGGGACGAGCTTCCTGGTCGAGCGGGCCGACGGGACGCTGCACGCGTTCCTGATCGGCTTCCTGTCGCAGACGGAACCGGACACCGCGTACATCCACTTCGTGGGAGTGTGCCCCGACGGCAAGCGCGGCGGCGTCGGCAGCGCCCTCTACCGGCGCTTCTTCGCCCTCGCCCGGGAGGCCGGACGGACCCGGGTCCGCTGCATCACCAGCCCCAACAACCACGACTCGATCGCTTACCACACCCGTATGGGGTTCCGGCTGGAGCCGGGCGACCGGACCGGGGACGACGGGGTGCCGGTGCACACGGACTACGACGGTCCGGGGCTCGACCGGGTGTCGTTCGTAAGGGAGTTGTGAGCGCGGAGCGAGCACCCGGGCACCTGAGCCATCACCACGGTGAGGGTGATGGTCCCCTTGGGCAGATCGGCCAGATACCCGGGAGGTTCAGCGGTGAAGACGCAGCCGACAGGCTCCGTCGTCCCGCCCGAACCCTTGACGTTCACTTCCACTTGGGACGGGTGGGGTCCTGCCTGCGCCGTGCCCGGCACAGAAGCTGCGCCAAGTCCGGCTACCGTGGCCAACGACGCGGCCAAGGCTCTCACGCGGTGGTGCATGATTCCCCCTTGCTCGTAGCTCCTCGCCGCCGACAGCGACAAGGTGGTCACGGACAGCCAACCTCCAACGGATAAACGCCCAATAAACAAACGGATTCACATAAATCCGGCCACCATGTCCTGATTCGTGCGAAAGTCCTGGGTGGGCCGTGAGGTAGTCCCACGGGACACGGCCCAGTGGTCAGGGGAGCACCCGCAGCAGTGCCTCCAGCGCTCCCGTGAACGCATGGTCAGGGGGCGTCCCGTAGGCCACGACCAGCCCGTCGAACGGCGCGCTCTCCGTGTCCGTTCCGCCGTGCCGAAACCAGCTCAGGCCCTCCAGTGCCAACCCCGCACGCTCCGCCGCCCGTACGGTGCTCTCCTCGGTGCCGGGCGGTAGGCGGAGCACCATGTGCAGCCCGGCGGCGATCCCGGTGCCCTCGACGTGCGGTGCGCGTTCCGCGAGGGCGGCGATGAGCTGGTCGCGGCGGCGCCGGTAGCGCTGCCGCATCCCGCGCAGATGCCGGTCGTACCCGCCGCAGTGGATGAACTCGGCGAGGGTGAGCTGGTCCAGCGAACCGGACTGCCACTCGCCGGTCGCCTTGACGGCGAGCACCGGGTCGATCAGGCGGTCGGGCACCACCATCCAGGCCAGCCGCAGCGCCGGGGCCAGGCTCTTGCTCGCGGTGCCGAGATAGACGACGTGGTCGGGGTCCAGCCCCTGGAGGGCGCCGACCGGCTGCCGGTCGTAGCGGAACTCGCCGTCGTAGTCGTCCTCCAGGATGTAACCCCCGGTGGCACGCGCCCAGTTGACGACGGCGGCCCGGCGGTCGGGGTGCAGCGGCACGCCGGTGGGGAACTGGTGGGCGGGGGTGAGCAGGGCCGCGCGGACGCCGTCGAGGGACGCCAACCGGGCGGCGTCCGCGCCGTGTTCGTCCACCGGGAGGGGAACGGTGCCGAGCCCGGCGCGGGTGATGACGTCACGGTGGAAGGCGAGCCCGTAGGACTCGACGGCGATGCGGGCGGACGGACCCTTGGCGTCGGCGTCGGCGCTGACGACAACGTCGGCCTCGGCGTCGTGCAGCGCGCGGCAGAGCAGGCCCAGTCCCTGCATGAACCCCGCGCAGACGATGATCCGCTCCGGGTCGGCCCGTACGCCGCGGGCACGGGCCAGATAGTCGGCGAGCACCGTGCGCAGCTCCGGGCGGCCGGCCGCGGTGCCGTAGCCGAACGCCTCGCTGGGCGCGGCGGACAGCGCCCGGCGGGCGGCGGCCAGCCAGGCGGTGCGCGGGAAGGAGGCGACGTCCGGGGTGCCCGGGGTGAGGTCGAAGCGCGGTGCGGCGGCGCGGCGCCGCGGGCCGGCCGCCAGGCCCGGGGCGCGGCGGGCCACCGCCGTGCTGCCGGCGGCCGGCAGCGGTCGCCCTGTGACTCCGTCCCGTTGGGGGTCCCCCCGGCGGTTGCTGGGGGAACACCCCCAGGCGACCCGGGTGCCGGAGCCCTGGCGGGCGCTGAGCCAGCCCTCGGCGACCAGCTCGGCATAGGCATCGGCGACGGTGTTGCGGGCGATGCCGAGGTCGGTGGCGAGCGAACGGGAGGACGGCAGCCGGGTGCCGGGGGCCAGCCGCCCGGACCGTACGGCGGCGCGCAGTGCGGCCATCAGGGAGGCCCGCAGCCCGCCCGGACCGGTGAGGTCCAGATGCAGATCCCGCCCGAAAGTGGCCCGCGAATTTGTCATGGAAGTGGACCATACCGCTGCGCCACTCGCGCCGTAGCGTGGTGTCCATGACGAACGGGAACGCATCATCCGCACCGCCGGACACCTCCGGCACGCACCATGGGCACGGCCCCCGCATGCGGTGGGCCGCGCTCGCCCCGGAGGCGTTCAAGGCCATGGTCGCGCTGGACGCCGCCGCCACGAAGGGCCTGGACCCGGCCCTGGTCGAGCTGGTCAGGATCCGCGCCTCGCAGCTCAACAAGTGCGCCTACTGCCTCGACATGCACATCACCGACGCCCGCAAGGCCGGGGAGACCGAGGAGCGCATCCACCTCCTCAACGCCTGGGAGGAGGCGGCCGGTTACTACACCGAGCGCGAGCGGGCGGCCCTGGCGCTGACCGAGGCCGTCACAGTGCTGACTGGGGGAGGCTTCGTCCCCGACGCCGTCTACGAGCGGGCCGCCGCCCACTTCGACGAGGCCGAACTGGCCCATCTGATCGCCCTGATCACCACCATCAACGCCTGGAACCGCTTCGGCGTGGCCACGCGCATGACCCCGGGGCAGGGGTGACCCGATGAGCCGGCGGATGAAGATCTGGGGCCTGCTCCCCGAGTTCGGCAAGGCCCAGCTCAGGCTGACCATGGCCGCCAAGAAGGGCCTGGGCGACCCGGTCCTGGTCGAGCTGGTCGTGCTGCGCGCCTCGCAGGTCAACCGGTGCGCGTTCTGCATCGACATGCATGTCAGGAACCTCCGCGAGGCCGGGGTGAGCCCGCGGCGGATCGATCTGCTGCCCGCGTGGGAGGAGGCCGGCGACCTCTACTCCGAGCGCGAGCGGGCGGCCCTGGCGCTCGCGGAGGCGGTCACGGTGCTGACCGACGGCCACGTCCCCGACGCCGTCTACGAGCGGGCCGCCGCCCAGTTCACCGAGGCCGAACTGGCCCATCTGATCGCCGTGATCGTCGCGATCAACAACTGGAACCGGGTCAATGTCACGGTGCGCCAGCCCCCGGGGGAGGAGCTGTGACCGCCGGCACCGGGCCCACGGCCGCGGCGGCGCTGCGCGCCCTCCACCACGGCCGGCGGCCGGGCGACCCGCTGATCCTCCCCACCGTCTGGGACGCCGCGGCCGCCCGGGTCTTCGCCGACGCCGGCTTCCCCGCCCTCGCGACGCCGAGCGCGGGCATCGCCGCGTCCCTCGGGTACGCGGACGGCGAGACCCCTGCCGACGAGATGTTCGCGGCGATCGCCCGGATCGTACGGGCCGTGGACGTGCCGGTGACGGCGGACGTGGAGGCCGGATACGGGCTGTCCGCGAAGGAGTTGGTGGGCCGCCTCGCGGACTCCGGGGCGGTCGGCTGCAACCTGGAGGACTCCGACCACGCCTCCGGCGCCCTCCGCGACCCGCGGGAGCAGGCGGAGTGGCTGGCCGAGGTCCGCGCCGCGGCGGGCGACGCCCTGGTCGTCAACGCCCGGGTCGACACCTTCCTGCGCGGCGACACCGGTACCGCGGCGGCCGTCGAGCGCGCCCGCCTCTACGCCGAGGCCGGCGCCGACTGCATCTACCCCATCCTGGCGCCGCCCGCGCTGCTGCCCGAACTGTCCGCGGCCATCACCCTGCCGCTCAACGCGCTGGCCGTGTCCGACGGTCCGTCACCCCGTGAACTGGGCGCCCTGGGCGCGGCCCGGATCACCTTCGGCGGCGGCCTCCAGCGCCGGGCGACCGCGGCGCTGGCGCTGGTGGCCGAGCGGCTGCTGGACGGCAACTGACGCTGTGGGCACGGGGGTTGGCGGGTAGGGAACCCTGAGCCGGCGGAGAAGAAACCGATCGCCTTCCGGCCTGAGGCCGCGCAGCCGTATGACGACCGGTGCCTTTCCTGGAAGTGCGACGCGCAGACGGTGAGCATCTGGACCACCGCCGACCGCCTCAAGAACGTCGCCTTCGTCTGCTCGCCCGATGCGCTCAAAACGCTGCAGGCACACCGCAGGGGAGAATCCGACTTGATCCAGCGCGACGGCGTGTTCTACCTGATCGCCACGTGCGAAATCCCTGAGGCCGAACAGTACGAGCCGGACGGGTTCATCGGCGTGGACCTCGGCATCGCCAACATCGCCACCACCTCCACCGGCTACAAGGCTGCCGGGCGCGGCCTGAACCGGCACGCCCGGAAGGGCGAGGCTGCGTGGACTGCGGGGCGTGAGTCACGCGTCCCTGCCACCCCATAGGGGTGTCTGGACGGAGGAGCCCACCCAGCAGCCAGTTGGGCACTACCTCCAAGCCCGGTCCTTTAGGACCGGGGCAAGTTGACCTTCGCCGGGGAGACCGCGGGCAAGGTGTGCGGGCAGGCCGCCGACGCGGCGTTCACCGACGCGCCCGGCACCCTCCGGGAGCCGGCCGACCCGGCCTGACGTCCCGCGCCGGCGCATGCTGGCCGCCCTAGGATGAGTCATGCTCTCCCTCGTCGTGGCGCCCTGGCGGCGCCCCCCGGTGGTCCTGCGCAACGCTGACGTCCCGCACGAGGCGGCCAGCACCATGAAGGTCGCCGTGCTGGCCGCCCTCTACCGCGGCGGACTGGACCTGGACCGGCAGATCCCGGTGGTCAACCGCTTCGCCTCCGCCGCGGGCGGCACCTTCGCCAACTCCCGGGCGGGCGACAGCGATCCGGAGCCCTGGGAGCTGCTGGGCGGCACCGCGTCGCTGCGCTGGCTCGCCGGGCGGATGGTCAGCCACTCCTCCAACCTGGCGACCAACCTCTGCCTGGCGCACGTGGGGCGGGAGGCGGTGGCCGACGTGTGGCGGCGGGCCGGCGCGTCCGCCGGCACCGACACCCCGCGCGGCGTCGAGGACCGGCCGGCCCGCGCCGCCGGCATCTTCAACCGGGTCACCGCACACGACCTGGTCCGGCTGCTGGAGTCGCTGGAGCCGGAGGTGCTGGGCCTGCTGGAGGACAACGCCCACGGGGTGGACGTGGCCGCGGGCCTGCCGCCCGGCACCCGGCTGGCCAGCAAGAACGGCTGGATCACGGGGGTACGGAACTGCGCCGCCGTGGTCCACCCGCCCGACGCCGCCCCGTACACCCTCGCGGTCTGCTACACCGGCCCGCTCGCCAACGGGCAGGACACCGGCGACCCGGCCGCCCGGCTGCTGGCGCGGGTGTCGGCCCGCGTCTGGCGGGCGCGGCACCGGCTGACGGCGTGAACCGGCCGGCGTACCGGGCCCGCTGGGGCTCGGTGCGCCGGCCGGCTCGGGCCGCCTACTGCTGGGCGGCGAACTTCTGGCTCAGGGTGGTGAAGACCTCCTGCGCCTCCGGGCCCAGGTGCGGGCCGGCCAGCCAGGTGTGCTGGCCGTTGCTGATGGAGGTGTTGGACACCAGGGTCAGCTTGCCGCCGCGGTTGACGAACCAGCCGCCGCCGGACGAACCGCCCGTCATCGTGCAGCCGATGCGGTCCATGGGGGGCATGTTCCGCTCCATGGTGAGGCGGTCGGGCCGGTCCAGGCAGCTCATCATGCGCGCGCCGTCGTAGGGCGCCGCGGCCGGGTAGCCGAACGCCTTCAGCGAGCCGATGCCTTCCGCGTACGGGGAGTTGAACCAGATCTGGGCGGCGGCGCCGACGGTCTCCTCAAGGGACTTGCCGTTGCCGTTCTCCGGCTTGACGTGCATCACGGCGAAGTCGTAGACGGAGCCGTCGTTGCCTTTCTCGCCGCCCATGCTGATCCACTGGTTGGACGTGTTGACCCAGTCGGCCCAGAACTTGCCGTACGGCATCATCTCCGCGGCCGTCGTGTTGTTGAGCTGGTTCGCCGGCACACCGTTGTCGTTGAACGACGGGACGAAGACGATGTTGCGCATCCAGCCGCCCTGCTTGCCGGTGTGGACGCAGTGGCCGGCGGTCCAGACGAGGTTGGACTTTCCGGGGTGTGCCGGGTCCTCGACGATCGTGCCGGAGCAGACCATCGGGCCCTTGGGGCTGTCGAAGAAGATCTTGCCGATCGGGGCCATGTTGCGGTGGTACGGGCGGACGACCTCCTGGGCGGTGACCGGTGCCTTCGGCCCCGGGGCGGGGACGTCGGACTGGTCGCCCAGAGCGGCGTCCTGTACGCCGACGTCCGGTGCGGACTTGGCCTGGGCCAGCCGCTCCGGGTTCCAGTGGTCCTTGATGATCGGGTTGGCGAAGTCCTGCGCCCGGCGGGACCACTTGTCCCAGTTCTTCCAGCCGCCGTCCTTCCACTTCTTCAGGTCGCCGATGCTGGTCGGCAGGCCGCCCGGGTGCTTCTGGCCGGCGGACGAACTGCCGGGCGCGGCCGAGGCGTTGTTGTCGGTGGGGCCGCAGGCGGTGGCGGTGAGCGCGAGCAGCGCGGCCGTCGCGGCGGCGGCAGCGGTGGAGCGGCGGACACGGGACCTGGACGGCGTGGATATCCCGGACGGTCGAGACGGCATGGAGCGTTCCCCCCTGATACGGACCGGCGCCGGTGGTGCGCGCCGTTTCTGTCATGCCCCTGTTGGGGCTGCGCTCTACTATGCCGTCACGGCACGGTGGCGGGGCAGCGGGGGTGGCGGCCCACCGGTCAGATGTGGTGCGCCCGCGGATCCCGGCGCGCGACGGCGTGCGCCCGTCCCCGCGCACCCGCCCCGGCACCCGCCCCCGCCGCGACTCCGGCCCCGGCCCCGGCCCTGGCAGCGACCCCGGCGCCGACCGCGTGCCGGAACTCCTCGATCTGCTCGCGGGTCGGATACCACTTCTTGTCGCAGCGGTGGCACCACCACCGCCAGTTGTCCCAGTGCACTTCGGTGGTCGTGGTGTCCCTCCACAACGGGTCGTCGCAGTCGGGGGTGGGGCACTTCGGCGGCGGCAGCGGCATGGTCCTAGCCTGGGCCGCCGACCGCGGCCCGGATGGTGCGCCACGTGGCGCACCATCCGATCGGGTGAGGGCCCCGCCACGGATGTGACGGACCGGCTCCGTACAGGGGCACCGGCCGCGGACGTGCCACGGACGTGCCGCGGAACGGCCCACGGCGGCGCCGGAAGATCGTCCGCCACCGGTCCGCGCCTGCGAGCACCCTGCTCCGGCGGCCCGCGGCGGCTCGGAGCGGAAATGCGATCACGGGTGATCGGCGCTGCGATGGAGGCATGGCCACGACCAGACAGGGCGTGACGCGGCTGCATCACGTCTTCGAGTCCACCTGTGACCGCATGCCCTCGGCGACCGCGCTGGAGTGCGGGCGGCGCACCCTCACGTACGCCGAACTCGACGCGCGCGCCAACCAGATCGCGCACCGGCTCCGCGGGCTCGGCATCGGCCCGGGGGCGCGGGTGGCGATCCTGGTGCCGCGGTCGGTGGACATGTACGCGTCGCTGCTGGGGGTGGGCAAGGCGGACGCGGCGTTCGTACCGATCGATCCGGCGGCGCCGCCGGACCGGGTCGCCTTCATCGCGGCGGACGCCGGCGCGGACGCGGTGCTGACGACCGCGCGGACGGCGGCGGGGCTGACCGGCCTCGGGCGGCGGACGCGAGTGGTCCGGCTCGACCGGGACGGCGGCGCGGGCGGGGACGCCCTGGCCTCCCTGCCGACGACCCGGCCGGACCCGGCCGCGCCCGTGGAGCCTGCGGCACCGCCCGACCCGGCGATCCGGACCGCCCCCGGCGACCCGCTCGCCTACGTCATGTACACCTCGGGATCCAGCGGGCGCCCCAAGGGCGTGGCGATCGCCCACTCCAGCATCTGCAACTTCCTCGGCATCGTCCCGGACGTCTACGACGTGCGCCCGGACGACCGGGTCTACCAGGGCATGACCATCTCCTTCGACTTCTCCATCGAGGAGATCTGGCCGACCTGGGCGGTGGGCGCCGCGCTCGTCGCGGGGCCCGGCGGCACCGACTCCGAATCCGAATCCGGGTCCGGGTCCGGCTCCGGGCGCTTCGGCGCCGAACTCGCCGACACCCTGGAGGAGCGCGCGGTCACCGTGCTGTACTGCGTGCCGACGCTGCTGGCGACCATCCCCCGGGAACTGCCGCGGATCCGCAGCATCATGGTCGGCGGCGAAGCCTGCCCGGCGCAGCTCGTCGAGCGGTGGAGCCGGCCGGGGCGCCGCATCCTCAACACGTACGGGCCCACCGAGACCACCGTCACCGCGACCGTGGCGGAACTGCGGCCGGGCCGGCCGGTCACCATCGGCAGGGCGCTGCCCACGTACACGGTGGTGCTGCTCGACGAGCAGCACCGGGCGGTGCCCGACGGGGCGGTCGGGGAGATCTGCGTCGGCGGCCCCGGTGTCGCCGCAGGCTACGTAGGACGGCCCGAGCTGACCGCGGACCGCTTCATCGAGCATCCGCTGGCCCCCGAGGGCAGCCGGCTCTACCGCACCGGTGACCTCGGCCGGATCACCCCGGACGGCGAGATCGCGTACCTGGGGCGAGCCGACGACGAGGTGAAGGTCCGCGGCTACCGCATCGATCTCGGCGAGATCGACAACGTGCTGCTGGAGGACCCCGGCGTGGCCGAGGCCGCCACCGCCCTGGTCGCGATGCCCCACCACAACGGCAACGGGAACGGCAACGGCAACGGCAACGGGAACGGGGACCACCGGGAGCTGTCCGCGTACGTCGTCCGCACGGCGGGCGGCGGTGACCACGACCGCGACGGGGACGCCCTCGTCGCCCGGCTCCACCAGCGCCTGAGGCACCGGCTGCCCGCCTATATGGTCCCGCCCTTTCTGGACATCCTCCCCCAGCTGCCCGCCATGCCGAGCGGCAAGGTGGACCGCAAGCGGCTGCCCGCGCCGACCGGCCGCCGGCTGACCGGCGGCGGCCGGATCGTCGCTCCCGAAGGGGAATGGGAGACCCGGGTACGGGACATCTGGGCCGAGGTCTTCGGGGTCCCGGCGGAGACCCTGTCGGCCGAGGCGGACTTCTTCGCCGAACTCGGCGGGCACTCGCTGCTCGCCGCCCAGGTCGTCTCGCTGCTGCGCAGCCGCGGCATCGGGACCGGCACCGGCCCCGCGCTGCGCGACCTGTACGCGAACCCGACCGTACGGCGCCTCGCGGAGCGCCTGGCCACCGCGGCCAGCATCACCGGTCCACCGAACGTCAACAGCCTGGAGAGCAACGGCAGTTCCGGCGGCACGGGCGGCATCGGAGGCACGGGCAGCGTCGGCGGCATCGGCGGCACGGCCAACGGGCACCCGCTGCACGTGGCCCCGCCGGCCCGGCCGCGCCCGCTCCGCCACGGCAGCGGCCGCATAGCCGCCGCCGGACTGGCCCAGGCCGCCGCCCTCTACGTGCTCTTCTTCCTCTTCACCCTCCCCGTCGCCTTCACCTTCGCCTGGCGGGGCGGCGCGTTCACCTTCCGGTCGCCGGTGCCGGTCGCGCCCGTGGTCGCCGCCCTGATCAGCTACATCGGCGTCCGCTGGCTCGTACCGGTGGCCCTCGCCCGCCCCCTCGCCGCCGGGATCCGCCCCGGCCGCTACCCCCTCTGGGGCACCACCTACCTCCGCCTCTGGGCGCTCGGCCTGCTGCTGAGCGTCAGCCCCCTGCGCGAGCTGAGCGGCTCCCCCTTCATGGGCGGCTATCTGCGGCTGCTCGGCGCCCGCATCGGACCGCGGACGACCATCGCCACCAACACCGTCCCGCTGCCGGCCCTGCTCCGCGTGGGCGCGGACGCCTCGATCGGCTACGGCGCCGCGCTACGCGCCTGGCGGGTGGCGGACGGCTGGGTGACCGTCGCCCCGGTGGAGATCGGCCCGCGGGCGTACGTAGGAGCGCATGCGGTCCTCGAACCGGGCGCCCGTATGGAGGCGGGATCCGGGCTGGGCGAGCAGTCGGTGATCGGCCAGGGCGAGGTGGTGCCGGCCGGAACGCGCTGGGCCGGATCACCGGCGTCGCCGGTGGCGACCCTGGCACCCCATGTGGAGGAGATGCTGCGCGCCGGCGACCGGCGACCGGCGGAGCCCTGGCGACCGCGCCACCTCGCCGCCGCCCTCCTCGGGCTCGGCTTCCTCGAAGTCCTCACCCTCGCCGTGCTGGTGCCGAGCAGCGCCCTGGGCTGGTTCACCTGGCTCGCCTGGGGCAGCCTGCCCGCCGCGGTGGTCGTCTTCTTCCTCGGCGGACCGCTGTACGTGCTCACCGTCTGCGCCGCGGTCGCCCTCGCCAAACGCCTGGTCCTGCCCCGGTCGCCGGTCGGCAGCCACCCCGTCCGCAGCGCCCTGGGCGTCCGCAAATGGCTGGCCGACAAGCTGCTGGAATTCAGCCTGATCGCCACCAACTCCCTTTACGCGACGCTCTACACGGCCCCCTGGCTGCGGCTGCTCGGCGCGCGGATCGGCCGCGGCGCCGAGGTCTCCACGGCCGCGCATCTCGACCCGGATCTGCTGACCCTCGGCGAGGGCAGTTTCGTCGCCGACATGGCGGGCGTCGGGACGGCCGCCTTCGCGGGCGGGCACTTCGCCAGCCGGCCGACCGAGGTGGGACGGCGCGCGTTCGTCGGCAACGCGGCCTGCCTGCCGGCCGGGACGCGGACCGAGCCCGGCTCCCTGATCGGCGTCGGCACCGTCCCGCCCCAGGACGACGTGCCGGCCGGCACCTCCTGGCTCGGCTCCCCCGCGATCCTCCTGCCGCACCGCCAGAGCAGCGGCGACTTCCCCGAGGAACTGACCTTCCGCCCGACCCGCAAGACGGTCCGCCGTCGGCTGGCCATCGAGTACTTCCGCGCCACGATGCCCACGTCCCTCCTGGGCATCGCCGCCTTCTTCTACCTCCTGGCCCTCTCCGGCACCGCCCACCGTCCGAGCCCGGCCCTGACGGTGCTCCTCGCCCCGGTCTTCCTCATGGGCGCCGGCCTGACGGTCATCACCTGCTGCGCGGCGGTCAAGTGGCTCGTCGTCGGCACCTACCGGCCGCGCGTCGAACCCCTCTGGAGCCTGTTCGTCCGCCGCACCGAATTCGTCACCGGGCTCTACGAGGCGGCCGCCGTCCCGGCCGGCGCCGCCGCGCTCGCCGGAACCCCGTTCCTGCCGTACGTGCTGCGCCTGTTCGGGGCCCGGATCGGCCGGCGCACCTGGATAGGCACCACCTTCCTCACCGAGTTCGACCTGGTCGACATCGGCGACGACGCGGCGATCGGCGCGGGCGTAAGCTTGCAGACGCATCTGTTCGAAGACCGGGTCATGAAGATGTCGAAGGTCACCGTGCGGGCCGGCGCCAGCGTCGGCACCCGGGCGATCGTGCTGTACGACGGCGTGGTCGGCGAGGGCGTCCTGCTCGACGCGCTCTCGCTGGTGATGAAGGGCGAGTACCTCACCCCCGGCACGGCATGGCGCGGCATCCCGGCCCAGGGCCTGGCCCTCCGGCCGGCCGACCTCCCGCCCCCACCCCAGCTGACACCCCGCCCCGACAGCCACTCACGGTGAGAGAACCCATGCCACCACCCACCGGCCTCCTCGACTCCGTCCGCCGCGCCTTCGGCGCCCGGGAAGAGCCCGGCAGCGCGCCGCTCCCCGAGCCCGGCGGACGCCGCCTGGCCCTCGTCTACCGGGGCCCGGCCACCCAACCCGGCTGCCCCGAAGCGGTGGCCGCCCTGCTCGCCTCCGGCCCCTGGGACCTCGACGTCCGCTATACCGGCCCCCACGAGGACCTCCCGCTCTCCGCCGAAACGCTGGCCCACGCCTATGTCTACGCCCAGCCCGGCGGCGGCTCCCTGGCCCCCGCCTACCGCCGCCTCAAGCGGCAGGCCGACGTGATCCGCGACTACGTCCACGGCGGCGGGCGCTACCTGGGCTTCTGCCTGGGCGGCTACCTGGCCGGCTCCGACCCCGGCTTCGACCTGCTCCCCGGCGACACCGACCAGTACATCACCACACCGGGCGCCACCGTCGACCACGAGCGCGACACCCTCGTCGAAACCCGCTGGCGCGGCCAACCCCGCACCCTCTACTTCCAGGACGGCCCGCACTTCATCCTCGACGAGGGCGCCGACGCCACCGTCCTCGCCACCTACCCGAACGGCTCCGTGGCCGCCGCCGTCACCCGCTACGGCAACGGCCGCGTCGGCGTCGTCGGCCCCCACCCCGAAGCCACCGACGACTGGTACCTCGACGAGGGCCTCCCCGTCGTCGAGGCCCGCGACCTGGGCCTCGACCTGGCGACGGCGGTGCTGGAGGACTGAGGTCCAGGCGGTTTATGCCAGAACGCGCATAGTCGCGAGAACGCATGGACGGTCCGCCCACCACTCCGTACGGTCGTGGTCGAAAGGCCCAACCGGGGCTGTTCACAAGGGGGTTTCCTTATGCCGCGCGAGGAACTGATCCGACTTACCGGGAACGGCAGCGGCGGCCCGTGCGGAGAGGACGACTGCCCCAACGTCTACCGGACCGCATCGGGCTCCATCGTCGTTCAGGGCGACGTGTCCGACGCCTTCACGCCACCAGCCGGAGAAGGGATCGTGGAGATCCCCGAAAGCGTACTGAGGGAGGCTGTGCGTGCTCTTGGACGGTGAGGAGTGGCGGGACATGTTCCGGTCGAACCGGACCGAGGCGTGGCGCCTGGAGACCCTGCCGCAGTACCTCGTGCCGCAGGAATCCGGTGAACTCGCCGCCTTCCGGGCCGGCGAACGGATCGACCCGCACACCTACACGTCGGCATACGTGAAGGCACTGAAGGAACACCACGCAGCGGGAAAGCGCAAAGGCCGGGTCCGCATTGTCACCCGGCCGCTGTCCGAGTACCTGGAGTTCGAGTTCTCCCGGTACTACCGGCCACATGTGCTGGCCGGCGAGGACATTCGTATCCTCGACGTGACCAACCGTGCCAACCCTCTTGAGGGCGTCCAGGACTTCTGGATGTTCGACCGGTCCTCGGTCGTGCTCATGAACTATGAACCGGACGGCTGCCAGATCAGCCGCGAACTGTTCGAGGGTGACCCGGCACCGTTTCTCGCATACCAACGCATCGCGGTGGCCGAGTCCGTGCCGTTCGAGGAGTATGTGAGCTCACCGGGGTGACATTCGAACCGGAACAGTTGGGCTCCTCGGTCGGAGAACTGGCGGCCACGCTGAAGGCGTTGCGCAAGGGGGCCGGTCTCTCCGGAGACCGGCTCGCCAAACGATGCAACATGTCGCAGTCCAAGGTGAGCCGCATCGAGAACGCCCGGGTGCGCCCGTCCCTCGTGGACGTGGAGCAGATCCTGAGCGCCGTGGACGCACCCGCCGACGTGATCGAGCGCGTCTCGGCGCTGACGCGCCTGGCCAACACCGAGTGGCGGAACCTGCGAAGCCTGCGCCGTAAGGGGCTGGGCACCCGGCAGGCAGAGCTGAGAGCGCTGGAAGCGTCCTCCCACCACATGCGGTACTTCCTGCTGTCTGCCGTCACTGGCCTACTGGCCACCCCCGAATACATCCGCGCGAGCCTCGCGCACTCGCCCGCGGACACGAGCAAGGCCGTGGCCGGGAAGCTGCAGAGGCAGGAGATCCTGCACGATCGGACAAAGCGGTTCACGTTCATCCTGACCGAGCAGGCGGTCAGGTTTCCGCTCATCGAGCCGCATGCGCTGGCGATGCAGATGGACCGGCTGGCCTCTCTGACTCATCTGCCGAACGTCAGGCTCGGTGTGATCCCGCTGGATTCACCGGTGCCCGGCATACCGCTGAACACCTTCACCCTCTACGACGACCGGCTGGCGACAGCCGAACTGTCCACCGGATCGATGGTGTTCCGGGACTCCCGGGACGTGGGAGCGTTCCTGAACGAGTTCGCGGGCTACGAACGCTGTGCGTTGTTCGGGGAGCGTGCCAGAGAAATTCTCGCAGAGTGGTCGGCACACTGCCGCCGGTGATCTTTGGTCCAGGACGTGCATATACAAGGGTCCGTACCGACCCCCGGGACATCATGGGCATCCGAGATTTTCAGCCGGGAGGTGGCGGAGCCATGACCGACCCAGTCAGGTACACCCAGGACCCTGTAGAACTTCCCCTGGATTACTGGTTATTGGAGGGCGACCCCGCCCCCGGCTGCGAAGTGTGCGACGCGCTGTCCCGCCAGCGAAAAGAGGCGCGGAATCGGAATGACTGGCGGGCCGCCTGCGCCACCGCTCGGGAGATCAGGAATCACGAAGGTGCGCACGGCGGGGCGGCGTGACAACCATCGAGCGCACGGCACCGGACGCCGACGGCACCGAGGTCCGGCAAGCGCCGTCTGACGACCCGCGGTACTCGCATTCCGGCGTGGTGGCCATTCCCCCAGGGGCAGACGTTCCACCGTGCCCCTTCCCCTGCGCAATCTGCCGAGCCAAGGGACGTCAGCGATAGGGACGGGAGAAAGGAAATCCCGGGCGGGTCCGTCGGCGACGGGCCCGCCCGGGAAAAGGCAGCGGCGTGCGGCTACTTCTTCGGCAGCCACCGCTTCCACACGTCCGGGTGTTCCTGCACCCAGCGCTTGGCCGCCTCGTCGGCGGAGAGGCCGTTCGAGGCGATCATTTCGGAGACCTCGTTCTGGTTCTTCTTGTCCCAGCTGAAGTTCTTCAGGAACGCCACCGCGGAACTGCCGCTCTTGGCGAAATCGGTGTTGAAGTACTTCTGCAGGGGCGTGGTCGGATACGCGCAGTCGATGGACTGCGGGTCCTTGGTGCCCTTCGCCGCGCAGGCGTCGGTGTACGGGGGGAGTTTGACCTCCACCATCGGCACCTGGTTGAAGAGCCACTGGGGCTCGTACCAGTACGTCAGGAAGGGCTTCTTCTGCTTGGCGAACTGCTGGATCTGGGTGATCTGCGCGGCTTCCGAACCGGCGAAGACCACCTGGTAGTTGAGGCCCAGGTTCTTCACCAGCGCCTTGTCGTTGGTGACATAGGAGGGCGAGCCGTCCATCAGCTGGCCCTTGCTGCCGCTCTCCGACGTGCGGAGCTGGTCGGCGTACTTGTTGAGGTTCTTCCAGTTGAGAACGTCGGGGTGGGCGTCGGCCCAGTACTTGGGGACCCACCAGCCGATGTGGCCGGTGACGCCGTTGCCGCCGCCCGCCGTGATCGTCTTCTTGTCCTGGACGTAGCGCTTCTCCTGGTCGGGGTGGCCCCAGTCCTCCAGGATCGCGTCGACCCGGCCCTGGCTGAGCGCGTCCCAGGCGGGGATCTCGTCCACCTGAACGGTGTCGACGTGATAGCCCAGTTGGTGTTCCAGGAGGTATTTCGCGACCGCGACGTTGGCCTGGGCGCCGACCCAGGTCTGCACGGAGAGCGTGACGGACTTGGACCCCTTGGCCGCCGCGAACGGCGACGCCTGCTTGGTCATGTCGGCCTTGCCGCAGGCGGAGAGGGTCAGGAGCAGGGCTCCGGCCGTCGCCACCGAGGTGGTCACGAGCTTGATGCGTGTGCGGGTCATGGTCAGGCTCCCTTCCCCGTCGTCCGCCGTTCCGTCGGCTGGGTGACCCGGTCGAGCATCAGGCCCAGGCAGACGATGGCGACGCCCGAGACCAGGCCGAGGGCCAGGTTGCCGGTGGAGAGGCCGGTGACGACGTCGTAGCCGAGGGCGCCGCCGCCGACCAGGCCGCCGATGATGACGACGGCGAGGACGAGCACCACGCCCTGGTTCACGGCCAGCAGCAACGCGGGCCGGGCCAGCGGGAGTTGGACCTGCCGGAGGGTCTGCCAGCGGGTGGCACCGAGGGAGTGGGCGGATTCCATGGCGGCGGGATCGACCTGCCGCAGGCCCTGGGTGGTGATGCGGATGACGGCCGGCAGGGCGTAGACCACGGCCGCGGCGACGGCCGGGGCGCGGCCCACGGCGAACAGCGCCACGACGGGGATGAGGTAGACGAACTGCGGCATCGTCTGCATCACGTCCAGGACCGGGCGCAGCAGCGCCTCGAAGCGCTTGCTGCCGGCGGCCAGGATGCCGATGCCGAAGCCCAGCACCAGGGTCACCACCAGGGCGGCGAGGACCTGGGAGAGGGTGTCCATGGACGGGTTCCACACACCCAGTACGCCGATGGCGGCCATCGCGAGGACCGCGGTCAGGGCGGTGCGCCAGGTGCCGATGAGCCAGGCCAGCGCGGCGACGACGAGCAGCACGCCGTACCAGGGCAGCGCGGTCAGGCCGTCGCGCAGCGGGTTGAGCACCCAGTTGGTGAAGTGCGCGGCCCAGTCGGCGGTGCCGCCGAGGACGGGGACGCCGGAGTAGAGGTGGCCGACCATCCACTCCTTGAAGTCGTTGACCGGGCGGGCGATGGCCAGCGTCGCACCGGACGGCCAGACCGTCGAGCCGGACAGCCGGCCGACCAGGGCGAACGCCGCGGTGAGCACCGCGATCCCGGCCCAGGCGGGCCAGCCGCGCAGCCACTTGGGGCCGGTGGTGCCGGTGGCGGCGCCGACACGTTCGCCGGCCGCCGCGGTGGTGCGGTCCATGACGATGGCGAGCAGCACGATCGGGATGGCGGCGGCGAGCGCGGAGCCGACGTCCACCGAGGCCAGCGCCTGGTAGACGCGGTCGCCGAGGCCGGCCGCGCCGATCATGGAGGCGATCACGACCATGGACAGCGCCATCATGATCGTCTGGTTGACGCCGAGCAGCAGCTCCTTGCGGGCCAGCGGGAGCCGGGCGGTGAGCAGCCGCTGGCGTCCGGTGGCGCCGAGCGAGGAGACGGCCTCCAGGACGCCGGCGTCCGCGCCGCGCAGCCCGAGCGCGGTCAGCCGCGCCATCGGAGGCGCCGCGTAGATGACGGTGGCCAGCAGCGCGGCCGGTACGCCGATGCCGAAGACCAGCACGACGGGGAGCAGGTAGGCGAAGGCGGGGAGCACCTGCATGGTGTCGAGGACCGGGCGCAGGATGCGGAAGAGGCGGTCGGAGAGGCCGGCGGCGAGGCCGAGCAGCGCGCCGACGGCCACCGAGACGGCGACCGCCACGACCATCAGGGCGAGCGTCTGCATGGTCGGGATCCACATCCCGAGCAGCCCGCTGACCAGGAAGGAGACCAGCGCGGTGGCGGCGATCCGGAGGCCGGCGACGCGCCAGGCCAGCAGCGTCAGACCGGCGGTCACGCCGGTCCAGCCCAGGGCGAGCAGCAGCAGGTAGACGGCGCGTACCGAGATCACCACGGCGTTGCTGAGGTGGCCCAGGAAGTACACGAACAGCCAGTGGCTGTCACGGTTGTTGATGATCCAGTCGCTGGTCTTGCCGAGCGGGCCGGAGAGGTCGACGGTCAGCGCGCCGGGCCAGGCGGCGCCTGACCACTTCGCCTGGACGAGCGGGACCAGGACCGCCGCGGCGACGGCGAGCAGCAGGAGCTTGGCGAGGCCGCGGCGGCGCAGGAGGGTCTGCACCGGGCCGAACCGGTCGGCGGCGCCCAGCGCGCCGGGCGTGGTGGTGGGTGCTGCGGTACTCATGCCCGACCCCGCTTCACGGTGCCCGTCGGCACGTTCATCGCGGCGGCGCGCTGGGCCTCGCGCCAGTGGCGCAGCAGGGTGGCGCGCAGCCGGGCGCGGCGGCCGGCGGCGGGGGCGCGGGGGGTGATGGCGCGGGCGGCGCCGCGGTAGGGGGCTGCGGCGTACATCAGGCTGCCACCTCACCGTGCTCGTCGTGCTGCGGGCCCTGGAGGCGGGCGACGACGTTCAGCAGACAGGCGTGGTCGACGATGCCGAGACAGCGGGCGCCGTCCACCACGCGGACCGGGCCGCCGGTGCGGGCGACCGCCTCGATGGCGTCGGAGATCAGCGTGTCGGGGGCGAGCTCCGGGCCCTCGTCGGCCTCGCCGTCCTCGGCGGGGCGCATCGCGCGGCGCACGGTCAGCACCTGCTCGCGGGGGACGTCCCGGACGAAGTCGCGGACGTAGTCGTCGGCGGGCGAGCCGACGATCTCCTCGGGGGTGCCGAGCTGGACGATCCGGCCGTCGCGCATCAGCGCGATCCGGTCGCCGACCCGCAGCGCCTCGGCGAGGTCGTGGGTGATGAAGACCATGGTCCGCCCCTCCTCGCGGTGCAGGCGGACGACCTCCTCCTGCATGTCGCGCCGGATGAGCGGGTCGAGCGCGCTGAACGGCTCGTCGAACAGGAGGACTTCGGGGTCGACGGCGAGCGCGCGGGCGAGCCCGACGCGCTGCTGCTGGCCGCCGGAGAGCTGGCCGGGGCGGCGCTTCTCCAGTCCGGCGAGGCCGACCTTGTCGACGATCTCGGCGGCCTTCTCGCGGCGCTCCGTCTTGCCCATGCCCTGGATCTCCAGGCCGTAGGCGACGTTGTCGACGACGGTGCGGTGCGGCAGCAGGCCGAAGTGCTGGAAGACCATGGCGGCCCGGCGGCGGCGCAGTTCGCGCAGCGCGCCGCGGTCCATGGAGCGGACGTCCTCGCCGTCCATCTCCAGTTTGCCGCTGGTCGGCTCGATCAGCCGGGTCAGGCAGCGTACGAGGGTGGACTTGCCGGAGCCGGAGAGCCCCATGACGACGAAGACCTCGCCCTTGTGGACGTCGAAGGAGACGTCGCGGACGGCGGCGGTGCAGCCGGTCTTCTCGCGCAGCTCCTGGGCGCTGAGCCCGGCGACGTCGGTGTTCTCCGGAATGCGGTCCGCCTTCGGCCCGAAGACCTTCCACAGGTGCCGCACGGAGAACACCACGGGCCGCTCGTCCGGCCCGCCGTCCACCACGGTGTTCTTGTTGTCGGCGTGGTCGGCGTCAGCGGCGTGGTCGGCGTTGTCGTCGTTCTTACGGGGGTTGGGCACGTCAGATGCGCCGACGGAGGTGCTGGCCATCACGCATCACCTCCTTGAGTCGGGGTCGCGTGAAGCATTTGGGCGCACTTCTCCCCCACCATGAGCACGCCAATCATCGGATTGACCGCGGGCATCGTCGGGAAGACCGAGGCGTCCGCGATCCGGATGCCGTCAAGTCCCCGGATCCTCAACTCCGGGTCAACAACGGCGAGTTCGTCGTCGGCGGCGCCCATCTTGCAGGTGCCCGCCGGGTGGTAGACGGTGTGTGCGGCCTTGCGCACCAGCTCGCCGATCTCCGCGTCGTCGGTGACCTCGGGCCCGGGGAAGACCTCCCGCTTGAGCCACTTGGCGAACGGCTCGGCCTGGGCGACCCTGCGGGCCAGCTTGATGCCGTCGACGAGGGTCTGCCCGTCGTAGTCGCCCTCGTCCTCGAAGTACCGGAAGTCCAGCGCGGGCTTGACCTCGGGGTCCGCGGAGGTGAGGTAAAGGCGGCCGCGGGCGCGGGACTTGGGGATGTTGGGGGTCATCGACACACCGTGCTCGGGGCGCTCGTAGCCCAGCCGCTCGGGGTTGTCGGTGAACGGGATCTGGTAGAAGTGGAACATCAGGTCCGGGCCCTTGTGCTCCGGGTCCCGCTTGACGAACAGCCCGGCGTCCGAGTCCATCGCGGAGTTCCCCGGGATCGGCCCGTCGGTCTCCCACACGATCACCGACTCCGGGTGGTCGATCAGGTTCTCCCCGACGCCCGGCAGGTCCAGTACGCACTCGATGCCCAGCGCCTCCAGGTCCTTCCTGGGGCCGATGCCGGAGTGCATCAGCAGCCGCGGGGTGTCCACCGCGCCCGCGCACACCAGCACCTCGCGCGCGGCCTCGACGTACACCTCCTCGCCGTCCTTGGTGCGGACGTGGACGCCCTTGGCGCGGGCGCCGTCCAGCTCCAGGCGGTGCGCCCAGGTCTCCAGCAGCAGCGTGAGGTTGGGCCGGTCGCCGGCCTCCATGTGCGGGTGGAGGTAGGCGACGGAGGCGGACGACCGCTTGTTGTTCTCCGGGTGGTAGGCGAGGTCGAAGAAGCCGACGCCCTCGTCGAAGGGCCGGTCGTTGAAGCCCACGACCTCCGGCACGCCGAGCGCCGTCCGCGCCGCCTCGACCCAGTCGGTGGCGATCTGGTTCTGGTCCTTCTTCGCCACCCGCACGATGTTGTTGCGGAGCTTGCCGAAGAACGGGTCCATGTCGGCGGCGCCCCAGCCGGTGGCGCCGGCCGCCTCCCACTCGTCCCAGTCGGACGGCAGCGGCTTGAAGGAGATCAGCGTGTTGTGCGAGGAGCAGCCGCCGAGCACCTTGGCGCGGCTGTGCAGGATGTGCGAGTTGCCGCGTGGCTGCTCGGTCGTGGTGTAGCCGTAGTCGAGGTCGCCGCCGAGCAGGCCGAGCCAGCGGCGCAGCGTCAGGACGTCGTCACGGTCGATGTCGGACGGGCCGCCCTCGATCACCGCCACGGTGATGCCGGGGTCCTCTGTGAGCCGGGAGGCGATGACGGAGCCGGCGGTGCCACCGCCGACAACGACATAGTCGTACACGGGCATGAGGGGTGTGCTCCTTACTGCAAGAAGTGCGCGGGGTCCGGGAGTTGGGGGCTGCCGGGGGTACGGGGGTCAGCCCGCGAACCAGCGCACCGGCTCCGGCCGGAGGTTCTCGTAGATGTGCTTGCTCTCGCGGTACTCGTCGAGCCCGGAGGGGCCCAGCTCCCTTCCGATGCCGGACTTGCCGAAGCCGCCCCACTCCGCCTGCGGCAGGTAGGGGTGGTAGTCGTTGATCCATACGGTGCCGTGCCGCAGCCGGGCGGCGACCCGGCGGGCGCGCGCGGTGTCGGCGGAGAAGACCGCGCCGGCCAGCCCGTACTCGGTGTCGTTGGCGAGGGCGACGGCCTCGTCCTCGGTGGTGAAGGTCTCCACGGTCAGGATCGGGCCGAACGTCTCCTCCCGGACCACCGTCATCTCGCGATGGCAGCCGTCGAGCACGGTCGGCGCGTAGAAGTAGCCGCCGGCCGGGCGGACGTCGCTCGGCGCGGGGCGGGCGCCGCCGCAGCGCAGCCGGGCGCCCTCGGCCAGCGCCGAGGCGACGTACGCCTCGACCTTGTCCAGCTGCTGCTGCGAGACGAGCGGGCCGCACTCGACGCCCTCGGCGGTGCCGCGGCCCAGCTTGATCTTCTCGGCGCGGCGGGCCAGTTCGGCGACGAAGCGGTCCCGGACGGACTCCTCGATGATCAGCCGGGCGCCGGCCGAGCAGACCTGCCCGCTGTGGATGAACGCCGCGTTCAGCGCCTGGTCGACGGCGGTGTCGAAGCCCTCGTCGGTGGCGCAGGCGTCGGCGAAGACCACGTTCGGGTTCTTGCCGCCCAGCTCCAGCGCGATCTTCTTGGCGCCGGAGACCGCCGCCGCGCCCGCCTTCGTGCCGCTGGCCAGCCCGCCGGTGAAGGAGAACAGGTCCACGTCGGGGTGGTCGGCGAGCCGCTGCCCGACCGGCAGCCCGGCCCCGGTGACGATGTTGGCGACGCCGGCCGGGAGGCCCGCCTCGACCAGCAGCCCGACCAGGTGGACGGTCGAGAGCGGGGTGACCTCGCTGGGCTTGATCACAAAGGTGTTGCCGGCCGCCAGCGCCGGCGCGATCTTCCAACTGGCCTGGAGCAGCGGGTAGTTCCAGGGCGTGATCAGCGCGCAGACGCCGACCGGCTCGTGCACCACGATGCTGTGCACGTCCGCCGACCCGGCGTCGACGACCCGTCCGCCGCTCTCGTTCACCACGAGGTCGGCGAAGTAGCGGAAGGCGTTGGTCACGTCGTCGACGTCGACCCGCCCCTCCTCCAGCGTCTTGCCGGTGTCCCGGCTCTCGATCAGCGCGATCTCCTCGCGGTCGCGCTGGAGCAGGTCGGCGACCCGGCGCAGCAGCGCCGCACGCTCGGCCACCGCCGTACGGGGCCAGGCCCCGGCGCCGCCGCCGAAGGCCCGCTTGGCCGCCGCGACCGCCGCGTCGGCGTCCTCCGCGCCGCCCTCGGCCACGAGCTGGAGCGTCGTCGCGTCGGCGGGGTCCAGGACCTCCCGCGTGGCGCCGGACGCGGCCGTCAGCCACTCCCCGCCTACGTGAATGGTCGCGCTTGTCTCGGTTGCCGACACGTCGATCTTCTGCCTTCCACTTACCGATGCGTTCTCACCGCCGGCACCCCGGGGGCAGCCAGCAACGGGAACCCCTCCCCGAAACCCCTCGGCCTATGCCCAAACGTGCACGGAAAGTGACCCGAGTCACGTCGGGCACTCCATATGCGCCCGATTAGCCCGGAACGTACCCTGAATAGCCGTATGCCCTCACGGGAGCCCCTCGGGACCGGAGGTAGCGAGATGACCGGCACCCGCCGCACCCTCACCGCCCTGACCTGCGGCACGGCCCTCGTCGCAGCGACCGTCTGGAGCGGCGCCACGGCAGCAGCCCACAACCCCGGCAGCGAGGGCGACCTCGCGCACCGGACGGCCCAGCAGATCTCCGACGACGCCGTGCACGAGCTCCTCGCCGCGAAGTCCCTGCGCCTGCGGAGCACGACCAGCACCGACCCCACCCGGCTCGATCTCACCCTGGACCGCGAAGGCAACTGCGCCGGCCACATCAGCAAGGGCCCGCTCGGCCGGGTCGACCTGGTCAAGCGCGGCAAGAACGTCTGGGTGAAGCCCGACGCCGCCTTCTGGAAGAGCCAGTTCCCCGGCAACGACGGGACCGCCGCCGCCCGGGCCTACGGGGGCCGCTTCCTGCACGGCACCACCGACGACGACTTCCTCCAGCGCCTGACCGCCGCCTGCGACCTCAACAGCTTCCAGCAGGCGGTCGCCACCCCCGAGTCCTCCTCCCCTCCCGACCCGGCACCGCAGTCGCCCTCGTTCACCCTCACCAAGGGCCGGCCGACCACCGAGGAAGGGACCCCCGTCCTCCCCGTCACCAAGAAGGCCGGCGGCGCCGCCCAGACCGTCTACGTCGCCATCGAGGGCCGGCACTACCCGCGGAAGCTGGTCACCGAGATCGACGGCGAGACCGGCACCATCCAGCTCAGCGACTACGACCGGCCGGTCCCCTCCCACACCCCCGATCCCGGCGCCACCACCGACATCTCGGTACTGGAAGGTCCCGTCCAGAGCGTCTGACCCGACCGCCCGCAGGGCTGCTCGGGTAACGCCCGGCGAGCCGTCGGGGGCGGGTGCGAGGGGCGCGAGACACTGCGGGCATGGCGAGCAAGGCACCGAAGGCAGTACTTCAAGGCGGCCCCGAGGGCATCACGGAGCGGATCGTCGAGGTGGATCCGGACGGGGACGACCTGAAGGTTCCCTACCGCGGTGGCTATGAGCACTTCCGGGTCACGAAGCGGGAGTGGGACACGGCCGAGGGGCGGCTGCCCGTCTACGAGTGGTGGGAGCGCACGGAGCTGCCGGGATAGCTCCGCAGCTCCGTGCCCGGCGGGCGGGGCGGCCCGCGGGCCGCCCCGCCCGCCGGATCAGCTCGTGGGGGAGAAGGACTGCAGGGCCAGGTGCTCGGTCTCCTGCTGCCGGGGCCAGTCCGCCGCGGGCCCCAGGACGAGGACCGCGAACTGCCGGCCGTCCGCGGCGGCGAACGCGGTGTCGACGGCCTGGACGCGGATGCCGAGGCGGTCGCTGTCGTAGGCGTAGACCAGCTGGGCGCCGCTGGAACCGGACGGTCCGGGGACCGGGCCGAGGCTGATCTGCTGATAGCCGGGGTTGCCGGCGAGTCCCTGGGACGCCTGCTCCAGGGCCCGCTGGGGGGTGAGGCCGGATTCGGTGATCTGGAAGATCTGGAGCAGGTTGCGGGAGTCCGCCGAGGTGTAGAAGACGCCGGTGGGCCGTTCGTCGCGCTGCCAGCCGTCGGGGACGGCGAGGGTGAAGCCCTTGACGTCGTGGACGACGTGGTAGCCGCCCGGGGCGCCGGAGGCGGTGGGCGAGACGGTCGGCGTACCGGACGCGGTGCCGCCGGTGGCGGGCGCCGTGGGGGTGGTGGTGACGGAGGCGGACGAGGTCGGCGGGTGGGCGGCGGGCGGGCGTGCCGGGGTGCGGCCCCAGAGGAGGTAGGCGCCACCGGCACCGATCGCCAGGACGCCCACCACCGCTGCGGCGATGAGGGCCCTCGTACGGCGGCGGCCGGTGCCCGGAACGGGCGGTAAGGGCGGGTAAGGGGTCTCCGGTGCGGGTGCGAACGCCTCGGCGGCAGGCGGGAACGGCGCCTCGGGCACGGGTGGGAACGGCGCCACGGGCGCGGGTGGGACCGCGGGCCCTTCGCGTGGCGGCGCCGGGGTGCCGGAGGAGGCGAACGGCGGCCAGGGCACATCGGGCGGCGGGGCGCCGGCACCGGACGCCGTACCGTCCGCGGACGGCGCTCCCATCGACGGGGCGGTCGTCGGGCGGGGCGGCAGCGGGCCCGTGTACGGGCGGGCGGGGCGCGGGGGTCCGGTCTCCCAGGACTGGGTGTCCGGGTTCCAGTGCGGTGCGGGTCCGTCGGGCATGGCCGGTCAGCCTCCCAGGAGGGCGCTGACCGCCTGTACGACCGAGGCCCCCGAGGACAGCAGGCCGACGAGGGAACCGGCGTCGGTCAGGGCGGTGCGCAGCCGGGCCAGGCGGCCGGGGCCGGCTGCGCCGCTTTCGGTGATCTCGCCTTCGGTGTCGGTGAGTTGGGCGGTCAGGGCGGTGATCTCGGGGCTGCCCACGAGCCGCCCGAGGTCCTCCCGCAGCGCGCGGACGGCCTGGAGGAGTTCCTGCTGCGCCGGGTCGGTGGCGGGGGCGGAGCCCTGGTGATGGGTGACGGTGTTGTGGTTGCCGATGGCGAAGGCGCCCTGGACGCTGCCGATGTGGATCCCGTGGATGCCCTGGTCGGCGCCGCCGTTACCGCCGTTGCCGGGGTTGTCGCCGTTGCCGGGTGCGTCAGCCGTTGCCACGCTGGGGCCTGCCCTTCTTGGACGCGGAATCGCGCTGGATGGTGTTGTCGCCGTTGCTGATGAGGGTGTTGTGGTCGCCGATGCCCACGGCGCCCTGTGCGGACTCGACGTAGACACCGCCCTCGGCGATGTTGACGATCCGCTGCTCGAATTCTTCGGTCCGATAGCCGGCGTCGCGCAGCGCGGTCATGACCCCGGCCGCCACCCGGTCCTGAATGGACTTCAGGTAGCGGGCCACGTCCATGTCCTGGAACAGCGATGCCTCGCCGAAGGAGCCCAGCTCTCGGACCGAGGCGGCGGGCCCCTCGGGGAGGGCGCCGCCGTTGCCGCCGGTGAGCAGCCGCCAGGCGGTCCGCAGCCCGCGCAGCAGGGTGAGCACGGCGTCGCCGACGGCACGCGGGGTGTGGGTCAGCGCCCAGACCGCCGTGCCGAAGTGGCCGTGGTGGCGGTAGCGGTGGGCGATCCGGTCGGCGTCCTGGAAGAGCTGGCGCAGCGGCAGCAGCACATGCGGGGCGACCTCCAACATCAGCATGCCGCCCTGGGAGTGGACCCGCACGAACACGGTGGTGACCACGCCTTCGTTCCAGCCGCCGACCCTGATCCGCAGGAAGTGCCGGCGGGTCTCGCCGCCCTCCTCGATCGCGGCGGCCCGGTGGGCCTCGAACGCCGCCGGGTCGTACGGTGCCGCCGCGCGGGTCGGCAGCCCGTCGGCGGGGAGGAAGACGCACTCGTCGATCTCCAGGGCGCGCAGCCGGTCGCGCACCGCCGCTGCCGTCTGCGGTGATCCGGACGGGACGCGCAGCTCCTCGACCAGCGGGACGACACGGGCCAGGATCGCGCCGTTGTCGAGCGGTTCGGCCGCGCGGCCGGTTCGCGGGACCAGCTCCACCGAGAGCGACCAGGGCTTGACCGCCTCGCCGGCGCCGCGGAACGGGTCGGCGGCGCGGTACATCACGAGCGGCCCGTGCTGCTCGACCCGGACGCGGTGCCGCAGCCGCTGGAAACGGATGCCGTCGGACTGCTCGGCGGGGTCGGACAGCACGTCCGGGAAGCGCTCCCGGGACAGTTCGCGGGCCAGCACGTGGGCGAACCGGCCGCGCCGGAGGGCGACCAGCACGGCCAGCGCCACCGGCAGCAGCAGCGCGACCCAGACCGGGAACACCGCGGCGAAGCCGGACGAACCAGACGAGCCGGACACAGCCGCAGCGGAGCCGGGGCCGGCGTAGGGGCCCGGTCCCAAGCCGCCGCCGAGGGAGCCGGACCCCGAGGAGCCGGAGAAGAGGCTGTCCAGCAGCCAGGCGAGCGGGGACGCGAAGCTCGTCGCGGCATCGTCCCCGCTGAACGCCGCCACCGCCAGCCCCACCACGAGCAGGGTCAGCATGAGGCGGCCGTTCCAGCGGAAGAGGAGGGACAGGCCGCGGGCCAGCCACTCCGGGAGCGGCGCCCGGCGGACGTAGCGGCCGATCCCCAGCAGGACTACCGGGAGGACATAGGCCACCGCCAGCCACCGCGAGAGCGGGAGCGCCACGACGCAGGCGAGCAACATCAGCGCCGCCCAGCCCAGTTCGAGGCGGCGGGCCCGCAGGGCGTGGGCGAGCACCCGGGCGGCGTCGATGCCCAGGGACGGCGCGGCGAACCGCTCCTCATGGACGTACAGCTCGTCGATGACGGCATCCCGGAACGCCTCGTCCATGTACGTGCCGGCGCACAGCAGGCGGGTGGTGTCGCTGGCGCCCGGCGGGACGGGCAGGACCGGCGGGAGGGGGGCGGCGGCCGGCGCGGCGCCCGCGGACTGCTCGGGCACGCCCTTGCTCAGCCGTGGCGGACCGCCCGACCGCTCCGGCTCCTCCGGCTCCTCCGGCTCCTCCGGCTCCTCCGGCTCCTCCGGCTGCGCAGACACATCCGTACCGCTCATCGGCCTCCCCCGTCGCCGCTGTACCGACTACCCGCCTCAACGTGCCGGTGTGCGGGCGCTGTTCCGGCAGCGCGCCGCCTTCACCCGTACGTGGCAGGGAAGCCGCAGCATAGAGGAGCGCGCCGCACGGCGCACCGCGATTCGGGCCGTCAAACGACCGAGCCCGCACGGCCGTTGGGACCGTGCGGGCTCGTTCGGGAGGCGGGGGTGGCTCAGATGAGGCCGAGACCGCGGACGGCCTCGCGCTCCTCCGCCAGCTCCTTGACCGAGGCGTCGATGCGCTCACGGGAGAAGTCGTTGATCTCCAGGCCCTGGACGATCTCGTACGAGCCGTCCTTGGTGGTGACCGGGAAGGACGAGATCAGGCCCTCCGGGACGCCGTAGGAGCCGTCCGACGGGATGCCCATGGAGGTCCAGTCGCCGTCGGCGGTGCCGTTGACCCAGGTGTGGACGTGGTCGATGGCCGCGTTGGCGGCCGAGGCGGCGGAGGACGCGCCGCGGGCCTCGATGATCGCCGCGCCGCGCTTGGCGACGGTCGGGATGAAGGTGTCGGCCAGCCACTTCTCGTCGTTCACGGTCTCCGCGGCGTTCTTGCCGGCGACCGTGGCGTGGAAGATGTCCGGGTACTGGGTGGCCGAGTGGTTGCCCCAGATGGTCAGGCGGCGGATCTCGGAGACCGGGGTGCCGGTCTTCTGCGCGAGCTGCGAGACGGCGCGGTTGTGGTCCAGGCGCGTCATCGCGGTGAAGCGCTCGCG
Organism: Streptomyces sp. GS7; assembly: GCF_009834125.1. Classification (NCBI taxonomy): domain Bacteria; kingdom Bacillati; phylum Actinomycetota; class Actinomycetes; order Kitasatosporales; family Streptomycetaceae; genus Streptomyces; species Streptomyces sp. GS7. The sequence goes on from NZ_CP047146.1 coordinate 8,086,683, forward strand.
CGGTACGTCCGGGGCGGCGGCCTGGGCGATCAGGGCGTTGGTGTTCGCCGGGTTGCCGACGACCAGGACCTTGATGTCGTCCGCGGCGTGGTCGTTGATGGCCTTGCCCTGCGGCTTGAAGATGCCGCCGTTGGCCTCCAGGAGGTCACCGCGCTCCATGCCCTTCGTACGCGGGCGGGCGCCGACCAGGAGCGCGACGTTGGCGCCGTCGAAGGCCACGTTCGGGTCGTCCGAGATGTCGATGCCGCGGAGCAGCGGGAAGGCGCAGTCGTCGAGTTCCATCGCGGTGCCCTCGGCGGCCTTCAGCCCCTGCGGGATCTCCAGCAGGCGCAGCTTGACCGGCACGTCCGCGCCGAGCAGATGACCGGAAGCGATGCGGAAGAGGAGTGCGTAACCGATCTGGCCGGCGGCGCCGGTGACGGTGACATTGACGGGAGTGCGGGTCATGGCGATCTCCTGCGCGGTGTTTTCCGGGGGCAAGCCCCTGGACCACCTTGGGTGGCGGTGGGTGTCCCTGCCCATCTATCGAGGTCTCTTGGTATCGAGAGACCCGGCCGTCAGGCTATCGGACCCCCGCCCGGCCCCGACGACGGGCCGGTGTGGGACACCTCACCGGCCACCTCACCGGACCCGGACCGGCCACCTGACCGGGCGGCCCCGGTCCCGGCGCGCACCCCGGCGCGCACACCGGCCGGTCCCCGCGCGGCGGTGCGGTGGCCGCCCGCTTGTGGAGGGGAGCGCGGGCGGCCACCGGCCTGTGCCACACCCGTGGGGGGTATTCGAGCGCATGCCCGGTATCCGCGCGGGCAATCCCCCGGCCGCGGGGCCGCCCGCCCCGAGCGGCGAATCCCGGCCAGCCTGCGGGCCGCCGGTGCGCCTCAGGCGGGCGCCATCGCCTTCTGCAGCCCGGCGTCCAGGGCGTCCAGGAACTGCTCGGTGGTCAGCCAGGGCTGCGCCGGGCCGATCAGCAGGGCCAGGTCCCTGGTCATCTGGCCGCCCCCGACGGTCTCCACGCAGACCTGCTCCAGCGCCTTGGCGAAGCGGACGACCTCGGGGGTGTCGTCGAGCCGGCCGCGGTGGGCGAGCCCGCGGGTCCAGGCGAAGACCGAGGCGATCGGGTTGGTGGAGGTGGGCTTGCCCTGCTGGTGGTGGCGGTAGTGGCGGGTGACGGTGCCGTGCGCCGCCTCCGCCTCGATGGTCCGCCCGTCGGGGGACATCAGCACCGACGTCATCAGCCCGAGCGACCCGAAGCCCTGGGCGACGACGTCCGACTGGACGTCGCCGTCGTAGTTCTTGCAGGCCCAGACGTAGCCGCCGGACGACTTGAGCACCATGGCGACCATGTCGTCGATCAGCCGGTGCTCGTACGTCAGCCCCTTGGCCTCGAACTCGGTCCGGAACTCGCTGTCGAAGACCTCCTGGAAGAGGTCCTTGAACCGGCCGTCGTACTTCTTCAGGATCGTGTTCTTCGTCGACATGTAGACCGGGTATCCGCGGTCGAGCCCGTAACGGAACGAGGCCCGTGCGAAGTCGCGGATCGAGTCGTCGTGGTTGTACATGGCCAGCGCGACGCCGGGGCCCGGGAATTCGTGGACCTCCAGCTCGATCGGCTCGCTGCCGTCCTTCGGGGTGAAGGCCAGGGTCAGGGTGCCGGCGCCGGGGATCTTGAGGTCGGTGGCGCGGTACTGGTCGCCGAAGGCGTGGCGGCCGACGACGATGGGCTCGGTCCAGCCCGGGACCAGCCGCGGCACGTTCTCCATGATGATCGGCTCACGGAAGATCACGCCGCCGAGGATGTTGCGGATGGTTCCGTTCGGCGAGCGGTACATGGCCTTGAGGTGGAACTCCTCGACCCGCGCCTCGTCCGGCGTGATCGTGGCGCACTTCACGCCGACGCCGTGCTCCTTGATGGCGTGCGCGGCGTCGACGGTCACCTGGTCGCTGGTCGCGTCCCGGTGCTCGATGCCCAGGTCGAAGTACGCCAGCTCGATGTCGAGGTACGGGAGGATCAGCCGGTCCCGGATGGACGACCAGATGATGCGGGTCATCTCGTCGCCGTCGAGTTCGACGACGGGGTGGGCAACCTTGATCTTGGCCATGAGGCGGAACATCCCTCTCGCGGTCGGTGCACCCCCCGGACGTCGCCAAGTTACCCGCGTCACACGGGCGCGGGCGGCTACGGCACGGGCGGCTCGCCGTTCCGCGACCACCGCGCCCCGGGGGGCGCGCCGCGCTCGGCTACCGCACCGTGAAGTGCACGATGTCGTCGAGGAACGGGACGTGGATCCACGGCTTGGGCTGCACCATCAGCGCCAGGATCACGATGACGAAGCCGAGCCCGCCGTACGTCGCCATGTCGGTGAAGCGGGACCGTACGGCCAGCATCCCCACCGACGGCAGCGCCCACCGCAGCACCGCGCCGGCCAGCAGGGAGAGGCCGATCACGATCGAGCCGATGCGGAACGCGTCGACCGCGACCAGCAGCAGCCCGGCCGCCACTCCGCCCATGACGGCGAGCAGCGGCCACTGCCGGGCCGGTGCGGGAGAGTCGCCCGAGGCGGCCCGGCCACCGCCCTCGGGGCGGGCGGTGTCCCGGGTGACCTGCGGAAAGCGGCGCGAGGTGCGCTGCGGCTCGGATGCGCCCTCTGAGTGCGCTTCGGCGGCCATGGGTGGCGGTCAGCCCCTTCCGTGTCCGGGTCGTGTCGTAGACAGGCTCTCAGACCGCGGCGGCGCGCTCGGCCGCCTCGACGACGTTGACCAGCAGCTGGGCCCGGGTCATCGGGCCGACGCCGCCCGGGTTGGGGGCGACCCAGCCGGCCACCTCGGCGACACCGGGGTGCACATCGCCGACGATCTTGCCGTTCTCGTCCCGGCTGACGCCGACGTCCAGCACGGCCGCGCCGGGCTTGACGTCCTCGGGCCTGATGATGTGCGGCACACCGGCCGCGGCGACGATGATGTCGGCCTGCCGCAGGTGCGCGGACAGGTCGCGGGTGCCGGTGTGGCACTGGGTGACCGTGGCGTTCTCCGACTTGCGGGTCAGCACCAGCGGCATCGGGCGGCCGATGGTGATGCCGCGGCCGACCACCACCACGTGCGCGCCCTTGATCTCGACCCCGTGCCGGCGCAGCAGCTGGACGATGCCGTACGGGGTGCACGGCAGCGGGCCCTCGATGCCGAGCACCAGCCGGCCCAGGCTCATCGGGTGCAGCCCGTCGGCGTCCTTGGCCGGATCCATCAGCTCCAGCACGCGGTTGGCGTCGATGCCCTTGGGAAGCGGGAGTTGGACGATGTAGCCGGTGCAGGCCGGGTCCTCGTTGAGCTCCCGGACGACGGCCTCGATCTCCTCCTGCGTGGCGGTCGCCGGCAGTTCGCGCTGGATCGAGGCGATGCCGACCTGCGCGCAGTCGCGGTGCTTGCCGTTGACGTACCAGCGGCTTCCGGGGTCGTCGCCGACCAGCAGGGTGCCGAGGCCGGGCTGCACGCCCCTGGCCTTCAGCGCCGCGACGCGGTCGGTGAGCTCGGACTTGATCGCGGCGGCGGTGGCCTTGCCATCCAGAATCTGGGCAGTCATACCCCCATCCTCCCGGATGGAGGCACCCGTGTTCCAATCAGGCCGCACGGACGGCAGTTGTCCGGAAATGATCATTGCGGTTGGACAAAGGCTGACCACCCTGACTGGACAGAGGGATTCCTCACCTAGAAGGATTGACGCGCAGTGCCGCAGGCATCGTCGGGGGCGGGCCAGTGAAACCACCTGTTTTTCCTCCGAGTCACGCCGCGTCGTCCCCCACTGGCACCCAACGGAGGAAAGCAGCACCATGAGCTTCGGTGACCCGAACAACCCGTACGGCCAGCAGCCGCCGCAGGCCCCCCAGGGCCCGTACGGCCAGCAGCCGCCGGTCCCGCCGCAGGGCGGCGCGCCGGGCTACGGCTACCCGCAGCAGGGCGCCCCGCAGCAGCCCCAGCAGCCGTACGGCTACCCCCAGCAGGGCGCGCCGCAGTACGGCGGCTACCCGCAGCAGCCGCAGGCCCCGTACGGCCAGCCGGGCATGCCGGGGATGCCCCAGGGTTACGCGAGCTGGGGTGCGCGCGTCGGCGCCTACCTGATCGACGGTCTGATCGTGGGCCTGATCCCGGGCATCCTGTACGCCATCGGCATCGGCATGACGGCGAGCGCGGCCACGTCGATCCACCCGGACTACTCGGCCTGCCAGCCGGGCGACATGTCCTGCTACCAGAACGCGGCCAACTCGGCGACGTCCAGCGCCACCCCGACGGGCGCGATCCTGTGCATCGTGCTCGCCGCGATCATCGCGCTGGTCGGCGGCATCTTCCTCATCGCCAAGGAAGGCAGCACGGGCCAGACCCCGGGCAAGAAGGCGCTGGGCATCCGGCTGGTCAAGGAGACCACCGGTCAGCCCATCGGCTTCGGCATGGCCTTCGTGCGCAAGATCTGCCACTTCCTCGACAGCCTCGCCTGCTCCATCGGCTACCTGTGGCCGCTGTGGGACGAGAAGTCGCAGACGTTCGCGGACAAGGTCGCCGGCACCGTGGTCGTCCGCGCCCAGTAACGCCGTACCGGGCCGCACGGACGCCCTGAACAGCCCACCGAAGGCCCCCTCGCACTCGCGACCGGGGGCCTTCGTGGCGCTGTACGGAGCCGGGTCCGTGCCCGGTGGAGCATGACGGAGGCCCGGTGGCCTACCGTCCCGTCAAACGCACCGATATCCGCTCGCGCGAGCGCCGGTATCGGCTCAAGTCGCCTGAAGGACACCGCTCGTGAGCTATCCGAACCCGAACCCCTACGGGCCGCCCCCGGGCCAGCAGCCCGGATACGGCCATCCCCAGCAGCAGCCGATGCAGCCGCAGCAGCCCATGGCACCGTACGGCGCCTACCCGGGCGGCCCGATGCCCGGTATGCAGCAGCAGTACCCGACGGTGATGCCGGGCGGCGTCAAGGGCGCCCGCGCGATGCTGTTCGTGCTCGCCGGACTCAACCTCATCGGCCTGGTCCTGGCGGTGCTGGGGCTGGGCGGCGTCAGCAAGGCGTCGCACGACGCGGCGTCCTCGCCCTACGCGGACATGTCGGCGTTCAACGTCGGCAAGGGCCTGCTGATCGCGGCGATCGTCCTCATCGTGGTGTTCACCGCCGCCGCGATCACCCTCGCCGCGCAGTTCGGCAACGGCGGCAAGGGCGTCCGCGTCGGCACCATCGTCTTCGGCGTCGGCACCATCGTGGTGAGCCTGTTCACCATCCCGTTCGGCCTGGTGCACACCGTGCTGGGCATCCTGGTGGTGGTCTTCGTCAGCAAGGACGAGGGCAACGCCTGGTTCAGCAGGCCGCGTTACTGACCGCGGCCGCACCATGCGGCGGAGGGCCGCACCCCCGGGCAGGGGTGCGGCCCTCCGTGCGTACCGGCCGTGCGTACCGCTCCGGCTCAGTGGAAGAAGTGCCGGGTCCCGGTGAGGTACATCGTCACGCCGGCCTTCTTCGCGGCCTCGACGACCAGTTCGTCGCGGATCGAACCGCCCGGCTGGACAATGGCCTTGACCCCGGCGGCGATCAGGATCTCCGGGCCGTCGGGGAACGGGAAGAACGCGTCCGACGCCGCGTACGCGCCGCGCGCCCGCTCCTCGCCCGCGCGCTCGACGGCGAGCTTGCAGGAGTCGACGCGGTTGACCTGCCCCATGCCGACGCCCACCGAGGCGCCGTCCTTCGCCAGCAGGATCGCGTTGGACTTCACCGCGCGGCACGCCTTCCAGGCGAACGCCAGCTCCGCCAACTCCTCCGCCGCCAGGGCCTCTCCGGTGGCGAGGGTCCAGGTGGCCGGGTCGTCGCCCTCGGCCTGGAAGACGTCGGTGTGCTGGAGCACCGCGCCGCCCGACAGCAGCTTGAGGTCACCGGGCTGGTGCGGAAGACCGTCGACCTTGAGCACGCGGATGTTCTTCTTGCGGGCCAGGATCTCGACCGCGCCGTCCTCGTACGCCGGGGCCGCGATGACCTCGGTGAAGATCTCCGCGACCTGCTCGGCGAGCGCGACGGTCACCGGGCGGTTCACCGCGATCACCCCGCCGTACGCCGACACCGGGTCGCAGGCGTGCGCCTTGCGGTGGGCCTCGGCGACGTCCGCGCCGACGGCGATGCCGCAGGGGTTGGCGTGCTTGATGATCGCGACGCAGGGCTGCTCGTGGTCGTAGGCGGCGCGGCGGGCGGCCTCGGTGTCCACGTAGTTGTTGAAGGACATCTCCTTGCCGTGCAGCTGCTCGGCGTTGGCGATGCCGCCCGGCTGGCCGTCCACGTAGAGGGCGGCGCCCTGGTGCGGGTTCTCGCCGTAGCGCAGGGTGCTGCGGCGCTCCCAGGTCCCGCCGAGGAACTCGGGCAGCGCGGCGTCCGCCTCGGGCGCGTAGACGTTGGTCATCCAGGAGGCGACGGCCACGTCGTAGGCGGCGGTGTGCTGGAACGCCTCGGCGGCCAGCCGCTTGCGGGCGGCCAGGTCGAAGCCGCCGCCCTGCACGGCCGCGAGAACGTCGGCGTACCGCTCGGGGCTGGTGACCACGGCGACCGAGGGGTGGTTCTTGGCGGCGGCGCGGACCATCGAGGGGCCGCCGATGTCGATCTGCTCGACGCACTCGTCGGGGGTGGCGCCGGAGGCGACGGTCTCGCGGAACGGGTAGAGGTTGACGACCACCAGGTCGAACGGCTCGACGCCGAGGTCGGCCAGCTGCCGCCGGTGGTCCTCAAGGCGCAGGTCGGCGAGGATGCCGGCGTGGACCTTGGGGTGCAGGGTCTTGACCCGGCCGTCGAGGCACTCCGGGAAGCCGGTGAGCTCCTCGACCCTGGTGACCGGCACCCCGGTGGCGGCGATCTTCGCGGCCGTCGACCCGGTGGAGACGAGCTGGACGCCCGCCGCGTGCAGCCCCTGGGCCAGCTCCTCCAGCCCGGACTTGTCGTAGACGCTGACCAGAGCGCGGCGGATGGGCCGCTGCGTACCTTCGGTGGCGGTCACGAGATACGTACCTTTCGTCCCTCTATGCGGTAGCCGTGACGGGCCAGACGCCCCACGACCTCGACGAGCAGCGATCGCTCGACTTCCTTGATGCGCTCATGCAGCGCGGATTCATCGTCCTCGTCCCGGACCTCGACCACGCCCTGCGCGATGATCGGGCCGGTGTCGACGCCGTCGTCGACGAAGTGGACGGTGCAGCCGGTGACCTTCGCGCCGTACGCGAGCGCGTCGCGCACGCCGTGGGCACCGGGAAAGCTGGGCAGCAGCGCCGGGTGGGTGTTGACCGTCCGGCCGCCGAACCGGGCCAGGAACTCCTTGCCGAGGATCTTCATGAAGCCCGCCGAGACCACCAGGTCGGGGGCGTGCGCGGCGGTCGCCTCGGCGAGCGCCGCGTCCCACGCCGCCCGGTCCGCGTAGTCCTTGACCCGGCACACGAACGTCGGCAGCCCGGCCCGCTCGGCGCGCTCCAGACCGGCGATCCCGGTCCGGTCGGCGCCCACGGCCACGATCTCGGCGCCGTACTCGGCCGCGCCCTGCGCGGCGACGGCGTCGAGCAGCGCCTGGAGGTTGGTGCCCGAACCGGAGACGAGGACCACGATCCGGGCCGGGGCGGGGCGATCGGGAAGAGAGGAGGGGGCCACGATGGGGGTCTTTCTCGCGGTCGTAAGGGCGGGTCTTGAGGTGCGATGTAGGAGTTGTACGGTCGCACAAAGCGAGGGGTCGCGTGAATACGGGGAACCCTACGAACGAGCCGACCGTCAGCAACGATACCGGCACACCGAGCGGCCCCCGCGGGACGGGGGCGGGCACGGGAGGTAGCGTCGGGCGGGAGAACGCACGCAGTTCATGGTGACCGTCCCCCCGGCCGACCCGCCGGACGGACGCCCGAGACAAGGGGAAGACGCACTCCAGATGCCGGACCGACGCCGCCGCGCGGCTCTCCTCCTCCCTGCCCCGGCGACCGCTGGGAGGGGACCCCAGACCGCCACCGCCCGTGGAGCGGTCCTGCTGCCGCGTGAGCGCAAGTCGTCGTCCTCCCCGGACTCGCCGTCCGCCGGTACGCCCGGCTCCGCCGGCACCCCCGCCCCCAAGGGATCCCCCGCCCCCGACCGGGACAACCCCTTCGCCCCGCCGCCCGCCGGCACCCCCGACCAGGAGTGGCACCCCCGCACCCCGGCCGGGCACGGGCAGGCCGACGGCGACGGCAACGGCGGCGGCGACCAGGAACAGCAGGACGGGCCCCCGGCCTGGGGCAGTCAGTGGAGCAGCCGCCAACCGGGCCGGCAGAGCGGCGAGTTCGGCAGCCGTCCGGGCCGCGGCGGCCCGCAGGGCGGCGGCCAGGGCGGGCCCGGCACCCCGGGCGGCCTGCGCTGGGACCCCACCGACCCGGTCCAGCGCCGGGCGCGCTACGCCCTCCTCTCCGGCATGTGGGCGTTCTTCTTCGTGCTGTTCAGCCTGCCCGAGGTCGCACTGCTGCTGGGCTCGCTGTCCCTGTACTGGGGCATCAGCTCGCTGCGCGGCAAGCCCGACCCGGCGAAGGCGCGGGCCGCGGCGGCCACCGCGGCCATAGAGGGCCGCCCCTCCCCCGCCGGCCCGCCCCCCGCACCGGGCTCCACCCGCCCGCAGACCACCGCGGCGATCGCCGGCCTGGTGACCGCCTCGCTGGCGCTGATGATGGTGGCCGCGACCTTCACCGTCCAGATCGTCTACCGCGACTACTTCTCCTGCGTGAACGACGCCCTGACCCAGTCGGCCAGCAAGTCCTGCGAGAACCTCCTCCCGCCGCAGCTGCGACCGCTGCTCGCCCAACAGCAGCAGTAGGCACAGGCCCCGACGGGGCGTCCGCCGTCAGCGCTCCCGCCCTCCGTCGGAGACCGGTACACCGTCGGAGAGCGGTGCGTCGCCGGAGACCGGTAGTCCGTCCGAGAGCGGTACGTCGTCGGAGACCAGTGCACCGTCAGAGAGGGGTGCGTCGCCGGAGACCGGTACGCCGTCAGAGAGCGGTGCGTCGCCGGAGACCGGTAGACCGTCAGAGACCGTTACGGCTTCGGAGACCGTTACGGCTTCGGCCGCCGGGGTCCGGCGGCGGCGGAGGGGGAGGCGGGGCAGGGCAGGGCGGGGTACGTAGCGGCGGATGCTGATCCGGCCGGCCGCCGCGCGGCGGTCGGTGTGCCGGTGCCAGGCGCGCAGCACCAGCGCGCCCGGGACGCCGAGGAGCGCCGTCCAGCCCGCCGCCGCCAGGCCCGTGAGCCACCAGCTCGGGCCGAAGGCGGCCAGCGCGCCGTTGCCCATCGCACCGCCGGAGAGTCCGGCCAGCACCGCCAGCACCGCGCCGCAGAGCGCCGCCGCCAGGGCCGCCACCTTCACGGTCGCCCAGCACGCCCGGTGCCCGTCCGGGGCCGCGTACCGGGCGAGCATCGCGCCGGCGGCCACCGGCACCACCGCCGCCGCCCAGGTCAGCGGGGTTCCCGGGCCCGGGTCCGGCAGGCCGCTGAGGAGCGGGAAGGGCGGCAGCGCGGGGTGCGCGGAGGTGCCCAGCGGCCCGACCGCGCTGCCCGCGCCGAGCGTGAAGCCGGGCCCCAGCCCGTAGGCGGCGCCCCAGACGGCCGCGTTGGGCAGGAGTGTGAGGCAGAGCAGCAGCACCGTGCAGCGCCCGGCCCAGTCCGGCGCGAGCTGGAGCAGGTCCCGGCAGAGCCGATGAGGGTGCACGGCGAGCCCGAGGAGGGTGAGGAGGACTCCGGCGGCGAGCAGCGCGACGGTGGCGGCCGCTCCCGCCCGGCAGGCGGCGAGGGCGGTCCGGGGAGCGGGGACGAGGGCGGGGAGCACGGTGGTCCGCAGGGCGGTGGCGGCGGTCCGGGCGGCGGTGGCGAGCCGGGAGCCGGAGGAGGGGGCGCCGGCGCCGGACGGTGGGGCCAGGGCGTGCCGGATCCGGGGCGGCAGCAGGGCGGCGGCGCCCCGGCCGAGGGTGTGCCAGGCGGTGCCGGCGAAGGTCGCGACCGCGGTGCCCGGGACGAAGAGCAGCGCGCCGATCGGGTCGGCGGACAGCCGGCCGGTCGAGGTGTAGAGCAGCGCACCGGCCGCGACCAGCAGGTAACCGGCGAGCAGCGCACCGAGCAGGGTGCGCGGCGAGATCGCCGGGTCGGGGCCGGGCGCCGGGTCGGCATCGTCGTCGGACGCGGTGGCCAGGGTGTGCCGGGCGGACCGGTGGAGCAGCCAGACCGGGAGCACCGCGAGCAGCAGCGGCGGCACCCCGATCGGTGCTTCGTCGCGGAGGAGGCCGCCGCCGTGCGCCATGAACCACAGGTCGGCGGCGAGGTGCAGAGATCGGGACGGGCCGCTGTCGGGGTACGGGGAGGCGACCCAGAGGAGCAGGACGGCGACCGCGAAGGCTCCCAGGCCGAGGCCGGCGGCGGTCACCCCGCCGACGAACGCGGCGCCGATCGCGGAGGATCGCTGTGCGGCGGTGCGGCCGTGCGAGGACAACGCGGGACCGCGATCGATCGGCTGGCTCACACCGTCATGCTGCCAACAACACCCGTTTCATCCACGTACTGGGCATTTGCCCGACGTGTCGCGCGGGATCCACCGGCACCCGTTTTCACACTGCTCCTATGACACAGCGCGACCGGCGGCACCTCGCCCCCGTCCCCGACACCACGTCAGAAACCAGCGGGGACACCAAGCCTGATGGACCGTCAGCAGCCTTCGACGCGCTCTACGACGGTCATGCCGGGCCCCTGACCCAGCAGGCGTACCTGCTCACCGGACGGGCCCGGCTCGCCCGCCGGGCCGTCGAGCGGGCCTTCCAGACGGCCTGGCAGCGGTGGCCGGAGGTAGCGGTCGACGCGGATCCGGTGGGCTGGGTGCGAGCCGCCGCCCACGACCACGCGCTCGCCCCCTGGCGGCGGCTGCGGCCGCGGGCCGCTGAGCGCCCCCGGCCCGAGACGCCCGCACCGCCGCCCCTCCCGCCCGAGGACCGGGCACTGCTGGAGACGGTGCTGGCGCTGCCCGCCCCGTACCGCCGCACCCTGCTGCTGCACGACGGGGTCGGGCTCGGGCTGGACGAGACCGCGGCGGAGGTGGAGGCCAGCATCCCGGCGGCGACCGGGCGGCTGACCCACGCCCGCGAGTACCTCGCCGAGCGGCTGCCGGAACTGGGGCTCAGGGAGCTGCCGCCGGGGCGCCAGGGCGCGGTGCTGCACAACCGGCTGGCCGCGCTGACCGCGTCCCGGCCGGTGGCGCCGCCGCCCGCGCGGACCGTACGGGAGAGCAGCGAGCGGCGCACCCGGCGGACCACCCGCGCGGGCTTCGGGGTGACCGGGCTGCTGGCGCTGACCGCGGTGTCGGTGGCCATCACCTCGCCGGGCGGCCACGCCCCGCCGCCGGAGCGCTCCGTGGCGGCCTCGCCGACCCGGGAGGTACGGCAGGCCCGGCCGGAGCACCGGGCGGCACCGGACCGGGGTGCCGCGCACCGCGCGCGGCACCCCGGCGCCCGCCTCACCCCGGACGTCCTGCGCTGAACCACCGCCCGCAGGCGCGACGGCCGTGGGCCCGCACCCCTGGGGGTACGGGCCCACGGCCGTCACATCGGCGGTGCCGCCTCGGGAGCCGTCAGCCGCCGAGGATCTCGCGGGCCAGCAGCGCGGTCTCGGACGGGGTCTTGCCGACCTTCACGCCCGCGGCCTCCAGGGCCTCCTTCTTCGCCTGGGCGGTGCCGGACGAGCCGGACACGATGGCGCCGGCGTGGCCCATCGTCTTGCCCTCGGGCGCGGTGAAGCCCGCGACGTAGCCGACGACCGGCTTGGTGACGTTGGCCTTGATGTAGTCGGCCGCACGCTCCTCGGCGTCGCCGCCGATCTCGCCGATCATCACGATCAGGTCGGTGTCGGGGTCGGCCTGGAACGCCTCCAGGGCGTCGATGTGCGTGGTGCCGATGACCGGGTCGCCACCGATGCCGACGGCCGAGGAGAAGCCGATGTCACGCAGCTCGTACATCATCTGGTAGGTCAGCGTGCCGGACTTCGACACCAGACCGATGCGGCCGGGCTTGGTGATGTCGCCCGGGATGATGCCGGCGTTGGACTGGCCGGGGGTGATCAGGCCGGGGCAGTTCGGGCCGATGATGCGGGTCTTGTTGCCCTTGGCCTTCGCGTACGCCCAGAAGGCGGCGGAGTCGTGCACCGCGATGCCCTCGGTGATGACGACGGCCAGCGGGATCTCGGCGTCGATCGCCTCGACGACGGCGGCCTTGGCGAAGGCCGGCGGGACGAAGAGGACGGAGACGTTGGCGCCCGTCTTCTCCATCGCCTCCTTGACGGAGCCGAAGACCGGGACGGCGTTGCCGTCGAAGTCGACCTCGGTGCCCGCCTTGCGCGGGTTGACGCCGCCGACGATGTTGGTGCCGTCACCGAGCATCAGCTTGGTGTGCTTCATGCCGGTGGCACCGGTCATCCCCTGGACGATGACCTTGCTGTCCTTGGTGAGGAAGATAGCCATGGTTGTTGGAGTCCTCGTCCCTTACTTGGCCGCGGCCAGCTCGGCGGCCTTGTCGGCCGCACCGTCCATCGTGTCCACACGCTGCACCAGCGGGTGGTTGGCGTCCGAGAGGATCTTGCGACCCAGCTCCGCGTTGTTGCCGTCGAGGCGGACGACCAGCGGCTTGGTGACGTTCTCGCCCTTGGACTTCAGGAGCTCCAGGGCCTGCACGATGCCGTTGGCGACCTCGTCGCACGCGGTGATACCGCCGAAGACATTGACGAACACGGACTTCACGTCCGGGTCGCCGAGGATGATCTCCAGGCCGTTCGCCATGACCTCGGCGGAGGCGCCGCCGCCGATGTCGAGGAAGTTGGCGGGCTTGACGCCGCCGTGGTTCTCGCCGGCGTAGGCGACGACGTCCAGGGTGCTCATGACGAGACCCGCGCCGTTGCCGATGATGCCGACCTGGCCGTCGAGCTTGACGTAGTTCAGGCCCTTGGCCTTGGCGGCGGCCTCCAGCGGGTTGGCCGCGGCCTTGTCCTCCAGGGCCGCGTGCTCCGCCTGGCGGAACTCGGCGTTCTCGTCGAGGGAGACCTTGCCGTCGAGCGCGATGACGCGGCCGTCGGCGACCTTGGCCAGCGGGTTGACCTCGACGAGGAGGGCGTCCTCCTTGATGAAGGTCTCCCACAGGGTCACCATGATCTCGGCGACCTGCTCGGCGACGTCGGCCGGGAACTGCGCCTGCGCCACGATCTCGCGGGCCTTCTCGATCGAGACGCCCTCGTTGGCGTCGACCGGGACCTTCGCGAGCTTCTCGGGCGTCTTCGCCGCGACTTCCTCGATCTCCACGCCGCCCTCGACCGAGGCCATGGCCAGGAAGGTGCGGTTGGTGCGGTCGAGGAGGTACGAGACGTAGTACTCGTCGGCGATCTCCGGAGCCGTCTCCGCGATCATCACCTTGTGGACCGTGTGGCCCTTGATGTCCATGCCGAGGATGTCCGTCGCGCGGGCGACGGCCTCGTCCGCCGAGGCGGCCAGCTTCACGCCGCCGGCCTTGCCGCGGCCGCCGACCTTCACCTGCGCCTTGACGACCGACTTGCCGCCAAGGCGCTCGGTCGCCGCGCGGGCCCCCTCAGGCGTGTCGATGACTTCACCGGCCAGCACCGGTACACCGTGCTTGGCGAAGAGGTCCCTCGCCTGGTACTCGAACAGGTCCACGCGCGTCCGTCCCTTGTCTTCTCAGAATCGCCGTAGTGATCGCGGTTCGTTGTCTGCGATGGGCGTGCCGCGAAGGGCAACGTGACGGCGCTGTCACAGGGGAGGCGTATACACGGAGTCCGGATACGCGGCATGTCCGTCTCGCAGGTTATCGCCGCAGGACGCGCGGCCCTAAATCGCAGATCACACTCCGGCGGTGATTACGGTCACAGATCTTTAAGCCAAGTTAGCTCTCCGTCGCATTTCCGCATGCCGCCGACGGGGTGCGGGACATATTCCGCCGGTCGCCGGCCACGGCGCGGCGGTCGTGTCGCCATCCGCCGTGCACTCCGATGCCGTGCGCCGTTCGCGCGCGGGGGCGGCGGCACCCGGGCGCCCCGTCCGGCGCGGTTCCGGTTCCGGGTATGCGGGAATCCGCTTGGAGAGAAGGTGCGCAAGGGCCGCACAACACCTCCGCACAGGGTGTCCGGAACACCCCCTTGACCCCTCAACTCCCCACAGCGGAGACTGCGTTGCGCACTTATGCATCAGGAGTCACAAGCCGGAGTCGCGCTTCGGGCTTGGTCCCGTGCAGGTCGGTCGGCAGATCGTTCCGCACGGGTGCAGACGGGGGAACTTGATGGGTGCTGGGGGATGCACGACCGCTGCGGAGCTGACCGGTCGCGGCCGTGGGCCCTTCCGCACCCGCCTTCCCTCCCCCTTCTTCCCACCATCCCTCCCGGCGTTCTCGATTTCTTGGTGTCCTCACACTCGGTGCCCAAGGGGATTGGAGGGGGAATGCCGACACATACGGCCTATCCCGGCGTCTATGTCGAAGAGCTTCCCAGCAGCATCCGCAGCATCACCACCGTTACGACATCCGTCACCGCGTTCGTCGGCCACACGCGGCGCGGCCCGCTCAACCACCCGGTACAGATCACCAGCTTCGCCGACTTCGAGCGCCGCTTCGGCGGGCTGACCTCGCGCAGCCCGGTCGCGTACGCCGTCCACCAGTTCTTCGGCAACGGCGGCGCCGTCGCGGTGATCGTCCGGGTCGCCAGGGCCGGCAGCGGCAAGGAGGCCCAGGTCGTCCTGGAGTCCACCGAGGGCCACAGCCAGTGCCCCGTACTGGAGGTGCACGCCAAGGAGCCCGGCGTCTGGGGCGACGGCCTGCGGGTCGCCGTCGACCACGACACCCCGTGCCCGGACGACACCTTCAACCTCCAGGTCCTCGACGCGCACGGCTCCGCCCGGGAGTCCTTCTCCGGCCTGTCCATGGATCCCGGCGACGGCCGGTACGCCGAGACGGTGGTCAACGCCGGCTCCGCGCTGATCCGGGTGGCCGTGGTAGGCGAGGGCCGCCCCGACCCGTCCGGCACCGTCTCCAAGGCGTTCCACCGCGAACTGCCCGATCTGAACGTCGACTTGACGGTGAAGATCGGCGAGGTGGAGCGCGAGTTCACGCTCTACGACCCGGACTGCGACGGCCCGGCGCCGTGCGATGTCACCGAACTGGCGCTGCTCCTGGAGCACAAGCTGCGGTCCCTGCCGGACGCCCCGGGCAAGCACGCCTTCGCGGGCACCCAGGTCACCGCCTTCGGGCGCCGCATCCAGGTCGTCGCCGGCTCCACCGACCCCGACGACGTGGTCCGCTTCCTCGGCGAGTGCGCCAACGACCTGGGCCTGGAGGCGTCCGTCAACCCGCCGGTGTTCGCCCTGTGCGGCGGCGAGGACGGCGACCCGCCGGGACCGCGCGACATCATCGGCAGCGAAGCCCGCAAGAGCGGCCTCCAGGCGCTGCGCGACGTCCCCGACGTCAATCTGCTCGCCCTGCCCGAACTGGCCTCGTACGAGTCCGTCGACGACATGCTCACGGTGCTCTCGGCGGCCGAGCGGCTGTGCACGGAGCGGCGGATGTTCCTGCTCGCCGACGCGCCCGCCGCCTGGGGCAGCGTGGACGCCGCCCGGGCCGGCATCGGCGCCTTCGACCCGGTCCGCGGCAACCACTCCGCGCTGTACTTCCCGCACCTCCAGCTCACCGACCCGCTCACCGGCCGGCTGCGCTCCTTCCCGCCGTGCGGCGCCGTCGCCGGCGTCATCGCCCGTACGGACGGCGAGCGCGGGGTGTGGAAGGCGCCGGCGGGCACCGAGGCGCGGCTGGCGGGGGTGCACGCCCTGACGGTGAAGCTGACGGACCGCGAGAACGGGCTGCTCAACCCGCTCGGCGTCAACTGCCTGCGCACCTTCCCGGTGGTCGGCCCGCTGGTCTGGGGCGCCCGCACGCTGGCGGGCGCGGACGCGCTGGACAGCGAGTGGAAGTACGTCCCGGTGCGCCGGCTGGCCCTCCACGTGGAGGAGAGCCTGCTGCGCGGCCTCCAGTGGGTCGTCTTCGAGCCGAACAACGAGCAGCTCTGGCAGCAGATCCGGCTGAACGCCTCGGCGTATCTGCACTCCCTCTTCGAGAAGGGCGCCTTCAAGGGCGGCACGCCGCGGCAGGCGTACTTCGTCAAGTGCGACAAGGACACGACGACGGAGGCGGACATCGAGAACGGGATCGTGAACGTCGTGGTCGGCATCGCGCCCGTCAGGCCGGCCGAGTTCGTGATCGTCAAGATCCAGCAGCTGGCCGGGCAGTTCGACCTCTAGCCCAGGGACGCGAAGGCACAGGACGTGCAGGCACAGGACATGCAGGCACAGTGCAGGCAAAGGACGTGAAGGATTCCGATGGCTGAGTTTCAGATCAACGCCCATCGCTTCGACCCGTACAAGAACTTCAAGTTCCTGGTGCTGTGGGACGGCCGTACGGTCGCGGGGGTCAGCAAGATCAGCCCGCTGAAGCGCACCACCGAGGTCGTCAAGCACCGCAACGGCGGCGACCCCAGCTCACCGCGCAAGTCGCCGGGCCGCTCCGAGTTCGAGGGCATCACCCTGGAGCGCGGGGTGACCCACGACCCGGAGTTCGACCGCTGGGCCAACAAGGTCTGGCAGGTCGGCGCCGGCCTCGGCTCCGAGGTCTCGCTCGCCGACTTCCGCAAGGACATCGTCATCCAGGTCCTCAACGAAGCCGGCCAGGTCGCCGTCTCGCACAAGATCTACCGCTCCTGGCCGAGCGAGTACCAGGTCCTCGGCGAGATGGACGCCAACGCCAACGCCGTCGCCATCCAGAGCCTCAAGCTCGAATGCGAGGGCTGGGAGCGCGACTACGAGGTCCCCGAACCCCAGGAGCCGTCCTTCACGCATCCGGCGTGAGGGGCGACTCGACCGTGCGGGGTGAGTGACGGCCGACGCAACCATCCGGCGTGACGGGCGGGGCACAGGACGAGGCAACGGCACAGGCAGCGGGACGAGGTGAGGAATGGCGGTCACGGGACCCGCGGAACTGCTGGCCACCTGGGAGGCCGGGCTGGACCGGCAGAGCGCCGGCCGGGCCCTGCTGCTGCACCGCGCGGCCCGCCCCGGGGCGGACACCGACGCACTGCTGTCGGTGCCGCTCGGGGAGCGGGCGGCCGATCTCTTCGCCCTGCGCCGGGCGCTGTTCGGCGACCGGATGCAGGTGAAGATCGACTGCGCCGGGACGGAGTGCGGTGCGGCGATGGAGTTCGAGCTGGACGCACGGGAGTTGGGCGCCGCCCGCCCGCAGCTGCCCGCGGGCGGACTGCGGGTGGCGGAGGGCGAGTGGGAGGTGGCGTTCCGGTTGCCCGGCGCCGCGGATCTCACCGCCGTATCGGCCGTTGCGGCGGACGAGGCCGACGCCCGGCGGCGGCTGGCCGCCCGCTGTGCGGTCTCGGCCGCGCGGGGCGGCCGGGAGGCGTCGGCGGACGAGGTCGGGCAGCTGCCCGGAGCGGTGCTCGATCGTTTCGCCAGGGCGGCCGAACAGGCCGACCCCGGAGCGGAGTTGACGCTGAACATCGCCTGCCCCGAGTGCGGCGCGGCCACCCCGGCGGAGCTGGACATCGCCGCGTACCTGTGGACCGAGTTGGACGCCTGGGCGCGGGACGTGCTCCTCGACGTCCATCTGCTCGCCTCGGCCTACGGCTGGAGCGAGCCCGAGATCCTGGCGCTGAGCCCGCTGCGCCGCCGCTACTACCTGGAGCTGTGCGCGGATGTCTGAGCAGATACCCGGCGAGTCCGGCGAGTCCGGCGACTACTTCGGCCGGCTGCTGGCGCGCTATGCGCCGGCACCGACGGGCCCCGGCGATCCCTTCGGAGGGCCGGGCGGACACGGCGGGGCGCCCGGCCGTCCCGACGGGGGCCGGCGGGTGCTGGTGCAGCCGCGGCTGCCGGGGCCGTTCGAGCGGGTGGAGGCACTGCGCGGCGCCGGGGCCGGCGAGGACGGCGGGACCGAGCCGCTGTATCCGCGGGCGGCGGCCGGGCCGGCCACACCGTACGCGGGCGAACAGCCGCGGTACGAGCGGGAGATCCGCACCGTCAGCGAGCGGGAGACCGTGCTGCGCAGCGAGGTGGCGCGGGCGGACCCGGCGGACGCCGGACGGACGGCCGGACCGGCCGCGGGCCCGCTGCTGCGGCCGGCGGCCGTGCCGGAACCCGGGTTGCGGGCCACTGCCGCCGAGAGCGTCCGGGCACGCGGGCGGACCGGGGCGGCGGGCGCGGAGCGCGCCGCGGCGGACCGGGCGGCCGCGTCCTCGGCGGGCGCGTCGGGAACGGCGGACGCGTCCGACGGGCCGGTCGCCGTGCTGCGTCCGCGGGCGGACGTACTGCCGCCGGCCCGTACGCCCGTGCCACGGGCCGCGCCCGGCGGGCGGCGCGGGCAGCGCGGTCCCGCCGAGCGGGTGGTGCATGTGCAGATCGGCCGGCTGGAGGTCAGTGCGGCCGGTGCGGAACGGCCCGCGGCGGGCGGCCGGCCGGCGCGCGCGGAGCGCCGCGCGCCGTCGCTGACCCTCGCGGACTATCTGGCGCGCGGGGAGCGGCCGACGTGACGGGGTTACGGGTGGGAGAGGGAGCGGGAGTGCGCGTGCGAGTGCGACTGCGGGTGGGAGTGAGGGCTGTGGGGGCGCCGGTGAGTGGGGCACCGGTGGGTGGGACACCCGTGAACGGGCCGCCGGTGAACGGAGCGGGGATGCGCAGGGCCGGGATACGCGAGGCGGGGATGCGCGGGGTGGCGCGGTCGGGGCCGGTTTCGGGGGGACGGACGTCATGAGCAACGCACTCGCGGTCGCGACGGTCACACAGGCGCTCGCGCTGCTGATCGAGCACAACCTCCATCCCGAGATCGACATGGCCGTGTCGGTGGAGACGCGCAAGCCGCCGTCCGATCCGCCGACGGACCCGACGATCACCGTGTTCCTCTACCAGGTCACCCACAACTCCTCCATGCGCAACAACGACCTGGTCACCCGTGCCTCCGACGGCACACTGCTGAAGCGGCCCGCCGCGGCGATCGACCTCCACTTCCTGATCAGCGCGTACGGGGAGGAGCAGGAGCTGGTCGGGCAGCGGCTGATCGGGAGCGTGGTGCGGACGCTGCACGAAATCCCGGTACTGCCACGTGAGTTGATCGTCGAGGCGGCCGAACGGCCCTATCTGGCGGGGAGCGACCTGGCCGAGTCGCCCCAGAAGGTGCGCTTCACGCCGACCCAGATGGATGTGGACGAGACCTCCAAGCTCTGGGGGATGCTCAACAACACGCCGTACGCCCTGTCGGTGGCCTACCAGGCGTCGCTGGTGCTGCTGGACGGCCATCAGAAGCCGGCCCCGGCGCGCCCGGTGCGGCGTCCGGAGGTGACGGTGGTGCCGGAGGTGCCGCCGGAAGAGCCGCTGCCGCCCGTGGCGCCGGACGCGCCGGTGGGGACGGAGGCTCCACCGGGGACGGCGAAGGCGGCCAAGACGGCGAAGGCGGTGCCGTCGGCGGGCACGTCGGGCACGGCGGCCGTGGATACCCGCACGGACCGCGCCGCGGGCGAGGCCCCCTCCGCCGGCGGGGCGACCGCCCCCGCGAAGCGGGCCGCGAAGAAGGCGTCGGGCGGTCGATCCGCCAAGTCCCCCGCGATCAGCGGAAGTTCGGCCGGGAGTTCGGGCGGAGACGGAGCCGGAGGTGTCGCCGGAAGTACCGCCGGGCGTCCGGCGGCACGGAGCCGCAACCGGCCGCGCAAGGCGGCGGGCGGCGGTTCGGGCGAGGCGGGCGATACGGGCGGCGCGGGCCGTACCGACGGCGGGGGGAGCTGAGACGCGGTGCGCGGCACGGGGGCGGAGAAGGACATGACGGGCAGCGGTACGAGCGGTCCGGGGAACGTCGGGGCGGCGGACGGTGGGGCCGGCGGCGAGGCGGACGGCGCGGTGCTGGCCGCTGCCGTGCGGGCCGTGCTCGCGCGCCTGGACGCCCATGCCGCGCGCGCCCGCACGGCCGCGGCGACGGAGCCGGACACCCCCCACAACACCCCCTCCCCCGCCTCCTCCCCCCTCCCCCCCTCCCTCTCCGCACCCGCGCCCGCCCTCCCCTCCCCCCGCGCTCTCGATGTGCTCACCGCGTGTTTCGGGCTCACGCGGTTCGAGCAGGAGGTCGTGCTGCTCACGGCCGCGGCCGAGCTGGATCCGACGACCGGTGCGCGCTGCGCCGCGGCCAGTGGCGATCCGGCCCGCGCGTATCCGACGTTCTCGCTCGCCCTGGCGGCGCTGGGTGAGCCGCACTGGAGCGCGCTCACGCCCGTCGCCCCGCTGCGCCGCTGGCGGCTGGTCGACCTGGAGGACGAGACCCGGCTGACCACCTGCCGGCTGCGGCTGGACGAGCGGATCCTGCACCTTCTCGTCGGTTCGCCCTATCTGGACGCGAGGTTGCACGGGCTGCTGCGCCGCACCGCCGCGCCCGAGGCGCTGCCGCCCTCGTACGAGGCGGCCGCGGGCCGGGTCGCGGCGGGGTGGGCGGGGGTGGGTCCGGAGGCGCCGTTGCGGGTCGAACTGGTCGGTGGCGATCTCCGTTCGCGGGCCGATATCGCGGCGGTGGCGGCGCGCCGTTCGGGGCTGGGGCTCTACTCCATGGCCGCCGACGACGTACCGACCGATGCGGCGGAACGCGATCGGCTGGCCCGGCTGTGGCAGCGTGAGGCGATTCTGCTGCCGGCCGCCCTGCTCGTCGAGGTCGGGGAGATGGACCGGGAGCAGCATGCCGCGGCGGATGCGTTCATCGCGGGTGCGGCGGTGCCCTTGGTGGTGTCCGGCCAGGATCCGCGGCAGACGGGGCAGCCGCGCGGGGAGCGGGTGACCGTGCCGCGGCTGTCCGACGAGGAGCAGTTGGGGGTGTGGTCGGCGGCCTTCGCGGACGTGCCTGATGTGACGGCGCGTCATTTATCCGGTTTGGTGGCGCAGTTCCAGCTGCCGCCGCATGTCGTGCGGTCGGCGGCCGCGTCGGTGCGGCGTGATCTGCCGGTTGCGGAGACGTCGGACGCCGCCGAGCTGGCCTGGCAGGCGGGGCTGACCGAGGCGCGGATGGGGCTGGACGAACTGGGCCGCCGGATCGAGCCGCGGGCGGGCTGGGACGACCTGGTGCTGGCCGAGCGGCAGTTGCGGATCCTGCAGGAGGTCGTCGCGCATGTGCGCCAGCGCAGCACGGTGTACCAGGACTGGGGGTTCGCGAAGGCGCTGCGCAGCGGTCTCGGGGTGACGGCGCTGTTCGCGGGGGGCTCCGGAACGGGGAAGACGCTGGCCGCCGAGGTCATGGCCCGGGAGCTGGGGCTGGATCTGTTCATCATCGATCTGTCCCAGGTGGTCAGCAAGTACATCGGTGAGACGGAGAAGAACCTGAGCCGGGTCTTCGACGCGGCCGAGCGGGGTGGGGCGCTGCTGCTCTTCGACGAGGCGGACGCGCTGTTCGGGAAGCGCAGCGAGGTGAAGGACAGCCATGACCGCTACGCGAACCTGGAGGTCAGCTATCTGCTGATGCGGATGGAGGCGTACCGGGGGCTGGCGGTGCTCACCACCAACATGAAGAAGGCGCTGGATTCGGCCTTCATGCGCCGTATCCGCTTCGTCGTCGACTTCCCCTTCCCGACCGAACGGGAGCGGGCCGAGATCTGGCGCCGGGTGCTGCCGTCGCAGGCGCCGATGAAGGGGATCGAGCCGGGTCTGCTGGCGCAGCTGACGGTCGCGGGCGGGTCGATCCGCAATATCGCGCTGTCGGGGGCGTTCTTGGCCGCGGAGGAGGGCGACCGGCTCCAGATGCGGCACATGCTGGCCGCCGCACGTACCGAGTACCTGAAGTTGGAGCGCTCCCTGACGCCGTCGGAGGTCCACGGATGGGTGTGAACGAGGCCGGTTTCGGGGCTGGTTACGGGGCCGGGTACGGGGGTGGCTCAGGGGCCGGGGAGGCGGTGGCGCGTCCATCGGTGGCGGGCGGGCCGGATGCCGTCGGCGGCGTCCGGATCGACATCGGGGAGCTGGTCCTGGACGGTTTCGCCTCCGGTGTGGACGCGGAGCGCGTATCGGCCGCGTTCCAGCGGGAGTTGGCCCGTCTGGTGCGGGAGGGCGGGGTGCCGCTGGCGGCGGGCGGGGCGGGTGTCGCGGTGGACGGGCTGGCCGGGCTTCCGCCGCTGCCGGCGACCGCGTCTCCGGTGCGGATCGGGCAGGCGCTGGCCCGGGCCGTGCACGCGGGGCTCGCGGGGCGGGGTGAGGTCCGGTGAGTACGGCGCAGTCGGCGGCGCAGGATGCCCGGGCGGCCCGTGACGAGAAGCGCCGGAAGCGGCGGGAGCGGGGCAGGTCGGCGGTTCCGGAGCCGAAGAACATCGTCAGCGGGGCCGGGCAGCCGCTGGATCTGAGCGTGCGGCGGGAGCTGGAGGAGCAGCTCGGCCACGACCTCGGCCAGGTGCGGCTGCACACCGACCGGGATTCCGGGCGGCTGGCGGAGCTGATGGGCGCGGACGCGTTCGCGGTGGGCCGGGACATCTTCTTCCGGGAGGGCGCCTACCGGCCGGGGACGGCGGACGGGCAGCGGCTGCTGGCACACGAGTTGCTGCACACGGTGCAGAATCCGCACGGCCTGGGGGCGCTGCGGGCGGGCCGGGACCTGGGCGCGGTGAGCCTGCCGCAGGAGTCCGCGGAGCGGGAGGCGGAGGCGGCGGCGCAGGAGTCCGTGCGGGCGGCGATGCTGGGCGCCGTACGGGACGGCGGGCCGGCGGCGGAGGTGGAGCCGGGGCAGGCGACGCCGGGGTGGCTGCGGTACGCGACGGTGGACGCGGACCGGCGGCGGATGGAGCTGGTGGATCCGGCGACGTTGGTGGACCGGCTGGCGAACGGGGTGCTGCGGTCGCTGCGGGGGGACCCGGAGGACCGGTCGGGTCGGGTGCGCCTCGAACTGGCGCGGATGGCACCGGAGTTGCAGGACTCGGTGCTGGACCGGCTGGAAGTGCGGCTGCTCAGCTCGGAGTTCGACCGGCTGCTGGACCTGGTGGCGGAGTCCGAGGCGCTGCCGGTGGGTTTCCAGCCGTCGCCGGCACCGGAGCCGGTACGGGACGCCCTCGACCTCGTAATGGAGGAGCGCGACGCCCGCGAGCAGCGTGCGCAGGGCGCCGCGCGGACGGAGAAACAGCGCGCCGAGGACGCCGGCGAGGAGAAGCGGGACGCCAAGGGGCAGGCGGAGCAGGGGGACCGGGAGCAGAGCCGGGCGCAGCGCGACGCGGCGGCGGAGAAGCAGGAGGCCGGTGAGCGCACGGCGCAGGAGGACGTACGCGCCGAGGAGAACGCGGACACCAGGCACCAGGAGCAGCAGGCCGAGGAGAAGCAGGGTCAGGAGCGCCAGGAGGCCGATCAGGCCGACGCGGCGCGAGCCGACCGGGCCCAGGACGGCGCCGAGCGGACGAAGGAGGAGCGCAAGGCACAGCGGGAGCGCGAGGAGGCCGATCCGCAGCAGGCGATGCGGCCGGGTGCCGACAAGCGCAAGCGCCTGGACGACGCGAAGAAGCCGGCGGACGGGTCGAAGCAGGAGGAGCTCGAAAAGAAGAAGAAGGAGCAGCCGGGGCCGGTCCGCCCGGAGAAGGTCGACGAGCGGGCCGATCAACGCGACAGTGCACTGTCCGAGCACGGGCTGAACGAGAAGGACGAGGAGGACGGCCCGCCGCGCGAGGAGGAGCAGCCCGTCGGGCTGGAGGCGGGTGCCGAGCGGGACATCGGCGCGGGCGGGGACGCCGGTTCGCCGGCCAGGGGCGGTCCGGGTGCGGGCGAGGCGGAGCTGAAGCCGGAGGACTTCCTGCCGGCCGCCGATCTGGACGTGTCGTCGGTGCCGACCGCCGAGCAGCCCGATGCCGCGCTGCCGTCGTTCCCCGCGCCCCCGCCCACGCGGGCCGAGCAGGTCGAGCAGCAGCGGGAGAACGCGGCCGACGACGAGGAGCACGAGGACGAGCCGGAGGCCGAGACCAAGGCGCCGGGTGCGGAACTGGGGCCGGTCGAGGGCGAGGCGCCGCAGCCGGAGCACGGGCCGGCGGCCGAGGCGGGGGACCGTACCGAGAAGGACCTCCAGCCGGAGAAGCCGGTCGAGCAGGAGGTGGGTCCGGATCCGGAGGCCGATGAGCGGCAGGCCCAGGAGCCGGAGGCCGAGGAGAAGCGGGATCCGGAGCAGGCGCAGGACCAGGACGAGGACGGTGCCCGCCGCGCCAAGCAGGACGCGGACGACAAGGACGCGGACCGGGACGCGGAGGGCGGCAGCGGCGAGGAGGCGCCCGACGCCAAGGAAGCCCAGGACGAGCAGGCGGAGAAGAAGGAGCAGGACGCTCAGGAGGAGAAGCGGGAGGCACCGGGGCAGCCGGAGGGGGCGGCGGCCGGGAAGCCGGCCGGGGTTCCGACGGACGGGGCGGCGGGCTCCGGTGCGGATGCCTCGGCGTCGTCCGGTACGGCCGCGGCGTCGGCACCGCCGGCCGGTGCGCACACGGACCGTACGCCCGGCGAGGACCGGCATCCGTCCCCCGCGGCGCGCCGGGGTGCCGAGCCGGTACGGGCCGAGCGGGAGGCGCCGGCCGCGAAGAGTGCGGTGCCGAAGGAGGCCGGGCCGGGTGCGGCGCCCGGCGGGCCGGTGGGCGGGACCGAGCCGGCTGCCCTGCCGTCGGCGGCCGCCGGGCCCGGTGGGGCGCCGTCGGTCGCCCAGGCGGCGGTGAGCCCGGCGGCCGAACAGGCCGACGATCCGGGGAAGATGGGCGCGCCGGCGCCGGAGGGGGCGAAGGCGCAGCCGGACGCCTCGCTGGAGAAGGACGGCGGGGGGTGTGCGCCGCCGGAGCCGGCTCCCGAGAAGCAGGAGGGCGGCGCGTGCGGCGGGGGCGGCGGGGGCGCGCAGGGCGCCGAGGAGAAGAAGGAGCCGCCGCCGGACGTCTCGTCGCAGGATCCGCAGTCGGCGCTGGACACGGTCGGTCAGCTCGCCCCGGACCAGGCACAGGAGGCGCTGCCGGGGCTGGACGGCGCGGCGGACAAGAAGGTCAACGACGAGCAGCAGCGGCTCGACGCGAACCCGCCGAAGCGTGAACGGCCTTCGGGGGCTCCGCAGACCCAGTCGGGGCCTCCGCAGGAGGAGGCCGCGGAGACTCCGGTCACCGGGCAGCTGGAACGGCTGGGCCCCGAGGACCAGGGCGAGAAGCAGCGGGCCAAGGGGAGCGAGAAGGCCGAGGGCGCCAAGCCGACCGACAACATCCAGACGCCGACGCTGCCGCCCGCCAAGGACGGCAAGATGACGGCCGAGGACGCCCAGAGCGTGGCGGCGGCGGCCGACCAGGTTCCGACGACCGACCCCGAGCTGCGCAACAAGACGGTCGGGCCGGCCCCCAAGATCAAGCTGGAGGGGGAGAGCGATCCGCAGCGTACGGACAGGCAGGCGGAGAAGCTCAAGGAGAAGCAGGGCAAGATCCAGGACACCGGCCGGGCGGACGCGTCCAAGTCGCTGGGCGAGGACAGGATCTTCCCGAACGCGCCCAAGGAGGAGCTCCAGGGGAAGGCCCAGGGCGGCCGGGCTCCTGCCGGGGCCGGTGGTGGCGCGGCGCCCGGTGGTACGCCGAAGCCGGGTGCCGGGGCGGTGGCCAAGCAGGAGCGCGGCGGGGACATCAAGAGCGCCACGGGCCAGGCGCGGACCGAGGTGGCCGGCAAGGAGAAGGACCAGCAGCAGGGCGAGCAGAAGGCCAAGCAGCAGAAGCAGCAGGAGATCGACGCCGAGGTCTCCCGCAACGCCGACCAGCAGACCGCCGAGCGCGGCCGGGTCGCCGACCAGGCCAGGACGGAGCGTCAGAACTGGCGCGACGAGCAGGACAAGAAGATCGACGAGGCCGACAAGGGCACCGACAAGGAGCACAAGGACGGCAACGACAAGATAACCAAGGAGCGCGACGGCAAGGACAAGGAGGTCGAGGACCGCAAGAACAGCGACAACAAGGACATCGGCGACAAGGCCGACCAGGCCGAGAAGGACGCCGAGAAGAAGAAGGAAGAGAAGAAGAAAGACTCCGACAGCCTCCTCGGCGGCCTCATCAGTGCCGTCGGCGACTTCTTCAAGGGCCTCCTGGACGCGGTCACCAAGGTCTTCGACGAGGCCCGCAAGGCCATCAACAGCGTCATCGACACCTTCAAGGACTGGGCGAACAAGGCGATCGACGCGGTCCGCGACTTCGCGGTCAAGGCCATCAACGCGGTCGCCGACGCGCTCATCGCCATCGGCGACGTCCTGCTGGCCGCCTTCCCGGAACTCCGCGACAAGTTCCGCAAGGCCATCAACGACCTGCGCGACAAGGCCATCGACACGGTCAACAAGCTCGCCGAGGGCCTCAAGAAGGCCGTCAACGACCTCCTCGACGCCCTCGCGGCCGGGCTCAACGCCCTCCTCAACGTCCTGGAGGCGGGCCTCAAGGCCGCCATCAAGATCTACCGCGACGCCATCGTCGGCGCCCTCAAGTTCGCCGAGGCCGCGATCCAGGCACTCGGCCAGTTCGCCGCCCTCGTCGCGGACATCGCCCCGGACCCCGGCGGCTGGCTCTCGAAGGCCGGCAGCGCCGCCAAGACCGGTATCCAGGAACACCTCTGGGGCGCCATCAAGACCGCCGTCAAGCAGTGGTTCGACACCAAGGTCGAGGGCATTCTCGGCCTCGGCAAGGCCGTCATCAACGTCCTGATCAAGGGCTGCATGTCCTTGAAGCAGATCGGCAAGATGGCCTGGGACGCGGTGATCGCCGCCCTCCCGATGATGATCGCCCAGCTCGTCATCGAGAAGGTCGTCTCGATGATCATCCCCGCGGCCGGCGCGATCCTCACCATCATCCAGGGGCTGATGGCCGCCTGGCAGTCCATCAGCGCGATCCTCGCCGCCTTCGGCAAGTTCTTCGCGTTCCTCAAGGCGGTGAAGTCCGGCCCGGCCGCATGCCTCTTCGCCGAAGCCGTCGCCGCCGGCGTCGTCGCCCTCCTCGAACTCATCACCAACCTCCTCCTGGCGCGCCTCGGCCGCGCCGCCAAGGGCGTCGGCACCCGCCTCAAGGGCATCGCCCAAAAAATCATGAAGGGCCTCAAGAAGGCCGGCAAAGGCGCCCGCAAGGCGGCCGGCAACGCCGTCAACCGCGCCCGCGGCGCCGTGCGCAAGGCCACCCAGGCCCTCCGCAAACCCACCGGCCCCGCCAAACCGAGGGGCCCCAAGGTCCCCACCCGCCCCGGCGCCTCCACCGAACACCATCCCACCACCCACCCCCACGCCAAGGGCCCCGCCACCTCCCACGACCGCCCCAACAGCCGCACCCCCAACCACGAACGCGACCACCGCCGCGACGAAGACGCCGCCAAGCGCCAACGCGACGCGGAGGACCCGAAGAAGCGGCCGGACCCCAAGAAGCCGGAGAACGAACACACCCCGGACCCCAAGAAGCCGACCAACGAGGAACCGGGCACCAAGACCCCCAAGAAGGAGCACGAGGAGAAGCCCCCGGAGCACAAGCCCGAGCACGAACCGGAGAAGAAGCCCGCATCCCCCAAGAAGAAAAAGGAAACCGAGGCCCCCAAGCGCACCAGGCCCCGCCAGCCCAAGTCCCCCCTGGGCCGCGCCCTCAAAAAGATCAAGGGCAAGGTCAAGTCCGCCCTCAAGAAGGTCCGCAACGCCGGCAAGGCCCTGGGCAAGAAACTCCGCAAGTCCAAACTCGGCAAGGCCCTCAAGAACGGCGCCAAGAAGGCCCGCGACTTCTTCAGGAAGAAGCGGGACCACATGCGGGACCACAAGAAGCACCGCGCGGAGCAGAAGAAGAGGCGCCGCGAGGAGCGGAAGAAGAAGGAGAAGTCCAAGGAGTCGAAGGAGCAACGGCTGGCCCGCATCGTGGCCCGCGTCAAGCCGCTGATCCAGCGGACACTTTCCCGCGGCACTACCGGAATCACCTTCCGCGCCACACTCGGCGCAATGCGGCTCTGGTATCGACTGACATCTCTGGAAGCCAAGGAGGCCGGTGCGCATCGCGAGATATGGGCCACCCTCAACCCGAAACTTCCGAGCGGAAATGCATATGTACCCCAACCCGGGGAGCTTCGCGGGATAATTCGCGAAGCCGTGACAGACCTCCTCGCCGACCGAACCATCGCTAACTCTGCCCAGAGACTCAGCAGCGAAGAATCTGCACTGCGGAACAGTGCGGCAGAGACCAAGGAAATACCGGATGCAGATCTGCCGCACATTTCACATGGGGCAGATTTCCCGGGAGCCGTGCGACACATGCAGGAACGAGGAACGGACATTCCTCGCAGCCGGATGGCGTACACGATAGGCGAAGAAAAGCAGCGGATTACCGAGAAACATGCAGGCACTCACCCCACCAACGCCGTAGTGCAAAGCATACACTCATATCCGAGCATTTCTCGCACCCTCAGAAATACCTGGAGGACATTGGCTCGCAGAGTCAAACGCAAGCAGACGAAGGGCGACCTGGACGCCAACACAGTCAACGACCTCAAGAAATTAGAACTCGAGGACGCATCCATCGCTCAGTTGGTTCAAAACTTCCTGGCGACTGGAAAATGGCCACCGGAGTTGCGCCCTGCCGAGAAGGCGAGGCTCGGCCGCCTCACATACCTGATGTACGTCCGCGAGTCCGTCCGCGACCCCGAGAATGTGGCGCTTGCCCCGATGACCATGGATCTCATAGCCCGACAGGACATGACGTTTGAACAAGCCTTCGCAGAGTTCGAACCAGAAAAGGAAGGGGCAGAGCGCAAGCGAATCGGGGGAAGGGGGCGCTTCCCAGCATCCATGGAAGGCGCGGCAGCAGCCGCCCGAGGTCTACAGGCCGAGGACAAGAAGGACCGGATCAGAGGCAAGAAGGAACACGGCGAGGAGGGGGATCGCCGAGAGCTCGAACGGCGCAAGATCGACCTTGCTACACGGTGGCTCACCGTACGCCTGGAAGGTTCAGGCGGAACCTGGGGGAACTCGAGACAAGATGTCGTAGAGTTCATCAGGAAGTTCATCATGGAACATCACGGCATAACCAACAACCGAGGGTGAACTCATGGAAAGTACCGTAAGGGTCGTACTGAAACGCGAGGTAGGTCTGGGCGACGTCGGAGTTTTCGCCTATGACCAGCATTGGGAGATCAAGTCCATCACACGTAAAGGAGAATCACCTCGCCGTCAGGTCTGGGAAACCAGAGGCGGCGACACCTTCGTAACCTACCTCGAAGATCCGTACCTCGAACTCCGTTACATCGCCGTGCAGGGGCCCCAGAGCCCTTCAGTAAGCCGCATCATCCATTCGTCACTACCCTGCTGGACGCTCGAAGAGGCATCGCAATATCTTCTGCGGGCGCACGGCCGGGACGAGAAGATTCACGGCATCTACCTGCTTGCCGCCAGCTCTCCAGGCGAGGAATCCGAAAGCATTTTGGAGATCTTGCGGTCCTGTTCACGAGATGGCGACTCTGAGGTACGCCGAGCCCTACTCGTTGGAATGGGCTACCTGGGCACGTGGGCTCAAGTGCGCGGCATCGCCGAGTTCATGAACGCCAACGACCCGGACGAAACCGTCCGCCGTGACGCCGGTCATCTTCTGGAGGGTCTGGATCTACACGACGGCACGTGAGAGCAGGCGTCACCGTATCCCAGAATTCGAAGGGGAATGAAAACATGACCCGCTACGCCGACATCCCCAAACCCATCCGTTCCGGAATAGTCGTTGTCGATCCCGAGCTTGGGATTCCGCAGCGCGTCATCGTGTTGCAGTTCAATCCCGACACGTTGGAGCGGCAGGTGGCGCCGCAGGCTGCGGGTGGGGAGGGGGACAGCGGGGGCGGTGGAGGTGGGAGTGGCGGGGATCGCAACGAGGCGCTGCGGCTGAAGGGGCCGGCGGAGGAGACGTGGAAGTTCACGGCGGAGATCGATGCCACCGATCAGCTGGATGTGGCGGCGCCGGACGGGATTCATCCGGAGTTGGCGGTGCTGGAGATGCTGGTGCAGCCGACCGTCGCGCAGTTGTTGGCGGCGTCGAAGCTGACCAAGAAGGGGACTATTGAGATCAGTCCCATCGAGACGCCGTTGACGCTGTTCACGTGGGGTAGCAAGCGCGTCATGCCGGTGCGGCTGACGGAGTTGTCGGTCAGTGAGTCGGCGTTCGATGTGAATCTGTGTCCGATACGGGCTTCGTTGAGTATCGGGATGAAGGTGCTGACGGTAAGTGATCTGCCGGCGGGACATCCCGGGGCGGCGTTGTATCTCGCGCATCTGGCGCAGAAGGAGCAGTTGGCCCGCCGGGCGAGGGGTGGGTCCTTTGCGCAGTTGGGGCTGGGGAGGGGGATCTGAGGCATGGGCATCGAGCCGTACGAGCGGGCGTTGGACGATGTGCCCGGGGCGCATCCGTATCCGCGGAGCAGCCGGTATGCGGGGATCGGGATCGGGGTGCACACGATGCCCGACGGGAGTGAAGTGCGGTACGCGAAGCGGCGGTTGTTGCCGAAGCCGGAGCGTGGCGAGGCGGAGGCCGTGACGCATGTGGTCAGCAGTGGCGAGCGGCCGGATCAGCTGGGGCAGCGGTATTTCGGGGACCCGGGGCAGTGGTGGCGGATCGCGGATGCCAACCCGGTACTGGATCCCCGGGAGTTGACGGATGAGCCGGGTGAGGAGATAGCCGTTCCGCTGCCGGGTGGGTTCCCGGGTGGGATGGGCGGGCCGGAGGTGCGGCATGGGTGATGACGCGCCGGTGGGGCGCGGGCCCATTCATGTGTCGCTGTATATGGGGCCGAAGTTGGCGCGGCTGGTGCCGCAGGAGGTCGTGGATGCGTTGCTTTCGGCGCAGATCACGAGTACGGCGGGTGAACGGAGCGGGTTTCAGCTGGCGTTCGATCTGACGAAGAAGGGGGCGATTGTCGAGCGGTTGCTGCCTGAGGGGTTCTTCGATCCGAAGACCAGGGTGATTGTGACCGTTGCGGTGCGGGGGACGCCGACGGTGCTGCTGGACGGGGTGATCGTGCGCCAGGAGGTGGGGAGCAGTAACCACCCGGGGCAGAGCACACTGACCGTCACCGGGGAAGACCTGACGCTGCTGATGGACTTGGAAGAGCGGACGGACCGGTATCCGAATCTGGCGCCCTCGCAGCGCGTTGAGCGGATTCTGGGGAAGTACGCGGATTACGGGATCGATGCGCGGATCATCCGGGAGCAGATTCCGCAGCCGCCGCGGGAGCAGGTGCGGGTCGACTACCAGACGGGGACGGATCTGCAGTATGTGAACGAACTGGCGCGGGCGAACGGGTACACGTTCTATCTGGATCCGGGGCCGGTGCCGGGGCGGTCGACGGCGTTCTGGGGGCCGGAGCAGCGGCTGGGACAGCGGCAGCACGCTCTGAACGTCAACATGGACGCGAATTCGACGGTCGACCAGCTCACCTTCGCCTACGACGGGACGGCGCGGGAGGAGCCGCAGGCCCGGGTGCAGGATCCGGTGACGCGGCAGGCGCCGCTGCTTTCGCAGCCCGATATCAGTCCACTGCGTCCGCCGTTGGGGCTGCGGGGGTCGCCGGCGCTCAAGCGGAAGACGCTGAGCGGGACGGCGAAGATGGACGAGGGGCTGGCGAAGGCGGAGGCGCTGGGGCGGGCCGCCACCAGTGCGGATGCCGTTTCGGGGTCGGGGTCGCTGGATGTGACGCGGCATGGATATGTGCTGCGGCCACGGGAGTTGGTGGGCGTGCGGGGCTCCGGGATCACCTATGACGGCGATTACTACGTGAAGTCCGTGACGCACAACCTGCGGCCCGGCTCGTATCTGCAGAATTTCACGCTGTCGCGGGAGGGGCTGATCGCGCGCAGCGGCACCGTCCGGCCGTAGCCGTAGCCGTAGCCATAGCCGTAGCCATAGCCACTGGGCGTGGGCCGGCGTCCGGCCGTATGCCGACGTCCCGCCACGCTACGCACCGTCCGCACGCAGAGTTCCGTAAGAGGAGAAGCCGCGCATGGCCGCTGCACAGAACAACCGCTTTCTCGGCAAGTTCCGTGGCCGAGTGGCGGCGAACGACGACCCGATGGGAATCGGGCGGTTGCGGGTCCAGGTCCCGGATGTGCTGGGGGACGAGACCTCCACCTGGGCGCTGCCGTGCTTTCCGTTCACCGGGGAGCGGGCCGGGCAGGTGGTGGTGCCGTCCGTCGGGGCGGGTGTGTGGGTGGAGTTCGAACAGGGCGATCCCAGTTTCCCGGTGTGGACCGGGTGCTGGTACGGGCGCCGGGAGGAGCTGCCGGAGGATGCGCAGCCGGATCCGGCGACGGCGCATCCGGTGGTGATCCAGACGCCGGGGAAGCACAAGATCGTGATGTCGGACGTGCCCACCACCGGAATTCTGCTGGAGGCTCCGGGCGGCGCCTACGTGAGGATCGACGCGACCGGGGTGCACATCAACAACGGCCACGGGGCGTCGATCTCCCTGGCCGGCGATCAAGTGGACATCAACGAGGGCCGGTTGACCGTGCCCAAGAAGCGATAGCCGGAACGGGGGAGTGAGGTCCACGTGGCCACCGGGAATGTCGGGAATGTTGTGCACGGGGGGACACTGATCGGCTGCCCGCACGGAGGGCGCGCGTTATCGGCCGCCGCGGGCGGTGCCGGCGGGGCGGACGGGGTGCGGATCGACGGCGCGCCGGTGGCGTCGACCGCGGATCCGTTCACGGTCGTCGGGTGTGCGCATGTCGTCGCGGGCCGTCCGCAGCCGTGTACCAGCGTGCGCTGGATGCCGGGCGCGGCGGCGGACGCCGTGCGGGTCGACGGGGTGCCGGTGCTGCTGGACACCACCGCGGCGATCTGTTTCAGCGCCGGGCTGGTGCCGCAGGGCCCGCCGGTCGTGGCGTTCGTCGACCAGGGCCGGCAGGGGGTTGGCAGCCGATGAGCACCACACGGAAGGTCCGTACCGAGATCGCTTTTCCGTTCCGGATCGACGGGCGCGGGCGGACCGCGCACGCCGGTCCCGACGCGCATGTACGGGATCTGATCGAGCAGTTGCTGTTCACGAGTCCGGGCGAGCGGGTGATGCGGCCGGACTTCGGCTGCGGGCTGCTGGATCTGGTCTTCACGCCGAACAGCCCGGAGTTGGCGTCGGCGGTCGAACTGTCCGTCCAGGCGTCGTTGCAGCGGTGGCTGGGCGAGCTGATCGAGGTCGAGTCGCTGGACGTGGTGAGCGAGGACAACGTCGTCCGGGTGTCTCTGCGCTATGTGGTGCGCGCCACCGCGAGCCGGCGTGACGACGTGTTCGAGGGGCGGGGCGAGGGATGAGGCGAGTGGCCGGCAATTCCGGGGCGTTCTCCGGTGGGTTCTCCGGTGGGTTGGTGTGCGGTGCGGACAGCCGGCGGGGGCGTATCAGGGCGGCCCGGCTGAACGGCGTCGACGAGGTCGAGGTGGCGGACGACGGGGTGACGCTGACGGTCACCTTCCTCGGGAAGGCGCCGCACGGGCTGCGGCCGGAGAACGTCCGGATCGACGGCGGGCGGCGGGTGACGGGGCTCGCGGCCCTGGAGATATCCGTCGAGCGGGAGGAGGATCCAGAGCTGGACGACCGGCTGTTCGTGACGCTGGACCGGACCGGGGACCGTTCCCGCTACCGGCTCTCCCTCGTGGAGACCGACCCGTACGGCCGGCCCGGCACCGAGCCGTACGAGGGCTTCGACCAGCGGTACTTCGGCCAGGAGTTCTTCTTCCGGGCGGACTGCCCGAGCCCCTTCGACTGCGCGGACGAGGACGCCGGCGGCTGCCCGGACACGTTCCGGCCCGCGCCGGTCATCGACTACACGGCACGCGACTACGACACCCTGCGGCAACTGGTGCTGGACCGGCTGCGGTTGACCACGCCCGACTGGGCCGAGCGCAACCCGGCCGACCTCGGGATGACGCTGGTCGAGCTGCTCGCGTACACCGCCGACCAGATCAGCTACCAGCAGGACGCGGTGGCGACCGAGGCGTATCTGGACACCGCCCGGCGGCGGGTCTCGGTCCGGCGGCATGTGCGGCTGATCGACTACCCGATGCACGACGGCTGCAACGCCCGCGCGTTCGTGTCCCTGGAGGTCGTCGAGGAGCTGACGCTGCTCGCCGGCGGGTACCGCTTCGCCGCTGTCGACACCAGGACGTTCGGGCCGCACGACCGGCCGGAGATCGGGACGGTCATCGACGACCGGGACCTGGCCGTGCTGGACGAGCGCGGCGCGGTGGAGGTCTTCGAACCGGTCGCACAGGCGCCGCTGGTGCTGCGGCCCGAGCACAACACCATCCGGCTGTGGACCTGGGGCGGGGAGGTCTGCACCCTGCGCGGCGGCGCCACCGCCGCGACGCTGCGCGACGCGTGGACCGACGACGACCGCACGGAGCGCGCGCTGCGCCTCTCCCCCGGCGATCTGCTGCTCTTCGAGGAGGTGAAGGGGCCGCGTACGGGGACGCCGGGCGATCAGGACCCGGCGCACCGGCAGGCGGTCCGGCTCACCTCCGTCACCCCGGCGATCGACCGGCTCGACGGGCAGCCGGTGCTGGAGGTGACATGGGCGCCGGAGGACGCGCTGGCGTTCCCGCTGTGCCTGTCGACCCGCGGCGGCCGGGACTGCGGCGAGGTCGAGGACGTGAGCGTGGCGCGCGGCAATGTGGTGCTGGTGGACCACGGGCGGTCGCTGGACGGGGCCGGGGACGAGGTCCCCGAGGCGGTGACCGTGCCGCCGGTCCCGGCCGTCCTGGGCTCCTGTGCTCCGCCCGCGTTCGGCTGCTGGGACGGCGGGCACGGCGGAAACGAGGTGGCGCGGCTGGTCGACGACCTGATCGACCGGGCGGAGGGCGGCCGGGCGCTGGTCCCGGACGAGGTGCGGCAGCTGTTCACCGTGGCCGGTGAGGAGGCGGCCGCACGGGCCGGGATCGGCCTGGAGCAGGCCGGGCGGCGCACCGAGAAGGTGGTGCCGGGCACCGCGTACGCGCAGGCCGCGGCGTTGCGGACGCTGCTCGCGCAGTCCCTCTACCCGGGGATCGCGCCGCGGTTCCGGCCGGTGCTGCACCGCTCCCCCGTCGTCCAGGCGGTGCCGTTCCCGCGGCCCGCGTTCCTGGCCGCCGGGCAGGCGGCGCGGCTGGCGGCGATCCCGGAGCGGGTGCGGGAGCGGCTGGTGGAGCTGTGGCGCGACGTGCGGGAGCGGGACCGGCTGACGGACGACGAGGTCGCCGAGCTGACCGTGCTGTTCGGGCTGAAGGTGCTGGAGAGCCTGGAGCTGGTGGTCCATCCGGTGCGTGCGCTGCGGGAGTTGCTGCACCGGAGCCCGCAGCTGCTGGACGGGAAGCTGCGGCGGCTGGCGGTGCTGGCGGCGCGGGCCCGGGCGGGCACGGTGCTGGACGCGCGGACGGCGTGGGAGATCGCGCACACGTGGGGGCCCGGGTACGCGTCCGGGCTGGACCCGGCGGAGCCGGTGCTGCACGGGCCGGCCGCGGCGGTCGTCCAGGACCCGCGGGAGGCGCTGCCGGCGGTGCGGCTGGTGGAGCACGCCCCTGGGGCGGGTGAGTGCGAGGACGGTGCGGCGGTCTGGCTGCCGCGGCGTGATCTGCTCGGCAGCGGGCCGCGCGACCGGCACTTCACCGGTGAGCTGCAGGACGATCGGCGGCTGGCGCTGCGGTTCGGCGACGGGCGGTACGGCGCCCGGCCGGCGCCCGGTGGCCGGCTGACGCTGCACTACCGGCTCGGTGGCGGCACGGCGGGCAATGTGGGCGCCGAGGCGATCAACCACCTCGTGCTCCGGCGCGATCCGCGGGAGTCGGAGTCCGCTGCGCCCCTGCCGGTGGCCGGGGTGCGCAATCCGCTGCCGGCGGTGGGCGGTACGGAGCCGGAGCCGGTCGAGCAGGTGCGGCAGCTGGCGCCGCTCGACCTCAAGCGGACCCGGCTGCGGGCCGTCACGGCGCAGGACTACGCGGAGCTGGCGTCCGGGCTGCCGGGCGTGCAGCGCGCGGCGGCGGAGATCCGCTGGACCGGCGCCGGGCAGGAGGCGCAGATCGCCGTCGACGCGTACGGAACGGAGGAGCCTCCGGCGGCGCTGCTGGACGCCGTGGCGTACGCGCTGGAGGGCTACCGGCGGATCGGGCACGACCTGGTCGTGCAGCCGGCCCGGCTGGTGCCGGTGGACATCGCGCTGGCGGTGTGTGCCGAGCCGGGGCACCAACACGGGCAGATCCTGGCCGAGTTGAGCCGGGTGCTGGGCAACCGTGCGCTGCCCGGCGGACGGCTGGGGTTCTTCCACCCGGACGCGCTGACGTTCGGCGAGCCGGTCCGGCTGAGCCGCCTCACCGCGGTGGCCGCGGCGGTGCCCGGGGTGCGGAGCGTGGCGGTGACCCGGCTGCGCCGGCTCTTCCATGAGGACCAAGGGGAACTGGAGGCGGGTGTGCTGCGGCTCGGACCGCTGGAGATCGCCCGGTGCGACAACGACCCGGACCGGCCCGAGAACGGCCGGCTGGTCATCGAGCTCGGGGGTGGGCGATGACGGAGACGGAGAACGAGACGGCGCGCGGGGGCAGTCGCAGCTGTGGCTGCGACGGCCGCGCGGGCGGGCACGACGAGCGGCGGGCCGATCCCGCGCTCTACAACCCGCCCGGCCGCACGGCCCTCGACTACCGCGTCGGCACGTACGGTTCGTTCCTCGCCGCGATGCTGGACCGGCTGGCGTCGCCGGCCTATCCGGCGCTGCGCGGCCTGACCGTCCGCACCCCCGACGACCCGTCCATCGGGCTGCTGGACTCCTGGGCCGTACTGGGCGATCTGCTGACGTTCCACAGTGAGCGGATCGCCGACGAGGGCTATCTGCGGACGGCGAACGAGCACCGTTCGCTGGCGCTGCTGGGGCGGCTGGTGGGCCACCGGCCGCGGCCCGGGGTCGCCGCCGACACCCATCTCGCGTACACCCTCGACCGCGATCCGCGGGCCGCGGACCTGCCGGTGCTGATCCCGCGCGGGGCGCGCAGCCACAGTGTGCCGGCGGGGTCCGGCGAGGAGTCGCAGACCTTCGAGACCGACGAGGACCTGACGGCCCGCTGGGCGTGGAACGAGCTGGCGATCCGGCACCGGCGGCCCGCCCTGCTCACCCCGGACGACCTCAAGTCCCGGCCGGAGCTGCTGGTCGCGGGCACCACCACCGGGCTCACCGTCGGCGACCGGCTGCTCTTCGACTTCGGGGCGCAGCGGGTGCTGCTGCCGGTGGCGGCGGTGCGGCCGGAC
The DNA here is from genome assembly GCF_009834125.1 of Streptomyces sp. GS7. Classification (NCBI taxonomy): domain Bacteria; kingdom Bacillati; phylum Actinomycetota; class Actinomycetes; order Kitasatosporales; family Streptomycetaceae; genus Streptomyces; species Streptomyces sp. GS7. The sequence goes on from NZ_CP047146.1 coordinate 8,124,008, forward strand.
CGCACCGAGGACGTGACCGCGCTGACGCTGCCGCAGGCGGCGCCGGCGTCGCTGCCGGAGCTGATCGCGGAGCTGCGGGAGTGGATCACGGAGCCTCCCTCGACGGCAATGGAGCCGGACGATCCGGACTACCCGCCGCCTCCCACCCCGCAGACCCCCAACCCGCGGCCGGTCAGCCGGTTCATCGCCGACTTCGACGCGCAGGTGCTGGCGCCGCTGCGCGCGGACCTGGGCGGGATAGGCACGCCGGACGCGCTGGTGGCGCGGTTGGCCGGGCCGCACGAGCGGCTGGCGGAGGCGCAGGCGGTGGCGGCCGCATACGAGGAGGTCGCCGCGTGGTTCGAGGAGCTCCAGGGCGTCATCGGTGATCTGGCCCGCCGGGCCGCGGAGTTGTCCGGCGAACCGGAACCGGGACCAGAAACGGGACCGGAACCGCAGGCCGCGGCCTGGGGCGCGGACGCGGGTGCCGGTGCGGCTCCGCGGCCGCACGGCGCCACCGGTGCGCCCGCCACACCCGCCGCGCTGACCGCCCTGGCCGCCGTGCTGCCCGCACTGCGGACCCGGGTCGTCCGGCCGCCGTCCGGCGCGCGGGCGGTGGCCCGTGATCCCGAGCGGGTCTTCGACGGCGGCTCGGACCTGGGCGCGCAGCTGCTCGCCGCGCTGGATCCGCGAGTCGCCGACGGCCTCTACCCGGCCTGGCGGCAGGCGGTCCCGCCCCGCACGGCGCCCGAACCGCCGCTGCTGCGCGGCCTGCTGGCCATGCGGGCGACCGCCACGCCGTTCGGCGCCACGGCTCCGCTCAAGCCCGTGCAGGACGAGCACGGGCGGGTCATCAGGACGGCCGACTGGCCGCTGACCGGGGCGTCGCTGACCAGCATGCGGGTGGTCTACGACACCGCGGGCAAGGTCCCGGTGCGGGCGGAGTTCCAGCACATCGAGACCGGGACCTCCGCGCAGCGGGCGGAGAACCTGCCCGGCGACGGCACCTTCGCGCTGGGGCCCGGACAGGTCGAACTGCACACCCGTACGGGGCACGACCACGATCTGAGCTGGCTGGGCCGCCGCCCGTCCGCTTCGCAGGAGCCCGGGGTCACCGCCCGGTTCCTGGCGGGGCTGCCGGAGCGGACGCTGTTCGTGTCCCGGCCCGGCGAGGACGGCAGGATCCACGTCTCCGTGGACAACGGGACACCGCAGTCCTGGGACCTGGGGCCGGGCGAGCACCGGCAGATCACGCACGGCGAGTACGAGGTCAGCGTGCGGGTGGCGGCCGGCGGCGAGCCGCCCGCCGTGGAGATCGCCATCGCGACGGTGCCGAAGCCGGCGGACCGGCGCTCGCTGCCGCTGGACACGGTGTACGACGGGATCACGGTCGGCAGCTGGGTGGCGATCGAGCGGCCCCTCAAGGGCGCGGACGGCCCGGACGGCATCCCCGGTGACAAGAAGCTGGCGTTCGTCACCACCCGCGTCACGGCGGTCCGTACCGCGGTGCACACCCAGTACGGGATCACCGGCCGGGGCACCGTGCTCACCCTCGCCGATCCGTGGCTGGACGAGCACGACGTGGCGCTGTCGGCGATCCGGGACACCACCGTCCACGCCGCCGGGCAGGCGCTCCAGCAGGCGGACGAGCCGCTGGGCGAGGACGTGCACGGCGACCGGCTGGAACTCGCCGAGCTGTACGACGGGTTGCGGCCCGGGCGCTATCTGGTGGTGTCCGGTGAGCGGACCGACATCCCGGGGGTGACGGGGGTGCGGGGCACCGAGCTGGCGGTGATCGCCAAGGTCGAGCAGACCCTGGATCCGCAGCTGCCCGGCGACCGGGTGCACACCACGCTGACCCTCACCGGCGGTCTGACGCACCGCTACCGGCGGGAGTCGGTCCGCATCCAGGGCAATGTCGTACCGGCCACCCACGGCGAGAGCCGCGACGAGGCGATCGGCAGCGGCGACGCCGCGCGGATCAACCAGACCTTCGCACTGTGGCAGTCGCCGCTGACGTGGCTGCCGGCCGCCAACCCCCTGGGCGCCACCCCGCAGTTGGAGATCCGGGTCGACGGGCTGCTGTGGCACGCCGTCGACAGCCTGGCCGGGCGCGGCCCTCGCGAGCGGGTGTACGTCACCGGCACGACGGCTGGGGGCACCTCCCGTTCGAGCGGAGCCGAGAATGGGGGAAGCCGGACGACGGTGACGTTCGGCGACGGTGTGCACGGCGCCCGGCTGCCGACCGGCCACGACAACGTGCGGGCACGCTACCGCTTCGGCACCGGCCGGGCCGCCAACGTAGCGGCCGGCCGGATCACCCAGGCGATCACCCGCCCGCTCGGCGTCACCGGCGTCACCAACCCGCAGCCGGCCACCGGCGGTGCGGACGCGGACGGCCCGGCGCTGACCCGGCGCACCATCCCGCTGGCCGTGTCCGCACTGGACCGGCTGGTGTCGCTCGCCGACTACGAGGACTTCGCCCGCTCCCGGGCGGGCATCGGCCGGGCCGCGGCCCGCGAGGTGTACGACGGGCGGCGGCAGGTGCTGCACGTGACGGTGGCGGGCGTGGACGACATCCCGATCGCGCCCGACGCCGAGGTGCTGCGGGCGCTGCGGTCCTCGCTGGCGGAGTACGGCGACGCCCGGCTGCCGGTGCGGGTGGACGTCCGGGAGCCGGTGCTGCTGCTGCTCGTGGCGCGGGTGAAGGTCGCGCCGGACTACGCCTGGCCGCTGGTCGAGCCCCGGGTCCGGCAGGCCCTGCTGGCACAGCTCGGCTACGACGGGCGGGAGTTGGGGCAGCCGGCGGAGCTGTCGGAGGTGCTGGCCGCCGCCCAGTCCGTTCCCGGCGTGGACTACGTGGAGGTGGACGCCTTCACCGGTGTTCCGGCGTCCGTCACCCCGGCCGAACTCGCCCGCCTCGCCGACCGGTTCACCGGCCCGCCGGCCACTCGCGTACCGTCCCGCCTCGCCACGTACGACGAGCGGATCCACGAAGTGACCGCGGACGGCGAGACACTGACCGCGGTCGCCGCCCGGTACGGCATCTCGCTGGCCGAACTCCTGCGGCTCAACCCCGACATCACCGACACCCGACCGCTGCCCAAGGGCCGCGCGGTCTGCGTCTTCCGCGGCATCCGGCCGGCCCAGCTCGCGCTGTTCTCGCCGCGGGTCGCGGACACGCTAATCCTGACGGAGGTACCCGATGAGTGAGCAGAGCACGGCGCGGGAGCCGGACGGGCTCGCGGAGCTGCTCCCGCAGTGGCTCAGGCTGCGAGACTCCGAAGATCCCGCGCGGGGCGAGCCGCTGCGGGCGCTGCTGGCGGTGATCGCCGAGCAGGTGGACCGGGTCCGCGACGGGGTCGACCAGCAGTACGACGACTGGTTCGTGGAGACCGCCGCCGAGTGGGCACTGCCCTACCTCGGCGACCTGGTGGGCTACCGGCCGCTGCCCGGCTACGAGCGGGTGCTGGCCACCGGGCTGCGGGACGGCGGGCTGCCGGACTCCTCGCGGCGGCGGCTGGCGGAGGCGCTGGCACCGCGCCGCGATGTGGCCGCCACCGTCGGCAACCGGCGGCGCAAGGGCACCCTGGCGCTGCTGGAGGAGCTGTCCGAGGAGGTGGCGGGCTGGCCGGCGCGGGCGGTGGAGCTGTCCCGGCTGGTGGCGCACCAGCAGCCGGTGAAGCTGTACGGGTCGGGCACCGCGGCGGTCAACGCCCGGCGACACTCCCGCGGCCGGCTGGTGGACGTCCGCGACGGCGCCGCACTGGACCTGGCCGACGGACCGTTCGCCGCACTGGCCCGCTCGGCGGACGTACGGCGCGTCAACTCCCCTCGTACACAAGGTGGTTACACCCCGGCCGGGGTCGGGCTGTTCGTCTGGCGGCTGCGTCCGTACGCGGTGACCCGGGCGCCCGCGTACTGCATCGACCGGGCCCGCAACCTCTACACCTTCTCGATCCTCGGCAACGACACCCCCCTGGTGACCCGCCCGGAGCCGGAGCCGTCCGCGACGCACATCGCGACCATCGACAACGTGCCGGCCCTGATCCGCCGCCGGCAGCTGCACGACCGGCTCGCGGACTACTACGGGCCGGGGAAGAGCCTGGTGATCCGGCGGGACGGCGAGGACCACCCGGTCCCGATCGCCGACATCGTCGTCGCCGATCTGAGCGACTGGCGCTACCGGCCCAGGCGCGGACAGGTCGCCGTCGACCCGGAGCTGGGCCGGATGGCCTTCGGCTCGCGGTCCGCGCCGCGCCAGGGCGTCTGGGTGGACTACCACTACGGGTTCGGCGACGACCTGGGCGGCGGGGAGTACCCCCGCGAGCGGAGCGGGGCCAAGGCCGCCCCGCCGGATGCCGCCGTCTACCGGGTCGGCCCCGGCCACGACTTCCACCGGATCATGGACGCCTACGCGGCGTGGCGGCACGACCGGCGGGCCGGGCGGTGCGGCCCCGACGGCATCATCGAGATCACCCACAGCGGCGCCTACCAGGAGCAGCTGGACTTCGACCTGGACCCCGGCGACCGGCTGGAGCTGCGCGCCGCCGAGGGCACCCGGCCGGTCATCCGGCTGCTCGACTGGTACAGCAACCGGCCGGACGCCCTCAACATCCGTGCGCGGGAAGGCGATTGCGCGCCCGGGGAGCGGCCCCGGATGGTGCTGGACGGGCTGCTGGTGACCGGCCGCGGCCTCAACGTCACCGGACCGCTGGGGGCGCTGGTGCTGCGGCACTGCACCCTGGTGCCGGGCTGGTCGCTGGAGCCGCACTGTCATCCGGCCTCCCCCGAGGAGCCGAGCCTCGTACTGGACCGCACCACCGCCTGTGTGGAGATCGACCGGACGATCCTCGGCACGATCGAGGTGATCGGCGACGAGGTGGGCACCGACCCGCTGCCGATCCATCTGCGCGACAGCATCCTGGACGCCACCCGGTCCGACCGCGAGGCGCTGTCCGCGCCGGACTGCCGGCATGCGCACGCGGTGCTGTTCGCGCACCGGACCACGGTCATCGGCGAGGTCCACACGCACGCGGTGCAGCTCGCCGAGAACAGCCTGTTCACCGGGCGGCTGAACGTCGCCCGGCGCGGGGTCGGCTGCCTGCGGTTCAGCTACGTCCCGCCGGGGTCGCGCACCCCGCGCCGGTACCGCTGCCAGCCGGACCTGGCGGGGCCCGGGGGCGCCGAGCGGGTGCGTCCGCAGCTCCGCGCCGAGCGCTACGGGACGCCGTGGTACGGGCAGTTGGCGGCGGGCTGCGCCGAGGAGATCCGGCGGGGCGCGGAGGACGGCGCCGAGCTGGGCGCGTACCACGACCTCTACCAGCCGCAGCGCGAGGACAGCCTGCGGGCCCGGCTCGCGGAGTACACCCCGGCGGGGACCGACGCGGGGATCGTGTTCGTCACATGAGCCGCCCGCCGTTCACCGCCACCGACGACCGTTCGAGCATCCCGTACGAGGGGGACCCCTTCCATGCACGCTGATCTCTCCCGCATCACCTTCCGGCCCGAGCGGCACTACTCCGCGGTGGTGGCGCAGCAGGGCCGCGTCCAGCTGGACGCCGACGCCAACGAGCAGACCATGATCCAGCTGTTCCAGGCCCGCACCCTCGCCACCGATCTGATCGGCCCGCACGGCGGACCGCACGGCGCCACCGGCTTCAAGATCGACCTCCGGGGCGGCAGCCGCGAGCTGGACGACCTGGTCATCGGCGGCGGGCGCTACTACGTCGACGGCATCCTCTGCGACGCCGGCCGCCCGCGGCCCGGCGAGCCGGTCCCGGCCGAGGGCGGCCACAAGGAGGGCGGCCACAAGGAGGGCGAGGAGGCCGCGGACGCCACCGAACCCGCCGCACCGCCCGCCACCTGGACGTACTGGGACCAGCCCGACGGCTTCCGCGACCCGGAGCGCCCCGGCGACCGGCTGCCCTCCCAATTCCCGTACCTGGTCTATCTGAAGGTGTGGGAGCGGATGGTCACCGCGGCCGAGGACCCGGCGCTGCGCGAGGTCGCGCTGGGGGCCGCGATGCCGGACACCGCGGCCCGCGCCAAGGTCGTGTGGCAGGTGCTGCCGCTGCCCGCGTCCGCGCTGGGGCTGGACGGCGACAACCCCCCGATCGACGACATCCGCACCGCGTTCGCCCGCTGGGCCCAGAAGGAGGCATCCCCCGCCTCCCGGATGGCGGCGCGCAGCGAACGCCCCGACCACACGGACGACGACCCCTGCCTGGTCGCCCCGGACGCCCGCTACCGGGGGCCGGAGAACCAGCTCTACCGCGTCGAGGTGCACGACGGCGGCACCGCGAAGGACGCCACCTTCGCCTGGTCCCGGGACAACGGCTCCGTCACCTTCCCGGTCGACGAACTCGACGGTACGTGGGTGGAGTTGGCGTCCCTGGGCAGCGACGACAAGCTGTCGCTGCACGTCGGCGACCTGGTCGAGTTCGTGGACACCGCGTACACCAGCCGGGGCGAGCCGTCACCGCTGCTGCGGGTGGAGGAACTGGACCTGCCGGGGCGCCGGGTGCGGCTGTCGGACGAGCCCGCCCCGGGCGTCGGCCGGCGGCCCGAGCTGCATCCGTTCCTGCGCCGCTGGGACCACCAGGAGGGGAGCCGCAGGACGGTGCGGCGCGGTGAGCGGCCCGGCCGGCTCAAGCACGGCGCGGTGCCGGTCGAGGAAGGCGTCTGGCTGCCACTGGAGGACGGCGTCGAGGTGTACTTCGCAGCCGGCGGCACCTACCGCACCGGCGACTTCTGGCTGATCCCGGCGCGCACCGCCACCGGCGGCGTCGAGTGGCCGGCGGACGCGGCGCGCCGCCCGCTGCTCCGGCCGCCGCTCGGCATCGCCGTCCACTACGCGCCGCTGGCCTGGGTGCACGGCGAACAGGCCGTCCCCGACCTGCGGTTGGCGTTCCGACCGCTGTCGGCGGGCATCCCGGCGGCGGACGACGCGGCACTGACGGCCGAGGCGGAGGCGCGGGCCGAGGAGGCCGGCGCCTCGCCGCTGTCGGCCGGCGGGGGCGGGTCGACGCTCGGGACCCTGGGCGGCCCGGTGCACAGCCGGTCGCAGACCACCGCGGAGGCCGAAGCGGCGGTCGACGAACAGGGGGCGGGCTGATGGCCGTACCGCTGACCGGCAGTCAGCTCCTGGCCGCGCTGCGCGGGGAGGGGTTGACCGTCCACGAGGTCCGCGACTGGCGCCGGCACAACCGCAACACCAAGGGCCCCTGGGGCCCGGTGAACGGCGTGGTCGTCCACCACACCGCCACCGAGGGCACCGACGGCTCGGTCGGCCTCTGCTACGACGGGCGCCCGGACCTGCCGGGGCCGCTCTGCCACGGGGTGATCGACAAGAACGGCGAGGTCCACCTCGTCGGCAACGGCCGCGCCAACCACGCCGGGCTCGGCGACCGCGACGTCCTCCAGGCCGTGATCGACGAGGAGGTACTGCCGAAGGACCGCACCGCGGACACCGACGGCAACCGCCACTTCTACGGCTTCGAGTGCATCAACCTCGGCGACGGCGTGGACCCTTGGCCCGAGGCCCAGTTGCTGGCGATCGAGAAGGCCACGGCGGCGATCTGCCGGGCGCACGGCTGGGGCGAGCGGTCGGTGATCGGCCACAAGGAGTGGCAACCGGGGAAGATCGACCCGCGCGGCATCGTGATGGACGGCCTGCGACAGCGGATCAGGGAACGGCTGGACCGGCCGGCGGAGGGGCCGGTGGCGACCGGCACCCGTTCCGGTTCCACCGCGGGTACCGGTTCCGGTTCCGGTTCCGCCGATGGTGCCGGGGGTGGGGCGCCGGTGTCGCAGGAGTCGCCGGAATCGCCGGAATCGCCGGTGCCTCCGATGCCGCAGCATCCGCCGTACGAGCCGTTCCCCGGTGGGGAGTTCTTCCGGCCGGGGGCGCGCGGACCGGTGATCGAGGCGATGGGCCGGCGGCTGGTCGCCGAGGGCTGCGACCACTACCGGCACAGCGGCCCCGGCCCGGAGTGGAACGAGGCGCACCGCAAGTCGTACGCGTCCTGGCAGCGCAGGCTCGGCTTCCACGGCAAGGACGCGGACGGGGTGCCCGGCCGGGTCACCTGGGACCGGCTCCAGGTCCCGAACTCACGGTCCTCATAGTCACGTTCGGCCCGCCACGCGCACCAGTCCCGTCGGGCGTACGGAAACGCAAAGCCGGGCGGTCCTCCCCCACAGAGGACCGCCCGGCTGTTATGAGGTGCGCCGGAGTGACGTGCCGTCACGCAATATCAATCCGGCGACTTCCGGTACCGGCCACCGCCGCGGCCGCTACCGGGGCTGATGCCCGGAGGGCCTCAGACGCCCTGGACCGGGAGGGCCGGGACGGCGGGCAGCGCCGGGATGTTGGCGGCGTTGGTCAGGTCGGCCAGGTTCGCCGGCACGGCCGGCACGGAACCCATCGGGGCCAGGCTCTTCGCACCGGCGACGGTGGTGGTCGCGGTGCCCTTCGCGTCGGTCACGACCACGACGGTCAGGCTCTGCGCGAACGGCACGGAGTCGGCGCCCAGGCCCTGCGCGAGAGCGGTGGTGTTGCCGGTGACGGCCTGCGCGAACGGCGTGGCGTCAGCCGCGACGCGCTGGGCGAACGGAACGGCCTCGGTGCGCAGGCCCTCGACGAACAGCTGCGCGTGGCCGTCGACGACGGTCACGAACGGGGTCGCCTTGGCGGCCACGTCACCGGCGACCTTGCCGGCGTTGCCGACCTCGCCCTGGGCGACCGGGAGCACCTTGGTGACGGCGCGGCCGGCGACCGGCGGCAGCACGTCGGCCGCGACCTTGTCGACGACCGGACGGGCGGTGGCCAGCGCGCCCTGCGCCTGCTTCGTCAGCTGCTCGGGGCGGACGCCCGCACCGGCGAGACCGGCCAGCAGGTTGTCGACCGAACCCGGGGCCTTGGGCAGCGCGGGGGCGGAGGGCAGCTCCGGGGTCTTGGGCAGCGCGGGGACGCCGGGCAGCGCCGGGACGCCGGGCAGACCGGCGGAGGGCAGGCCCGGGGTCGCGGGCAGCTTCGGCAGCTTGCCGACCTTGCCCAGGTCTGCGCCCTTGCCGGACTTCTTGTCCTTCTTGCCCTTCTTGGCCTTCTTGCCCTGCTCGTCGTCGGCCTTCGTCATGCCGTCGGTGTGCACGCCGGAGAGCCCGGCACCGGCGACGAGCTGCTGCACGCCGTCCACGGCGCCACCGAGCTGCGGCAGCCGGCCGGTGGGCAGACGGTCGGCGGAGACCCCGCCGAGGGCACCGGTCGCCTTGCCGGTCACGCCGGAGACGGTCTTGGTGACGGTGCCGGCGACATCGCTGGTGGGCAGGTGCTGGGTGGCGCCGGTCACCGAGCCGGCGGCGGGCAGGCTCGGGGTGGCGGGCAGCTCGGCCGCGTTGGCGGCGACGGATCCCAGGGCCCACAGACCGGAAGCGGCAGCGGCAACGGCGATGGAACGGCGGATGTTCGAGCGCATGGTGGAGAAGTCCTTCGAATTCAGGAGTGGTGTCGGGCAGACCTGTCCCGCCCCCGCGCGGCAGGTCCAGTTACAGACGCGGAACGGTCTGCCCTAGCCGGGGAATTCGAGGATTTCTTCGGCACGGCGGCGCGTCGGGGCGCCATCAGCCGTGCGGACGCCACCGGGCAGCAGCCGGAAGCGCGGGGAGTCCGCCGGGAAGGCGGCGTACTGGCCCCCGCCACGGGGGCCGTGACCGTCACCCGCGGACTGCGGGGCGGGCGCCACGGGGCCCTGCGGGAGCTGGCCCGGCAGGCCGCGGTGGCCGGTGTCCCGCTGCTGGTGCACGACGGGACGGGACTGTGCGGTGGCGGCCTGGTGTGCGCCGCCCGCGGAATGTGCCGGCCGGATCACCGGCTGCGCGCCGGCGGCCTGGCCGGTGACGACGCTCCCGGCACCGGCCGGCAGCGCGCCGCTCGGCGCCCCGCCGTGACCGGGCGCGGTGCCGTCGCCGGGACGGCCCGGCAGCTCACCGAACGGGAGGTGGACGGGCAGCGCACCGTCGACCACGTCCCCGAGGCCGCCGATGTCCTTGATGGCGCCGACCACTCCGGCCACCGGCTGGGCGACCCGGTCGGCGGCCCGCTCGGCGGGGCGTACGGCATCCGTGGCCGCACCGGCCGCGGTGTCCCTACGCCGGGTGGCCTGGGCCTCGGCCGTCGCCTCCTGCCGCGCCAACGCGGCCTGGGAGGACGGCAGTCCGGAGGAGTGGTACGCCGCCCCGGCCCGGGTGGCGGCCCGGTCCGGGGTGGTGGCTCCGGCCGCCGCCCCGTCCGGAGCCGAGGCTCCGGTGAGGGCCTGCGGGCCCGAGCTGCCGTCGGCCTGCGCCCGGTCGGCGGCGTGTGCGCCGGTGCCGAAGGCGAAGCCGAGAGCGAGGAAGCCGACCAGGAAGAGCCCCGCCATCAGCGCACGCCGCACGACCACGGTGCGCGGCAGGCGCACGGCGGCAGGCATGGCGAACACAGCGGACAAGGAGGGGACCTTCCCATACGGACGGGGACACCCGGGCACAGTGCCTCGGTGTCGCGCGCATCACGGGTGATCGAGCGATGCGCTGATCCTTGCACGACGGACCAGGTGCCGTGCAACTCCCTGCAGCACTCCTGTCACCGTTGCTCCGTCATGTCCGGTATGGGAAGTGGTCTTTTTTCGATTGCCGCCGCCATCACTTCCGGAAACAGATCAGGTGTGCAAGCGAACGCCGGTGCCCCCAGGGCCGCCAGCGCCGCGGCATGCTCCCGGTCGTAGGCGGGCGCCCCCTCGTCGGACAGCGCAAGCAACGTCACGAACCGCACCCCGGACGCCTGCATCGCCGCGACCCGTTTGAGCATCTCGTCCCGGATACCGCCCTCGTAGAGGTCGCTGATCAGAACCACGATGGTGTCCGCGGGGCGCCTGATCCTCGACTGGCAGTAGGCCAGCGCCCGGTTGATGTCCGTACCGCCGCCCAGCTGTGTCCCGAACAGCACCTCCACCGGGTCGTCCAGCTGGTCCGTCAGATCAACCACCGAGGTGTCGAAGACCACCAGCCGGGTGTCGATAGCCCGCATCGACGCCAGCACCGCCCCGAACACCGAGGCGTACACCACCGACGCCGCCATCGACCCGGACTGGTCGACGCAGAGCACCACGTCCTTCTTCACCGACCGCGAGGCTCGGCCGTATCCGACCAGCCGCTCGGGGACGACCGTCCCGTACTCCGGGAGGTAGTTCTTCAGGTTGGCCCGGATCGTCCGGTCCCAGTCGATGTCGCGGTGCCGCGGCCGGCTGATCCGCGCGGAGCGGTCCAGCGCCCCGGTGAGCGTGGCCCGGGTGCGGGTGGCCAGCCGCTTCTCCAGGTCCTCGACGACCCTGCGGACGACGGCCCGCGCGGTCTCCCTGGTCGTCTCCGGCATCACGCTGTTCAACGACAGCAGCGTGCCCACCAGATGGACGTCGGCCTCCACGGCCTCCAGCATCTCCGGCTCCAGCAGCAGCGCGGACAGCCCCAGCCGGTCGATGGCGTCCCGCTGCATCACCCGCACCACCGAGGACGGGAAGTACGTCCGGATGTCGCCGAGCCAGCGCGCCACCCCGGGAGCCGAGGCCCCGAGCCCGGCCGTACGCCGCTCGCCGCCGTCGCCGCCCCGCCCGCCGCCCCGGCCCTGCCCGTAGAGCGACTCCAGCGCCCGGTCCATCGCGGCGTCCCGCCCCCGCGGTTCACATCCCGTGCCGTCCGCCCCCGCGTCCCCGAGCACCAGCCGCCAGCGCCGGAGCCGCTCGGCGGCGGAAGACGGGGGCGCGGGCGGGGGCGCGGGCGCGGGCGTGTCCGACGCCGTGGTCGCTGTGGTCGCTGTGGTCGCTGTGGTCGCTCCGGTGCCTGCGGTCATTTCCCCGCCTCCGTAAGAGTGTCGGCGTTGCGGCCGTTGGTGTCGATGTCGCCGGCCTTTATGGCGTCGGTGTCGGCATTGCCGGCACTGCCGTCGCCGACGTAGCCGCTGCCGTCCCCGTCCAAGTCCCCGCTCCCGCCCCCGTCCCGGTCCGTCCCCAGGAGGAGCCGCAGCGTGGGCAGTACGGCGGCGGCGCGGTCGCGGTCCAGGCCGGGGCCGAAGCCGGGCGCCGCCGCGGCCGTGGAGTCGCCCGCCGGATGCCGGGCGGCGATGGGGGTACCTCCCCATCGAGCAGAGCCGAGAGTGGGGGAGGGGCCGCGGCGGACCAGCTCGCCGAGGGTGCGCCGCGCACCGGCCTCGTACTCCGCGAACGTCCGGCGCAGCAGCGGCAGCACGTCCGTGAACCCGGCTGCCGGCACGCTCGTCAGCCAGCCGTCCACCAGGGCCAGCAGCCGTTCGTCGTGCACCAGCAGCATCCCACCGTCCGCGCCGCCGACGAAGCCCTCGATCCAGCCCGCGGCGTCGGCGGGCGGGGTGCCCGGCGAGAGCGCCGCCGCCATCAGCCGCTCCGCCCCGCCGTCACCCAACCGCCTGTCGTCGAGCAGGAGTCGGGTGGCCCGGCCGCGGATCAGACCCGGTACGGCGTCGCGTTCGCTCACCGTGCGCAACGCGCCGGCCCAGCGCTGCCGCAGCGGCGCCGGGGGCTCGCCGGCCGCCCCGGCCACCTGGCCGAGGAGGCCGACGGACTGCTGGGTGGCGTCGAGATGGCCCCGCATCTCCACCGCGCCGTCCGCGTCCAGCCCGGCGCAGGCCGGCGGCAGCCCGACGAAGATCCGTTCGGCCAGCCCGTGCGCGACCTCGCGGAGCGCCGCGCCATCGGTGCTCCGGACGTCCCCGTACCGCACCGACCGGACGAGCGCGGGCAGCGCCTGGGCGAGATGGCCGACGTCCGCGTCCAGCGCGGCGCGGTCCGCGAGCACCCGCATCACCACCGGCAGCGCGTCGGGGAGCCCGGCGAGCAGACAGCGCTCGGCGAGCGCGGTCACCTCGGCGAGGGCCACCGCCCCCGCGGCGTCCGCCGCCGCCTTGGCGGTGGCCGCCGCGAGCACGGTCGTGCCCCAGATACCGGCCTCGGCGACCCGGACCGTCAACTCCGGCTCCCAGCACAGCCGCCAGGTCTCCCGGAAGGTGCCCTTCCCGGCCCGGGAGCGGACGGGCTCGCCCCAGGGGACGCCGAGCATCCGCAGCCGATGCAGCAGCCGGCTGCGACCCGCGTCGGTGTCCGTGCGCAGATCCAGCTCCAGCTCCCGCGCCACCGCTTCGGGCTTGAGCCGCAACGCCCGCCGGCTGCGGGCGATATCGCGCTGCAACGGGACGGCGGGGGCGTCCTCGGGCACCTCGCCCAGCACCTCGCCGACCACCAGCCGGTCGTGGATCAGCGCGGACGGGGCGTCGGAGCCCCCGCCCATGACGGCCCGGACCGCGTCATCCAGCTCCGCGAGCCCGGCCAGCGGCCGCCCGCGCACCGCGGCCAGCCCTTCGGCGAGCCGCACCGCCTCGATGACATGCGCCGACGACACCGGGTAGTCCTCCTCGCGGAGCAGCCGGGCGACCTTGGTCAGCCAGCGCTCCACGGGGCGGTCGGGAGCGCCGAAGAGATGGCCGTACCAGCCGGGGGAGGCGATTCCGGCGCCGTATCCGCTGCGCCGGGCCAGCCGCCGGTGCGTCCAGGGCACCCAGGTGAGCGCCGTCTTCTCCTTCGGCAGGCCCTTGAGCAGCTGCCGGTCGGCGGCCACGGTGGTGCGCCGGGTCAGCGCGGGCACGTGCCAGGCCCCGCAGACCACGGCGACGCGGTCCCCGAACTCCCGGCGCGCGGCCCGCAGTCGGAGCCGCATATGGGCCTCGCGCACCGGGTCGCGCGGATGCCCACCGTCCCCGTAGGCCGCGCGCAGCGCCGCCATCGCCTCGGCGAGCGCGGCGAACGGAGCCAGCGCATCCGTGCCCGACCCTCCCCCACGCTCGGCTTCTCCCCCACGCTCGGCTCCTCCCCCACACTCGGCTTCGCTCACGCGGGGGGACCCCCATACCCGGGAGGACTCCCATGCGCCGGGGGACCCCCATGCCCCCCGGTGCTCGACGACGTCCTCCCACCAGCGCTCGGGATCGTCGTAGCCGGCCGTCTCGGCGAGCACGGCGAGGGGGTCGACCCGTGCCGCGGGCGCTGCCGCCGCCTCCGGCCCCGCCCCCGACTCCGTTCCCGGCTCTGCCGACGGTTCTGCTTCCGGTTCTGCCGCCATCGCCAGTGAGTGTGCCGCCGGGAGATCGATGAAGCGCACCGGAACGCCGCGCGCCAGCGCCCAGCGCAGCGCCACCCACTCCGGGGAGAACTCGGCCAGCGGCCAGAACGCCGCGCGGCCGGGGTCGTCGACCACGTGGGCGAGCAGGGCCACGGGGGGCCGCATGTCGTCCCGCGCGGCCAGCGGGACCAGGTCGTCCGCCTCCGGTGGGCCCTCGATCAGTACCGCGCCGGGCGCGCACTGCTCCAGGGCGGCCCGCACCGCCCGCGCCGAACCGGGGCCGTGGTGCCGCACCCCGAGCAGCACCGGCCCCGCCGCGCTCCCGCCGGTCATGCGCCCACCTCGCGGCAGGCGCGGTAGAAGTCCTTCCAGCCGTCGCGCTCACGCACCACGGCCTCCAGATACTCCTGCCAGACGACCCGGTCCGCGGCCGGGTCGCGGACGACCGCGCCCAGGATCCCGGCGGCCACGTCCCCGGGGCGCAGCACTCCGTCCCCGAAGTGGGCGGCCAGCGCCAGCCCGTTGGTCACCACCGAGATGGCCTCGGCGGTGGAGAGCGTCCCGGAGGGCGACTTGAGCTTGGTGCGGCCGTCGGCGGTGCTGCCGTCCCGGAGCTCGCGGAAGACGGTGACGACCCGGCGGATCTCGTCCAGCCCCTCGGGCGCGGACGGGAGCCGGAGCGAGCGGCCGATCTGCGCGACCCGCCGGGCGACGATGTCGACCTCCTCGTCGGGTGTGGCGGGCAGTGGCAGCACGACCGTGTTGAAGCGGCGGCGCAGTGCGCTGGAGAGTTCGTTGACACCGCGGTCGCGGTCATTGGCCGTGGCGATCAGGTTGAAGCCGCGGACGGCCTGGACCTCCTGGCCCAACTCCGGTATCGGCAGTGTCTTTTCGGACAGGATGGTGACGAGCGTGTCCTGGACGTCGGCCGGGATGCGGGTCAGTTCCTCGACGCGCGCGGTCATCCCCTGTGCCATGGCGCGCATCACCGGGCTGGGCACCAGCGCCTCGCGGCTGGGGCCGTCGGCGAGCAGTCGGGCGTAGTTCCAGCCGTAGCGGATCGCCTCTTCGGGGGTGCCGGCCGTGCCCTGCACCAGCAGGGTGGAGTCGCCGCTGACGGCCGCCGCCAGATGCTCCGACACCCAGGTCTTGGCCGTCCCCGGCACCCCCAGCAGCAGCAGCGCGCGGTCCGTCGCCAGGGTCGTCACCGCGACCTCGATGGTCCGGCGCGGGCCGACGTACTTCGGCGTGACGACCGTGCCGTCCGCGAGCGTGCCGCCGAGCAGATACGTCGCGACCGCCCACGGCGAGAGCCGCCAGCGCTCCGGGCGCGGCCGGTCGTCGACCGCCGCGAGGGCCGTCAGCTCGTGTGCGAAGGTGTCCTCCGCGTGCGGCCGGAGCGCCTCGCCGGCCATGCTCCGATCGCCGGGCGCCGTCGCTTCGGTGTTCTCGGACATCGTTTCCCCCTCGTCGCGATGCACGGCCGGCACCGCGCGAAAACACCGCCGGCCGCTTGCGGTTCCCAGCCTGCACCAGGCCACTGACAATCCCCCGAAAAACACTGTTGACCTGTGGAAACAGCGAGGTCCTGCGCGATTGTCAGTGCCGCGTCGTAGCGTCGGGGACATGAATCCGCAGGGGGAACGCTGGACGACGGATCAGGTGCTCGCACTGGCACCTGACGAGGCATCACGCACGGCGGGCGGCAGGCTCGCGGCGCCGGGCCCGTGGTCGGAGACGGGCGCGGACGGCGGCGCGGTGTGGGGGGAGTGCAAGGGCAGCGGCGGGAAGCCCTACCGGACGGTCGTGGACGTCAAGGGCCCGGCGTTCCGGTGCAGTTGCCCGAGCCGGAAGTTCCCGTGCAAGCACGCACTGGGACTGCTGCTGCTCTGGGTCGGGGCGGGCGGCGGGGGGCACGGCGGGGGGCCGGGAGCGGTGGCGGCCGGGGAGCCGCCCTCGTGGGCGGCCGAGTGGCTGGCCGCGCGCGGCGAGCGCGCCGGACGCCCGCCGGACGGCGCGGCGCCCGGTGGCGGCGCCCCGTCCCGCGCGCCCGCGGCGCCGAAGGCCGCCGAGCGCCGGACGGAGCCCCGGACGGAGCGCCGGATGCGGCGTATCGCCGCCGGGGCAACGGAACTTGAGCAGCGTCTGGAGGACCTGCTGCACTCCGGCCTGGCCTCGACGGGCCGCACCGGCGGCGCCTCCGCCTCGTCGGGAGCCGGGTCCGGGTCCGGGACCGGCGCGGGCACCTGGGACGAGACCGCCGCCCGGATGGTCGACGCGCAGGCCCCTGGACTGGCCGCGCGGGTGCGTGAGTTGGGCGCGATCAGCGCCGCCGGCGCCGACTGGCCGTCCCGTCTCCTGGAGGAGTGCGCCCTGCTGCACCTCCTCGACCAGGGGTTCCTCGGCATCGAGCGGCTGCCGGCCCCCCTCGCTGCGACCGTCCGCTCCCGCGTCGGACTGACCACGGAGGCCGCCGGCCTGCTGACCGGCCCGGATGCCGCGACGGTCCGGGACCGCTGGCTGGTCCTCGCCCAACAGGACGGCGAGGACGGCGCGTTGATTACCCGACGGATCTTCCTGCGCGGAGAGCGGACCGGCCGGATGGCGCTGCATCTCTCCTTCGGGGGCGGCCACCGCCCCCTGGACCTGGCCCTGCCCCCCGGTCTGCTGCTGGACGCGGACCTCGCGTACTACCCGGCCGCCCGCCCGCTGCGCGCCGCCCTGGGCGAACGGCACGCCCCCGCGGTGCCCGGCCCGGTCCCGCCCGGCTGCGGTATCGACGCCGCCCTGGCCGCGTACGGCGACGCGCTGCGCGACGACCCCTGGCTGGACGCCTGGCCGGTGGTGCTCGCCGACGTCACGCCCATACCGGGCCGGGACGGCGAGGGGTGGCAACTGGCCGACGCCGACGGCGAGTCGGCGCTGCCGCTCGACCCGCGCTGCCTGCGCCGTACGGCCGTCTGGCAGCTGGCGGCGATATCGGGCGGTGCCCCGCTCACGGTCTTCGGCGAATGCGGCCACCGCGGCTTCCTGCCCCTGACGGCGTGGGACCCCGCGCCGGTGCCGCTGACCTCCTGACCCCGGCCCGGCGCCCCCTCCCCGGCCCTCCGGCCGACCGCGTCCAGCAGCGGCGCCCCGCACCCGTGCACCACCCTCACCTGGAGGAAGGGCATGACGACCCCACCGCCCCCCGCGGCTACGACCACCTCGGCAACGACTACTGCGGCTGCGACTACTGCGGCTGCGACCACCACCACCGCTGCCACGCCCCCTGTCCCCCGGCGCCCCTCCGCCTCCGCCGCCCCCTGGTCCGAACTGGTCGGCGCCGCCGTGCTCGGGGCCGAGCGGCGGACGCCGCCGGTACCGGTCCGCCCCGGGCAGAGCGCCGCGGCGGCCCTGCTGGACGCGGCGGCGATCAGCACGGTGCGCCGGCGCGCCGCGCTGCGCCCCACCCCGGCCGGCGAGCGGCCCGCCCCGGCCCCGGCCGACCCGCGGCCACCGCTGCCGCCCGCGGCGCGGCGCAGGCTCGCCCTGCTGCTCGCCGACCGGGGCGGCACCGGCGCCGGGAGCCGCCGCGGTACGGCCCCCGATCTCACCGAACTGCTGCCCCAGTGGCTGGCCGCCGCCGTCGAGCAGGGCTACCGCGCCCCCGAGGCGCTGCTCCCCGCGCTCCTCGACACGGCCAGGGCCCGTACGGACCTGCGGCCCGCCGCGCTCGCCCTGGCGGGCCCGCGCGCCCTGTGGCTGGCGCGGCTCAACGACGCGTGGAAGTTCGCGCTGCGCGGCATCGGCGGCCCGGCCGCACTGCCGGGCGCCGGCGACCCCGAGGCCGTACGGCGCCTCTGGGAGGAGGGCCTGTTCGCCGAACGCGTCGCCCTGCTGACCGCGCTGCGCCGCCGCGACCCGCGGGCGGGCCTGGAGCTGCTCGGCACCACCTGGGCGACCGAGCGCGCCGAGGACCGCCTGATGTTCCTGGACTCCTTGGGCGAGGGCCTGTCGGCGGGCGATGAGCCCTTCCTGGAACAGGCGCTGTCCGACCGCAGCCGCAATGTCCGCGGCACCGCCGCCGAGTTGCTCTCCGCGCTGCCCGGCTCCGCGCTCGCGGCCCGGATGGCGGAGCGCACCCTGCGCTGCGTCGCCGTGGACGGCCGGGCCACCGGCGGGCCCCTGCTCACGATCGAGCCGCCCCGCGCCTGCGACGCCGGGATGCAGCGGGACGGCATCACCCCCAGGCCCCCATCCGGGCGGGGCGAACGCGCCTGGTGGCTGGCCCAGTTGGTGGAGGCGATGCCCCTGGACAGCTGGTCGGGGCACCTCGGGGGCCGCGGTCCGGCGGAGATCGTCGCGCTTCCGGTGGCCGGCGACCGGCGGACCGAGCTGCACGACGCATGGTGCCGCGCCGCGGTGCGCCAGCGGAACGCCGGCTGGGCGCGGGCGCTGCTGGGCGCGCCCGGCACCCCCGCGCAGGCCGCCGCGGAGGTGGCGCCGGGCGGCTCGTCGCGGGATGTGACGAAGCTGCTGACCGTCCTCCCCGGCGACGAACGGGCCCTGTGGGTGGCCGGGTTCATCGCCGGGCACGGCCTCGCGGACGCCTTCCGGATGCTCGGCGTCTGCGCGGTCCCCTGGGCCGAGCCCCTGGGCCGCGCGGTGGTCGACGCACTGGACATCGCCCGTGACGCGGGCAGCTATCCGTGGAGCTTCAGCGGAGTGATGGGGCTGGCGGAGCGCTGCCTGGACCCGGGCGCGGCGGACCGGCTCGACATGCTGACGGCGCTCACGGACGAGCCCGAGGGCGCCTCACCGGGCTCCGGCTGCTACTGGTCCGAGGCGTTCCAGCGCCTGGTCGGCACCCTCCGGCTGCGCGCCACCATGCACGCCGAACTGGCCGGGGCCGGCTCATGACCGCCCCGGCAGAGGGTTCACACGGCCAGCGGGCGCACGTTCGCGTTGACCCACTCCACGATCGAGGCGGTCGTCGCCCCCGGCGTGAAGATCTCCGCGACGCCCTGCGCCTTGAGCGGGGCGATGTCGTCCTCGGGGATGATGCCGCCGCCGAAGACCTTGATGTCCGCCGCGTCGCGCTCCTGGAGGAGGGAGATCACCTTCGCGAAGAGGGTGTTGTGCGCGCCGGAGAGGATGGACAGCCCGATCGCGTCGGCGTCCTCCTGGATGGCGGTGTCGACGATCTGCTCCGGCGTCTGGTGCAGCCCGGTGTAGATCACCTCCATACCGGCGTCCCGCAGCGCCCGCGCGATGACCTTGGCTCCCCGGTCGTGCCCGTCGAGCCCCGGCTTGGCGACAACGACCCGGATCGGCCCGGACCGGCCCGCCGCGCCCTGGCTCCCCGTCTGCGCCCCGTCTTGCCGCGCCACACTCATCACTGCCTCCAAGCCATGCACGGCATCCGCAGGGCGGTGCCGCCGAGCCGACAATCGATCGCGCGACCGCGAACCGGCGGTCACGAGCGTGAACGAACGTTATCTCCAGCATCCCGTACCCAGCCGTTTCGTGACATGCGGCGAGGGGGAAATCACACATGGGACATGTTCGCTACGCGCCGTGTTCCGCGTGTCGCGTCGCCACCAGGGACGGCCGGCGACGGGCACGCGGTCCGGGCGCCCGGGGAGCCGCAGCCGGGCCGTCGCGCGGGCCGCCGCACTGCCGCCGCCGCTGCGCATGGCTTCCCACGAGGGCATACGGGGGTCGTCGCCGCCTTCGGCATGCCGTTCGGGAGGTCGGCCATGGGGGCCCTGCCTGTTCTCACCGCACCGCTTCTCCTCCGCAGCATGCTCGTGGAGCTGGCGATCCTGGCCGGCCATCTCCTGCTCTACCCGACCGGCATCGCCCGGGAAGGGCCCCTCCCCCCGGCGGGGGGACGGTCCGCGCCGGACGCCGCCGCTCCCGACGCCCCCGCCCTCCTCCCCACCGAGGGCCGCGCCCATCCGCCCGTCCTCCTGCTCCACGGTTTCATCGACAACCGCTCGGTCTTCGTGCTGCTGCGGCGCTCCCTCCACCGCCACGGCTGGCGCCATGTCGAGGCGCTCAACTACTCCCCGCTGACCTGCGATCTACGCAAGGCCGCCGAGCTGCTGAGCCGCCATGTGGACGAGGTGTGCGCGCGGACCGGCCACCGGCGGGTGGACATCGTGGGCCACAGCCTCGGCGGCCTGATAGCCCGCTATTACGTGCAGTGCCTCGGCGGCGACACCCGCGTCCGTACGCTGATCACGCTCGGCACACCGCACTCCGGCACCCGTATCGCGCCTCTGATGTCGGCGCATCCCATCGTCCGGCAAATGCGCCCGGATTCCGATGTGATCGCGGAGTTGGCGCGTCCGGCGCCGCATTGCCGAACGCGGTTCGTCGCGTTCTGGAGCGAAGCGGATCAGGTGATGGTGCCGGCGGAGACCGCCAGAATCGATCACCCCGATTTGCGCGCGGACAACGTCCGGGTCGCCGGGGTCGGGCATCTCGCGCTGCCGGTCAACGGCACGGTGGCGGCCGGTATAAGGAATTCCCTGACCTCGGCGGAGACGGCGCAAACGGCCGGCGCGGCCGTTTCGGTGGCCTGACGGCAGGCGCCCTCGGGTGAAGTCCGGCCGGTGTCCGGCGCCTCTTGTCGGCGTTTTGTCGAACGATATTCGAACGACGCGCCAAGAGCACGCAAGAGCGCTGCCGGAAGGCGGCCGCCCGCCCCATCCCGCCGAGCCCGAAAGTCCCGGAAGATTGTCGCCGTCGCGTACCGCCGGGTACAGTCGCCGCTAATTCTCCTGCAGCCGAGGCGAAAGAGAAGTTGGTGGACGACCGTCACCCATCAGGGGCTCAGCTTCACACCGCCCCTGCCTCCGATGCCTCCTATGCACAGCCCCCGGCATACGGCGACGGTGACGCCCTCTTCGGCTCGCTCCCCGGCTCGTACGACCAGGGCGGCTACGGCACCGGCGGCTACCCGCCCGACGGCCGGGCCACCGCCGCGTACGGCACCGGAAGTTACGCCACCGCCACCTACGACACCGGCGGCTACGGCACCGCCGGCTACGACCCCTACGCCCACACCGCCTACGACACCGGCGCCTACGCGACCACGGCCTACGAGCACACCGGCGGTTACGACAGCTACGAGAGCGCCGCCTACGCCGGCGGCTACCCCGGCGGGGCGACGTACGACACCGGGAGCTACCCCACCGGCACGTACGACAACGACACGTACGACAACGGCAGTTACGCCTCCACCGGGTACGACACCGGCGCCTACGCCACCACCGGCTACGACACCGCCACCGCCCTCCAGGATCCCGGCGGCCACGAGGCCACCGCCGTCTGGTCCACCGCGGACTACGCTCCCGGCATCCCCGCGCAGGCCGGCCCGCCGGCGGCCGACACGGTCCAGTGGGACGCCGCGTCCTGGCGCGACACCGGCGCATACGGCACCGCCGAGAGCCACCAACAGGGCGCCGAGCGGTACGAGTACGAGACTCCGGAGGAGGCCGCGCCCCCGCAGGCCGCCCCGGACACCGAGCCCGCCGCCGAGCCCGGAACCCCCGGTGATCCGGCGTCCATCGCCGATGCGATGACCCAGGCGATGCCCGTCGCCGCCCCGGCCCCGGCCGCCGGTTCCCGGCGCGTCAGCGGCCCCGAGCCGGGCAAGGCGGTCCGCGGCGGCGGCCGTGGGCGGCGGCGCCCG
The DNA here is from genome assembly GCF_009834125.1 of Streptomyces sp. GS7. Taxonomy (NCBI): domain Bacteria; kingdom Bacillati; phylum Actinomycetota; class Actinomycetes; order Kitasatosporales; family Streptomycetaceae; genus Streptomyces; species Streptomyces sp. GS7. Next base: position 8,145,852 of record NZ_CP047146.1, read on the forward strand.
GCGAAGCGTTCGGCGCTGCTGACCGTCGCGGTGCCCTCGGTCGCCGCGATGGGTGTCTGTGCGGCTGCCGCCGCCTCCGTCGGCCAGTTCGGCGGGGACGGCAAGGACAACTCGACCACGCAGGCCGCGGCGGACACCGCATCCGTCAAGGCTTCCCCGGCCAACAAGAAGCTGGACTCCCAGCTCGCCGGACTCAACGCCGGCGCCCAGGACTTCCGCGAACGGGCCAGCCGCACGCAGGAGCGCCTCGACCTCAAGGAGCGGCAGGCACAGGAGCGCAAGCGCAAGGCGGAGGAGGCCGCCGCCAAGGAGGCGGCACGCCCCAAGTTCGTGCTGCCGGTCACCCAGCACGGACTGAGCGCGCTCTTCGGCCAGGCCGGGGTGAACTGGATGTCCGTGCACACCGGTATCGACTTCCCGGTCAGCTACGGCACCCCGGTCATGTCCGCCACCGACGGCACCGTACGCACCCAGTGGAACTCCGCCTACGGCAACATGGCGATCGTGACCGCGCCCGACGGGACCGAGACGTGGTACTGCCATCTGAGCAGCACCAAGGTCCGCTCCGGATCGGTCAAGGCCGGTGACCAGATCGCATATTCCGGCAACTCGGGCAATTCCACCGGTCCGCATCTGCACTTCGAGGTGCGCCCCGATGGCGGCGCGGCCGTCGATCCGATCCCGTGGCTGCGGAGCCACGACCTCAACCCGTACTGAGGCCGCGGCTCTTGACGTCGCCCGCGGGCGCTACAACTTCTCGACCGGCGCGTACCGCAGCAGCAGCCGCTTCGGCTTCTCGCCGCCGAAGTCGATCGTCGCCTCGGCGTTGTCGCCGCTGCCCTTGACGCCGACGACCGTGCCGAGTCCGAAGCTGTCGTGGGTGACGCGGTCGCCGACGGCCAGCGAGACCACCTGGCGGTCCTTGGCGCGCCGGGTGGCGAAACCGCTCGGCCCCTTGGAGCGCGCGGACGACAGCGAGGAGCCGACGCCGCCGAAGCCGCCGCCGGACGAGAGGCCGCCCATCGAGGCGGACGGTGTCGCCGGGCCGGAGCCCAGAGGAGACAGCCGCCGCCACTCCACATAGTCGTCCGGGATCTCCTCCAGGAAGCGCGAGGCCGGGTTGTACGAGGGCTGGCCCCAGGCGCTGCGCATCGTCGAGCGGGTGACGTAGAGCCGCTCGCGGGCGCGCGTGATGCCGACGTACGCCAGCCGGCGCTCCTCCTCCAGCTCCTTGGTCTGGCCCAGCGAGCGCATGTGCGGGAAGACGCCGTCCTCCATGCCGGTCAGGAAGACGACCGGGAACTCCAGGCCCTTGGCGGTGTGCAGTGTCATGAGGGTGATGACACCGGCGCCTTCCTCGTCCTCGTCCGGGATCTGGTCGGAGTCGGCGACCAGCGCGACCTGCTCCAGGAACTCGGCGAGCGTCCCGGGGCCGGGGGTGCCGGCCTCCGGTTCCTCCTCCGCACCGCGGTCCTGCTCGAACTCCAGGGCCACGGAGGCGAGTTCCTGGAGGTTCTCGATCCGGGTCTCGTCCTGGGGGTCGGTGGACGCCTGGAGTTCGGCCAGATAGCCCGTGCGCTCCAGGACCGCCTCCAGGATCGTGGCGGGGCCGGCCCCGGACTCCACGATCGTGCGCAGCTCCTCCATCAGGACGTTGAACCGCTTGACGGCGTTGGCGGAGCGGGCGGCCATCCCGTACGCCTCGTCGACGCGGCGCAGCGCCTGCGGGAAGGTGATCTTCTCGCGCGCGGAGAGGGCGTCGATCATGGCCTCGGCGCGCTCGCCGATGCCGCGCTTGGGGACGTTGAGGATCCGGCGCAGCGGGACGGTGTCCTCGGGGTTGGCGAGCACCCGGAGGTAGGCGAGGATGTCGCGCACCTCTTTGCGCTCGTAGAAGCGCACGCCGCCGACGACCTTGTAGGGCAGCCCGACCCGGATGAAGATCTCCTCGAAGACCCGGGACTGGGCGTTGGTGCGGTAGAAGACCGCGACGTCGCCGGCCTTGGCGTCGCCGGCGTCGGTGAGCCGGTCGATCTCGTCGGCGACGAACTGGGCCTCGTCGTGCTCGGTGTCGGCGACATAGCCGGTGATCTTGGCTCCGGCGCCGGCGTCCGTCCAGAGGTTCTTGGGGCGGCGGTTCTCGTTGCGCTCGATGACGGCGTTGGCGGCCGAGAGGATCGTCTGGGAGGAGCGGTAGTTCTGCTCCAGCAGGATCGTGGTCGCGTCGGGATAGTCCTCCTCGAACTGGAGGATGTTGCGGATCGTGGCGCCGCGGAAGGCGTAGATCGACTGGTCGGCGTCGCCGACCACGCACAGCTCGGCGGCGGGCGTCTCGGGCGTGCCCGGGCCGACCAGCTCGCGGACGAGGGTGTACTGGGCGTGGTTGGTGTCCTGGTACTCGTCGACGAGGACGTGGCGGAAGCGGCGGCGGTAGTGCTCGGCGACGTCCGGGAACGCCTGGAGGAGGTTGACCGTCGTCATGATGATGTCGTCGAAGTCCAGGGCGTTGGCCTCGCGGAGCCGCGCCTGGTACATCGCGTACGCCTCGGCCAGGGTCTTCTCGAAACCGTCGGCGGCCGTCCCCGCGAAGCTCTCCTCGTCGATGAGCTCGTTCTTGAGGTTGGAGATCTTCGCGCTGAAGGACTTGGGCGGGAAGCGCTTGGGATCCAGATCCAGATCGCGGCAGACCAGGGCCATCAGGCGCTTGGAGTCGGCCGCGTCGTAGATCGAGAAGGACGACGTGAAGCCGAGCTTCTTGGACTCGCGGCGCAGGATCCGGACGCAGGCGCTGTGGAAGGTGGAGACCCACATGGCGTTGGCTCGCGGGCCGACCAGGTCCGCCACGCGCTCCTTCATCTCGCCGGCTGCCTTGTTGGTGAAGGTGATCGCGAGGATCTGGCCGGGGTGGACGTGACGCTCGGCCAGCAGATGCGCGATGCGGTGGGTCAGCACCCGGGTCTTGCCGGAACCGGCGCCGGCGACGATCAGCAGCGGGCTGCCGGTGTGCGCCACGGCCGCCTTCTGCTGGTCGTTGAGCCCCTCCAGGAGCGCCGCCGCGTCGAGGACCGGGCGGGCGGCGCCGTCGCGGTAGTGCGCCTCCCTGGGCGCGGGCGCGTCGAACCTGCCGCCGAAGAGGTCGGCGGGCATCTCCTCCGGGGCCGGGCCGTGCTCGTCCTCGGGGGGCGGCGGGGGCTCCTCGTCCGAGGGCCCGAGGTCCGCCAGGAAGCTGTCGTCAAAGAGGCTGCTCATCGCCCACCGAGTCTAGGCCGCCGCACTGACAAGCGGTTGCGGAGTGGCCGATTGCGGCGGGGAAGTGAGGCGCGGAGGTCCCGGCGGCGGCCCTGCGGGGCTCGTGCGGGGCTCGGCCCCGGTTCCTTCCGTACGCGGCGCGACCGTGCACCGTACCAGCCCTGGCTCGGAACGGGCCGCCCGTAGGCGACTTCCACCGCAAGGAAACCGGAGCCACGTTCAGGTCACGAAAAGGTTTCGGGCATATCGAACATCAGCCTTCACAGGAGCCACACCGGTTGGCTACCGTCTCGCTCGGGCAGCCCGCCCTCCCCGCGAACGACAGCGTCCGCACGGGCCGCCCCCGCCGAGTCCGGCCCTGCCACCAGGCACCCGGAGCCGGGGACCCACCAGCACCACCGGGGTGAATCGATCGGTACGGCCGTCGCCAGGCGGACGTACGGACCGTAGGGCAAGCCTTCCGTCAGCGCCACCGCCCGAACCCGACAGCTAACCCGGTAGGCGGTCCACGGAAGGAGTCGCCGGCCTTGGCGTCGCATCGCAAGCCGCGAACCCACATACTCACCTCGCCCGGCAGCCGCCGCACGGCCGCCGGGCTCACCACCGCCGCCCTCGCCTCGGTGACCCTGCTCTCGCAGACCGCCAACGCGGCCCCCACGTCACCGAAGCCGTCCATCGAGGACGTCAAGCAGAAGGTCGACGGCCTCTACCAGCAGGCGGAGGTCGCCACCCAGAAGTACAACGCCGCCAAGGAGAAGGCGGACAGCCAGCAGCGGACCGTGAACCGCCTGCTCGACGAGGCCGCCAAGCGCGCGGAGAAGATGAACCAGTCCCGGCGCGAGCTGGGCACCTTCGCCTCGGCCCAGTACCAGACGGGCGGCATGAACCCGACGGCGCAGCTGATGCTCGCCAAGGACCCGCAGCAGTTCGTCGACCGCAACCACCTCATGGAGCGGCTGACCGGCCGGCAGAAGCAGACCGTCACCGCCTACGAGCAGGAGGCCGCGTCGGCGGCACGGCAGCGGGCCGAGGCGACCCGCAGCCTGGAGAGCCTCCAGCAGTCCCAGGAGTCCCTCAAGGAGAGCAAGCAGTCCGTGCAGGCCAAACTGGCCGAGGCCCGGCAGCTGCTGTCCCGGCTGACCGCCCAGGAGAAGGCGCGGCTGGCGGAACTGGAGCGCCAGAAGGAGCAGGAGGCCCAGCGCAAGGCCGCGGAACTGGCGCGCCAGCAGGCCCAGCAGCAGCGCCAGCAGCCCAGCGGCGGCGGTTCGAGCACCGGCTCGGGCTCGTCCGGCAGCAGCTCCTCCAGCAAGGCCGCGGAGGCGCTTGCTTTCGCCCGCGCCCAGATAGGCAAGCCGTACGTGTGGGGCGCCACCGGACCGAGCTCCTACGACTGCTCGGGCCTGACGCAGGCCGCTTACCGGGCCGCCGGAGTCGATCTGCCGCGGACGACCTGGGACCAGGTCAATGCCGGCACCCGGGTCTCCACCAGCGACCTCCAGCCCGGTGACCTGGTGTTCTTCTTCAGCGACATCAGCCACGTCGGGATGTACATCGGCAACGGCCAGATGATCCACGCCCCGCACCCGGGCGCCAGCGTCCGCGTCGAGTCGATCTACTACATGCCGATCTACGGAAGCGTCCGGCTCAGCTGACCGGCCCGCACTCCCCCTCCTCCCCCCACACGCCACCGCGCGGCCATCCTCCGCCTCCGGGTACGGAGCGGGATGACCGCGCGGTGAGTCGTCTCTGCGGCGGGGGCCTCAGCTGGTCCTCCGGGGCTCGGCTCCGGAGGACCGCGATGGCTCAGGTCCAGGGACTCAGGTCCAGAGGACCGCGATGAAGATGTTGAGCATCGTGAGCCCGCCGACCGCGCCGAAGAGCGGCTTGGCGATCTTCTCCTCGTCCCGCTTGACGTAGACCAGCGCCAGGATCACCACCAGGACGGCCATCTTGATGCCGATCTTGATGTTGTTGACCGGATGATCCTGCATCTGGTTCAGGCCGACCAGCGCGACGCCGGTGACCAGCATCGTCAGCGCGCCGTGCAGCATGCCCGGCACGAAGCGGGCGGTGCCCGCGCCCATCGCCTTCATCTGGGTCAGGAAACCGCCGAGCAGGGCGGCGATACCGATGATGTGCAGGGCGACGAAGATATTGATTACTACGTCCATAGTGGTGGATCGTAGCCGCCCCCTAGCACGGCCTTTCCGGCAGGGCGCCCGCAATCACCGCATCGGTCACCGCAGGCCGCTCCCGGCCGCCCGGCGCCGGAACCCCGGTCACCCCCGCACACTCAAGAGTCGGAAACGAACAATGCCGGGCAACCCGGCGCCCACCCGTGACGTGCGCGCTTAGCGTCCTCTCGCAGGCAACCGCCGGCGCACCGCCCGTCGTCGCTCACGGCTCATCGATGACGGCCCTGGTCGCCGTCACGGCTCCGGTCGCCGTCACGGTCGCCCCCCTGACACGTCCGTTCCCCGAGGGAAGGAAGTGACGGCCCCCGTGGCGTCGCACCGCATGACCCGAGTCCGCACCGCCGCCCCGCCGGCCGTCACGGACACCGCCCTCACGGACACCGTTGTCACCGCCCTCGACGGCCCCGATGGGGCCGAGGCCGGCACCACGGCCGCCACCCGGCACCGCACGGGAGCGGCCCCGGCCGCACAGCCGCCGACCGTACGGCCGCCGCTGTCCGCGGACCCGCAACGCTGCCTGGACGGCGCCACGGTCCTGGAGCGTACGGGCAGCCACCAGGCGACCGCGGTGACCGGTCACGCGCACCGGCTCGGCAGCGTCCGCCGGCTCCACCGCCGGGCCGGGACCAATCCGGAACACCGGGAAGAGCCCGAGGCCACCACGGCACACCTGCCAAAGACCGGGGCGGCCGGGGACCGCCTGCCGGAGACCGGAGCCATCGCCGGCAATCACCTGCCGCAGGCCGGGACCGCCAGGGGGCACCTGCCGGAGACCGGGACCACCAAGGGGCACCTGTCGGGGGCCGGAACCGCGCTCGTAGGCCAACGGAGCGCCACCGTCCAGACGTTGGGGACCGCCGAGGACCCGCGCGGCCACCCGGGCCCGGAACAGCGGCGACGAGCGACCACCCCCGACCCGCGTGCCGCCCGTGCCGTCGCCTTCGCCTATGCCGCGCTCGGCAAGCCCTATGCATGGGGCGCGACCGGGCCGTCCGCGTACGACTGCTCCGGGCTGGTCCAGGCCGCCTGGAAGTCCGGCGGTGTCACCCTGCCCCGCACCACCTACACCCAGATCAACGCGGGCCCCCGCGTCGACCGGCCCCAACTCGCCCCCGGTGACCTGGTCTTCTTCCACTCCGGCATCAGCCACGTCGGGATCTACGTCGGCGACGGCAAGATGATCCACGCCCCGCACCCGGGAGCACCGGTGCGCATCGCTCCGATCGACCGGCTGCCGTTCGCCGGAGCGACCCGCCCGGCCTAGGGTCCGTCCGACCGCCCGCAGGCACCTTACAGAACACCTCCCCCACGCCCGCCTCCCCAAGGCCCCTCCTCCGGGCCCCGGAACACGCGAAGGGCCTGTCCGCCGAATCCGGCGGACAGGCCCTTCGTCACACTCGCTTCCCGGGCTCGCGGACGCTTGCCCCGCAGGCGGTCAGGCCCGCAGGAACAGCCCGAACCAGCGGAAGATCTCCGGCACTTGGCGCTTCCACACCGGCACGGTGTGGCCGCCGGCACTCGCCGGAATCATCTGGACGTTCACCGTCGTCGGCTGCTTCGCGATCTGCTTGAGACCCATGCCGGCCGAGTAGCCGTCGGCCGCCGCACCGGAGATGTACAGCGCCGTACGGGGCGGCTTCCCGGCATCGTTGGCGGCCTTGAGGATGTGCATCGGGTTGGTCTCGGCGCGCAGCTTCGGGTCCTTGCCGGCGAGCGAGTCCGGCTCGATGGCCGGGTCGTTGTAGCCGGACATGGCGACCGCGGCGCGGAAGCGGTCCGGGTGGGCCAGCGCGAGCTTGGCGGAGCAGTGCGCACCGGCCGAGTAGCCGGCCAGGCCCCAGGCGTCCGGCTTGTCGCCGGCCCGGAAGTTGTCGATGATCATCTGGCGGACGTCGACGGTCAGCCAGCTGTCGGCGTTGACCTTGCCCGGGATGTTGACGCAGCCGCTGTCGGCGTTGGGCAGCACGTTGGTACGCGGCGACACCAGGATGAACGGCTTGACGGCACCGCTCTGCATCAGCGGCGTGAGCTGCTGGGCCACCTTCAGCGACCCCAGCCAGGACTTCGAGGACCCGGGGTAGCCGGGCAGCAGCTCGACCACCGGGAACTTCTTGTCCTTGTACGCGGGGTCGTTGTACTGCGGCGGCAGCCAGACGTAGACCTCGCCGTTGACGCCCGAGATCTGGCCCTTGAGGTCGGTCATCTGGACGTTGGGGCCCACCACCGGGTCGTCGGCCGGCCGGAACTGCTGGTGGACCTTGGGCTGGTCGTGGAGGTTCTTGCCACCCAGGCCGTCCGGGCCGAGGTTACGGGCCGCGTCGATGTGGTTGCCGGTGCCGAGCAGGTCGCCCCAGTTGTCGTAGAGGTTGTTGGCGTTGTTGACCAGGAGGAAGACCACCGTGATGGCGGTGACCTGCGCGAACAGCAGCATCAGCAGCCGCGCGATCCCTCTCACCACGGGCGGTCCGGCCACGCGGCCCCACACCGCGAACGGCAGGACGAAGGCGACGATCAGCAGCAGGAGCGCGAAGAGAAAGAAGGGAGTGCCCGTCAGGCTCATCGGGATCTCGTTTCCAGGACGTAAACACGAAGGACGTGGGCGTGGGTTCCGGCCCTGCCTTCGGGCAGCGAGCCTCTCCGCGCCCTTAGATGGGAATCCGCGCAAGCCTGGTTGCGTGACTTTAGTCCTTCTTTACGTGCCCCTTCCGTCACAGTCGCCCGTCCGGCACCGGGCGTTCGCCCGTCACCGCATCCCCACTTCCGCGCGGAACCGCAGGTCAGACCAGGCGTCGCGCCGCCGCCCAGCGTGTCAGCTCATGCCGGTTGGAAAGCTGGAGCTTGCGCAACACGGCCGAGACATGTGACTCAACCGTCTTCACGGAGATGAACAGCTGCTTGGCGATCTCCTTGTACGCGTATCCGCGCGCTATCAGCCGCAGCACCTCGCGCTCGCGCTGCGTGAGGCGGTCCATGTCCTCGTCGACCGGCGGGGCGTCCGTCGAGGCGAACGCGTCCAGCACGAAGCCGGCCAGCCGCGGCGAGAAGACCGCGTCCCCGTCGGCGACCCGGAAGACCGCGTTGACCAGGTCCGTGCCGGTGATGGTCTTGGTGACATAGCCGCGGGCGCCGCCGCGGATGACCCCGATGACGTCCTCGGCCGCGTCCGAGACCGACAGCGCCAGGAACCGGACCGGCCGCTCGGCGTCCGCCATCATCGCGGCGCTGCGGCGCAGCACCTCGACACCGCCGCCACCGGGGAGGTGCACGTCCAGGAGGACGACCTCGGGCCGGGTGGCGGTGATGACCGTGATCGCCTGGTCGACGTCGGCGGCCTCGCCGACCACCTCGACGCGGGTCCGCTCGGTCTGGCCGATCTCGGCCTGGACGCCCGTACGGAACATCCGGTGGTCGTCGACCAGCACGACCCGCACGGTGCGGTCCCCGCCCGCGCCGCTCCCGGTCCCGCCCTGCTGTGCCTCGTCGCTGCTCATCTCGTCCGTCCGCCCTTCGCTGTCTGCCCCGTCATGATCCCCTGCCCCGGCCCCCGCTGTCGCCGCGGGCCCACTGCCGCGGCCCGCCCCACCGACGGCCGCCGCCCCGCTCACTCCGTGTGTCTCTCCGCGCCCGTGCGGCGCTCGGCGCGCTCTTCGGCGCGCTCCATCTCCAGCTCGACGACCGTGCCGCCATCGGGGGCCGAGCGCAGCCGGGCCGTGCCGCCGTTGCGCTCCATCCGGCCGATGATGGATTCCCGTACGCCCATCCGGTCCCCGGGGACCGCGTCCAGATCGAAGCCGGGGCCGCGGTCGCGCACCGAGACGAAGACCGTCCGGCCCTCCACCTCGGCGAACACCTGCACCGCACCGCCCTCGCCACCGTACTTGGCGGCATTGACCATCGCTTCGCGCGCGGCCTGCATCTGGGCGCCAAGCGGCTCGTCCAGCGGGCAGTCGCCGACGATCACGACCTCGATGGGGACGCCGTGGTGGTCCTCGACCTCGGCGGCGGACGCGCGAACCGCCTCCGCCAGCGTCGCCGGCTCCTCGTCCTCGTCCTTGCCGCGGCCCTCGGGCTTGTAGAGCCAGGCGCGCAGTTCGCGCTCCTGGGCACGGGCCAGCCGCGCCACTTCCCTGGGGTCGTCGGCGTTGCGCTGGATCAGGGTGAGGGTGTGCAGCACGGAGTCATGGACGTGCGCGGCCACCTCGGCGCGCTCCTGGGCACGGATGCGCATCAGCCGCTCCTCCGAGAGGTCCTGCGTGATCCGCACCAGATAGGGGCCTGCCAGCAGGGCGATGCCGACGACGACGGCGAGCGCGGCCTGCAGCACCGAGCCCAGGTTCTGCACGGAACCCTGGAGCACGACGATGCCGGTCACGCCGACGCCGACGAGCAGCACGCCGGCCGCGCCGCGCAGCACCGGGAACAGGGCCTTGCGGCGGCCGAGTTCCAGCCACTGGGCGCGGCGGGAGTTGTCCGCCTGGCGCCAGACGAGCGCGACGCCGGCGCCGATCAGCAGCACCGGCCAGAGATAGCCGTTGGCCCGGCCCAGCTGGAACCTGGACGCCACGAACGAGGCGCCCACCAGCAGCGCGATCAGCGCGAGGACCTGGCTCCTGTCCGGGCGGCGGCCCAGGATCCGCCGCTTCTCCTCACCCGGCGCGGGCTGCCGGGTCTCGACACCGCCGACGCCCAGCGGCACGAAGAACCAGAACGCGGCATAGAGCAGGGCCCCCATGCCGTCGGCCATGAAGAGCGCGAGGAAGACGACCCGCACCCAGGAGACCGGGAGGCCGAGGTGCCCCGCGAGGCCGCGCGCGACACCGCCGAGCAGCCGCCCGTCGGCGCTGCGGTAGAGCTTGCGCACGGGCGGGTCGTCGGGGTCCGGTGCCGGGGCGTAGATCGTCTCGGCGCGGGGTGGCGCTGTGGTCATGTCCCAGATCGTCACACGCCGGCGGGCCGGAGACATCAGGGTCGACCCTGAACCCGTCCCTGACCTTCCTCAGGGAACCCCTGCCTCCGGCTCAGCCCGACTCCGCGGTCCTCCGGAATCCGTCCTTCACGTTCGAGAAGACCGCTTCGTACTTCGACCAGTTCGCGGACGGCGCGGACACGTAGATCGCGTACTCCTTCTTGCCCTCGCGGCCGAAGCCGAGGTCGATCCCCCGGTACTCGCGGGCCCGGCCCTGGATGGAGAACTCCCAGATGGCGGCGGGGTCGCCCTGGAAGACGGTGTCCTGGAGCCGCAGCCGCTTGTAGACGGAGTACTGGGTCTTGACGTCCGCCTCGACGTCCTTGAAGTGCTGCACCTGGTCCGCGGAGGAGAAGTCCAGGACGCTGACGGTGAGCTGCGCCAGCTCGGCTTTGTTGGTGTAGACGATCTGCCGACCGTCGTCCTGTACCTCCCGCGTCCAGCCGGACGGTACGGGGAAGGACACGCCGAGCGCCTTCTCGTCGGCCCGGCGGTAGCCCTTGGGGAGGGGCGGGGGCGGCCCGATGCTGCTCTTCGGCGCGCTCGGCAGTACGGGGGTGCGGGCGCCGGCCGACGCGTCTGACACACCGGAAGCACTGGACGCACCGGAGTCGCCACGGTGCGTCACGTACCAGGTCGCGCCCGCGCCGCCCCCGACGACCAGCACCCCGACGACGCTCCAGGCCACGGCCCGGCCGCGCCGCTTGCGGGGCGCCTGGCCGGAGCCGGTCACGTCCGTGCGGGCATCGGCGGGCGCTCCGCCGGCCGCGTCGCCGGGCAGCGCCACCCGTCCGGTCTCATCGGCGCCGACGGCCGTCCCGGCACCGGTCCCGCCACTGGCGGCCACCGCTGCGACGGCGCCCCCGCCCACGGCCGGCCCCGTATGGCCGCCGGTCGCGGAGCCCGCACCCGTGCCGGCATCCGCGGGCGCCCCGGTACCGGTGCCGCGCCCCGCGTCCTGGGCGGCGCCCGCCCCGCCCCTAGGGTCCACCGGCCGCGTGGGCGCCTCGGGCTGCTCGCCCCCGTCGGGACGCCCGCGGCCGACCGTCCCCAGGGCCAGCGTCGGCCAGCCGATCAGCGCGGTCTCCGCCTCGGCCTCGGCCGTCCGCAGTGCCTGCTCGACGACCGCGGCGGTCGGCCGCTCCGCCGGCTCCTTGGCGAGCAGCGCCTCGATCAGCGGCGCCAACTGCCCGGCGTTGCGCGGCGGCTCCAGCGGGTCGACGGCGATCGCGTACGCCGTCTCGACCGCGGTGTTCTTCCGGAACGGGGGCCGCCCCTCCACCGCCTGATAGAGCGTCGCCCCCAGGGCCCACAGGTCCGAAGCGGGGCCGGGGGTGCCGCCCTTGACGCGCTCGGGCGCCAGGTAGTCGATGGAGCCGACCAGTTCGCCGGTCTTGGTGAGCGTGGAGGTGCCGGTGGCGACGGCGATCCCGAAGTCGGTGAGGACGACCCGGCCGTCCTCACCGAGCAGTACGTTGCCCGGCTTGACGTCGCGGTGCAGCACACCGGCGGAGTGTGCGGCACGCAGCGCGGCGACCATGCCGCGGCCGATCCGGGCGGCCTCCCGCGGCGTGAGGAAGGCGTCGGACTGGGCGGCCTCCTTGATCGCGTCGCCCAGCGTCGTCGAGGGGACGTACTCCATGACGATGCACGGCAGCCCGGCGTCGTCGACGACGTCGTGCACGCCCACCACGTTGGGATGGTTGATCCGCGCCGCGGCCTGCGCCTCCCGGGTGGTGCGCTCGTGGCGGGTGGCGAGTTCGTCCGCGTCGAGTTGCGGCGACACATGAAGGCGCTTCACCGCGACCTGTCGCCCGAGGACTTCGTCCCGGGCCCGCCAGACGGTGCCCATACCGCCCCGGCCTATCCGTTCGACCAGGCGATACCGCCCGGCGACCAGTCGCCCCTCGTCCACCGACGCCGTCTCCGCCACCGCACGCCCCTCCGGAAACCCGTACGTATCCAGGGCGCAACGATAGTCTCCGACGTCGGCGAACAGCCCTCCGGCCACCGCGCGACCCGCCCTTTTTCCCGCCGGAACCGCGGCGGGTTCCCGTCCGGAGGCGCAGGGTGCGCGGTTCGTGGCGCACATGGGCACAGATCGCATGTGCGCGAGACGCGAGACCAACGTCGCCGCGCGTCCGGCGGGGCGGGCCCGCGCGCCCCGTGGGACGCGTCGGGGATCTGTCAGGGGATCTCAGGGATCAGCCAGGGTTTTCACCGATACCGCCGAGGCGCGGGCCTTGTCACCATGGCTCCATGAACGATGCACCCCCTGTCGCGGAGCCGGCGGCCTCCGACCCCGCCGGTCCCACCCCGCCGCCTGCCGGGCCGACCGCCACGCTGCGCCGCAGCAGGCGGCACAAGGTCGTCGCGGGTGTGTGCGCCGGGCTCGGCAGGCAGTGGGATCTCGATCCGGTCATCTTCCGCATCGTGCTCGCCGTGCTGTCCGTCGGCGGCCTCGGCCTGATCTTCTACGGCTTCGCCTGGCTGATCATCCCCCTCGACGGCGAGGAGGAGAACGAGGGCCGCAGGCTGCTCTCCGGCCGCGTCGAGGGCTCCGCGCTGACGGCGCTGCTGTTCGCGCTGGTCGGCTGCGCGCTGTTCCTGACCACCCTCGGCAAGGGCAGCATGATGTCCTTCGCCATCATGCTGACGCTGGCCGTGGCCGGTTCCGCCTACTGGTCGCGGCAGCGCCGCCGCGCGGAGGCCGAGGGCCTGGAGACCATGGACGCCGCCACGGCCCAGGCCGTCGCCGACGCCCCGCCGGAGACCCAGGCGCCCCCGGCGCCGAACACCCCGTCCTGGTGGCGCGATCCGCGCGGCCGGGAAGCGGCGGGCGGTGCGGGCTATCTCTGGGGACCGGACGACACCCGGCTCGACATCCGCTACGAGGCCGTGCACGGCGCGGCCACCGGCCCCCGGCCACACGGCAGTTGGACCGGCGCCGGGCGGCCCGCCCCGTGGACTCCCCCACCCGCCCCGGACTCCGCCGCCCCGCGCACGCCCGCGCGCGCCGGGCGCCCCATCGGCGGCTGGACGTTCCTGCTGGCGGCGCTTGCCGGCACCGGCGCCGCTCTCGCCGTCCACCAACACGCCGCGCTCGCCCCGTCCCTCCAGGCGGGCCTGGCCTGCGCGCTGGCCGTCTTCGGCCTGGGGCTGGTGCTCAGCGCCTGGCTGGGCCGTACGGGCGGCGGCACGGTCTTCATGGTGGTACTGACGGCGGCGCTGCTGGCGGGCGCGACGATGCTGCCCGCCAACATCACCACCGACTGGCGCGAGCGCGTCTGGGCCCCGGCCGAAGTCGCCGCCGTCCAGCCGCACTACGCCCTCGGCTCCGGGGACGGCCGCCTGGACCTCAGCCGGCTGCCCGTCGAGAACGGCGCCACGGTCCGCACCAGCGCGGAAGTGGGCGCCGGCCGCCTCCAGGTGACGCTCCCGCGAGGCGTCACCGCCACGCTCCACATCCGGCTCGGCGTCGGCGACACCCATCTGCCCGGCGACGGCCCCCATGACGTGCACTTCTCCGCGGGCGGCCCGCAGCGGACGATCACACTGCCCGCGGACGGCCTCAAGAAGGGTGAGAAGCCGCGCGGCGCGCTGGAGTTGACCCTCAAGGTCGGTGCCGGTCAGGTCGCCGTCGAGCAGGCCGTCCCCGGTGCCGCGCCCGCCCCCTCGTCGGCCCCGACCCCCCAGGGAGCCCCCCAGTGAAGCGCCACCCCTTCGAACCCGGCCGGCTGGTCTCCGGCGCCGCTGCCCTCGCCGTCGGCGCCGGCTACGGCCTCGACGCCCTCGGCGTCTGGCATGCGCCGGGCCTCTGGCTGTTCCTCGCCGTGCCGGCCGGGCTGGTGCTCTCCGGCGTCACCTCCGCCGTCTGGGCCACGGTCCGCCGCCATCGGCCGCAATCGCCACCGGGTGGGGTGTCGTGAGCCGGTTCTCGTGAGCCGGTTCGGTGTCGCTTGCCGCCGGGCGGGGGCGCGGCTCGCGCGGAAACCACAGGGACGCCGGCCGGGCCCCGGACCGTTGGCACCGTGGGTCGGAGCCACCGTCCGCCGGTCGGCGACGGCGCAGGGCCGGAGGGATGTACCGGAGTGCGCCCGCAGGACCTGGAGCGAACGCCGCGGCATTCCTCATCCACAGACCAGATGCGCCCGCGCCGTGGGGGCACTCCCCCAGCTACCGCTGGGGGGACCCCCACCCGGCCGAAGGCTGGGGGAGTACTCCCGTGCAGCCCTCCGGCCCCCACCCACCGGACCGCAACCGAGGCCACGCCAGCCCCCACCGGACGGGGCGGGCAAACGGCGTTGCGCGACCGTTGCCGCAGGGCGGTGGCCCCTGCGCAGGCCCACCTAGCCGTAAAGCTGTGCCCCGTGCCGGTTGCGGCGGTTGGTGAGCGCCGCGTCCAGGGAGAATCTCGGGGTGCCGGCCAGGATGAGCGGGGTCCAGGCCATCAGGTAGGCGAGGTCGTTGCCGTAGTAGTACGGGTGGGTCTGCCAGCTCACGGTGAGCCACAGGGTCAGCGAGATCAGCGCGCCGCCGAGTGCGGCCAGGCGCCCCAGCAGCCCGACGAGGACGCCGACGCCGACCAGTAGCTCACCACCGGCGATCGCATAGCCGACGGCCACGGGGCTCTTCTGGGCCAGCGCCACGAGCTGCGGCAGGGCGGCCGTGGAATGGACCTGCCGCAGCAGTGCGCCGAGCGATCCGGTGCCGCTCGCGGCCAGGAACGCCCGATCCGTCAGCTTGTCGAGCCCTGCGTAGAGGAAGGTCGCGCCCAGGAAGATCCGCAGCGGGAACAGCGCGTGGCGTGCCCACCACCCGCGCAGTCCGGCGCTGCCCACGTCCGCGCCTCCCAAGTCGGCACCGCGTGTGCGATTCGCGTGCACCATGACGTCCGCCTCTCCGTTGCCACCGGGAGGAGCCGATTGTGCCGTCGTCCGCACCGCATGGCGAGATGTGTACGTACAGATGCGCGACGAGATGTTCCCCGCGGAGCGGGTCGGGCGGCTGCCTGACCCGCCATCTCGGCGTGGGGACGGTGGTTGCCCGTGGTGCCCGTCCTCAGCCGCTACGGCTTCCCGGTCCTGGACATCGATCAGTCCCGGACGTCGATACGGTAACCGGCCGTTTCCACACCGGCGGCGGTGATGACGCGGACCTCGACGGTGCCCGGCTCCACGTCCACCGGCACCGGCACGGTCAGCACCCCGTCGGTGGGGTTGGCGAAGCCGCCGGCCACGGGGACCAGCGGGACCGGTACGTGGACCGCGCCGATCCGTACGACGGTGCGGGCCAGCCGGTCGGGGGCGCCGGCGCCGGGCGGGACGAAGCCGGTGCCGCGGATCTCGATGTCGTCGCCGGTGCGGATCGGCGCGGCGAGATCGCCGACCTCCCGGGAGCGTACGACCGACAGGATGACCGGCCGGCCGCCGGCGACGCTCTTCCCGGCCAGGTAGGTCACGCCGGAGAGGACGGCCAGGATGACCAATCCCCAGGGGACGGAGGGAAGTTGACCGGGGTTTGTGGCCAGGCGTACCAGGGTGAGGGCGAGCAGGGACGCGTTCAGCAGCGCGTACTGCGCGTCGGTGAGGCTGCCGCGCCCCGCGTCGTCCGCCAGCAGGTCCGCGGCCCGCGGGCGCTCGGCGGGCACCTTCTGCACGCGTCCGGAGCGGATCCGCCCGGCGGTCAGGCCGTACGCCAGCACCGCCACCCCGCACCCGACGGCGAGCAGGGACAACAGCCCGCCGGACGAGTGGAGTTCGAGGCCGGAGAGGAGACGGCGCCGCTGGCGCGGGCCGGATGCCGCGGCGAGCTGGACGGCGAGCATCAGTACGGCGTAGAGCACCGCCAGCACCCACCCGGCGGCGACCGCGCGGGAGGTGGAGAACCGGCGGTCCTCGCCGATCACCGGCGCCAGCGCGCCGCCGTGCGCGCGGTGCCGCCAGGCCGCGACGGTCGCCCCGAGCGCGAGTACGACGGCCGCGGTGAGTCCGGCCGTCCGGGACGTCGTCCAGCCCGTCCCGATGGCGGTCAGCGCCTGCCCGAGCAGCAGGGCCACCACCGCGGCCCACACGGCCAGCAGGGTGCGCCCCTGGACGGCCGCGGGCCAGCCGGCCCCCTCGGCCGCGGCGCGCTCGGCCAACGCGCGGGCCGAAAGGGTCAGTTCGTCCGAGACCCACTGGCGGGCGGCGCCGGCGGAGTGCGCCAGTCCGGCCGGCACCCCGCGCCCGGCGGCGAAGTCCTCGCGGAGCGCGGCAAAGGCGGCGACCGCCTGCCGGTGCCCCTCACGGGCGCCGTGCGGGCACCGTCCGCACCGGCACACACCGCCGTCACCGGGCCGTCCGCCACCCCCCGGTCCGCCCATTCCGGCCACCCTGCTCGCCGAATCCACCGACACGTCCGTACCGCCCCGCCGCCGCTCGTCCCAACTTCTCTGCCTAGACGGCGAATTGTGCCTCAGATACGGGGTCCGACCCCTCATCGTCCAGGTGGCGGACGGTGCGGCCGGCGGCGGCGGGTTGACGTACAACGGCCCGTTCAGCGGCACACGGGGTGCGGTGCCCACCCGGACGCGCATTCCCGACGCTTCCCCCGTTCGGGCGAATCGGCGTCGCTCGAAGGCTGGCCGGGCCGAGAGCTGCGCAAGCTTCCCGCCGTGCGCGAGATACACGAATCTCACGAAACCGACGCGGTGAGTGGAGCCCGTACGCGTGCCGATCGCGGTCGGCGCGGCGGAGGGCCGGGGAGGAAGGGGGCGCTCCTGTTGGCGGGGGCCGTGCTCTCCGGTGTCGCCTCGGTCGCCGGTCTCACCGCGTTGCCGGCCCTCGGTGCGGCGCCCGCTGCCGCCGCCCGTCCGGGCCCGTTCCGTCAACCGCCGGGGGACAACTGCGCGTTCGCCGGGACCGCGCCGCCGGTCCGGCTGCCGACCGATCTCCCGGTGCCGCCCGGCTGGCACATCCCCTGCACCAAGCCGACGCCCCGACCCAGGCCCGCTCCGACGTTCACACCCGCACCGCCCCCGGCGCCGAGCCGTGCCCCGGCTCCCCGCCCGCGCCCGCTGCGCACTCCGGCGCCCGCCGGCACGCCGCGGCCGGCGCCGCCCACTCCGTACCGGCGCCCCGCCCCCGCGCCACCGCCGCCGGCCACCCCGACCCCGGCCCGGCAGCTGGCGGCCCCCGTCCCGGCCATGCCGCGCAGCTACTCGCCGGTGCGCCCCCAACCGCCCCACGGGCACTCCGTGGTGACCAGGACGCTGCTGGTCACCACCCCGGCGCTGCTGGCCGCCGCCGCCCTCCGTCCCCGTTCGCGCTCCGCGTCCCGTTCCGCCGGGCGCAGTTCCTCGTAGGAGGTCTCCATGTCGCAATGGCTGGTGCTGACCATCGCCATGGCCGCGGTCTGCGGCGTCGTCCTGACCATCACCGTCCTCAAGGAGCGCCGGGTCGGCAAGGACGACGACCCGAACGAAACACCCGATGTCATCGAGTACCTGACGATGATGGTGGGGGTGGTCTACGCGATCGTGCTGGGCCTCGCCATCGCCGGCGTCTGGGAGGCCAAGAGCTCCGCCGAGGACACCGTACGGACCGAGGCCCAGGCGCTGCACGAGGTCAGCGAGCGGGTGCGGGCCTGGCCGGCGCCCGTACGGGACCGGATCCGCACCGACGTCGACTCCTATGTCGGCGACGTCGTCCACAAGGAATGGCCGGTGATGGCCGACCGCGGCGAGCTGACGCAGCACAGCGCGGACCTGCTGGACAAGGTGCGGGCCGATGTCATCGACTACCACCCGCGCGACGACTACGAGCGGGAGTCCTACCAGCCCGTCGTCGACCAGGTCGGGGTGGCGAACGGGGCCCGCAGCGCCCGTGCCGACGCGGTCGAACCGACGCTCCCGGGTGTGGTGTGGTTCGGGCTGATCGCCGGGGGCGTGATCTCCATCGGCGTGATGTTCACGCTCCAGATCCGGCGCTCGGGGCGGGAGTTGCTGATGGCCGGCGTCTTCAGCGCGCTGATCGCCTTCCTGCTGTTCCTGGTGTGGGACTTCGACGCGCCCTTCAGCCGCGGTCTCGCCACCGCCGCCGACCCCTTCTTCGCGCTGTTCCCGCACGTCTGAGGCGCGGGGCGGCGCCTCGCCGGGCGCCGCCCTCCGGCTCCCAGGTCGACCGGGCCTAGCCGAACATGTCCGGCTCGCTGCGGGCGATCTGCTGGTACAGCGGCTGGTAGTTGATCCATGCGACCAGGTCGCCGCCCAGCTGCTCCCGTGTGCGGACGGCGTCGTGGTGGCTGATCAGTACCGGCTTTCCGGCCGCCTTCGCCGTCAGCTGCACCTGGCAGCACCGCTCCATCGTGAGGAACCACCAGGCCGCCGCGTCGACCGAGTCGCCCACCGTCAGCAGCCCGTGGTTGCGCAGGATCACGGCCTTGTGCGGGCCGAGCGCGGCGGCGATCCGGCGGCTCTCCTCCTCGTCCACGACGACGCCGCTGTAGGCGTCGTAGAGGGCGTGCGACTCGTAGAACGCGCAGACGTCCTGGCTGATCGGGTCCAGCGGTTCACCAAGGGCGGCGAGCGCCCGGCCGTACGTGGAGTGGCTGTGCGCGGCGGCCACGACGTCCGGGCGGGCCCGGTGGATCTGCGCGTGGATGGCGAACGCGGCCTGGTTGACGTGGTGGCGGCCCTCGACGACCTGCCCCTCGCTGTTGACCAGGATCAGATCGCTCAGCGTCAGGAGGGAGAACGACATCCCGAAGGGGTTGACCCAGAAGCAGTCGGTGAACTCCGGGTCGCGCGCGGTGATATGGCCCGTGACGCCCTCTTCGAACCCCAGGCGCCCGAAGAGGCGCAGCGCCGCCACCAGGCGCTCCTTGCGGTGTCTGCGCTCCTCCTCGACGCTCTCGTGCGTCGGCGGCATCGCGAACTGCAGCTGCTCGGTGGGTATCGGCGTCGGCTCGGGCATCGCGGTTCTCCTCCTGGCGCGTACGGCTCACAGCGCTCGGGCGGAAGCTACCCTCCGGTTCCTGCGGAGACCAGGGCCGGGGAGGACCGCGTAGGGCGGAGCGCTCAGTCCCCCTGGTCGTAGCCGCTCAGCAGCTGCACGCCGCGCAGCAGTGCCGAGTGGTCGAGGGCGCCGTCGCCGCGGGCCACCGCGGAGGCGATCGGCTGGGCCACGGCGGCGCCGACGGGGAGGGGGCGCCGATGGTGCGGGCGGCGGCGAGGTCGGCGCCCGGTTTCTCCAGGAGGACGACGGCCTCGGCACGTGCCCGGACGGCGGCGGCGACGATGAGCCGTTCCGTCGCCGGCTGCCGGGCGTCGACCGCGCTCAGCGGCGGTGGTTGATCGCGGTGAGGTCGACGTCGATGGGGAAGGGGACAGGAACCTTGATCCGGTTGTGGAAGATGCCGGCGGCCGAGTAGGAGTTGGTAGCGGGGTCCAGCTCGTAGACGTACACGACCGGCAGCCCCTCGTTCTCCTCCACTCGCCAGTAGTGCCGGATCCCGGCAGCCGCGTATTTGCGGGGCTTGACCTCGCGGTCCCGGTCCTCGGAGTCCTCGGACACCACTTCGATGGCCAGGACGACGTCTTCCGGCCTGTACCAGGTCTGGCCTGCTCCGCTGTTAGCCTCTGCCCGAAACACCAGAACATCAGGTTCCGGACGGTTCCTTTTGTTGAGCTTGACGGTCATCTCGCGGATGACATCCAAGTCGTCGGGCGCCTGCGCGAGAAGGGTGTTCTCCAACAGCCGCATGGTGCGGGCGTGAAACGCGGTCCGCGGACTCAGGAAGACGAGACTCCCGTCGATCAGCTCCGTGTGCGGAGGAAGGTCCGGAAGCCGGTCGAGGTCGTCCGCGGTCCAGCCGCCCGGGGGCGGGACGGGGTAGTTGTACCGCTCGTCCAGCTCGTACTCGGGTGCGGCGCTCATGATCGCTCCCATTGCCATGCGACGGAGTCTCGCCTGTGCAGCCAGCGTACCGAGCGGGAACGACAACGCCGCCACTCGAACGAGCGAGCGGCGGCGCATGTCATCGACGTCGGCGGGAACTCACTCCCACTCGATGGTGCCCGGGGGCTTGCTGGTGACGTCCAGGACGACGCGGTTCACGTCCGCGACCTCGTTGGTGATCCGGGTCGAGATCCGGGCCAGGACGTCGTACGGCATCCGGGTCCAGTCCGCGGTCATGGCGTCCTCGGAGGAGACCGGGCGCAGCACGATCGGGTGGCCGTACGTGCGGCCGTCGCCCTGGACGCCGACCGAGCGGACGTCGGCGAGCAGGACCACCGGGCACTGCCAGATCTCGCGGTCCAGGCCGGCCGCGGTCAGCTCCTCGCGGGCGATCGCGTCGGCCTCGCGCAGCAGGTCGAGGCGGTCCTTGGTGACCTCGCCGACGATGCGGATGCCCAGGCCGGGGCCGGGGAACGGCTGGCGCTGGACGATCTCGTCCGGCAGGCCCAGCTCGGTGCCGACCATCCGGACCTCGTCCTTGAAGAGCTGGCGCAGCGGCTCGACGAGCTCGAACTCGATGTCGTCGGGCAGCCCGCCGACGTTGTGGTGCGACTTGATGTTCGCGGTGCCGGTGCCGCCGCCGGACTCGACGATGTCCGGGTAGAGCGTGCCCTGGACCAGGAAGGCCACTTCCTCGCCCTCGGCGCCCGCCTCGGCGACCAGCTCGGCCTGCGCCTGCTCGAAGACGCGGATGAACTCCCGGCCGATGATCTTCCGCTTCTGCTCGGGTTCGCTGACCCCGGCCAGCGCGTTCAGGAAGCGCTCCTCGGCGTCGACGACCTTCAGCTGGACGCCGGTGGCGGCCACGAAGTCCTTCTCGACCTGCTCGGACTCGCCCTTGCGCATCAGGCCGTGGTCGACGTAGACGCAGGTCAGCTGGTCGCCGATGGCCCGCTGCACGAGAGCCGCGGCCACCGCGGAGTCGACGCCGCCGGACAGCCCGCAGATCGCGCGCTTGGTGCCGACCTGGGCGCGGATCGCGGCGATCTGCTCCTCGACCACGCTGTGGGTGGTCCAGCTCGGCTCGATGCCCGCGCCACGGTAGAGGAAGTGCTCCAGGACCTGCTGGCCGTGCGTGGAGTGCAGCACCTCGGGGTGGTACTGGACGCCGTAGAGCTTCTTCTCGTCGTTCTCGAAGGCGGCGACCGGGACGACGTCGGTGGACGCGGTGACCGTGAAGCCCTCGGGGGCGGCGGAGCAGGCGTCGCCGTGCGACATCCAGACGGACTGCTCGACCGGGGTGCCCTCGAAGAGGGTCGAGGAGGGCTTGGTGACGGCCAGCGGGGTGCGACCGTATTCACGGGCGCCGGTGTTGTCGACCGTGCCGCCGAGGGTGGTGGCCATGAGCTGGAAGCCGTAGCACATCCCGAAGACCGGGACGCCGGCGTCGAAGAGCGAGCGGTCCAGGCTGGGGGCGGCTTCGGCGTACACCGACGAGGGACCGCCGGAAAGGATGATCGCCTTCGGGTTCTTGGCGAGCATCTCGGCCACCGGCATGGTGGACGGCACGATCTCGCTGTAGACCCGGGCCTCGCGGACCCGACGGGCGATGAGCTGGGCGTACTGTGCGCCGAAGTCGACTACGAGGACGACGTCCGGGGCAGCGGCAGGGGGCGCTGATGGCACTTCGGCGGCCTTCCGGCGGTGTGGAGCAGGGGTTGGACTTTCAATTCTAACGGGCTCATACTGAGGGCCATGTCCCAGCAGCTGACCTTCGCTTTTACCTATGGCACCGGCCCGTCCGGCTGCCATGGTCGTGCTGCTTGATCGACTGACAAGCGACTTCCCCAGGCGCCCCGGGCCGCAAGGTCCGGGGCGCCTGTCCGTGTCCGGGACCGTTTACCGGCCCGCAGCTCCCGGGGGCTCTCGAACCCCGACCTCAGGAGACACGGAAATGAGCAGCGAGACCACGAACGCCACCGCCCCGGCCGCCACCGGCACCGGCGCGCACACCCCGGAACCGGTCGGCGTGATCACCGACGCGCGCCGGCGGATCGACGATCTCGACGGGCGGATCATCGGGCTCGTACAGGAACGGATGGCCGTCTCGGCGCTCGTCCAGCGCGAGCGGCTCGCCTCCGGCGGGCGCCGGGTGAGCCTCTCCCGCGAGATGGAGATCCTGGCCCACTACCGCGATCAGCTCGGCAAGCCGGGCACCGCGCTGGCGATGACTCTGCTGGAGCTCTCCCGCGGCCGGATCTGATCGGCAACGCCGGTCGGGCGTGGCCGGATTCGACCGGTGCGCGGGGGTGCGGGAGGCGTCCGGGAAGCGGGCCGCGGCGCGTGCCGTGCGGGTGTGCGCCCGGCGCAGCTGCCGCATCTGAGTTCGGTTGCCGACTCACCCGTACGGCGCGTGACCGGCCGCCGAGAGGGGTCGTTGTTCCCGGTGCCACGCCAGCCAGGCGCGGCCTGCAGGACTACGCGTAGACGCCGCCCCACGGGCGGAAAGACCGGAGCGATGAGACGCCGGCCGCTGGCAGCGGTCCGTGTCGTGGGACCTCGTTCCGGTGCCGTGGCCGGTCAGCAGGGGACAGCAGCCCGGTCACACCGATGGGGTGGTCGGTCCTGGGGACGCCCGGGACCGACCGCATCCGGTCGAAACGGTTGCGCCGGGTGAGGCGCATCCAGGACGATGCTTGACGAACCGCTTACCGCGTCCGGTGCGGACCTTTGCCTCGCCTGCCATTGGTCCGACCAGTTCGCGCCGGGAACACCTCGCACCATCCCGCATCACCCCGCACCACCCACAAGCCAGCGGCGCTACCCCCCCCAGCGCCGCCCGTCGGTGCCGGCGCTGCCCTGACGCCGGCACCGAAAGCCAAGGGCCCCGTGGCCGTCCGCATCCCCCCCTCGCGGATGGATCCCGGGGCCCTTCGCTATGGGCCCGCTGTGCGGGCTACTTCTTGGGCGGCACCGGCGGTACGGACAGGAACGGCAGTCTGAGGGCGCCGAACGCCTTCTCGGGGACGGCGGGGCGGACCGGCGCGACCGGGGCCAGGCGTGCGTAGGGGCGGCCGGGGGCCGGGCGGCGGTCCGGTTCACCCTTGTTGGGCCAGAGGGACATGGCGCGTTCGGCCTGTGCGGTGATGGTCAGCGACGGGTTGACGCCGAGGTTGGCGGAGACCGCGGCGCCGTCGACGACCGAGATGCCCGGGTGCCCGTAGAGGCGGTGGTACGGGTCGATGACGCCGTGGTCGGCGTCCGCGCCGATGGGGCAGCCGCCGAGGAAGTGGGCGGTGAGCGGAGTGCCCATCAGCTCACCGACGTTGCTGCCCGCGAAGCCGTTGATCTCCTGGGCGAGCAGGGTGGCGGCCTCGGTGGCCTCGGGGATCTGGTTGGGGTTCGGGGCGCCGTGGCCCTGGCGGGCGGTGAGCAGGCCCTTTCCGATGCCGCTCGGCTTGCGGTAGGTCGTCAGGGAGTTGTCCAGGGACTGCATCACCAGGCCGATGATGGTCCGCTCGGACCAGCGGCGGTTGGAGAGCGAGCGGAGGGCCAGCAGCGGGTGACGGGCCATGTTGCCGAGCCACCCGAGGACGCGGCCGGCGGGCCGGTAGGGGACCTGGAGGATCGTCAGGCTGCCCATGGAGTTGGAGCCCTTGCCGTACCGGACCGGCTCGATGTGGGTGTTCTCGTCGGGGTGGATCGACGAGGTGATCGCCACACCCCTGGTGAAGTCGACCCGGTCCGCGCCGTGTTGCCTGCGGTAGCGGCGGTCGTCGGTCTGGGCGCCCACCAGGGCCTCGGAGTTGGTGCGGGTCAGCGCGCCGAGACGGCCAGAGAGGTACGGCAGCAGACCGCAGTCCTTCATCCGGTGCAGCAGCGTCTGTGTGCCGTATGTCCCGGCCGCCATGACCACCCGGCGGGCGGTGAACGTACGCCCGCCCGTCTCCCGGCCACCGCCCCTCATCGAGGGGCTTCGCCCCGCCCCTCCTCGTCGGCCCTTCTTCTTGTTGTCGGTCGGCAGGGTGCGGACCGCGAAGCCGCCGCGGGAGTCCTCGGTCACCGCGACGACCGAGGTCATCGGGTGGATGACGGCCCCGGCCCGCTCGGCGAGGTGGAGGTAGTTCTCGTTGAGGGTGTTCTTCGCGCCGTGCCGGCAGCCGGTCATGCACTCGCCGCACTCCGTGCACGCCCTGCGGGAGGGGCCGGCGCCGCCGAAGTACGGGTCGGGGACCTCGCCGCCGGGCGGCACCT
This sequence comes from Streptomyces sp. GS7, assembly GCF_009834125.1. NCBI lineage: Bacteria > Bacillati > Actinomycetota > Actinomycetes > Kitasatosporales > Streptomycetaceae > Streptomyces > Streptomyces sp. GS7. The sequence continues at coordinate 8,170,454 of NZ_CP047146.1, forward strand.
GCACCGCCCCGTCCCCACCGGTCTCTTCCGCCTCTTCCCCGCCGGTCTCTTCCCCGTCACAGGCGTCCTTGCCGTCCCCGAAGAACACCCCGACCGGCGCCATGTGGAAGGAGTCGCCGACGCCCATGGCCCGGGCGGTCTCCTTCAGGTGGACGTCGGACGGGGTCATCGTCGGGTTGAGCCGTACGCCGAGCATCCGCCGGGCCTGGTCGTAGTACGGCTTCAGCTCCGCCTGCCAGTCGGTGATGTCCTTCCACTGGGGGTCGTCGAAGAACGGTTTGGGCGGTACGTAAAGGGTGTTGGCGTAGTTCAGCGAGCCGCCGCCGACCCCGGCGCCCGCCAGCACCATGACGTTGCCGAGGAGATGGATGCGCTGGATGCCGTAGAGGCCGAGGGCCGGCGCCCACAGGTAGTTCCTGAGGTCCCAGGAGTTCTTCGGCAGCGTCTCGCGGGTGAAGCGCCGGCCGGCTTCGAGGACGCCGACGCGGTAGCCCTTCTCGGTCAGGCGGAGCGCGGAGACGGAGCCGCCGAAGCCGGAGCCTATGACGAGGACGTCGTAGTCGTAGCCGGCGTCCTCGTGGGCATCGCCCCTGTGGGCGGCCTCGGCGGACTCCCCGTCCGGGGTGTGGTGTTGAGCAGCGTTCTCCTGTGGCACCGGAACCTCCGTATCCGTATTCGGGGCTCCGCCCCGGACCCCGCTCCTCAATCGCCGGAGGGGCTGAACTTTCGCCCCCGCCCCGGACCCCGCTCCCCAATCGCCGGAGAGGCTGGAATTTCCCGCCTGAGGGGCTGGTGACGAGCGCTGATCGTCCGCGTCAGCGCAACCGGAACGCCTTCATCGCGCGCAGGCTGCGGGTCATGAACTGCGCGTACTTCTCGTCGTCCATCCCGAAGGCCGGCGCCAGCGGCATCAGTCGCTGCTGGGCGACGGTCTGCGCCTCGGTGTACTTGAGGATGCCCTCGGAGCCGTGCCGGCGGCCCAGCCCCGAGTCGCCCATGCCGCCCATCGGGGACTGCACGCTGCCGTAGCCCGCGGCGTACGACTCGTTGACGTTGACCGTGCCGGTGCGGAGCCGGGCCGCGACCGCACGCCCGCGCCGGCCGTCCTTGGTCCAGACGCTGGAATTCAGGCCGTACGGCGTGGCGTTGGCGAGCGCGACCGCCTCGTCCTCGTCACGGAAGCGGTAGATGGAGACGACCGGGCCGAAGGTCTCCTCGGTGCAGACGGCCATCGGCGCCCCGACGCCGTCCAGGATGGTCGGCTCGTAGAAGAGCGGGCCGATGTCGGGGCGGGGCCGGCCGCCGGCGACCAGCCGGGCGCCCTTGGCGACGGCCTCGTCGACATGGCGGGTGACGGTCTCCAGCTGGCGCTCGCCGACCAGCGAGCCCATGTCGGCGCCGTACGCGAGGGCGTTGCCCAGCCGCATCGACTTCGTGCGGGCGGCGAACCGCTCGACGAAGGCGTCGGCGATCGACTCGTGGACGTAGAGCCGCTCGATGGAGATGCACAGCTGGCCCGCGGAGGAGAAGCAGCCGCGGACGGCGCCGGCGGCGGCCTTCTCCACATCGGCGTCGTGCAGCACCAACATGGCGTTCTTGCCGCCGAGTTCGAGGGAGACGCCGACCAGGCGGGCGGCGGCGCCCTGGGCGACCTCCCGGCCCGTCCGGGTCGAGCCGGTGAACGAGACGTAGTCGGCGTGCGCGACGACCGCGGGGCCGACGACCGGGCCCTCGCCGATCACCACCTGCCAGACGTCCTCCGGGAGCCCGGCCTCGATGAGCTGCTCACGGGCCCACAGGGCGGTCAGCGCGGTCTCCGTGTCGGGCTTCATGACGACGGCGTTGCCCGCGACGAAGGCCGGCAGGGCGTCGCCGACGGTCAGCTCGAAGGGGTAGTTCCAGGGGGCTATCTGCCCGACGACGCCGCGCGGCTGGCGGAGTTCGGTGACTTTGGTGAGGGTCGGCACGACACCGGTGTGGCCCTTGGGGCGGAGGTAGGCGGGGGCCTTGCGGCCGTAGTGGCGGGCGGCGACGGCGACCGCCTGCACCTCCTCATGGGCGTGCAGCCGCGCCTTGCCGGTCTCCAGCTGGATCAGGTCGAGCACCTCGGCCTGGCGGCGCAGGACCAGGTCGTGGAAGCGCAGCAGGACCGCGGCGCGCTGCCTGACCGGGACCTTCGCCCAGCGCTCCTGGGCGGCGCGGGCCCGCTCGAAGGCGCGGGCGACGTCCTCGGGGGTGGACTCGGGCAGGTCGGCCAGCTTCTCGCCGGTGAACGGGGCGTGGTTCGCGGTCTGCCCGCTGCCCACCACGTCGCGGGTGAGCCGGGCGGCCACCTCCGGGGTGACCACGTCGGCCGCCGTACGGGTGCCGGGTGCGGCGACCGCGACCGGGTTGCCTCCGGCGGGCGCGGCGGGGGCCTCGGGGGCGGTCTCCCGCGGAGCCTCGGGGGCGGTTTCCTGCGCGGCCTCGGCGGAGGTCTCCTGCGGGGCCTCGCCGGTGGCGGCGGGGGCGCCTCCCGTGCGAGCAGAGTCGGGAAGGGGGGACGATCCGGCGTCCTGCGAGTCCGTCATGCGGGCGAGCGTATGCCTCCGGGGACACTTTGTGTACCCGGCAGTAACAGGTTTTCACGGCGCACACACAATCGCGCCAGTGTTCGCTGGCCGCAATGGTGCTGGGCTGGTGGGATACGGCGCGGGCGCCCCGCCGACCCGCTTCCCTGCGCACCCGGGCCGCCCGGCCGCTCACCGACCGACCGCTCACCGGCCGGTCAGCCGGAACGTGGCGACCGCGGCGTCGAAGTGCCGCTTGGCCTCGATGCGCGAGGCGATCGGCGAGGAGATCCAGACGTCCATCATCTTGCCGTCCTCGTTCCAGCTGAGGTCGTACGTATAGCGCGCGCCGGCGTCCTGGGCGCTGCCGTCCCAGGCGAACTCCCAGAGCCCGGCCCGGAAGCCGTTGTGGGTGGTCTCGGTGACCCGGCCGTCGCGGTAACCGGGGTAGTCGGCGGGGCCCTTGGCGTCCGCGGTGCGCATCGCGCCGAGCGGCCCCTCCGGCACCGTCTTCTGGAGCTGGACGCCGATCCGGAAGCGCTTGCCCTCGGAGCAGTAGTAGACGCGCGAGTTCTCGTAGGAGCGGGTGAAGCCCACCGGGACGGCCAGCGCGAAGCCGTCCGGGTCCTCGATCATCCGGTAGCCCGCCGGGACGGTGTCGCCGTCCCCCGAGGAAGGCACGGTGGTGCCCGTGACCGGGGGGCCGGACTGCGAGGCGGTGGCCGCCGGGCCCGTGGCCCCCTTCCGGCCGGTCGCCTGCGCGGAGCCGCCGGGCTGCGGGCCGGTGACGGTCCCGCCGCCGCTCCCGGTCCCGTTCGCCACGAGGGCGATGACGCCCGCGGTGACACCGGCGACGACGACCACGGCGCCCGCGATCAGCAGCGCGAGCCGGGTGCGGCCGGTGTGCGGGCGGGCGGCGGCGGCCAGCGCCCGGTCGTCGAGGACCGCCGGGATGGGCACACCGGGGGTCCGGCGGGCGGGAGCGCGGGCGGGCGGCCGGTCGGGGGCCGCGCCCCCGGGTCGGGCGCCGGCCGGGGGCGCCGCGTCGTCCGGGCCGGGCAGCACCGGCGTGCTGCCGGGCCGGAAGGGGTCCTCCCCCACGGGGTGGAACGGGTCCTCGCTGGGCGGGTGCTCGCTGGGGCGGCCGCCGCCGGGTCCGTCGTGGAACGGGTCGCGCGGCGCTCCGGGCTCCGGTGGCGGGCCGGCCCCGGCCGCAGCCGCCGCGGCCGGCCCCGCGGCCCCCTCCCCGGCGGGCCCGCCGCCCCGCCCCGCGCCGTGCCCGAACCCCCGGTGCCCGCCCGTGCCGCCGCGCTCCGGCGCCCGCCCCGTGCGGAGGTAGCCGCGCAGCAGCCGCTCCGTCTCGGCGACGTCCAGCCGGCGCCGCGGATCGCGCTCCAGGAGGCCGCCGACCACCGCGCGCAACGGCCGCGCCTCCTCCGGGAGTTCGATCTCGTCGTCCACGACGGCGTGCAGCACACCTGCCATCGAGTCCCGGTGGAACGGCGTCACCCCGCTCAGTACGGCGCACAGCAGCACCCCGAGCGACCAGAGGTCGGCCTCCGGGCCCGCGCCGCGGCCGGAAATCCGCTCGGGCGCGGTGTATTCGGGCGAGCCGACGAAGCCGTTGACGTCGGTCAGCGTGGTCACGCCGGGGACCTGGGCGACCCCGAAGTCGGTCAGCACGACCCGCGCGGTGCCGTTCTCCAGGAGGACGTTCGCCGGCTTGATGTCGCGGTGCAGCACGCCCCGGGTGTGCGCGGCGCGCAGCGCGCCCAGCAGCGCGATCCCGATCCGGGCCGCCTCGCGGGGCGCCAGCGGTCCGCCGCCGGCCAGCCGGTCGGCCAGGGACGGGCCCTCCACCAGCTCCATCACGATCCACGGCCGGCCGTCCTGCTCGACCACGTCGTGCACCACGATCACGTTCGGGTGCTTGACCTGGGCGACCGTACGCGCCTCCCGCATCGCCCGGTCCCGCTGCGCCCGCGCCTCGGGCTCTGCCGCGCCCTCGTCCAAGTGAAGTTCTTTGACCGCCACTTGACGGCCCAGCAGTTCGTCCGCGGCGCGCCAGACCGTCCCCATGCCTCCGCGGCCCAGCCGTATGCCCAGGCGGTACCGTCCACCGATCAGCCGGCCTTCGCCCCCGAAGATCCCCATGGCCTTATCTTGCCGCACGGAGCCGGGGCGGGCGGGGCCGGGCGGAAGCCGGCGTCCCCCGAACGGCCCCCGGGTTACCCCGGGTTCACCGCAAGGCCGCCCTGACCTGCGCCCGCCGTGATCCGCTGCCGCCATCCGGCAGGCCGCGCGCCACGGCCCGCCGCGGCAATCGCAACCCGGCAGCGGCGGCGGCCCGCCGCACGCGGTGCACGGACGCGGCAGCCCGACCCGCCCCCGCCCTTACCCGACCGCCTCCGATACGCCATGATCAACTCACGACACACGGGGTGGAACCTCCCCCGCCCCTCCGCCCGTCCTTGACAAAGTGAGGCGGCGGACACCGCGGCACGGCAACAGGCAGCACGGGAACGGGGATCGGCCATGGCGATGCAGGACGGCGCAGCGCTGGACGTCCGTCCGGGCCCCGACCCGGCCCGCGCCGCGCCGGAACACCACGGTGCCTACCACACCACCGCCCTCTTCCTGTCCCTTTACGCGACCGCCCTGATCGGCTGGACCGTCTACGGCATCATCCAAGGGGACGGCACCGTCCGGGACTTCGTCGAGGGCCTCTTCAACCCCGGCGCCTCCCCCGCCTCCCAACTGGTCGGCCCCTGGGAATGGGCGTTCACCGCCGCCCTCCTCGCGACCGCCGGCCTCGCGCTCACGCACCGCCGCCTGGCCCGCACCGCCGCCCTCCTGTGCGGCTTCCTCCTCCTCGCCCTCTCCGTACGCGAGGGCGTCGGTCTCTTCGACGCCGCCTACCGCGACCGGTACGGCATCGACCCGCTGGGCGGCTGGGCGCTGGCGACCCGGGCGCTGGGCCTGGTGGTCGCGGTGACCGTACTGGCCGCCATGTTCCCCGCGACGGAGCAGTGGCGGTCCGGCCGCGGGGCCACGCCGCCCTCCAGGGGGCGCCCCCGCCGCCTCTCGCGCATCTGCGGCGTCCTCTTCCTCCTCATGGGCCTGGCCCGCCTCGCCCTGACCGTGCGCACTCTGACGACCCCCGGCATGGACGCCGCCCGCTACCTTCGCGGCGTCGTCGACGGCTCCGTCCTCGGCACCCTCAACGTGGCCGCGTCCAGCGAATTCACCACCGCGGGCTCGGTGGTCGTCCTCCTCGTCCTCGGCGTGCTGGCCCTCCGCGCCCGCCGCGACATCCGCGGCGCGCTCCTCGTCTTCGCCGCGATGGAGCTCTACCTCACCGTCCGCACGGTCGTCTGGCTGACCGTGACGGACTTCTTCAACCAGTCCTTCGAAACCCCCGAGGGCGCCCTCTCCATGGCCACGACCGCCTACGCCCTGGCCGCCATGACCTCGGTCGTCGTCCTGGCCACGGGGCGGGGGTTCGGCGCCCCGGAGACGTACGGCGAGGCCGCCTCTCCCACCACCGAGTGACTCGTTCCCCCACGCCGCGCAGGCGTAGCGTGGACGGTACGTCCGTCTCGCGGGGGTGGCCATGGAGTTGTTCCACGAGGAACCCGGCATCGGGGACCGCATCGCCCGCTTGCGCTTACGGCGCAAGCTGACGCAGGAAGGGCTTGCCGAGCGGGCCGGGTTGTCCGTCGACGTCGTGCGCAAGCTCGAACAGGGCGTACGGCAGACGGCTCGGCTGAGCACGCTCAACGCGCTGGCCAAGGCCCTGGACGTGGAGCCCTCCGCGCTCGTCGGCAAGCCCGCCACGTTCGAGGTGCGCGGCGAGGGGGACCAGCCGTCCGTCCTGGCGTTGCGTCAGGCCGTCTCCCCGGTGTCCGAGCTGCTGGGCGAGGAACCGGACCCCGAGGACCCGCCGGGCATCGCGGCGTTGCAGGATGCGCTGCGGTCGACGGAACGCATCCGCCGGGAGGGGCGGATGGCGGAAATCGGCGCACTGCTACCGCAGTTGATCAAGGATGCCAAGGCGGTGGCGCACGCCGCCACGGGAAGCGAGGCGGCTGCGGCGCAGTCGGTACTGGCCGAGGCGTATCAGGTCGCCGCGACGACCCTGGCGGCGCTGGGCAAGGAAGACGCCGCGTTCACGGCCCTCGAACGGGCGATGGCGGCAGCGGCCAAAGGAGACGACCCGCATTTGGAGACCGTCGGCTTCTCCAGCCTCGCCTGGGTCCTGACGAAGCAGGGACGGCTGGCCGACGCCGAGCGCGTCGCGCTGAAGGCGGCGGAGCGCATCGAGCCGGGCTTTCGCTCCCCGCCGGTCGAGTTGGCGCTGTGGGGAATCCTGCTGCTCCGCGCGGCCACCGCGGCCGTCCGCCGGGAACGACGGGACACCGTGCACGAGCTGCTCGCCATGGCCACCGCGGCAGCGGCCAGGATCACCGTGGACCGTCTCGACTACGCGACACCGTTCGGCCCGACCAACGCAGGCGTGGCCAAGGTCAACTTCCTGGTGGAGATGGAGGAGAGCGCCGCGGCCCTGCGCGCCGCACGCACGGTACCCGAGCTGCACACGCTGCCTCCGACGTGGCGCGCACGGTTCCATGTCGACCGCGCCCTGGCCTACGCGGACCTGGACAAGGACGACGCCGCGGTCGCGGCACTGCTGACCGCGGAGCGCACGGCACCGGAGTGGATGCGCTACCACTCCACGAGCCTCCGCCTCGTGGCCGACCTCCGCGGCCGGGAACGGCGCCGCGCCTCCCCCCTCACGGAACTCGCCGACCGGCTCGACCTGCACGCGTAGCGCGTGGGTCGGTTCGGCTCCGGGGCTCAGCCAGGACATGGCGTCCTAGTGCTGGCGCGAAGTGGCACCGGGCGTCACTGTTCGCACCGGTCGTTGCCGCCTAGCGTTGCCGGCCTGTCGAGTACGCAGATGGAGGCCGCCCATGCCCACACCGTGCACCCCCCGCCTGCTCCCCTGGAGCGGGCCCGACGGCCGGCCCTGCTATCTGCTCACCGACCGCGCGGGCGGCGGTTTCGTCTCCCGCCGTGCCGACGAGGTCGAGGCACTGCAACTGCGGATGGGGGCCGGGCTGCTGGAGCACGCGCGGGCGGTGATCGACGATCCGGCGGCCGACGCGCGGCAGCTGCGGTTCCTGTCGGCGCAGCTCAGCACGGCGCTGCACGACGCCGTACGCGTCGCGGAGAGCCGAGGGGATCGGCTGGCGGACGCCGAGGACGAGGACGGCGCCGGAGACGGCGGCCACCGGGCCTCCTGAGCCTCCGCGGCCGTGCGGGAGAGGTCCCCCTCCGGGCCGCCCCCGCACGCCGGGAACGGCCGCCGCGTGTGGGGGCCGCGGCGGCCGTCGATGTGAGCTGCAACGCGTCCTGGGCTTGTGGCCTCTTCAGTGGTGCAGCATGAGAACCACTCTGCCCGCGGGTGCTCCCCGCGGCATCCTCCACAGGTCGCGGGATCACCCCCGCCGGTCGGCGGGGGTGCGGGGCCGTCGCGAGGGGGACCCGTCGGCAGGGGGACGGAGTCGCGCAGCGCCGGGCGGTTCCGGGGGCTCGGATGGGTGCGGAGGAGAAAGGGGCGGCCGGTGATCCGTGTCGCTGTGGTGGATGACGAGCGGCTCGTCAGGTCCGGACTGCGGATGATCCTGGGGACCGCCCCGGACATCGAGATGGTCGCGGACTGCGGCGGGGCGGAGGCCGTGGAGACGGTGCTGCGCTGCGGCGCGGAAGTGGTCCTGCTCGACATCCGGATGCCGGACGTGGACGGGCTGACCGTGCTGCGCCGGCTGCGCGCCGCCCCGGAGCCGCCCGCGGTGGCGATGCTGACGACCTTCGACGCGCAGGAGTACCTGACGGCGGCGCTGCGCGAGGGCGCGGCCGGCTTCCTGCTGAAGGACTCGGACCCGGAGCAACTGGTGCGGGCGGTGCGGACGCTGGCGGCGGGCGGGAGCGTGCTGGACCCGGGGGTGACCCGGGCGGTGATCGGCGGCTATCTGACGGCCGAGGACCAGGCCGCGGCGGCCCGTGCGGTCAGCGGGCTGACGCCGCGGGAGTCGCAGGTGCTGGCGCTGCTCGGTGAGGGGCTGGGCAACGCGCAGATCGCGGACCGGATGGGGCTGGCGCCGAGCACCGTCAAGGACCATGTGCGCGCGCTGCTGGGCAAATTGGGCGGGATCAACCGCATCCAGGCGGCCATCGTCGCCGACCGCGCGGGGCTGGTGGCGGGGGATCCGCGGGGGGCGTGGTGAGTTCCGGGGACGGTGCGTCCCGGATACGCGGCGGGCGGGGCCTGCGGGACCGCGTGCGGGCGCTCGCCCTCGGCCGGGTGGCCCGGTGGCTGCTCCGGATCGGCCCGGTCGTCGTGCCGGTGCTGCTCTCGATCGCCGACGCACTGCTGGTCAACGGGCTGGGGATGGCCCTGGAACTGGGCGTCTCGGTGGCCGCCGCGGCGGCGCTGCTGCTGCGCCGGCGCTGGCCGCTGCCGGTGTTCCTGGTCACCCTGCCGGGCCTGTACATCGGCTACATCTGGTTCGCGCCGATGATCGCCCTCTACACCCTCGCCGTGCGCCGGCCCGGCCGCGTCCGGCTCGTCGGCTGCGCGCTGCTGCTGATCGCCGCGCACTTCCTCCCGTACCCGATCTCCGACTTCGACCCGACCGCGTACCGCGAGAACACCCAGGTCCTGATCGACGCGACGGTCTCCTCCGCCGCGCCCATCGCGCTCGGCCTGCTCGTCCGCACGCGCCGCGAACTGGCCTCCCATATAGAGGAGTTGACCCGCAGCATGCGCCGCGAGGACCGGCTGCTGGCGGAGCGGGTGAAGGCCACCGAACGCGCCCGGCTCGCCCGCGAGATGCACGACGTGGTGGCCCATCAGGTCAGCCTGATCAGCCTCCAGGCGGGCGCCGTGCAGGTCAGCACGGCGGACGAGGCGGCCCGTACGGGCGCGCGGACCATCCGCGAGCTGTCGATCCGGACGCTGGAGGAGCTGCGGCACATGGTCGGCGTCCTGCGGGCGGCCGGCGGCGACGCGCAGGAGGCGCGCGAGCTGGCGCCGCAGCCGGACCTGGACGAGCTGCCGCGGCTGATCGAGATGAGCGCGCTGGACGTCACGTACGAGGGCGGTGCCATGGCGGGGGCGGGCCGGCCCAGCGGCGCGGGGACGGTGGAGCGGGCCGCGTACCGCACCGTCCAGGAGGCGCTGACCAATGTCCGCAAGCACGCGCCCGGGGCCCGGGTGCGGGTCCGGATCGACGCGGTGGAGCCGCCGGACGCGGCGGAGGGGGCGGAGGCGGGGCTGCTGGTGGAGATCCGCAACGGGCCGCCGGACGCCACCGCGACGGCGCCCGCGCTGCCCGGCGGCGGCCACGGCCTGGTGGGGCTGCGGGAGCGCGCGCAGAGCCTGGGCGGGACGCTGGAGGCGCGCCCCACGTCCGACGGCGGCTTCGTCGTACGGGCACAACTCCCGTACGGGAGAGGGTGACGGTGAAGGCGAAGGGGGCCGCGGGGCCTTTCGGGGCCGCGGTGCGGGCGGCCTTCAGGCGGACAGCGGTGCCGCGGTCTCGTCCACCGCGGTGCGCAGGTCGGGGTAGACCTCGAAGAGCCGGCGGACGCCGAGCGCGGCGAGGACGCGGTTGACGTGGGAGCCGTCGACGGCCCCCTGCGCGGGCAGGATCAGCCGCAGCCGCCCCTGACAGGAGCGCATCAGGCGGCGGGCGGCGATCAGCACGCCGACACCGCTGGAATCACAGAACCGGACCTCGGAGAGATCGAGCACGAGGGACCGCCGGCCGTCGGCCACCGCGTCGTGCACATGCTGGCGCACCGCAGGCGACGTGACCAGGTCCATCTCGCCGGAGACCTGGAGTACGGCCCAGGGGCCCTTCTCGTCCTCTGCCACCTTCAACGACACGCGCTCGAAGCCTTTCGCTCGCTTTCGGACCGGATGCGCCCCCGTTGCACGCGGAACCCACCCTTCCCCGGCTCGACTGCCCGGCCTCTCTCCCCCGAAACTCTTCCGGATCCTCGGCGCGGCGGGCCGTTCCCCCATAAGGCTATGCCCACGGGGCGACGGGTTTTCGCCCGCGACCGGTCACACGCGCATAACACATGGGTTGAAACGCGCACAAACAGTCCGCATCATTCCGTTTCAACCGGCTTCCATCGGATCCTCTCCCGGTTCGGTCGCGTGCGATCGGGAATCACCACCACACCGTCATCACGCCATTACCATCCGCATCGCCCTTGCGGGCGGGCTTTGCCGCAAAGACGCATGCGGTGTCGGACCCGCGCACTACATTCGGTGTCACGATGCGGTGTCACGGCGTGCGCACGCACCGTATCCGGCGGACGGACGGGATCCGGTGGCCGCCGGACGGACCGACGGGGTCCGGTGCCCCGCCGGTCCGGGTGAGGCACCGTGGATCGTGCGCGGAGGGACCCTGGCGGGTACGAGAGTGAGCGGGAGTGACGCAACAGGTCACGGTGAGAGGCGGCGGCCGAGGTGTGAGCCCGGCCGCGACGGGCAGGGATGGGGGTCCCATGGGACACGACGCACCACCGCGCTGGGACAGGCGGATGCAGCAGCGGCTGGCCCGCGGCGAGGCAGCCGCGCTCGGTGAGCTCTACGACCGCTTCGCCTCGCTCGTGCACAGCCTCGCCTACCGCGTCCTGGACGACGGGGACGCCGCCGACCGCATCACCCGCGAGGTGTTCGGCTACATCTGGGAGCACCCGGACGCGTACGACCCCAAGCAGGGCTCGCTGCGCTCCTGGGTGGCCGGGGTCACCCGCCAGCAGGCCGTCCAGCGGCTGCGCCAGACGGAGGCCGCCTCGGCGCGCGACTGCGGCGAGGACGCCCCGGCGCCCGCCGAGATAGAGCGGAAGATCCACGAGGCCTCCACCGCCGCCCGCGCCGACTACATCGTCACGTCCATGCCCGCCCCGCTCCGGGACGCCCTGGAACTCGCGTACTTCCAGCGCCGGGACTACCGCCAGACCGCCGCCGACCTGGGCGTCACGGAGGACGAGGCGCGGCGCCGGCTCCGCCTGGGCCTCCAGTTGCTGTCCACCGCGCACAACCACCAGGCCCTGCCCGCGGTCCCGCTCGGCCGCACCGCCTCCCGGGGGGCGCATCCCGCCCGCCCCTCGCACGCCCCGTACTCACCGCCCGGTCCGGGCCCTGGGCGGTCGCTGTGAGGGGCCCGGACGAGTGGGACGACCGGGAGCACCCCGAAGGGCACGGTGAACGGCCGCGGATACCGTCACCGCGGCCCGCCGCGGAGGACCGCGGCCCGCTGCCGGACACCCCGCCGGGCCCGCCCGCGTCGTTCGCCGAGATGCTCGGCGACGCCATCACGGGCCTGCCGCACGGCCTGCCGGAGCCCCGCCCCGCCCAGGAGCCCGGTGCCGCCCCGGGGCCCGACCCCGACCCGCCCCACGACGTCGATCCGGAGTACGAGAGCGATGACGACCCCGTGACCGACGACGCCCGGGACCCGCACCACCACCCGCCCCTCCCCGCTCCGGGCGGCACCCCGCCGCACAGGGTGCTCAAGTCCCTGCTCGGCGCCTGGGCGCTGGCCGCCTGCTCGCCGGAGGAGACGGCCGCGGTCGAGGAGCATCTGACCGACTGCGCCGCCTGCGCGGAGGAGGCGCTGCGGCTGCGCGACGCGGTGGGGCTGTTGCACCCCGCGGACAGCCTCGATCTCGATCCGCTGCTGCGCTCGCGGGTGCTGGAGGGCTGCCTGGGCCGCCGCCCGGCGCGCATTCCGGTACCGGACTGGGCGACGCCGTACGACGCGGAGACCGCCAAACTGGACGCGCTGCTGCGGGACATGGGCGAGTCGGAGTGGCGGGCGCCGGTGCGGCTGCGCTGGTTCGACGGTGAGCGGCCGGTCGAGCGCGAGACCACGGTCGGCGGGGTCATCGGGCATCTGATGGCGGTGGACGGGCTGGTCGCGACGGCCCTCGGGCTGCCCGATCCGCTGGGTGCCGCGGCCCCGCCGGACACCCCGAGCCCGCGGCGCCGCACCGAGGCGTACTGGCGCAGCGCGGGCGAGGAGACGGGCCCGCTCGGCGTCCACGATCCGTGGCGCGAGCAGAGCCAGGCGCTGACGAGAACGGTCTCCTTCGCCGGCGGCGGCGCCGCCGAACTGAACGTGCCCTACGGCAGGTTCAGCCTCGCCCTGCGCGACTCCTTCCTGGACCGCGCCTTCGAGTGCTGGGTGCACGCCGGCGACATCGCGGAGGCGGTGGACTACCCGTACGAGCCGCCGGCCGCCGGGCATCTGCACCTGCTGGTGGACCTCGCGGCACGGCTGCTGCCGGTCACGCTGGCCGACCGCCGGCGGGCCGGGCTCGCGGCGCCGGCGCAGGGGCTGGTGGCGGCCGGCGCCCCGGGCCGTACGCTCCATCTGGAGGTCGAGGGCAACGGCGGCGGCCACTGGTACATAGCCCTGGACTCCCCGGCGGCGCTCGGTTCGCCGGAGTGCACCGTCGCCCATATCGCCCTGGACAGCGACGAGTTCTGCCAGCTGGCCGCCGGGCACATCTCCCCCGAGGAGACCGCGGTGGGACAGCACGGCGAGCGCGAGGCGATCCGCGACGTGCTGTTCGCGACGGCGGCGCTGTCCCGCCTCTGATCGGCCGGCCGCGGTCCGCACGTGGCGCGGCCCGTCCCCTGGCCGGGTGTTCCCGGGCCTGGGGACGGGCCGCGCCGTCGCGAGGGGGTGCGTCAGGCGAAGACGACCGTGCGGCTTCCGTTGAGCAGCACGCGCCGCTCGCTGTGCCACTTCACGGCGCGCGCCAGCGCCTGGCACTCGACGTCCCGGCCGATCGCCACGAGCTGGTCCGGCGTGACCTCGTGGCCGACGCGCTCGACCTCCTGCTCGATGATCGGGCCCTCGTCGAGGTCCGCGGTGACGTAGTGCGCGGTGGCCCCGATGAGCTTGACCCCGCGGGCGTGCGCCTGGTGGTAGGGGCGGGCGCCCTTGAAGCTCGGGAGGAAGGAGTGGTGGATGTTGATGATGCGGCCGGACAGGGCCTTGCAGAGGTCGTCGGAGAGGACCTGCATGTAGCGGGCGAGCACGACCAGCTCGACGCCCTCCTTCCGCACCAGCTCCAGGAGCTGTGCCTCGGCCGCCGGCTTGGTGTCGCGGGTGACCGGGATGTGGTGGAAGGGGACGTCGTACGAGCCGACCAGCTCGGCGAAGTCGGTGTGGTTGGAGACCACGGCCGCGATCTCGACCGGCAGCGCGCCGATCCGGGAGCGGAACAGCAGGTCGTTCAGGCAGTGCCCGAACTTGGACACCATCAGGACGACCCGCATCTTCTCGTCGGCCCGGTGGATCTGCCAGTCCATCGCGAAGGAGTCGCCGACCGCCGCGAAGCTGGCCCGCAGCTTCTCGACGGTGATCGGCGCCTCCGCGCTGAAGTGGACCCGCATGAAGAACAGCCCGGTGTCCCGGTCGCCGAACTGCTGGCTGTCCTCGATGTTGCAGCCGGTGATGAAGAGATAGCTGGACACGGCGTGCACGATCCCCTGCTTGTCCGGGCAGGACAGGGTGAGGACGTACTGGTCGTTTCGATCGTGCTGACCGGGCTGGGTGGGCTGCGACTCGCTCATGACCTCATAGGGTCGCATATCCGCGGGCCGGGCCGGACCGGGGCGTCCTGGGCACCGGTCACGCCGGGCCCTGCAGAGCGCCGGTCATGACGGCCAGCGCTTCGAGGGAGTGCGGGACGGTGTCCGGATTCTCGCCGTCCGCCACCGCCAGGTGCACATGCGCCTCGCGGGCGGCCCGTACGGCGTCGGGCCAGCCGGGGTGCTCCATGTACGCGGTGACCGGGGCGTCGGCCCCCACCTGGTGCATGATCCGCAGCACCCGCAGCACGGCGGCGTCGACCAGCTGCGCCTCCTGGGCGTCGCGGAAGATCGTGCCGACGTACTTGTCGGCGGACCAGTTGTCCAGCCAGGTGTCCTCGACGAGCCGGTAGACGGCGTCGGTGACGTCTCCGTACCCGGGCCGACCGGGCAGCCAGGTCTGCTGCTGGAAGACGGGGTCGGAGAGCATGTGCAGCGCGGAGCGCACATTGCTGCGCCAGCGCCACCACGGCATGTCAGTGAGTGGCATACCGCCCATGGTGGTCGAGCGGCGCCCGCGACGGGAAGACTTCTCCGAACCTTGCACAGCATTCGATCGTACGTTCCGCCCCGATGATCTCAAGCGGCCCCCCGGAGTTCACCTCTCCGTCACCGTCGGTTACCCGGACGTCACTCGCACGTTCCGGGCAAAGCGGCAGGCTGCCGAGTCATGACCGGTCGGCGACGCCCCTCCCCCCGCCCCTTCCCCCACACCTCCGCGGTCGCCTCCGCAGCGGTGTGCACGGCGGTCGTCGCGTCGCTGCTCTCGGGCTGCGGCTCCGTCCTCGGCGGCGGCTCCGGGGACAAGGAGCCGGTCACGGTGATGACCTGGGCCCCCGAGGGCACCAAGACGACCAACATGCCGGGCATGCCGGCCATGGCGGAGGCGTACGCCCGCTGGGTCAACTCGCACGGCGGGATAGCCGGCCACCCCTTAAAGGTCCTCACCTGCAACGAGCGCAACGACTCGGCGCAGGCCACCCGGTGCGCCCAGCGCGCGGTGGACGCGGGCGCGGTGGCGGTCGTCGGCTCGTACAGCCAGTACGGCCGCTCGTTCATGTCCCCGCTGGAGGTCGCGGGCATCCCGTTCATCGGCGGGTACGGCGCCTCCGACGAGGAGTTCGCCAGCCCGCTCTCGTATCCGGTCAACGGCGGCCAGGCCGCCCTCCTGGCCGGGAACGGGCGCCAGTTGGCCGGCGACTGCAAGCGGGTGGCGCTGGTCCGCCCGGACAGCATCCAGGGCGACCAGATGCCGTCGCTGCTGGACGCCGGGCTGCAGAGCGGCAGCCGCGCCCCGGCCAAGGACGTCAAGGCGCCCGAGGACGGTACCGACTACTCGCCCCAGGTGACCGCCGCCCTGAAGGCGGTGGGCGCGGACCCGGCCGTCTACGGGACGGCCGACGCGGGCGGCGAGGCGACCGGTTCCTGCGTCTCCGCCTCCCTGGGCGACCACACGGACACCTTCTTCGACTCCTTCCGGCGGCTCCAGGAGCAGAGCCCCAAGGTGCGGGTGGCGTCCGTACTGGGCAGCGTCGACCAGTCGACGGTGAACCGCACGGGCGGCGCCTCCGGCCCTCTGGAGGGCGCGGACATCACCGGCTGGTACCCGGTCGCCGGCGATCCGCGCTGGCTGCCGATGCGCCGGGTCATCAACGAGGAAGCCTTCGACGACAGCCGTATCGACCCGGCCGACCAGGGCGTCCAGACGACCTGGATCGCCTACACGGTGCTGAGCGCGGTGATCCGGCAGCTCGACGAGGCGGGTGTCGAGGACATCACCGGGCACGCCCTCCAGACCACCCTGGACCGCGGCGACCGCGCCATCGACACCGGCGGTCTCACGCCGAAGCTGCGCTGGCGCAACGACGACATGCTGGCCGTCACGGACTACCCGCGCATCGTCAACGGCATGGTGACGTATCAGGTCGTCCGCAACGGCGAACTGGTCGCGGCCCAGGACGGCTTCGTGAACGTCACCTTGACGCTGGAGCGGCGGCGCACGGACGACGGCAACTGACAGCCGGCCGGGCAGACCCACCCGGCCGGACGGTTCCGTCCGACCGGACGGCCCCTAGGGCCTTTCCGAACATGACCCATCGGTCGGGCGCTGAGCCGCCTCGCCCGTGCGGCGGTTCACAGCTGCTCGGGCTGATGCTGCGTCAGGCCGTACTTCTGGGCGATCGGGTTCCAGATGCCCGCCGCCTCCTGCTTGGCCTTGGTCGCGTCGCCGCTGGCCGCGTTGCCCTGCCCGGCTTCCTTGCCGCCCTTGGGGTGGCCGTCGTCGCAGCCCTTCTTGCCGGCCGCCTCGTCGGCCCAGGCCGCGTAGTGGTTGTCCGCGGCGGCCGAGGACTGCCAGGCCTTGGTGAGCGCGGCGGTCAGCTGGGCGCTGTTCGGGATCTTGTCGACGGGGAGCTGCTGGAGGCGGGTGACCAGGTCGTTGCGCTGGCCGGCGGCGGACCGCAGGTCCTTGGCCGCACCGTCGAGATTGCTGCAGCTCTTGATGTTCTGCACCGCGCCGATCACCGAGGAGCGGCTGTTGTTGCTGTCGCCGAGCAGCGCGTCCAGCCCCTTGGCCTGGGCCTCGGCCGGGTCGCCGGTCGCCTTGGACCCGTTGTCCTTCGCCGACTTGGCGGTGCTCGTGCCCGGGTCCCGCTTCGTGCCGGGGTCGTCGCCGCTGCCGCTGCTCAGCGCCCAGCCGAGGCCGAGTCCGGCGCCCGCGAGCGCCACGACGATCACGCCGATGATCACGGCAGGGGGGAGCTTGCCACGTCCTCGGCCGCCGCCGTCCTCGTAGGCCGCGGGCTGGTCGAGGCCGCCACCGGGCGGGAACTGCCGGCCGTAGCCGCTCTGTTGGCCGTACGCGGGGCGGCCGGGGTCCTCGAAGCGCGGCAGCTGCGCGGTGGAGTCCGGTGCGGGGACGGCGCCCGGCGCGGCCGGCTCGGCGCGGAACAGGCCCTCGAACTCGGCGGGCGTCGCGCGGTTGCCGGGGGCACCGGGCGCGCCGGGGGCGGTGGCGTACGCGGCGGCACCGGACTGCGGGGCGGGCATGCCGCCGCCGACCGGCGGGAGCAGCTGGGTGGCCTCCGCAGCGTCCGCGGGCGCCGCGCCGGGCATCGGCTGGAACTGCGGCAGCGGCTGCCCCTGCGCCGGGCCCTGGTTCTGCCGGACCGGCCGCAGCAGCTGGGTGGACTCGCCGGCCGCCTCGGGCGGCAGCGGGGCGGCACCGGGGGCGCCGGAGGGGCCGCCGGTGACGGGGGGAAGGACGGTGGTCGCCTCGTTGGCGGCGGGGGGCAGCGGCGCACCGGCCTGCCGGGTCGCGCGGACCAGCTCACCGGAGGCGGCCGACGGGTTCGCGGCCTGCGGCCCGAACGGGTCCGGATGCTGCGGGTACTGCTGGGCCGGGGGCTGGGCGGCGGACGGGCCGCTCTCGGGCGGCAGGGCGCCGAACGGGGCCGCGGGGGCGCCGGGCGCGCCCTGGTCGGCGGACGCCGGCTGCGAGTCCTGCGCGCCGAAGGGTATGAGGGCGGTCGCCTCGGCGTCCGCGGCGGCGGGCGGCAGCGGCGCGCCGGCGTGCTGGGCGGCGGGCGCCGGAGCCGGCTGCCCGGGCGCCTGCGGCGGCGTTGCGGGCGGCGCGCTCGGCATGGGCGGCAGCGGCTGCTGCCCCTGCGGGAATCCCTGGCTCTGCGGCGGCAGGGAGGCGGCGGGCTGCTGCTGCGCCTCCGGGAGCGGGGCCGACGCCGGGGCGGCCGGGTGCAGTCCCGGGGACGGGGCGGAGGGGAAACCGTGCCCCGGCGCCTGTCCGTACGGCTGCGGCTGCCCCTGCTCGTATCCCGGCTGCCGCGCGGGCGGCTGCCCGGGACCCCAGGGCTGGCCCCACGGCTGGCCGGCCGGCGGCGCGGCCTGCTGGTCGGGCGCCCACGCGTCGCCGCCACTCGCGGGCAGCACTACGCCCTCTCTGGCCGGGCCGGCCGCAGGATTCTGCGGGTCGTGACCCTGTCCGCTCTGCGTCACCGGGACTCCTACCATCGTGCAGACCTACGGGATCGTCGGCTGCACGCTACCGGTTCGCAGCGACGTTCGACCATGTGTCCAGGTCACCACCCCCTCCGTCCCCACGGGCGCCGCCCGGGCGCGCCGTCCGCAGACGGGGCGGGCCGGAATCCCGGTCCGCCCCCGCAGCGGAGGGCCGAACGCGCCTCGCGTCCCCTCCTCCTCTCCGTCCTGTTCCTCGTGTCTCCGCTCTCTTCTCCGGCGCTCCTGAGGCGTTGCTCACGCCGCCGCGGCGCGCAGTTCCATCCGTGCGGCGAATTCCCTTACGACGGGTTCGTCCTGATACGGCTCCAGGCGCTGCTGGAAGTCGTCCAGATATTCGGCGCCCCGGTCCGAGCGCAGCCCGGTCAGCAGCTCCACCGCCTGCGTGCCCGTGTGGCATGCCTGCTCGATCTCGCGCTGCTGCACCTGGGCGCTGGCCAGCAGCACCATCCCGATGGCCCGCCGCCGCGCACGGTCCGCCGGATGGCCGTCCAGCGCCTCCTTGGCCCGCTGCCCGGCGGGCCCCGGCTGCCCCAAATCCCGGTGGCAGTGGGCCAGTTCGTCCGCCAGATACGCCCGGTCGAAGTGCCCGATCCAGTCCGGGTCGTCGCCAGTGCCGGCGGTCGCCTCGGCGCGCTCCATCGCGGACAGCGCCCGGCCGGCCACCGTCTGGAAGGCCCGGCCGTCGCCCAGCAGGGCGTGCCCGCGGGCCTCGGCCGCGCAGAACATCGCCTCCGCCCGGGGGGTGACCTGCCCCCGCGCGCCCTCCTGGGCGGCCCGCGCGAGCTGTGCGATCTCCCGCGGGTTGCCCAGCGACGCGGCCAGATGACTCATGCTGGCGGCGAGCACATAGCCGCCGTAGCCGCGGTCGCCGGCCGCCTGCGCCAGCCGCAGCGCCTGGATGTAGTAGCGCTGCGCCAGGCCCGGTTGGCCGGTGTCGACGGCCATGTAGCCGCCCAGTTCCGTCAACCGCGCGACGGCCGCGAAGAGTTCCCGCCCGACCGCCTCGCGGTACGAGCCCGCCAGCAGGCCGGAGACGACGCTGTTGAGGTAGTGCACGACGACCGGGCGGACGTGCCCGGCGCCGAAGCGGTGGTCGAGTTCACTGAGCGCCGTGGTCATGGCACGCACCGCCGCGACGTCCGAAACGCCCACTCTGGCACCGGCGTTGCGGGCGACCTGGGTGTCCGCCCCGGTGATCAGCCAGTCCCGGCTGGGCTCCACGAGCGCGGAGGCCGCGACCGTCGAGCCGCTGAGGAAGTCCCGGCGCCCGACGTCGCTGCGCCACAGCTCGCAGACCTGCTCGATGGCCCCGAGGACGGTCGGCGAGAACTGAAGTCCCACCCCGGACGCGAGGTTCTTGCCGTCGGCCATCCCGATCTCGTCGATGGTGACCGTACGTCCCAGTTTGCGGCCGAGTGCCTCCGCGATGACGGCCGGGGCGCGGCCCCGTGGCTGTTGCCCGCGCAGCCAACGGGCCACGGAGGTCTTGTCGTAGCGCAGATCGAGACCGTGTTCCGCGCCGCACATGTTGACGCGGCGAGCCAGCCCCGCGTTGGAGCAGGCGGCTTCCTGGATGAGCGCTTGCAGCCGCTCATTGGGCTGGCGCGCGACGAGTGGCCTGGCGGCCATGTGGTACCCCCTGTACTGCTGTTACTGCTGCGCGTTCACCGGCGAACGCCGTTCCCCGCGATCAATTCCCCGTACATATCCTGGATATCCGAGACATCCTGGATATGCGGGGTACGAACCAGGGCCATGCGCTTTGCAGCGGATGCACGGGATACGAGCGTTATGCGCGAAGCCCGTGCGCCGTCGAGCGAAGTCCCACGGCCGAAGTTCCGAGGTGCGAGGCGCTGATCCACGAGAGGGGAAGGCGTGCGGTGTCCGTGCACCGGTCGCGGCGCCGCGGCGCAGAGCTCCCCTTTTGCCCGCGGGCTGCCGCCGGGCGGCCTCTCCGCCCGTCATGCAGGTGGCTACCCGCTCCCCGGCCCCCGGCCGCACACGCGCCCCCATCGGTGCATCCATGCGCCCCACGTGCCAGAACGATGCGCCGGGGCTGTCACCCGTTCGGCCGTAACCGTTGGTGACACGGGCAGTTGTCATCTGCGTGGAAGAGACCATCGGAGTCACAGGAGCCTCGCAGATCCCCAAGCAGCGCGGCGAGCAGCTGCTCGACACTGCGGTGCGTTACGCGGAAGAACGCCACTGGGACGTGTTCCCCGGCGCATGGCTGGAGCACGACGGCGAGACGCCGCGCTGCTCGTGCGACGCCGCCGGCTGCGGCTCGCCCGGCGCCCATCCGACCGCGCCCGGCTGGGCCGGCCAGGCCAGCGGCACCGCGTCCGCCGTCCGCCGTATGTGGAGCAAGCAGCCGCGCGCGTCGATCCTGCTGCCCACGGGCCGGACGTTCGAGGCGCTCGACGTTCCCGAGACCGCCGGGTGCCTGGCGCTGGCCCGTATGGAGCGGATGGGGCTGACCCTCGGCCCGGTGACCCGCACCCCCGACCGCCGGATGCTCTTCCTCGTACTGCCCGGCGCCGCGGCGAAGGTGCCCGACATGGTGCGGAACCTGGGCTGGGCACCGGCCGCCCTGGACCTGATCTGCCGCGGCGAGGGCGAGTACATCGCAGCCCCGCCGACCCGCATGGGGCCGCACGGCTCGGTGCAGTGGGCGCGCCGCCCCACCGCCAGCAACCGCTGGCTGCCCGACGCGGAGGAGCTGATCAGCCCGCTGGCGTACGCCTGCGCGCGGGATGCGGCGGCGGCCCGGAGCCGCTGATCCACAGCCCCCGTCGGGGTGTCGGAGCCTGCCCGTATCGTGGACACGGACGGGGGTCACGACCGGGCCCCTGCGCGGGGACGTCGAAGGGCAGGCCGTGGCCAGCGAACCGGAAGAAATGCACGAACGGGACGGGTCGGTCACGACCCCGGGCAGCGTCGCGGGCGGCCCGCCCGCCGTCCGCATCGAGGGCCTGTGGAAGAAGTTCGGCGAGCAGACCGCCGTCCACGGCATCGATCTGACGCTGCCGGCGGGCCACTTCATCGGCCTGGTCGGCCCCAACGGCGCGGGCAAGACCACCACCCTGTCCATGGTGACGGGCCTGCTGCGGCCGGACTCCGGGCTGGTCGAGATCGGCGGGCACGACGTCTGGCGCGACCCGGTGGCCGTGAAGTCCCGGATCGGCGTCCTGCCCGAGGGGCTGCGCCTCTTCGAGCGGCTGTCGGGCCGCGAACTCCTCGGCTACATAGGCAGGTTGCGCGGCCTTCCGGGGAACGAGGTGGACAAGCGGGCCGACCAGCTGCTGGACGTCCTCGACCTGTCCGGCTCGCAGCACAAGCTCGTCGTGGACTACTCCACGGGTATGCGCAAGAAGATCGGGCTGGCCGCAGCCCTGCTGCACAACCCCGAAATCCTCTTCCTGGACGAGCCGTTCGAAGGTGTCGACCCGGTGTCGGCGCAGACCATCCGCGGCGTCCTGGAGCGCTACACCTCCTCCGGGGCGACGGTGATCTTCTCCAGCCATGTGATGGAGCTGGTCGAGTCCCTGTGTGACTGGGTCGCGGTGATGGCCGCCGGGCGCATCCGGGCACAGGGGTCCATCGCCGAAGTGCGCGGCGACGCACCCTCGTTGCAGAACGCCTTCCTGGAGCTGGTCGGCGCGAACCGCGGCGCCGGGAAGAACCTCGACTGGCTGGGCGGCGGCGCCCGATGAGCACCGCAGCCGCCCCCGCCCCCGCGTCGCCGACCGCCGTCTTCATACGGCTCAAGCTGACGCTGCTGCGCAACGGCCTGCGCCAGTCCGCCGGGCGCACCGCCGCGTATGTCATCTCCTTCGTCGGCGCGCTGGTGTTCGCCGCCGGTCTCGTGGTCGGGCTGATCGCGCTGCGCGGCAACGCCCATGCCGGCGCGCTCACCGTCCTGCTCACCGGGATCCTCACCCTCGCCTGGGCGGTGATGCCGCTGTTCTTCCCCTCGGGTGACGAGACCCTCGACCCGACCCGGCTGGTCATGCTGCCGCTGCGACCGCGCCCGCTGGTCCGCTCGCTGCTGGTGGCGTCCCTGGTCGGCGTCGGCCCGCTCTTCACGCTCGCGCTGGTCACCGGCTCGGTCGTCTCGGTCGCGCACGGCGCGGCCGGCGCGGCCGTCGGCGTACTGGCCGTCGTCCTGGTGGTACTGGTCTGCGTCACCCTGGCGCGGGCCGTCGCCACCGCCTCGGTGCGGCTGCTGACCAGCCGCCGGGGCCGCGATCTCGCCGTGCTCAGCGGCCTGTTCATCGCGATCGGCGCCCAGGCCGTCAACCTCGCCGCCCGCCGACTGGGCAGCCCGGACGGCCTGTCCATGCTGGAACCGCTGGGCAACGTCCTGCGCTGGGTGCCGCCCGCCTCCGCGATCAGCGCGGTCGACGACGCCGGCCACGCCGCCTACGGGCGCGCTGCGGCCGGCCTCGCCCTGACCGTGGCGGCCCTGGCCCTGCTCCTGTGGTGGTGGCAGCGCACACTGACGACCCTGATGACGGCGCCGGACTCCTCCACCCTCCAGACCGCGGACAAGGACGGCGCCCGCCGCTCCGGCAGCGGGGAGCGCGGCCTCGCGCGGCTACTGCCCGGCGGCCGTACGGGCACGGTCATGCTGCGTTCGCTGCGCTACGCCTGGCGCGACCCGAAGTCGAAGATGTCCTGGGCGTCGGCGCTCGGCTTCGGCCTGCTGGTTCCCGTCATCTCGGCCGTCCAGGGCAACGGCAGCATCTACACCGCCTTCTCGTCGTCCGCGCTGCTCGGGATGATGATGTACAACCAGTTCGGGCAGGACACCTCGGCGTTCTGGATGGTGGCCTCGACGATCTCCAGTGCGCGGGACGCCCATCAGGAACTGCGGGCCCGCGCGCTGACGCTGGCGCTCGTGGCCGTCCCATACGTCACCCTGGTCGTGCTCGGCACCGCGGCCCTCGTCGGCCCCTGGTCGGCCTTCCCGCAGGTCTACGGCCTCTCACTGGCCCTCCTGGGCGCTCTGCTGGCCACGGGAGCGATGGCCTCGGCGCTCTTCCCGTACTCGATCCCCTCGGAGGGCAACAAGAACGTCGCGCCCGGCCAGGCCGGCATCGCCTGGATCAGCCTCTTCGGCGGCTTCCTGACGGCCGCCGTGCTGTGCCTCCCGGTGATCGCGCTGACCGTCTGGCTCCATATAGCGGGCATGCAGAGCCTGTTGTGGGTCCTGCTGCCGGCCGGCGCGGTGTACGGGCTCGGCATCGCGGCCCTGGGGCTGCGCCTGGCCGCTCCCCGGGTGGTGGCCCGGCTCCCGGAGATCCTGGCGGCGGTCAGCAAGGGGTGAGGCTGCGGGCGCTCAGGCGCCTGCTCCTCGTTCTCCTTGGTCTGCTTGTTGACCTTGGTCTCCTTGGCCTGCTTGTTCTGCTTGTTCTGCTTGTTCTGCTTGTTGTCCTTCGTTCTCCCTGACATCAAGTTCGGTTGAGGCCCCTGGGGTTCGGGGTGTCGGCAGGCCG
Organism: Streptomyces sp. GS7; assembly: GCF_009834125.1. Classification (NCBI taxonomy): domain Bacteria; kingdom Bacillati; phylum Actinomycetota; class Actinomycetes; order Kitasatosporales; family Streptomycetaceae; genus Streptomyces; species Streptomyces sp. GS7. The sequence continues at coordinate 8,194,222 of NZ_CP047146.1, forward strand.
ACCCGGCCGGCACCCCCATCCGCCCACGTCCCGGGACTTCGGCCAGGTCTCCTGGCGTTGGATCTTCCTCATCAACGTCCCGATCGGCATCAACGTCCCGATCTGCCTGACCGCCCTCCCCCCCCAGACTCCCGCCGCTTCCCGCGGGACACCCCGCAGCCCACCCGCCGGCCGGACGTGCCCGGTCTGCTCACCCTCTCCCTGGGCCTCGCGCTGTTGATCTGCCTCACCCTCGTACGTGGTGCTGCTCTCCCCCCACCCCCGAACCCACCCCCCGCCCCCTCCCCCGAAGAGGGAGAGGGGGAGGGGGCGGGGGAAGCGCCAGTCCCGGCCGCCGCCCCGCCGACCCCCAGCTCACGGGCTTTGCCGGGAAGTTATCCACAGGGTTCACCGGCCGACGTGCGGGAGCTGTAGCGTCGTGGCGACAACACGAACGAGGGGTGGTGGGGGCGGTGCTGCGCGCCGGAATCGTGCTGGTGACGGGATGGTTGGCGGTGCTCTTCGCCGCTGGGGCAGTGCACGCCGCGCCCGTTGCGTCGGACACCCCGACCCAAGCCGCCTATCTCGCCCAGCAGCTCCGGAACAATCCGGTCTATATCAGCGACGAACTGCCCCGCGTGGTGCCACGTTCGACGGCACCCGCCTTCGCCAAGGAGGCCCGGCGGCTCGGCGTTCCCACGTACGTGGTCATCCTCCCCTACACCTCCGTCGGCGCCCTGGATTCCGGTCTGCTCGCCCAGATCCACGACCGGCTGGGGCGCAAGGGGCTGTATGTCTCCGTGTCCGAGCTGGGTTTGGACAACGTCCAGGCGTACGGCGTGAGCGTGCCTGGTGCCGACGACGCCCGCACGGCCACGATGTACGAAATGCCTCATGACGCCACGCCCCGCGAATCGTTCCAGCGCTTCGTCGACGTGCTCACCTCGGGGCAGGCGCATGAACGCGCCGAGAAGGGCCGGGACGAATACGGCGGGGCGTACAACTCTCACGAGCCGCCCAAGTTGCACACCGACTCGGTCGACCGTCAGAACCAGAGCTTTCTCACCGGCACCGTGGTCGCCGGAGTACCGCTCGCCGCGCTGCTGATCTCGAACTATGCGATGCGTCGCCGCCGCGCCAGCCGCGCCGACGGTCCGACCGGACCCGGTGGATCCAGTGGTTCCAGCGGCTCCGGCAGTTCCGGCGACCCCGGCGGCGCCGACCGCGGGAAGAAGTACGCCGCCACCAAGTCACCCGGCACGAAGGTGAGTTCCGCCAAGGCGGGCGAGCCGAAGAATGCCGGTGCCGCCAAGGCCGGCGCTACGACACGAGGCACCACCAAGACCGGCAACACGAAACCCAGCAGCACGAAACCCAGAAGCAGGAAGCCCAGCGCCCCCAAGGCCGTCAGTCGCCCCGGCCACACCGCCTCCCGCCCTCGCAAGCGGTCCTTCGCACCTGAGCGGTCGTTCCCTCTCGGGCTGGGTGCGCTGGTGCTGGCCGGGCTGCTGGCCTTCGGCGCGTCACTGGTGTTCCACGACACGACCTCGGGCGACGGCTCCGTTCCCACGGCCGCCGATATGCGAGCCCGCGCAGACCGGGTAGCCGACGGTCTGCGGCACGATCCGCTCTATGTCGACCCCGAGAGCCCGTCCCCTCTCGACACTGCCCAACGCAGCAGACTGCACGACCAGTTGGGCGCGCTGCATGTCCCGACGCTGGTCGCCGCCCTGCCCACGTCCATGGACGACGAGTCCGGCGGCCGTACGGAACTGCTGGCGAAGTCGCTGCACGACCGGCTGCGGCGCAACGCCCTCTTCGTGTTCGCCAACCCGACGTCCGGCTCCCTCGACATCGTCAACTACGGCACCCCTGTGGACGCCGCATACCTCTTCGACCGCCCGCACGACCTCCAGTACGGCGCGGGCGACGGCTCGACGCTCGGCCCGCGGCTGAGCAAGCTGCTCACGTACCTCGACAAGGCCCCGGTGTCCAAGACCGCGGGCTCGCCGGACGCGCCGTCACCGGCGGCCGATCCGGTGGCGGCGCAGAAGCTGCCCGGACTCTTCACCGGCGACTTCGCTCCGGGGCTGTTCAGCGGCTCCCTCGCCGCCCTGCTGTTCTTCGGTCTGGTGGTGGCGGTGTGGGCGATCGTCCGGTGGCTGACCGGGCTCCGCCGGCCGGCGGGTGCCGGTGCGCCGTCCGGGGCACCGGCGGAGCCCACGTCGGCGTGGTTGCGGCGTACGGCCCGGCAGGAGGTCGCCGCCCTCACCACCACCCTGGAGCCGACCGCGATGGCGGAGGAGTCCCGGCGCCGGGCGTGGGAGTGCCTGGATGCCGCCGCGCTGCTGATCGACGGCGACAGCGACGGCCGGATCGACGCCGATGCCACTCCGGTCGGGCTCGCCTGCGCGATCACGCTGGCGCGGGTCGGCAGGGCCGCCGTTCAGGATCCGGCCGCCGCGGAGTACGTCTGCTACCGCAATCCGCTGCACGGCGCGGCCACCGCGCGGGAGCGGAAGCGCCCGGCCGGCGGTGGCAAGCCGGTGTCGCTGCCGGTGTGCGCGGCGTGCCGGGAGAGGCCCGGTGCGGTGCTGCGGCTGCGCGGTTCCGACGGCTACGGGCGCCAGGGCTACGCCCCGTACTCCACCCTTCCGGGCCCGTTGGCCACGCTCGCCGACGGCGCCCGAATAGATCAACTCACCCGCGACGTACGGGAGTACTTCGGTGTCCAGTGACCCTCGTTGCCGCCGTCCGCTGCGGTCCGCCCTCGCCGTCGGTGCCGCGTCCGTCGCGCTGCTGTTCTGCGCCGCGGCTCCGGGGACGGCCGCCGAGAGCCCCGGGCAGAAGATCGCCGACGCGCTGCGCACCTCCCCCGTCTATGTCGACCCGTCCCTCTCGTCGGCGGTCGGGCCGGACGACCAGCGCAGGCTGGTGACCCAGATCCAGCAGACCCGTCTGCCGATCAAGGTCGTGCTGGTACCGCTGGTCGAGGGCGACAGCTGGGGTGGCAAGTCGGAGCAGCTCGCCCAGGTGGTGCACGACAGGATGGGCGGCGGGCCGGCCATCCTCATCACGCCCGGGAGCTATCCGGACGACATCGCCGCCGACGAGTGGCCCTCCAACGCCCACCAGGCGGGGCGTGCCGCCGCCTCGATCTTCTTCGACGACGCCATGAAGGGCGCGGGGCTGACGAAGCGCATCTCCCGTGCGATAGACATCATCAAGGCCGGCGACGGCGACAAGGTCTACGACCGGCTCACCGCCCGCTACGGCACGTCGTCGGGCAGCGGGACGGCGAAGAAGCCCGCCGCGCACGGTGGTTCGCCGGTGGTACGGATCGTGGCACTGGTCGCCGGTCCGCTGCTGGTGCTGGCCGCGGCCTGGCTGCTGCTGCGGCGCCGCTCGCGGCTGCGCGATCTCGCCACGCCGTTCGCGATGCCGCGGTCCGTTTTCGCCGCCGCCCACAAGGCGGACGAGGACGGGCTCCGCGACCGGGCCACCGAGGAGGTGGTGCGGCTGGGCGAGGAGGCGCGCGCTGCCGAGGGCGATCCGGCGGCGGTCGAGCGGGCCCTGGACGCCTACTCCGCGGCCGGTACGGTCCTGGACCGCGCCCGCGGAGTCACGGACCTGGCAGGCGTGTTCGCTCTGATCGCCGAGGGCCGTGCGGCGCTCTCCACGGCTCCGGCCACCCTCCCGCTGTGCTTCTTCCATCCGCTGCACGGCCCGGCCGTGCGCCGTATACCCTGGCGCCCCCTGGGCCGCCGCGAGCAGCTCCGGGTCGCCGCCTGCGACACGTGCCTCCGCGCCGTACGCGCCCGCCGCGCCCCCGCGGTGCTGACGGAGCGTCTGGACGGCCACCTCGTCCCGTACTTCGAGGTGCCCGCCGAGAAGAGTCTCTGGGCGGCGACGGGTTACGGGTCGCTGCTGTCGGGGGACTCGTTGGCCGCGCATGTCCAACGGGGCGATTTCACCCGGACGTTGGGCTGACGATCGACGCAACTCCCCTCACCCGGACGGCGACAGCTCACCGTGCGAATCCTCTGGTCTGGAGCCCGGACCAGCAGAAGAGTTCCGCCGATTCCGCGGCGAAGGCGGATAAGGGCGCGACCGCTCCGGCTGCCGGGAATGCGCTGAAGCCGGGTCAGAGCGGCACCGGACAGTACAAGGAAGAGTCCGGAAAAGTCACTTATGAGGTCGCGGCGCGGAAGGTTCACGTCGGAACCGAGGCCGAGGCGCAGAGAATGGTCCGGGACCCGAAGGACGCCAAGGGCCTGGTCGCCGCCACCGCGTTCGTGAAGTACGCGAACAAGGGGCCCGTCATCATCAAGGGCCCGGCGAAGGCGGATATCTGCGCCGAAATCTCCGCGGACGGCCAGCGCGGTGGCGTGCTCATCGGCGCCCCCCACAAGCTGCCCGGCTGCGAGGACCCGGTCGACATCGAGAACCGGAAGGTCGGCCAGAGCCACGTCATCTGCACGACCTACATGATCCCCAAGGGCGCCAAGGCCCTGGAGGTCCACTGGGGCGACGAGGGCGCCCCCACCCGTTCATCTGGAAGTTCGACAACGCCGGCTGACGGTACGGCGGTTACCGATACCGCTCGCCCGTGTGGCAGGGCTCCCGCGGAGCCCTGCCACACGGGCCGCGCCCTCGGGGCGCCGCAGCCGGGCCGGGGCCTGTCCGCCGGGTCAGGAACGGGCCGCCGCCGTCCGCAGAAACGGCTCGATCACGCGACACCAGGCGTCCGGCTGCTCCCAGGGCAGCAGATGCCCGGCGTCGGGGATTTCGGCGTACTCCCCGCGCGGCAGGACCCGGACCATCTCCTGGGCCTCGGCGCGGCCCAGTTCGGCGTCCAGGCCGCGCACCACGAGGGCGGGGCACTGCACCTGCGCGAGCTCCTCCCAGTGCGCGTCATGCACCCAGGTCTCGCGGGCGCTGAGCATCTGGCGACGGGAGAAGACCGGACGCCAGCCGTCGGCGCGCTCGGCCATCACCTCGGCGAAGAACTCCCCCCGGGCCGGCCGGGGCCGCTCCAGGATCGGATCGTCCTCGCCGAACCACCGCCGGACGTCCGCGAGGGTCGCGAACGGCACCGGCCAGGAGCGGAACCACTCCATCCACTCCCGCTGCGAGGCCGCGCCCAGCGCCGAGGCACGCATATCGCAGATCACCAGCGCACCGACCAGATCGGGACGCCGGGCCGCCAACTGCCACGCCGTCAGCGCACCCATGGCATGGCCGACCAGGGCGACCGGGGCCAGTCCCAGCTGCTCAATGGCGGCGATGGCGTCGTCGACATACGCCCCGCGGTCGAACGGACCCTCGGCGGGCTTCTCGCTGCGGCCGTGGCCGCGCTGGTCCAGGGCGACCGGGCGGTGCCCCGCGCTCAGCCGGCGCGCGGTCTCCGCCCAATGGGACGCCCGCCCCATCAGACCGTGGAGCAGCAGCACCCCCGGGCCGCGCTCACTCCCCTCCGACCCGCCACCGCTCTTGGGCGGGTCGGTGAACTCCCAGGCGGCGAGCCGCACGCCGCCGGACCCCGTCACGTTGATACGCCGCACCATCTGTCCTGGCACCCCCAATCGTCCCCTGGCCAGCCCCGTACGCCTCACACTATCGAACCTGTATTCGAACGGACCGCTGCCGCGCCCAACACCCCACTTTCGAGTGACCTTGCTCAGGGATTGGCCGCGCCCACCACGGGGAGACATCTGCCGGGAGGCGGGCCCTACCGGGAAGGGGGCCCGTGGGGAAAGACCCTGGGAGCTCGGGGCTCCGGGTCTTGGCGGGGGGACATGGGGAGGCAGGGCCCCGGCTGCTCGCAGCGCCGGGGCCCTGACCGTCCTCGATCGGACTCAGTGGACGCATCCGAGCCCCCTAGGCCGTCAGCGCATCACGCGTGAGTGACGACGCATGGCCATGCGTCTGCGCCAGGGTGACACGAGACCGGCCGTACCGCACTGATTCGCACAACTTCATTCAACGCGCCGGACGTTGACGAGCCCGCCGCACCGCGCATCGGCGCAGCTCAGCGGGCTCGCGGGGATCTTCGGAAGGGCGTGCGAAAAAGCGGAAAAGCGCCGGTCCACCCAGAGCGTCGGCTACCCGGCCGGCCGGTCAGCGCTTGGCGACGAAGACGTGGCCTGCGATCTCGGCGTCCAGCTCGGCGGCCTCGCCGCTGCTGCCGACCAGCACACCGGCCGGGGACTCCGTCACGCTGACCACCGCGCCCGGCTGCACACCGGCCCGCCGCAGGGTGTACATCAGCTGGGCGTCGGCCTGGATGGGCTCGCCGATCCGGCGCACCACGACCGTCTTGCCGTCGGCCCCGGCGTCCAGATCCATCAGGCTCACCATGCCCGCGTCCAGGAACGGGTCGGCCTCGGCCTTCTCGCCCAGCTCCTCCAGCCCCGGGATGGGGTTGCCGTACGGGGACTCCGTCGGGTGCCGCAGCAGCTCCACGACGCGGCGCTCGACCGCCTCGCTCATCACGTGCTCCCAGCGGCACGCCTCGGCGTGCACCTGCTCCCACTCCAGCCCGATGACATCGACGAGCAGGCACTCGGCGAGGCGGTGCTTGCGCATCACCCGCGTCGCCAGCCGCCGGCCCTCCTCCGTCAGCTCCAGATGCCGGTCGCCCGCAACCGTCAGCAGGCCGTCTCGCTCCATGCGCGCCACCGTCTGGCTGACCGTCGGGCCGCTCTGTTCGAGCCGCTCCGCGATGCGGGCGCGCATGGGGACCACACCCTCCTCTTCCAGTTCGAGGATGGTGCGGAGATACATCTCCGTGGTGTCGATCAATCCGGACATGCGTGCCCCTCGATATGTCGTGCGGTGGCCCTGCATCCAATTCTGACGCATCCCACTGACATCGGTGCCTACCCGTCCGCGCAGCGGACCGTGCCGGACGGCGAACCGGTGCACTGACCGGCGTATTGACAGCGCACTGGTCCAGACCGCAACGTGATCCGCGCCACTGATCCGCGATGCGGCGAACAACCCGCCGAACGACCCGGCGGAAACCGGCGAAGACGCGACGACGACCGACGAGAGGGGCCGGCGGGAATGGCTGAGAGCGACCGGAGCGAGGGGCTGGCCGACAGGTACTTCGACGCCGCCATCGATCTGCTGCGGCAGGTCCGCGACGCGGAGGGGGACCGGATCACCGCGGCTGGGCGGCTGATCGCCGACACCGTGGAGGCGGGCGGCCGGATCTTCTCCTTCGGGGCCGGCCACTCCTCGCTGCCCGCCCAGGACACCGTCTACCGGGCGGGCGGCCTCGCGGTCATGAACCTGCTGTCCGTACCGGGCGTCGTCGGGGTGGACGTACGGCCCGCGACGCTCGGCAGCGCGCTGGAGCGGGTGGACGGGCTGGCCGCGGCCGTCCTGGACACCAGCCCGCTGGAGGCCGGCGACGTACTGGTGATCATCTCGCTCTCCGGGCGCAACGCGCTCCCGGTCGAGATGGCGATCAACGCGCAGGCGCTCGGCATCAAGGTCGTCGGCCTGACGTCGGTGGCGTACGCGGAGGAGACCAAGTCCCGGCACTCCTCGGGGACCTACCTCAAGGACCACTGCGACATCGTCCTGGACAGCCGGATCCCGGTCGGCGACGCGGAGCTGACCCTGCCCGGCATCGAGGCGCCGTTCGCGCCCGCCTCCACGGTCGTCACCAGCGCGATCATGCAGGCGGTGGTGGCGACGGCCGCCGGCACCCTCGCCGAGCGGGGCGTCGAGCCGCCGCTGCTGCGCTCCGGGAACGTCGACGGCGGGCACGAATGGAACGGCCGGGTGATGCGGGAGTACGCGGACCGGATCTTCTACCGGCACTGAGCGGCCCCGTACACCGCCCGCGCCCTCGGTGCCCGTCGAGACTCCAGGGCCTTGCCGTTCCTGGCCCGTCGGCCAGCCCCTAGGCCCTCGCGGCGCCCGCCAGGTCCAGGGCGGCGGCGACACGTGAGGCGACCTCCTCGGCGTAGTCCGCGTCGGCGCGGTCGAACGGGCGCCGCGACGGCACCCGCAGGAACGTCGCGACGCCGAGGGTGCGGCCCCGGCTGCGGAGCACCACGCACAGGCCGTGCACGGTGCCGTCCGGCCAGGTGCGGGCAGCGGCCCAGCCGTCGGCGGGGGCCGGGCCGGCGCTGGTCCGCACCGAGCCGCGCCGCGCGTACGCCTGGAGGGCCGGGTGGCCCGGTACGTAGGCCACCGGGATGCCGGTCGGCGGGACCGCCTCCGAGGGGCCGGGCGAACCGGCCGGGGAGGCGAGCGCCCGCACCAGCCGCGGCGGGCCGCCCGTACCTCCCGGGTGGGACTCCCCCGCGCCCTCCTCCAAGGGCGCCCGGTCCGCATCCCACTCGGCGTCCGCGTCCACCGCGCCGTACGGAGCCGGCGCCGGTGTCCTGGCGAGGTCGACCAGGGCGTGGTCGGCGAAGCCCGCCAGCGCGAAATCGAGGTGGACGGCGGCGGCCTCGGCCGGGTCCGGGCACTCCGCGGCGGCCCGCCCCGCCCGGTGGAGCTGGTGGGCGCGGAAGCGCAGCAGGGAGTTGTCCTGTTCGGCCCGCTTGGTGTCCGTGACGTCCTGGAAGAGCCAGGCGACGCCCAGCGGAACCGGCTCCTCCGCCAGCGGCGAGGCCAGCCGGACGAAGCCGCTTCGCCAGCACCGGCGCGGGAGTTCGGCCTCCCCCTCGCGCAGCGTCACCCACAGTTCGGCGACGGCCGGCGGCGCGCCCTCGGCGAGAACGTGCTGCAGCGCGCTCTCCAGCTCCTCGACGCCCTGCACCAGCAGATCACCCAGCGGGCGGCCCAGCAGTGCGGTACGTCCCACTCCAAGGGTGCGGGCGGCGTGCGCGTTGACGACCGCGGGCCGCAGATCGGCGTCGATCAGCACCACGCCCCAGGACGCCTCCTCGAAGAGCGCCTCGCTGAGCGCGATCGCCCGCTCCAGGTCTATCTGGGCGTGCACCTCGCTGAACGCGCAGTAGGCCCCGGCGACCCCGCCGTCGGGGCGGCGGACCGCGGACGACTGGGTACGGACCAGGACACGGTGGCCGTCCTTGGTCAGCAGGGCGAACTCGTGGACCTGGCGGCTCGGGGAGCGCATCGCGGCGGCCAGCGCCGCCTCGATCCCGTCGGCGTCCTCCTTGCGGACCGCCCAGCCCGCCAGCCCCCTACGGCCGACCGCCTCGTCGGCGGTCCAGCCCAGGATGCGCTCGGCCTCGTGGTTCCAGTGGGTGACCGTGCCGTCCGAGGTGAAGGCCACCAGGGCGGCGTCCATACCGTCCAGGAGGGCGGCGAGCAGAGCGGAGTCGTCGTTGTCCGGAGGCCGGTCGGGGGCTCCCTCCGCGCCGGCCGGCGGATATGCGGCGGCTGCCCCCTGGGAGCCGTCCGGCCCGGTCGCGGCGTGCCGCTGCGACGAGGAGGCCGACGAGGCAGAAGAAGCGGACGAGGCAGTCACTGGTACCCCTTACGAACGCGGTCGCACGTGCTCCACCTGGGAGCATTCAACTGGAACGTGACGTGGCCCACACCCGATTCGAGGAAATCGCCGACCCTGGCACACGCCACCGGAAAATTCGGTTGTGCGGCGGCCGGCGGCTTCCTAACGTGTGGGGTACACGAGAAGGGAGGTGGTTCGGCAGATGATTTCGCACCGGACGCGTGAGGTGGCTGCGGGCTAGCGGCCCGTCGCTTCACCGAAGTGCAGCGCCGGACCAGCGCATACTGCAGATGCGCAGCCGGCCAATTCCCAGCAGTCACCCGACCCGCGGGCTGCCGGTTCGTCCGACCGGCCCTTCGCGCCACCGAGCGCGGAGGAAACAGCCCGCGGGTCGTCTGCGTTCCCGGACCGGACCGCGGGTACGGGCGGCCCAAGCCGCAGGGGCCGACCGCTACGGACCGCCCCCGCCGCCGTCAGGGCGCCAGGCGCTCCACCCGCCACTGCCCGGCCTCGGGCGCTCCCTCGCGGACGTACCGCAGCCGGTCGTGGAGGCGGTTGAGCCGGCCCTGCCAGAACTCGATCGTCTCGGCGGTGATCCGGTAGCCGCCCCAGTGCGGCGGCGCCGGGACCTGCTCGCCCTCGGGATAGCGGGCCGCCAACTCCTCGTAGGCCCGCTCCAGTTCGTCGCGCGAGGCGACCGGTGCGGACTGGTCGCTGGCCCAGGCGCCCAGTTGGGAGCCGTGCGGGCGGGTGCGGAAGTAGGCGGCGGTCTCGTCGCGGCCGATGCGCTCGGCGGTGCCGGTCACGATGACCTGGCGGGCGAGCGGGTGCCAGGGGAACAGCAGCGAAATATAGGGGTTTTCGGCCAGTTCGCGGCCTTTTCGGCTGGTGTAGTTGGTGAAGAACACAAAGCCGCGCTCGTCGAATGCCTTGAGGAGCACGGTCCTTGAGCTGGGCCGGCCGGCCGCGTCCGCCGTCGAGACGACCATCGCGTTCGGCTCGTGCAGACCGGCTGCTGCCGCGTCCTTGAACCAGCGCGCGAACTCGTCGTAAGGGCTCGCGGCGAGGTCGGACTCGGCAAGTCCCTCATGGCGGTAATGCGCGCGCATGGAAGACGGATCGGGGGTCTCGGCGGAAGGCATGTCGGCGGGATGCACGGCCTCATCTTGCAGCATCCGCGCCACGCCGGGCAGCCGGGTGGGCTGGAAGTCTGCCCCTCGTCGCCGGTGCGTAACCCTCCCGTCGGCGAATTGACCAGTGTGCCGGACGTCACCCTTCCTCGCAGCTGATGAACCCGCCAAAATCATGGCCCGGCCCACTGTGGCCTCCGGACATCGGGAGTTATCGTGTCCGTCCTCAGGCCGCTGCGGCGCACCACTCGCGGCGGCCCCGTCCGCGGACCGACCCCCCGCGGGCAGAACCGCCGCGTGGCCCCTGCCCCGGCGGGGCATCACCGGGGTGACCGGTACGGACCGCGAGCTGCCCGACACAGCCGCGTAACCGCACCGGCGCCGAACTTGACTCGACCGCACGGCAGCCGGTTCCGCCCGTCTGCCGTCCCCATCTTGAGGAGCCGCCTGATGTCCGACTTCGTTCCCGGGCTTGAGGGAGTCGTCGCGTTCGAGACGGAGATCGCCGAACCCGACAAGGAAGGCGGCGCGCTCCGTTACCGCGGGGTGGACATCGAAGACCTCGTCGGGCACGTGTCCTTCGAGAACGTCTGGGGGCTGCTGGTCGACGGGGCGTTCAAGCCGGGGCTGCCGCCCGCCGAGCCCTTCCCGATCCCGGTGCACTCGGGTGACATCCGGGTCGACGTGCAGTCCGCGCTCGCCATGCTCGCGCCCGTATGGGGCCTGAAACCGCTGCTCGACATCGACGAGCGGACCGCCCGCGACAACCTCGCCCGCGCCGCCGTCATGGCGCTGTCCTACGTCGCCCAGTCGGCCCGCGGGCAGGGCCTGCCGATGGTGCCGCAGCGGGAGATCGACAAGGCCGAGACGGTCGTGGAGCGCTTCATGAAGCGCTGGCGCGGCGAGCCCGACCCCAAGCACGTCAAGGCCGTCGACGCCTACTGGACGTCGGCCGCCGAGCACGGCATGAACGCCTCCACCTTCACCGCCCGGGTCATCGCCTCCACCGGCGCGGACGTGGCCGCCTCGCTCTCCGGCGCGGTCGGCGCCATGTCCGGCCCGCTGCACGGCGGCGCGCCGTCCCGGGTCCTCGGCATGATCGAGGAGATCGAGCGGACCGGCGACGCGGCGGCCTACGTCCGGCAGGCGCTGGACAACGGCGAGCGGCTGATGGGCTTCGGCCACCGCGTCTACCGTGCCGAGGACCCGCGGGCCCGCGTGCTGCGGCGCACCGCCAAGGAACTGGGCGCGCCGCGCTTCGAGGTCGCCGAGGCACTGGAGAAGGCCGCCCTGGAGGAGCTGCACAACCGCCGCCCCGACCGGGTGCTGGCCACCAACGTCGAGTTCTGGGCGGCCATCGTCCTGGACTTCGCCGAGGTCCCGGCGCACATGTTCACGTCCATGTTCACCTGCGCCCGTACGGCGGGCTGGAGCGCGCACATCCTGGAGCAGAAGCGGACGGGCCGACTGGTCCGGCCGTCGGCCCGCTACGTGGGTCCTGGCCCGCGCAGCCCGCGCTCTATCGACGGCTACCAGTCCGCATAGCGGTTGCTTCCCACGTTTTCGGCTTTCCCGCCGTGGGGGTTCGCGTGCTTGCGCCTTCGGCGCGGGGTGTTGTCCGCTGCGCGGGGCTTTCGGGTGCGGTGGTGGTCCTCCGGGGGTGGTGTGCAGGACTGCTTCGCTTTACGTCCTGCACACCACCCCCTCCGGCCCACCCCCTCCCGTGGGGGGAGGAGAAAGACGGTGGGTGGGGGATGGGCCGAGTGGTCCGGTGACGGTTTCCCTCCACCCATGAACCGGCACAGTCCCACTTACGCGCGCCCCACTCGCCTTTTCTCACCCACTCACGGGAGGGGGCGGGCCGGAGGGGCAGGGTGTCCGGACGTAAAGCGAAGCAGTCCGGACACCCTGCCCCGCAGGACCGCCACCGCACCCGACAGCCCCGCGCAGCGGCCCCGCCCGCCGCAGGCGAAACGGCGCCGCACCCGGCAACGTGGGGAGCAGGCAAAGCGCAGCGGACCGGCTACGTCCCTCGGGACAAGACGTCGTCGATCAGCTTCGCCCACTGGGCGACCACGCCGGCCCGCCGCGCCGAGTCGTCCGTCAGCAGGTTGGCCAGGCCGAGCCCGCGGGCCATGTCGAGGAGGCCCTGGACGGTTTCCCGGACGCCGGGGACGGACTCGTCGGCCTCCAGCAGGGCCACCGCCGTACGGTGCGCCTCGCGGCCCACGCGGGCCTCCAGCGCGGTGACCCGGGAGCGGAGTTGCTCCTCGTCCGAGGCGGCCACCCAGAGGTGGAGCGCGGCCCGGAACAGCGGTCCCGTGTAGAGGCCCACCAGTTCCTCGACGATGATCCGGGTGCGGGCGATGGAGCCGGCGGGCGGCAGGTTGTGCGCCATGGCCTTCACCGCGCCCTGCCGCTTCTCGGCGACGTGCTCGACGGCCGCGGTGAACAGGTCCTCGCGGGTACGGAAGTGGTGCTGGGCGGCGCCGCGCGAGACGCCCGCCCGTTCGGCCACGACGGAGACCGTGCTGCCGCTCCAGCCCCGCTCGGCCAGGCAGGAGACGGCCGCCTCCAGCAGTTTGAGGCGGGTGGCGCGGCTGCGTTCCTGCTGGGGCTCCTTGGGGCCGCGCGCCGGGGTCAGCGCGCCCATTCGGGGGCCCGTCGTTCCAGGAAGGCGGTCATGCCCTCGCGCGCCTCGGCGGAGGCGAAGAGCCGCGCGGACTGCTCGGCGAGCGCCTCGGTGTCCCGGTCGAAGGCGGCCAGCACCCCTGCCGTCACCAGCTTCTTCGACTCGGCCAGCCCCTGGGGGGAGCCCTTGCGCAGGGCGTCCAGGAGGGGCGCCAGTGCCGCATCGATGTCGGCGGAGTCGGTGGTGGCGAGGGTGAGCAGGCCGATCCTGGCGGCCTCCGCGGGGCCGAACTTCTCGCCCGTCAGGTAGTAGCGGCCGGCGGCGCGGGCGTCCAGGCGTGGCAGCAGCGGCAGCGAGATGACCGCGGGGGCGAGTCCGAGCCGCGCCTCGGTGAAGGCGAAGGTGGCGTGCGGACCGGCCACCGCGATGTCGCAGGCGCCGAGCAGGCCGAGCCCGCCCGCCCGTACGTGGCCGGTCACGCGGGCGACGACCGGTTTGGGCAGCTCCACGATGGCCCGCAGCAGCCGGGCGAGCCCCAGCGGGCCGTCCGTGGCGGCGCCGGAGGTGGCCTCGGTCAGGTCCGCTCCGGCGCAGAACGTGCCGCCGGTGTGGGCGAGGAGCACGGCGCGCACGGTGTCGTCCGCCGCCGCGTCCGCGAGGCCCTGGTGCAGTTCGGCCACCAGGCGGGCGGAGAGCGCGTTGCGGTTGTGCGGGGAGTCGAGGGTGAGGGTGGCGATCCCGTGCTCGTGGGAGCGCGCCACCAGGGGTGTCGCGGGGGCCGCGCCGGCGGGCGCGGGCGGTGCGTCGGTCATCGGGCCGTCGAACTCCTCTCCCTGGCGCGCAGTTCGCGGCGCAGGATCTTTCCGGTGGTGGCGCGCGGCACGCTGTCCAGGAATTCCACGCGGCGCACCTTCTTGTACGGGGCAACCCGACCGGCAACGTAGGCGATGACCTCGTCCGCGGTGAGCGCGGCCCCCTGCCGGCGCACCACGAACGCCTTGGGGACCTCGTTGCCGTCCTCGTCGGTGACGCCGATGACGGCCGCGTCCGCGATGCCTTCGTGGGCGAGCAGCAGCGCTTCGAGGTCGGCGGGCGCGACCTGGTACCCCTTGTATTTGATCAACTCCTTGACGCGGTCGACGACATACAGCCAGCCGTCCGCGTCCGCCCGTCCGATGTCGCCGGTGTGCAGCCAGCCCTCGGGGTCGATCATCGCGTCGGTCTCCGCGGGCCGCCCGAGGTAGCCCTTCATCATCTGCGGTCCCTGGATGAGGATTTCGCCGCTCTCGCCGGGCCCCAGGTCCGCGCCGGTCTCCAGGGACACGATGCGCATCCGGGTGTTGGGGAGCAGTGTGCCGACGGCCCCCGGGGGCGGGGCGGTGGCGGAGGCGGGCACCACGTGGGTGGCCGGGGAGAGTTCGGTCATCCCGTACGCCTGGAGGACCGCGGGCAGGCCGAGCCGGCGGGCGCAGGCGGCGGCCAGCCCGGCGTCCAGCGGGGCGGCGGCGCAGACGAGGCGCCGGAGGGAGGACAGGTCGTAGTCGTCGACCATCGGGTGCCTGGCCAGTGCGAGGACGATCGGGGGCGCCGCGTACACCTCGGTGATGCGGTGGTCGGCTATCGCGGCCAGGAACTGCCGCAGGTCGAAGCGGGGCAGCACCACGACGGTGGCGCCGTTGCGCAGCGGGGCGTTCATCAGGGCGGTCAGCCCGTAGATGTGGAAGAAGGGCAGGACCGCCAGGATCCGGTCGCCGGGTCCGTTGGACATCAGTGGGGCGAGCTGGGCCAGGTTGGTGGCGATGCTGCGGTGGGTGAGCATCACGCCCTTGGGGGTGCCGGTGGTCCCGGAGGAGTACGGGAGCGCGGCGAGGTCCGTGGTGGGGTCGAGGTCGAGGGCCGCCGGGGGCTCGGGGGCGTCGGCGGCGAGCAGGTCGCCGATCGAGCGATGGCCCTCGGCCCGGTCGCAGACGAGGATGTCGGCGATGCCCCCGGCCTTCCGGGCGGCGCCGCGCGCGGCCTCCAGCAGCGACGCCACGGTCACGATCCAGCGGGCGCCGGAATCCCGTAACTGCCGGGCGAACTCCTCCTCCGTGGCCAGCGGATGGACGGTGGTGACCGCCGCCCCGCACCGCGAGGCGGCGTAGAAGACGGCGGGAAAGGCCACGGAGTTGGGGCTGTGCAGGGCCAGCACGTCGCCCTTGCGGAGCCCGGACGCGGCGAGGCCGGCCGCGATACGGCGGCTGTGCCGGTCGAGTCGGGCGTAGCTGACGGTGCTGCCGTCGACGCCGTCGATCAGTGCGGGCCGCTCTCCGTACTCCGCCGCCCGCCCGAGGACGGCCTCGTGGATGGGCAGCTCCACGGGAGCGACGTCGGCGTACGCGCTGCGGTACACGTGGGAATCCATGCCGGGGCCTTTCCTTCGGTGGGTCCGGGGCGGACAGGTCCGGTCTCAGTACGACCTGGGCAGCCCCAGCGACCGGTGCGAGACGAAGTTGAGGATCATCTCCCGGCTGACCGGGGCGATCCGCGCCACCCTGGCGGCGGTGATCAGCGACGCGAGCCCGTATTCGCGGGTCAGGCCGTTGCCGCCCAGGGTGTGCACGGCCTGGTCGACGGCGTGGACCGCGGCCTCGGCCGCCGCGTACTTGGCCATGTTGGCGGCCTCGCCGGCGGCCAGGTCGTCGCCCGCGTCGTACAGGAGCGCCGCCTTCCGCATCATCAGCCCGGCCAGCTCCAGTTCGATGTGGGACTGGGCGAGCGGGTGCGCGAGGGCCTGGTGGGCGCCGATGGGCTCCTTCCAGACCTGGCGGGTGCGGGCGTAGTCGACGGCCCGGCCGAGGGCGTAGCGGCCCATTCCGAGGGCGAACGCGGCGGTCATGATGCGCTCGGGGTTGAGGCCGGCGAACAGCTGGAGCAGCCCGGCGTCCTCGTCGCCGACCAGGGCGCCGGCGGGCAGCCGCACCTCGTCGAGGGTCAGCTCGAACTGCTTCTCCGGGGCGGCCAGTTCCATCGGTATCGGGCTGCGCCCGAAGCCGGGGGTGTCGCGCGGAACGATGAACAGGCAGGGCTTGAGCTTCCCGGTCCGGGCGTCCTCGGTGCGGCCGACGATCAGCGTCGCGTCGGCGATGTCGACGCCGGAGATGAAGACCTTCCGCCCGTTGAGGATCCAGCCTCCGCCGTCCCTGCGGGCGGTGGTGGTGATCCGGTGCGAGTTGGACCCGGCGTCCGGTTCGGTGATGCCGAAGGCCATCGTGCGGCTGCCGTCGGCCAGCCCCGGCAGCCAGGTGCGCTTCTGCTCCTCGGTGCCGAACCGGGCGATGACCGTGCCGCAGATCGCCGGGGAGACCACCAGCATCAGCAGCGGGCAGCCGGCCGCCCCCAGCTCCTCCAGCACGAGGGAGAGTTCGACGATTCCGCCGCCCCCGCCGCCGTACTCCTCGGGCAGGTTGACGCCGAGGTAGCCCGACTTGGCGGCCTCGGCCCAGAGTTCGTCGGGGTGTTCGCCGTCGGCGACGACCCGGGCGAAGTACTCCCGGCCGTAGCGTTTGCCGAGCGCCGCCACGGCGGCGCGCAGCGCGCGGTGTTCCTCGGACTCGATCACAGGGTTGCTCGCGGCCTTGCTCGGGACGGTGCTCATGCCGGCTCCTTGTGGCGGTGGGTGAGGGACGTGCGGGTACGGCGGCCGCGTCAGTCGGTGACGACGGCGAGCAGCGCACCGACCTCGACCTGCTGCCCCGTACGGGCGGGCAGGGACGTGAGGGTGCCGGCCGCGGGCGCGGTGATCTTGTGCTCCATCTTCATGGCCTCCAGCCACAGCAGCGGCTGGCCGGCCGCGACCCGGTCCCCCTCGGCGAGGCCGTCCGCGATCCGTACGACGGTGCCGGGCATCGGGGCGAGCAGCGAGCCGGGCTCCGTACGGGCGGCGGGGTCGGGGAAGCGGGGCAGCGCGGTGAAGGCGCGGGCACCGGACGGCGCGTCGACATGGACCCGGTCGCCGTAGCGGGCGACGGTGAACCGCCGCCGCAGGCCGTCGACTTCGAGCACCACCGCGTCCGGCGCCAGGGAGCGGAGCCGGACGCCGGGGAAGTCCTCGGCGTCCAGGCCGTCGCGCCCGAGCCGGTAGCGGACCGGATACGCCGGGTGCCCGTCACCGGCCCGCGCATAGGTCTTGACCTGCGGGCCGGACGGGACGTTGCGGAAGCCCCCGAAGCGGGAGCGGCCGTGCGCGTCGGCGAGGGCCGCGGCCAGCGCGTACACCGCGTCGCCGGCCGGCTCGGGCGCGGTGAGGGCGGCGAGGTGGCGGTCGTAGAAGCCGGTGTCCAGTCCGGTGGCGCCGGCGAACTCCGGGTGCCGCAACGTCCGCACCAGCAGGTCCCGGTTGGTGACCGGCCCGTGGATGCGGGCCCGCTCCAGGGCGCCCGCCAGCTTCCGTACGGCCTCCTGGCGGGTCGGCGCCCAGGCGATCACCTTGGCCAGCATCGGGTCGTAGTGGACGGTGACGGTGTCCCCGTCGGTGACGCCGGAGTCCAGCCGTACGCCGTCCGGCAGCGCCAGCCGGTGCACGGTCCCGGTCTGCGGCTGCCAGCCGGCCGCCGGGTCCTCCGCGTAGAGCCGCGCCTCCACGGCGTGCCCGTGCGGCTCGGGAAGTTCGGCGGGCAGCGGCCGGCCCTCCGCGATGCTCAGCTGGAGGGCCACCAGGTCGATCCGGTAGATCTCCTCGGTGACCGGGTGCTCCACCTGGAGCCGGGTGTTCATCTCCAGGAAGTAGGCGCGCCCGTCGGCCGAGACCAGGAACTCGACGGTTCCCGCGCCCCGGTAGCCGATGGCGCGCGCTGCCTGGGCGGCGGCCCGGTGCAGGGTGTCGCGCAGCGCGTCGGGCAGTCCGGGGGCCGGGGCCTCCTCGATGACCTTCTGGTGGCGCCGCTGGAGCGAGCAGTCGCGGGTGCCGAGCGTCCACACCGCGCCGTGCGCATCGGCGAGGACCTGCACCTCGACGTGCCGCCCGCCCTCCACATACGGCTCGACGAAGACCTCCCCGTCCCCGAAGGCCGCCGCGGCCTCCGCCCGCGCCGACGCCAACTCCCCCTCCAGGGCGCCCAGTTCGCGCACAACCCGCATCCCGCGCCCACCGCCCCCGGCCGCCGCCTTCACCAGCAGCGGCAGCTCGTCGGCGGTGGCGGAGGACGGGTCGACGGGGGCGAGCAGCGGCACCCCGGCCGCCGCCATCAGCTCCTTGGCGCGGGTCTTGGAGGCCATCGCCGCGATGGCGGCGGGCGGCGGCCCGATCCAGCACAGGCCCGCGTCCGCCACCGTGGCGGCGAACTCCTCGCTCTCGGACAGGAACCCGTACCCCGGGTGGACGGCGTCCGCCCCGGCCGCCAGCGCCGCCTTCACGATCAGATCGCCGCGCAGATACGTGTCGGCCGGCGCATCGCCGGGAAGCCGCACCGCCGTGTCCGCCTCCCGTACGTGCGGGGCGTCCGCGTCCGCGTCGGAGTGCACCGCGACGGTCGCGATGCCCAGTTCGCGGCAGGTACGGAAGACCCGGCGGGCGATCTCCCCCCGGTTGGCCACCAGCACCGAACGGATCACCGTGCGCCCCTCCACCGCAGAATCGACCACTCTCATCGGAACCTCACATCCGGAAGACGCCGAAGCCGCCCCGCGCGCCCTCGACCGGCGCGGTGTGGAGGGCGGACAGACACAGGCCGAGGACGGTACGGGTGTCGCGCGGGTCGATGACGCCGTCGTCGTACAGCCGCCCGGACAGGAACATCGGCAGCGACTCGGACTCGATCTGCTGCTCCACCATGGCGCGCAGCCCCGCATCCGCCTCCTGGTCGTACGGCTGCCCCTTCGCCGCCGCCGAGGCGCGCGCCACGATGGACAGCACGCCGGCCAGCTGCTGCGGCCCCATCACGGCGGATTTGGCGCTCGGCCAGGCGAACAGGAACCGGGGGTCGTACGCCCGCCCGCACATCCCGTAGTGCCCGGCCCCGTACGAGGCACCCATCAGCACGGACAGATGCGGCACCCGCGAATTCGACACCGCATTGATCATCATCGCGCCGTGCTTGATGATCCCGCCCTGCTCGTACTCCTTGCCGACCATATAACCCGTGGTGTTGTGCAGGAACAGCAACGGAATATCCCGCTGGTTCGCCAACTGGACGAACTGCGCCGCCTTTTGGGACTCCGCGCTGAAAAGCACCCCCTGCGCGTTGGCGAGGATCCCGACCGGATAGCCGTGCAACTCCGCCCAACCGGTGGCCAGACTGGCCCCGTACAGCGGTTTGAACTCGTCGAAATCCGAGCCGTCCACGATCCGGGCGATGACCTCACGCGGATCGAACGGCGCCCTGAGGTCGCCGGGGACGATCCCCAGCAGCTCCTCCTCGTCGTACTTCGGCGGCGCCACCGGCCCCGGATCACCCTGCGCCTTGCGCCAGTTGAGCCGCGCCATGACCCGCCGCGCCTGCCGCAGCGCATCCGGCTCGTCCACCGCGAAGTAGTCCGCGAGCCCGGAGGTCCGGGCGTGCATCTCGGCACCGCCCAGCGACTCGTCGTCGCTCTCCTCCCCGGTCGCCATCTTCACCAGCGGCGGCCCGCCGAGAAAGACCTTGGCCCGCTCCTTCACCATGATCACGTGGTCCGACATCCCCGGTACATAGGCACCACCGGCCGTGGAATTCCCGAACACCACGGCCACCGTCGGAATCCCCGCCGCCGACAGCCGCGTCAGGTCCTTGAACAGCGCCCCGCCCGGAATGAAGATCTCCTTCTGGCTCGGCAGATCGGCACCGCCCGATTCCACCAGACTGACCACCGGCAGCCGATTGGCACACGCGATCTCGTTCGCCCGCAGGGCCTTCTTCAGCGTCCACGGATTGCTCGCCCCGCCGCGTACGGTCGGGTCGTTGGCGGTGATCAGGCACTCCACGCCCTCGACCACCCCGATCCCGGTGACCAGCGAGGCGCCCACCGCGTATTCGCTCCCCCAGCCCGCCAGCGGCGACAGCTCCAGAAAGGGCGTATCGGGGTCCAGCAGCAGCTCGATCCGCTCCCGGGCGAGCAGCTTCCCCCTCCTGCGGTGCCGGTCGACGTACTTCTCCCCGCCCCCCGCGACCGCCCTGGCGTGCTCGGCCGCCACCTCCCCCAGCTTCTCCAGCATCGCCGCACGCCGCTCGGCGTACTCGGCGCCGGCCGTATCCAGCGCACTCCCGAGGACGGTCACAACAATTCCTCCGGTATCTCCAGATGGCGGGAGCGCAGCCACTCCCCCAGCGCCTTGGCCTGCGGATCGAACCGCGCCTGCGAGGCGACGCCCTCCCCCAGCAGCCCCTCCACCGTGAAATTCAGCGCCCGAAGATTCCCCAGCACATGCCGTTCAACGACCAACTCGGCTGTCTCCGGGAGCAGTTGCCGGAACCGCTCCACCGTCAGCTCATGCGCCAGCCACCGCCAGGCGGCGTCCGTACGGACCCACACCCCCACATTCGCCGAGCCGCCCTTGTCACCACTCCGGGCCCCCGCCACCGCCCCCAGAGGAGCCCGCCGGGTGGGCCCGGTCGGCAGCGGAACGGGCAACTCCCCCACGAGGGACGGGCCGTCCACCACGCGCACCGACCCCGCCGCCGGAATCTCCACCCGCCGCCCGTCCGGCAGCACCGCCACCTGCGGCACCTCCGCCGCCGCGACGTACTCCGCCGCGAAGACCCCGTACGGCGAGCCCTTGCCGGGCGGCGCCGTCACATGGAACCCGGGATAACTGGCCAGCGCCAGTTCCACCGCCGCGCCGCTGACCGCCCGCCCGACGGCCTCGGGATCCGGATCCCGTACGACGAGCCGCAGCAGCGCGCTCGCCTCCTCCTGGACGCCCGCGTCGGCGTGATCCGTCCGCGCGAGCGTCCACCGCACCTGCGCCGGACGGCGCCCGGCCCGCTCCAGCGCATCCTCGAACTGCCCCCGCACCAGCGCCGCCTTGGCCTCGATGTCGAGCCCGGTGAGCACGAACACGACCTCGTTGCGCCAGCCGCCCATACGGGTCAGCCCCACCTTCAGCGTCGGGGGCGGCGCCTCGCCCCGTACGTCACCGATCCGCACCCGGTCCGGACCGTCCTGCGTCAGCCGTACGCTGTCCAGCCGCGCCGTCACATCGGGCCCCAAGTAGCGCGGCCCGCCGGTCTCGTACAACAGCTGGGCGGTGACGGTACCGACGGTGACGGCGCCCCCGGTCCCGGGGTGCTTGGTGATCACGGCGCTGCCGTCCGCATGGATCTCGGCCAGCGGAAACCCGGGCCGCCGCACATCGTGCTCCCCGAAGAACGCGTAGTTCCCACCCGTCGCCTGCGTCCCGCACTCCAGCACATGCCCCGCGACGACCGCGCCCGCCAGCCGGTCGTAGTCGTCCGGCCCCCAGCCGAAGTGCGCCGCGGCCGGCCCGGTGACCAGCGCCGCGTCCGTCACCCGCCCGGACACCACCACGTCCGCACCGGCCCGCAGACACTCCGCGATCCCCGCCCCACCGAGGTACGCGTTGGCGGTGAGCACCCCCTCGCCCCACCCCCGGCCCGCCACGTCATCGCCCTCGACATGCGCGACCCGCACCGAAACCCCGACCCGCTCCCCCAACTCCCGTACGGACTCCGCCAGTCCGGCCGGGTTCAGCCCACCCGCATTCGCAACGATCTTCACACCCCGCTCGACGGCGAGCCCGAGACCCTCCTCCAGCTGCCGCAGAAACGTCTTGGCGTACCCCAGGCGCGGATCCTTCAGCCGGTCCCGGCCGAGGATCAGCATCGTCAGCTCGGCGAGATAGTCCCCGGTCAGCACGTCCAGCGGCCCACCGGTCAGCATCTCCCGTACGGCGTCGAACCGGTCGCCGTAGAACCCGGACGCGTTCCCGATCCGCAGCGGCTCCGCCACCCCCGGCTCCGTCATCGCCGCACCCCGCCCGGCGCCCGCCCCGGCCCCGCCGGCCCGGCGAAGGACTGCGCGATGTCCAGCCACCGGTCCGCATCCGCCCCCGTCGCCACGACGGAGACATCGTCCCGATGTACCCGCTGCGTCACCAGCAGGCAGAAGTCCAGCGCCGTCCCGGTCACCCGCTGCGCCGCGCCCTCCGGCCCGAACGTCCACACCTCCCCGTCAGGGGCGGCCAACTCCACCCGGAACTCCTCTGCCGGCGGCGTCAGCCCGCGCACCGCATACGCGTAGTCCCTGGCCCGCACCCCGATCCGCGCCACATGCCGCAACCGCGCCGTCGGCACCCGCCGCGCACCCAGCGCATCCGCCACGTCCTGCCCGTGCGCCCAGGTCTCCATCAATCGGCCCGTGGCGACCGACGCCACGCTCATCGGCGGTCCGTACCACGGGAGTTTGGCGCCCGCCGGCTGCGCGGCCAGCACCCGCTGCAACTCCGCACGCCCCGCCCGCCACCGGTCCAGCAACTCGGCAGGAGCCAATCGGGCCCCACGCTCCGCCCCTTCGTCCACAAAGGTCTCCGGCGAGGCAAGCGCCGTCCGCACCTCCTCCGCGAACCCGCCCGGATCCACGGCGGACTGCACCGCCCGCTCATCCGTCCACGCGAGGTGCGCGATCTGGTGCGCGATGGTCCACCCGGCGGCCGGCGTCGCCCGCCCCCACTCCTCTTCCGGGAGCCCCGCCACCAGCCCGTCCAGCTCCTCACCCTCGGCCCGCAGGTCCTCAAGGACCTCCCGAACCTCCCGCGGATCGGCCATCCTGCGCTCTCCTCGTCGACGCCATAGCCCATGTCCCCTGAGGGAAGGGCGCGTTGAGTGCTGCGGTGCGGGTTCCGAGGGTGGCAGCGCGCCCAGAAACAATCAAGCACGCATGCATGATTTTTTGCCAGAGATCACCGTGTCATCCGGTTGGCCCAGCCGTTGCACAGCGTGAACCTCCGTCGCCGGAGCCCCCGTTGAACTCCCTCGCCCGGTTCAGCTTCCCCGCCCGGGCGGGGGTACCTCACTCCGCCGAGGCGACGTGGCGGAGGAAGGCGGACCAGGCGGCGGGCAGCACGGAGAGGCGCGGGCCCGCCGTGCGCTTCGAGTCGCGTATATGCACGTGAGCGGTGCCGGGACCGACCGCAACCTCGACACATTCACCGCCGGCCGAGCCGCTGTAGCTCGACTTTCGCCAGGTCAGTTCGCTGCTCATGCCTACCCTGCCAACTTCTCGATGAATTTGATGGATTCCCCGGTGGACAGGGCCTGCGTACGGATCATTCCATAGCGCCTCATCAGGTCTCCGACCTCCTTTCGGTCAGAGACGAGCTGGCTCCTCGCGTGCCCCTCCACATAGCCCAGCATGCGCAGCTCGGGCATCTCCACCAAGACCAATGGACCGTCGATGCACGGGTGTTCCGCAGCGTCTGTCGGCATGACCTGGAGCGAGACGTTGCGCAGCTGTAGCCGCTCCAAGACCGTCGCCATCTGCTCCCATCGTGTGAGACGCGTACCCAAGCCGCCTCCCCAGCTCTTCCCGACTCAGTTCGGCCAGCTCCCTGAAGAGCTTCAGCTGCCCGCCGAACACACGCAGCGCCACCGACGCCCGCTCCCCACCACCGTCTGTATTCACCATGCCTCCTCAGGTACAGCTACGAACACTGTCCGTATGCGCGCCATTACTGTGCAGGCTAGGCGCGGACGCCGACCATAGGGGCCATGAACCAGAAAAAGCCCTCATCCGGGGACAGCCCATTGGCCCAAGGTCGAGTCGCCGCACAGGAGTTGGCGGCCGCGCTCACCTCCGCAGGGTTCACTTTCCCCTCCCTCCGGGGCGACTTTCCCGTAACGAACCGGGCGCACGTTCAGCTCGGCGGGGTATCCGCAACCGAAGCATTCCGACTCGCCGCATGGATTCGGGAACGGACGGAAACACGGGGACGGAAGCCGTGAAGATCAGCCCCCGCCGGATGACACTCTCGGTATACCGGGTTTCGGCGGTCGGTGACCGTATCCCGATCCGCCAGGTCGTCGTACGAAGCGACGACCCCTGGCAGGTCATCGACGACGCTCCGGGCCGCTATCCACCGTGCCGGTGCCCCAGTTGCGGGCCGGGTGGCAGACGGGAAAATGGTGACTAACTACAGGAGCCTAGCCCGCGGTTACCGTTTCTCGCCGCCTGGCACGGGCGGCTTCCTGCGCCAGCTGGACTGCTGCCGAAACCTGCCACCCGAGGGCTCACGAGGGACGCACCGCCGCAAACACACGAGCGGTTGGAGAAAAAGATGGCTCGGGCCACCGGAAAGTTCGGAAAACTCGGTCCCCAATTCCCCGTCGAGATAAGGGATTTCACGGAATACCAGACGGTTCCGCTACCTACCCCGCCGCCGACCGTCTACTGGGAGAAAAACGTCAGTATCTGGCCGATGGACGGCAACGACCAGTACGGCGACTGCACCATGGCCGCCGCCGCACACGCGATCCAGTCCTGGAACGCCCAGACCACCGAGGACCTGACGGTCCCGACCGAGCAGCAGGTCGTCCAGGAGTATCTGCAGCTGTCCGGCGGGCAGGACACCGGACTGGTCGAGTCCAATGTGCTCAAGACCTGGCAGAACGGGGGCCTGTGGGGCAACCGCGTGGTGGCGTACGCCCCGGTGAACGTCCACGACCTGAACGCGATCCGGCAGACCATCGCGCTCTTCGGCGCCGTCTACGCCGGCATCCAGGTACCGGCCAACGCCCAGCAGCAGTTCCGCGACGGCAAGCCGTGGACGCTGGATCCCGGCTGGCAGGAGCAGCCGATCGAGGGCGGGCACGCGATCCCGTTGCTCGGCTACGACGCGGACTACCTCTACGCGATCACCTGGGGCGCGGTCCAGCCGATCGCCTGGGACTGGTGGTCCACGTACTCCGACGAGGCATGGGCCGTGCTGTCGGAGGAGTACGAGGAGAAGGGCACGGTCAACGGCATCGACCTGGCGACGCTGAAGCAGGACCTGCAGAAGGTCTGAACACAGCGGAACACGCTCGCACCCCGGTGGGACGGCCCCACCGGGGTGCGGTCGGCGACGGCGCAGGGCCGGAGGGATGTACCGGAGTGCGCCCGCAGGACCTGGAGCGAACGCCGGGGTAGTCCTCATCTACGTACCAGATGCGCCCGCGCCGAGGACGGACTCCGGTGCAGCCCTCCGGCCCCCCACCACCGGGCAGCAACCGAGGCCACGCCAGCCCCCACAGAGGCAACGCCAGCGGGAACACCCCTCAGCGCCGACGAGACCCGCTCAGCACCGCACCCGCACTCGCCACCACCACCAACCCGATGGCGACCAACTCCACCCACCCCAACGACTGGTGCAGCACCAGGAATCCAGCGGTGGCCGCCGCGGCCGGCTCCAGGCTCATCATGACCGCGAAGCCGGAGGCGGGAAGCTTGCGCAGGGCCAGCAGCTCCAGCGTGTACGGCATCACCGAGGACATCAGCGCCACCGCCGCCCCCAGTCCCAGCGTGACCGGGTCGAGCAGCGCCGACCCCGCGCTGAAGGCTCCGAGCGGCAGACTGAGCAGCGCCGCGACCGTCATGGCCAGCGCCAGCCCGTCGGCCTGCGGGAACCGCTGTCCGGTACGGGCCGACAGCAGGATGTACGCGGCCCAGAGCCCGCCCGCCGCCAGCGCACACCCGGCCCCGAGCGGATTCAGCCCGTCGAACCCGGCACGCCCCAGCAGCACGACGCCGCCCAGCGCCAGCGCCGCCCACAGCACGCTCAGCAGCCGCCGCGACGTGGCGACCGACAGGATCAGCGGACCGAGAAATTCCAGCGTGACCGCCGCGCCCAGGGGGATGCGGTCAATGGCCTGATAGAAGAGCGAGTTCATGCCGACGAGTGCGACGCCGAAGGCGAGGACCGTGGCCCAGTCGCCCCGCGTGTAGCCGCGTACCTTCGGCCGGCAGGCGATCAGCAGCACCAACGAAGCCACGACCAGCCGCAGCGTGACGACGCCCAGCGCACCGACCCGCGGGAACAGCAGCACCGCCACCGACGACCCGAACTGCAGCGTGACGATCCCGCCGATCACCAGCGCCACCGACCCGAGCCGGGCACGCGCCCCCGCGGGCCCCGCGGCCCCGGCCTCCACCTCGGCGATCAGCACCTCGGGCGAGGCCGGCACCGGCTGCGGTATCGCACCATCGGCTATCGCACCGGCGGAACCGGAGGAAGCCCCGGACGAAGAAGACACAGACGAAGAAGACACAGAGGCAGAGGAGACGGACGTGGCCGGGAAGGAGCCGTCGGAACCGGCGGGCGATGCGTTCACACCCCCACGCTACGGCCCGCCTTCCGGCACGTGAAATGCCATTTTCCCCGTTGTTATGCTCCGCACACATGAGCATCGAGCTGCGCCATCTCCGCTGCTTTCTCGCCATCGCCGACACCCTCAGCGTGACCCGCGCCGCCGAACGCCTGCACCTGACCCAGCCCGCCGTCTCCCGTACGCTCCGGCAACTGGAGCAGGACCTCGGCGTGCGCCTCGTCGACCGCTCCACCCACCACCTCGCCCTCACCCCGGACGGCCTCGCCTTCCGCGACCAGGCCGCCATCGCGGTCACCGCCTTCGACCGGGCCCTCGGCCACGCCCGCCGTAGCGGCTGGCCGCTGCGCCTGGGCCACGCCTGGTCCGCGGCCGGTACGGACACCACCGCGCTGCTCCGCCGCTGGCACGAGAAGCACCCGGGCACCCCCCTCGAACTCCTCCGCATCGACGACCGCACGGCCGGCCTCGCCCGCGGCGACGTGGACGCGGCCCTGCTGCGCGGCGAGGTCCGCGTCCCCGGACTGATCACCGAGCAGCTGACGACGGAGCCCCGGGTGGCCGGCCTCCCCGCCGACGACCCGCTGGCCGGCCGCCCCGCGCTCTCCCTGACCGACCTCGCCGACCGCACCCTCGCCCTCAACACGGTCTCCGGGACCACCACCCTCGACCTGTGGCCCACCACGGCCCGCCCCGCCGCGACGATCACCATCGGCAACACGGACGACTGGCTCGCCGCGATCACGGGCGGCCGCGCCATCGGCGTCACCACGTCGGCCACCGCCGAGATGCACCCGCACCCGTCGATGGCGTACGTCCCGCTGACCGACGCCCCACCCGTCCCGGTCGTGATCGCCTGGCGCGACGGCCCGGGACACCCGCGCATCCCGGACCTGGTGGCCCTGGCCCACGAGGTGATGGGCCGCCGCCACACCGCACCGAACGCCACCTAGGGCAGTTCGCGAGCGGCACCCTCCTCCGGACCCTCCTCCCCACCAGGCGCCAACCCCTCCACCAACCCCTCCGCCAGCACCTCCGCCAGATGCCGTCCCCGCCGCGCCCCGAGCTGGTCGAGCTGGGTGCGGCAGGAGAAGCCGTCCGCGAGGATCTCCGCGTCCGGGGCGGCGCCTCGCACCGCCGGCAGGAGCTGTTCCTCGGCGCACGTCACGGACACGTCGTAATGCCCGCGCTCGAAGCCGAAGTTGCCGGCCAGGCCGCAGCAGCCGCCGCTCAACTCGCCGCTCAGCCCGGCCCGTTCCCGCAGCCGTCGGTCGGCGGCGTCGCCGAGGACGGCGTGCTGGTGGCAGTGGGTCTGGCCGGCGACCGGGCGGTCGAGGCGGGGCGGGGTCCAGTCGGGGGCCCGTTCCTCCAGGACCTCGGCGAAGGTCCGTACGGAGGCGGCGAGCCGGGCGGCCCGCGGGTCATCGTCGCCGGCGAGCAGCTCCGGCAGGTCCGTACGGAGGGCGGCGGCGCAGCTCGGTTCGAGGACGACGAGCGGGAGGCCGCCCTGCAGCAGCGGTTCGAGGACGTCGACGGTGCGGCGCATGACGGCCCGCGCGCGGTCGAGCTGGCCGGTGGAGACGTAGGTCAGGCCGCAGCACAGGGCGGGGCGGCGCAGCCGGGAGAGGGGGAGGGCGTGGCCCGCGGGGCGGACGGGGGTGGCGGGCGGGAGCAGTGGGCGCAGCCCGGCGTCCTCCAGGACGCTTACGGCGGCGCGGCCGACCTGCGGGGAGAGGTAGTTGGTGAAGGTGTCGGGCCAGAGGAGGACGGTGCGGTCGGCGGCATGGCCGCCGCCTCCTTGCCCCGCCTGCCCCGCCTTCAGCCGGTTCCACCACCACCGGCTGAACGTTTCGGTGGCCAGGGCCGGGATCGTCCGCTCGGGGGCGATCCCGGCGACGCGCCGGGCGACGGCGGCCAGCGGCGTGCGGGCGAGGGCGTTGAGGAGCGGTGCGGCGGGGGCGGCGGCGCGCAGCCACTGCGGGAGGCGGCCGAGCGCGTAGTGGGCGGCGGGGCGGATCCGGCCCGCGTAGTGGTGGTGCAGGAACTCGGCCTTGTAGGTGGCCATGTCGACGCCCACGGGACAGTCGCTGCGGCAGCCCTTGCAGGACAGGCAGAGGTCGAGCGCGTCGCGTACTTCCGGGGAGCGCCAGCCGTCCGTGACGACCTCGCCGGCCAGCATCTCGTGCAGCAGCCGGGCCCGCCCGCGGGTCGAGTGCTGCTCCTCACCGGTGGCGCGGAACGAGGGGCACATCACGTCGGCGGAGCCCGGACCGACCGCGCTCGTCCGGCACTTGGCGACGCCGACGCAGCGGCGTACGGCCGCGGAGAAGTCGCCGTTGTCGTGGGGATAGCCGAACTCGACCGGGACGGGGCGCTGGGGGAGCACGGCGAAGCGGAGGTTCTCGTCGAGCCGGGCGGGGCGTACCAGCATGCCGGGGTTGAGGCCGGCGGCCGGGTCCCAAAGGTCCTTGAACCGGCCGAAGAGGCCGACCAGTTCGTCGCCGTACATCTTGGGGAGGAGTTCGGCGCGGGCCTGGCCGTCGCCGTGTTCGCCGGAGAGCGAGCCGCCGTGGGCGACCACCAACGCGCCGAGATCGTAGGAGAATTCGCGGAAACGGCGGATGCCGGGGGCGGTCAGCAGGTCGAAGTCGATGCGGACGTGGATGCAGCCGTCGCCGAAGTGGCCGTAGGGGGTGCCGCGCAGCCCGTGCTGGGCGAGCAGGGCGCGGAAGTCCCGTAGATACGGGCCGAGTCGGGCGGGCGGTACGGCGCAGTCCTCCCAGCCGGGCCATGCCTCGCTGCCATCCGGGAGGCGGGTCGCGGTGCCGGACGCGTCCTCGCGGATGCGCCACAGCGCGCGCTGTCCGGCCGGGTCGGCGACCACCGTGTGGCCGGTGGCGCCGTCCGCGGCGGCCGCCCGGCACAGCTCCTCGGCCCGTGCGGTCGCCTCGGCCCGGCTCTCCCCGCCCATCTCCCCGAACAGCCAGGCGCCGCCCTTCGGCAGCCCGGTGGCATCGCCGACCAGGTCGGCGGCCATGCCCTCGACGGTCAGCGGCCCGTGCGGCAGCAGGGTGTGCGCGGCCTCGGCGGCGGCGCTCTCGTCGGGGTAGGCGAGCACGGCGAGCACCCGCGCCGCCGGGGTGTCGACGAGCCGTACGGTGGCCTCCGTGACGACCCCGAGGGTGCCCTCGCTGCCGGTGAGGGCGCGGGCGAGGTCGGTGCCGGCCTCCGGGAGCAGCGCGTCCAGCGCGTATCCGGAGATCCGGCGCGGGAGGCCGGTGGGGTAGCCGGTCCGCAGCAGCGCCAACTCCCCGTCCACCAGGGCCCTTACGCCGTCCCGCAGGCGGGGCGGCAGTCCGGTGGGGCGGCCGGCGGCGTCCGTGCCGCGGCCGGCCCGTACTGCTTCGCCGCCGTAGGTCAGCAGCTCCAGCTCGTGGACGTTGTCGGCGGTGGTGCCCCAGGCCACCGAGTGCGATCCGCAGGAGTTGTTGCCGATCATGCCGCCCAGGGTGCAGCGGCTGTGGGTGGAGGGGTCGGGCCCGAAGGTGAGGCCGTGGGGGGCGGCGGCGGCCCGCAGGTCGTCCAGGATGACGCCCGGCTGGACGACGGCCGTACGGGCTTCGGGGTCCAGCGACACGATCCGGCGCAGATGGCGGGTGAAGTCGAGGACCACGCCGGTGCCGGTCGCCTGACCGGCGATGCTGGTGCCGCCGCCGCGCGGCACCACGGGGACGCCGCGCTCCCGGCACACCCGCAGCGCCGCCGCGACGTCCTCGGCGTCCCGGGGCGCGACCACCGCGTCCGGGACCCGCCGGTAGTTGGACGCGTCCATCGTCATCAGGGCCCGGTCGGCGGCGGTGGCCGAGACCTCGCCCCGTACCGCCGCGGCCAGTTCGCGCGCCAGGTCCGCCCGGTCGGTCTGCCGCCCGCTCCAGCCGCCCGTGCTCGATCCGTCGCCGTTCCGCTTGTCCGTCTCCGTGCGATCAGCCATGACTCCAGGGTGCCCGGAAGGGGCGGGGGTCGATCAAGGGCTGTGGATAACAGTGTCGCCGCCTAGCACAGTGTCACTGCTTAGCATGGAACGCATGAGCGACGACACATCCGGTGGCACGTCCCACCACACGGCCCACCACACCTCTCACCACCCGTCGGACGATGCCTCCCCCTGGCAGCCGCACCGGTCGTCCGGCAGTGCGTCGTCGCTGGACACGCTGCGCCGCGCGGCCCGGTGGGAGACGCTCGCCATCCTCGTGGCGCTGCTCGTCCTGGCGGCCGTCTTCAGCTAGCCGTACGGGGGCGGTCGGCACCGGCCGGCCGTTCGGGCGGAAGACGTACCCGCGGCGGGCATGCGGGCCGCCGGCGTACGGGCAGACGGCGTACGGGCAGACGGCGTAGGGGAGTTCACGCCCCGTACGGGTGGAAGCGGAAGACGTTCGCCGGGTCGTGGGTGGCCTTGAGGGCGGCCAGTCGCGCCCGGTCCGCCGCACCGTGGGCGCTGCGCGCCACCTCCGCCGCGTCCGCCCGGTCCCGCTGCGCGCCGAAGAGGAAGTTCACGCTCCGGCCGAGCCGCCAGGGCGCGACCGCCGCCAGCGCCTCGGCGTGCACCGCCCGTACGGTCGCCAGGTCCGCCTCCGGGTCGACGGTGCCCAGCGGCGACAGCAGCCGCAGCGCGAACCGCGCGTCCCGGTGGCCGACCGCAGCGGTCCCGGTCGCCAGCGCACCGCCCAGGTGGTTCAGCTGGACCACGACCATCACCGGCGCGGCCGGCCCGGTCAGTTCGGCCACCCGGCGCAGCGCTGCCGCGTCCAGGCCGCTGAGCAGTGCGTTGTCGCCGTTGTAGGGGTGCGGATCGCTCGGGTCGCGGTGGATGGTGTGCGACTCGGCGTACGGCATCTCGCGCAGGTCGTCGCTGATCGCCGGGCCCAGTGCGCGCAGCGGCGCCACCAGCCGCTCGCCCTCCTCGGCGCTCCCCGTGTACGCGATGCGGATCTGGAGGAGATGGCGCCCGCGCAGCGGCGCGGGCAGCTGCGGGAGGTCGGGGTAGACGATCAGCGCGAGGGACGAGGTCAGCTCGTCGGGGACGGTGTCGGTCCAGCGCAGATACGCCTCCAGCGCGTCCTCGATCTGCGCGCCGCCGAAGACGAGTTGCCCACCGTAGAGCCGGGCCACCGGCACCAGCCCGAACTCCATCGCGGTCACCACCCCCAGGCCGTGTCCGCCGCCGAGCAGGCCGCGGAAGAGGTCGGGTTCGTGGTCGGCGGTGACCCGCACCCGGCGCGCGTCGGCGGTGACCAGCTCGACGGCCCGCACCTGGTCGGCGGCGTACCCGTAGGTGCGGGCCAGCACCCCGACGCCGCCGCCGAGGGTGTACGAGACGACCCCGACCCCGGGGGACGAGCCGTTGAGGGGCGCGAGCCCGTGGGGAGCCGCCGCCTCGACGACCTGCCCCCAGACGGCGCCCGCCTCGACCCGCGCGGTGCGCGTCGCCGGGTCCACCCGCACCCCGGCCATCCGCCGGGTGCTGATCAGCAGTCCGCCGTCGGTCGCGGCGGACAGCCCGTGCCCGGTGGCCTGGACGGCGACCGGCAGTCCCTGCGCGCGGGCGAAGCCGACCGCGGCCGCGACGTCCGCGGCGTCCACCGCCCCGACGACGACCGCCGGCCGGTGCCGGTACGCGGCCTGGAACCCGGAGCGCTCGGCGTCGTAGCCCGCGTCCCCGGGGACCAGGACGGGGCCGCCGACCCGCGCCACGAGGGCGGCCAGGGCGGCGGGGTCGAGCGGGGCGGGGGCGTCGGCGGTGGCGGCAGCGGCGGGGCGGGGCTGGGCGAGAAGCTCTTCGGTCGTCATGCACCGCACTCTGGAGCAATAACCTGACACCTGCCGTCATATATGGAAGACACCTGCCGTCAGGCAGGGAACGGCCCCCGGAAGCGGGCGGCGCGGGCCGCGAACCCGGCTGTCAACCAGGGACGGAGCCCGGCTATAAACCGGGAGTGAAGTCCGACCGCCTGCTCTCGATCCTGCTGCTCCTCCAGACCCGCGGCCGGGTCCCGGCCAGTGAACTCGCCACGCGCCTGGAGGTCTCCACCCGGACCGTCTACCGCGACGTCGAGTCGCTGTCGGCGGCCGGTGTGCCGGTCTACGCCGAACGCGGGCGGCACGGCGGGATCGCGCTGCTGCCCGGCTTCCGCACGGACGTGACGGGGATGACCACCGACGAGGCCCGCGCGCTGTTCATCCTGGCCGCGCAGGGCGCGCACACCGCCCTCGGCCTGGACGGCGCGCTGGGCTCGGCGCTGCGCAAGGTGATGGCGGCGCTGCCGGCCCCGCACCGCCCGGCCGCCGAACTCGCCGGCCGCCGCATCCTGGTGGACCCGGACCGCTGGATGAGCGGGCCGCGCCCCGCCGTCGACCTGGACGAGCTGCACACCGCCGTCTTCACCGACCAGCGGCTGCGGATCCGCTACCGGCACGGCGGCCAGACGGCGTTGCGCACCTACACCGTCGACCCGTACGGCCTGGTCGCCAAGGCCGGCACCTGGTACCTGGTCGCCGACCGGCGCGGCCGGCCGCGGCTGTTCCGGGCCGACCGGGTGGCGTCGGCGGCCCTCACCGACGCCCCGGTGCGGCGCCGGCCGGGCGTGGAACTCACGGACGTCTGGCAGGTGCTGCGCCGCGAGGTGGAGGAGCGGCCGGCGGACGTCCGCATCACCGCCCGGATCCGCCCGGACCGGCTGGATCTGGCCGTACGGATCCTGGGCGGGGCGCTGACCGGGCCGCCGCGCACCGACGACCCGGAGGGGGACGGCTGGGCCGTCATCGAGCTGGCGTACCCGGTGCTCCCCGCCGTCCGCCAACTGCTCCAGTTCGGCGACACCCTCGAAGTCCTGCACCCGCCCGAGGCCCGCCGGGTCCTGGCCCGCGCCGCGGCCGACCTCACCGCCCTCTACGCGGCGGACGCCCCGGCCCCGTGAGCGCCGCCCCGGCCGCTTTCCCACCCGTCCACACTCCGGCCGCACGTCATCTCATCCGCTGGACGCGGCCTCCGGGCCCGGCCGGACCCTTTAGGCTTCCTCCGTGGCTGATATCCAGATCCCCGCTGACATCAAGCCCGCCGACGGACGGTTCGGCGCGGGCCCCTCCAAGGTGCGTACGGAGGCGCTCGACGCCCTCGCCGCCACCGGTTCCTCTCTTCTCGGCACGTCCCACCGCCAGGCCCCGGTCAAGAACCTGGTCGGCAAGGTGCGCGACGGCGTGCGCGACCTCTTCCAGCTGCCCGAGGGCTACGAGGTCGTCCTCGGCAACGGCGGTTCCACCGCGTTCTGGGACATCGCGACGCACGGCCTGATCGAGAACAAGTCGCAGCACCTGTCCTTCGGCGAGTTCTCCTCGAAGTTCGCCAAGGCCGCCAAGCTGGCGCCGTGGCTCGCCGAGCCCACCGTCATCTCCGCCGACCCGGGCAGCCACCCGGAGCCGCGGGCCGAGGCGGGCGTGGACGTCTACGCCTTCACCCACAACGAGACCTCCACCGGTGTCGCCGCCCCCATCCGCCGGGTGCCCGGCGCGGACGAGGGCGCCCTGGTCCTGGTCGACGCCACCTCCGGCGCCGGCGGCCTCCCCGTCGACATCGCCCAGACCGACGTCTACTACTTCGCCCCGCAGAAGTCCTTCGCCTCGGACGGCGGCCTGTGGCTCGGGGTGTTCTCCCCCGCCGCCCTGGAGCGCGCCCGCGCCGTCCACGCGTCCGGCCGCCACGTCCCGGAGTTCTTCTCGCTGCCCACGGCGATCGACAACTCCCTCAAGAACCAGACGTACAACACCCCGTCGCTGGCCACCCTCTTCCTGCTCAACGAGCAGCTGGAGTGGATCAACGGCCAGGGCGGCCTGGACTGGGCGGTCGGCCGCACCGCCGCCTCGTCGCGCACCCTCTACGGCTGGGCCGAGGACTCCAAGTACGCCACCCCGTTCGTCACCGACCCGGCGAAGCGCTCGCAGGTCATCGGCACGATCGACTTCAACGACGACATCGACGCCGCGGCGGTCGCCAAGGCGCTGCGCGCCAACGGCATCGTCGACACCGAGCCCTACCGCAAGCTCGGCCGCAACCAGCTGCGCATCGCGATGTTCCCGGCGATCGACCCGTCGGACGTCGAGGCCCTGACGGCCTGCGTCGACTACGTGATCGGCCAGCTGTAGCAGCACCGCACCGCATTGACGACGGGCCCCGGCGGACGACCGCCGGGGCCCGTCGCCGTCGTCCGGCAACCCCCGCCGCCGGCACCGCAGTTGCGCGGGCCGGGGGCGCGGCGTCCCCGAACGGACGCACCACGGCGTGACGAACCGGGACGTTTGTGCCTCCATGGAGGGCATGACGATTCCTCCCATCCCCGGCCTCGCCCCCTTCGAGCGGCAGGGGACGATCCTGCTCACGACGTACAAGCGGGACGGCACCGGCGTCGGCACGCCGGTGAGCATCGCGGTGGACGGCGACCACGCCTACTTCCGCACCTTCGGCAGCGCCTGGAAGGTCAGGCGGATGCGGAACTTCCCCGAGGTGGAGATCCGCGCCGCCACCTGGCGCGGGCGGCCCACCGGGCCGGTGCTGCGGGCGCGGGCCCGGCTGCTCGACCCGCAGACCCGCGAATACCGGCGTGCCGAGCGGTCGTTGACGCGCAAGTACCCGCTGACCCACGGGCTGCTGGTGCCGCTGGTGCACCGGCTGAAACGGGAGCGGACGCTCCACTACGAGCTGCGGCTGATCGAGGGGGAGGAGGCGTGGCCAGCGTCACGTACCCGGCGGTAGCGTTGTCGGCCATCATGGCCGGATGAGGATCATGTGCGTCGGCGACTCGATGACGATCGGCAGCGCCGGCGATTTCACGTGGCGCTACCGGATGTGGCAGCACCTGAACGCGTCCTGCCCCGCCCCGTTCCGCATCGTCGGGCCGCGCCACACACTGCATGACCCGGCCACCGACACCCCCGCCTCGTCCGCGTACGGCGACCCGGACTTCCCGCAGGACGCCCGCCGGCACCTCGCCGGGTGGGGCGAGGGCTGGCTGCACATGGCGCCGCTGATCGGCGACGCGGTGCGCGCGCACGACGCGGACACCCTGCTGGTCTCGCTCGGCCTGATCGACCTCGGCTTCTACACGAACGCGGAGCAGACCGCCGAGAACGTGCGGCGCTTCGTGGCCGGGGCGCGGGCGGCGGCGCCGCACATACGGGCGGTGCTGCTGCCCGTGATACCGAACGTGCGGGCCACGGCGGACCCGGACTTCGGCGCGCAGTGCGCCCGCTTCAACGAGCTGCTGGCGAAGGCGGTCGCCGATCTGTCCGCGCCCGGCTCGCCGCTGCTGCTGGCCTCCGAGCCGGCCGGCTGGGAGATCGACCGCGCCACGTACGACGGGACGCATCCGTCGGCGTTCGGGGAGCACCTGCTGGCTGGGGCGTTCGCCGACGCGATGCACCAGGCGTGGGGCGTCGGCGGCCCGTACGCCGGATAGCGCGGCCGGCCGTCCGGACCGCAACTCCCCCTCCCGCGTCCTTGCTTCGAGCGCACTCCAGCGACTTGGCTGGTCGACCATGGAGTACACGCAGCTCGGACGCACCGGACTCAAGGTCAGCCGACTCGTCCTCGGGACGATGAACTTCGGCCCGCAGACCGACGAGGCCGAGAGTCACGGCATCATGGACGCCGCCCTGGACGCGGGCGTCAACTTCTTCGACACCGCCAACGTCTACGGATGGGGCGAGAACAAGGGCCGCACGGAGGAGATCATCGGCTCGTGGTTCGCCAAGGGCGGCGGACGGCGGGACCGGACCGTGCTGGCCACGAAGGTGTACGGCAACATGGGCCCGGACGGCGGGCCGGCCTGGCCCAACCACGACAAGCTCTCGGCGCTCAACATCCGGCGGGCGGTGGACGCCAGCCTCCGGCGTCTGGGCACCGACCACATCGACCTCTACCAGTTCCACCACGTCGACCGGAACACGCCCTGGGACGAGATCTGGCAGGCCGTCGACGTCCTCGTCCAGCAGGGGAAGATCCTCTACGCGGGCTCGTCCAACCACGCGGGCTGGCACCTCGCCCGCGCCAACGAGACGGCCGCCCGCCGGGGTTCGTACGGCCTGGTCAGCGAGCAGTGCCTCTACAACCTCGCGGAGCGGCGGGCCGAGATGGAGGTCATCCCGGCGGCCGAGGGCTACGGCCTGGGGGTGATCCCGTGGTCGCCGCTGCACGGCGGGCTGCTGGGCGGGGCGCTGCGCAAGGAGCGCGAGGGCGGCGGCGCCCGGTCGACCGGCGGCCGGGCCGCCGACGCGCTCACCGACCCGGCGACCCGGGCGCAGATCCAGGCGTACGAGGACCTGCTCGACAAGCACGGGCTGGAGCCCGGCGAGGTGGCGCTGGCCTGGCTGCTGACCCGCCCCGGGGTGACCGGGCCGATCGTCGGGCCGCGGACCGCGGACCAGCTCGCCTCCGCCCTGCGGGCCCTGGAGCTGGCCCTGTCCAAGGAGCTGCTGGCCTCCCTGGACGAGATCTTCCCGGGGCCGGGCCCGTCGCCGGAGGCGTTCGCCTGGTGACGCGCCTGGTGAGCGGTGCCGCCCCGCGGATGCGCTGAGCGGGCGGCCGGCGGCCGGTGCCCACCGGCCGCCGTACGCCTGTCGCGCGTCCGCGGCGCAGGTCAGTGCAGCGCCGCCGCCACGACCACGACGACGAGCAGTACGGCGAGCAGACCGGACATGATCCGGTTACGGGTTTTGGGATCCACCCGTCGAGCCTAACCGGCGGCCGACGGCGGCCTTCAGCCGCCCAGCCGCCAGGACGCCACCGCCTCGTAGCGGGGCTGGTTGCCGGGCCCCGGGGCCAGCGGGTGGCTGCGGACCAGGGCGACGTCGGCGACCGTCCAGGGGCTGCTCGCGAAGTCGGCGAGGGCGGTGGCGTACGGGGCGAGGTCCAGCCCGCCGGTGCGGTTGCGGGCGAGGGTGAGGTGCGGGGTGTACGGGCGGTGCTCCTCCATCCGTACGCCCGCCCGGCGGCCGGCCGCCGCGGCCGAGTCCGCGAGGTGGCGCATCGCGGGGCGGTCGCCGTCCGCCCCGGCCCACACCACCCGGTCGCCGAACCGGCCGCCGCCGGCGATCCGCAGCCCGTAGGGGTCGTGCCGGTGGGCGGCGCGGGCCAGCCGCTCGTGGAGGCCGGGGAGCAGGTCCTCGGCCACCTCACCGTAGAAGGCGAGGGTGAAGTGCCAGCCGTCGCGTCCGGTCCAGCGCAGCCGGTCGGCGTCCGGCAGCCGCTTCAACACGGCCACTTCCGCGGCCAGTTGGTCGAGGGCGGGGGCGGGCGGCAGGACGGCGGCGAAGAGTCTCATGGGGCCAGTGTTGCCCAGCGGCGGCGGCGCGGCCGGTTTCCGCGCCGCCGCCCCACCGGTCACCGGCCGCTCAGGCCGCGGCGGCCAGCTCCTTCTCCGAGGACGTCTCCCCCGGGCCGACCCGCGGGACGAACGCCACGTGCCGGTGACCGCGCCGCAGGTCTATCCGCAGCCGCAGTCCGCCCACCCTGGCGAGGGCCAGGCCGACCAGCGCCGCGGCGGCCATCGAGACCACGCCGCCGGCGAGGAAGCCGATCCGGGGGCCGTACGCGTCGGTGACCCAGCCGACCACCGGCGCGCCGAGCGGCGTACCGCCCATGAAGACCATCATGAACAGGCTCATCACCCGGCCGCGCATCGCCGGGTCGGTGGCCATCTGGACGCTGGAGTTCGCGGTCACGTTGATCGTCAGGCCGACCAGCCCGATGGGCGCGAGCAGCGCCGCGAAGATCCAGAAGGACGGGGACAGCGCGGCGGCGATCTCCAGCAGGCCGAAGAGCAGCGCCGCGCCGACCAGCATCCGCAGCCGGGAGCCGGCCCGCCGCGCGGCGAGCAGCGCGCCGATCAGCGAACCGGCCGCCATCAGACCGTTGAACAGTGCGTACGTACCGGCCCCGGCGTGGAAGACCTTGTAGACGAACGCGGTCAGCCAGATCGGGAAGTTGAAGCCGAAGGTCCCGATGAAGCCGACCAGGACGATCGGCCAGATCAGCTCGGGGCGGCCGGAGACGTAGCGCAGGCCCTCCCGCAACTGCCCCTTGCTGCGCGGGACCCGGTCGACCTTGTGGAGTTCGGCGGTGCGCATCATCAGCAGCCCGGTGATCGGCGCGATGAAGGAGAGGCCGTTGAAGAGGAAGGCCCAGCCGCTGCCGAGGGCGGTGATCAGCACACCGGCGACGGCCGGCCCGATGAGCCGGGCGGACTGGAAGTTGGCGGAGTTGAGGCTGACGGCGTTGCGCAGTTCATCCTGGCCGACCATCTCGGAGACGAACGCCTGCCGGGCCGGGTTGTCGACGACGGTGACCAGCCCGAGGAGGAAGGCCACCAAGTAGACGTGCCAGACCTGCACATGGCCGCTGAGCGTGAGGACGGCGAGGGCCAGTCCGGTCAGTCCCATCGCGGACTGGGTGCAGAACAGCAGCTTGCGCTTGGCGAAGCGGTCGGTGAGGACACCGCCGTAGAGGCCGAAGAGCAGCATCGGGAGGAACTGCAGGGCGGTGGTGATGCCGACGGCGCCGGAGGAGCCAGTGAGGCTGAGCACCAGCCAGTCCTGGGCGATGCGCTGCATCCAGGTGCCGGTGTTGGAGACCACCTGACCGGTGGCGAAGAGGCGGTAGTTGCGTATGCGGAGCGAGCTGAACGTGCCCTTGCGCGGTGTGGCGGCGGGGCCTGCGGCGATACCGGGGGCCGTGGTGGGGCCCGGGGCGGTCGCGGTCGCGTCGTCGGTGACCGTGTCGTCGTGGGAGTTCGGTGCGGGGGCGGAGTGTGCTCCGGATCCCGTACTCAAAGTGGGTTCGCCTCCTCGGCCTGGTGCGTTACAACTGTGCGAGTTTCTCCAGTACGGGCGCGGCGGCCCGCACCTTCGCCCACTCGTCCGCGTCCAGCCCGGAGGCCAGGTCGGCGAGCCAGGCGTTGCGCTTGCGGCGGCTCTCTTCGAGCATCGCCTCGGCCTGTTCGGTCTGGGTGACGACCTTCTGGCGGCGGTCGTCGGGGTGTGCTTCGAGCCGGACCAGTCCCTTGGCCTCCAGCATCGCCACGATGCGGGTCATCGACGGCGGCTGCACATGCTCCTTGCGGGCCAGTTCGCCGGGCGTGGCCCGGCCGCACCGGGCGAGGGTGCCGAGCACCGACATCTCGGTGGGGCTCAGCGACTCGTCGACCCGCTGGTGCTTGAGGCGGCGGGACAGGCGCATGACGGCGGACCGCAGTGCGTTCACGGCGTCAGCGTCGTCGCCGATGGACAGTTCCGGCATGGTCGTTAGCATAACTCATTACCCTCTCTAAGTAAAGCGTCGGTTTACGGCCACGACGGATCGCTCACCGGATCACCCATATGAGTGAGGACGCTGCGGAAAGGGACACACCTGACCGCCTGGTGCGGGGACCGTGTCCGTATGGGATCGAGAGTGCTCAGCCTGCGCGTGGACGGGGAGCTGCTGGAGCGCATTCGGCAGCACGCCGCAAAACGCGGAATGAGCGTCCAGGACTATGTGGTCCGGACGCTCATCCGCGATGACTTCGACGAACGGTTCAAGACGTCGGTCGACGAGACCGAGCGGCTGGGCTGCTGGGGGCCGGCCGCCGGCCCGTCATGACGAGCCGCGACCCCAGGGCCTGTCAGGCCCGGATCACCTGACGCCCAGCACCTGCTCGATCGGGTTGAGCAGGAAGTAGACCAGGAAGCAGAGCCCGACCGCGTTCAGCAGCCACGGGATCTCCTTGAAGCGGCCGGTCGCCGTCCGCAGCAGGATGAAGGCCAGTACGCCGATGCCGATGCCGTTGGTGATGCTGTAGGTGAACGGCATCGAGACGATCGTCAGGAACGCCGGGATGCCGACGGTGAAGTCGCCCCAGTCGATGTCCCTGACGTTCGAGGCCGTGATCAGGAAGCCGACGACCAGCAGCGCGGGCGTCGCGGCCTGGGAGGGCACGACGGTCGCCAGCGGCGTGAAGATCAGCGCGAGCAGGAACAGCCCGCCGGTCACCAGGTTCGCCAGGCCCGTGCGGGCACCCTCGCCGACACCGGCGGTGGACTCCACGAAGCAGGTGTTCGCAGAGGCGGAGCCGAAGCCGCCGCCCGCGACCGCGATGCCGTCCACCATCAGGATGCGGCCCATGTTCGGCAGGTTGCCGGTCTCGTTGTCCAGCAGCCCGGCCTCCTCGCCGACGCCGATGATGGTGCCCATCGCATCGAAGAAGCCGGACAGCAGCACGGTGAAGACGAAGAGGCAGCCGGTCAGCACGCCGACTTCCTTGAAGCCGCCGAAGAGGCTGATGTGGCCGATCAGTCCGAAGTCGGGCGCGCCGACGATCTTGTCCGGGACGTTCGGGACGGCCAGCCCCCAGGACGCGTCCGGAATCGTGGCCACCGCGTTGATGACGATCGCGACGACGGCCATGGTGACCATCCCGATCAGGATCGCGCCCTTGGTCTTGCGCACGGTCAGCACGAACATCAGCGCCAGGCCGAGGACGAACACCAGCACCGGCCAGCCCTTGAGCTGACCGCCCTGGCCCAGGCCCATCGGGACGGTGGTGTGCGCGGCGTCCGGATTGCGGGACACGAAGCCCGCGTCGACCAGCCCGACCAGCGAGATGAACAGGCCGATACCGATCGCGATGGCCCGCCGCAGCCCGTTGGGGATCGCGTCCATCACCCGCTGCCGAAGCCCCGAGGCGACCAGGATCATCAGCACCAGACCGGCGAGCACCACCATGCCCATCGCGTCCGGCCAGCTCATCTTGGGCGCGAGCTGGAGCGAGACGACGGCGTTGATGCCGAGGCCGGCGGCGATGGCGATCGGGACGTTGCCCATCACGCCCATCAGGATCGTGCCGAGGCCCGCCATCAGGGCGGTGGCGGTGACCAGCTGTCCGTTGTTGAGGTGGTGCCCGAACTTGTCGACGCCGGCGCCGAGGATGATCGGGTTCAGCACGATGATGTAGGCCATCGCGAAGAACGTGGCCAGGCCGCCGCGGAGTTCGCGGCCGACGGTCGACCCCCGCTCGGAGATCTTGAAAAAGCGGTCCAGCCCGCTCGTCGGCGGGTGCGGACCAGGGCTGTTCAGGGTGTCGACCGGCGTGTGGGTCGAGGGCGACATGCGGGACCTCAGTCGTACGGGCCGGGGCGGGCGCGCGGGCCCGAGGGCCGGGAACACGCACAGACGGCGATCAGAAACCAGTGAACTGGATCAGCTTGGAGGGATCAGATTGGAGGAATCAACGATCCGAACCGGTCAGTTCCAGAAAGGTTCAGTATGAATAAACAACACGTTGATCGCTATCTCCGCGCGTAGACACCGCACGCGCAGGCCGGGCAGGCAGGGGCCACCCTCCGGAACGACCCCCGTAAGCTGAGCCCCATGTGGAAGAAGTCCGAACTCCGCGAGGCCCCGGCACCCCTCGAAGGTCCCGTCGTCGGCACGATCACCGGCGGCACCGTCGTCTGGTTCGTGCTCTTCCTCGGCCAGTTGCCCTTCTACAGCTGGTACGCCGACCACGGCCACACCTGGTTCCTGTGGACCTGCCTGGCCGGCGGCGGGCTCGGCCTGCTGGGCGTCTGGTACGTCCGCAAGCGGGACGCGGCGATCAAGCGCGCCGCGGCGGCGGCAGCACCGACCGCCGGCTGACCGCACCCCCGCCCCCGGGGGGTGTAGCTCCACTCACCACCCAGCGGGTGAATCGGTCATTACGCACGTAACGTCTAGGTCATGACAGACCGGGCGAAGACCGAAGTCGAGGAACCCGAGCGCGGCGGACCCGCCGGCGGCAGCGGCGGGGTGCCGGCCCCCCGCGGGCTGAGCGCCGCGGAGGTCGCCGAGCGGGTGGCCAGGGGCGAGGTCAACGACGTTCCCGTCCGCTCCTCCCGCTCGACCGCGGACATCGTCCGCTCCAACGTCTTCACGCGGTTCAACGCCATCATCGGCGTGCTCTTCGCGATCATCCTGGTCATCGGCCCGCTCCAGGACGGCCTGTTCGGCTTCGTCATCGTCGCCAACACCGGCATCGGCATCATCCAGGAGCTGCGCGCCAAGAAGACCCTGGACAGCCTGGCGCTGATCGGCGAGGCCCGGCCGACGGTGCGCCGCGACGGGGTCGCCGCCGAGATCCCCACCTCCGAGGTCGTCCTCGACGACGTCATCGAACTCGGCCCCGGCGACAAGGTCATCGTCGACGGCGAGGTGCTGGAGAGCGACAGCCTGGAGATCGACGAGTCACTGCTGACCGGCGAGGCGGACCCGGTGGTCAAGAAGCCGGGCGAGCCGGTGATGTCCGGCAGCTTCGTCGTCGCGGGCGGCGGCGCGTTCACCGCGACCAAGGTCGGCCGGGAGGCGTACGCGGCCCAGCTCGCCGAGGAGGCCAGCCGGTTCACGCTGGTCCACTCCGAGCTGCGGACCGGCATCAGCCAGATCCTCAAGTACGTG
The DNA here is from genome assembly GCF_009834125.1 of Streptomyces sp. GS7. Classification (NCBI taxonomy): domain Bacteria; kingdom Bacillati; phylum Actinomycetota; class Actinomycetes; order Kitasatosporales; family Streptomycetaceae; genus Streptomyces; species Streptomyces sp. GS7. Next base: position 8,237,189 of record NZ_CP047146.1, read on the forward strand.
ACCTGGATGATGGTCCCGACCGCGCTCGGCCTCATCCTCAGCCATCTGCTCACCCTGGGACTGCCCGGCGACGAGGCGGTCCGCCGGATGGTCGCCGGGATCGTGCCGATGATTCCCGAGGGACTGGTGCTGCTGACCTCCGTCGCGTTCGCGATCGGCGTCATCCGGCTCGGCCGTCAGCAGTGCCTGGTCCAGGAACTGCCGGCCATCGAGGGGCTGGCGCGGGTCGACGTCGTCTGCCTGGACAAGACCGGCACGCTGACCGAGGGCGGGATGGACGTCAGCGAGCTGCGCCCGCTGGACGGCCGCGACCCCGTCGACATCCAGCAGGTGCTGGGCGCGTTCGGCGCCTCCGAACCCCGCCCCAACGCCTCCCTCCAGGCCATCATCGACGCCTACCCGCCCCTGGACTCCTGGCGCTGCACCGGCACGCTCCCGTTCTCCTCCGCCCGGAAGTACAGCGGCGCGGCCTTCGACGAACCCGGCGGCGCGCGGTCGGCCTGGCTGCTCGGCGCCCCCGACGTCCTCCTTCCCGAAGGCGACCGGCTGCTGCCCGAGATCGACGGCCTCAACGCCCAGGGGCTGCGGGTCCTCCTGCTGGCCCGCGCGAACCGGCCGCTGGACCACCCCGACGTCGCCCGCGACGTGGACCCCGCCGCGCTGGTCGTCCTGGAACAGCGGCTGCGCCCGGACGCCCCCGACACCCTCCGCTACTTCGCGGAGCAGGGCGTCCACGCCAAGGTCATCTCCGGTGACAACGCGGTCTCGGTGGGCGCGGTGGCCGCGAAACTGGGCCTGCCCGGCGCCGGTTCGCCGGTGGACGCCCGCAAGCTCCCCCACGACGACCCGGACGCGATGGCCACGGCCGTGGAGGAGGGCGCGGTCTTCGGCCGGGTCACCCCTCAGCAGAAGCGGGACATGGTCGCCGTCCTCCAGTCGCGCGGCCACAACGTCGCGATGACCGGCGACGGCGTCAACGACGTCCTCGCCCTCAAGGACGCGGACATCGGCGTCTCCATGGGCTCCGGCTCCGAGGCGACCCGTGCGGTGGCCCAGATCGTGCTGCTCGACAACAGCTTCGCCACGCTCCCCTCGGTCGTCGCCGAGGGCCGCCGCGTCATCGGCAACATCACCCGCGTGGCGACCCTCTTCCTGACCAAGACCGTCTACTCGGTGCTGCTCGCCATCCTGGTCGCCTGCGCGCAGATCCCGTACCCGTTCCTGCCGCGCCACCTCACCCTGCTGTCCACCCTGACCATCGGCGTCCCCGCCTTCTTCCTCGCCCTGGCGCCCAACAAGGAGCGCGCCCGCCCGCACTTCGTCCGCCGGGTGATGCGCTACGCCGTCCCGTCCGGCCTCATCGCCGGTATCGCGGCCTTCGGCACATACCTGCTGGCCCGCGTCCACTACACCGGGCCGGACGCCCTCCCCGCGCAGACCAGCGCCGCCACCCTGACGCTCTTCCTCACCGCCCTCTGGGTCCTGGCGATCATCGCCCGCCCGTACACCTGGTGGCGCATCGCCCTGGTCCTCACCATGGGACTGGGCTTCCTGATCGTCCTGGTGACGCCCTGGCTCCAGCGCTTCTTCGAACTGCGGCTGATCGGCACGACGATGCCGTGGGCGGCGGTGGCGATCGCGGCGGTGGCGGCGGTGCTGCTGGAGGCGGTGTGGCGGTGGGTGGGTCGGCGGTTCCCGGCGTAGGCCGGACCGATCCGGCAACCTCCCTACAGCACCTCGGAGTTGACGCAGCGGACAGCCACATCCTGCCGGGCTTCTTTGACTTGTCCGACTCCCCGGGAATCACAAGAACCCCGGAACGGGACGTCCCGGGGTTCTATAGGGCCCGCCTACCGCGGACGCTGCGTCACATACCGATGGTGCGGACCGACACCAGGCCGCCGAGCTCGCCGCCGTGCATCCCGTGGTGGCCGTGGTGACCATGGTGGCCGTGGTGGCCGTGGTGACCGTGGCCGCCGATGCTCGCGGCAAGGCCGTGCCCGGCGATCTCGCCGCCCAGGGTGGCAAGGCCACCGGATATGTTGTCCAGCTCGCTGTCGGAAATCTCAGCGGTGTCGATCTCAGGGGTGAAGCCGTTACGCATTGGCGCTTTTCCCTTCACAATTTCTCGGCTTTTCGGCAGGCCGTCCAACACCCTGGCAGGGTGGCCGTTCTGGCGGCTTGTGCACTGGCTGGATGCAAGCACGCCCAGGGACCCCCAGGCAACGTCCCGCATGATTATTTGCGGCCTCTGAACTGCACCTTCACCATCACGAAACGAATTCCCCCCGCATTGTGCGCAGGCGCCGAGCGGCACACAAAAGACCCGGGAAACAACCAGAAGTTATCCACACCCGGCCCGACGGCCATGTCTGCTTTTTCGGTTCCGAATCCCCAGCGGGCCGACATGACCGGAGATGTCTGGACGCCGTTCACCGACATTCACCGATACCGGCACCCTGATACCTGCACCCGGCTGCCCGGCTACCCCACGGAGGCCGCCGCCAGATATCCCGTACCCGCCTCCGCACCCGCCCAAAGCAGCGCCGCGGCTGCGCTGTACGGGGCGATGCACCGGTACGTCGGGCGGCCGACGCCGGCCAGGTGCGGGGCGAGGCCCTGTCGTCACACTCCGTCGGGCGGACGACGGGAGTGTGACGACAGGACCGGGCGCTTGCCCGCCGGGTCAGTCGAACCAGCGCGCCCGCGCCAGTTCGTCGCCCCGGTCCGGTTCCTCCAGGAGGGCCGCGACCTCGAAGCGGCGCGGCCACTGGCCGGCGGCCCAGGCCAGGCCCGCGGCGACGCCCTCCAGCGTCGCGGCATGCAGGGTGCCGTCCGGGGTCCGGCGCCAGTCCAGCTCGGCGGTGCCGTCCGGCCCGTCGCCGACCAGCAGTTCCTCGTGCTCGACGTAGCCGGCGGGGGTGGCCGGGCCGAGGAGGGCGCGGACCGCCTCCGGGACGTCGTGCCGGACGCCCTCCGAGCGGACCTCGGCGGCGATCGCCTCGCTCAGCCGGCGCACCTGGAACAGCTCGGCCAGTTCGGCGGCCCGCTCCGGGCGGACAGGGAGCAGTGGCAGGCCGGCCGCGAGCGGCATCAGGTCCGGGGCGTCGGCGACCACCGCGTCGGCCGCGTCGACCACCTGGAGCGCACCGTCGACGACCACCCGCAGCTCGTCGGGGAGGGTCACCTGATCGGGGTCGAGGTCGGTCAGCATGCCGTAGAGCGCGTGGAGTTGGGACGTGCCGACGGCCAGTTCCGGGTCGGCGAGGCGGGCCAGGAGCTCGGCGGCGCCGCCGGGCTCGTCGAGCAGGGCGGTGACCGAGGTGCGCACGCCGAGGGCGCGCAGCACCTGGGCGTCGACCTCGCCGGCGTCCGCGGACTCGTACAGCCCGGCCAGCAGCGGGTCCCCGCCCGCCGAGCGCAGACCGGCGGGGCGGCGCCCGTCCAGGACCGGGTGGCCGCGCAGCCACCAGGCGGTGTACGGGCGCACGGACTCCGTGGTGCCGTCGGGGAGCAGGACCCGCACGGGAGCGGTGAGGGCGTCCCGCAGCGGCGGCCGGGAGAGCATGGCGAGGACCTGCGGCCAGGCGTCGTCGTCGACCAGGTCCAGGTCGCGTACCGCGACCAGTTCGGTGACGACCGGCGGCACCGGGGTTTCCGGCAGGGCGTCGAGGATGTCCTCGCACCAGACGTCGACCGCGTCCAGCAGCCCGGCGTCGTCGGGCTCGGCGAAGTCGCCGTCGCGCGGCTCCAGCTCGTCCGGGTCCAGGACGACGTCGGTGGCGCGGACCAGTGCGAAATCGGCCAGCACGCCGACCGCGGTCAGCGGCTGCTCGCCCCAGCGTCGCGCCAACTCCGCGTCGACGGCGGCAAGTTCACCCTCACGGATGACGCGCTCAAATGCGCTGCCCGGGAAGACCAGTTCGCCCGCGGGTGCCGGCTCGCCGTCCTCGTCGGGCAGCGCCAGCGCGGCCAGCCAGGGCTCGTCGCCGGGCCCGAGATTGGCGTCCCGGACCAACCCCAGCACTGTTTCGGCGAGTTCCTCGGCACCCAGGGGCACACCGGTGCCCGCGCCCAGCTCGTCCTCGAAGACGTCGTAGGCGTCCTCGTCGGCGTCGAGCGAGTTCTCCACCGCCGCGCGAACCTGAGGCGTCGTCAGCACAGCGCGCGGCGCCGCGGGGGTGGCGCCCAGCTTCTCCAGGAGGGGGTGCACGGCGTCCGGGTGCGCGACCTTGAGCCCGAGGCGGGCCAGCGTACGGTGCCGGTCCGCGGCGTCCCCGTCGCCGTCCGGGCCGCCGCCGGGCAGCGGAAGCAGCACCTGGCGGGGGCCGATGGTGGTGCGCACGGCGCCGCCGGGGCCCTGGCCCGCGGCGCCCGCCAGCGGCACCGGCAGGCCGCTGAGCCGGTCCGGGTCGGTGCCGGCCAGCGCGTCGTAGAGCCGCCACCACCACTCGGGCGACCGCTCGACGCCGGCGAGCCGGTCGATCATCTCGCCAATCGGCACCCGCACGACGCCCAACGACCGCAGCTCAGGGCGTCGTTCGAGCCCGGCCGGCAGCAGGCTCGGGAAGAGTTCGGCCAGCACCGCGACCGTCGCGGCGCCCGCCCCCTCGACCAACTCGGCGTCCACCGCCCGCAGTACGTACCGCTCCGCGCCGCCGTCGCCCGCGTCCCACTCGCGGTCCACGGGCCCCTCGGCAGCCTCCGCGGGCTCTGCCGGAATCCCGTCCGCCGGCGTTCCGGCGCTCGGCAGGAAGCGCACCCGGGGCAGCAACTCCAGTACCTGCCGCCGCAGTTCGCCGTCCAGGCCGCCCTTGCCCAGCGGCCCCGGCACCAGGTCGAGCGTGCCGACCGACACCGGCCGCCAGTCGCGGAGCAGCGCCGCGTACGCGGCCGCCGCCCGGCCCACCAGGAAGTCCGCCAGCGGGCCCGGCGCGACATGGCGCCGGGTCGGCTCCAGCGGGAACGAGGCGATCAGCAGCGCCGGAAGCCCCAGGGGCTCGTCCGTGGGCGTCGGTGCGTGCACCACCGGCGCCGTCCCCGGCCGCACCGGCGCGCCCGCGTCGTCCACCGGCACCGCCCAGGTCACCGACCAGGCCGGCCGCAGCCGCTCCTCGACCGGGCGGTCCGCCAGCAGCGCCGGGTCCAGCGGCCCGCCGTCGCTCGCCACCCGCCACCGGGTCGCACCGCGCTCACTGTCCTCGATCAGGACGCGGTCAGCTTCCTGACGCCTCGTCAGAACTCGTACGCCCTCCGGCGTCTCGACGACGACCTCGGACAGCCCCGGCAGCGTCAGCAGCAGCGCCGCGTCGATCCCGGCCAGCAGCCGCTCGGCGAGGTCCTGCGCGGCACCGTCGCGCAGCGGCAGCACCACCGCCGTGTCGTACCCCTCGGGCGCGCCGCCCTCCGCGGGCAGCGGCAACCGCAGCAGCGGTACGTGCCCGTCGCGACGGCGCAGCTCACCGCCCAGGCCGGGGCTGTGCGCGGCCACCTGCTGGGTCAGCCCGCGGGCCTCGGCGAGCGACCAGCGGACCCCGCCGGTACGCCCCACCAGCGCCGGTTCGTCACTGACCGACAGCACCGCGGCGAACCCGACGCCGAACCGGCCCACCGCACCGGCCGCCACACTGCTCTCCCGCTTCGCGGAGGCGCGCAGCGTCGACAGCGACTCCACGCCGGTGGCGTCCAGCGGGGCACCGGTGTTGGAGGCGACCAGGGCGGCGGGGGCACCGCCGTTGGCCGCGTGCAGGGTCAGCCGCAGCCTGCCGGGGACGCCCGCGCGGGCCGCCGCGTCCGCCGCGTTCTGCGCCAGCTCCACCGCGAGCCGGTCGCGGTAGCCGCCGAGCGCGAGGTCCTCCTCCGCGTTGGCGTCCTCACGGAACCGGGCCGGCGAGGCGGCCCAGGCGTCCAGCACGCCGCGCCGCAGCCGGGCCGTACCGAACGGGTCGGCCCCTTCCTCCGTGCCTCGCACCCAAGGCGTACCAGCCACGTTTCTCGTCTCCCTCGTCCAAGCGACGTCTGTCCTGACGGTATCGCCCCACGTGGTCGGCTGCGGCGCCGCGGTGGTTGCTCGCCGATGGCGAAGGGGTTGTCGGGCGGGCCCGCCGCTCGCCGGGTGGTGGGTGACGGGGTCGGGCCTCCGGGGGTGGGTTGCCGGACTGCTTCGCTTTACGTCCGGCAACCCACCCCCTCCGGCCCGCCCCCTCCCGCCCGGTGAGGCGGCCCCGACCCGGTGGGGACAAGGGAAAAGCGAGGTACCGGGTGCTCACGCCACGGACGGGGTGCACCCCCACCGGGCCGCTCCCTCATCCCCCACCGAGGCGGGGTCCCGCGTACGTACGGGAGGGGGCGGGGCCGGAGGGGTGGGTGGCGGACGTAAAGCGAAGCAGTCCGCACACCCACCGCGGAGGCCCCGGACCCGTCACCCACCACTCACCAGGGGCCCCGCCTCAAACAACCTTCGCCGACGGCGAGCGACCACCACGGCGCCGCACCCGACAACGTGGGAAGCCAGCCCAAGCGGCAAGCGGCTAGCTGTGGCCAAGCTCCTCCGCCGGCCCCGTGTCCTCCACGGATCCGCCGTCCGGCTCGGGCCGGAGGGCGATCGGCTCGACGACCGTCTCGTCGAGCACCGGCTCCGCCGGCTTCGGCGGCTTCGGCATCACGGCGGCCTCGGAGTGCGCCCCGCAGCCGTACGAGAGGGAGACGACCCGGCCGTCGGCGGGGGCGAACTCGTTGGCGCAGACGCCGAACGCCTGCCGCAGGGAGCCGGCGAGCGGCGTGAGGAAGCCGCAGGTCATGCACGTGGCGGGGGCCGCTTGGGCCATCGGGGTCTTGGGGCCGTACGCCTCTTCCCAGCGGTCCGCGGCGGCGTGCAGGCCGTAGCGGGACAGAACCCGGGCGCGGGCCATGCCCAGCTCCTCGGCGACCGCGGCGATGCTGCCGCGCGCGGGGACGGGCTGGGCCGCCGGCGAGCCGGGGAGGACGTCCGCCTCTTCGGTGTCGGCGATCTCGGCGGCCATGCCCTCGGCGACCGCGGAGTTCGGCGCCGGCTGGTCCTCGCCGCTGTAGCCCGCCTCCAGCCGCAGGTCCTCGGCCTCCGTGGGCAGCAGGTCGCCGGGGCCCATGTCGCCGGGGCGCAGCCGCTCGCTCCAGGGCACCCACTCCGGGGCCTGCAGCGCGTCGGGGCCGGGCAGCAGGACCGACTCGTCCAGGGTGACGATCTTGGCGCGGGAGGCGCGGGCGACGGTGACGGCCCAGCGCCAGCCGCGGTATGACGGCTCCTCGCAGGCGAAGAGGTGGGTGACGACGCGATCTCCGTCGGCGACGGCGTCGATGTGCTCGCCGACCATGCCGGGCATCGCGACCTCCTCGGCCGCCGCACGGGCGAGGTCGACCGCCTCGGCGCACAGGCGGTCAGGGGTACGGCTTCGCATCGCAGCACTCACAAGAATCGATTCTCTCTTCCACGCCGTCTCACGAGCGCGCCAGCCGGAGCTGTCCTGGTCCTGTCCGGACGACCGGCGGGGACCGGGGCGGGCGGAGCGGACCTGGGGACCGCGTCGACGTCCGCGCCCGGCTGGTTCGTTCGGTCGAGCGCACCTCTTGCGTTTCCATTCTGCGGGATCGCAAAGCAATAAGGCACGCGGCCGAAACAGACCGCCGGTGGCGCTCTGCACACGCTACCCCTTCAACGGTGTACGACCCCTCGGCGGGAGCGGCAAATGTCATGGGCAGCGGCTGGCGGACCGTGCGCCCCGCCCGGCGGGTGGGAGGAAGCGCCCTCTCCCGGGCGGGTTGGGGCACTATTGCCGGGTGGCTGCCGTCAGGGCGACGAGGGAGTCGAGGGCCCGCCGGGCGGGCCGGTCGGCCGGGCGTGCGCTGCATCGGCCGTTCACCGGCGCGGCCCGCGGGCTGCGCCGCGCCACCCACGCCCACGGCGCCGGCGAATCGGGGCTGGCCAAGCTGATCGAGCTGCACGCGGTGAACTCCGCGGGCGACATGATGATCACGGTCGCGCTGGCCTCGACGGTGTTCTTCTCGGTGCCGACCCATGAGGCGCGGGGCCGGGTGGCGCTCTACCTGGCGGTCACGCTGGCGCCGTTCGCGCTGCTCGCGCCGGTGGTCGGGCCGCTGCTGGACCGGGTGCCGCACGGCCGCCGGGCGGCGATGGCCGGCTCCATGCTGGCCCGGGCGGTGCTGGCCGTGATGATGTCCGGCGCGGTGGCCGGCGGCGGGCTGGAGCTGTATCCGGCGGCGCTGGGGGTGCTGGTGTCGTCGAAGGCGTACGGGGTGGTGCGCAGCGCCGTGGTGCCGCGGCTGCTGCCGCCGCGGATCTCCCTGGTGAAGGCCAATTCGCGGGTGACGCTGTCGGGGCTGCTGGCCACGGGAGCGGCGGCGCCGATCGGGGCCGGGCTGGAGCTGATCGGGCCGAGCTGGCCGCTGTACGGGGCGTTCGCGGTGTTCGTGGGCGGAACGTTCCTGTCGTTCTCGCTGCCGCACAAGGTCGATTCCGGGAAGGGCGAGACCCGGGCCCGGCTGGCCTCCCGGGACGCCGCGGCGGGCCCCGTGCGCGGCCCCCGGCCCAAGCCGGGTCTGCGGACGGTCGGCCCGTCGGTGCTGCACGGCCTCCAGGCCAACGCCGCGCTCCGTTCGCTCTCCGGTTTCCTGACCTTCTTCCTGGCCTTCCTGCTGCGCGAGCACCCGCTGGGCGGCCTCGACGCGGCGGTCTCGCTGGGGCTGGTCGCGGTGGCCGCCGGCACCGGCAACGCCCTGGGCACGGCGCTCGGCGCCTGGCTCAAGGCGCGTGCCCCGGAGGCGATCGTCGCGTCGATGCTGGGGCTGGCGCTGGGCGCCATGGTCGTCGCGGCGCTCTTCTACGCGGTGCTGGCGATCGTCGTGGTGACCGCGGCGGCGGCCACCGCGGGGCTGTGCCAGGCGCTGGCGAAGCTGTCGCTGGACGCGATGATCCAGCGCGATGTCCCGGAGGCGGTACGGACCTCCGCGTTCGCCCGGTCAGAGACCGTGCTCCAGATGTCCTGGGTGGTGGGCGGCGCGATCGGGATCTCGCTGCCGCTGTTCGGGATGCTGGGCATGACGGTGGCCGCGGGCCTGGTGGGGCTGGGTGCCGCACTGGCCGTACGGGGGCTGCTGGGCGCGGCCCGGCGGGGCGGCCGGGCGGCACCGCGGGTGGTGTGAGGCGCCCCGCCCGGCGCCCCGTGTGGCGGGCGCGGGTGCGGCGCGCCGCACCCGCGCGTGGCGCGCGCGGGGGCGCCCGATAGCCTGCCCGTATGACCGCTGCGTTGATCTCCCGGGGCAAGGGCCGCCGCGCCGCCGCCGCCCTCGGTGCCGTGTCCCTGGGCCTGCTCACCCTCTCCGCCTGCCAGCAGCCGACATCGCTGGCGACCGTGACCGTCGGTTCGACGACGGTGAAGGCCGAGGTGACCCCCGGCTGCGACGGCAACGGCAAGGTCCTCGACAAGCAGGCCCTCCAGGACTGCATCACCAAGAAGGGCACCGAGACCATCACGGTGCACCCGGGCGAGAAGGTCGGCGTCGGCGTCGACCCGAAGGTCGCCAAGGCCGGTTGGTTCGTGATCGGCGGGCAGCCCATCATGCGCGCGCCCAGCACGGAGACGTACCGCACCTTCGACGCGGACGACCTCTTCAAGCAGACCAACCCGCAGACCGGCCAGACCGGCTACCTCGACGAGGTCACGCTGATGGTCGCCCAGGTCGGCCCCGGCCAGGGCCCCACCGCCATCTGGCACTTCAACCTGAAGAACAAGGACTGAGCGCGCTGACCGTGGACCGGCGGCCCGTGGCGGGGACCGCCTGATGCGGGTGCTGGTCGTCACCGCGGTGGCCGCCGAACGCGACGCGGTGTGCGGCGCCGGGGAGGCGTACGGGTCCCGGACGCTGCCCGGCGGCTACGAGCTGCGCCGCGCGCCCGGCGGTTCGCCGGCCCCGGACGTGCTGGCCGCCGGCGTCGGCCCGGCCGCCGCGTCCGCCGGTACGGCCACCGCGCTGACCGCCGCCGCACTCGCCGGCGAGCCGTACGGGCTGGTGGTCTCGGCGGGCATCGGCGGCGGGTTCGCACCCGCCGCGCCGCTGGGCTCGGTGGTGGTCGCGGACGCGATCGTCGCCGCCGACCTGGGCGCCGAGACCCCCGACGGCTTCGTCCCGGTCACCGAACTCGGCTTCGGGACCGTGGCGCACCGGCCCGACCCGGCGCTGGTCCGGGCCGTCGCGGCGGCGGCCGGCGCAGCGGCCGGCCCCGTCGTCACGGTCTCCACGGTCACCGGCAGCGCCGCCCGCGCCGCCGAGCTGGCGGCCCGTCACCCGGGGGTGCTGGCCGAGGCGATGGAGGGGTTCGGCGTCGCCGAGGCCGCCGCCGCGCACGGCCTGCCCGTGCTGGAGATCCGTACGGTCTCCAACGCCGTCGGCCCCCGCGACCGCGCCGCCTGGCGGATCGGTCCCGCGCTCGCCGCGCTGACCGGCGCCTTCCGTACGTTCCCCGACGCCCTGACGGCCGCCGCCGGACCGGCGCCGGGGACGGCTCCGTCCCCGAGGAGGACCCCGTGACCCGGCCGCTGAACATCGCCTACTCGCCGTGCCCGAACGACACCTTCGTGTTCGACGCCCTGGCGCACGGCCGGGTCCCGGACGCGCCGGAGCTGGCGGTCACCTTCGCCGACATCGACCTCACCAACGGCATGGCCGAGCGCGGTGAGTTCGACGTGCTGAAGGTGTCGTACGCGGTGCTGCCGTGGGTGCTCGACGACTATGCGCTGCTGCCCTGCGGTGGGGCGCTGGGGCGCGGCTGCGGCCCCCTGGTGCTGACCCGCGAGCCGGGGACGGCGGCGGATCTGGCGGGCAAGACGGTGGCGGTGCCCAGCGAGCGGTCGACGGCGTATCTGCTGTTCCGGCTGTGGGTCGCCGCCGAGGTGCCGGGCGGGGTCGGCGAGGTCGTGGTGCTGCCGTTCCACGAGATCATGCCGGCCGTCCGGGACGGCAGGGTCGACGCCGGACTGGTCATCCACGAAGCCCGGTTCACGTACCAGGACTACGGGCTGAGCTGCCTCGCCGACATGGGCGAGCACTGGGAGCACACCACCGGTCTGCCGATCCCGCTCGGCGCGATCATCGCCAAGCGCTCGCTGGGCGAGCCGGCGCTGCGCAGGCTGGCGGCGGCGATCCGCTCGTCCGTCCTGATGGCCTGGGACGACCCGGAAGCCTCCCGTCCCTACGTGCTGGAGCACGCCCAGGAGATGGACCCGAAGGTCACCGACCAGCACATCGGGCTGTACGTCAACGAATTCACCGCCGACCTCGGCGAGGACGGCTATGCCGCGGTGCGCGGGCTGCTCACCCGCGCCGCGGCCGAGGGGCTGGTGCCGCCCCTCGGCCGCGATGCGCTGAACTTCGTGTGAGCCGGCGGGCGCCGGCCCGGACGTCAGACGTCGAGCTGGTCGGCGACCGCCCGCAGCATGCCGGCGATCTTGCCGCCGTGCGCCTTGTCGGGGTAGCGCCCGCGCTCCAGCTGCTGGGTGACGTTCTCCAGGAGAGTGGTGAGGTCCTGGACGATCGAGGCGAGTTCGTCGGGCTTGCGGCGCTGCGCCGCGGCGACCGAGGGAGCGGGGTCGAGGAGGGTCACGCTGAGCGCCTGGTCGCCCCGCTGGCCTGCGACGACACCGAATTCGACACGTTGCCCGGGCTTGAGTGCGGCCACGCCGTCGGGCAGCACCGACGAATGTACGAAGACGTCACCGCCGTCATCGCGGGAGAGAAAGCCGAAGCCCTTCTCACTGTTGAACCACTTGACCTTGCCGGTAGGCACGTCTGTCCTCGTCCTCGTACTCGTCGGAAAATTCTGGGCTGGGCTCACTTGCGTCACTGCGGAAAAATGCGCAAGCGAAAATTGGTCTGGATAGCACTGCAGCGGGCCACAGGACCCGCCACCACAAGGCTAATGGTCCGCTGGCCGGTGACAAGACGTCGCCAGGGGGATCCGCAGCGCTTCTGGCCCGGACTTACCCTGGTCAGGTGTCTGACGAAACTCCCCAGGCCGGGGATCTGCTGGTCCGAATCGGCGCGATCGTGTTCCTAGTTGGCGCAGTGGCCACTCTCGCCACCGTGATGCCGCTGTTCCTCGGTACGCACCCGCTGCCGTGGGTCTTCTACTGGGTGTCCATGCTGATGGGCGCCGGTTTCCTGATCGCCGGTGCCGGAGTGGTCCGCTCCGTCGCCGCGCAGCGGCGTCAGGCGGAGGCGGCGGCCCCGTCCGCGCCCGCCGCGCCACCCGCCACGTAACGATCCAGCCACGACGGGAAGTCCGTCAGGTCGGCGAGCAGCACCTCGGCGCCGGCCGCCCGCAACTCGTCGATGCCGCACGGCCCGGTGGCGACCGCGACGGACAGCGCGCCCGCGGTGCGCGCCCCGCGCACGTCCCCGGTGTGGTCGCCGACGTACACCCGCGCACCGTGCTCGCGCAGCGCCTCGGCCTTGGCCTCCGCCCACAGCGAGCCGATCACCGCGTCCGCGGCGATACCCAGGTGGGCGAGATGCAGCTTGGCGTTCGGCTCGTACTTGGCGGTGACGACGACGGCCCGGCCGCCGGCCGCGTGCACCGCGTCGACCGCCTCCCGGGCGCCGGGCATCGCGAGCGTCCCCGTGATGGCGTGCTCCGGGTACAGCTCCCGGTAGATCCCGCTGATCTCCGCCACCCGCTCCTCGGGGAACCACCGGCGGATCTCCTCCTCCAGGGGCGGCCCGAGCCGGGTCACCGCGGCGTCGGCGTCGACGTAGGTGCCGGTCCGGGCGGACAGCGCCTGGTAGGCGGCCTTGATGCCGGGCCGGGAGTCGATCAGCGTCATGTCGAGGTCGAAGCCGACCGTGAGGGGGTGCGCAGCCATGCCGGCCATTGTGCCCGCAGCCGTCACCCACCGGGACGTAGGGTTAGCCTTGCCTTACCTGACCTCCGGCCGCCGGCCGGCCGACCGACGCCGCCGGGCGGCACCGCCCGCCCCCGTGCGAAAGGGACCCCGAGCCAGTGAAGCCATGCCGGTGAAGCCGAAGCCCCGGATGCGGAGCCGACGGCTGGTCCTGACCGCGCTGGCGGTGCTGGCGCTGCTGCTGGCGGTGCTCTTCTCGCTGGCGGTCGGCAGCCGCGCGTTCGCGCCGTCCGAGGTCGTCGCGGCGCTGTTCCACGGCGGCGGCGGCGATGCCGTGCAGGTCGTGCGGTTCCTGCGGCTGCCGCGCACCCTGATCGGCCTGATGGTCGGCGCCGCGCTCGCCCTGGCCGGCACGGTGATGCAGGGCCTGACCCGCAACCCGATCGCCGACCCCGGCATCCTGGGCATCAGCCAGGGCGCCTCGGCCGCGGTGGTGGCCGCCATCGCCTTCGCCGGGGTGCACACCCTGACCGGCTACGTCTGGTTCGCGTTCGCCGGCGCGGGCATCGCCTCCGTCGTCGTCTACGGCATCGCCACCCGCGGCCGCGGCGGCGCCACCCCGGTCAAGCTCGCCCTCTCCGGTGCCGCGATCAACGCGCTGCTGGTGTCGGTGTCGATGGCGATCCTCACCACCAAGGCCGCGGCGCTCGACGAGTTCCGGTTCTGGCAGGTCGGTTCGCTCACCGGGCGGGACGCCGCGGTGGCCGCGCAGATCTGGCCGTTCCTGCTGGTCGGCGCGGTGCTGGTGCTGTCCGTGGCACGCGGTCTGGACGCGCTGGCGCTCGGCGAGGACGTTGCCCGGGGGCTGGGCCAGAACGTCGCGACCGTACGGATCGTGGGCGGGCTCGGCGCGACGGTGCTGACCGGCGCGGGGGTCGCGGCGGCCGGCCCGATCGCCTTCGTCGGCCTCGCCGTACCGCATCTCGCCCGCGCGGTCGTGGGCGGCGACCACCGCTGGATGCTCCCGATGGCGGCGCTGCTCGGGCCGGTCATCGTGCTGGTCGCGGACACCGTCGGGCGGATCGTCTTCCCGCCGTCGGAGGTCCCGGCGGGTGTGATGACCGCGCTGATCGGGGTGCCGTTCCTGGTCACCCTCGTACGGCGCAGGGCGGTGGCGGCATGACGGCCCCGGCAGCCACCACGCCCCCGCCGACGTCCGCGGTCCGCCCCGCCGGCCACGTCGTGGTCCGGGCCGGCCGCGCCTCCTTCCTGGTGCACCGCCGCGCGGCCCTGGTGGCCGGTGGGCTGGCCGTGCTCCTGGGGGCGGTCTGCGTCGCCTACCTCTGCGTCGGCGAGAGCTTCGTCGCCCCCTCCGAGGTGCTCAAGGTCCTGCTGGGCGAGCGCTCCTCCCACGACCTGGTCGTCGGCACGCTGCGGCTGCCGCGGATGGCCGTCGGCCTGCTCGCCGGGGCGGCGTTCGGCGTGGCCGGCGCGCTGATCCAGACCGTGGCCCGCAATCCACTCGCCAGCCCGGACATCATCGGCGTCACCCAGGGCGCCGGCGCGCTGACGGTCGGCTCGATGACCTTCGGCATCACCACGTACTCCGTGCTGCCGTACCTGTCCGTGGCGGGCGGCGTGCTGGCGGCCGTCCTGGTCTACGTCTTCGCCTGGCGGGGCGGACTGCACGCCACCCGCTTCGTCCTCATCGGCATCGGCTTCGCGGTCGCGCTCCGCTCGGTCACCCAGCTCTTCCTCACCAAGGGCGACTACCTGGTGGCACAGCAGGCCCAGGTGTGGATGACCGGCTCGCTGAACGGGCGCGGCTGGCCGGAGGCGGCGCCCCTGGGGTGGGCGCTGCTGGCCCTGCTGCCGGCGGTCCTGTGGGCGGCGCGCGCCCAGCGGACCGTCTCCCTGGACGACGACACCGCGACCGCGCTGGGCATCCGGCTGGGCCGCACCCGGCTCGGGCTGGTCGCGGTCGGCGTGGTCCTGGCGTCGATGGCGACGGGCGCGGCGGGCCCGGTCGACTTCGTGGCGCTGCTGGCGCCGCAGATCGCCCGCCGGCTGACAAGGACCGCGCAGATCCCGCTGCTCTGCTCGGCGCTGCTGGGCTCCGTCATCGTCGTAATGGGCGATCTGCTCGCCCGCAAGCTGCTCGCGCCGACCGAACTCCCGGTGGGTGTGCTGACCGCCGCCGTCGGCGCCCCGTATCTGATCTGGCTGATCGTCAGGGGCCATCGGGTCCGTGGCCGTGCCGCAGGAGGAAGAGCGTGACCGAGCGAGTGGGTGCCGGGGAGCGTGCCGCCGAGGGCGGGAGCGTCCCCGCCGACGCGGACGAGGCGGCGGACGGCGGACGGGACGGCGTCCGGGCAGGGCCGGGCGGCGCCCGCCTCACGGCCCGCGAACTGACCCTCGCCTACGAGGACCGCGTCGTCGTCGACGGTCTGGACCTGGACGTCCCGCACGGCGCGGTCACCGTCGTCGTCGGCCCCAACGCCTGCGGCAAGTCGACGCTGCTGCGCGCCCTGGGGCGGCTGCTGCGGCCCCGCGGCGGCGCCGTCCTCCTGGACGGCACGGACCTCGCCCGCATCCCCACCAGGAAGCTCGCCCGGTCGCTCGGCCTGCTCCCGCAGACGCCGGTCGCGCCTGAGGCGATCACCGTCGCCGATCTGGTCGCCCGTGGCCGCCAGCCGCACCAGCGCTGGTGGCAGCAGTGGTCGGAGGCGGACGAGCGCGCCGTGGCCGAGGCGATGGCGCGTACGGACATAGCGATGCTGGCCGACCGGCCGGTCGACGAACTCTCCGGGGGCCAGCGCCAACGCGTGTGGATCGCCATGGCTCTCGCCCAGGAAACCGATCTCCTCCTCCTCGACGAGCCGACCACCTACCTCGACATCTCCCACCAGGTCGAGGTCCTCGACCTGGTCCGCCAGCTCAACCACGACCGCGACCGCACCGTCGTCGCCGTCCTCCACGACCTCAACCAGGCCGCCCGCTACGCCGACCACCTGGTGGCGATGAAGGCGGGCCGGATCGTCGCCCAGGGGCACCCCGGGAAGGTCGTCACCGCCGACCTGGTCCGCGAGGTCTTCGGCCTGGACTCGGTGGTCGTACCGGACCCGGTGACGGGTTCCCCGCTGGTGGTCCCGGGCCGCCCGTGGGAACGCCCGTCGGACGACTGACCGCCCCGCTCCCGCCTGCCTGCCTGCCTGCCGGGCACCCCTTCCCGGGTACGTCTCCCCGTCGGGCATCGCTTCCCCGTCCGGTACCGGTCCCCGCCTGACACCGCTCCATCCCGATACCGCTCCACCCCGCCTTCCGCCGCCGTACGAGCCGAAAGGACATGCCATGTCCCGCTCCGCAGCCGCCACCAGGCACCACACCACCACGGCCGCCGCCACCGCACTCGCCGCCACCGCGCTGCTGCTCACGGCGTGCGGCGCCGGCGACGGCCAGGGCTCCGCCGCCGGGCCCGACGGCTCCTTCGCTCCGGCCGACTGCCCGGCACAGCCCGCCGCCACCTGGCCCGCCGCCACCTGGCCCGCCCCCGCCACCGGCAGCGGCCCCCACAAGATCGCGACGGCCATGGGTGAGGTGTCGGTCCCCGCCGCCCCACACCGCGTCGTCGTCCTCGACACCGCCGAACTCGACTCGGCGATCACCCTCGGCGTCACCCCCGTCGGCGCCACCCGCTCCGACGTCGCCTCCGGCTTCCTCGACTACCTCCCCAAGGACAAGCTCACCGGGACAAGGAACGTCGGCAAGATCGGCGCCCCCGACCTGGAGGCGATCGCCGCCCTCAAGCCCGATCTGATCCTCACCAACAAGGTTCGCGACGGCGGGCGTTACGACCAGCTCAGCAAGATCGCACCCACCGTGATGACCGAGTCCACCGGCTATCCCTGGAAGCAGAACTTCGCCGTGCACGCCGCCGCCCTCGGCAGGATCCCGGAGGCCAGGCGGGCGGTCGCCGCGTACGCCGCGCACGCCGGGAGGGTCACCGCGGCCCTCGGCGGCCCGGCCGCGGCGAAGCGGCTGCGGACCAACGTCGTCCGCTTCGTCGAGGGCGCCGACACCCGCATCTACGGCTGCCGAAGCTACATCGGCACGGTCCTCGCCGACATCGGCACCGGCCCCACCTCCGTCGTCAACGGCTCCAAGGACGGCCTGATGGTCGAGATCAGTCCCGAGGAGATCAACAGGGCCGACGCCAACGCCCTCTTCTACGCCGCCTACGGCAGCCCGGAGAAGTCCAAGGAGGCCCAGATCACCGCCGGCCCCCTCTGGAAGAACCTCCGGGCCGTCAGGAACGGGAGGGCACAGCGCGTCGACGACCAGCTCTGGATCCAGGGCATCGGCTACACGGCGGCCGGCACGATCCTGGACGAGGTGCAGCAGAAGCTGACGAAGAAGTGAGGGATGTGGGGGACGTGAGGGACGTGCGGGCGATGGCCTGAGACGCGGCGAGCGGCGGCACCACCCCGTGGCCGTCCGCCTCGGTCGGCCGCCCGGCCGAGGCGGACGGCCGGCCGAGGCCGACGGCTCGGCCGAGGCGGGCGGCCCGCCCGTTCACCCCGCCGTCCGCCGCATCCGCCACAGCAGGAACAGCGCGGAGGCGACCGCCGCCACCCGGACCACGCCCGGCAGCTCGGCGAACAGCTCCGGCCCCAGCCGCCCGGGGGCGATCGGATCGCCCCACCGCCCCTCGAAGCGGCCCCACGTCCACACCACCAGCCCGCCTACGACGATTCCCGGCACGCCCAGCGCCGCGAACTTCGTCTCGGTCCGGCTCAACCTCCGCGACACATACGCCAGCCCCCAGCCGCCGGCCAGCGCCAGCCACGATCCCGTCACCGCCCCGGCCACCAGCAGCAGCACGGCCAGCGTCGGTACCGGGCTGAGCCAGGCCCGCAGCGGTACCGGGCCCGCGGCCTCCCCCGCCTCCTCGGCCTCCCCGGCGTCCCCGTCCGACGCCCCCGCCGCCGCGGTGCGCCGGCGCCCCAGCGTCCGCCGCAGCAGCGCCGGCAGCATCCGCCCGCGCCCCGCGCCGCCGTCCGCCCCGTCACCGCCCGGCTCCCCCGACGCCGCCGCGCCCTCGCCGCCGCCCTCTTCGGCCTGCTCGTTCTCCGGCCGCTCCCAGACCTCCGGAACCTCGATGCCGCCGACGAACCCGGGCACGGCGTCGCCCGCCCCGTACGGCTCCGGTTCCACCCGCCACCAGTCCGGCGGGTCCTCCTCGTCCCCCAACTCGTCCGCCCCCGCCAGATGCGGCGGCGAGGCGGCCGGCGCCGCCTCCGGGACGGCCGGCTGCGCACCCCGCTTCTTCAGAAACCCCGGCCGCCGCCCCGGCTCCGCCCTCTCCCCGTCCCCGTCTCCGTCCCGCGGCTCGGGCGACTTCCCGAGCAGCTCGCCGATCCGCTGCCGCGCCCCGGGCCGCGGCTCGGGGGCCAGATGCGGTACGAGGGGCGAGCCGGAATCCCGGGCCGCCGACGTCCCACCACCAGGCGGCGCGTCCCGGTCCCGGCTCCCGGCGGCCTTCACCACCGCCTCCGGCGTCCCCAGCCGCGCCAGCACCCGCTTCACCCCGGGCACCGAGTCGACCTTCTGCGCGTCGATCTCGGCCCGCAGCGCGGCCACCAGCCGCATCCGGTCGCCGGACGGCAGCCCGCGCTGCTGGGCCAGGTCGCCCACCCGGCTCAGATAGTCAAAGACGAGCTGATCGCTCTCGATCCCCACGAAATCCCCTGCGACGTGCGCTGGTTGCTGCCCCGGCTGCCCCGACGGTACTCCCTCGGCCCGCACCGGCACCGCGGCTCACGCGCGCGGCGACGTACCGCGGCGTACCGAAGCGTGCCGCGGGTGCCGAAGCGAACCTGGACGCGCCGCGGGCGTGGTCCGACACCGCCTACGGAAGCGTTCCGGCACCGCCTACGGAAGCGTTCCCGCACCGCGTACCGAGACGGCCCGCAACCGCGTACGGACACGGCCCGGCACCGCCCGCGGAAGCGAGCCGGGCGGCGCGGCACGGACCGGGCGCGCCGCCGCCCCGGCCCCCGGCCACCGAGACCGCACCCGCAGCATGCTCCCCCCACCTCCGCCCGCCCGGCTAACGTAAGACGAATGACCACCCCATCCCCCCGCACCCTCGCCGAGGAGCTGCGGAACCGCTCCGACAGCGGGCTCGCCGGTCTGCTGCGGTCCCGGCCCGACCTGCTGAATCCGGTGCCCGGCGACCTGACGCAGCTGGCGACCCGGGCCGGGACGCGGGCCTCGGTGGTGCGGGCCGTGGAACGGCTGGACACCTTCGCGCTGCAGACCGCGGAGGCCCTGGCGGTGGCGCCCGACCCGTGCCCGTACGCGGCACTCGCGGCGCTGATGGCGGGCGACGCCGGGGATGCGGCGGTGGCCGCCGAGCTGCCGCGGGCGGTGGCGGCGCTGCGTGCGCAGGCGCTGGTGTGGGGTCCGGACGACCGGCTGCGGCTGGTGCGTACGGCGCGCGAGCTGCTGACGCCGAGCGCCGCGCACCCCTCGCCGACCGGTCTGGGGCCGACCGTCGCGGAGGCCACGGCCGGGATGTCACCGGGCCGGATCCAGGAAATCATCGTCGCGGCCGGGCTGCCCGCCACCCACGACCCGGTCTCCGCGGTGGCCGCGCTCACCGCCCTCTTCGCCGACCGCGCCCGGATGACCGCGCTGCTGGACACCGCGCCCGCCGAGTCCGTCGCCGTCCTGGACAAGCTGCTGTGGGGCCCGCCGTACGGGGCGGTCACCGACCGGCCGGCCGCCCATCTGCGATGGCTGCTGGACCGCGGCCTGCTCCTTCCGGCGGGCGCCCGCAACGTGGTGCTGCCCCGGGAGGCCGCTCTCCACCTGCGCGCCGGGCGCGCGCACCGCGTCCCCGAACCGCAGCCGCCGGTCCTCGCCCCGGTCACCGAACGCGATCCACAGCTTGTGGACAACGCGGCGGCGAGCCAGGCGTTCACGGCGCTGGCGACCGTCGAGGAGCTGCTGAAGGAATGGGACCTCGGCGGCCCGCCCGTACTACGCGCCGGCGGCATGAGCGTCCGCGACCTCAAGCGGACCGCCGTCGCCCTCGACACCACCGAGCGGCTCGCCGCCTTCTGGCTCGAACTCGCCTACGCGGCCGGGCTGATCGCCTCCGACGGCGAGGCCGACGAGCGCTACGCCGCCACCCCGGCCGCCGAGGACTGGCTCCAGCTGCCCGACCACGAGCGCTGGGCGGTGCTGGCCGCCGCCTGGCTGCCCGCGACCCGTACGCCGGGCGTGGTCGGCACCGCCGACCCGAAGGGCCGCGCGCTGGCCGCCCTCGGCCCGCACCTGGACCGCTCCCCGGCCCCGGAGGTCCGGCGCCGCGCGCTGACCCTGCTGGCCGCGCTCCCGCCCGGCGCCTCCGTACCGCCGGCGGCGATCCTCTCCCGGCTCCGCTGGGAGCGGCCGCTGCGCGGCGCCGCGGCGGCACCGGGCGCCGGAGGACCCGCCGCCCCAGAGGCCGCGACCGCCCCCGCACCCGTCGAGGACCTGCGCTCCCGCCTCGCCCAATGGACGCTCACCGAGGCCGAGTTGCTGGGCATCACCGGACGCGGCGCACTCTCCGCCCACGGCCGCACCCTCCTCGGCACCGGCCCGGACGCCGAGACCGACCCGGACACCGGAACCGTCCCGCACGCGGCCCATGCCACCGCCCGCGCCGCCGCCCTCCTCTTCCCCCTCCTCCCCGAACCCCTCGACCACGTCCTCCTCCAGGCCGACCTGACCGCCGTCGCCCCCGGCCCGCTGCGCCGCCCGCTCGCCGAGGCGCTCGGGGTGCTCGCCGACGTCGAGTCCAAGGGCGGCGCCACGGTGTACCGCTTCACCCCCGCCTCCGTACGCCGCGCCCTGGACGCCGGCCGCTCCGCCGCCGACCTCCAGGAATTCCTCACCACCCACTCCCGCACCCCCGTACCCCAGCCGCTCGCGTACCTCGTCGACGACGTGGCCCGCAAACACGGCCGGTTGCGGATCGGCGCGGCCACCGCCTACGTCCGCTGCGACGACGACGCGCTGCTCGCCGAGATCCTCGCCGACCGCCGCGCCGCCGCCCTGCGCCTGCGCCGCCTCGCCCCGACCGTGCTCGCCGCCCAGACCTCCCCCGACCAACTCCTCGACGGCCTGCGGGCGATGGGCTACGCCCCGGCCGCCGAGTCCGCCGCCGGCGACGTCCTGATCGCCCGCGCCGACTCGTACCGCACCCCGCCCCGCACGGCCCCCGCCCCGGTCCCCGAGGGCCCGCCGTCCCCCGACCGCACCCTCCTCGAAGCGGCGGTACGCGCCATCCGCGCGGGCGACCTCGCCGCCACCGCCGAACGCAGACCGGTACCCGCCGCCCCATCGGCCCCGGGCGCCCTGCCGCGCACCACCTCCGCCGAAACCCTCGCCACCATGCAGGCCGCGGTCCTCACCAGCTCCCCCGTCTGGATCGGCTACGTCAACGCCGACGGCGCCGCCAGCCAGCGCGTCATCGCCCCCGTACGCGTCGAAGGCGGTTTCGTCACCGCCTACGACCACACCTCCGACGAGGTCCGCACCTACGCCCTCCACCGCATCACCGGCGTCTCGGAACTGGCCGACGACTCGGTCTGATCGCCGGGGGGAGGTGCCGCCCTCCTCGCCCTCGTCGATCTCCTCGCCCTCGTCGGTCTCCTCAATCTCCTCAATCTCCTGGACCTCGTCGATCTCCCCGATCTCCGCTGTCTCTTCGATCTTCGCGGTCTCCTGGGCGGAGCCGATTCCCCGAACCGATTCCCCGAACCGATTCCGAGAGCCGATTCCCGGAGCCGGGTCCACGAGGGAGTCTGGAGAGGGAGTCTGGAGAGGGAGCCTGGAGGAGGAGGGGCCCGGCCAGGAACCCTGAAGGCACCCTGAAGGCGGCGCCCGCACGGATCCCGAAGGCGCTCACTGCTCTCGCCGCACCGGCCCGCCGTATCGGTGCGATGCGGCACACTGGACGTTTGGCCGTACCCACGGCTCCCCCGGCTCCGCGGTTCCCGGAGCCGGCACCGGCGGCCGACCGCCGGCAAGCGACACCGGAAAGCGAAAGGCGAGGCGCGTGAACGGACCTCTCATCGTCCATGCGAACAAGTGTGTTGCACATACTATCCCTGAGCTTCGCCAGTAGCAGCCCTTCCTGCGGACGAGCGGCAGAAGCCCCGCCCGCACGCCATGGGACAACGCACGAACGGGGCCGGTTCAGCCCCCAACAGCTGCTATCAGGGGCCTACTTGCCGTCGCCTCCCTGCGGGGCGGGATCGCGGGGCGCCTCTGGGGGCATGGGCCCGCCATCATGCTTCCCGCCGTCCGCTGCGGCGACGACCGCCAGGTCCCGGGGGTGCCGGAACGGGATGCCGCGCCAGCCATCGGCGTCGGGCGTGCGCGTCTTGTACGTCTCGACTACTACAGCGCTCATCTATCAACCTCCTCTTTCATGAGGGGCCGTGCCGCCGTACCGTCGATGGCACGGCCCGAAGGTCCGCAGGTTCCTGCGGTTGGGTCACCCGCCCCGGCTGCTCGACTGTCCAGGTTCCGCCGCCGGGGTGGGAGTCTCATGCGCCGGTCATCTGGGCGCACGCGTGGCGGACTCACATCCCATGCGGTTCCTCCGTCATCGCAGGTCCGTGTCGGCACAGCACCTACTGACGCTCCTTGGACCGGCAGATCGAGCAGGGGAAGGGGCACGGTGGCACCTTCACCCCCATAGGCAGGAAGACGACCCCAGAGTCCGTACCCAGCCGCCCGCCACGTTCCGTCCGCCGTTCCGGAGAGTCACGATTCGGCGACTCCGTCGCTTCGGTGACCGTCCTGGTCACCGGCACCCCCGGTCGCATTGCCTGACCTCGGCTATGACGGTCCTGTCCGGTCTGGCTTCGCATGACCGCTACTTCAGGCAGTCGCTGGCGTGCCGGTAGAGCACGATCGGCGGCCCGGAGGCACGTTCCAGGCTTCCTCGGCGCGCCACCTCAAGGGGTTTGATCTCCTTCAGACATGCCGCACACCGCGAACCGGCAGGCACGTATGTGAAGTACTCCCACGTATCGGATTCGGCTCTCGCAGGCACTCTTCCTCCCCGGCTGGATTCAGGAGACATCCATGGTTCTTCGGGGAGTTGGATTTACCTAGCCTGTTTCCTGTTCCCTCAAGAGTTCGTCCCGGATGCCCTCAGCCATGGCCCTCATGGCCTCGCCGGAAACAGCTCGTTCCGCGAATCCATCGAACTTGGCTACGTACAAGGCAACGTCTCTGGGATCGGTCACCGTCACGTCGGCATGCACCGTCTCCACCGACACGGCCCGGTCGTCCCTGATCACGAAGGCGTGGTTGGGGATGTCGTGCTTGGGGCCGGCGAGAGGTACCACCCGAATGTCGATATTGGGCAGCCGGGACAGGGTGATGAGCCGGTCTATCTGCCCAGCCATAACCAGAGGCGGGGTGATCAGCCACCGGAGCACTGGTTCTGTGACTACGAAACGGAGGGTTTTGTCCATGTCGTACAGGACTTCCTGCCGTTCTAGCCGGGCGCTGATCGTCCGCCGCACCGTCTCCTCACCCAGGTCTTCATGCCGGGCCAGGACGGCTCGCATGTACTCCGGGGTCTGGAGCAAGCCGGGCACAAGGGCAGGCTGGAAGAGACGCAGGAGGGTCATGCGGCCTTCGATGGCGTGCAGTTGCTTCTGCGCCTTGTGCAGCCCTGCACGCTGGATCAGACGCCACGCGGTGGCTTCGGTGGCTACCGCTCGCGCGGCCTCCATATACTCCGTCTTCACCCCGTCCGAGACGCCGATTGCAGTCAGGATGCGATCCACGTCGTCGGCGCTCGGGGCGAGCTTGCCAGTTTCGATCTTGCTGAGTTTGCTGGCGGACATGACGGCGCTGCGGGCTACCGCCTTGGCCTCCTTGCCAGAGGCTTGCCGCAGTACCCGCAGCGCTACACCCAACTCCGAGCGGTTCACGTGCCGTGTTCTGCCCACCAGTCCGCGAATGGCACCGCATGCGCAAGCGCCGCGTCCCGGTAGGCGGCGTACTCAGCGCCTCGGTCATCGGGCAGTACGTCAGCTCCGAGGAACTTTCCCTCCGGGCTGTAGGCCATCGGTGCGGCCGTGACCGAGTCGAACAGCCAGAAATCTCCCACGGCAGGTAGCGGGTTGAGGTGATCTGTGACGTCGAGGATGAAGAACTCTTCCCCCGCCGTCGCGTTCGTAAAGTAACCCCACCCAAGTTCGAACCGCAGGTATGGGGTAAGGGGACGCATCAGGATGTGGACGCGGTACATCCGTCGTCCGGCGTCCACATGTTCCTTGATCTCGTCCAGCCAGTCGGCGTTGTAGCCGTCGGGTCGGTCCTGGCCGGCCAAGAAGGCTTGGTACGCATCGACGTTGCCCGACTGGCTGTAGTCGTCCAGGGTCTCCAGCCGAAACGCTTCGCGCTCGAAGGCGTCGAAGAGACTACCCAGAGTCCTAGATGAGGTTGTCACGGATGGCCTTCTGGATCAGTTCGAGCGGAATCTCGACCAAGGTTTCGTGAGCGGGAATCCGGAGCCCGTGATCGGCCGGAGTCTCGCCCTGTACCAGGAGGGTGCCCCGGTCCGTCTTGTAGATCGTGGGGCAGTCCTTCTTGTCGCATGACGTCGCGAGCATGGTGACTTCCACGGCCGTCCCTTTCTCGTAGTCCCGGTTCCTGTTCGATCGTTCCGGCGGGGCCTCATGTGTGGCAAGGGGGCAGAGTTGCAGGAACGGGAAACCGGGGCTGAGCGCGCCTGCTCGGGAAGGGAGCATCGACGGGGCGAACGCCAACAACGGACGTCGATAGCCCCGCCGCAAGCCAGTCCGACTGCTCGTAGAACTGGGCCTGGCCGGAGTCCTTCAGCGACTGGAACCACTGCTTCGCAATGGGGTGCCAGGAGCCGTCCGCCCGGGGAACGGTCGGGGCCTTTCCTGCCTCCGCCTTCACCAGAGCCGGCCCGTCCGGCTCGTTGCGCCTCCGTCGCTGGTCTGAACGTTTCGGGACTGGGCCCGGCATGGTGTCGCCTCCGGGGTCATCGGTTGAGGGGTATCACAACTTGGCCTGCCACCAGGGGGTTTGACCTCGTAATGGCTCGCCTCTAGCCTGTACTGGTCTGGTATTCGACCCTGCGAACGCGCGACGGGCGAGCGCGGGGGATCAGCGATACACGTTTCTCCCAGTATCACGTTTCGAGATTCGTACTCCGTATGCGGCCGCTTGAACCGAGCCGCATTCGGGCCGTCGAGGGCGTCTCTCGGTTACGACCACAGTTGTGTGGTCGGGCCGAGCACGCCTTTTTTGCTTTGCCCGACCGCCCTCAAAGGGAAGGATTCGTCGGGCACATGGAGTACGTCGGGTGGGCTGCGACCGCCGTAAGCACCGTCACCGGCATCGTATGGGTCTCCAGCCACGCACTTGACCAGGTCCCACGCGTTTGCCGCAAGGCCCGCAAAGCGATCAGGTCGATCCGGGCTGTCAGGGATGAGATCCGCAACTGTCCCCACGACTAATGCGGGCGATTCCGTTCGACGGGGGAATAGCCAGTCGGCGCCCCCGTCGAACGACCTTGGAACCCGTACACATTCTGAGCCGCTATCACGCTTCGGTCTTCCACCCAGGACGAAAGGGGGCCCTACCCAGGGGGCTAGTCAGCCCCATGCCGTCCCACGTCTTCATTAACTGGGGGCCGTGACGCGTCAGCCCAGGTCGCCCGGATGCCGATCCGCCGGCCTCCGCCTGGGCACCTGCCTCCGCCGAGCCGCCGCACCCTCCGCGCTGGACTTCCGCGCGTGATGCCAACGGCACAGGCCTGAAGGTTCGCCGGGTCGTGATCGTCACTGGGGACAATGTGGTCCACGTCCGTGGCCGGCGCCGTACAGCGCGCCCCGGTGTCCCGTAGGACGGCCACGCACTGGAAGCTGTCCCGTTTCAGCACGGACAGGCGACGGACCGACCAGTCCGCGGGGAGGCGGGAGCGTCGGTTGCTGCTATGCCAGGCCAAACGGCACCTCCTGATCTGAGTTGCTTAGACAGAGCATGTTTCGTAGCCGTCCCCGCGCCGGTGGCGGGTCAACAGCCGTTAGAAGGACTGGAGGCGCCAACTCGCCCCGGTCGCGTACCTCACCGCCTCGCCATACGGTGGGTGGTACGGAATATGCCAGCAGGCCTGACCGGCCCAACCGGGGTGTTAGCGAGTGCCATTCATGCTGGCCAGTAGTTGCGTGCCCCCACTCGCTCCAGGTCGCCTGCATCCGATCACCTCGGAGGTATCACCCATGGAGAACAGGATCGCGGCCATCGATGCCATGGTTGACAACGCGACTTGCGTCGTCTCCGCGAGCGACGGAGCCATACTTGAAATTGTGGCGAAAGCAGTGCAGAGCGGCGCATCGGCCACTTTCTACGTTTCCCGGAGTCAGGCCAAAGCGATCAACGCATGGTACTGGACTCCCGAACGAAGAAAGCAACTTGGCGTCGAAGACGTATCGCCCGAGGAACTACACAAGATCGAAGAAGAGCTTGGCCTGAAAGACGTAATCGCCTTTTCCAATCGCATCCCTTGCGAAAAGTGCGGCCACGTCTACGGAGCGTTCGAATTCCTTCAACAGGGGATTCGTGAGCACGGAAGGGCAGGACTGGAAGCGGTCTTGGGAATGGAGAACACGTCTCTCATCCGAGTTAATCCGTCCGAAGTTCCTGTCTGCCCGAACTGTGGCGAAAACGTAACGGACAGTGGCGGGGCATCCGGGGAGCGGATTATCGGGGGCACCCCGGACGGCCCCCCGCCCGGTGCACATTGGTATGGCGGGACAAGTGCATACGCAGGGTGCTGTCGGGCCGCTTGACGCCTAAGTGACCCCGGCCGGAATCGAACCGCCGACCTCCCGATCAACGATCGGGCGCTCTCCCACTGAGCTACGGGGGCCTGGGGCTCAACTCCTGCGCGTCATCCCGGAAGACACCGGGGCGCGCGGGAGGAGCCGGGCGGGCGCGGCGCTCGCGCCTCCACGTCGAACGCTGGAGTCCGGGGCGCGGGGCCCGCCTTCATCTGAATTAGATGGGGACCGTGACAGGTCGCCGGGAGGCCCCGGTCCCGCGCTCTGGCCTCAGGGCCGAAAAACGGCCCTGCGTACCTACTTTCTTACGCGCGGATATAGAAAAGAAGGACGCTAGGGCCGTTTTTCGGCCCCAGAATCCGCCTCTTGATCACCCTCCGTCTGTAGAGCTAGCTCAACGTGAGAGGGAGCCGCACCCTTGGCGGGGCGACTCCCTCATGCTGTGACGTGCGTCTCAGTCCTGTGCGTCGTACAGGATCACGTCCGCCGCCGGGTCGTCCCGCTCAATGACGAACCGCAAGCGCGACTCATCCAAAGCCGGGTTTCGCTTATCTCCGCCAGACGTGCCCTTGGTGCCAAACCGTCGCGCCCGCTTCTATCAGCATCGCGCGGCGTTCTGCGACAGCCTCGCTCGCCGGTCAGGCTGCCTCTCACGCCCCTAACCCGCCCCTCCCGCCGCCACCCGCGAATGTGCCGTTACGCAGAGAGAGGGAGTCGAAGCCGTGGTGGCTTCGACTCCCTCTCTTAACGGTTATGCAGAGGCGACCACGTCACACTCGTGCCCAGTGGATCAAGCCTTGCTGAGGCTGACTCGCTGGATCGCCGCTGGGTGCGGGAACGCGTGCGCCGCACGCAGTGTGGCCTTGATGGCGACCTGGTCACTGGTGAATCGGGCGTGCTTGGACACGTCCAGGGTCACGTTCCGCCGCATGACGACCATCACGCGGTCGCGCGGAATGCCCCACACAGTTCCGGCAGTCACGGCGTTGGACACGTACAGCGGAACACCCAAAACGGTGCGGCGCGTTGGCGTGGTCGGGTCGGAGCCCAGCAGCGGGACGTTGCTGTCCTTGGCCTGCTTGAGCTTGGCGAGTGTCAGAGCGTCCGCCGGGTTCGCCGCGAACGCGGTGATGGTGGCGCCCACGTCTTCCGCGCGGTTGATGGCCTCCTGGAAGGCGTCCAGGTTGGCGAACTTGCTTCCGGCGTCCACGGTGCCCACGCCGTCCACAGCCTCCAACCCCTGCGGAGCAGGAATGGGCAGGCTGCCGAAGAACGACTGGTCCAAGATGCGTGCGATCGACCGGGCCAGACCGTCGCCTACGAGCTTCTGGGCGTCCGGGTCGCTGTCCTCCGCCAGTTCGGAAGAGATGATGGACAGGCCCGCGCACTTGGCGGGCATGACTTCCAACTCTCCCAGGGTGGCGTCCGTGGGAGCGATCTCTTCGCCCTCCGCCACGAATGAGGCGCCCGCGTCGGTGTGGACGATGGGGATGTGAACCTTCGTACTGCTCGTCTTCAGCGTGCTGGCCACCTGAAGCGCAACGCTCTGGCGCTCCACAGGTTCAATGATCAGCGGGCCGTAGTCGTCCGGGGTGATGCCGGAGACGCCGGCGATGTTGGTAAAGAGTGCCAAAGGGCTTCCTTTGCTCGGGAGTTGCTCAGAGTTTGGTGCGGAACAGTCGGTCCCACGTCGCGCCCGGGGGCTGGGTCGGGTCCAGTCCGCCCTTGCCCATGCCGTCTGAGGCTCGCTCGTTCCACGCCCTGTTCATGGCCGTGGGGATGGCCTTGTTGAGGGATTCCGCCATGGCTTCCAGGCGCTCCACCGGGAGGCCATCAGGGAGGGCTTGGACGATCTCCTCTGTCACGTAGGTGAATCGATTCACGATGGTCGCCACGGCGTCCGCGTGGTCCCGCCCGGCTTTCTCCACCGCTAGCCGGTCCCGCTCCGTCTCCAACTCCCGGACGCGCGCCTGGAGGGCGTCCACGCCCGATGCCGTGTCGCTGCCTGCCGGGTCCGTGACGTCTTCCGACGCCTCCGGCGCCACCTCCATCTCCGGAGCTGTGAGAGCAGGGTCCATGGCCGTCTCGGCCTGCTCAGGCACCGCCACGGTGCACCTCGTTGGCAGTGGAGTAGATCGGGCGCATGGCTGCCTTGGCCTGGGCCTCCGTGATTCCGCCGTTGTTGTAGGCGTTGCGGACCACTTCGCCAAGCTCCTTGGCGGCCCTCTCCCGCAGCTCGGAGAAACTGGGGGTGCGGTCGTGCATGCCGGTCTCGGCCGCCAACCAGATGGCGTCACTCAGCGCGGCGATGAGCCGCCGGGACAGGTTGATGCGGTCAAGGATCAAAGGGACTCCCAGAGTGGTTCGTGACACGTGAAAACCCCGCCACCGGGGATATCCGGCGCGCGAGGTTCGGTGGCCGTTTGGTTCGCGCAGAGCGCTCCCGGTCGCCGCCGGGTGGAAGGCGCCATGGAGGCTGGCCCTTCCTCAACTCCATGAGCTGGGGACCGTGACATTGGTCGAAGACAGCGCACCCGGCGGGCGCGCCCGAAGACGAAGTACGGCCCGCCACCACAGGGGGTAGCGGGCCGTTCCAGCACTCAGGCGGACTTACACCATCTCAAGTTCCGTGGCGACGACACCCCGGACTATCTCCTCCACGTCCTTGCCGTCCGCGGCGGCGCGGCGGATTCTGCCCTCGTCCCCGAAGAAGACCGCGAGCCGTGAAGTGTCCAGCCTGCGCGCTCCCCGCTTCGCCGGAGCCACTTCCACGTACGCCCCGGCGTCCAGGAGAAGGTCCCGCTTCCCCTCCACGCTCGCGGCCTCCCACAGGTCCCCGTACGTCTGGCCGGTGGGCACTGCTTCCACCCCGGCGGGCTTGGCGTTGCGTTGCATGTTCTTGAGCGACGCGAGCCGGTCCTCCAGCTTCGCGTACTGGTCGGCGTAACGCTTCGCCCCGTCGTCCCCCTTGAACAGACCGCGCTCGTAACGGTCCTTCTCAAGGTCGCTGAGCGCTTCCTCGGCCTGTCGGATCTGCGGGCGGAAGTCCTCGCCCGCGTGCTCCACCATGCGCACGACTTCCGCGCCGCCGAGCTTCTCAAGGAACAACTCCGTCACGTGCGCCTCAGTGTGCTCCGCGGGGACGGACGGGCCGTAACACGTGCCTTGTTCGCCGGTGCGCTGCCGTTGCTTCAGGCGCCCGATACAGCGGTAGCGGAGCTTCCCCCTGGACGTGAACGTGTACATGCGGGAGTGGCACACGCCGCAGTACAGGACCGTGCGGAGCAAGGACGTACCGTGACGGCGCTGGTCGCCCGCCCCAGCGCGCCGCTTCAGTTCGTCCTGCAACGCGTGCCACGTGTCCATGTCCAGGACCGGCGGGCGTGAGACGAGCGGGAGACCGTCCGTGCGGAGGATCGGCTTGCCGTCCTCGATCACCTGGCCCAGGAGCTGCGGGTTGGTGAGCAGGCTCTTGAGCGTGGTCGTGTACCACTGCTTGGAGTTGCTGTTCTTGCCGGTGGACCGGCGTGAGGAGTGCCCCGGCGACGGGATGTCGGCCTTGCTCAGGTCCGTCGCGATCTTCATGAGCGAATCCTTGGCCAGGACCCGCTCCACGATCTCGCGGACGGTCTTCGCCTCTTCCGGGTTGATCACCAAGACGCGTCCCGGGCCGTCGGGGTTCGGGGCGACCTGGTAGCCGTAGGGCACGCGTCCGCCGGTCCAGCGGCCTTCGCGGCGCAGGTGCTCGTGGGCGTTGGAGACGCGCATGCCGATGGTGTCAGACTCCAGCTCGGCGAAGACGGCGATCACCTTCGCCATGGCGCGGCCCATGGAGGACGTGAGGTCCAGCGGCTCGCTGGCCGACGCGAGCGCCACACCCTCGTTCTGCGTGATCTTCATGATCTCGGCGAAGTCGACCGTTGATCGGGCGAGACGGTCGATCTTGAAGAAGACGATCACGTCGAACTCGGCGAGGCGCGCCAGGATACGCTGGAGCCCCGGGCGGTCCAGTCCGCGCGAGTAGCCCGAGACGTCGATGTCCTCCTCTATCGCCACGATCTTCCAGCCGCGCGCTTCACACAATGCCTCGCAAGCCGCGCGCTGGCGCTCTGGAGAAGTGCTTTCCTCGGTTTCGCGCGATAGGCGAACATAGAGAGCGGCGCGCATTCCCGGCGCGTCGGCCGAGACGCCCTTGCGGCGTCGGGCACGGGGCATGGCCCGCACCTGAGCAGGAACGGTGTCTGTCACCTGAGCGATCCTATCCACGGAGGTATGTGTGTCCTGCTTGATCGTCCAGAGCGACAAGACGCTGCTGCTGGAGGTGGACCACGAGCTGGCGGACGACTGCCGGCGGGCCATCGCGCCCTTCGCCGAGCTGGAGCGGGCGCCGGAGCACATCCACACGTACCGGGTGACGCCGCTCGGGCTGTGGAACGCGCGGGCGGCCGGGCACGACGCCGAGCAGGTCGTGGACGCGCTGGTGCAGTTCTCGCGGTATCCGGTGCCGCACGCGCTGCTCGTCGACGTCGCCGAGACGATGTCGCGCTACGGGCGGCTGACGCTCACCAAGCACCCCGCGCACGGGCTGGTGCTGTCCACCACCGACCGCCCCGTACTGGAGGAGATCCTCCGGTCGAAGAAGGTGCAGCCGCTCGTCGGGGCGCGGATCGACCCGGACACGGTCGCGGTGCATCCGTCCGAGCGCGGGCAGATCAAGCAGACGCTGCTCAAGCTGGGCTGGCCGGCCGAGGACCTCGCAGGCTACGTGGACGGCGAGGCGCATCCGATCCACCTGGAGGAGAACGGCTGGGCGCTCCGGCCGTATCAGCAGCAGGCCGTGGAGGGGTTCTGGCACGGCGGTTCGGGTGTCGTCGTCCTCCCGTGCGGTGCGGGAAAGACGCTGGTGGGCGCGGGCGCGATGGCGCAGGCCAAGGCCACCACGCTCATCCTCGTCACCAACACGGTCTCGGCCCGGCAGTGGAAGCACGAGCTGGTGAAGCGGACGTCGCTGACCGAGGACGAGATCGGCGAGTACAGCGGTACGAAGAAGGAGATCCGGCCGGTCACGATCGCCACGTACCAGGTGCTGACGACCAAGCGGAAGGGCGTCTACCCGCATCTGGAGCTGTTCGACTCCCGGGACTGGGGCCTGATCGTCTACGACGAGGTGCATCTGCTGCCCGCGCCGGTCTTCAAGTTCACCGCCGACCTCCAGGCCCGGCGACGGCTCGGGCTGACCGCCACCCTGGTGCGGGAGGACGGCCGCGAGTCGGACGTCTTCTCGCTGATCGGCCCCAAGCGCTTCGACGCGCCGTGGAAGGAGATCGAGGCGCAGGGCTATATCGCCCCGGCGGACTGCGTCGAGGTGCGGGTCAACCTGACCGACTCGGAGCGGCTGGCGTACGCCACGGCCGAGACCGAGGAGAAGTACCGCTTCTGTGCGACCACGGACAGCAAGCAGCGGGTGACCGAGGCGCTGGTGCGCCGGCACCACGGCGAACAGACGCTGGTCATCGGGCAGTACATCGACCAGCTGGACGAGCTGGGCGAGCACCTGGAAGCGCCGGTGATCAAGGGCGAGACCACCAACGCCCAGCGCGAGAAGCTCTTCAACGCCTTCCGGGAGGGCGAGATCTCGGTGCTGGTCGTCTCCAAGGTCGCCAACTTCTCCATCGACCTTCCGGAGGCCACCGTCGCGATCCAGGTGTCCGGCACCTTCGGCTCCCGCCAGGAGGAGGCCCAGCGCCTGGGCCGGGTGCTGCGTCCCAAGGCGGACGGCCACGAGGCCCGCTTCTACTCGGTCGTCGCCCGCGACACCATCGACCAGGACTTCGCCGCCCACCGCCAGCGCTTCCTGGCCGAACAGGGCTATGCGTACCGGATCGTGGACGCGGACGAGCTGCTGGCAGCGGGAGGGGCCGACCCGGCAGGTGAGGACGAACCGGCGGGAGAGGACGACCCGGCACCGGCGTGAGCCACTCGCGTAACCCACCGGCGTCCACCGGCACGCGTCGGCGTGACCCAGCCCCCCGCTTCCGCGCCCTGCTCCCGCGCCCCGTTCCCGGCCGGACGCCGGTGGCCAGGCATTGGTGCCCGGGCACCGGTGACCGGGCACCGGTGACCGGGCGCTGGGGAGCGGGCACTGGGGAGCGGGCGCTGGTCACCAGGTGCTGGCGAGCGGGTTCCGGATAGCGGGTGCCGTGACCGGTCGCCGGCGTGCGGCGTCCGCGTGGCTCCGCGGCTCCGCGGCCCGCGTTCCTAACCCGCCGCCCGGGACCGCGTACGGAGCCGCTGGTCCACCCGCGGCTGCGGTATCCCGCTCCGGCCGCGGCCGCTCCCGCGGGTGCCCTCACGGATGCCGCTGCGGGGGCGGGCGGGGGCATCAGGCGCCCGCCGCGTCCACCAGGCCAGTGCCACCAGCAGCGCGAGGCCGATGAGGGGGTACGGCGCGGCGAGCAGCTGCTGCCACCAGTCGAAGTGCAGGGCGCGCTCGCCGCGGTGGTGGAGTGCCCACATCGAGCGTGCGGTGAAGGCGACGGCGACGGCGGCCGTCAGCGCCCGGCGCCAGGGCACGCGCCGGGTGTGCGCGGCCAGCGCGACCAGCAGCGGTACGCACCAGACCCAGTGGTGCGACCAGCTGATCGGCGAGACCAGCAGGGCGGTGACAGCCGTGGCCAGGACGCCCCAGTTGTCCTGGCCACGCCGTATGTAGACCCGGCGGGCGGCCCAGAGGCCGAAGACGGCGGTGATCCCGGCCGCCGCCATCCACCAGATCCCCGGCTCGGTGGTGTGCAGGAGCCGGGCGACCAGGCCCTGGAGGGACTGGTTGTCGACGATCCACACCTTGCCGACCCGCTGTGTCTCGAACATCCGCCGCGTCCAGAACTCGACGCTGGCGCCGGGCAGCACCAACGCGCCCAGCAGCACGGAGACCACGAACCCGGCGAGGGCGGTGAAGGCGGCCTTCACCCGGCCGGTGATCAGGAGATAGACCGCGAAGATCGCTGGGGTGAGCTTTATGCCGGCCGCGATGCCGGTGGCGAAGCCCTTGAACCGGGCACCGTCCGGGCGGGAGAGGTCCCACAGGACCAGGCAGGTCAGAGCGAGGTTGACCTGCCCGAAGACGAAGGTCTGGAAGACCGGTTCGAGCCAGAGGCCGAACGCGGTGGCGGCGAGGATGACGGGCGCGGTGTACGCGGCCTTGCGCAGGCCGGCAGCCTTGCAGGAGAGATGGATCAGCAGCGCCAGGAGGGCGGCGTTGACCAGGATGCAGGCGACTTTGAGAGTGGTGAGCGAGATCCAGGTCGTGGGGATGAAGAGCAGGGCGGCGAAGGGCGGGTACGTGGCCGGCAGGGCCCACTTGGTGACCGTGAAGCCGTAGAGATCACCGCCGGTCGCGGCGGCATGGCCTTCGGCGCGGTAGACCACTATGTCGGACATCGGGAGTGGCACGGTCTTGTACAGCGCCCACAGCCCGGCGAAGGACAGCACCAGCAGCGCCACTCCCAGCGCCAGTCGGCCGGGCCTGGCAACGCTCTGCGCCCAGGTGCGTCTCCACGTCCACGTCCCCGTCCCGTCGGCGGCAGACACCGTGTACCCCTCCTCGTCGCCCTGAGCGCGCGCTCTCTGCGGCGACGCTAGTGGATCGAGACCGACCGTCCGTAACGCTTTCCGGTCAACCGGATGTCCATGCCGACTCGGCTGCTTCTTACACGTACTGGCGCGTATTGGCTGGCGTTCTCGTCGTTGGTGGCCGGCGTTCTCGTCGCCGGCCGGTCTTCCCGTCGTTGGCCGGTGTGCTGGGTGCCGGCCTGCGCTCTCGCAGCCGGCCGCGCGGTCGGCTGTGCAGGCGGCTGTGTGGTTCGCCGCGCAGCCTGTGGCCGTGCGGTTCGCTGCGCAGCCTGTGGCCGTGCGGCTTGCTGGTGATCTCGCGATGGGTTTCGCGGTGGTCTCGCGGGCGGGCGGTCAGCCCTCGGCATACTCCCCCATCACCACGACGCTGAACGCCGCCGCCGCGAAGACCTTGACCGCGCGGAGTGCGTTACCGGCGAGATGGCGGTGCCCATGGGCGGCGGTCATGCCGCCGCTGGGGTCGGGGCCGAGGGCCGTGGCGCCCTTGACCGGGTGCCGGGAGACAGGGTGGGCAGAGGAGGAAGCGGTGGAGGAGATCGAGGAGATGGAGGCGACAGAGGCTGAGGAAATCGTTGCGCTGCTCATGGCTCCATCATCGAATTCACGCGATTGCAGCACATCGGCCCGAGGGCCCATCTCTCCGCGGCCCCGCGTCAGCCTATGGGTCCACGCCGTCCCCTACGGGAGACCTACGGGACCAGGCCGTATCCCTCCCCGGTACGGCAGCCCGGCGCCGGCTCCGCAGGCCCGGAAAATCCATTGGCGCCCCTGATAGGTGCTGACTACAATCGCGCGTCTGCCTGCCTCCCGTCGGGAGTGCCACCGACCGGACGGAAACCGGCCGGTCCTTCGCTTCACACCGATGCCGACCCGCCACCGGAGGCAAGACCGTGCCCTCGCACGCCCACCCGTCGCCCGACCACCGCCCCTCATCGACGGCGCCAGGCGCCGGCACCCTCGCTTCGGAACACCCGTCGCCCGACCACCGCCCCTCACCGACGGCACCAGGCGCCGGCACCCTCGCCTCGGAACACCCGTCGCCCGACCTCGACCCCCTCCAGCGCGAGCGTGCGCACCTCGCCGCTTCCCGTGCCGCCCTCCGCGCGATGCGCGAGGACGCCCAGGCCCTCAACATCGCCGACGTCACCGCGAATTGGGTCAACGCCGAGGTCCTCCAGGGCGAGATCGACGCCCGTATCAAGGCCCTCGCCGACCTCGCGCACACCCCGCTCTTCTTCGGCCGCCTCGACTACCTGCACGCCCCGGGCCTCGACCTCGCCGAGGGCGCCGAAGGCGAGAACTTCTACATCGGGCGCCGCCATGTCCACGACGCCGACGGCGACCCCATGGTCATCGACTGGCGCGCCCCCGTCTCCCAGCCGTTCTACCGGGCCTCCAAGAAGGACCCGCTGGACCTCAGGCTGCGCCGCCGCTTCGGCTACACCGCCGGCGAGCTGACCGCCTACGAGGACGAGCACCTCACCGACCCTGCCGAGGCCGAGACCACCAGCGCCCTCCTCCAGGCGGAGATCGAGCGCCCGCGCGTCGGCCCCATGCGGGACATCGTCGCCACCATCCAGCCGGAGCAGGACGAGATCGTCCGGGCCGGCATCGGGGGTTCGGTCTGCGTCCAGGGTGCGCCCGGCACCGGAAAGACGGCCGTCGGCCTGCACCGTGTCGCCTACCTCCTCTACGCCCACCGGGAGCGGCTGGCCCGTTCCGGCACCCTGGTCATCGGCCCCAACCGCTCCTTCCTCCAGTACATCGAGCAGGTGCTGCCCGCCCTGGGCGAGTTGGAGGTCAAGCAGGCCACGGTGGACGACCTGGTCGCCCATGTGGAGGTGCGCGGGGCGGACGAGGCCGCCGCGGCGATGGTCAAGGGCGACGCGCGGATGGCCGAGGTGCTGCGGCGGGCCGTCCGCTCGCACATCGCCCTGCCTCAGGAGCCGTGCGTGGTGGTCCGCGGCTCCCGCCGCTGGCGCGTACCGGCGTATGAACTCGAAGAGATCGTACGGGAGTTGATGGACCGCGACATCCGCTACGGGGCGGCCCGCGAGGCGCTGCCACAGCGGATCGCGCATGCCGTCCTGGTCCGTATGGAGCAGGCGGGCGAGGCGCCCGACGACCGGGTGCAGGACGCGGTGGCCCGTAATGCCGCGGTGAAGGCGGTGGTCAAGGCGGTCTGGCCGCCGGTCGATCCGGCGAAGCTGGTCCTGCGGCTGCTGGGCGACGCCGACTTCCTCGCCGAGCAGGCGGACGGGATCCTCACGCCCGAGGAGCAGAAGACGATCCTGTGGACCAAACCGGCGCGCAGCGTACGCAGCGCCAAGTGGTCGCCCGCGGACGCGGTGCTGATCGACGAGACGACGGACCTGGTGACCCGTACGCACTCGCTCGGCCATGTGGTCCTGGACGAGGCGCAGGACCTCTCCCCCATGCAGTACCGGGCGGTGGGCCGCCGGTGTACGACCGGTTCGGCGACCATCCTGGGCGACATCGCCCAGGGCACGACCCCGTGGGCGACCGATACCTGGCAGGAGGCGCTGGCCCACCTGGGCAAGCCCGGTTCGGCCGTCGAGGAGCTGACCCAGGGCTTCCGCGTACCGCGCGAGGTCATCGCGTACGCGTCCCGGTTGCTGCCCGCCATCGCCCCCGATCTGACGGAGGCCACCTCGATCCGCGAGTCGGCGGGCGACTTCGCGATCCGCGCGGTGCGGCTCGCGGACCTGGACTCCGCGGTCCTCGGGGCCTGCCGCGATGCGCTCGCGAAGGAGGGGTCGATCGGCCTGATCGCGGCGGACGCCCGGATTCCGGTGCTGCGCACGGCACTTGAGGAGGCCGGTATCACCTGCCTCGCCCCCGGAGCGGAGACCTCCGCCGCCGCCCGGCTGACCCTGGTGCCCGCCACTCTGGCCAAGGGCCTGGAGTACGACTACGTGGTGCTGGACGAGCCGGCCGCGATCGTCGACGGCGAACCGGACGAACGGACCGGGCTGCGTCGCCTGTACGTCTGCCTGACCCGGCCGGTGTCCGGCCTGACCGTCGTCCACGCGGCCGATCTGCCAGGGCAGTTGACGACGACCGCGGGGGCGGACGGCTGAGGGCACCCGCCGCGGCGGGCGGACGACGACGGCTGTAGGGGGCAACCGGCGGTCGACGGCCCTAGGGGCAGTCGACGGTCGACGGTCATAGGGGCAACGAGCCGTCGGCAGCCATAGCTGGAAACCGGCCATCGCCGCCTCGGGGGACGTTCGACCGGGCCGGCGGCCACCCGCCCATGCCGCACCAGCCCACCGATGCCGCACCGGCCCCGGGGTCTCCCCCGCCGGCCGCGCCCGCCCCGGCCGGCGGGCGCGGCCGGCACCTCACACCTGCTGCACCACCGGCAGGTCCAGCGCCGCCCGCCACTCCCGCACGGCCGCCGCCTCCACCGGTGCCGCCCAGCCCCCGGGCCGGGCGGCGCCGCCGATGTGGAACGCGTTCAGCCCGGCCGCCCGCAGTTCCGGCAGATGCTCCAGCCGCAGCCCGCCGCCCACGAGAATCCGCGGCGCGTATCCCGCCTCGCCCGCGTCCGTGCGCGCCTGCTCGGCCACCAGCGTCGCCAGCCCCTCGTCGACGCCCTGCGCCGATCCCGCCGTCAGATACGTGTCGAGCCCGGCGGACCGGCCGCAGCCCGCCAGTTCCGCGCGCAGCGCGTCCCGGTCGGCGGCCCGGTCGATGGCCCGGTGGAAGGTCCAGCGGCACCCGTCGATCACCTCGGCCAGCGCCCCCACGGCCGCCAGGTCCACCCGCCCGTCCGGGGTCAGGAACCCGAGGACGAACTCCTCGGCCCCCTCCGCCCGCAGCGCCGCCGCCTCCGCGCACAGTGCGTCCACATCGCCCGCCGCGAACCCGTCGGCGGCCCGCAGCATCACCCGCAGCGGAAGGTCGACGGCCGCGCGGATCGCCGCGAACGTGGCGCGCGGCGGCGTCAGCCCGTCCGCCGCCATGTCCGTGACCAGTTCAAGCCGGTCGGCACCGCCGGCCCGGGCGGCGACCGCGTCCTGCGGACCGAGCGCGATCACCTCCAGGAGCGCGCGCTGATTCATACGACCCAACCCTTCGACGACGACATGGCGAGCGACAACGTGACGAGACAGGAGGCCGGGGCACCGCACGCACGCGACGACAAGCACGATGGCAAGCACGACGCCGAGCCCTGTGGCGACACACCGACACAACAGGTCTAGTCCAATATCCAGCCTAAGCGCTCCCCGGCCCCACCGGGGCCACCCGCCTCCAGGACACGGCCGAAATCCACCCGCACCCCACCCCTCCCGCCATCCCGAAACCACCCAATGGCACGAGTGTGGATCAGCGCACACATGGGTAACACGCCTTTCCCGTAAGGGTGTTGCGCTATCGCGCCACCCGACCCACACACACCGGGGGATCTCATGTCGGACTTAGCGACCGTATCCGCAGAAATAGCTCCTTATCTCGCCGTGGCGGCGAACAGCCTCGGCGCCTCCGTCCTCACCGCCGCCCAGGACCTGATCGCCGAACGCACCGTGACCGCCGGCGAGGGCTTCTTCCGCCGCCTGCTGCACCGCCGCGACGACACCGACCTCGGCGACGACACCGCCGGGCCCCTCCTCGACACCCGCCGCGCGGACGCCCTCGACGCCCTGCTCGCCACCCTCGACGACCACGACCGCCGGCTGCTCGCCACCGCCGTCGCCGCCTGGCTGCGCTCCCCCGCCGGGCAACGCGACGCCGAGGAGTTCCGCGACCAGGTCACCCGGCTCGCCTCCGTCACCGGCCCGCAGACCGTCCACTACACCCCCACCGCGACCGGCCAGGGCTCCATCGCCGCCGTCGAGATCCACGGCAACATCACCATGGGAGGCAGCCCCCGCCCGCAGGACGAGGACGACGCATGACCCCACCGAAAGCCCCGCGGGACGGCGGCGACACCCACCAGAGCCCCACCGCCCACGGCGACCACTCCATCGCCGCCGGCACCATCCGGAACGTCTTCATCCGCTGGGTCCTGCACCCCAGCGCCCGCTGGCTGCCGCTCCTCCTGGCCTGCGCCGCCCTGGTCATCGCCGGCACCACCTGGCCGGACGGCCCGGCCCGCCAGTACGTCCTGTGGGGCGTCCTCGCCGCCCTCTCCCTCGCCACCGCCGCCGCCCGCGTCCTCATCCGGCGCCCCCGCGGTGCCCGCGTCGTCGCCGCCCTCTCCCTCGTCTCCGTCCTCGCCACCGTGGGCGGCTGGCTGGCGTTCCGGAGCGTCGTCCTCCACGGCGAGATCGACGTCACGGGAAAGGTGACCTCGCAGGGCGCCCAGCCCCTGGACGCCGCCGCCCACCGCACCCTCACCCTCGACCTCGACGCCTCCGCCCTGAAGGAACCCCGCAACGCCCTGCGGTTGACCCTCGCCATCGCCGACCACGACCCGGCCGGCCCCACCTGCCTCCCGGACTCGTCCGCCACCGTCTCCCTGATGACCTCCGGCGTCGCCGCCCAGCAGCAGACCGTCCGCCCCGGAGGCACTGCCGACTTCTCCCTGGGCGCGCAGGCCAGCACCGTACGGATCGACGTCACACTCAGCACCGCCCGCGGCTGCCGCATGGACATCCACACCACCGAAGCGACGCTCCACGACAGGTAGGGGCACGGAAGGCACGAAGAACGCGCAAGGCAAGAAGAACGGGGACCCGCATGATCACCACCCGCACCACGAAACTGGCGGCCCTACTCGCCGTGACCGCCCTCACCGCCGCCGCCTGCGGCTCCTCCGAACCGCCCTCCCTCTTCGCCTCCGGAAAGGTCTCGGTCGGCGCGAAGAACGACCAGCCGGGCACCGGAGTCGTCCACAACTACAAATTCTCCGGATTCGACATCACCGTCGCCCAGCAGATCCTCAAATCCGTGGGCGCCGAACCGGACTTCGGCATCGTGCCGTCGGAGGACCGCGCCGCGGTACTCGCCGACAAAAAGAAGGACCTGGTCATCGCCACCTTCTCGATCACCGTCGACCGCATGAAGGAACTGGACTTCGCCGGACCGTACGCCTCCACCTACCAGGGCCTCATGGTCCGCAAGAACGACAACCGCATCCGCAAGCCGTCCGACCTCGCCGGAAAACGCGTCTGCACCTGGCCCGGCACCACCTCCGCCACCACCCTCAAGGGCCCGGACGGCAACCACATCGCGGTCTACGAAGCCCCCGACGCCTCCAGCTGCATCACCGACCTCAAGACGAAAAAGGTGGCCGACGCGGTCTCCACGGACCAGATGATCCTCTACGGATTCACCCAGGAAAACCCGGACCTCAAGGTCGTCCCCGATATCACCTTCGGCTCCGCGAACCATTACGGCATCGC
Organism: Streptomyces sp. GS7; assembly: GCF_009834125.1. Lineage (NCBI taxonomy): Bacteria > Bacillati > Actinomycetota > Actinomycetes > Kitasatosporales > Streptomycetaceae > Streptomyces > Streptomyces sp. GS7. Next base: position 8,277,977 of record NZ_CP047146.1, read on the forward strand.
CATGGCCAAGGGCCACCGCAACGACTGCCTCAAACTCCGCGACGCACTGCGCGAATACGTCACCAACAACGACTGGAGCCACGACTTCACCACGTCCCTCCCCTCCATCCCCGCCGCCGACCCCACCTGGGAAACCGACTTCAAACCCCGCGTGGAAACCATCGACTCCCTCTCCTGCCGCGACACCCCCCGCACCTGAACCGGGGCACAATGGCGCCCATGACCACCCTGGCCAGCCGCTGGGCCACCACCGTGGCCAACGCCCGCGCTCCCCAGGCGGGCCCCGACCCCGCCCCGTACGCGACGAACCTCCTCGCCCGATGGGACGAGCCCCAGCGCCACTACCACACCACCGACCACCTCGCCGCGGTCCTCGACCGCATCGACGAACTCGCCGACCACGCCGAGGACTTGCCGGCCGTCCAGCTCGCGGCGTGGTTCCACGACGCCGTCTACCGCCCCGACCGCTCGGAGAACGAGGAGCGCAGCGCCGCCCTCGCCGAACGCGCCCTCCCCGAACTCGGTATCGGCGCCCCCCGCACCGCCGAGGTCGCCCGCCTCGTACGCCTCACCGTCACCCACGACCCGGCCGACGGTGACCGCAACGGCGAAGTCCTCTGCGACGCCGACCTCGCCGTACTGGCCGGCTCCCCCGACCGCTACGCCGCCTACGCCGCCGCCGTCCGCGCCGAGTACGCCTTCGTCCCCGAACCCGCCTTCCGGACCGGCCGCGCCGCCGTCCTCCGCCAACTCCTCGCCCTCCCCCGCCTGTTCACGACGCCCCACGGCCAGGACCACTGGGAGCAGCCGGCCCGCCACAACCTCACCACCGAACTCTCCCTCCTGACCACCGGCACCTGAGCCCCGGGAGCGCCCTCCCCCGAACCCCTCGGGAGAGATTTCCGGAAGCCTCCGGGAATCGGGAATGTAAGCCGCCCAAACGTGGTTAGTACCTGACATGCCAGCACCAGCCGACCGCTCCCGCCTGCCCATATCCGTCTACGTCCTGGGGCTCTCGGTCTTCGCCCTGGGCACGTCCGAGTTCATGCTCTCCGGCATCCTCCAGCCCCTCGCCCGGGACCTGCAGGTCTCCATCCCGCAAGCCGGACTGCTGGTCTCCGCCTTCGCCATCGGCATGGTGGTCGGCGCCCCCGTACTCGCCGCGGCGACCCTCCGCCTCCCCCGCCGCACCACCCTCATCGCCCTGCTCGCCGTCTTCGGGCTGGGCCAGGCGGCAGGCGCCCTGGCCCCGTCCTACGCCGTCCTCTTCGCCTCCCGCGTCATCAGCGCACTGGCCTGCGCGGGCTTCTGGGCAGTCGGCGCGGCGGTGGCGGTATCGCTCGTACCGGTCACCGCGCGCGCCCGCGCCATGGCCGTCATGGTCGGCGGCCTGAGCATCGCCAACATCGCCGGTGTCCCCGCCGGCGCCCTGCTCGGCCAGCACGCCGGCTGGCGCTCCGCCTTCTGGGCGGTGGCCGCCCTCTCCGTGGTCGGCCTCGTCGGCGTCATCGCCCTCGTCCCGTACACGGCGGTCCCGACCGGCGAGGACCGCCCGCAGCTCCGCCGCGAGCTGAGCATCTACAAGGACAAGCAGGTCTGGCTGGCGCTGATCGCCACGGCCATGAACGGCGCCGCGGTCTTCGCCCTCTTCTCGTACCTCTCCCCGCTCCTCACCGAAACCGCCGGCCTCGCCGAGAGCTGGGTCCCGACGGTGCTCGCGCTCTTCGGCGTCGGCGCGCTGATCGGTACGTTCATCGGCGGGCGCATCGCCGATGCCCACCTCTTCGGCACGCTCTTCGCCGGAATCTCGGCCTCCACCGCCGTACTGGCCCTCCTCGCGCTGACCGCGCACAGCCCGGTCGCCGCCGTGGGCCTCTCCCTCATGCTCGGCGTCACCGCGTTCACCACCGCACCGGCCCTCAACGCCCGGATGTTCAACGTCGCGAACGCCGCACCGACCCTCGCCGGCGCCACCACCACCGCCGCCTTCAACGTCGGCAACACCCTCGGCCCCTGGCTGGGCGGCCTGGCCATCAGCGCGGGCTGGGGCTACCCGTCCGTCGCCTGGACCGGCGCGGCCCTGGCAGCCGTAGCCGTCGCCACCACGGCCGTCGCCTTCCGCCTCCACCGCGCGACCGCCCAGTCCCGGCTGATCGCTTCCTCCTCCCCCTCCCCCTCCCCCACCCCGTCCCCCACACCCGCACCCACCACCCCCACCCCGCAGACCGCCAACCGGTACTGACGCACCCCCTCGGCGCATCCCCCTTAGCGCGCTCCCCCGCGCACACTCCCCTCGGCGCCCTGCGTTGCGTGGCAGCCCGCTACGCTCCAGGGCGACCCTTGGGACGTCGCAGCCCCGCTTCCGTCAGTCGGCGGACCAGTTCCTTGGACCCGACCTCCACGGCTCCCGCCCGCACCGCGTCCCCATAGCGCTCTGCCGGCAGGTCGTAGTGGTCGCGCTCGAACGCCCGCGGCGGCGCGCCGATTTCAGCCGCGAAGCGATGCAGCTCGTCGAACGAGCGATCACTCACCAGGTGTGACCACATCCTTCCGTGTCCAGGCCACATGGGCGGATCTATATAGATCGCCACCTCATCCCTCCGCCGGCGCGCGGAGCCGGCCGACGGGGGCCACCGCCACCGCCGTCTTCGGGCACACCCAGTGCGGATCCGGCCCCAACTCCGGCTCCACGTCCAGCGCATGGGGATCGCCGGACTCGATGCACACCGGACACAGCGGCCAGCGTCCGTACCGTTCCAACAGCGCGTCCTGTACGTCCTGCGCTATCAGCCCGGCGAGGAACGCCGCGCCGTCAGGCCACTGCTCCACCCACCACCGGCGGTGGGAGACCGCGTCCTCGACGAGCGAGACGATGTCGGCGTCCGCGACCTCGTCCGCGATCAGATCGGCGAGCACCAGCGCTCGCGCGGTATGCAATGCCTGCTCCAGCTCCATGCACACATTCTCTCGCGGTCCGCGCGACCGGTCGAAGTTATCCACAGGCGCCGCCGAGCGGCCACGCAGCTGTCCACAGGCCTCACGGAGGGTATTGACGCGCCACCACGCTGAAATTACTTTTCAGTCATGAACAGCGGAGTGAAGGAAACTTTCAAGGACGAGACCACCAAGCCTCACCCCGAGACCCGGCCCGAGCCCCGATCCGGTATCCGGCCCGGCATCCGCCCTGCGAGCAGATCGGCTCCGGCATCCCCCGCGCCCGCAGCGCTGGCCGCCAAGGTACGCACCCTCGCCCCGACGATGACCCGCTCCATGCAGCGCGTCGCGGAGGCTGTCGCGAGCGACCCCGCCGGCTGCGCCGCCCTCACCGTCACCGGCCTCGCCGAGCGCACCGGCACCAGCGAAGCCACCGTCGTCCGCACCTCCCGGCTGCTCGGCTATCCGGGCTATCGCGATCTGCGCCTGGCGCTGGCCGCGCTCGCCGCGCAGCAGGCGGCCGGCAGCGCGCCCGCGGTGACCGCGGACATAGCGGTCGACGACTCCCTCATCGACGTCGTCGCCAAGCTCGCGCAGGAAGAGCGGCAGTGCCTGGCCGACACCGCAGCCGCGCTGGACGTCACCCAGCTCGAAGCGGCCGTCGCCGCCCTCGCCGCGGCCCGCCGGATCGACGTGTACGGAATAGGGGCCTCCAACCTCGTCGCCCAGGATCTGGTGCAGAAGCTGCTGCGTATCGGCCTGATCGCGCATGCCCACTCGGACCCGCACCTCGCCGTGACCAACGCCGTGCAGATGCGGGCCCGCGACGTCGCCATCGCGATCACCCACTCCGGCCGGACCACCGACGTCATAGAGCCGCTGCGGGTGGCCTTCGACCACGGCGCGACGACCATCGCCATCACCGGCCGCCCGGACGGCGAGATCGCCGCGTACGCCGACCACATCCTGACGACGTCCACGGCTCGCGAGAGCGAGCTGCGCCCCGCCGCGATGTCCTCCCGGACCAGTCAACTCCTGGTGGTCGACTGCCTCTTCATAGGCGTGGCGCAGCGCACGTACGAGACCGCCGCCCCGGCGCTCTCCGCCTCCTACGAGGCGCTGGCCCACCGCCACTCCCCTCGTACCGGCCACTGACCGCGCCGCGGGCACCGGCCACCGCCCCTCCGCCACCCTCGCCCGCCCGAAGAGAGCCGCCAGCCATGACCAGCCCCGCCGCCCACGACCCCAGCTATGCAACTCTCCGTGCCCAGTTGGACGCCCTCACCACGGAAGCCTTCCGGCCCGACCTCGCGGAGATCGACCGGCGCTCCACCCTGGAGATCGCCCGGACGATGAACGGCGAGGACGCCACCGTCCCCGCCGCGGTCGCCGCCCGCCTGCCCGAGATCGCCGCCGCCGTCGATGCCATCGCGGCCCGTATGGCCCGCGGGGGACGGCTGATCTACGCCGGTGCCGGTACGGCGGGCCGCCTCGGTGTGCTGGACGCGAGCGAATGCCCGCCCACGTTCAACACCGACCCCTCCGAGGTCCTCGGCCTCATCGCGGGCGGCCCCACCGCGATGGTCTCGGCCGTCGAGGGTGCCGAGGACAGCAAGGAGCTGGCGGTCGAGGACCTGACCGCGATCGCCGTCGCCGACCGCGACACCGTCGTCGGCATCTCCGCGTCCGGCCGTACGCCGTACGCCATCGGTGCCGTCGAGCACGCCCGCGCCATCGGGGCGCTGACCATCGGCCTTTCCTGCAATGCCGATTCCGCTCTCGCCGCAGCGGCGGAGCACGGCATCGAGATCGTCGTGGGACCCGAGCTGCTGACGGGCTCCACCCGCCTCAAGGCGGGCACGGCCCAGAAGCTCGTCCTCAACATGCTCTCGACCATCACCATGATCCGGCTGGGCAAGACCTACGGGAATCTGATGGTCGACGTCCGCGCCTCCAACGAGAAGCTGCGGGCCCGTTCGCGCCGCATCGTCGCGCTCGCCACGGGCGCCACCGACCTGGAGATCGAGGCCGCTCTCGCGGAGACGGACGGTGAGGTGAAGAACGCCATCCTCGTTCTTCTCGGCGGTGTCGACGGCCGCCGGGCCGCCGGCCTCCTGCGCTCCTCCCGCGGCCACCTACGCGCCGCCCTCCAGTCCGCCCACCCGGCCAACTGAAGCCCTCCACAGAACCGCTGACGCTTCGTCATCCACAGCAAGGCGCCGCACATGACCGAAGACAAGAACCGCGCCACCGCCGCCGCGATCCTCCCCCTCGTCGGCGGCGCCCGGAACATCACCTCCATCGCCCACTGCATGACCCGCCTCCGCCTGGGCATCCGGGACCGTTCCCTGGTCCAGGACGAGGCTCTGAAGGCGCTCCCGGCCGTACTGGGCGTGGTGGAGGACGACACCTACCAGATCGTGCTGGGTCCCGGCACGGTCGCCCGGGTCACCCCGGAACTGGAACGCCTCGCGGCCAACGACAGCACCCCCACCCCGCAACCGGACGCGCCGACCGCACCACACCCCGGAGCGCACATCGGCCCCGAGGACACCCCGCAACCCGCGCCCGGCCCCGCCCCGACCGCCCCCGCCCCCACCGCCGCCGATCTGGCCGCGCAAGGGGCCGTACTCAAGGCCCGCCAGAAGGCGCGCAACGCCACGCCCGTCAAGCTCTTCCTCCGCCGTATCGCCGACATCTTCGTCCCGCTCATCCCCGCCCTGATCGGCTGCGGCATCATCGCGGGGGTCAACGGCCTCCTGACGAACGCCGGTTGGCTCCCCGCCCTCGTCCCGGCCCTCACCGCCATCGCCTCCGGCTTCATGTCGCTGATCGCGGTCTTCGTCGGCTACAACACCGCGAAGGAGTTCGGCGGTACGCCGGTCCTGGGTGGCGCGGTCACCGCGGTCATCGTCTTCCCGGGCGTCGCCAACATCACCGCGTTCGGCCAGAAGCTCTCCCCCGGCCAGGGGGGTGTCCTCGGCGCCCTCGCTGCCGCCCTCCTCGCCGCCCAGTTGGAGAAGCAGCTCCGCAGACGCATCCCGGAGGCCCTGGACGTCCTCCTCACCCCCACCCTCACCGTCCTCCTCACCGGCCTGATCACCGTCTTCGGCCTGATGTACGCCGCGGGCGAAGTGGCCACGGCCATCGGGGCGTTCGCCACCTGGCTGCTCGCCCACGGCGGCGCCGTCGCCGGTTTCCTCCTCGGCGGCCTCTTCCTCCCCCTGGTCATGCTGGGCCTGCATCAGGCCCTCATCCCCATCCACACCACCCTCATCCAACAACAGGGCTATACGGTCCTGCTGCCGATCCTCGCCATGGCCGGCGCGGGCCAGGTCGGCGCCGCCCTCGCGGTCTACGTCCGCCTCCCCCGCAACGGCTCGATCCGTACGACCATCAAGTCCGCCCTCCCCGCCGGCTTCCTGGGTGTCGGCGAGCCCCTGATCTACGGTGTCTCGCTGCCGCTGGGCCGCCCGTTCATCACCGCCTGCATCGGCGGCGCGTTCGGCGGCGGCACCGTCGGCCTCTTCAACCAACTCGGCGACGCGGTCGGCTCCACCGCCATCGGCCCGTCCGGCTGGGCCCTGTTCCCCCTGGTCAAGGGCAACCACCCGCTCGGCACCACGGTCGCCGTCTACGCCCTCGGCCTCGCCATCGGCTATGCGGTCGGCTTCGTCGCCACGTATCTCTTCGGCTTCAGCAGACAGATGCGTACGGACCTGAACGCCGACCCGCAGCCCACGGACCCGGCGGCATCGGGCGCCAGGGAAGCCGGCACCGCGGCGCCGACCGTCCCCCATCGAGGGAGTCTGGACGCGGCCCACGCGCCACTCCAGGACGCCGGATAGCGCCGCCCCAACGCCCGACCATCCACCGAATGAGGGGAGTTACGCACTCTCCACGTCACGGAATCCGGCTGCTCTGCCAGTTCAGGTCCCGCAGCCTGGCCGCGAGTGCGGCGCACCGCGGAGCTGCCCGCAGCAGACCGGGCGGGCAGTTCCACTCCGCGCCGCCGCCGGGCGGCCGGAGCTGCACGAACGGCCCCCGGTGGCCGCTCACCCGCCCGATCCGCCCGTCACGCCCGTCCATCGCATAGCTGCCGACCGCCGGAATCACCGCCGCCGCCCCTCCGGGCCCTGCCCGTCGCGCGCGTCGTGCCCGTAGGCGGCACCCTTCGCGTACTCCGCGAGGACCTCGGCCAACCGCCGTGCGGTCTCCACGTTGCACCGTCCCAGTTCCACCAACGGCGCCATGAACGTACTGGCCGCCGAGACCTGATCCACACACAGCGAGGGCAGGGCCACCCCCACCGCCCGCAGCGCGCTGTCCAGTTCCGCCGTGGCCTGCTCGGCCGCCTGCTCCCGCTCGCTCGCCGTGAGCACTTCCACCATCACCTTCCGCACTGTGCGTTCTCTGTTATGCACACAGCGTGGCGGTAACCGGTCTAGCCTGGACAGTGGCGCAGACCCAACAACCGTTCCGTTCCACCAGGGAGTTGCTGCGATGCCCGGACCGAAACCCCTCGACCCCTCCTCGTCACCCCGCGCAATGCTCGGCGCCGAATTGCGCCACCAGCGCGAGAAGGCCGAACTCACGCAGGAGGAGCTGGGCAACCGCCTCTTCGTCAGCGGCTCCTTCATCGGCCAGCTGGAGGCGGGCACGCGGCGCATGCACGTCGACATCGCCCAGCAGATAGACCAGATCCTGGGCACGGACGGGTACTTCGAGCGCAACTGCGCAGCGGCGACGAAGTCGAAGTACCCGGACCACTTCGCGGAGGCTGCGGAGGCGGAGGCGATTGCGGCGGAGATCAGGGAGTACGCACCCCAGTTGATCCCAGGGCTGCTGCAAACGCCGTCGTACGCGCGGGCTGTTTTTCGCGCGTACCAGCCAACCGCGCGTGATGACGCCATCGACGAGCTGGTGACTACTCGAATGGAGCGGACACGGCTGCTCGACGATCCAACAACGCCGCTGTTCTGGGCAATCCTCGACGAGGCTGTGGTGCGCCGGAAGGTGGGCAGCTCCAGCGTGATGGCGGCACAGCTGCGCCATATCGCGAGCTTGGCCTGGCGGCACCGGATCATCGTGCAGGTGCTGCCGTTCTCGGCTGGCGCCCACGCCTCGTCGAACGGCGCGTTGAGGCTGATGTCCTTCGAGGACGCACCTCCGCTCGCCTACCTCGAAGTGCTGGGCTCAGGCAAGTTGGAGGACTTTCCACCAGCTGTCGCTCGCTACCAACTGACCTACGATTTGGTTGGGGCCAGCGCACTCTCCCCTCAAGAATCCCTGGCCCTGGTCGAATCAGCGGCGGAGGATTACGCCCATGAAGAGCATCCCTGAGTACGACCTGAGCACCGCCACGTGGCACAAGTCCAGCTACAGCGGCGGTGAGGGCGGCAACTGCCTCGAAGTCTCCGACGACCACCCCGGCATCGTTCCGGTTCGCGACTCCAAGGTTCCGCAGGGCCCGGGGCTCGTGTTCCGGGCGGCGGCGTGGACGGCGTTCCTCGCGGGCGTCAAGGAGAGGGAAGCGGGCGGCGACCGCTAGCCGTAGCCGTCCGTTCCGCATGCGGTAAAGGGGCTCGTGCTGCGCCGCTCGGGCGCGTCACGAGCCCCTGTCACGTCGTAGTCACGCCGTAGTTCACGTCGTGACTGCGATGTTCGGCACTCACTCCACGTGTCCGCAGTTGCTGCACACCCACTGCGACTCGTCGGTGGGATTGCCGTTCTCGTCGGTTTCCACGGTCTTGTACATCGTGCTGTGGCACTTGCCGCATCCGCGCGTCTCGATCATTTGCCCCATACCGACCTCCCGGATGCGTTCTACCCGGAGTCGACCTCGGTTTCACGCAGAGCGATGGCATGGTCAAGCATTTCGACCGCCTTGAGGCGTGCCGCTTCGCGGGCCTCTATCTCTGCCGCGCTGTCGCCGGTGGCGGCGACCCTCGGGCATCGAGGGCAGGACCAGCGGTCCACCCAGCCGGGAGAGGGGGACTTCATCGCCACCTTGCAGTGCGGGCAGAGCATCGTCACTCCCTCGACGTGACCGCAGAACGCGCAGACCCAGACGGGCCCCTCGCTGTCCCGCTGCTGCCACATGGTCCGGCGGCAGCGCGGGCAGCCGGTCGTGCCGATGCCCAGCGGGCCCATGATGGGCGGCTCCGGCGTTGCGTCGGCGTAGTCCACGATCTGCTTGCGCAGCCGGTCGTCCGTCGTGTTGGCCATGCGCAGCAGGCGGACGGTACGGGAGCGAACCTCTTCGACAAACTCGGTCATCGCCGCAGCAGCGTACGCGAATCGCCCATGCGCCGGGGCTCAAGCCTCGCGATCCGAGCCCTCTTTCCAAGGAACGGGCGGACGGCTGGAAACCCACCCACCCGCCCCCCGCGCGGCAACTCCCGGGCATACCAGGAAGGATGACGTTCCGTAGCGGGTTTGCCACGCGACGTATCGTCGGTTTAGCGTGCGCAGCAAGAAATCAACCCCGGCAGGTGCTAGCAACACCGGCCGGGGTCTCAGCAACAGGATCGGACTCAACGATCCTGCGGCGCACCAACAAGATCGAATAGAGCGATCCCATGGCGTACGAAGACTTTAGCTCTCCTCGGCACCTCTCCGCACTCCCGCACCCCCTCGCGAAGCCGGGTTTCGGCAAACGCAGCGCACCCGGCCAACGCCCGGCCCGCTCCTGCGACTTCGCGCATCTGCCGCGACGTGAGGCGTCGGTCGCCGCGTACCTCGACCGGCTGCCCGAAGGGGCGGACATCTCCGTGAAGACGCTGGCCAAGGTGCTGGCGGACTACGGCCAGTGCGCGCTGCGGACCGTACGGCGGCGGCTGTCCGAGGCGGGGCATCTGCGGCAGTTCACCGAGCACCTGACGAGTGACGACGGCAGTCAGCAATGGGTGACGCGGACGTACTTCTCGCGGACGCCGCGGGATGACGCCTGGTGGGCGGCGTTACGCGCCGGGAACGTTCCGACTGCCGCGGCGCCGTCGGACGAGCGGCCCCACGAGGAGCCCCGGCCCCACGAGGAGCCCCGGCCCCGCGAGGAGCCCTCGGGCGCCCCCGAGGACGCGCCCCCGGACGCGGCGCGTCCACCGCGCCCCCACAGCCGGGCGTACACGCTGCTGGCCGCGCTCGGCCGGGCGGAACCACGGATGACACTCTCGGCGGCGGACTGCTCAGCCCTGGAGGCGTACGCCGAGGAGTGGCTGGCGCGGGGCGCGTCGCGGGAACAGGTGCTGGCCGCGCTGACGACAGGGTTGCCGCAGCCGATCCACCACCCGGGGCGGCTCGCGCACCGCAGGCTCGTCGACAAGTTGCCGCCGGTGACGGCCGAAGCCGCCCGGGAGCGGCCCCTCGATCCCGGCAACGGTCCCGGCGGCGACCCAGGTCCCGGCGGCGGTCTCAGCCGCCTCGGTCCGCCCGGTGCTCTCGATCCGCTCACGCCCCTCCGGATGATGGAGTGCACGGTCTGCGGGGTTCCAGGACGCCCGGCCGCGCTCCCCGGAGGGATCTGCGGCGCCTGCCGGGGCGAGGCGCCGCCGGACCGCGGCCCGGCCCGTATCCCGCCCGCCCAAGTCCGCGCCCACGTCCAGCATTTGCGCGCCATCGGCCGCGTGTCGGCGCCCTCCGGGCCGCAGGCCGGCACGCGGACCAGGGCATAGCCCTGGCCGGGACACAACCCGGGCCAGGACACAACCCGGGCCAGGACGCAGTCCGATCTGTGCGGCCGGTGCAGCCAGTGTGGCCGGACCGGCCGGACCGGTCAGTGCCGTCGCACCGTTCCGCGCGTGGGTGCGAGGAGCGTTCGGCCGCTTCTCCGGGCCGCCCTGGCCAGTTCGGCCGACAGCAGCACGAACCACACCCCCACCAGGGTCAGGTGCGTGCGCTGGGGGACGCCGTGCCAGCCGGGGTGGCCGAGGAGCGGGCCGACCGTCAGGACGGCGGCGGGCAGCGCGAGCGCGAGGACGCGGGTGCCCCAGCGGCGGATCAGCGGCAGGCGGCGGCGGTCGCGGCTGGCGGCGCGGCTGAGCAGCACCATCGAGGCGAACAGGAAGAAGTGGGCGAAGGCGCTGGTGGCGGTGTGCCAGGGGTGGACGGCCTCGCAGCCGGGCTCCGCGGAGGGTGCGCAGGCCATGGGGAGGAGGACGTCCGCCAGGGAGGACATGCCCTGGCCGACCATGGCCAGCCAGCCGAGGCGTGCCCAGCGGCCGGGTACCGCGCGGAGGGCGAGCAGTGAGCCGGTGACGACCAGCACGGCGCAGAAGCTCTCCAGGCCACCGAAGAGCCAGCGGAACGGCTGGTCGGCGGCATAGAGCTCGCTGACATAGGAGTGCCGTGGATCGAGGCCGGTGGGCAGCAGGAACTCCAGCAGCCACCAGTTGTAGAGCAGCGCGGCGACGGCGAACATGACCGCCGCGCATGCCTCCCGGCCGGCCAGGGGGGCGAGCTGGTCCAGGTGCGGCTCGTACGGTGCGCGGGCACCGGTCCTCGTGGCGTTCGGCACGTGCGGGTCCTGTTCCGGTGGGGGCGGGCTGACAAGGCGAGGTTCCCTCCCGCAATGCCCGCTACGTCGGCGGGCCGGTCGTTGCGCGCCCTGCCATCACTCGACAGGCCGAACCCGTCCCCTGATCGCGCGATCCAGCCAATTCCGGCACCGCGTTCGTGTGTCCGTCGGCGAGATCGGCGATCGTCCGCCGACCGCAACGAGCCCGATCCCGACCGCATGAACACCCATTCACGGGTGCAACCCTCCTTCTCCGATCGACCGGTGGTGCCGCTTCTCGACCGGTGGTCCCGCTTCCGTATAGCCGCGATCGTAACTGTCCACATCCGATCTGGCGCGGAGAGCGACCGCCACGCTGTCGTTGCTCTGCCGGAACGGAACCGCACCGGCTGGGGCCACGGCTCGGCATGCCTTGCCGAGCGCGCCGTCCGGACTGACTCCCTCAGCCCGTCAGCCCTTCAGCCCTTCGTGCCGGCCGCCCCCTGCGACCTGCCCGGCTCCGCCGCGAGAGTCCTATCGTGGAGATACACCAGTGGCGACGTCACAAGGCGGGAAAGGACGTGGCGGAACCGGAGATCGACTACGCGGCCGTGTTCCAGGCCCTTCCCGGCGCGGTGGCACTGCTGACCCCGCAGCTGATCTACGCGGACGCCAACGAGGGGTTCCTGCGCACCTTGGGCCGCACCCGCGAGCAGGTCATCGGCAGCTACCTGCCCGACGACTTCCGCGACAACCCGGACGCCCCTGCCGCGGCCGTCACACCCAACGTTCAGGCATCACTGCTCCGGGTGGCGGAAACCGGTGAGCGCGACATCATGGCGGTGCAGCGCGCCGACCTGGAGGATCCCGAACGGCCCGGGGTACGGGACGAGCGGTACTGGACCTGGATCAACACTCCCGTCTTCGGTCCGGACGGGCGGGTGGCGCTGCTGCTGCACCGGGTGGAGGAGGTCACCGAACTCATCCGCGCCCGCGAAGTCGCGCTGAGCCTGCAAGAGGCCATGCTGCCCGCTTCCCGCCCGGTCGGGCGCCACCAGGCGGCCGTACGCTACCGGCCCGCCGTCGACACGCTGCACGTGTGCGGCGACTGGTACGACCTGGTCGACCTGCCCGGCGACTGCATCGCGATCGCCGTCGGCGACGTTGTCGGCCACGGCCTGCCTGCGGCGAAAGTCATGGGACAACTGCGCAGCGCGCTCAGCGCCGCCTGCCGCGCCGTCGACGGTCCCGACAGGGCCCTGGAGGTCCTCGGGCTGTACGCCCGCTCCGTCGCCGGCGCCGAGAACACCACGGTGGCCACGACGTTCATCGACTGGGACACCCACACCGTCACCTACAGCAGCGCCGGCCACCCGCCACCCGCCCTCCTGCAGCGGGACGGCACGGTGGAGTTCCTGGACCAGGCCACCGACCCACCACTCGGCGCTCGCCCTGAACACGCCCCCCGGCCCCAGGCCACCGTGCCCTTCGCCGAGGGCGACGTCCTCGCGCTGTACACCGACGGCCTGATCGAACGCCGCCGCGAAGACATCGACACCGGCCTCGCGCGGCTCGCCGATTCCCTGGCTCGCCACCAGGCGGCCGCCCCCGAAACCCTCGCCGACGCCCTGCTGGCCGACCTGCTCCCGCCCGGCGGAGTCACCGACGACACCGCCCTGGTCATCGAGCGCCTATGACCCGGCCTGCCACCTCCGCGGCAGCGCGCTCCGTGCGGACCACATCGGCGCCTGAGCACGGGATGGGCCTCCTGGAGCGCTGATCGGCTTCCCAAGATGGCAGAAGTCACGCCTCGGGGGCGTGTGTTGGGCGTGCCCTGGACAGCACAGCGTCCGGGTGGAGTCAACGGTGGTCGGTGGGTCGGAAAGGAACCCGGAGTGTGCGTCGGCGCGGCGGTCGTCTGCGCGGCCGTCTCCGGATCGCCGGGTCGTCACCGGATCGCCGGCCGGCGCCACGGCACCTGGCTCCTCGACCGCCTGCCGCAACACCGCCGCGCTGCCGTGACCCCGAGCCGCCGGCCGCCATGCCGCCGTGCCCATGTCGCCGTGCCCGCCCGGGAGTTCCGGGCGGGCACGGCGGACGAACACACAGGCGGAACACACGGACGCGAGGCACGCGGGAACGGAACGCACGCGGGAACGGAACGGCGGAATGCGGGGAGGGGGAAACGCCGCCGGGGCGGTACCCCCTGGGAGAGGAGGTACCGCCCCGGCGAACGAGCGGACGGAGATCAACCGAAGTCGATCAGAAGTCCATGTCACCGCCCGGCATGCCGCCCGGAGCGGCCGCAGCGGCCTTCTCCGGCTTGTCGGCGATGACGGCCTCGGTGGTGAGGAACAGCGCGGCGATCGACGCGGCGTTCTGCAGCGCGGAGCGCGTCACCTTGGCCGGGTCGATGATGCCCTCGGCGATCATGTCGACGTACTCGCCGGTCGCGGCGTTCAGGCCGTGGCCCGGGGTCAGGTTGCGCACCTTCTCCACGATGACGCCGCCCTCAAGGCCGGCGTTCACGGAGATCTGCTTGAGCGGGGCCTCCAGGGCCAGCTTGACGGCGGCGGCACCGGTGGCCTCGTCGCCGTCCAGCTCCAGCTTCTCGAAGACCGAGGAAGCCTGCAGCAGGGCCACGCCACCGCCGGCGACGATGCCCTCCTCGACGGCCGCCTTCGCGTTGCGAACGGCGTCCTCGATGCGGTGCTTGCGCTCCTTGAGCTCGACCTCGGTCGCGGCACCGGCCTTGATGACGGCCACGCCGCCGGCCAGCTTCGCGAGGCGCTCCTGGAGCTTCTCGCGGTCGTAGTCCGAGTCGCTGTTCTCGATCTCGGCGCGGATCTGGTTGACCCGGCCCTGAACCTGCTCGCTGTCGCCGGCACCGTCGACGATGGTGGTCTCGTCCTTGGTGATGACGACCTTGCGGGCGCGGCCGAGCAGGTCGAGACCGGCGTTCTCCAGCTTGAGGCCGACCTCCTCGGAGATGACGGTGCCACCGGTGAGGATGGCGATGTCGCCGAGCATGGCCTTGCGGCGGTCACCGAAGCCCGGGGCCTTGACGGCGACGGACTTGAAGGTGCCACGGATCTTGTTGACGACCAGGGTCGACAGGGCCTCGCCCTCGACGTCCTCGGCGATGATCAGCAGCGGCTTGCCGGACTGCATGACCTTCTCCAGGAGCGGCAGCAGGTCCTTCACGCTGCCGATCTTGGAGTTGACGATGAGGATGTAGGGGTCCTCGAGGGCCGCCTCCATGCGCTCCATGTCGGTCGCGAAGTACGCCGAGATGTAGCCCTTGTCGAAGCGCATACCCTCGGTGAGCTCCAGCTCCAGACCGAAGGTCTGGGACTCCTCGACGGTGATGACGCCTTCCTTGCCGACCTTGTCCATCGCCTCGGCGATCAGCTCGCCGATCTGCGGGTCGGCGGCGGAGATGGACGCGGTGGAGGCGATCTGCTCCTTGGTCTCGATCTCCTTGGCCTGGTCGAGCAGCGCACCGGAGACGGCCTCGACGGCCTTCTCGATGCCGCGCTTCAGGGCCATCGGGTTGGCGCCGGCGGCGACGTTGCGCAGGCCCTCGCGAACCAGCGCCTGGGCGAGGACGGTCGCGGTCGTCGTGCCGTCACCGGCGACGTCGTCCGTCTTCTTCGCGACCTCCTTGACCAGCTCGGCGCCGATCTTCTCGTACGGGTCCTCCAGCTCGATCTCCTTGGCGATGGAGACACCATCGTTGGTGATCGTGGGGGCGCCCCACTTCTTCTCAAGGACGACGTTGCGGCCCTTGGGGCCGAGGGTGACCTTGACGGCGTCGGCGAGCTGGTTCATACCGCGCTCAAGGCCGCGCCGCGCCTCCTCGTCGAACGCGATGATCTTGGCCATGTGAAGTGGTCCTCCCGGACTGGGGTGGAGAAAGCTCGGACCGCGCTGGCGCCCGCGACGGACGGCCTGCATGCCTTGTGGTTCCTTGCCCCACCCGGCCTGCGGGCCTCACCGACCCGGTCCATATTCAGCACTCTCACGGGGAGAGTGCTAACGCAATGATTAGCACTCGACCCTGTCGAGTGCAAGCGCCCACCGACCCGTCCACACTCCCGAGCCCGCCCCGTGCGCCCGCCCCGCCCCGGCCGCGCGCCGTGCGCCGCCTCGGACCCGCGCGCCGGGGGCCCGCCGCGCGCCCGTCGGTACATCCGCACCCCGGCGGGCAGCGGCAGGCAGCAGAAGGGCAGCAGGAAGGCCCGCACCCCATGGGTAGGGTGCGGGCCTTCCCGACGCGCAGTCGGTCGCCGCCTCAGGCGCTGACCCGAACCATGTCCGCCTGCGGCCCCTTCTGGCCCTGCGAGATCTCGAATTCGACCCGCTGACCCTCCTCAAGGGTGCGGTAACCGTCCATCTGGATCGCGCTGTAGTGGACGAATACATCCGCACCACCGTCGACCGCGATGAAGCCGTACCCCTTCTCCGCGTTGAACCACTTGACGGTGCCCTGAGCCATGCCTAACTCCCCTATTACTGGCCCTTGCGCAGGACCGCACTCCGCGGACCCGGGTCAGACCTCACCCCGCGAATGGGGGTGTGCGCCGGAACGCGTCGACCGCCGCTGAATGTATCTGGACCGATGCCCAGCGCAACAGGTCAATCGGACGAGAATTCTGGCGGCAGGGAATCGGCAATATGACCGGAAGTCGCAATTTTCCGGTGCAATTCGGGCCGGGAATAAGCCGCGTAGGCGACAAAAGCTGCACACGGTTTGGGCACAACTCACCGCGGTCTCATATGCGTTCGGCACGCGCGCGGAGATAGGCCGAGAGGGATCGCCCCAATGGTATCCCCTTTCACAACGCGGAATTGCCCCGTCCGTTTATGCCGGACGGGGCAATTTCGGTCAAGCAACGCAAGAGTTGGCGCAAATTAGGCGCCAAATGCGGCAGATCGCTCAGCAGCCTCCGGCGACCGCGGGAATGATCGAAACGCCCGCACCGTCCGGGGTGGGGGTCTGAAGGCCCTGCTCGAAGCGGACGTCGTCGTCATTGACGTAGACGTTCACGAACCGGCGGAGCTTGCCCGCGTCGTCCAGCACACGGGCCGCGATGCCCTGGTGGTTCTTCTCCAGGTCGGAGATCACCTCGGAGAGGGTCGCGCCCTCGGCGGCCACCTCGGCCGCGCCGCCGGTGTACGTACGGAGGATGGTGGGGATGCGGACCTTGACGCTCATGGTTCTGCCTTCCAGCGGGTGCGGGGTAGGACTGGGGGAGCTGCCCGGCGGCAGCGTAGGGGCGAAAGCGGGCTCAGCCGGCCAGGCCGGCCGTGCGGAACGCGTCCAGGTCGGGGCGGATGGTGGCCGTGGGACCGGCGGCGACGGCGTCGAGGGTCTTCAGGCCGTCACCGGTGTTCAGCACGACCGTGGTCAGCGACGGGTCGAGCACACCGTCCTCGATCAGCTTCCTGGTCACGCCGACGGTCACCCCGCCCGCGGTCTCCGCGAAGATCCCCTCCGTACGGGCCAGCAGCCTGATCGCGTCCACGATCTGCTCGTCGTCGACGTCCTCGACCGCACCGCCCGTACGGCGTGCGATGTCGAGCACGTACGGACCGTCGGCCGGGTTGCCGATCGCCAGCGACTTGGCGATGGTGTTCGGCTTCTGCGGCCGTACGACGTCGTGCCCGGCCTTGAAGGCGGCCGACACCGGCGAGCAGCCCTCGGCCTGCGCACCGAAGATCTTGTACGGCCGGTCCTCGACGAGGCCGAGGGCGATCAGCTCCTTGAGCCCCTTGTCGATCTTGGTGAGCTGGGAGCCGGAGGCGATCGGGATGACGATCTGGTCCGGCAGCCGCCAGCCCAGCTGCTCGCAGATCTCGTACGCCAGCGTCTTGGAGCCCTCGCCGTAGTACGGGCGGAGGTTGACGTTGACGAAGCCCCAGCCCTCGCCCAGCGGGTCGCCGATGAGTTCCGAGCAGAAGCGGTTGACGTCGTCGTAGTTGCCCTCGATGCCGACCAGGTCGCCGCCGTAGACCGCGGCCATCACGACCTTGCCGGCCTCCAGGTCGTGCGGGATGAAGACGCAGGACTTGAGGCCCGCGCGGCGCGCCGCGGCGCCGACCGCACCGGCCAGGTTGCCGGTCGAGGAGCAGGAGAGGGTGGTGAAGCCGAAGGCGCGGGCGGCCTCGACGGCGATCGCGACGACCCGGTCCTTGAAGGAGTGGGTCGGGTTGCCGGAGTCGTCCTTCACGTACAGGCCGCCGGTGACGCCCAGTTCGGCGGCGAGCCGGTCGGCCTTGACGAGCTTGGTGAAGCCGGGGTTGAGGTTCGGCTTGTCGGCCACGTCCGCGGGGACGGGGAGCAGCGGGGCGTAGCGCCAGATGTTGTCGGGGCCGGCCTCGATCCGCTTCTTCAACCCCTCGGGGTCGCCGGTCGGCAGCTCGTAGGCGACTTCGAGGGGGCCGAAACATTCCTGGCACGCGAAGATCGGGCCGAGATCGAAGCGCTGTCCGCACTCGCGGCAGGAGAGCGCGACGGCGGGGCCGAGAGCGACAGAGGGAGTGGATTCGGTGACGTGCACAGCCATGGAGGCGAGGCCCTTTCTCCTCATCTTCCTCACGACGCATCTCGCCGTGAGACGGATTTGGCACCTTCCCTAGCCGGGAGCCTCGCGCGCAGTGCGTGCTGCGGCGGAGACCGACTGGAGGGTTGCCGGGGCTTCAACGGGCCGTATCCCTCTGCCCCTCTGGATGAGCGGTATGGCGCTGGGCGGACCCAGGCGTTTGTGGCGCGGAGACCCCGACATGCGAGGGCGATCCGCGTTGTTCAAGACTGTAACCGAAGGCGCTGACGGTTGAGATAGTCGTCCGAACCGCGAGATGGATCACAGCGGTCGCCCCCCGGGGCGCCGATCGAGGAGTGTCGTAGACGTGCTGGAAGAGGTGGAGCGCTGGCTCGGCAGCCGCTCCTGGTCCGCCGCGGACCGGCCGCTGGAGCAGCTGTTGGAGGCGAAGCGGCAGACGGGCCGGACGGTCAGCGTGGTGCTGCCCGCGCTCGATGAGGAGGCCACGGTCGGCGCCATCGTCGCCACGATCCGGGCCGAGCTGATGACCGCCGACGTCCCGCTGGTCGACGAGCTGGTGGTGTTGGACTCGGGCTCCACCGACCGCACCGCAGAGGTCGCCGCCGCGGCCGGCGCCCGGGTCGTCCACCGGGACAGCGTGCTGCCCCGGATCCCGGCGGTGCCCGGCAAGGGCGAGGTCCTGTGGCGCTCCCTTCTGGTCACCACCGGCGACATCGTCTGCTTCGTGGACGCCGACCTGCGGGAGTTCTCCGCCGGCTTCGTGTCCGGGATCGTCGGCCCGCTGCTGACCGATCCGGAGATCCAGTTCGTCAAGGCGATGTACGACCGGCCGCTGGAGACCGGGGCCGGGCAGGTCCGGTCTGCCGCCGGGGTGGAGCAGGGCGGGCGGGTGACCGAGCTGGTGGCCCGGCCGCTGCTGAATCTGCACTGGCCGCAGCTGGCCGGCTTCGTGCAGCCGCTGGGCGGCGAGTACGCGGCCCGCCGTTCGCTGCTGGAGCGGCTGCCCTTCCCCGTCGGGTACGGGGTCGAGCTGGGGCTGCTGGTGGACGCGCTGCACACCGTCGGGCTGGACGCGCTGGCGCAGGTGGACGTGGGGGTTCGCAAGCACCGCCACCAGGGCGGGCAGGCCCTCGGGCGGATGGCCGCGGCGATCTACCGGACCGCCCAACTCCGGTTGGCCCGGGGTCACTTGGTGCGCCCCCGGCTCACCCAGTTCGACCGCGGCGAGCACGGCTTCGTGCCGCGGACGACGGATGTGGACACCGAGGAGCGTCCGCCGATGGCCGAAATCCCCGAATACGCGGAACGGCGGGCAGCCTGAGCGGCGATCCGTACGTTTGCGCGGATCGGTCAGTGGTTAATGTCGCGACATGGTCTCCGAGCGCAGTGCGGTCCAGCCAGGTGCCGAGGTTCTCGTCGCGTCCAACCGTGGGCCGGTGTCGTACGCCCTGGGAGAGGACGGGGAGCTGACCGCGAGGCGGGGCGGCGGGGGGCTGGTGTCGGGGCTGTCGGTGATCGGCCCGGAGACAGACGCGGTGTGGGTGTGCTCGGCGCTGGGGGACGGTGACCGGGAGGCCGTGCGGCGGACCGGGGGGCTGCTGGATACCGCGGACACCGGTGGACAGCGCGTCCGGATGCTGGACATCGCGGCCGATGTGCACGCCGCCGCGTACAACGGCATCGCCAACTCCGTGCTGTGGTTCGTGCACCACATGCTGTACCAGACGCCCCTGGAGCCGGTGTTCGACGCGGACTTCCGCGGCCAGTGGGCGGCGTACGAGGCGTACAACGCGGCGTTCGCGACCGCGCTCGCGGACTGCGCGAGCCCGGGGGCGGCGGTGCTGGTGCAGGACTACCACCTGGCGCTGGTGCCGGGGATGCTGCGCGAGGTGCGGCCGGACGTCCACATCGCGCACTTCTCGCACACGCCCTGGGCGCCGCCGGAGTACTTCGCGATGCTGCCCGACGACATCCAGCGGCAGCTGGTGCTGGGGATCCTCGGCGCGGACCGGGCGAACTTCCTGACCGGGCGGTGGGCGCGGGCGTTCACGGCCTGCTGCGAGCAGGCGCTGGGCGGGGACTGCACGGCGCACTGGCCGCGCCACGAGGCGCCCAGCGTCATCGCGATGCCACCGGACCGCAAGGCGCACCGGACCAGGATCGGGGTGTACGGCCTGGGCGCCGATGCGGAGTTCCTGCGGGAGCGGTCGCGGCGGGCCGACGTCGAGGAGCGGATGGCGGCGCTGCGGGAGCAGATCGGCGGGGCGGACCGGAAGACGATCGTCCGGGTCGACCGGACGGAGCTGTCCAAGAACATCGTGCGCGGACTGCTCGCGTACCGGCGGCTGCTGGCCGACCGGCCGGAGTGGCGGGAGCGGGTGGTGCACCTCGCGTTCGCCTACCCCTCGCGGCAGGACCTCCCCGTCTACCGCGACTACACCGCCCAGGTCGGCCGGCTCGCGGACGAGATCAACGCCGAATTCGGGACGGCCGGCTGGCAGCCGGTCGTGCTGCATGTGAAGGACGACTTCGCGCGGTCGCTGGCGGCGTACCGGCTCGCGGACGTGGCGCTGGTCAATCCGATCCGGGACGGGATGAACCTGGTCGCGAAGGAGGTGCCGGTGGTGTCCGACGCGGGCTGTGCGCTGGTGCTGTCGCGGGAGGCGGGCGCCTGGGAGGAACTGGGCGAGGACGCGCTGGGCGTCAATCCGTACGACGTCGGGGCGACCGCGGAGGCGCTGCACACGGCGCTGTCGATGCCCGCCGGGGAACGGGCGGAGCGCAGTGCGCGGCTGGCCGCGGCGGCCACCGCACTGCCGCCGGCACGGTGGTTCCTGGAGCAGTTGCGGGCGCTGGCGGAGTGACCGGCGCCCGCGCGGGCGCGTCGGCGGCCGGTCCCGCTGCTCCTTGAGGACTCGGGCGGGGGCGCACCGAGGTGCCCCGCCGGTAGATCGTCCGCGGGCCCGGCTAGCGTGGTGGTCCGTGACAGTGACAACGCTTGCGACCACGACGCTCGCGGCCGGTCTGCCGGAGCCGACCGCGGGGCGGCTGGCCGGCAGCTGGCAGCTCGACCCGTACGCGCTCGTGCTGGTGCTCGTGCTGGGCGGCCTGTACGCCTGGGGAGTGGTCCGGCTGGCGCGGCGCGGGGAGCGGTGGCCGGTGGCGCGGACGGTGGCGTTCGCGGGCCTGGGGCTCGGGGCGGTCGTGGTGGCGACCATGTCCGGGCTGGCGGTCTACGACCACGAGCTGTTCTGGCCGGCCGCGGTGCAGAACATCGTGCTCGATCTGATCGCGCCGCTCGGGCTGGCGCTCGGCGATCCGCTCTCGCTGGCGCTGCGGGCGCTGCCCGAGGACGGCCGTACGGCGCGCCGGCTGCGCGCGGCGCTCTCCGGGCGGGTGCTGCGGCTGCTGACGTTTCCGCTGGTGAGTACCGTTCTGGTGCTCTCCTCCGAGCTGGCGATCTACTTCACGCCGTATTTTTCGACGGCGCTGCGGCACGGTCCGCTGCACGAGCTGATGTATCTGCAACTGATCGTCACCGGCAGCCTGTTCGTGCTGCCGATGCTCACCCGCGAGGAGCTGCTGCCCTCGTGGTGCAGCCATCCGGTGCGGGCGCTGCTGGTGCTGGTGGACGGGCTGGTCGACGCGGTGCCCGGGATTGTGGTGATGACCAGCGGGACGCTGATCGCGGGCGGCTGGTACACGTCCCAGCACCGGCCGTGGGGCCCGAGTCCGGAGCAGGACCAGATGCTCGGCGGCGGGCTGATGCTGTCGATCGCGGAGCTGGTCGGACTGCCGTTCATGATCGCGGTGTTCGCGGAGTGGGTGCGGGCGGAGCGCGGCCGGACAGCGGCGCTGGACGCGCAGCTGGACCGGGAGCTGGCGGTGGTCGCCCCCGCGGCGGCCCCGACCCCGGCCGGGCGGGCGTCCGAAGACACCGGCAACACCGGCAACACCGGCAAGACTGACAACACCGGCAGCACCGACACAGCGGGCGAACCGGCCGTACGGCGGTCGGAACCCACTGTTCCGCAACCGGAGTTGACCCGGCCCTGGTGGGAGACCGATCAGGGCGCGGTGGGCGAGCGCTTCCGCCGGGGGCGCTAGCCCAGCCGGGCCCGGCGCGCCGCGGATGCTCCCCCGCACTCCCGTCACGCGGCTGTGCGGGGCCGGAGTGGGGTAGTTCTTGTTCCATGTCAATCTCCGCACGATGGGCCGCGGTTGCGGCCGTCACCGTCCTGGCGACCACGCTCGCCGGCTGCACGTCCGGCAAGAGCGGGTCCGACCCGAAGGGCGGCAGCTCCTCGAAGTCCGGGGCGCCGGGCTCCTCCGCCTCCGCCCCGTCCGGGCCGATACCCGTCGGCCCCGGGCCGCAGTCCGCGTACACGGTCCAGAAGCAGCCCGACCCCGGCACCTGCCACGTCCGCTACACCGCCGACAAGCAGCCGCTGCCCGACCCCAAGTGCACCCCCGGGGCGACCAACCCGAAGGTCACGCAGCAGACGCTGAAGGCCACCATCTGCTCCAGCGGCTACACCAAGGGCATCCGGCCGCCGGTCAGCATCACCAACCGGGAGAAGGCCGCCAACGCCAAGTCGTACGGCTACACCGGCCCGATGCACGACGCCGAGTACGACCACCTCATCAGCCTCCAGTTGGGCGGCGACCCCAACGACCCGCGCAACCTGTGGGTGGAGCCGCCGTCCCCGGGGCACAAGCCGGGCGCCGGGCCGAACAACCCCAAGGACGGGGTGGAGAACAAGCTCAAGACCGCCATCTGCTCCGGCAAGACCGACCTGGCCAAGGCGCAGCAGGCCATCGCGCACGACTGGACGACGGCGCTGTCCTCCCTGGGCATCAAGGAGTAGTCCCGGGTCCCGGGGAACGGCCCCGGGCCGCAAGGAGAGAGCGGCGCCCCGGCAGCGGCCCGGGCCGGGTGTTCCGGCCCGGGCGGGCTCAGCGCCGGCTCTCGATGTGGTCCGCGAGGGCGCCGAGCAGCGCCACCACGCCCCGGGGGCCGTCGACGACGAGGTCGGCGCGCTCGGCCAGCTCGGTGACCTCGTTGCTGCCGCTGCACACCAGGACGCCGCCCGGCCCGTCGGAGCGCAGCTTCTCGATGGCGGCGAAGGCGGCGAGGTCGCCGAGGTCGTCGCCCGCGTAGAGGACGGCGGCGGCGTCGGTCTCCCGGACCCAGTCGGCGAGCGCCACGCCCTTGTCCATGCCCGGCGGGCGCAACTCCAGCACCAGCCGGCCCGGTTCGACGATCAGGCCGTGGCGCTCGGCCAGCTCGGTGAGCGGTCCGCGCAGCGTCTCGAAGGCGTGCTGCGGGTCGGCGGCGCGGCGGGTGTGGACGGCGACGGCCCGGCCGCCCTTGCGCTCGACGGCGGTCTCGACCCAGGTGCCGCGCCAGACGCCGGAACGGTCCAGTACGCCGGGGAGTTCGGCCTGTACGGCGGCGATGCCGGGGTGCGGGGCGGGGGCGTGCAGCGTGCCGGTCGCGGCGTCCCAGCGCTCGGCACCGTAGTGGCCGAGCACGACGAGGTGGTCCAGGCCCGGCAGGGCCTCGAAGCCGCCGAGACGGACCGCCACGGCGGCCGGGCGGCCGGTGATGACGGCGACCGCGCGCAGGTGCGGGGCGAGCCGGGCGAGGGCTGCGGTGGCGCCGGGGTGGGCGCGGGCCTTCGCCGGGTCGGGGACGATGTCGGCGAGCGTGCCGTCGAAGTCGAGGGCGACGACGGCACGTTCGGGATGCGCCAGCAGCGCGGCGAGGCCCTCACGGCCGGCGGCGGAGTGCGGCGTGGGGACGGCGGGGGGCGTCGGGGCCGGGTCCGGCGTCGGTTCGGGGTGCGGCGCGGCGTTCGGGGTGCTGCCCATGGGGCGACCCTACCGGCGGGGCACGGGCGCACGCCGGGTGTACGGGCGCATCGGGGCGGCGGGCCGGGGCGCCGAGGGGCGGCGCCGGGAGGGGTCAGCGGCGGGCGCGGCGGGCGTCCCGTACGCGGCGCAGCCGGTTGACGGTCACCGGGTCGTGCGCGAGCGCCCGGGGGTCGTCGAGCAGCGCGTTGAGGAGCTGGTAGTAGCGGGTCGGGGAGATGCCGAGCTGTTCGCGGATGGCGCGCTCCTTGGCGCCGGGGCCGGGCCAGGAACGGCGTTCCAGGGCGAGCACCGCCTCGTCGCGGGAGGAGAGCCCGCGCTCCGCGCCCGCACCGACCGTGCCGTCCGCGCCTGCTGTGCCCTCTGCGCCGTCCGCGCCTTCCACGTGCTCCGCCCTCACATTCCCACGATAAGCCCACCGCCGGACGCCCTCGGGCGCCGGTCCGGGGTCGCGGTGCCCGGCCCGGGTCCCCGCGCCCGGACCGCGGCTCCATTGCCCGGCCCATGGCCTCATTGCCCGGCCCGTGGCCTCGGATCCGCCGGCCTCACTCGGTGGCGTTGTCGGCGGTGTCGGCGGTGTTCTGGATGTCGGTGAGCACCGCGGAAGGGTTGCCCTGCGGGCCGACGGCGGCGCCCATCCGGGCCTTGACGGTCTTGGAGACCAGCGGCCAGGAGGTCTTGTTGGACGGGTAGAACTGGGCGGTGGGGAGCTGGGTGAGGAAGCCGTGCAGCTTGCTGAAGCGGTCGTCGGCGAGCATCGCCTGGGAGGCGGTGGTGGTGACCGGCAGCAGGTTGTAGTCCGCGGAGAACTTCAGGACGTTCTTCTCGCTGTAGACGAAGTCGAGGAACTTCCCGATCTGCGCGCGGTGGCCGTTCTGCTTGAACGCCATCATCCAGTCGGCGACGCCCATGGTGGCCTTGGCCTTGCCGTTGGTTCCGGGGAGTTCGACGGTGCCGTAGTCGATGCCGTTGGCCTCGGCCTGCTTCATGAGGGTGGGGTGGCCGTTGAGCATGCCGACCTGGCCGGCGGCGAAGCCCGCGAAGGCGTCCCCGCGGTTGAGCTTGGCGGGGTCGGTGCCGGTGAGGCCCTTGCCGACGAGGTTCTTCTGGAGCCACTCGAAGGTCTTGACGTTCTCGGCCGAATTGACGGTGTATTTGCCGATGTTGTCGGTGTAGCCACCGCCTCCGGCGAGCATCCACTCCAGCGTCTCCGCCTGGGTCTCCTCGGGGCCGAGGGGCAGCGCGAAGGGTATTTTCACGCCGTGCGCCTTGAGCGCCTGGGCGTCGCTGACGATGTCGTCCCAGTTCTGCGGCGGGTTGGTGATGCCGGCCTGGGCGAAGAGCTTCTTGTTGTAGAAGAGCCGCCGGGTGCTGGCCCCGAAGGGCATGCCGTACTGGAGCCGCTGGTACTCGCCGGCCTCCGCGAGGGAGGGCGCGAAGTCGGCCTGGACGGGGATGGAGAGAAGGTCGTCGGCGGTGTAGAGCTTGCCGTGGGCGGCGTAGTCGGCGTACGCGCCGATCTGGGCCATGTCGGGGGCCTTGCCGGAATGGACCAGGTCCTCGACCTTCTTGTCGACGTCGGTCCAGCTGTAGACGCTGACGTCGACCTTGATGCCGGGGTTCTTCTCCTCGAATTCCCGGACGAGCCCGTCCCAGTAGTGCTGGGAGCTGTTGGCCTTGCTGTCGCCGTAGTCCGCCGCGATCAGCTTGAGGGTGACATCGTTGCCGCCCGAGCCGCTTCCGCAGCCGGTAAGAGTCAGTGCCATGGTGGCGGCCAGTCCCGCCGCCGCCAGGCTCAAGTACCGCCGCTGCACCGCTGTTACCGTCCCTTTGTCCCGAAATTCCGTGTCTGCCGGGCCATTCCCACCGCCGCCTCGGGGGTCGCCCAAGATCGACGCAGAACAGCGAGTCTCCCCACTGTCCCTCACAAGGTCTACACCACTCCCCATTCCGTTTCCTTATCGCCCTGCCTCTTGCGCAGGTCAGGCGCCGTGTGGGATGGCGAAGGAGAAATGCTACCCGCGCGTACGACAGATCCGAATTCGGACGCCGGCGCGACCGGACCGGCGAGTGGACTAGACCTTTCATGGCGGATCGCGCGAAACTGTTCCCGTGAGACACGTCATCGCCCTTGATGTGGGCGGCACCGGAATGAAGGCCGCCCTCGCCGGGGCGGACGGCACCCTGCTCCACGAGGCGCGACGTCCCACCGGGCGCGAACGCGGCCCCGCCGACGTCGTCGAGACGATCCTCGGCTTCGCCGCCGAGCTGCGCGACCTCGGCCGGGCGCGCTTCGGCAGCACCGCCCTGGCCGCCGGCGTCGCCGTCCCCGGCATCGTCGACGAGGCCGCGGGCATCGCCGTCTACGCCGCCAACCTCGGCTGGCGGGACGTGCCGATGCGCGACCTGCTGTCCCGGCGGCTCGGCGGGGTGCCGGTCGCCCTCGGCCACGACGTCCGCACCGGGGGCCTGGCCGAGGGCCGGATAGGAGCGGGCCGGGACACCGACCGGTTCCTGTTCGTCCCCCTGGGCACCGGGATCGCCGGTGCCATCGGGATCGGCGGCGGAATCGAGGCGGGCGCCCACGGGAGCGCCGGCGAGATCGGCCACATCGTCGTGCGGCCCGGCGGGCGCGCGTGCGGCTGCGGGCAGCGCGGCTGCCTGGAGACGGTGGCCTCGGCCGCGGCGGTGGGCCGCGACTGGGCGGCGGTCTGCGGCGATCCGGCGGCCGGCGCCGCCGACTGCGCCAAGGCCGTGGAGTCCGGCGACCGGCGCGCCCGGGAGGTCTGGCAGCACGCGGTGGACGCCCTCGCCGACGGCCTGGTCATCGCGCTCACCCTGCTCGACCCGCGGACGCTGATCATCGGCGGCGGGCTCGCCGAGGCGGGTGACACGCTGTTCGCGCCTCTGCGGGAAGCGGTCCGACGGCGCGTTACGTTCCAGCGGCTCCCCTCGATCGTTCCGGCGGCCCTCGGGGACGCCGCCGGCTGCCTGGGCGCAGGACTGCTCGCCTGGGATCTTCTCTCCACGGAGGTAACCGCCTGATGGCACAGCAACAGTCCGCGGGACGGACCTCGGCCCCCCGGCGCACCGTCCTGGCCGGCGCCCGCATCGCCCGGCCGTCCGGCGTCGTCGACGGCGGCCGGCTCACCGTCGAGGGCACCCGTATCGCCGGGGTCCACAGCCGCGACCTGGACCGGGTGCCGGCGTCCGGCGACGCGGGTGCCGGGGCGGAGACGGTCGTCGAGCTGACCGGGCACCTGATCGTCCCCGGCTTCGTCGACCTGCACGTCCACGGCGGAGGCGGCGGCTCCTTCTCGTCCGCCGACCCCGAGGAATGCCTGAAGGTCATCGGCACCCACCGCCGGCACGGCACCACCTCGATGCTCGCCTCCACCGTCACCGGCGAACTGGGCGACCTCGCCCGGCAGGCCGCGGTGCTGGCCGAGCTGGTCCAGCAGGGCGACCTGACGGGCATCCACTTCGAGGGCCCGTTCATCTCCCCGCACCGCTGCGGCGCGCACCAGCCCGAGTTGCTGCGCGACCCGGACCCGGCCGACGTCCGCAAGCTCGTCGACGCCGCGCACGGGACCGCGAGGATGATGACCGTCGCCCCCGAACTCGACGGCGGACTGGACTCCGTACGGCTCCTCGTCGACGCCGGGGTGATCGCCGCCATCGGCCACACCGACTCCGGCTACGACGCCACCCGCCGGGCCATCGACGCCGGCGCCACCGTCGCCACCCACCTCTTCAACGCGATGCCCGCACTGGGCCACCGGGCGCCCGGCCCGGTCGCCGCCCTCCTGGAGGACGAGCGGATCACCGTCGAGCTGATCAACGACGGCACCCATCTGCACCCCGCGGTCCTCCAGATGGCGTTCCGCGAGGCGGGCGCCGAACGGGTCGCGTTCATCACGGACGCGATGGGGGCGGCCGGCATGACCGACGGGATGTATCCGCTCGGCCCGATGCGGGTCGAGGTCAAGGACGGGGTCGCCCGGATCAGCGAGGGCCCCACGGCCGGCTCCATCGCCGGCTCCACGCTCACCCTGGACCGGGCCTTCCAACGGGCCGTCACCGTCGACGGCCTGACGATCGATCAGGCCGTGCGGGCGCTCTCCGCCACCCCCGCCCGGCTGCTGGGCATCGACGGCCGGACCGGCTCCCTCCAGACCGGCAAGGACGCCGACCTGGTGGTGCTGGACGCGGCCTACGAGCTGGTCGGCGTCATGCGCCGGGGCGAGTGGCTGGTGCGCCCGCAGGGCGCCTGAACCGACGGGCACCCGGTGCGCCCGGCCGCCGGCCCGGTGGCCGGGCAACACCGGGTGACCGTACCGGGTCTGGGCGTACCGGCATCCGCGATGGCATGATCGCTCGCGCACTTGTCCGTATGCCACCGCCGCACGCGGTGCCAGACCCACGGCCGTCCGGCCGGCCTCCCGGAGGGGAGACCATGATCCTCACGGTCACGCTGAACGCCGCCCTGGACATCACCTACCGCGTCCCCCGGCTCCACCCGCACGCCACCAACCGCGTCACCGAGGTCGCCGAACGCCCCGGCGGCAAGGGCCTGAACGTCGCCCGTGTACTGGCCGCGCTCGGCCACCGCACGGTCGCCACCGGCTTCGCGGGCGGCGGCACCGGCGAGGCGCTGCGCGCCCTGCTCACCCAGGAGACCGACGTCACCGACGCACTGGTCCCGGTGGGCGGCACCAGCCGCCGCACCATCGCGGTCGTCGACGCCGCCACCGGCGACACCACCCAGCTCAACGAACCGGGCCCGACGGTCTCCCCCGCCGAATGGGCCGCGTTCCTCGGCACCTACCGCGAACTGCTGGGCGAGGCAAGGGCGGTGGCGCTCTGCGGCAGCCTCCCGCCGGGCGTCCCGGTGGACGTCTACGCCCGCCTCACCCGCGCCGCGCACACCGCCGGCGTGCCCGTCCTCCTCGACACCAGCGGCGAACCGCTGCGCCGCGGCCTGGCCGCCCGCCCCGACCTCGCCAAGCCCAACGCCGACGAGCTGGCCGCCCTCACCGGCAGCACCGAACCGCTGCGCGCGGCCCGCGACGCCCGCCGCCGCGGCGCCCATGCGGTGGCCGCCTCCCTGGGCGCGGACGGCATGCTCGCGGTCACCGCGGACGGCGCCTGGCAGGCCACCCCACCCCGCCGATTCGCCGGAAACCCCACCGGGGCCGGCGACTCCGCCGTGGCCGGCCTGCTCTCCGGCCTCGTCGAGGAACTCCCCTGGCCGGACCGCCTCACCCGCGCGGTAGCCCTGTCGGCGGCCACCGTACGGGCCCCGGCTGCGGGCGAGTTCGACCCGGCGACGTACGAGGAGCTGCTGTCGCACGTGGTGGTGACGGACCGTCCTACGGCGGCGTGAGGGGGGTGCGGCGGCCTGGCCGTTCCAGCGCGGATGCCCGGCCGCCGCGACATCAACCTCCCCAGATGGCGATGCTCCTGACCGGCCACGGGGTCTTGGCCGAGTAATGGTCAGGGGTCAGATCGAAGTGCTCGCCGTAGCACCCGCTATCGCTGTAGAAGGTCACCCGGTACTCGCTCTGGTTGGACACCGACCGTGCGGCTTCGCCCACTGAGTCGCACCCCGGCGACACGTCACTCGAGTACGACACTTGGCCTCCGAAATTCGGCTGCGCCCAGCCGCAGATCTTGGCAGCATCGCATTTGGCGGCGGCGCTGGCTGTTCCCGCAGTGAGCGGCAGCACGGCCAGCAAGGCAACACCGGACAGGGCTACAGCACGTAACTTCATGCGTGATCTCCTCAGATCAAGTGGCTGTTACCGTCCCATCCTCCACAGAGACAAAGTGATCTTGTCAAGGCGGTATACAGGTCAACGGACTTGCCCACTTGAGCTGTAGAAGTAGCAGTCGCCGGCTACTGATTGGCCCCCGTCAGCCATACCTGATCCAGGATGGCGTTGCACTGATTGCCCTGTGCGCAGGCGATCTCGATGGTGTTGGTGCCCTTGTTCAGGGTCACCGGGGCCCAGGTCGTCTGCCAGCCCTGCACCCAGTCGCCCTTCGGGTGGTGTGTGAAGTTCTTCAGGCCCAGCGGCGCGGCGTTGGGCTTGCCGTTGACCGAGAGCGTGGCGTTGGCGTCTTCTCCCGGGATGCTGTAGTGCACATTCAGCCGGAAGTCGCCGGCGGCCGGCACATCCAGCGTCCACTGCACCTTCGCCCCGACCTGGTTGAAGCCGGTGACGTACGAACCGCTGGCGGATTGGGCGCCCTTGATGTCCTTGGCGGTCGTCGCGCCGCCGCTGAGCCGCAACGCGCCCGCGTCGTCCTTCGGGAGTGCGCCGGGGCTGGGCTTGGTGGAGGGCTGGGCGCTGGGCTCGACCGAGTCGCCGGCGGTCGGGCCGGGCTTCTGCGCGGTGTCGTTCTTGGTGTCGCCGCTGTTGGTCAGCATCGCCACGCCGATGCCTATGCAGACCACCGCGACGACCGCGACCGCGCCTATGAGGAGGCCGTTCCGGCCGCGTCGGGGCTCCTGGCCGCCGTACGCGGGGGCCTGGCGGGTGCGCTCGCCGCCGCCGGGCAGCGTCTCGGGCGCGGCGTAGTGGGCGTTCTGCTGGCCGTACGACTGCTGCGGGGCCTGCTGGCCGCCGTACTGCCGCTGGCCGACCGCGCGGACCTGGTTGTAGGAGGTCCGCGGAACGCCCGGCTGCCGCGCCGCACCGCCGTCGCCCGACGGGCCCGCGCCGCCCTCGCCGCCTTCCGAGCGGTAGAGGTAGCCGAACGGGTCGTCGTTCTCCGGCGTGTCCGCGCCGTTGTTACCGGCCGTCATCCCCTGTCACTCCCAAGCGATCCGTACGCGTCGGTACGCGTGTTGTACGCGTTCGCGGGCATCCGCGCGAACTGTCCTTCCGGGCCCCGGCGACGCCGCGCCGCATCGGCGCAGCCTACCCCGTCAGGGCCGTACCACGCCGATCCCGCCCCATCACAAGATCACCAACGATCGGTGAACGGGCGGTACGCCAGGCACGATGCCGCGGGTGTGAGATGCGCGGCACCGGGGCCGCGGTTCCCGGCCCGCCGCCCGCGCTCAGCCCGCCGCCCGCCGGTTCCCCTTCGACCGGGAGCGCTTCTCCACGTACATCCGCTGGTCGGCCGACTCCAGCACCTCCTCGGCCGTCATGCCGCAGCTCGCCCAGCCGATGCCGAAGCTCGCGCCGACGCGTACGGCCCGACCCTCGACCCGGATGGGCGGGATGATCGCGTTCCGCAGCCGGACCGCGAGGTCCTGGGCATCGGCCGTGCCCAGCCCGTCGGCCAGCACCACGAACTCGTCGCCGCCGAGCCGGGCGACCGTGTCGCCGTCCCGGACACCGCTGGTCAGCCGCCGGGCGACCTCGATCAGTACCGCGTCACCGGTGTTGTGCCCGAAGCGGTCGTTGATCGACTTGAAGCCGTCCAGGTCGCAGAAGAGGACCGCGAGCCCCTTGGAGCCGTCGTCCTCGGGCCCGTCGGGAGGCGCGACGAGATGGATGTGGTGGTCGTACGGGACCGGGCTGCCGGTCTTGCCCTCGAAGCCGTCGAGCCCCTCGAACGGCTCCGGGCCGTCCACCCCGAAGCCGTGCGGGGCGCGCGGATCGGAACCGTCCGCCCCCGAGGAGGCGTAGGCGTCGGCGAGCGAGCCCGGCCGGCGGGAGCACAGCTTCGCGCCGAGCCGGGCGCGCAGTTCGGCGCTGTTGGGCAGTCCGGTCAGCGAGTCGTGGCTGGCGCGGTGCGCGAGCTGGAGTTCATGGCGCTTGCGCTCCTCGATGTCCTCGACGTGGGTGAGCAGGAAGCGGGGCCCGTCGGCGGTGTCCGCGACGACCGAGTTGCGCAGCGACACCCAGACGTACGTGCCGTCCCGGCGGGCCAGCCGCAGCTCGGCCCGGCCGCCCTCGGCGGAGGTGCGGAGCAGGGTGCCGATGTCCTCGGGGTGCACGAGGTCGGAGAAGGACAGCCGGCGCATCGTGGACGCCGGGCGGCCCAGCAGCCGGCACAGCGCGTCGTTGGTGCGCAGCAGCCGTCCGTGCTGGTCACCGCCCATTTCGGCGACGGCCATCCCGCTCGGCGCGTACTCGAAAGCCTGCCGGAAGCTCTCCTCGCTGGCGCGCAGCGCCTGCTGCTCGCGCTCCAGCCGGACCAGGGCGCGCTGCATGTTGGCCCGCAGCCGGGCGTTGCTGATCGCGATGGCCGACTGGAAAGCGTACATCTGGAGCGCCTCCTGGCCCCAGGGGCCGGGGCGCCGGCCGTTGCGCGGCCGGTCCACGGAGAGCACCCCGAGCAGCTCGCCGTTGCCGTTGGCAGCCGTGTACATCGGCGCGAAGAGGCGGTCCATCGGGTGCCACTCGTCGGGGAAGCGGGGCGCGGGTCCGGCGGTGTGCCACTGGGGCACGTCGTCGTCGTCCAGCACCCAGCCCTCGGTGTACGGGATGAAGCACAGATCGCCCCAGCGCTCCCCCATGGACAGCCGCCGCTCCCATGAGGAGCGCGAGCCCACCCGCCCGGCCATCAGCGCCTCGGCGCCCGCGCTGCCGGCCACCGCGGCGACCACCAGGTCGCCGTCCGGCCGCACGAGGTTGACCGCGGCGAGCTCGAAGCCCAGCCCGACGATCGCCCCGTCGGCAACGGACTGCAAGGTGTCCGCAAGGCTGCGTGCGGTATTCAGCTCGGCGACCACTTGGTGCAGCTGCCGCAGGGTCGCAAGACGGACATAGGGCTCCGACTCGGTCTCCATCGCTCGCTCTCCCTGAGACCTCGACAGCACTCCACCGGTTCGTTGTCGTCTTCTTCTTCGTCGTCTTCGTCGTCCGATTCCACGCTCACTGAATCACAGTGAGCTGTTCACTCGGTACACAGGGTCAACAATTAGCGCCCGCTGTGACTCAAGTCACAAGCCGTGACGGCCCATTACCGGTCCGCGTTCGCAGCTCACCAGGCTGCCCGAACACCGCTCGCCCACGCCCTGAAATCTTCCGGAACGCAAATTCCAGCCACCTCCGAGCACTTCTGCGCACCCCGTCCCCGGCCGCCGCCGCGGCACGCTCCGCAGTGGCGGTCGCCTCCGCCGCGGGACCTAGGACGCGAGTGGTCCCGGGGCCCGATGCGGACCGGGGCGGGTCGAAGTTAGCGTTCATGGCGTGTTCACGAAAACTCCCGCCGCCACCCCGGCGGCCGGCTCCGCCGCACCCGCCGCACCCGCCGCACCCGCCGTCTCCCTCGCCTCCGTGCCGGGCGACGCACCGATCGCGCATTCTGTTGGGGTGAGTGACGACGAGTTCCGTGCCGCCCTGTCCCGCCTCGCCGCAGGCGTGGTGCTGATCACCGCCCACGACCCGGACGCCGGCCCGCGCGGCGAGGACGTCGGCATGACCGCGACGGCGTTCCTGTCCGTGTCCCTGGAGCCGCCGCTGGTCATGGTGAGCGTTCGCAACGACTCCCGGATGGACGACCTGCTGGCGCAACAGCCGCTGTGGGCCGTCTCGGTGCTCTCGGGCCATCAGCGCCAGGTGGCGGGACGATTCGCCATGAAGGGCCGCATCAGCGACCGGCTGCTCTTCGAGGACCTTCCGTCCGTACGCGGCGAAGCGTCCGGCGCCCCGCTCATCGGCGGTGCGCTGGCGACGCTGGAGTGCCGTACCGAGCAGCGGGTGGTGGCCGGCGACCACACGCTCGTCATCGGGCGCGTCCTGGCGACCACCACGTCCGACGATGACGACGGGCCGCTCATGTACTTCCGGGGGAAGTACCGCCAGCTGGGCTGAGGGCCTGGGACCTGTCCGATGGGTCACGGGCGGAAGGGCCCCGGGGTCTGTCCGACGGGTCACGGGCGGAAAGGCCCCGGGGTGCGTCCGACGGGTCAGGGGCGGAAAGGCCCTGGGAGGCGGCAGTCCCCTCAGCCCCAATCGCGGCCCGAGCGGCCCCGCTTGGTCTCGCCGCGCTGCTTCTTCTCGCGCAGCCGCCGCTCGTTGATGCCGCGCGGGATCCGCGACTTCCTGCGCGGCTTGGGCGGCGGCGCGGTGGCCTCGGCGAGCAGCGCGGCGAGCCGTACGGCCGCGGTCTCGCGGTTGCGCCACTGGGAGCGGTGGTCGGAGGCCCGTACGGACAGCACTCCGTCGACCAGCCGGCCGGCCAGCCGCTCCAGGGCGCGCTCCCGCCACACCGGGGGCAGCGCCTTCGTACCGGCCAGGTCGAAGCGCAACTCGACCTGGCTGTCGCTGGTGTTGACATGCTGGCCGCCCGGCCCGGAGGAGCGCGAGAAACGCCAGACCAGCTCGGCCTCCGGCAGGGCGACCGAACCTCGGATGACATAGGGCCCGGACATGCCTCCCATGATCCCGCGCCCACGGGCGCCCGTCACCTCACTTTTCCCGGGCGGACCCCGGCACCGGCATCAGGACCGGGCACAGTCCGACCCCAGGAACAGGCAAAGGGTCAGGCAAGAAATCGAGTGGAGAAAGTAAAGAATCCTGGAACCACCCGGTCGCCCGGCCGCGTTGAGGTGGGTAACGGCGGCTCCGCCCGAGGCGGAGCCCGAAGCGTGTGACCGCACCCCTGCGACCGCACGCCTGCGACCTCGACGAGGAAAGGGACTTCCCATGGCTGTAAGCCTGTCCAAGGGCGGCAACGTCTCGCTCACCAAGGAGGCGCCGGGCCTGACCGCCGTCACGGTCGGCCTCGGCTGGGACGTCCGCACGACCACGGGCTCGGACTTCGACCTCGATGCCAGCGCCATCGCGGTCAACGCCACCGGCAAGGTCTACTCCGACCAGCACTTCGTCTTCTTCAACAACCAGGCGACGCCGGACCGGTCCATCGTCCACACCGGCGACAACACCACCGGCCAGGGCGACGGCGACGACGAGTCGATCAACGTCGACCTCGCCGCGCTGCCCGTCGACATCGACAAGATCGTCTTCCCGGTCTCCATCTACGACGCCGAGAGCCGCAGCCAGAACTTCGGCCAGGTGCGGAACGCCTTCATCCGCATCGTCAACCAGGCCGGCGGCGCCGAGATCGCGCGCTACGACCTCAGCGAGGACGCCGCCACCGAGACCGCCATGGTCTTCGGCGAGCTGTACCGCAACGGCGCGGAGTGGAAGTTCCGCGCCGTGGGCCAGGGTTACGCATCCGGCCTGGTCGGCATCGCCCAGGACTTCGGCGTCAACGTCTGAGGCATGCGGAGCCGCGCCCGGGGCACTCGGAGTGCACGCCCGGGCGACCCGGTGGGGCACCGACAGCAGGTGCGGCAACGGCGGTAGACGGAGCGCCGACGGTAGGTGAGGCACCGACGGCAGGCGGGGTCCGACGGCAGGCGGGGTCCGACGGCAGGCGGGGTCCGGCGGCAGGCGGGGTCCGGCGGCAGGCGGGGTCCGGCGGCAGGTGAGGCGCCGGCAGTATGTGACGCCCCGCCAGAGGGCCGGTTCCCGGATTTTAGGGGGCCGGCCCTTCCGTGTTGGGGCCCTGCCTGCCACGCCGGGTGCCGGTTCCCGGAGGGGCGCCGACCCTTCGCGTGAGGAGCCGGCCCCGTACGGGGCCGTCCGTGCATCGAGGGACCGACCCTGCACCCGTCGGACGACCCCTAGGCCGCCGCGCCACCGTGGGCGGCCGCTTCCGGCGCGGCGTCCGGCGGCGTGGCCAGCACCGCCACCTCGTCCAGCGACAGCCCGAGCGTGCCGGCCAGCGCGGCGACCGTGAAGAACGCCGGGGTCGGCGCCCGCCCGGTCTCGATCTTGCGCAGCGTCTCCGCGGACAGCCCGGCCGCCGCGGCGACCTCGACCATGCTCCGCTCGCCGCGCGCCGCGCGCAGCAGCGTACCCAGCCGCTCGCCGCGTTCGCGTTCCCAGGGGGTCAGTGGAGTGCGCACCATGCCCGTGATACTAATACCGGTAAACAAATACCGGTAAACAAATACCGGCCGCACGAAGCTGTGGTCGCCGCCCGACACCGAGGT
This sequence comes from Streptomyces sp. GS7, assembly GCF_009834125.1. Classification (NCBI taxonomy): domain Bacteria; kingdom Bacillati; phylum Actinomycetota; class Actinomycetes; order Kitasatosporales; family Streptomycetaceae; genus Streptomyces; species Streptomyces sp. GS7. Next base: position 8,313,813 of record NZ_CP047146.1, read on the forward strand.
GCGTACGGGCGGCCCGAACGGGAGGTCGTTCCGATGGTGGAGATCAAGACGGATGCGTCGCTGGACGCGATGCGCGTGGCCGGCCGGGTGGTCGCGGACGCCCTGTCCGCGGTCCGCGCCGCGGCCGCCCCCGGCGTACGGCTGCTGGATCTGGACGAGGTGGCCCGTGCGGTCCTGCGCGAGGCCGGCGCCACCTCCCCCTTCCTCGGCTACCGCCCCAACTTCGCGCCGACCCCCTTCCCGGCCGTGATCTGCGCCTCCGTCAACGACGCGATCGTGCACGGCGTCCCGGACGGCTACCGGCTCCGCGACGGCGACCTGGTGAGCATCGACTGCGGTGCGGTCGTCGACGGCTGGGCCGGCGACGCGGCCACCAGCTTCACCGTCGGCGCCACGCGGCCCGAGGACCGCCGACTGATGGAGACCACCCGGCGCGCCCTGGAAGCGGGCATCGCGGCGGCCGTCGTGGGCGCCCGTATCGGCGATGTCTCGCACGCCATCGGCAGCGTCGGACGCGCCGCCGGCTACGGCATCGCCGAGGACTTCGGCGGCCACGGCATCGGCCGCGCGATGCACGAGGACCCGGCGGTCCCCAACGAAGGCCGGCCGGGCCGCGGCCTCGTCCTCCGCCACGGCCTGGTCATCGCCATCGAGCCGATGTTCCTGTCGGGCGGCGGTGACAGCTACTACGCCGCCCCCGACGGCTGGACCCTGCGCACCACCGACGGCAGCCGCGCCGCCCACTTCGAGCACACCGTCGCGGTGACGGACGACGGGCCGCGCGTACTGACCCTGCCGTAGGCGCGAGCGCTCCGTCGACGTAGGCGCGAGCACTGCGGCGGTAGGCGCCGGCGCCGCCGTAGGCACCGGCTCCGCCGTAGGAACCAGCGCCGCCGTGAGCACCAGCGCTGACTCGCCGCCGTCACGGGGCGGCGAGCCGCCGCCAGGGCCTACGACGGGCACCGGCACCCTCAGAACGCGTCGACGTCGACCGCCTCGGCCATCGCGCGATAGCCGGCGTCGTTCGGGTGCAGATGGTCGCCCTCGTCATAGGCGGGCGCTATCCGGCCCCGGTCGGCGGGATCGGCCAACGCGTGGTCCAGGTCCACGATCCCGTCGAACTCACCGGAGGTGCGTATCCAGTCGTTCAGCGCCTCGCGCTTGGTCTCGCCCCGCTCGGTGTAATACGCGGCCCCCTTGAACGGTGTCAGCGTCGCACCTATCACCCGGATGCCCCTGCCGTGCGCCTGACGTATCAACTCCCGCTGGGCGGCTATGAGTTGCCGCACGGACACCGCGGGGGTCGGCCCGCCCGGCGCGCCGCTCCACTCGCTCATACCGATGTCGTTGATGCCTTCCAGAAGGATGACGGTGCCCACGTTCGGCGTGTTGAGCGCGTCCTTCCGGAAGCGGACCACGGCCTTCTCGCCGAACCCGCTGGTGCTGTTGGTCAGTTGGTTGCCGCTGATCCCCTCGTTCAGGACACTGCGCGGGCGGCCCGCGGCGGCGAACCGCTCGGCCAGCCGGTCTGGATAGCGGCGATCGGTGTCGACCGTGGAGCCGTACCCGTCGGTGATGGAGTCCCCGAAGGCCACCACGCCGTCGCGCCGCGCGACCGGCCCACCGCCCGCGACCTCGACACCGGAGAGGTAGTACCAGGACTGCGAGGTCTCGGTGAACGCCGCGGCTCCCACATCGGAGCGGTGGTCACCGGCCGCGCGATAGCTGGTGGCCATCGCCATCGCATGGAAGGTGGCCGGGCCGGTCGGCGCGTCCAGATACAGAGTGACGGTCACCGACTCCAGGGCCCGCACCCGCAACCCCACACCGTCGCTGAGCAGTTCACCGCCCGCCGGTATGGTCGCCGACCGACCGTGCCCGAAAGTCAGCTGCCGCACCGACCCGGCCTGCACCGAAGCCCCCTGCGCGGTCCGCGCGATGGTCGCACCGGCCACCTTGAGCGGCGCCGCGCCGTAGCGGTTCGACAGCTTGATACGGGCCTGCGCACCGCCGGCACTGACCCGGACGACCTGACGCACCGTCTGCCGGGCGAAGCCGTCCTCGGACCAGTTCTTGCCGAACACCCCGGTCGACCGCTGCGGCGCCGCCGCCCAGCCACCGCGCCAATGCCCCTGCGCATACAGCGCGGTGACACCGGCCTGTCCACCGCCGACGCCCGAACCCGCCGCGTATGCCGCCGCGCCCTGCCCACCCGCACCGCCCGGCACCACGGGCAGCACAGGCAGCGCCACCAGCGCCGCCGCCGACACCAGCGCAACGGCCGAACGTCTCACCAGCGAACCAGACATGATCATTACCCCACCCTCTGGCCATGACGATCCCGCCGTACACGGTCTCGTCGTGCGTCACTTCGTCGTGCGATACCTCGTCGTGCGTCACTTCGCCGTGCGTCACTTCGTAGTGCGTCACTTCGTAGTGCGCGATCTCGTCGTACGCGATCTCGTCGTGCGCGATCTCGCCGTGCGCCGTCTCGCCGTGCGTGATCACACCGTCCGCGACCTCGCCATCGGCGATCACGCCGTACGTCGTCCCGCCGTCGACGAGGCCCTTGCCGTGATCGACCCGAGGTCACACGGGCCCCGGGCCGGCCGGGGCGGAGGGACGGCGGCCGACCATCCGGACCGCCCGCCGCACCGGCGTGACACCATCAAGACGTGATCGACCTCGGCTATTCCCTCTCCCGCCGCTTTCCGGATCCGCCGCAGACGGACTACCGGACCGCGGATGTACACACCCTGCGCCACGACCTCTTCTGCGGCGACGTCTATATCGCCGACACCAAGTCCGACCACGAGCTGTCCACGGCCTGGGGCTGGGTGCCGGTACTGGACTTCGCCTGGGCTCTCTGCGACATCGTCGAGCAACTCGACACCGACCCGCGCGGCAGCCGTTCCGCCCGGCCGATCCACGCCGAACTCGACTTCACCGAATCCGCGGACCGGATGCTCTTCGAGCGCCGCTTCGGCTGGGTCGACATCGACGCCGACTGGATGCCCGCCGACGAGGCCCCGCTCACCTTCAACCACGCCGCGCTCCGCCGCGAGGCCCGTGACTTCCTGCACGACCTGATCGCCGACCTCACCGATATGCACGACGGTCTGGCCGACAACCCAGCCATCTGGGAACTCCAGGCCCGCTTCCCCCGCGTCTGACCCGTACGGCCGACGGGCGCGCCCTCCCCCGACACGCCGCCCCTCCTCGCCGCACGCCTCTGACGCCCCGCACGCCCTCCCACGTCGCTCCACCCACCCTGCTCCACCGCTTCGCTCCCCCTGCACCGCCGCCTCACCCCATCCACCCCCCACCCGCTCGCTTCATCCACTCACCCCACCCGCTCACTCCACCCGTACGCCCACCTGTGCCGCGAACGCCGGTGCCAGATCCATCAGTTGGGCCGGACTGATCACCGCGCCCGCCAGGCAGTCGATCCCCCGCGCGATATCCACCGCAGCGGCACCACGCAGATCGACGTCCTTCATCCGGGCCGCGCTGAAATCCACCCGCGCCAGGGTGCAGTCGTCGAACGTCACCCGCTCCAGCTGCGCGCCGCCGAAGTCCGCCTCGACCAGCACGCACCCCTCGAAGGCGACATCCCGCAACTTCGCCTTGCGCAGATTCAGGAAGTCGATCTTCCCGCCGCGCACCACGACCCGCTCCAGCGCCGAACCGTGGAGCTGTATCCCGCCGAGCCGGGCGTCCGACACCTCCACATCGCGCAGCATCGCCTGCGACAGGTCCGTACCGACCCCGCGCACCCCGCTCAGCACGCTGTCGATGATCCGCGCCCGGCTCAGCACCGCCTCGTCCAGCACACACCGCCGCAGCGCGCAGTCCATGAATCTCGCACCCCGCGCCGACTGCCGAGAACAGTCCGTCCCCGCGAACTCCAGCCCGTCGTAGTCCCCTTCGGGCTCCAGCTCCGCGCCGTCGTACGGCTGGAGTTCCGGCAACCGCACCTCCGGCCGCCGCACCGCGCGCACCGTCTCCTTGCCGCGCCCTGCCACGCGATCACCGCCTTCCGTCCCGCACGAACCGATTCCACTGTCCCGAACCGCGATCCCGTTCAGTGGCCCACTCGCGGTTCCGCCCTCGCCCCCTCACGGACCTTCCCTGAACCCTCCCTGCCCCTCCCTGAACCCTCAGCGATCCCTCCGCGAGCGGTTCGCGAGCGGTTGGCGACCAGCCCGCGACCGGTCCGCGGCTACTCGACCCATAGTGACCCACACCACTGACAATCGCCCTGGCCTGCACAAACACCCGATTCGCCAGCCCCATGTCACATCCGCCGCACCCTCATCCGTCCAAGCCCAAGAGCACCCCCGCACGACCGAACACGCCTCACCGCAACCACGGCCACGGCCACAGCCACAGCCACCAAAGGAGGAGCCTCACATGGCCCACCACCGCCTCACCGTCATCGGCGGCGGCTTCGCAGGCCTCACCGCGGCCATCTCCGCCGCCGAGTCCGGCGCCGCCGTCACGCTCTACGAGGCCCACCGCACCCTCGGCGGCCGCGCCCGCACCTCCGACGCCCCGTACCGCACCAACGAGGGCGCGCACGCCCTCTACAACCGCGGCCCGCACTGGCCCTGGCTCAAGAAGCGCGGCCTGCTGCCGCCGCTGGCCCCGCTGCGCCCCCTGGAGGCGACCCGGCTGCGTTTCCTGCACCACGGCAGGCTGCACCGGCTGCCCCCGCTCGGCTTGGTGACGACGCTGCGCCGCCGCCGCACCGCCCCGGTCGACCAGGACTTCCTCAGCTGGGCGAGCAGCCGGGTCGGCGAGCCGACCGCCCGCGCCGCTGCCCATTACGTGGGCGTCTCCACCTTCCACCACGACCCCGGCTCGCTCTCCGCCGCCTTCGTGCAGGAGCGGCTGCGCCGCAACACCAGCCTCCCGCCCGAGGCCCACTACATCGCCGGGGGCTGGGTCACACTCATCGACCGGATGGCACGGTACGCCCGTGAACTGGGCGTACGCATCGAGACCGAGGCCCGCGTCGAGACGCTGCCGGAGGACACCCCGGTCGTCGTCGCCACCCAGCTCGACTCCGCCCGCGCCCTCCTCAAGGACGACCGGCTCCGCTGGAGCAGCGCCCGCGCCGTGCTGCTCGACCTCGCCGTACGGACCCGGCGCGGCGACCCGTTCGTGGTGTCCGGGCTCGACTTCCCCGGCTGGATCGAACGGTTCACCGGCCCCGATCCCGACCTTGCACCGGAGGGCGAACAGCTGATCCAGGGCCATGTCGGCATCGCCCCGGACGAGGCCCGCGCCGCCGGGATCGCCCGCGCGGAACGCCTCCTCGACGCCGGTTTCCCCAACTGGCGCGACCGCATCACCTGGCGCCGCGAGTCGCTGGCCACCGGCCGTACGGGAGCGGTGGACCTCCCCGGCACCACCTGGCGCGACCGCCCGGCGATCGACCGCGGTCACGGCGTCTACCTGGCGGGCGACCAGGTCGCGGCACCCGGCGTGCTCTCCGAGGTCTCGTTCACCAGCGCCCTGGAGGCCGTCACGCTCGCCCTCTCCGGCGGCCCGCGCCCGCACCCCGACACCCCCAGGTCAAGCACCCGTCGCACGGACAAGGCACCCGCCCCCTCAGACGCCCGTCCCACGGAGCAGACACCCGCCCCCTCCGAGACCCGATCCCCGGATCGGACATCGGCCCTCTAGACAGCCGGGCGCCCGGACACCGGGCACCCGGGTGTCCGGACACCCGGACACCCGGACACCCGAACTCCCCTACGCCACCACCGCCAGCCCCCGCTCCGTCTCGTTCAGCCGCCGCCCGCCCGACTCCGTGCACACCACGATGTCCTCGATCCGCACCCCGAACCGCCCCGGCAAATAGATCCCCGGCTCGATCGAGAAGCACATCCCCGGCACCAGCGGGAGGTGCTCGCCCTCCACCATGTAGGGCGGCTCGTGCGTGGTCACCCCGATCCCGTGCCCGGTCCGGTGGATGAAGTACTCCCCGTACCCCGCCGCCTTGATGACCCGCCTGGCCACCCGGTCGATCTCCTGGCAGGCGACACCGGGCCGCACCGCCTCGAACGCCGCCTGCTGCGCCTCCCGCACGATCCCGTGCACCTTGCGCTCCTCGGAACCCGGCTCCCCGACATGCACGGTCCGCGTCGTGTCCGACCCGTACCCGTCCTTCAGCCCCCCGAAGTCGAGTACGACCATGTCGCCGTCCTCGATGATCCGATCCCCCGCCTCATGGTGCGGGTTGGCACCGTTGGGGCCCGACCCCACGACCGTGAAGTCCACCTGGCTGTGCCCGTGCTCCATCAGCAGCCGCGCCAGATCCGCCGCCACATCGGACTCCCGCCGCCCACCGAAGCGCACGCCCAGAATGTCCTCATATGTCGCATCTGCCGCCGCCCCGGCCGCCGCCAACCGCTCCACCTCGTACGCGTCCTTGACGGCCCGCAGCATCGGCACCGCCTCGGTCAGCGCGGCATACCCGCTCCCCGGCACCGCCCGCTGCAGCCCCAGCAGATGCAGCGCCCACATCCCGTCCGCCACCCCGTAACGCCGGTGCGGCGCAAGCCACTTGCCCAGCTCCGCATACGGATCCGCCCCGTCGGACCAGCCCGCCACCTCCAGCGCCCCGGCCCCCGGCGCACGCTCCGCATCCGGCTGCTCCAGCACGGGCACCAGCAGCCGCGCCGCCCGCCCCGGCTCGATCACCAGCGCGGTCAGCCGCTCGGTCACCGCCGGCGGCCGGTACCCGCACAGCCACACCAGATCCGGCCCCGGCGTCACGATCAGCCCGGCCAGCCCGGCCTCCACCGCCGCCAGCCCGGCCCGCTCCATCCGCCGCGCATAGTCGTCCCGCGCCATCGCACTCACCATGCCACCGAACCTACGCCGCCCAGCCCCCACCCGCGCCGTCAAAACCAGTCCCCCAAAGCCCCGTTCACCCCTCCAGCGCCACCCACCGCGCCCCCGCGCACCCCTGAAAGCCCCGAACCGTCCCGGCCCGGGGCCACCGCGTCCGGGCCGTGATCACCCTCCGCCGGTCATCCTTTAGGCCGTCCCGCGCACGGGGCGCATGCGACCGGAGGCTGATGCGGAGATCGGCCAGCGGGTCGACTACGGGCCATGCCCGCCGTGGGTACGGTGGCGTGGAAAGCCGAGCCGCCGCGTGCGGCACCGCAGACAGCACCACGCCGCGCCGACCGGCACGGACAGACACGGAACAGGCACGGAAACAGGCCGAGGTCACCATGGCACCCCCACACCAGTCGTCGCGCCGCAGCCGGGGTGACCTCTTCTTCGTGATCTCCTTCGTGGCGATCGGAGCCCTCATCCTCGGCGGGATGCTGTGGGCGAAGGACCACATGACCGAGCTGAAGAAGTGGAGCGGCGATAGCGCCTGGTACCTCAAGTACGAGGCCGCGTCGTCCGGCGGCGAACCGCAGGCCGCCGCCCTCAGCTTCCGGCACAACCCCGACAGGTCCAAGCCCGGCCACAGGGACGAGCGGCTGGGCTCCACCAAGCTGCCCTGGAGCACGAACGTCGTCGTCAACACCGGCCAAGAGGCCCGCGTGGAGGTCACCCCGAGCGGGAACGGGACCGCCACCTGCCGCATCCTGCTGGACGGCATCCGGGTCGTCGCCTCAGGGAAGTCCCCCGGCCCCGGCAAGCCCGCCGTCTGCCACGTGATCACCAGCAGCACCCCGGAGAAGTGGCCCCACTGACCGAGGGCCCGCCCGCACCCCACCCCGACACCCCACCCCGACCCGTCGCTGCACACGGGCGAGACAGCCGACGGGACAACGGGGCAAAAACAAAGGCAAGGAGGTTACCCACTCCTTGCCACTCTCAACATATAGCGCATGGGGGGCCTTGCGGCAAGGCCCCGGTCGTGCCGCAGAATCACCGGCCGAAGCAAGAGAACCTGCGCACATGGGGGTAGTGGTGATCGACGTCATCGTGGCCGGCGGCGGACCGACCGGTCTGATGCTGGCCTGCGAGTTGCGGCTGCACGGCGTGCACGTGGTCGTGCTGGAGAGGGAGCCGGAGCCGCTCCCGTATGTCCGTGCGCTCGGCATGCACGTACGCAGCATCGAGGTGATGGACCAGCGCGGTCTGCTGGAGCGGTTCCTCGCACACGGCCGGCAGTACCCCGTCGGCGGTTTCTTCGCCGCCATCGACAAGCCGGCGCCCGACGGGCTGAACACCACCCATCCCTACGTCCTCGGCATCCCGCAGACCACCACCGATCGCCTGCTGGCCGAGCGCGCCGTCGAACTCGGCGCCGAGATCCGGCGCGGCTGCGAGCTGGTCGGGCTGAGCCAGGACGAGCACGGGGTGACCGTCGAACTGGCTCCTGGGGGTACCCCCGCCGATGGGGGCGCGGCCGCCGCGGGAGGGGAAGGCACGCAGCTGCGCTCGCGCTATCTCGTCGGCTGCGACGGCGGACGCAGCGCGGTGCGCAAGCTGCTCGGCGTCGGCTTCCCCGGCGAGCCCAGCAGGGTCGAGACGCTGCTGGGCGAGATGGAGCTGACCGCGCCGCCGGAGACGCTGACCGCCGTGATGGCCGAAGTCCGCAAGACCCAGAAGCGGTTCGGCGCCATGCCGTTGGGGGACGGCGTGTACCGCGTCGTCGTGCCCGCCGAGGGGCTGGCCGCTGACCGCTCGGTCCCGCCGACCTTCGAGGAGTTCACCCGGCAGCTGCGGGCGACCGCCGGCACCGACTTCGGCGCGCACGCACCGCGCTGGCTCTCCCGCTTCGGCGACGCCACCCGGCAGGCCGAGCGCTACCGGGTCGACCGGGTGCTGCTGGCCGGCGACGCGGCACACATCCACCCGCCGACCGGCGGGCAGGGGCTCAACCTCGGCGTCCAGGACGCGTTCAACCTCGGTTGGAAACTGGCCGCCGAGGTGGCCGGCTGGGCACCGGACGGACTGCTCGACAGCTACCACACCGAACGGCACCCGGTGGCCGCCGACGTGCTGGTCAACACCCGCGCGCAGATCGAGCTGATGTCCACCGAGCCGGGCCCTCGGGCAGTGCGCCAACTGCTGTCGGAACTGATGGACTTCGACGAGGTGAACCGGTACCTGACCGAGAAGATCACGGCACTCGCGGTCCGCTACGACTTCGGCGAGGGGCATGAACTGCTCGGCCGGCGCATGCGGGACGTGAGCCTGAAGCAGGGCCGCCTCTACGAGCTGATGCACGGCGGCCGCGGACTCCTGCTCGACCAGACCGGCCGGCTCTCGGTGGCGGGCTGGGAAGACCGGATCGACCACGTCAACGACGTCAGCGAGCAACTGGACGTACCCGCGGTGCTGTTGCGGCCCGACGGGCACGTGGCCTGGGCCGGCGAAGACCAGGCGGATCTGCTCAGCCGGATACCGAGGTGGTTCGGCGCGCGGGTCGGCTGACCGCGGCCGCGCCCGCAGCGAACCGTTGCCCCGGCTCTGCCCGCCGGGGCGGACCGGAGCGCCCAGCAGATGCGGCCTCCCGCCCTGCCCCATCGCGCCCCGCCGGGTACATCGGCCTCGACCGGACCGAGGTACCCGGCGTCGTCGTCACCCGGCAGGGGCGGCCACCAGCGTCCGCACGGTCATGGGCTCGGCCGGGACACGGTCCAGGACCTGCCCGGCATGCAGGAAATGGGCGGTGGCGAAGTGCTCCTCCAGAGCCTCCAGGTCAGTCCATTCCTCGACAACCACCATGCGGGCCGGGCGGTTGGGGTCGGCGTAAGGGCTGTACGCGAGACAGCCGGGTTCTTCCAGAGAGGGTTCGATCATCGCCTCCAGGGCGGTACGGAGCCGGTCCTCCCGGCCCGGAGCGGCCAGGCATTCGGCAATGACGACGACGGACATGGGCGGCGATCTCCTTGTCGAGTACGGCGGTCCTTGTGCCGTACGACGGTTGTGGCATACGGCAGTTGTGGCGTACGGGGGCTGGTCTTCCTGGACGAGGGGATGCGCAACCTCTACGCCGACTGGCGCGGCAAGGCCGGTGACGTGGCCGCCTACCTACGCCTCGACGCCGCACGCCACCCGGGCGATCCGCACACCGCTGAGCTGGTCGACGAACTCGCCGCCGCCAGCCCGGTGTTCCAGGAGGTCTGGGCGGAGCACCGCCTCAAGGACAAGACCCATGGGCGCTACGTCTACCGCCACCCCGTGGTGGGCGAACCGGACCTCAGCTTCGAGACCCTCCGCCTGCCGGACGACCCGGACCAGGCCCTGATCGCCCACACCGTGGAGGAAGACTCCCCCTCACACACCGCACTGCGGCTGCTGACCGCCTGGTCCGAGGAAGGCGCACCGGTCGGCTGACGGGCCACCCCCGAGCGCCGCCGACCCGAAACCGCGAGCGTCCACGTCCCTTCGCACGGCGAGGTCGCCGACATGACCGTGCACGCTCACCGCACTGCCATCGCTGCCAGCACTGCCAGCCCTGCCATCGCAGAAAGTAAATTACGTGGTGTCAAGGCACGGGGGCGACAACACCATCGCCCCCAACGAGGCGACTTGGCAGCAGGCGAAAAGAGTCAGCCCGTCGGCTGCTGAATCCACCCCTGCTTCGCCATCGCATCGCATACGATCGCAGGCGACTTCTCCGTCCCGTGCTGCACCTTCAGGTCCTTCATGCAGTCGGCATATGGGAGGGGCCCGCTGGTAACGGTCGCAGAGGCCGTGTGGGCAGCCACGACCGTGAACACGCCACTCATGGCAATGCCTGTGGCCACGGCCATACCGGAACTCATTCGACGCACAGTTGTGTTCCCTTCTTCCTACCGAGGCACGGCTGCCTCGGTATACCTCAGCCCGTTCAACGACCCACCACACAATGAGAAACGTAAAACGTGAAGCGCCTCTGCACCGCCCGCCAGCATCCCCACCATTACCATCACCGTCACCATTACCGTTACCGTCACCGTCTCCGTCTCCGTCTCCGTCACCGGGCGATTCCTCACCCCCCTACAACAAGCGCGTAAGAGGTGACCGTCGCCGGACGGTTTGAGGACACGGGGCCGACTGACACACGTCCCTGGTCGGAACCGGCGGCCTCAAGGGCAAGCGCGGTCCGGCCGGGCTTCAGGGCGAGCCGTGCCCCAGGGGGCGCATGACGAGCAGGGCGCCCCGGGGGCCGACGGCCGGGTGCGATCCGTCAACACCAGCCGGCCGCCGAGGCCACTGCCGCCACCGATCCCCGGTGCGCCGCCCGGTGCCGCCTGCGGTCGGGAAGGTTGCTGGAGGGCGTCGGCGACCCAATTGTCGCGCATATAAAGGAACCTGGACGGTGCGCTGTGAGCCCCTACCCGGTTCCCACCGGCAAAGGCCCGGTCCGGATTCACCGACCGCCGCTGGTTCCGGGATGGAACGATCTGCTCAGCGCCCAGATGATCAGGAGGTCGAGCGTCATCACGATGATCGACCACACGGGGTAGTACGGAACGAACATGAACTGGGTGACCAGGCTGATTGCCGCCACCGGTATACCGGCCGCGCGCGCCCAGCTCTTTTCGAGCAAAATCCCCACGCCTGCCACGACGAGCGCCACTCCGACCACAAGGTGAATCCAACCCCAAGCGGTGAGATCGAACCGGTAGTCGTACCGAGGCGAGGAGAACACGGTGTCGCGGGTGATGCCGGTTACGCCCTGAAGAATGCTGAGCGGCCCGCTCAGCATCAGCGTCGTTCCCGCGAACAGGGACTCGCCGGAGATCAATTCGCTGCTGTAGGGACTCCCCTGCCGCCCCTTATTGGGCACCGTTGCCATGGCCGCCGCCTTTCTGTCCAGCGCGGCCACCGACGCACACAGCTCGTGCGAGGCGAGCCACGCTCCCCTGACAGCGTCACCTCAATTCTTCGGTGCCGCGACTGCAACCCGCCACCCGGACACCGCGGACGCCTACCCCGCTGCTCGCCCCCGGGTCGTGGCTGGAGCACGCTCTTCACAGGCTCCCTGAATCCCGTCTCGGACAGGAACCACGACGTCCCCGCTGCCATCCCGTCCGCCGTCGCCCCATACGCCAGTGGAGTGGGACTGGCCCCCGGTGCCCAGGTGGAGCACGCCACTGTATGAACGACCTGGACCCCAGGGCCTCCAAGGCCGTGACCGGTTCCGGAAGCGGCGGATGCCGCGTGCCCCGGGCTCACCGCCCGCGTTGATGGTGCGCCACAGATGCCAGAAGCCCCAGGCCACGACCGGCCCGGGGCTTCTTACCTGCTCAAACACAGAGCCCCCGGTCGGATGCGAACCGACGACCTTCGCTTCACAAGCCCGGGAGCGATCATGGCAAGGGGGTTCACCACCTGCCGCCTCAAGTCAATAGGTGCACGTCAGCGGCTTGCGGCGGCATCTTGACCACCGCCCTCCGTCACCCCATCCGGCGCCCTCCGGGCACGCGATGGGCACGCAATGGGCATGTATCCACCCCCGCTGACCTGCGATTTTGAGGACCCGGGAGGATACGAACCTTCCCGGGTGATGCGTGCCCGCAGGACGCCGAAGGGCCGCGCGGCAAAGGCCGCGCGGCCCTTCTGGTTGCGTGTACACGTGGCCGGCTAGACGTCGTAATCCTGGTCAAACCTGTCCCGCGCCTCTTGGGCCTCGCGCTCAGCCTGATCCTGGGCGGCGTCCTTGGCTTGTGAGGCCCGCTCGGAAGCCTCGTCCTGGGCGCCCCCGCGCTTCGCTTTTTCCTGGTCCGCGAGATTCTGGGCCTTGTCCTTGAACTGGTCCCTGGCACCCATGGGCGGGATCCCTTCTCGTATGCGCTCGTGGTCCCAGGTTGCTGGAGGCCAAGTCGGCCCGCACGTTGAACCCGCAACGGGGCGACAGCACCGCCCCCATACGAAGATGCCCCCGGACTCTCTCCGGGGGCACGCCCACCGCCGTTCGCGAAGCCGTCTCCGCGCTGGAAGCCATCCGGCGCCTGTGGGGCGAGCTGCTCGTCGCGATCTGTTCGCCCCGCCCGCACCTACTGCACGAGGCACGGCGCACCGTCCGGGCCGCCGAGGCCCGCCTGCTGCGCACCCTCGGCCTCGACCGGCGCAACACCCCGATACCCGACCGTCCGTGCCCCTGGTGCGGGAGTGAACTCACCCTGCACACCGGACCGGATCAGGGGCCGAGATACACCTGGTGTTGCCGATCTTCCGGTCTCGGCGGAATCGCGTGGAACGGGCCCCAATCGATGTCGGCCGCACTCTCGACCCGCACGCCGTCGAAGAAGACCACACCGCCGGTTACCCCCGCGCCGTCGAAGGTGACCTCGCCGCCGGCAAACCCCGCGCGGTCGAAGAAGACCACGCCACCGCCAAACCCCGCGCCGCGGAACGAGACCGTGCCGGCGGTGAACTCCGCACCACGGAAGGACACCTCGCCTCTGGTGAACCCCGCGTTGTCGAAGGTGACCTCGCCGCCGGCAAACCCCGCGCGGTCGAAGAAGACCACGTCACCGCCAAACCCTGCGCGGCGGAACGACACCGTGCCAGCGGTGAACTCCGCGCCACGGAAGGAGACCTCGCCTCTGGTGAACCCCGCGCCATGGAAGGTGACCTCGCCACCGGCGAACCGTGCATCCGCGAAGGAGACCTCGCCAGCGAACCCCACGCCGTCGAAGGAGACCACACCGCCGGTGAACCCCACGCCACGGAAAGAGACCACACCGCCTTTGACCCCCGCCCCAAGGAAGGAGACCTCGCCGTGGGTGAACTCCGCCCCAAGGAAGGAGACCTCGCCGTGGGTGAACTCCGCGCCATGGAAGGTGACCAAGCCGCCGACGAAGCCCGCGCCATGGAAGGTGACCTCGCCGCCGGCGAACTGCGTGGTGCGGAAAGAGACCGTGCCGCCCGTGAACTTTGCGTCGCCAAAGGCGACCGTGCCGCCTCCGAACCACGCACCAGAGAACGAGACCATGCCACCGGCGAACTCCGCGCCGCCGAACGAGACCGTGCCGCCTCCGAACCACGCACCAGAGAACGAGACCGTGCCGCCGGCGAACCCCACGGCGCGGAACGAGACGAAGGTGCCGTAGAACCGTGCACCCGCGAAGGAGACCGTGCCTCCGGTGAACCGCGCCCCGTAGAAGTCTCCGCCGTCGAAGGTGGCTCCGCTGAAGTCCAGGCTGAGCCCGCACCACGTCGTCGGTGCCATGGGGTTCTGGAGGTGGTCTCGGATGATCCGGATGATGGTGAGCCGAACTTCCTGCTCGCCTGGCTTGTAGCCGGTTGCAGTGGGTTTGGTCTTGTAGGGCATGCGCAGGTAGGCGCACAGCACGTCGATGCACACCTGCCGCTGCTCCGGCCAGTCATCCGCCAGCCTCGCCATCGCATACACGCCGGCGAGCCGAACGGCGGCCTGCTCGTGCCCCATCTGCTCCGCTGCGGTGGAGTATCGGTCGGCGAGTTGGCTCGCGTCCGCCCGGTGTGAGTCGCCCTCCGCGAGGAGTTGTTTGCGGTAGGCGTAGACGCCGGTGAGGACGGCGCCGATGAGAGTGAGAACCGTGACGGTGGCCTTGATGACGTTGTTGACGTCGACCGGCTTCCCCGTCCGATTCTCCGCGGTGAGCAGCGTGTCCATGCCTTGGTAGAGGCCGAAGGCGAGCGCTCCCACGACGGTGAGGGCGATGGGGGCGACGATCCACACAGACCTCAGGTGTGGTGTGTGGCGTCCTCGTGGCTGCGGGCGCTCAGAGGAGTTGTGCATGGTGTCGAGCATGGACCAAACAGCCTTGGCCTTGCGGCGAGTTCGTTGAGTCCGTGGTCGGGCGGACTCTGGGGCTGGTCCAGGACGACACCCCGCCGGACCCGGCCGCGCTGACGCAGCAGCTCGCCACCGAGCAGCAGCGCGCGAAACAGCAAGTTCGTTGAGGGCCGGTGACCGACGGTCGTTGACTGAACACCGAGACGACGTGCAACCAACCGCGGAGGGCCATGAGCAGCCCGAACCGGTACAGCGAAAGCCCTGTGGAACACAAGACAACGGGCTGCCCAGGCTGCGACTCAGCGGATCACGAACAGGCCGTACAGGGCCGCGAGAACGAGCGACGAGAGGCGCAGTCGCCATCCATCAGCCTGGTCATGGCAGCGGCCCTTGCCCTCCTCGTCATCCTCGGACTCTGGGCCGGCGCGGTGGCGCTCCTGTCGCACATCGCGGACGTCTGGAAGTAAAGCGCCGGCGGGGCTCCACGATGGGGTTACCCCCACTCCTGAGCGGTGGCTCGCCGGATGGGCAACGGCATCCGCGTGCAGCCATCGTGTCGTAACGGGTTTTCCGCTCACCGGGCAGCGACCGAACAGAACGTGCGGTGCCGAGCCGGCTGCCCTGTCAGACGTTCCGGAAGGCCACTTGAACGATCACGGAGGGGGAGCGGTGGAGAGTCCCATGGAGCAGGCACTCGCGCGCCGCACGCTGCTGGGCGGAGCGGCGGCAGTCGGCGCGGGAATCACGTGGGGAGCTGCGGACAAGGCCGTCGCCAGCGGGTGGGGACGGCCAGTGGAGCAAAGAGCGGTGGACGCCGAGGTGGCACGCCTGGAGCGTGGGCTGATCGAGCTGCGGCGGGACATTCATCGGCACCCCGAGGCGCCGGGGCAGGAGCAGCGTACTGCCGGTGTGGTGGCCCGAGAGCTGCGGGCGGCCGGGCTGACCGTCACCACAGGGGTGGGCGGCCACGGCGTCGTCGGCGTCCTGCGGGGCTCGCGTCCAGGCCGCACCGTCGCGTACCGGGCGGACATGGACGCGGTGCCGCCCAAAGACATCGTCGGAGGGGGCCCGGCGGCAGCCCACGTCTGCGGGCATGACATCCACACCGCGGTGGCTCTAGGCATCGCGCAGGTCCTGGCGCGGCTGCGGCAGCAACTGAGCGGAACAGTGGTGTTCCTCTTTCAGCCTGCCGAGGAGACCCTGTCCGGCGCCCGGGCGATCATCGACGCGGGCGTGCTGGAGCGCACCTGCGTGGAGGAGATCCACGCGCTGCACTGCGGGCCGTTCCCCGTCGGCCGGTTCGCCGTCACCGGGGGCTACGGGTTGCCGGGCCAGAACAAGGCAGAGGTGACTCTCTCAGGGCCGGACGCGCCCGATGCCGCCCGGCGACTGGCCGTCGAGATCGGCGCGCTCGCCACGGTGCCACTGCCACAGACGCCCGCGGACCTGGAGCGGTTGGTCGCCGAGGCCCGAACGCCCAACGGGCCGCTGGCCCGCTTCGTGGCTGTCCGGGCCAGACCGCAGGAGGCCAAGGTGAGCGTTTCCTACCGCTGTTGGCCGCAGGAGCGGTACGTGGAGGTACGTGCGGACGTCCGCCGACTGGCCACGTCATACGCGGGGGCCAAGGTCGGCTTTCCCTCCGAGCCGTTCCCCGCCATGGTCTGCCCGGAGCGAGACGCCCGCGTGCTCGCCCACCACCTGCGCCGCACACTCGGTCGGGGCGCGGTTACTGAACTCCGTGCAGCCTTCCCTCCCTTCAGCGGCGAGGACTTCGCCCTTTACCTGGACCAAGTCCCCGGCACGTTCACCTTCCTCGGCGTCCGTGCCCCCGGTGCACCCATCACAGCCAGCTATCCGCACTACCCCGACTTCGCCCCGGACGAGCGCGCCATCGGCGTCGGCATACGGGCAATGGCAGGCTGGATCGCGGGGCGGACCGACAGGACGCAGGACCTGCCCGCAGGGTCCGGCGACCAGGGGCTCTCCGGCAGGTCCTCACCGGAGCCATAGCCGGATCGCGGCGCGGGTGACCGCGCCCTGGACGACGTACGCTCTCTTGCCGCACTTGTCGTAACTGCCTCCGGGCGTCACGCCAGCCCGGCAGGAATTGCGAGCGCCCCGGTCGGGTCTCTCCCGACGGAGTCACCTTGGGGTGTTTCCCCAGTTCACAGGCCGAGTGCGGAGCGCCAAACGGCGGCGTCACAGCGCGGGTACGGCGGTGCACCGGAGGATGGTGGTGTCATGGCGCGGGTCCCGGCCAGGCGCGGCACTGCCGGTATCGGCCCAAAGGGTCGATGACCCCGCGCAGGTACTCCGCCGCTGTAGTGCAAACGACTCCGGAGAGCGCGGCCCCGTAGGGCATTTGTCCAGGTCACACGGCCAATCGCGGTCGGTCTCGCCTCGCTTGGCCGCAAATAGGCCGTGCCTGGTTGATGGCCGTACCGCACCCGGACGCTGTTCCCCGTGGTTCCCTGCCCGATCCGGCTCGCTTGTGGCACGGAGGTTCCCGCTCGCGGTCGTTGCTGCAGCCGCAGGGACCAGCGTCTGGCGCTGGCCCCTAGCAAGGTGTTCGGTCAGTTACCCGTAGCAACGGGTATACCGGCGGTGGTTTCGGTAGTAGGTGTGACAGACCCTGCTGGGCCTGCGGAATCCGAATATGGCGAAGACGGCCATGATGCCCTCCCCGAGGGTTGAGATCGTCTACCTTCATCAGGCTAGCGCGCCGACCATGTCACAAAACACCCGATTTGCCCTTATTTTACCCGTACTTGATGGGCTGTCCTGGTCGCCAAACCATTGGCCCCCGCGTGGACCGACCTGCGCATTCTCGCCGTCATTGCTGCGCGTCCTTGTTGATGTCAGCCCCACCCTGTCCGACCCCGGCTGCCGACAGGCACCCATGGCAGCCCTTCGCCTCGGCCACTCACGGCCGGCACTCGCCGACAAGATCGCCATCCCGGAGCCGGAGCGCCCCCGCCGGAGGCTTCATCTCCATCTGTCGTCGGCGTCGTCGGCCCGGCCTGGTCCTCGCCCCCTTGTGGGCGCGGGCGGCGTCCGGCGCGGGCCGGCCGGGGCGAAGACAGGAGGCAAGGCGCGCGCCGGACGACGGCCGGCGCCGCCGCGCTGTGCGCGGCACCCTGACCCCTAGGTTCAGACTGCTTGCAGTCCTCGGGAGGCTGGTCACCGCGAGCGCAGCGAGCGGCTTGAACCCGTAGGGAAGGTTGTTACTCAGTAAGGCGTGGGGGCTTTCGGCCGTGGCGTGAACTTCTCGGCGCAGGCAGGGAGTTCAACCGCCTTGCGGTGGGCCAGGCCGAGGAAGAGCACGGGTCGGGCGGTCCACTCGATGCGGGTGTCTCGATGGCTGATGTCGATGGCGTAGGGCGTGGTGAGGTGCAGCGCAAGCGCATCGGCGGTGAGCTGTACCAGGACACGACCAGGACCGGGAAGATCCGCCCCGTCTTGCTGCCCCTGATCTGCCTGGCCGCGCTCCGCCGGCACCGCCTCCGCCAGACCCACGAGGCAGAGAAGCGGAGCACCAAGCTCGACCCGGCCGGGCTCGTCTTCACCACCCGCTCCGGCCGCCCGGTCGAGCCGCGGAACCCGAACCGCTCCTTCTCCCGGCTCACGGCCGCAGCCGGCCTTCGCCCCATCCGTCTGCACGACGCCCGGCACGGCTGCGCCACCCTGCTCACGGCGGCCGGCGTGCCTCCTCACGTCCTGATGGAGATCCTCGGCCACAGCCAGATCAGCATGACCATGGACGTGTGCACGCACGTGGCTCAGGAGACCCAACGGGAGGCGATCAGCCACATGGACCGGTTGCTGAAACGGCGGGTCCACCGCGACGAGGACGGGACGGGAACTGACCGCCCCCGTTGATGTCAGCCACGGATGTCAAAAGCCCCAGGCCACGACTGGCCCGGGGCTTTTCCCCTGGTCAAACCCAGAGCCCCCTGTCGGATTCGAACCGACGACCTTCGCTTTACAAGTGGGGTCGAATCCATGATCGAGGGTGCTCGGTCCTGCCGGGTGGTGCTGTTCTTGCAGGTCAGCGCCATCCGGCCTGATGCTGGGTTCGGCTTTCAGCGCCTCGTGTTCCGCCGTCCGCTCACGCATCGCTCACGCAGGAAAGGGTTTCGACGCAGCGGGATTTTCCACTGGTCAGGGCGTTGGCCTCGGTTGCTCTGGGACGGTTCCACAGGGCTCTGGGAGAAAATATTCTCCCAGAGCCCTCCCAGGAGGCGTGGGCGAGTGTCGTTCGTCGCGGCTCAGCCCGCCGGAGTGTGGCGTCGAACGAGCGAAGTCGATTCGCTTGCCATCGGGGTCGTACGGGGATCTCTCGCGACTTCTGCGGTCACCCAGACGGCACCCGCGCCAGGGCCGCCCGCACGGTGTCTGCCAGGTCGCCGACGTGGACACTGAGGTCACGGAGGTGCCTGGCAATATCCGGCACCGGCAGATCGACGCGACGGGCGATTCGGACGAGTTGGGCGAGCGGCATCGGCGGGTCCACCGGCTTCGGTATCGGATCCTCACTGGCGGTCAACAGGCGCAGCGCGTCGCGGTGGGTGAGATTCGGTGGAAGGTCTTCGCGGGATACGCGCAGACCGTAGGAGCGCAGCCGGGCCGCCAGTTCCCTCGGGCGCCGGCCCAGGTCCCGGGCAGCCAGGACAAGGACGAAGAATGGGATCTCGTCGTCCGGACTGAGCCAAAACCACCAGGGGCATTCCCGTTCGTCAAATTCATCCGAGCCGATCCGCAACAGGTCGTCGTATCGGAACAGCTCACGGTCGAGCTCGGTCGCGCGCTGCGGCAGGACCATGCCCGTTCTCACGCGGTAGGCGGCAAGTCGGTTAGTCAGCGCACGCAGACTGAGCCCCAGGTTCTCTGCCACCTCGATGAGTTGGTGGAAGTCCGGCACACGGTCCGTCCGGAAGGGCGACCAGTCGACATCCCAGTTGCCAGCGAGCAGCTCGAAGTCGTCGGGCGACTCCCGGCATGCCGCCCGCGGCGGCAGCGTGAAGCCGAGGTGCTCGTACTCAGCCCGTACGTCCTCAGCGGGCAGATCCAACCAGCCCTGGGTGGCAACTAGTTGCCAGGGAGGAAGTGGTCCGTCGGCACTCACCCACGGCCACTTCCCGTTGTGGTCCCGGCTAAGCCAATTGACATACGCCTGGTCCGGGCGCTCCGGGAAATCGAACGGTTCCACTTTGAGGCCGTAGCGTTCGAGGCGACGCCGCACTTTCTCCGGGCTCAGCCCTGTCCGAAGGGCGGCCTGAGCCACGTGGCCGGGCGGCACGGGCTCGTCGCACCATTTTCCCTTGTGTTCGGCGATCTCGCCGTCCCGATGGAGAAGCTGCAGATCCACCTCGTCAGGTCCGCCGTCCGGGAGCTCATCCGGCACGACCGCGATGCCGTAAGACCGCAGCCGGGCCGCCGCCTGGGCCGCGTTCACCCCGAGCGCCTCGCCAATCTCCAGCAGATCATGGATCGTCGCGCATGAGCGGTGACGTTCGTACGGTTTGTTGAGCCAGGTCATGTTGGACACATCCCACTCAGCAGAACGGGAGGAGCCGGGGACGGTCACGTCGGCGACCCCGAAGAGCCGTCGTCGCTCCGCTGGGCCGGCCGGATCGCAGCCGAGCCGCCGGGCGACGCCGAAGACGTCCGCTGGCCTGGTGTGCCCGAATCCGCCGCGTTTCCCGGTGAGCAACTCCAGATCTGACGGCCGGGCCCTGACCACCTGGCGCGGCTCGGCCAGCTCCGGTACAAGCTCCGCCAGCTCACGCGCCAAATCGGTGTCTTCGTGGGCGAGCATCCGCCAGAGCAGGATGTGGTCCGGGATCGAGAATGTCGAGTCCGTTGATTGTTCCGAGCGGCGCTTCGACGTCAGCAGATTGTTGAGAAGCATCCGGTCGAGCGGGAAGCAGCCAGCCTTGGCGGGAACCGTCGGCAGCCCGCGGGCACCGAACCCGCCCCCTGCTTCGAACGCCGCCTCCGCGACTAGGTCCGCGGTTCGTGGGCTGCTGTCGGCGACCTCCTGCATCCACTCCAGAGTGAGGAACTTCGCCCCACTCGCCACCAGGGCGGGCGCCGCTGCCGTCAGTAGCCCCTCGACCCGGTCCGACACGTCAGTCAGCACCGTGAGGCGGTCGGTACTTAGGATTCCTAGCAAAATGAGGTTTTCAGGCGTCGCCAGCAGATGATGCTGCAGCCGAGGATGAGGAAAGCTTCGTGGAGGTCTTCCCTGATCTCCCAGCGGATGCGCAGGCGCCGGAACCAGTGCAGGAGGGCGAAGGCTGCTTCGGCGACCCATCGGTGGATGCCCAGACCGGAGCCGTGCTGGGTGCCGCGGCGGGCGATGAGGGGGCGGATGCCCACCTCGCGCAGTTCGCGGCGGTAGGTGTCGGAGTCGTAGGCGCGGTCGGCGAACAGAGCGCCGGGGCGCTTTCGGGGGCGCCCCCGCTTGCCTTTGACGGCCGGTATGGCGTGGACCAGCGGCATGAGCTGGGTGACGTCGTGGCGGTTTCCGCCTGTGAGCGTGGCCGCCAGCGGGATGCCGTGCGCTTCGGTGATCACGTGGTGCTTGCTGCCTGCCTTTCCCCGATCCACCGGTGAGGGCCCGGTCTTCGCGCCGCCCTTCATCGCCCGCAGATGGGAGCCGTCGACCGCGGCCCGGGAGAAGTCCAGCAGCCCGGCCGCACGTAGCTCGGCCAGCAGCAGCTCATGAAGAGCCTGCCACACCCCGGCCTGATGCCAGTCGCGCAGCCTGCGCCAGCACGTGCTGCCCGAGCCGTATCCCAGCTCCTGGGGCAGGAACTCCCAAGGGATGCCGGTGTACAGCACGAACAGGATCCCGCTCAGCACCCGCCGGTCATCGAGCCGTTTGCGACCCGGATACCTCACGCGGCGCTCAATCACCGGCAGCAGCCCGGCAATCCGCTCCCACAACCCGTCCTCGACTTCCCACGGCCTCCGCTGCACCATGCCCAACGCCCCCACCACAACACCAGACAGAGGCACAACACCGGCTGACGGCCTGTCATTCCAAGGCAGTACAGCTCATTTTGCTAGGAGTCCTTAGCTGCCGCGGGGCGTGGTCTCCGCTCAGGTTCACCACGACACCCCGGGGACCCGACAGCACTCCGACCCGCCGCTGTGGCTCGATCTGGAGACCGTCCACCAACAGCATGCCTCCGTGCTCGCACCAGATCACCTTCGTGCCCGCCGGGCTGTCCTTCCATTCCACCAGGTCACCGCTGGCCCGGCCGTCCAATGGCTGGAAACCCCCCGCGGCCCACACCTTTCGCCGCCCACCATGCTCCACGGTCGTGCGGAACTCGGCGATGCTCAGCACCCCGGCCAGAGCGTCTAGGCCCGACCAGGAGCGGCGCCTCTCCCGCAGGTAGAGCCGTACCCGAGTGCCGGGCAGGCTGCCCCGTTCCGGCTTCTCGACGATCCGGAACAGGTGGTTCGGCCCGAGGATGTGCGCCTCCACCAGAGGACCGGGCACACCGTCCAACCCCATCCTGCAGGACGTCACCCGGATCTCGTCCGCGAGCATGAAGTAGGACAGGACCCCGATCCCGAACCGGCTGTTGGGGTGGAGCCGCACCGGGGGCTCTACCCGCTCCCACTCCGCCTGCTCCAGCAGGAAATCGGGCTGCTCGGCGAAGCGGGCGCCGGCGTGCGAGAACACACCGCGCAGCTCCGCCTCGCCCATACCGATCCCGTTGTCCACGCACTCCAGGTACTCGCGGCCGTCCTCGTCCACCCCCTGCACGAAGTCGATCTGGCCCTCGTACGGATGGAAGGGGCGACCTGACCGCTGCAGGAACTGCGTCCTGGCACGCCGGTAGCGGCACGCGTCGAGGGCGTTCTGGTACAGCTCGCGCACGGCCAGGCCGCGGTCCTTGTAGAGCTGGGTGCCGGTCAGCAGGCCGCGCACCCGGCGGTCGTCCAGCCGGAACCGCG
Organism: Streptomyces sp. GS7; assembly: GCF_009834125.1. Taxonomy (NCBI): domain Bacteria; kingdom Bacillati; phylum Actinomycetota; class Actinomycetes; order Kitasatosporales; family Streptomycetaceae; genus Streptomyces; species Streptomyces sp. GS7. Next base: position 8,336,485 of record NZ_CP047146.1, read on the forward strand.
CACCACTGGTGAACGTTCCCTCCGCCGGGACCACGCCGTCTGCGGAGATGCGCGTTGGCAGCGGCGGCATCGGCTGAGTGATCCGGTCGGGCACGGTGCGCCCGACCGCGAGGAGCAGCCCGTCCAGCCGCTCGGTGTGCTCGCGCAGTGCCTCCACCACGGCCTCGTGCTCGCAGACCGCTTTGAGGACCGGTAGCTCCGGCGAGCCGCCCCATGCCATCCCGGCCAAGGTACGCCGTACCCCGCCCAGCTCGACGGCGTTCGGGACTCCTGTGTGCTCGACCACCGTGTCCGGCAGAACTGCGAGTTCGATCGCGGCGCCGTACGCGACTGCCAGCAGCAGGCTCGCCCGCTGCTCCCGGATCCGCTGTCGGCCGGGCCCGGGCAGGAGCTCGTCCGCCTCCACCTGGCCCAAGTACTCGGAGTTGCAGACGTCGGAGCCGAGCCGCAGACCGGCGAGGATCCTGGCCAACCGTCGTGGGCTCAACACCTCGGTCAGTGGGCCACTCTCCGCGGCGAGCTCGGCCGTCAAGTCGGCGAGCCGGTCTGTCCCCTTCTCCTCCTGAGCAACCCAGCGGCGGTACAGCCACCATCCGATCACTGGCGCGGCCTCCGGCCGCAGTTCGGCCCGGTTCACCAGCAGGTCGTGGCTGGCCAGGAAGGACTGGTACCCAGCACGCCTCCCGACAGCTCCCGGCCGCGGTCGCAGGTCGGTTGGGTCAACCTCCAGGCGGGAGGCCAGCAGCAGGAGTTGGTGGGCCTGGTACAGGTACGGCAGCAGGACGAGCACCCCGACCTCTGCCGGATAGAGGTCGAGCGCCCCGTCGGGCTCACCGAGCAGCCACTCCACCCGGTCCGCGAACCGCGCCACAAACCCAGGGTCGGCCCACGGGTCACCAGCCATCCGCTGCTCGGCGGTGTGTCGGAACGTGGCCAGCCGTCCCGCTAGCCGTGCCGCGTGCTGCCGGTGGGCTTCGACGTCGCGCGGGGCCGCGTATGCCCAGACGCCCGACTCCAACACGGCGCGGACCCACGGCTCCCTAGGCGCAGCGGCTGGCTCGGCAGGGGCCTGCACCGTTACCGAGGCCGCCTGGATCACCGGCCCCTCTATTGACCCGCCACTGATGGTGTTCGTGAGCCCGTGCCGATCCATCCGCTGCCCTCCCCGGTCGCGACGTGGAAACAGCTTAGGAGACCGATACGCGACCCTCCGGATATCCGCGACCAAGGTCCGCCAATATCCGGCCGACCGGCTGCCCGCTCAGGGGTCGGGCAGAATCTCGGAGTAGCGCCGCAGCGTTCAGGATCTAGCAGCGGACTCTCAGAAGGGGCGGCAGAGCGCAATCAGTCGCGACGAGGGCAACATCCGGCTCCACCTCAAACCGAGGATCGGGCACATCCGGCTTGACCGTCTCCGCGTCAGCCACCTTTCGGAGATGTTCGAGGCCATCGCCGAGGCCAACGTCGAGATCACCGAGGGAAACGCCGCCCGCCACAGGGCGATTGAGGATCTTGCCGGGATTCCCTGGAAGGGGCGCGAACACCGCGCCCGCCGCAAGGTGTTGAAGGCCGCCATCGCCGAGATGGAGCCTTTCCGCCGCATCGTCACTCCGGCCACGCGCCAGCGCATCCGCTCCACACTGCGGGCCGCGCTGAATGCCGCGATTGCCCAGCAGTTGATCACCTTCAATCCGGCTGCCCACGTCGAGTTGGAGGCGGGCAAGCGCCCCAAGGCGCTGGTGTGGACCGAAGAGCGGATCCTCCACTGGAAGCGCACCGGCGAGAAGCCCTCACCGGTGATGGTCTGGACGCCGGAGCACACCGGTCTCTTCCTCGACCACGTCGCGGAGGACCGCCTCTACGCGCTGTGGCACCTGATCACCTTCCGCGGGCTACGGCGAGGCGAGGCGTGCGGGCAGAGGTGGACCGACACGCACCTCGCCGACGGCCGCCTCACCGTCGCCAAGCAACTCGTGGTGAGCGGCTGGGAGGTGTACGAGGACGATCCCAAGACCGACGCGGGCGCGCGAACCATCGCGCTCGACTCGGACACAGGCCGAGCCCTCAGGCGGCACCGCGTCCAGCAGGACAAGGACCGCGAGGAGTGGGGCAGCGCGTGGGTGGAGACCGGACGCGTCTTCACCAGGGAGAACGGCGAGATGCTCCACCCCGCCAACGTCACCCGCCGCTTCATCGAGCTGTGCGAGGAGATCGGCCTCCCGCCGATCCGGCTCCACGACCTGCGCCACGGGGCGGCGACCCTCGCCCACGCGGCCGGCGCCGACCTGAAGGACATCCAGGAGATGCTCGGCCACTCCTCGATCGCCATCACGGCGGACACGTACACGAGCCTGCTGCCGGAGACCGACCGGGCGATCGCCGAGGCCGCCGCCCGCCTCATCCCTCGCGCACGCCTAACGGAACAGGCCACCGAGACCTAGAACAACCTCGAAGCGGACGAGGAATCCGGGGCCAAGGCCATGACGGACAGTGCCGGGAAATCCGCAGCCGAGCCCGGCCCTGGTGCCCCATCCGCTCACGCACCGCGCACGCAAACGGCCCCGGACGAGGAGTCCGGGGCCGAGTAAGACGCCTCCCCGGGGGAGAAACCCCAGGTCAGCGGCTTGATGCACAGAGCCCCCTGTCGGATTCGAACCGACGACCTTCGCTTTACAAGAGCGGTGCTCTGGCCAGCTGAGCTAAGGAGGCGTACCGGGAGAAGTGTACCCAGGCCGACCGGATGCCGGTTGCCTTATTTCGTGAGTGCGGGGCTACTGACACCGGGCACCGGCCCGGGTAGCGTCGCGTGCAGTCTCAGTGCTGTGGACTACACCACTCTCCGGTGTGCGTCCCGGTGATGGGCGACAACACTCCTTTACTCGGATCGTCCGGCACGTTCCTGCCGGTGAAGGGACACACATCATGGCTACGGTCACGTACGACCAGGCGACCCGGATCTACCCGGGTTCCGACAAGCCCGCCGTCGACAAGCTCGACATCGCCATCGAGGACGGCGAGTTCCTCGTTCTCGTAGGGCCCTCCGGATGCGGCAAGTCCACCTCGCTGCGGATGCTCGCGGGGCTGGAGGACGTCGACGAGGGGGCCATCCGCATCGGAGACCGGGATGTCACGCATCTGCCTCCGAAGGACCGGGACATCGCCATGGTGTTCCAGAACTACGCGCTCTACCCGCACATGACGGTCGCCGACAACATGGGCTTCGCGCTCAAGATCGCCGGTGTGCCGAAGGCCGAGATCCGGCAGAAGGTCGAGGACGCGGCCAAGATCCTGGACCTGACGGAGTACCTGGGGCGCAAGCCGAAGGCGCTGTCCGGCGGTCAGCGGCAGCGGGTGGCGATGGGCCGGGCGATCGTCCGTGAGCCGCAGGTGTTCCTGATGGACGAGCCGCTGTCCAACCTGGACGCCAAGCTGCGGGTGCAGACCCGCACCCAGATCGCCGGGCTCCAACGGCGGCTGGGCATCACGACCGTCTACGTCACCCACGACCAGGTCGAGGCCATGACCATGGGCGACCGGGTCGCCGTCCTCAAGGACGGGCTGCTCCAGCAGGTCGACTCGCCCCGGAACATGTACGACCGCCCCGCGAACCTCTTCGTGGCGGGCTTCATCGGCTCGCCGGCCATGAACCTCGTCGAGGTGCCGATCACCGACGGCGGCGTGAAGTTCGGCAACAGCGTCGTCCCGGTCAGCCGTGACGCGCTGGCCGCGGCGTCGGCGAAGGGCGACACGACGGTGACGGTCGGCGTACGGCCGGAGCACTTCGAGATCGTCGAGCAGAACGGCGCCGCCGCGCAGTCGCTGTCCAAGGAGGCCGCGGACGCGCCGGCCGGACTGGCGGTGACGGTCAATGTCGTCGAGGAGCTGGGCGCCGACGGATATGTGTACGGGACGACCGAGGTCGGCGGGTCGGTGAAGGACCTTGTCGTACGGGTCAACGGCCGCCAAGTCCCGCAGAAGGGCGCCCAGTTGCACGTCGTGCCGCAGCCGGGCGAGACGCATGTCTTCTCCACGTCGTCGGGCGAGCGGCTGAGCGAATGAGCGGACGGGCGGACAGGGCGGGGCAGGGACCGGTTTACTGCTGTGTTGCCTGACTGACTTCTGTGGTTGATCACTGCGGTGGTTCCCCTGAGGTGGTTGATCACTGCTGTGGTTGATCACTGCGGTGGTTCCGGACTGCCGTGGTGGCCGACCGCTGTGGTTCCCCCGCGGCGGCGGTCGGACCGGGGCGGTGACTGCGGTGGGTCCATCAGGACCAGTGCCGGGGTTTACCGCGCCGGCGGTGTGGGGTAATGCGCACCCCGCACCGCCGGCGCGGTGCCTCCGGGGCCTTGCCCGGCCCGGATCCGCGGCCCTGGAGCGGGGTCCCGGCACGCCGTCGCGGAGGTGCAACAGGCGCCCCGGAAAACGCTTTTCGTACCAGTGCGTCAACCCAACAACCGCACCGACGAGCCATTCCGTCCCCCGATAAGGTGACCAAATGTCGCCAAATCATCACTCCTCGCTACCATCACCTCCGTGAACTCCGCAGCCCGCCGTATCGGCCGAACTCTCGCCCTTGTCCTCCCCGTCGTCCTCGTCCTCTCCGGGACTCTCGCGGTCACCCGCGTCCCCTGGGCGTCGACGACCACCGGATCGCAGATGCTGACCGCGTCCTCCGGGAAGGTCTCCACTCAGGCCGGCCCCCGCGCCGCCCAGGACGTGCTCCGCGACCGCCTCCTCATCGAACTCCAGGAGAAGGATCCGGGCGTCGCCCTGACCGACCTCCAGGAGGCCACCACCGCGCGGCCCTCGCTGGCCAAGCACTGCGCCTCCATCGCCCGTGCCCTCGGCCGCGCCGCGGTCGCCAAGTACGGTGCCGCGCACCGCGCCCAGGCGTTCTCCCGCCCGGTCTGCGACACCTCCTTCGCCTCCGGCGTCGCCGCCGCCCAGTGACCTTCCCTCGCACCGCATAAGGTGCGAACCATGACAGGCGCCGCGCATTCGTACCCCACGCAGGCCGTGGTCCTGGCCGGCGGCCAGGGCTCACGTCTCCGCCCGTATACCGATGACCGACCCAAGCCGATGGTCGAGATTCCCGGCACCGGGACCCCGATCATCGGCCACCAGTTGAACTGGCTCGCCGAGGAAGGCGTCACCGACGCCGTCATCTCCTGCGGGCATCTCTCCGAGGTCCTCCAGGAGTGGCTGGACCGGACCCAACTCCCCCTGCGCGTCACGACCGTTGTCGAGACCGAGCCGCTGGGCCGCGGCGGCGGCCTGAAGTACGCCGCCGGCTTCCTCCCCCGCCCGGACGAGCACTGGTACGCCACCAACGGCGACATCTGGACCCGCTTCCCGCTCCGCGAGATGGCCGCCTTCCACCACGAGCGCGACGCCGCGGCCACCCTCGCGCTGGCCCGCCCGCGCATCCCCTGGGGCGCCGTCGAGACGGACGCGTTCGGGCACGTAATCGACTTCGTCGAGGCGCCGCCCTCGCCGTATCTGATCAACGCGGGCGTCTACGTCTTCTCCCCCGCCTTCACGGAGCTGCTGCCCGACCGGGGTGACCACGAGCGCACCACCTTCCCGCGCCTCGCCCGCGAACGCCGGCTGGCCGGCTATCCGCTCCCCCACGGGGCCTACTGGCGCGCCATCGACACCGCCAAGGACCTCACCGAGGCCGCCGAGGAGCTGACCGCGCACGGCCGTTGAGCCGTGCGGTGGCGCGCCTCGCGGGGCGGTACGAGCCCCGTACGGTGCGGGCGGGCGGGTCTGTGCGGTACGGGCGGGCGGGCGGCGCCTACAGGGCCGTGTGGGCCCGTACAGACGACTGTCCCCGGCCGCTCCGCCGCCCCGTGGGGCCGGGTGGCCCGTTGGGGGTCGGTCGGAGGGGTCGGGGACGGATGTGCGCGGTGAAGGACGGCGTCAGCCCAGCAGGCCGCCCAGGGTGCTGCCGCGGCCTGATTCGCCGCCGGAAGAGCCGCTGTTGGAGGTGCCGGTCGTACCGCCGCCGGTGCCGCCCGAGCCCGGCGACTGGGTGCGGGCCGGGGAGTGGGTCGGTGCCGACTGCTGCGTGGCGCTGCTGGTCGCGCCGGACTGGCGGGAGCTGCCGCTGCTGCCGCTCGACGGGGAGCCGGAAGCGGACGGCCTGCCGGACTTGTGGGGCTTGTGCGAGGCGCCGGCGGAGGGCGCGCCGCGATGGTCGGGGGTGCGGCCGGGCCGTGAGGCGGTGTGGCCGGGGTGCGGCAGGGGGGATCCGGGGAGGTTGTTGATGGCGGGCTCGCCGGGCTTCGGTACGGGCGCGACCCTCGCGGACCGTACGGCGCCGCCGAGCAGCGAACCGATGAGCAGGGTCAGTCCGGCCACCACCGCGGTCAGCACGGCGCCGCGGCGCAGCACCCGGCGGCGCAGCGCGCCGACCTCGACGCGCGGACCGAGCCGCCGCCACGCCTCGCCGGCGAGCCGGGCGTCCATGGAGTAGACCGGGGCGCCCGCGATGATCAGCGGGCTCCAGGCGGCGAGGTAGATGATGTCGGGGGCGTCGTAGGCGGGGACGGTGCGCCAGCTCACGGTCATCAGCAGCGTCGCGGAGAGCAGCGCGCCGAACGTGGCGGCGACCCGCTGCCACAGGCCGCAGATGGTCAGTACGCCGACCACGACCTGGAGGAAGGCGACGGTGAGCCCGGCGCCGACCGGGTGCGCGACCGCGAAGTCCCGCAGCGGCACGGCCATTTCCCAGGGGTTCAGCGACAGCAGCCAGGTGACCATCGAGCCCCGCGCGCCGCCGTCGAAGTAGACGGGGTCGCAGAGCTTGCCCATGCCGGCGTAGACGGAGATCAGGCCGAGGAAGATGCGCAGCGGCAGCAGGACGACGCCGAGGTTCATCCGGCGGCCGGGGTAGTACGCATGCCGGACGCTGTCGCCGCCGCGCCGTCTGCCGCCGGCGTCGTAGAGCTCGCGCGCCTCGAACCGCTCGTCGTCCTGGCCGCCGTCGCCGCCGCCGTACGCCGGCCCGCCGTACGCCCGCTCGCCGCGCATCGCGCCCACGGGGCGCGCGCCGCGCAGCAGGGTGCCGTCGGAGTCGGCGGGGCCGCGCTGGCCGATGACGGTGGGGGTCGGGGGGTCACCGAGGCGGACCCGCGGCAGGACCTGGGTCGTGCCGACGTCCTCGGTCCGGTCGCCGTCCAGCCCGACGCCCGCGTCGCGTACCGCGTGCAGGAGCTGGGTGGTGGCGCCGGCCGAGCCGCCCGGTTCGGTGCGGCCGCTCCAGACCACGGGCGCCCGGCGTCTGGCGGACGGTGCGCGGAGAGCGGGGATGCGCGCGGGCTCGGGCAGCCTTCCGGTCGCCACGGGAGCGGCGAGCTGTACGCGGAAGCTGGCGTGGTTGACGATGACCTGCGCGGGATCGCACGGCACCTTGACCGAGCTCAGGACCGGCTCGTCATCGAAGCCCGGCGAGCGTCCCCCCGTAGGTGTGCGGGGTGTTCTGGTGTCCACGCTCATCTAACCGAGTGACCCGCGGTTAAGACACTGCTTTGACCGGGCCGATCTGTCCGAGACCCGTCAAAACGATCAGGGATACGCGGGAAGACACACAGAGCGTCAGGCTTTGCCCCGGGCGGGCGGAGGGGTTCCCCGCCCGGGGCACGGTCGTCAGCCGCGGCGGCGCGCCGCCTCCCAGAGGACGACACCGGCCGCGACACCGGCGTTCAGCGACTCCGCGCCGCCCGGCATCGGGATCCGCACCCGTACGTCGCAGGTCTCGCCGACCAGCCGCGACAGGCCCTTGCCCTCGCTGCCGACCACGATGACGACCGGGCCGTCCAGCAACTCGACGTCCTGCAGCTCCATCTCGCCGTCGGCGGCCAGACCGACGACCGTCAGGCCCGCCTTCTGGTACGTCTCCAGGGCCCGGGTCAGGTTGGTGGCGCGGGCGACCGGCGTACGGGCCGCGGTGCCCGCCGAGGTCTTCCAGGCGCCGGCCGTCATCCCGGCCGCCCGGCGCTCCGGCACGACCACGCCGTGGCCGCCGAACGCCGAAACGGACCGGACCACCGCGCCCAGGTTGCGCGGGTCGGTGACGCCGTCCAGCGCGACGATCAGCGGGTCCTCGCCCGCGTCGAAGGCGGCGGCCGACAGGTCCTCGGGGTGCGCGTAGTCGTACGGGGGGATCTGGGCGACCAGGCCCTGGTGGTTGAGGCCGTTGGTCATCCGGTCCAGCTCGGGGCGCGGCGCCTCCAGGAGGTTCAGCCCGCGCTCGGTGGCCAGCTGGATCGCCTCGCGCACCCGCTCGTCGCTGTCGATGAACTGCTGCACGTACAGCGTCGTGGCGGGCACGCCCTCGCGCAGCGCCTCGACGACCGGGTTGCGGCCGACGACCAGCTCCGCGGTGCCCTTGGCGCCGCCGCGCCGCGGCGCCGGCCGGCGGCTCGCGGCCTGCTTCGCCTGGGCGTTGGCGATGCGGTTCTTGACGTGCCCCTTGCGGGCGGAGGCGGGCGGGGTCGGGCCCTTGCCCTCCAGGGACCGGCGCCGCTTACCGCCACTGCCGACCTGAGCGCCCTTCTTGTTCGACGTGCGGCGGTTCCTGCGCTGGCTGTTGCCGGCCATGGGTCACCTGTTTCTTCACTGCTCTCGACGTCTCGCGACGTGGAGTGGGTACGTACGTATGGATTGAGTGTCGCCCGAGGCCACCGAGAAGGGCGAATCCGGCTGGTGGCCGGGGGTGTGCCGGGTCCCGGCGCGGCGCCCGGGACCCGGTTTCACGACAGCGACCAGCGCGGCCCGGACGGGGTGTCCTCGATGGCGAGACCGGCCTGCTGCAGCTGGTCGCGGATGGCGTCGGCGGTGGCGTAGTCCTTGCGCGCCCGGGCGCCCTGGCGCTGCTCCAGCACGAGGCGGACCAGCGAGTCCACGACCCCGTGGAGGTCCGCGCCGCGTTCCGCGGCACCGCCCGACCAGCGCTCGTCGAGCGGGTCCAGGCCGAGCACCCCGAGCATCGCCCGCAGTTCGGCCAGCCGCGCCACCGCCGCTTCCTTGTCATCGGCGGTCAGCGCGGAATTGCCCTGCCGGACGGTGGTGTGCACGATCGCCAGCGCCTGCGGGACGCCCAGGTCGTCGTCCATCGCCTCGGCGAACGCCGGCGGCACCTCGGGCGCGGGCTCGACGACCCCGGCCTTCTCGACGACCCGCTGGACGAACCCCTCGATCCGCGCGAACGCCGACTCGGCCTCGCGCAGCGCCTCCTCGCTGTACTCGATCATCGAGCGGTAGTGCGGGGTGCCCAGGTAGTACCGCAGCACGATCGGCCGCCAGCGCTTGACCATCTCCGAGACGAGCACGGAGTTGCCCAGCGACTTGGACATCTTCTCGCCGCTCATGGTCACCCAGGCGTTGTGCGACCAGTACGCGGCGAAGTCGTCGCCGAACGCCTTGGCCTGGGCGATCTCGTTCTCGTGGTGCGGGAAGACCAGGTCGACGCCGCCGCCGTGGATGTCGAAGGCGGAGCCGAGGTACTTGTGGGCCATCGCCGAGCACTCCAGGTGCCAGCCCGGCCGGCCGCGGCCCCAGGGGGTCTCCCAGCTGGGCTCGCCGTCCTTGGCGGCCTTCCACATGGCGAAGTCGCGCGGGTCGCGCTTGCCGGTCTCGCCCTCGCCGGACGGCTGGAGGAGGTTGTCCAGGTCCTGGTTGGAGAGCTGGAGGTAGCCCGGGAAGGAGCGCACGTCGAAGTAGACGTTGCCGTCGGCGGCGTAGGCGTGGCCGCGCTCGATCAGGCCGCGCATCATCTCGATCATCTCGGGGACGTGGCCGGTGGCGCGCGGCTCGTACGTGGGGCGCAGGCAGCCGAGGGTGTCGTAGGCCGTGTTGAAGGCGACCTCGTTCTCGTAGCCGATCGCCCACCACGGGCGGCCCTGCTCGGCCGACTTCTGGATGATCTTGTCGTCGATGTCCGTGACGTTGCGGACGAAGGTCACGTCGTAGCCGCGGTGGGCGAACCAGCGGCGCATGATGTCGAAGTTGAGTCCGGACCGGATGTGCCCGATGTGCGGAGCGGCCTGCACGGTCGCACCACAGAGGTAGATCGAGACACAGCCCGGCGTGAGCGGGGTGAAGTCGCGAATCTGCCGGGCGCTGGTGTCGTACAGGCGAATCGTCACGGGACCAGGGTAGTCGGAACGCGGCAATGCCCCGTGCCCTATTGAGCACGGGGGCGCAGAAGCGTCGAAGGCGTCCGGTTCGCCCGGTTGTTCCGCGCGGGGCCCGGACCGCGTCCGCCTACCGGGCCGGTGCCGCGGCGCTCAGATGCCGCCGATCACCTTGCGCGGGGTGATCCGGACGACCACCCGCTCGTCGTCGTCGGCTCCCGCCGGGTTGAACTCGGTGTACGACTTGCCCGTGTACTTCCGCGACAGCTCGTCGATCAGCTCCTGACCGCCCTCGGTCGTGAGCGTGGCCTCGCCGCGGATCTCGGCGTACGTATACGGGGCGTCGAACGGCTGGAGGACGACCGAGACCCGCGGGTCGCGCCGGAGGTTCCGCTCCTTGCGGCGGCCGACGGTCGTCGAGAACAGCAGGTCGTCGCCGTCCCGCTTCACCCAGACCGGGGAGAGCTGGGGGCTGCCGTCCGGCTGGACGGTCCCCACGGTCACGAAGACCGGGGAGTCGAGGAGATTCTTGAGCGCGTCGGACAGGGTTGCCGTCACGAGGGATCCTTCCCGCAGGCCGTTCCGATGGACACGAGTACCCGGATTCTTCCCCAACACCCTTGCCCCGCCGGGCATTCCCGCACCGCACGCCGCGTCCGGCGGAACGCCCGGCTCGGCCGCCCGCCTCAGCCGGTCCGCGCCACCAGGGCGGTCGCGATCGCGGCCAGCCCCTCGGCGCGGCCGGTCAGCCCCAGCCCGTCCGTGGTCGTGCCGGACACCGAGACCGGCGCCCCGACCGCCTCGGACAGCGCCTTCTGCGCCTCGTCCCGGCGCTTGCCGACCTTCGGCCGTACGCCGATGACCTGCACCGCGACATTGCCGATGGCGAACCCCTCGGCCCGTACGATCCGCGCGGCCTCGGCCAGCAGCGTCACGCCGGAGGCGCCGGACCACTCCGGGCGGGAGGTGCCGAAGTGCGCGCCGAGGTCGCCGACGCCGGCCGCGGAGAACAGCGCGTCGCAGGCGGCGTGCGCGGCCACGTCGCCGTCGCTGTGCCCGGCCAGCCCGTAGCCGCCGCTCTCGGCCGCGTCCCAGAGCAGCCCGGCGCACCACAGCTCGCGGCCCTCCTCGAAGGCGTGCACGTCGGTCCCGATGCCGACCAGCGGGATACCGGGCAGGGGGTGCTCAGACATAGCCATCGGTGGCCCTCCTCCGGGCGAGTACGGCCTCGGCCAGGACGAGGTCCAGCGGCCGGGTCACCTTGAACGCCTCCTCGTGGCCCGGGACGAGCACCACCGGTACCCCGAGCCGCTCCACCAGCCCGGCGTCGTCGGTGGCGCCCTCGCCCTCCACGACGGTGTCGTGCGCCTTGAGCAGCGTCGCCGGGTCGAAGCCCTGCGGGGTCTGCACGGCGCGCAGCAGCGCCCGCTCCGGCGTGCCCACCACCGGCTCCGGGGTGCCCTGGGGCCGCGGCTCGACCTGCTTGACGGTGTCGGCGAGCGGCAGCGCGGGGACCACCGCCGGGGCGCCGGCGCGGACCGCCGCGATCACCGCGTCGACGGTGTCGACCGGGACCAGCGGGCGCGCCGCGTCGTGGACCAGGACGACGTCGATGCCGTCCGGCAGCGCCGCCAGCCCGAGCCGTACGGACTCCTGGCGGGTCGCGCCGCCGCGGACCACGACCAGCTCGGTGCGGTCGGTCAGCGGATGGGCGTCGAGGAGCCGGCGGACCTCCTCGGGGCCGTCGGGCGGGGCGACCACGACGATGTGCGAGACGGCGCGCGAGGCGGCCATCGCACGGACGGCGTGCACCAGCATCGGGGTGCCGCCCAGGGTGCGCAGCGCCTTGGGGGTGCCGGGGCCGAGCCGGACGCCGCGGCCGGCGGCGGGGATCACCGCGGCGGTGCGGACCGGAGTGGTGCGGCCGGGAGGGGAAGGATCTGACATCGATGGCTCCGGAGTCCGGGCCGAGCCCGGAATTGGGGCAGACAGGTTTGTTTCCTCCGGCGGTGTGGGTATGGCCAGGAGGAGTGCCGGGCGCGACGCCTTGACCGGAACCCTTCCGTGACAGCGGTCGGGGCAGATTCCGGGCCCGGCACAGATATGCCGCAGCGCCCGGCAACAGACCCTCCGCTCGGGAGGCGGTCGTCGCTCGGGCACCGCGGCATTGCTACGTTGTCTCGCGCCGTCACTCTGCGTGGGCACCCACACACGCGCCGACGCGCAACGCGGGCGTCGTCAGGACGCGAGGACCTCGTCGAGCAGAGCCTCGGCCTTGTCTTCGTTGGTGTTCTCCGCGAGGGCCAGCTCGCTCACCAGAATCTGGCGCGCCTTGGCGAGCATCCTCTTCTCACCGGCGGAGAGTCCGCGCTCGCGCTCACGCCGCCACAGGTCGCGAACGACCTCGGCGACCTTGATCACGTCGCCAGAAGCGAGCTTCTCAAGATTTGCCTTGTAGCGACGGGACCAGTTCGTCGGCTCCTCGGCATACGGTGCGCGCAGCACCTCGAAGACCCGGTCCAGCCCGTCCTGACCAACCACGTCGCGTACGCCGACGAACTCCGCATTGTCCGCTGGCACACGAACAGTCAAGTCGCCCTGGGCGACCTTCAGCACCAAGTAGGTCTTGTCCACGCCTTTGATCTGGCGAGTTTCGATGGCCTCGATCAGCGCGGCCCCGTGATGGGGATAGACCACGGTGTCGCCAACCTTGAACGTCATGTGACAGGTACCCCTTCCGTGGCTATCCATGCTAACACGGGAACGGGCCGTTCTGAATGGCGTTTTCGCAGGTCAGGGCATATCTCGGGGCTTGACAACAGCGGTCGGAACGTGCTTCGAGGGGCCGCGGGACGCAGGAATTCGCAGGTGGGAGGGGCTTCACAGGTGAGCGGAAACCCGGCCGCCACACACCGGAAAGACCGAGATCAACGAGGCGAACGTCCCGATTTGCACCGATCCGCATGAGCGAGTTCCGCTACTCCGTTCGGCTGCTTGGTGGCCGATCCGGCGCGATTCCCGAAATTGATCAACGGCGCCCCGGCGGCGGGTGTGATCAATTCTGTGCGCCATGTGCATTCCTTGTGAATACCACTTTTCACCGGGGGAAACATGGCTGCCGCCACTCGAACAGCCGCTTGCCGAATATGCCGGCCGGATCTTCCGAGATCGGGGTCCGGAAATCCCTTCCGGGTGGCGTTCCGGCCGCCCTCCCGGAGCCCCCGCCGAGGGGATATCGAAGCAGGCGGCGGGCGCGTGATCGCGCAGGGGGCGGGTCGGGTGCATCGGCGCGAGGACGGCTCGGTAACCTAGCGGCGCTGACCCACCCTTAGGGCGGCTTTACGCGTCCGTCGTCATGACGGCTGCGCAGCGCCGCCCCAGCCGTCCATCCGCGACCGGGCACGAACGTTCGGCCGCCGTAGCTCGTCAAGGAGATGCCGCCGCCGTGAGCCGCAGCCTTCGACGCGGCGTCCTCGCCGCCACCGTCCTCTCGCTCTCGATCGCCACGCTGTCCGCGTGCGGCGCCGGGAACGACGCCCAGACGCTGGAGGTCAAGCCGGACAACGCCGCGACCAGCGTCGGCGACATCAAGATCCAGAACGCGAACGTGATCACCCAGCCCGACGTCAACGCCAAGGGCCCGGCCGCGATCGCCGCGACGGTGTTCAACACCGGCACCAAGGACCAGCAGCTGACCGGGATCTCCGTCAACGGCAGCGGCCAGTCGGCCAAGCTGTCGTCGGCCAAGATCACCGTGCCAGCCGGCGGCTCCGTGGTGCTCGGCGGCCAGGGCAACCCCAGCGCCGTCCTGGAGAGCGGCCGGGAGGCCGTTCAGGACGGCAACCTCCAGCCGCTGACCTTCGACTTCAGCGCCACCGGCCAGGTGACCATCAAGGCGTTCGTCACCCCGGCGAAGAACTACTTCGAGAGCTACGGCACGTCGGTGTCGCCGCAGCCGTCCACCTCCGCGAGCGGCAAGCCCTCGGAGTCGGCCTCCCCGTCCGGTACGGCCTCGCCGTCGAGCACCGCCAAGCCGTAGGAGTCGGCGCACGCCGGTCGCTGAACCCCATCCACGTCTAAGGGCGGGAACCTTGGTTATCGGTTCCCGCCCTTCGCGTTTCCGCCTACGGCTCGAACTTCTCATGCCCCCGACGGGTTCCCGCTTCCCAGCACCGCGCCGAGTCAGACCCGGCCTTACCAGCGCTCCACAGGCGTTCAGCCTCTCCGTCCACCCGATGGCGAGGAAGGCTCAGCGTATCCACAGGGTCACTTAGGGTTCGAATTTGTAGCCCAGGCCGCGGACCGTGACCAGATAGCGCGGCGCGCCCGGGTCCGGCTCGATCTTGGCGCGCAGCCGCTTCACGTGGACGTCGAGGGTCTTGGTGTCGCCCACGTAGTCGGCGCCCCAGACGCGGTCGATGAGCTGCATACGGGTCAGGACCCGGCCGGCGTTGCGCAGCAGCATCTCCAGGAGGTCGAACTCCTTGAGGGGCAGGTCGACCTTGCCGCCGGAGACCGTGACGACATGGCGGTCCACGTCCATCCGGACCGGGCCGGCCTCCAGGGCCTGCGGGGCGACCTCCTCCGGTTCGCCGCGGCGGCGCAGCACGGCGCGGATCCGGGCGACCAGTTCCCGGGAGGAGAAGGGCTTGGTGACGTAGTCATCGGCCCCTATTTCGAGACCGACGACCTTGTCGATCTCGCTGTCCTTGGCGGTCACCATGATGACCGGGACGTTGGAGCGACCGCGCAGCTGGCGGCAGACCTCGGTGCCGGGCAGACCCGGCAGCATCAGGTCCAGAAGGACGAGATCGGCGCCGTTGCGCTCGAACTCGTCCAGTCCGTCAGGGCCCGTAGCCGCCACGGCGACCTCGAAACCCTCCTTGCGGAGCATGTACGACAGTGCGTCGCTGAACGATTCCTCGTCCTCGACGACAAGCACTCGGGTCACGGAAGGACCTCCGGGGCTGGGTGAGCAGGGAGCGGTTCGTTGAAGGTCTCGTACGGGCGGTCCTCGTCGTCGAGGCCCTCCGCGGTGAGGTCCGAAGGCCGTTCGCGGTCGCGGACGGCCCCGGCTTCCGGGAGACGCAGGGTGAAGGTGGAGCCCTGTCCCTCAGCGCTCCACACCGTGACCTCCCCGCCGTGCGAGGCGGCCACGTGCTTGACGATGGCGAGGCCGAGGCCGGTCCCGCCGGTGGCGCGCGAGCGCGCCGGGTCCACGCGGTAGAACCGCTCGAAGATGCGGTCCCGGTCCTTTTCGGATATCCCGATGCCCTGGTCGGTCACCGCGATCTCGATCAGGTCGCCACCGGGCGCGGACACCCGGCGGCCGGAGATCCCGACGCGGGTGCGCGCCGGGGAGTAGTTGACGGCGTTCTCGACGAGGTTGCCGAGGGCCGCCGCGAGCTGGCCGCGGTTGCCCCAGACGTGCAGGTCGCCGCTGCCGCCCGGCCGGCGCCCGCCTCCGGTCCGGGTGGCGGGGCCCCCGGGGCCGCCGATGGAACTGGCCATCGTGATCTGCTTCGTTCCGGCCTGCTGGCGGCAGCGGTCCACCGCCTCGGCGACCAGTTCGTCGACCGGCACCGGCTCGGCGTCCTCCAGCGGGTCGTCGTTCTGCACCCGGGAGAGGTCGATCAGCTCCTGGACCAGGTTGGTCAGGCGGGTGGCCTCGTTCTGCATGCGGCCGGCGAAGCGGGTGACCGCCTCGGGGTCGTCGCTGGCGTCCATCACCGCCTCGGAGAGCAGCGACAGCGCGCCGACCGGGGTCTTGAGCTCATGGCTGACGTTCGCCACGAAGTCGCGCCGGACCGCCTCTATGCGGCGGGCCTCCGTCAGGTCCTCGACCAGCAGCAGCACCAGCCGGGAGCCGAGCGGGGCGACCCGGGCGGAGACCGCGAGGGCGTCCCCGCGGCCGGTGCCGCGGCGCGGCAGGTCCAGCTCGACCTGGCGTATCTCGCCGTCGCGGCGGGTGTCGCGGGCCATCTGGAGCATCGGCTCGACGGCGAGCTTGCCGCCGCGGACCAGCCCGAGGGCGTACGCGGCGGAGCTGGCCTTCACGACCGCGTCGGCCTCGTCGAGGACGACCGCGGAGGAGCGGAGAACGGACAGGACGGTGTCGACGCCGGGCGGGAGCACGGCGTCGGTGTGCAGTGACGTGCGGGTGGGCTTGGCCTGATCCCGCTCACTCCAGCGGAACGCCAGCATGGCGAAGACGCCGGTGCACAACCCGGCGATCGCAGCCATTGCGGCGACGGCCGCGTCCACGTTCATGAATCCAGAGTATGTGCCGGGTCCGACACTTCCCCAGCGCTGGGAGCCGCTGCTCGAACAGCCGTCGCCCAGAGTTCACCGAGGCGTCGGGGGTGGTTCACCCCGGCCGCCGGAGCGGCCGGGCGGCCGCCCTCACGGCCGCGGCGGCGACTCCCAGAGTTCACCTTCGCGTCAGGGCCGATTCACCCCCGGTGGTCCCGCAGGTCGCGATGCCCCCGCACATTGAGGGTGCGGGGGACCGCCGGCGGCCGGTCCGTGGGAGCGTAGGCGCACGGCCCCACGCACCACAGGCACCATCGCTCGGAACCCCCGAGCACACGGATTCCCCCGAAGCGAGAGAAGGTCACTGATGCGGGACGCGTACCACGAGGAGCTGGATTCGATCGGCGAGGGCCTGGTCGAGATGGCCCGGCTCGTGGGCTCCGCGATCGGGCGCGCCACCACGGCGATTCTCGACGCGGACCTCAAGCTGGCCGAGAACGTCATCGCCGCCGACGAGAAGGTCGACGATCTCCAGCGCGACCTGGAGGCCCGGGCGATCGCCCTGCTGGCCCGGCAGCAGCCGGTCGCCACCGACCTGCGGATCGTCGTCACCTCGCTGCGGATGAGCGCCGACCTGGAGCGCTCCGGCGACCTCGCCCAGCACGTCGCCAAGCTGTCCCGGCTGCGCTTCCCGCAGACCGCCGTGCCGCGCGACCTGCACGCCACCATCCTGGAGATGGGGCAGCTGGCGCAGCGCCTGATGGCCAAGGCCGGCGAGGTCATCATCACCAAGGACGTCGACCTCGCGCTCCAACTGGAGCAGGACGACGACGCGATGGACATGCTGCACCGCACCCTCTTCCAGCACCTGATGGACGACCGCTGGAAGCACGGCATCGAGACGGCGGTGGACGTCACCCTGCTCGGCCGCTACTACGAGCGCTTCGCGGACCACGCGGTCTCCGTCGCCAAGCGCGTCGTCTACCTCGTGACCGGCGAGCACGCCGACGAGATCGCGCCGCCGACGGCGGTGGAGGGCGCGTAACGTGCCTCCGCGCGCCGTTGACGCGCCTGTGCACCGGGGTTTGCAATGGGCACCAGGTGACCCCTAGGAGGCACATACATGGCACTCATGGCGGACTCCCCGACTCCCGCTCCCCAGAACCCGGCCGCCGGCCGGCCGGAGCTCCCTCTGCTGAGCGGGTGCCAATGCGGCCCCGGGTGCAGCTGCGGCTGCCAGAGCGGCGGACCGTGCCAGTGCGGTGGCGGCTGCGGGTGAGCCACCTCTCGGCACGGCGCGCCGGCCCGACGGCCTGACGACGCCAACGGCACGACGACGGCACAGCGCGACGCGGCCCCGACCGGTTCCCGTTCCGGCCGGGGCCGTCGCCGTACCGCGGGCCCCTCGCGCATCGCGTACGCGGTGGGCCCGACGACGGCCCCGGCACAGCGACAAGCCCCCCACCCGGCGACAGAGCCGCAGGCAGGGGGCTTGTGCGTACGGGCCTACTTCTTCTTGCCCTGGTTCTTCACGGCCTCGATGGCGGCCTTGGCGGCCTCCGGGTCGAGGTAGGTGCCGCCCGGGTTGACCGGGCGGAAGTCGGCGTCGAGCTCGTAGACGAGCGGGATGCCGGTGGGGATGTTCAGGCCGGCGATGTCCGCGTCGGAGATCTTGTCGAGGTGCTTGACCAGGGCGCGGAGGCTGTTGCCGTGGGCGGCGACCAGCACCGTGCGGCCGGCGACCAGGTCGGGGACGATGCCGTCGTACCAGTACGGCAGCATGCGGACCACGACGTCCTTGAGGCACTCGGTGCGCGGGCGCAGCTCCGGCGGGATGGCGGCGTAGCGCGGGTCGTCGCTCTGCGAGAACTCGCTGCCGTCCTCCAGCGCGGGCGGCGGGGTGTCGTACGAGCGGCGCCAGAGCATGAACTGCTCCTCGCCGAACTCGGCCAGGGTCTGGGCCTTGTCCTTGCCCTGGAGCGCGCCGTAGTGGCGCTCGTTCAGGCGCCAGCTGCGGTGGACCGGGATCCAGTGGCGGTCGGCGGCCTCCAGGGCCAGCTGCGCGGTGCGGATGGCGCGCTTCTGGAGGGAGGTGTGCAGTACGTCGGGGAGCAGGCCGGCATCCTTGAGCAGCTCTCCGCCGCGGACCGCCTCCTTCTCGCCCTTCTCGTTGAGGTTGACGTCCACCCAGCCGGTGAACAGGTTCTTCGCGTTCCACTCGCTCTCGCCGTGGCGGAGGAGGATCAGCTTGTACGGTGCGTCGGCCATGCCGTCGAGCGTAATCGAAGCCCGGGTGGGGCCTTGCCGGGGAGGGTGGCGGGCGGGAGGCGACGGCGGGCCCGGCGGTGGCCTTTGACGTTTCCGATCAATTGGGTGGCGGGTGGAGGTGACCGCTGAGTAGGTTGCGATCGGCGTCGGCACCACTTACCCGACGGCCGCCCGCACGCACCCTTCACCGCTCGTCGCCACCCCGGGGGAACTGTCATGTCCGCATCGAAGCCGCCCGCGCTCTCCCGGCTCCGGAACGCCGCCGCGGCGAGCGTCTCCGGACTCCCCCGGCAGTTCTGGTGGCTGTGGACCAGCACCCTGATCAACCGGCTGGGCTCGTTCGTCGCCACCTTCCTCGCCCTCTACCTCACCGTCGACCGCGGCTACTCCGCCTCGTACGCGGGGCTGGTGGGCGCGCTGTACGGGCTCGGCGGAGTGGTGTCCTCCGTGGCGGGCGGGGTGCTCGCCGACCGGCTGGGGCGGCGGCCCACGATGCTGATCGCGCAGCTGGCGACGGCGGTGTCCGTGGCGCTGCTCGGGTTCATGACGGATCCGGTCGCCATCGCGGCCGTGGCGTTCCTGGTCGGTACCGCGTCCAACGCCTCGCGGCCCGCCGTCCAGGCGATGATGGCCGACATCGTCGCCCCCGAGGACCGCGTGCGCGCGTACTCCCTCAACTACTGGGCGATCAACCTCGGCTTCGCGGTCTCCTCCACCGCCGCCGGACTCATCGCCGAGCACGGCTACTTGACGCTCTTCCTGGGCGAGGCCACGCTCGTCCTCGCCTGTGCGCTGGTGGTGTTCCGGAAGCTGCCGGAGTCCCGCCCGGAGGCGCCCGGCGCCGCGACCGGGGCGGACGGGGCCGCGGACGCCGGGCCGGCCGCCGCACCGGTCTCCATGCTGACCGTGCTGCGCGACGGCCGGTTCATGACCGTCGTCGGGCTGAACCTGCTGCTGGCGCTGCTCTACCAGCAGGCGTACGTCTCCATGCCGGTGTCGATGGGTCAGGACGGCTTCTCCAGCGCGGACTTCGGGAGCGTCATCGCGGTCAACGGCGTACTGATCGTCCTGCTCCAGATCCCGGTCACCCGCCTCATCGAGCACCGCAGCCCGACGGCGCTGCTGATCGGCTCGGCGCTGCTCGCGGGCTACGGCTTCGGGCTGACCGCGCTGGCCGGCTCGGTCGCGATGTACGCGGTCGCGGTCGCCGTGTGGACCCTCGGCGAGATCATCAACTCCCCCACCCAGATGGGGCTGGTGGTCCGGCTGTCCCCCGTCCACGGCCGCGGGCGCTACCAGGGCATGTACTCCCTGTCCTGGTCCATCGCCTCCCTGGCGGCACCGCTGCTCGGCGGTACGGTCATCGACCACTACGGCGCCGATGCGCTCTGGGCCGGCTGCGCGGTGGTCGGCACGGTGGCGGCGGTCGGCTACGGGCTGCTGCTGCGGCGCCTGCCGGAGCGGGCCCGCCCGACGGACGTGGTCGCGGCGGCCCGTCCGGACGCCGCGTCGGAGACCGCGACCGAACCCGCGTCCCCGTCCCCGTCCACGTCTCCGTCCTCTTCCGGCACCGCGTCTCCCACGGCGTGACGTCCACGAGCCCGTAGGGGCGGGCCGGGCGCATCCGTCTTCGTGGTGGCCACACCCCGAAGACGGGTGGCCACACGATCGATCGGGGAGCCGGGCCCGGGGATTCTGGTCCGTACGGACGGATGCGTACCAACCGTCCGCATCGCACGGACCGATGTGCGGGAATCCTTCGAGCCTACGGGGAGATCGTGATGGACAGCAGGGTGCGACGGACGTCCCGGCGAAGGGCCGCGGGGATCGGGGCGCTGGTGGTCGCCGGGGTGCTGGCGGCGGGCGCGGCGGGATCTGCGGCGAGCGGGGCGCCCGCGCCCGTACCGCCGCACCGGGCGGCCGCCGCCGGGGAGCGCGCCGGCGCCCGCCTGACGCTGCCCGCGCCCACCGGTCGCTATCAAGTCGGCACCGTTTCCCTTCACTTGACGGACCGCGGGCGGCGCGACCCCTGGGTCGCGGGGCAGGCGCACCGGGAGCTGATGGTGAGCGTCCGCTACCCGGCCACCAAGGACGCCGGGCGGTTTCCGCGGGCGCCGCAGCTGACGCCCGCCGAGGCGGCCGGGTTCGACGCGCTGAACAACTTCTCCGCATACGTACCGAAGGGGAAGGTGGCATGGGGCGCCACCCTCACCCACGCGCACACCGGCGCCCCGGTGGCCCGGCGGCCCGGGAGGCGGCTGCCGGTGGTCCTCTACTCCCCCGGCGCCGGCGATCCCCGCTCGCTCGGCAGCACGCTCTGCGACGAACTGGCCTCCCGCGGCTATGCGGTGGTGACCGTCGACCACACCTACGAGGCGCCCGCGGTGGCGTTCCCCGACGGCCGGGTGGCGCACGGCGTGATGCCGGCGGAGATGGCGAAGGCGCAGCGCACCGGCCGGATCACGGAGCTGCTGGAGAAGGTCAGCGGGGTGCGGGTGGCCGACACCCGGTTCGTCCTCGACGAGCTGGCGCGGACCGGGTCCGGCTCCGTGCTGCCCGAGGGGCTGCGCGGGGCGCTGGACACCGGCGCCGTGGGGATGTTCGGGCAGTCGGCGGGCGGGTTCACGGCGGCGCAGACGATGCACGACGACCCGCGGATCAGGTCGGCGGCGGACCTCGACGGGGTGCTGGGCTACACCCAGCGCGATGACGACCCGTCACATCCGTCGACGGTCGGGCGGGACGGGGTGGACCGGCCGCTGCTGCTGATGGGGATGGCCGGGGACACCCATCACACGGTGGCGTCCTGGGACGCGGTGTGGCGGCACAGCACGCGGCCGGGGGCCTGGCTGCGGGACCTGACGCTGACCGGCGGCCGGCATGCGAGCTACACGGACGCGGAGGCGATGGTGCCGCAGCTCGCACGGCAGTTGGGGCTGTCCCGGAAGGCGGTCACGGCGATGGTCGGGACGGTCGATCCGCGGCGCGCGATCGCCGCCGAGCGGGCGTATGTCACGGCGTTCTTCGACCGGTGGCTGCGCGGGCGGGACAACGGGCTGCTGGACAGGCCGTCGGGGCGCTATCCGGAGGTGCGGTTCGTGCCGTGACCGGAGGCACGGGGCGCGCCGTGACGGCGGGGGGCTGCCGTGGGCCGCCCCCCGGGTCACGCCTCCGTGCTCCGCTTCGTGAGATGGGCGAACGCCTCCAGGTTGCGGGTGGACTCGCCGCGCGACACCCGCCAGGCGTACTCCTTGCGGATGGCCGTGGCGAAGCCCATCTCCAGCAGGGTGTTGAAGCTGCCGTCGGCGTTCTCCAGGACCGTGCCGAGGATCCGGTCGAGTTCGTCGGGGGTGACGGCGGCGAGCGGGAGCTTGCCGACCAGGTAGATGTCGCCGAGCTGGTCGATGGCGTAACTGACGCCGTAGAGGCGGGTGTTGCGCTCCAGGAGCCAGCGGTGGACCGCGTCGTGGTTCTCGTCCGGATGCCGGACGACGAAGGCGTTGATGGACAGCGAGTGGCGGCCGACGATCAGCGAGCAGGTCGTGGAGAGCTTGCGGGTGCCGGGGAGCTTGACGACGTAGTTGCCGTCGGCGGGGGACTCCCATTCGAGGCCGGCGTCCTTGAGGGTGCGCTCGATCACGGCACCGGCGGCCGTCTGTCGTTCCTCACCCATGCCCGCACCCATGTCCTCACCCATGGAGGGATCGTAGGTGACGGCGGCGTTCCTGCATCGCGGCGGTGTACACGTCGCCGGTCGCCGCGGCGGCGGTGTCCCAGCCGAAGGACTGGGCGTGCCGGGCCGCGTCGCTGCCCATCCGGGCGGCCAGCGACGGGTCGTCCACGAAGCGGCGCAGCGCACGGGCGTAGTCGGCCGGGTCGTGGCCGGCGACCAGGAAGCCGCTGACGCCGTCCCGGACGGCGACCGGCAGCCCGCCGACGGCCGCCGCGACGACCGGGGTGCCGCACGCCTGGGCCTCGATGGCGACCAGTCCGAACGACTCGCTGTACGACGGCATGACCAGGACGGACGCGGCGCGGTACCAGTCGGCGAGCTGCTCCTGGCCGACCGGCGGGCGGAACTGCACCAGATCGGCGATCCCGAGCCGGGCGGCCAGCTTCTGGAGCCCCTCCGGCTTGGCCAGCCCGCTGCCGCTGGGCCCGCCCACCACCGGGACGACCAGCCGGGACCGCAGCGAGGGGTCCTCGGCGACGAGTGCGGCGGCGGCGCGCAGCAGGATGTCCGGGGCCTTCAGCGGCTGTATGCGGCCGGCGAAGAGCGGGATGACCGCGTCCCGCGGCAGCCCGAGGCGGGCCCGGGCGGCGGCCCGGCTCTCCGCGACCACGGCGGAGCCGAGGCCGCCGGTCGGCCGGAAGCGGTCGAGGTTGACGCCGGGGTGGACGACCGCGACCTTGCCGGGGTCGGCGTCGTAGTGCCGGATGAGCTCGTCGGCCTCCTCGGCGGTGTTGGCTATCAGGCGGTCGGCGGCGTCGACCACCTGCGTCTCGCCGATCACGCGGGCCGGCGGCTCGGGGGTGTCGCCGACGGCCAGCGCGGCGTTCTTGACCTTGGCCATGGTGTGCATGGCGTGGACCAGCGGCACCCGCCAGCGGTCGGCGGCCAGCCAGCCGACATGGCCGGAGAGCCAGTAGTGGGAGTGCACCAGGTCGTAGTAGCCGGGGCGGTGGCCCGCCCATGCCTGCATCACGCCGTGGGTGAAGGCGCACAGCTGGGCCGGCAGCTCCTCCTTGGCCAGGCCCTCGTACGGGCCCGCGTCGACGTGCCGGACCAGCACGCCGGGAGCCAGCTCGACGGCGGGCGGAAGGGAGGCCGTCGTGGCGCGGGTGAAGATCTCCACCTCGATGTTGATCGAGGCGAGCTTCTTGGCCAGCTCGACGATGTAGACGTTCATCCCGCCGGCGTCGCCGGTGCCGGGCTGGTGGAGCGGGGAGGTGTGGACGCTCAGCATCGCGACCCGGCGGGGGCGGCGCGATCCCCCGGGCAGCCGCAACCGCGCCGGGCCGGGAAACGGGCCGTGGGGTCGGCTGCGGAGCCGGGACACGTATTGGCTCACTGCGAGCTACCTCCTTGGCGTGGCGGGCGGCACGCCTCCGACCCCCTGCAACAACGCCGGTCGGCCATCCATTTCCGTCCGGCCCGCCGACTCCCTACTTTGCCAAAGCGTGACCTGGGACCGCCCGCGCCCCGGCACCCCATACCCTCGATGCATGGCCCGCCGCTCCCCCGTCTCCACCGCCGCCCCGGCGCCCGCGCCGTCCCGGCCGGTCGGGAACGCCACCCGCGGCACCACCAACCCCAACCGGCTGCGCCGCATGGACCGCTGGATCGCCGCCGAGCACGGCGCCGTGCTGCGCCGCACCGCCGACCCGGTCGCCGTCGACCTCGGATACGGCGCCGCCCCCTGGACCGCGCTGGAGCTGCTGGGCAGGCTGCGTACGGTGCGGCCGGACGCTCAGGTCGTCGGCATCGAGATCGACCCGGCGCGGGTCGCCGCCGCCCGCCCGTACGCGTGCGCCGGGCTGGACTTCGTCCACGGCGGCTTCGAGGTGCCGCTCCCGGGCGAGCGGGGGCGCGCCCCGGTCCTCATACGGGCCGCGAACGTGCTGCGCCAGTACGACGAGGACGAGGTCGCCGCCGTCTGGCGGCGGCTGTGCGCCCGGCTGGCGCCCGGCGGGCTGCTGGTCGAGGGCACCTGCGACGAGATCGGGCGGCGGCACGTCTGGGTCGCGCTGGGCCCCGAGGGGCCCCGCACGGTCACCTTCGCGGCCCGGCTCGGCTCCCTCGGCACCCCCTCCGACCTGGCCGAACGGCTCCCCAAGGCGCTGATCCACCGCAATGTGCCGGGCGAGCCGGTGCACGCCTTCCTGCGCGACTTCGACCGCGCCTGGGCCACCGCCGCCCCCTTGGGCGCGCTGGGCGCCCGGCAGCGGTGGCGGGCCGCCGTCCAGTCCCTGTCCGCGGACTGGCCGCTGGCCGGCGACCCGCGGCGGCGCCGCCAGGGCGAGGTCACGGTGCGCTGGGAGGCACTGGCTCCGCGGGGCGCCTGACCCGCGGTCTCAGACGGCCCCCGCGGCGAGCGCGGCGCCGCCCACCCGGTCCGCCAGCTCCCGCAGCCGCCGCTCGGTCACCGACCCCCGGGGGGCCGTGTACGTCACCATCACCTGATCCGGATCCGTGCCCAGCCGCATGCTCTCGAACGTGACGGTCAGCTCCCCGACCTCCGGGTGCACGATCCGCTTGGTGCCGCGCAGGCACTCGCGCACCCCCTGCGCGTCCCACAGCCGCCGGAACTCCGGGCTGCGGTCGAGGAGTTCGCCCACCACCTCGCAGATCCGCGGATCGTCCGGGTACCGCCCGCTGTCGGCGCGCAGGTTGCCGACGACCTCCTCGGCCTTCTTCTCCCACTCCGGGTGCAGCCGCCGCGCTGCCGGGTCGAGGAAGACCAGCAGTGCGGCGTTCCGCCGGTCCGGGGTGAGCGGTGCGAGGTCGAAGGCGACCCGGCCGCCGAGCGCGTTCCAGGCCAGGATGTCCAGGCCGCGGCCCATGACCAGCGCCGGTACCACGGTGTCCATCGCGTCCAGCAGCTGCTGGATCTCGGGCCGTACGGTCTGCCGCGGCCCGCCCGGGAAGGGGGCGCACACCGCCTCCGCGCCGCGCCGCCGGGGCGCCGCGACGTTCCGCAGATACGTCACCTCGCCGCCCGACAGCCGCAGCGCGCGGGCGATGGCGTCCAGGACGGAGTCGGAGATGGCGGGCGCCCGGCCCTGCTCGATGCGGGTGTAGTAGTCGACGCTGATCCCGGCGAGCTGGGCGACCTCCTCGCGCCGCAGCCCGCGGACCCGGCGGCGGTTGTGCCCGCCGGGCAGACCCAGCTCGGCCGGGTCGAGCGCGGCACGGCGCGCCTTGAGGAACGAGCTGATCTCGATTTCCGCGTACAGCATTCGTCCAGTATGCGTCGCTCCACCGGCTGGGTGGTTCTGCCGGACCCCGGCTGGGACGGGCCTGGTCCGCTCCTCACATGGCGGGGAGGCTTTCGCCCGTACCCGGGGATCCGCCCCGGGAGGCACCGCGACGACAGGAATCACCGGATTCCACAGGGAGCGACTGATGCAGCGCAGGATCCTCGGCGGTACCGGTATCTCGGTCAGCGAGTACGCGCTCGGCGCGATGATGCTCGGCGCCTGGGGCAACCCCGACCACGAGGACGGCATCCGGATCGTGCACCGCGCGCTGGACGCCGGTATCAACTTCATCGACACCGCGGACATCTACTCCGACGGCGAGAACGAGGAGATCGTCGGGAAGGCTCTCAAGGGGCGCCGCGACGACGTGGTGCTGGCCACCAAGTTCCACAACCCGATGGGCCCGGACGCCAACCACCGCGGAAACTCCCGCCGTTGGCTGGTCCGCGCGGTGGAGGGCAGCCTCCGCCGGCTCGGCACCGACCACATCGACCTCTACCAGGTCCACCGCCCCGACCCGGACACCGACATCGACGAGACCCTCTCCGCGCTCTCCGACCTCGTCCGGTCCGGCAAGGTGCGGGCGATCGGCACCTCCACCTTCCCCGCCGAGCAGCTCGTCGAGGCCCAGTGGGTCGCCGACCGCCGCGGCCACATCCGCTTCCGCAGCGAGCAGCCGCCGTACTCGATCCTGGCCCGCGGCGTCGAGAACGCCGTGCTGCCGACCGCCCAGCGCTACGGCATCGGCGTGCTGACCTGGGGACCGCTCAGCGCCGGCTGGCTCTCCGGCCGCGACCTCTCGGCCAGCTCCCGGGCCGCCCTCGAAAACCGGAAGTTCGACCTCACCGTCCCGGAGAACGCCCGCAAGGCGGAGGCGGTCAGCGCGCTCACCGAACTCGCCGCCGAGGCCGGTCTCACCCTCCCCCACCTGGCGACCGCCTTCGTCCGCGCCCACCCGGCGGTCACCTCCGTCATCATCGGCCCCCGCACCATGGACCAGCTCGACACCCTCCTGGACGGCACCGGCATCACCCTCTCCGCCGACGTCCTCGACCGCATCGACGCCATCGTCCCGCCCGGCACCGACCTCAACCGCGCCGACAACTACTACGCCGCACCGGCCATCCTGGACGCCTCGCTGCGCCGGCGCTGAGCGCGGACGGCGGACGGCGCGGCCACGTTGTCCACGCCGTCCGTCCGCTCACCGCCCTCGTGCGCTCACAGCCCCCGTCCGCTGACCCGGAGCACGCTGAGCAGCACCCCGACCAGCTCCTTGTCCCGGGGCTGGGTGAGGACGTCCCGGGCCGCCTCGGGGGTCGTCCACAGCAGGCGGTCCACCTCCTTGTTGGGGAGGAAACCGCCGCCGGTGGCCTCGGCGGACCAGTAGTGGACCACCTTGGGGCGGGTGCCGACCAGGTAGCGGACGGTGGGGAGTTCGGGGCCCAACTCGCAGGTCATACCGGTCTCCTCCAGGACCTCGCGCAGCGCGCCCTGCCGCGGGTCCTCCCGCGGCTTCAGCTTGCCCTTGGGATAGGACCAGTCGTCCCACTTGGGCCGGTGGACCAGGGCGAGTTCGATCCCGCCGTGGGAGGGCGAGCGGCGCCACAGCACACACCCCGCGGCGCGGATCGGTGCGGTGTCGGTCATCCGTCCCTCGCCTCCCGCCCGTCCCTTCCGGCTCGTTGTCTTTCCCACTTCTCCCCCTCGGTTTCCCCTCGCTTCGCCTCAGCCCGTGTGCTCGGCCGCCCTCGGCAGCCAGACCCGGCCGAAGGCGAAACGGGCCGCCTCGACCTCGTGGCGCTGATCGGCATGCAGAACCCCGAGAGCGTACGCGGTGGCCGGGGCGATCCGCGGCGTGCGGGCCGCGGTGGCGGCTGCGGCGGCCGCCTCGGCGGCGTCCCGGTGCAGCTCCAGCGCCCGGCCGGACTCGGCCAGCCGGGCGTCGGGGCGCTCCGGGGCGACCACTTCCTGGGCGTAGTGGCTCAGCCGGACCAGCAGCCGGACCTGGTGCCAGGGGGCGTCCTGTCGGTGGTCGGCGGCCAGCGCGGCGGCGTTGTACGGGTGGCCGGCGCGGGCCAGCGGCAGCAGGGCGACCGCGTCGGCGAGCAGCCGGTGCGCCTGCTCGGCGAGCGGCGGCAGCTCCTCGGCGGCGGGCACCTCCGCCGCCGTACGGGCCAGCGGCGCCTCGGAGGCGAGCACCGCGACCGAGTCGGCGACGGCGTGGAAGCGGGAGGAGCCCAGCGCCTGGAGGGCGGCGGAGTGCGCGCGGGTCCGGGCGAGGGTGAGCTGGCGGTCGAGCAGCGCCCCGGCCCGCGCCGCACCGGCGGACAGGGCGCTCTCGTGGTCCGGCTCGGCGGCCGTACCGGCGGCCGGCGCCGCGGGGGCGGAAGCGGTGGCCGTACGGCCCCCTCGGGCGCCCCGGCCGCCGCGCTCCGCCGGGCGCTCGGCCCGCTCCGCCCGGCCGGTCAGCCGCTGCAACGCCCCCATCAGCCGCTCCCGGCGCGCCTCGCACGCCTGCTCGCGCGCCAGGGTGCCGCTCAACCAGCCCAGCTCGGAACGGAGTTGGTCGGCCCAGACCTCCTCGGTCAGCGGCCGGAAGGTGTGCAGCGTCGCGCTGATCCGGCGCGCCGCGCGGCGCAGCTGCCGGGCCGCCTCGCCCGCGCCCGCCGCGTCCGCGCCGCTCTCCCGGTGCAGCCGCAGACTGCGCAGGAAGTCGGCGGCCTGCCGGTGCAGATAGCCGGCGAGCACGTCCCCGGCGGTCCGGCCGGCGAGCCCGGCGCCCACGCCGCCGCCGTCCGGCCCGTACGGCGCCGCCGCCCCCTGTCCCTCGGTCCCCGGCCCGTAACGGGCCTCCCCGTACGCCGAAATCTCCCCGAACACCGCATCCCCCGGCCCATCCACCACCGCCGCGCGGGCTCCCGGCGCTCCGCCGGGCCCGTATCCGATTCCGATTCCCCTGCCGATGCCGATGAGACCGGGCGACGGCCCCCCGGCCGGCTGGTCATGTCGCTGGGCCACGCCGGCGCCTCCGGGCGTCAATGAGCATTTCCTGTACGTTCCGCAGCGGGGTGCCGTCCGCGTCCACCGACCGCCGGGTCCAGCTGCCGTCCGGGCCCAGGTGCCAGGACGAGGTGGAGTCCGAAGTGCCGGTCTCCAGCATCCTGTTGAGGGCCGCGCGGTGGGCCGGGTCGGAGACCCGGACCAGCGTCTCGATCCGCCGGTCGAGATTGCGGTGCATCATGTCGGCGCTGCCCAGCCACACCTCGGGCTCGCCGCCGTTGCCGAAGGCGAAGATCCGGGAGTGCTCCAGGAAGCGGCCGAGGATGCTGCGGACGCGGATGTTCTCGCTCAGGCCGGGGACCCCGGGGCGCAGCGCGCAGATGCCGCGCACCCAGATGTCGACCGGCACACCGGCCTGCGAGGCCCGGTAGAGCGCGTCGATGACGGCCTCGTCGACCATCGAGTTGACCTTGATCCGGACGTAGGCGGGACGCCCGGCCCGGTGGTGCGCGGCTTCCTTGGCGATGCGCTGTATCAGCCCGTCGCGCAGCGACTTGGGCGCGACCAGCAGCCGGCGGTAGGTCTCCCGGCGGGAGTAGCCGCTCAGCCGGTTGAAGAGGTCGGAGAGGTCGGCTCCCACCTGCGGGTCCGCGGTCAGCAGCCCCAGGTCCTCGTACAGCCGGGCCGTCTTGGGGTGGTAGTTGCCGGTCCCCACATGGGAGTACCGGCGCAGTATCTCGCCCTCCTGCCGGACGACGAGCGACAGCTTGCAGTGCGTCTTGAGCCCGACCAGGCCGTAGACGACATGGCAGCCGGACTCCTCCAGCTTGCGGGCCCACTTGATGTTGGCCTGCTCGTCGAAGCGCGCCTTGATCTCCACCAGGACCAGGACCTGCTTGCCGGATTCCGCGGCGTCTATCAGGGCGTCCACGATCGGCGAGTGGTCGGAGGTGCGGTAGAGCGTCTGCTTGATGGCGAGCACGTTCGGGTCGGCCGCGGCCTGCTCCAGGAACGCCTGGACGGACGTGGAGAAGGAGTCGTACGGGTGGTGCAGCAGCACGTCGCGGGCGCGCAGCGCGGCGAAGATGTCGGGCGCGGAGGCGGACTCCACCTCCGCCAGGTCGCGGTGCGTACCGGCCACGAACTTGGGGTACTTCAGCTCCGGCCGGTCCAGCGCCCCGATCCCGAACAGCCCGGTCAGGTCGAGCGGCCCCGGCAGCGGATAGACCTCGGCCTCGGAGACCTTCAGCTCCTGGACGAGAAGGTCGAGCACGCCCGGGTCGATGGACTCCTCGACCTCCAGCCGGACGGGCGGTCCGAAGCGCCGCCGCATCAGCTCCTTCTCCAGCGCCTGGAGCAGGTTCTCCGCGTCGTCCTCCTCCACTTCCAGGTCTTCGTTGCGGGTCACCCGGAACATGTGGTGCGCCCGCACCTCCATCCCCGGGAACAGCTCCTCCAGGTGCGCGGCGATCACGTCCTCGATGGGGACATAGCGCTGCGGGGACGCCTCCAGGAAGCGGGAGAGCAGCGGCGGAACCTTCACGCGGGCAAAGTGATCATGGCCGCTGACCGGGTTCCTGACCACCACGGCCAGATTCAGCGACAGCCCGGAGATGTACGGGAACGGGTGCGCCGGGTCCACTGCCAGCGGGGTGAGGACCGGGAAGATCTGCTGCCGGAACAGCGTGAACAGCCGGGCCTGCTCCTTGTCGGTCAGATCGGGCCAGCGGATCAGGTGAATGCCCTGCTCGGCCAGCTCGGGGGCGATGTCCTGCTGGTAGCAGGCGGCGTGCCGGGCCATGAGTTCGCGGGACCGCGTCCAGATCAGGTCCAGCACCTCGCGGGGCTGGAGGCCGGACGCGGAGCGGGTGGCGACCCCGGTGGCGATCCGGCGCTTGAGGCCGGCCACCCGGACCATGAAGAACTCGTCCAGGTTGCTGGCGAAGATCGCCAGGAAGTTTGCCCGTTCGAGCAGCGGGGTGGCCGGGTCCTCGGCCAGCTCCAGCACCCGCTCGTTGAACGCCAGCCAGCTGCGCTCGCGGTCCAGGAAGCGCCCGCTGGGCAGCTCCTCGCCGTTCGCACCCGGAACGCCCCGGTCCTCGTACGCGTCCGGATCGGCGTCCAGGTCGGGCTCCAGACCAGACAGCGTGCCGCTCACCGCGTGCGGGCGGTGCGCGGCGATCGAGCCCACCGAGGGCTGCACCGAGGGGCCCGCCGCCCTCGGCGTCTCCTGGGACGGCATCTCGGGCTGGGCCGGGGCCTGAGCGCTGCGCTGCTGCTTCATGTCCTCATTCTTCCGCGCCATGGCGGTTCCAGGCGCGTCAGGAGGCGGCGGAGCGACGGAGAGCCGCGGTTTCGGCACGTTCGGCACAGCGGGCTGCATTCAGTGATGCTCGCAAGTGATGTTGAATCGCCGGTAACGCGGACGTGGCGGCAAGGCAAGCGGGGAGCTACTCCCGGGTATTTTCCGCGCCGGGACGGCGTCGCCGATCTTCGCTACGGCCAACCCGGAAAACCCGGCTGCACCCCCGGCACCCGCTCCCTACCCTGATCGCGTGCCCACACCTTCCGCCCCACCCGCCCCGCCACTCCCGTTCACCCCCGACTACCCGCTCCGCACCGAGCGCCTCGACCTCCGCCCCGTGCGCCACGACGACTTCGCCGCGATCTACGCCTATCAGCGCCTCCCCGAGGTCTGCCGTTACCTCTACTGGGGCCCCCTCGACGAGGCCGGCTCCCGCGCCTCCGTCGCCGCGAAGGCGGCCCGTTCGACGCTCCGGGAGTCCGGCGACGTCCTCCAGATCGCCGTCGTCCTGCGCGAGACCGGCGCCCTGGTCGGCGACCTCACCTTCGTCTACACCAGCCGCGAGCACCGCCAGGGCGGCATCGGCTATGTCTTCCACCCCGACCACGCGGGCCGCGGCTACGCCACCGAGGCGTCCCGGGCCCTGCTGAAGCTGGGCTTCGAGGACCTGCGACTGCACCGCATCCAGGCGGAGTTGGACGGTCGCAACACCGCCTCCGCCAAGCTGCTGGAGCGGCTGGGCATGCGCCGCGAGGGCCACCTCCGGGAGAACGAGTTCCTCGACGGCGAATGGAGCGACGAGGTGGTCTACGCGATGCTGGCGCGCGAGTGGCGCGCCCAGCAGGAGCAGCGGCAGCCGCGGCCCTGAGCCCCTGTCCGACGGGTCTTCGAGGCCCCGTCCGGCGGGTCTTGAGGTCCTGACCTCCGGGTCCTTGAGGCTCCGTCCGGTGCCTCATGGCCGCAGCCGTGGTGGCCGCGACCGCGGCCGGACGGCATGCGAAGGGCCGGGGCGGACCGCCCACGGTCCACCCCGGCCCTTCGCGCGCCACGCCGGATCCCGATACGCCGCATCTGATCCCGCTACCGGGATCATCGCAGTGCACCGGGCTTTGGCTCGGTGGTGAAGCGGTTCTGAGAAGTGCTCTGAACCGCAGGCTGGAGCGGATGATTCGGCTGCTCGATGTACTGACGGACGATCGACTGCGGAGCCCCGCCGACCGATCCGGCGAAGTACGAGCCGGACCACAGCCGCTGTGCCCGCGAGTGGTGCCGGACCAGTTCCGGGTACTCCTGGCGGAGCCTGCGGGAGCTGACGCCTTTGAGGCTGTTGACCTACTTGGACAGGGCGACCTTCGGCGGGAACTTCGCCGACAGGTGGACGTGGTTGTTCTCGCCGTTGAACTCGATCAGCTCGTACGCGAAGTCGGCGCAGACGGCGCGCATGATCTCCTCTGTCCGCTTGAGGTGCGCATCGTTGAAGACCTTGTGACGGTACTTCGTCACGAAAACCAAGTGGGCGTGGAGCGCGAACGTGCAGTGTTGGCCTGCACGGATGTTCTGCATGTCAGCCATAAACCAACTGCACTACGGTGACCTACATGCAGCTTCGGTACTCCTTCCGCCTCTACCCGAACGGGCCCCAGCGTTTTGCGCTGGCCCGTGCGTTCGGGTGTGCGCGGGTGGTCTACAACGACGCCCTTCGGGCCCGTGAGACCGCCCGCGCAGGCGGTGAGGCGTTCCCGAAGACCGGGGACCTGTCGAAGCTGCTGATCACCGAGGCGAAGAAGACCGAAGAACGGGCCTGGCTCGGCGAGGTCTCGGCCGTCGTCCTGCAACAGTCCCTTCGGGACCTGGACACGGCATACAAGAACTTCTTCGACGGTTTGAAGGGCAAGCGCCCGCTCATGGGCGCACCCCGGTTCAAGAGCCGCAAGGACAACCGGCAGACTGTCCGGTTCACCGCCAACGCCCGCTGGAAGATCACGACCGGCGGCGACCTGGCATTGCCGAAGATCGGCGATGTGCGGGTGAAGTGGTCCCGCGCACTGCCTTCGGTGCCGTCCACGGTGACCGTGGTCAAGGACGCGGGCGGCCGGTATTTCGCCTCCTTCGTGGTCGAGACCGACATCGAGGAACTGCCCGAGACGGGCGCCGTGGTCGGCATCGACCTGGGCCTGTCCCACTTTGTGATCCTCTCGGACGGCACGAAGATCGAAGCCCCGCGTTTCCTGCGCCGGGCCGAGAAGAAGCTGAAGAAGGCGCAGCAGAACCTGGGTCGGAAGGCCAAGGGCGGCAACAACCGGACCAAGGCCCGTATCAAGGTCGCGCGCGCCCATGGACGGGTGGCCGATGCGCGGCGCGAGTTCCTTCCCCAAGCTCTCAACTGCGTTCGAGCAGGGGAGACCCCAATCCAGCTCTCAACGAAGATCATCCGCGAGAACCAAGCGGTTGCCGTTGAGGACCTGACGGTCAAGGGACTCGCCCGAACGCGCCTGGCCACGTCCGTGCACGATGCGGGCTGGTCCCAGTTCGTAGCGTTCCTGGAGTACAAGGCCGTGCGATACGGGCGCGGCTTCCACCGCATCGGACGCTTCGAGCCCACCTCCCAGGTCTGCTCGACCTGCGGCGTCAAGGACGGCCCCAAGCCGTTGAACGTCCGTGAGTGGACGTGTGGAGCTTGCGGGGCCGTCCTGGACCGGGACATCAATGCGGCGGTCAACGTCGCCAAGGCCGCCGGACTGGCGGTATCAGCCTGTGGAGCGCAGGTAAGACGGGCATTCGTGCCCGCGCAGCGCGGTGAAGCAGGAACCCACCGAGACGGTCAGCCGACCGTGGTAGGAATCCCCGCCCTTTAGGGCGAGGAGCGGAAGTCAAACCGGATCAGGTCTCCGACCGGTACATCAGATCCGTCTCGTGCGTGACGAACCCCAGCCGCTCGTACACGCTCACCGCCGCCAGGTTGTCCGCGTCCACGTACAGCATCACCGTCGCCAGCCCCTGCCCCGCCAGGTGCCGCAGCCCGACCGTGGTCAGCGCCTTGCCCAGCCCGCCGCCCTGCGCGCTCGGCCGCACGCCGAGGACGTAGACCTCGCCGAGGCCCTCCTCGGCGTGCACCTTGGTCCAGTGGAAGCCGACCAGCCGG
The DNA here is from genome assembly GCF_009834125.1 of Streptomyces sp. GS7. NCBI lineage: Bacteria > Bacillati > Actinomycetota > Actinomycetes > Kitasatosporales > Streptomycetaceae > Streptomyces > Streptomyces sp. GS7. Next base: position 8,370,575 of record NZ_CP047146.1, read on the forward strand.
CCGTCCTTCTCCGCCAGGAAGAAGCCCTTCGGGTCGAACCACGGCTCGGCCTTGCGGTCGTCCAGATCCCGCTGGGTCAGCGAGCCCTGCTCGGGGTGGTGCGCGAACGCCTCGGCATTCGCCTCCAGCCACGCCGCGTCATCGGTCTCCGGCTGGAAGGTACGGACGGTCACGCCCTCAGGCAGCACCGGCTCCGGCAGGTCCAGGTCCGCCAGCGAGCGCCGCATCTGCCGCAGCTCCCGGAACATCGTCAGCCCCAGGGTCTGCGCGAGGTGCCGGGCGGCCGGGTGCCCGCCGTGCGCCCACACCCGCAGCCGGCGCCCGGACTGCTCCATCAGCTCACCGCCCAGCGCCCGGCCGTGCCCCCGGCCGCGGTGCCCCGGATGGACCACCAGCTCGGCGGCCGGCGCCTCCACCGGATCGGTGTCCTCCAGCTGCCCGTACGCGACCAGCTGGCCGCCGTCGTCCCCGGGCACGTACACCAGCACATGCCGGACGCCCGCCCGCTTGCCGCCCCGCAACTGGAGCCGGCCCTGCTCGGACACGGCCGGCTGCCCGTCCGTCCGCGCGGCCCGTTCGATCAGATCGAGGACGGTCGCGGCCTCATCCGGCGCGACCTCGTCGACCACCTGGATCCTGCGGCCGGTCCGGCCCATCTCCTGTGCAGCGTCAGTCATGTGTGAAGCGTACGACGAGGCCGCCGGGCCGCGGGGGAGTCGCGGGCGCCGCCGCGTACTGCCCCCGGCCGCCCGCCCGGGGCAGAGGCGGACGGCCGGGGCCGCTGCGGGGCGCACCGCGCTACAGCAGGTGGAAGGCGAGGCCGAGACCGGCGATGGTCATGGCCAGGCCGATGGCGAGGACCACCGGCCCGAACAGGTAGGTGAAGCAGCTCTTCCCGTCCTTGATCCGCCAGAGCCCGTTGGTCAAGACGACACCGGCACAGACGACCAGGCAACCGAAGATCCCGAGGAGCAGCTCGAAGGAGGGAGCCCAGCCGGGGTCGTGCTTCGGGATGTGCGCGACCCCTGCCAGGATCACCGTGCTCGCGGCGTCCATCACAACAACCCGAAACCGAAGCCGAAACCGACGGTGGCGACGGCGAGGCCGATGACGAGCATGACCGGCCCGACCACGTAGTCCCCCCACTTCTTCCCGTCGTAGGCACGACGGAGGGCAAGGGTCATGTAGACACCGGAACCGGCGATCAGGCACCCGGCGAGCCCGAGGAGCGCCAAAAGCAAGGGCGCCCAGCCTGGATCAGGGTGATTCGGGTCAATGTGTACGACCGCCGCCAAGGTCACGCCGTGAGGCCCACCGGGCACGGGTCACTCTCCCCCTTCTCGGCTTCTTTGGCAGGTCCTGCATGTCCGACTCGATCCCGGAACCCCCCTCGTAAATCCCCGTGTTGAGGCCGGTGCCGAAGCCGTCTCGGTACAGCGTGTCCTTGTACTGGTGGTGTTGAGCCACTTCCCGGCCTCCGAGGCTGTGTCCCTCCTGGTTCCCGAAGTGGACATCACCGGCGGCATTTCCGAGGGCGCCGGTAGAGGCGTTCGTTCCCGCATCCCACGCTATGGTCTCGATGTCCTTACCGTCCCATACGTCAGCAGTGAGACCACCCGCGATGTTGCCGACCGCACCATTGGCGGCGTTGCCGGCCCGGCCCTCGCCGCTGAGCACCCTTCCGAAGCGGCCCGTCAGATTGGCGCCCTCCGCCAGCGATGCCCCGCCCGCAGTGAACACGGCCGTGCCCGCGGCTTCCTTACCGGCGGTGCGGAAATCTTCGCCCACCGTCACCGGCTGACCGGTGAGCGCCTGGTTGAGCATCAGGCTGCCCGAGTCGGCGACGAAGTTCGTGGCGAAGCTCTCCGCTCCCTTCGCGAGGAACTTGGCGCCGAATCGGGCCAACGCGGAAAGCGCTTCTGCGCCCTTGGCGCTCATCATGCCGAAGCGCTCCAACAGAGCCGCCACCTTCTCCGCCGCCGAGGTGAACAGCTTGACCAGGTCCACGATCTTGGCGACCTTCGCGGCCACGGCCGTATTGGCGACGAGGTCGGAGACGAAACCAGTGAAGGCGGACAGCGCGACGCCGAGCAACTCCATCTCCGCGATCTGGACGCAGATGTCGATGATCTCTTCGTTGATCTTGTCGATCTCGTCCGCGAACTCCCGCAACCCGTCGGCGACATGGTGGAAGTTGTTCGCGATGTCGGTGATGGTCTTCTTCTGGTCCCGCCAGTGCTTCTCGAAGGCGTCGCGGGCCGCGCCGTGCCAACCCTGCTTGTCGACAGCGTCGATGGCGGTGTCGATGGCCTTTACGCGATGGGCCAGTTCGGTGCCCATGGTGTCCCAGGCACGGGCGATCGAGCGGAGCGTGTCGCCGTTGCCGCCGGGGAGTTCCACACCGAACGCCTGGAGGGTCTCCAGGACCTTGCCGTCGATCCAGCCGTTGATGTTCACGTCACGCCCACTGGACCCGGGCCGCGGACTGGAGGTGGCCGATGGCGACCTGGTCCGCGTCCTGGTAGTTCGACGCGTTGATCCGCAGCCGGGCGGCGTCGCCGGTGAACACCTCGGGAAGGTGACTCAGCGCCTCCAGCGTGCCGGCCAGCAACTTCTGGTACTTCTCCATCGCGCCATCGCAGGCGCCGAGAGCGCCGAACGCCTCTCCCACCTCGGCCGACGTCCCCGCGAACGCATGTATCGGGTCGGCCAGATCCTCCGCTTGCAGGTCGAACTTGCCTGCCAGATCCGTTAACGCCGTCGGCTCGACACCGTATTGCCCAGTCATCCAACTCCCGCTCGTCGATCGCGTACAAGCCTTCAGCAGTACGCCGGGGAGCGGCGCGCCCAGTAAGGATCTTTAACGGGTTCCGGATACGGGATTGACGGGCACATGACACCCATGGGCATGCCCGGGCCTGGACATGTCCCGACTGGGAGACGATCGCTGCGGCGTCGCGACCAGCCCTGACTGCTGCTCGCTGCTCTCGGCACGTCCGGAGGTGCCGATGTCAGGTCGTCGCTGCCCCCGCCCACAGCTCTTCTCAGCCTGACCTACCCGCCGTGGCGGTGCCGTCGTTGCGGGGCCGGGACGCGAGCGGACTGCAGTCGGCTGACGTAGCCGCCATCTCCCTGTCAGCTGGCCGCCGGGTGCCTCCGCCCCGGCGGCCAGCAGACAACAGCCTGTGCGGCGATCAGGAAAGGTCCCCTCAGGAAAAGTCCCCCGCGTGGTCCCGGGCCCACTGGGCGAAGGGGCGGGCCGGGTGGCCGGTGAGGCGCTCGACGGCGTCGGAGACGGGGAAGAGGGGGGCGTCGACCGACTGGCCGAAGAGGCGGACGAGTTCGCGGGCGGCTTCGACCGGGAAGTGGGGGCCGGACATGGCCTCGGCGGCTTCATCCTCCGAGATCTGCTCCACGCGGGTCGGGCGGCCGATCGCCTCGCCGATGGCGGCGACCTGCTGGGCGTTGGTGAGCGACTCCGGTCCGGTCAGCAGGTAGGTCTGGTTCCGGTGGGCGCCGGTGCGGTCCAGGAGGGCGACGGCGGCGACGTCCGCGAGGTCGGCCTCGTGGACGGGGACGCCCTGGGCGCCCGGGTGCGGGTCGCGGACCACGCCCGACTCGCGGATGGCCGAGGCCCAATTGAGTGCGTTGGTGGCGTAGTTGCCACCGCGGAGGAAGGTCCACTCCAGGCCGGAGTCGCGTACCGCGCGCTCCAGCGCGGCGTGGTTGCGGGCGATGAAGTTGGTCTCGTCGGCGGGCGTATCGGTCACCGAGAGGGAGGAGTTGAGGACGATACGGCGGACGCCGGCCTTGGCCGCGGCGTCGATCAGCCGGGTCGCGGCCTCGCCGCCACCGGCCGCGAGGTTGAGGAAGAGGGCGTCGGCGTCGGTGAGGAGCGGAGTGAGTTCGGTCTCCTCGCCGAGGTCGGCGCGGACCACCTCGGCTCTCTCCGGGAGTCCGGCCCGCGCCGGGTCACGGGTCAGCGCGCGGACGGCGGCGCCTTCCTCAAGGAGGCGGGCGACAAGGCTGCGGCCGATGTTGCCGGTTGCTCCGGTTACCACGATCATGGGCACTCCTTCGAAGGAAGCAGATGAATCAGAAGGGTCGAGGATGCGCGGGGCGTGGCGTGGCACGCCGCCCAGAGGGCTGACGCTAGTTCAGGTGCGTGCCGGAGCGCGGTAAATTTTCGCCAAGGCCGTCCGGACAACTTTCGCGTATCTCACATTCCGCGGGTCAGACTTGCGTTCCGGGGTCCCGCTCATGGTGGGATGTGCTGATGCGAACCCCCATACGCATAGCTTCACCCTCGCCGATACCCGCCGGTCAGCAGTCCCTCAATTCCCGTATGCCGGGCGGCCAGGACGACCCGCAGGGCGACACGAGAGAGCTGGAAAAGGTCAATCCGTACGCGGATCTGGCCGCCCTCGCGGATCCGGAGCCGGAGCCGGAGCCGGAATACGCCGCGGAGTACGCGGCGGCGCCCCGCCGGCGGTCGTATCTCAACGAGCGTGACGAGAGCGACGACCCGCTGGGTCTGGGGCTGCGCGCGGATGACGAGGACGAGGAGTGGGCGCCGCCCAACCACCGCCGGACGAAGCGCGGGATCAGCCGGTTCGCGGCCGTACCGCGCACCGTCAAGCTGCTGGTCGCGCTGCTGGTGTGCGCCGGAATCCTCACCCTCGGCGACCGGTTCGCCGTCCTCTACGCACAGAACAAGGCCGAGGAGGAGGTGAAGAAGGCGCTGCACCTCCAGGCCAGGCCGGAAGTCGACATCAAGGGGTTCCCCTTCCTCACCCAGGTGTGGGACAAGCGGCTGGACCAGGTGGACGTCATCATCCCGAACGTCGCCGCGGACCGCGTCTCGCTGGCGAAGGTCGAGGCGAGCGCGAAGGACATCCGGCTGGACGGGGATCTGCCGACCGACATCAAGGGCGCCACCATCGGTGCCATGCACGGCAGTGTGCTGCTGGCCTTCGATGACATGAACCGCGAACTCGGCGCCTCCCAGGTGAAGTTCAGCGGAATGGGGACGAACGGCGTCCGGGCGGTCGGCGAACTGCCCATCGCGGGCCGCACCTTGCGCGTTCATGCCGAGGCACGTATTGAGCGCAACGGTGACCGGGGAGTCTCCACGGACATCAGCCAGATGCAGCTCGACATCGGCGATGTCGCCGTCTACCGGCCGGGCACCGGAAAGGACGAGGGGCTGCGGCTGACCCCCAAGGCCGCCGCCGAGGTCAGCCGGCAGGCCGCCAAGGTGAAGGCGATGCTGAGCATTCCGGCCATCGCGGAACGCATCGGGATCCCGAAGGACTACATCGACGCGGCGCTGCGCAGCGACGACAAGCTGCACGAGCTGATCGGGTCGCCACGCTTCGTCCACCAGCTGATGCAGGTCAACCTCGTCGACGTGGTGACGGACCACCCCTGGCTGCTGCAGAAGGTCGGCATCGACCCGAAGGTGCTCGGCGCGCTGACCGGTCTGACCAAGCCGCAGATCGCCGACCGGCTGTCGCTCTCCTTCCAGCTCCCGAAGACACCGGGCGACGTCCGGCTGCGGAACATCTCCGTGGAACGCGACGGCATCCACGTCGATCTGACGGGGTCGGACCTGCCGTTCGGCGATGCGGCGAAGAAGCCGAAGAAGGCCGATTAGGCGAAGGAGAAGGAACGCGGAAGGAGTTCCGGCTCGTCGGACGACGCGTCGGTGCACGTCCCGGATCCGCTACGCCTCCCCCGGCTCCTCCCCCGGTGTCGCCGGTGGCGGAGTGGCCGCTCCCGGCATGGTCAGCAGGGCCTCCGTACCGCCGCCCGGTGCGTTGCGCAGGCGCACGCCGCCGCCCGCCTGTTCCGCCGTGCGGGCCACGATGGACAGGCCCAGACCGCTGCCGGGGAGGCTGCGGGCGGAGGGGGAGCGCCAGAAGCGCTCGAAGACGTGCGGGAGCTCGTCCTCGGGGATGCCGGGGCCGTGGTCCCGCACCGTCAGCGCGCCGCTCTTCAGCCGGACCTCGACCGTGCCGCCGGACGGGCTGAACTTGACCGCGTTGTCGAGGAGGTTGACCACCGCGCGCTCCAGTGCGGCCGGTTCGGCGCGTACGAACCAGGGGTCGAGGTCGGCGGTGATGGCCAGCGACGGGCCGCGCAGCCGGGCGCGTTCGAGGGCGGAGCCGACGACGTCGTGGAGCGCCACGACGCGGACGGCCGCCGAGGGGGCGCCGAAACCGTTCTCGGGCGGGCGGGAGAGCACCTGGAGGTCGCCGATGAGGGCGGCCAGCTCGCCCATCTGGGCCTTGACCGACGTCAGCAGGGCCGCCTTGTCGGCCGCCGGGATCTGCCGGCCGGAGCGTTCGCTGCGCTCCAGGAGGTCGATGTTGGTGCGGAGGGAGGTCAGCGGCGTACGGAGTTCGTGACCGGCGTCGGCGATCAGCTGCTGCTGGAGTTCGCGGGAGGCGGCCAGTGCGGCGGTCATGGCGTTGAAGGACCGGGAGAGGCGGGCGATCTCGTCCTCGCCGTCCGTGGGGATACGGATGGTCAGGTCCTGCGTGCGGGCGACGTGCTCGACGGCGTCGGTCAGCCGGTCCACCGGCTTGAGGCCCGCGCGGGCCACCCACAGGCCGGCGGTGGCGGCGCCCAGCACCCCGACCCCGGCGACGACCAGCAGCACCAGCGCGAGCTGGTAGAGCGGATCGGTGACCTGATCCATCGGCGCGGCCACGGAGATCGCCAGGTGGTTGCCCTGGATGTCGGTGCCCGGCCCGCGGTAGGGGACGGTCGAGACCCGCATCTCGGTGCCGTTCACGTCCCTGGTGGTGTGCACGGCGCTGGCCAGCCGCCCGTCGGCGACCGCCTCGTCCTTGTGCTGGGCGGGGATCTGCCACTTGTCCGGCGAGGTGCAGACATAGCCGGACGGGGTCACCAACTGGATGGTGTACGGGGTGGGCTGGAAGCGGACGTTGGGCAGCGTTCCGGTGACGCAGCGGGCGCTGAGCGCCTGGACGTAGTCGGAGTTCACGTCGACGGTGCTCAGCGTCGTGTCGAGCTGTTCGGTGAGCCGGTCGCGGGTGATCAGCCAGCAGGCGGCGGCCGACAGGGCCACCGCGAAGGCGACCGCGACCGCGGTGAGCAGCGCCAGGCGGGAGCGCAGCGGCAGTTGGTGGTAGCGGGTCAGGCCGACCCAGGAACGGCGGGTGCCGTCCGGCCCGTTCGGCTCGCCGGTGGCGCTCATTCCGCGCCGCCGTCCAAGCGAAGAACGTAGCCGACTCCACGGACGGTGTGGACGAGCCGCGGCTCGCCGCCCGCTTCGGTCTTGCGGCGCAGATACATCACGTACACGTCGAGGGAGTTGGAGGTCGGTTCGAAGTCGAAGCCCCATACGGCTTTCAGGATCTGTTCGCGGGTGAGGACCTGGCGCGGATGGGCCAGGAACATCTCCAGCAGGGTGAATTCGGTGCGGGTCAGCTCGACGGGCCGGCTGCCGCGGACGACCTCGCGGGTGCCCAGGTTCATCCGCAGGTCGGCGAAGGTCAGCAGCTCGCTCTCGTCGGGCGGGGTGGCGCCGGCCGCCGCCGCGTACGAGCTGCGGCGGAGCAGCGCGCGGATCCGGGCCAGCAGCTCGTCCAGCTCGAAGGGCTTGACGAGGTAGTCGTCGGCGCCGGCGTCCAGACCGGTGACCCGGTCGCCGACGGTGTCCCGGGCGGTCAGCATCAGGATCGGTACGGTCACCCCGTTCGCCCGCAGCCGGCGGGCGGCCGTGAGCCCGTCCATCCGGGGCATGAGCACGTCCAGCACGATCAGTTCGGGGTCGTACGCGGCGACCTTCTCCACCGCGTCCAGGCCGTCGACCGCCTGCTCCGTGCCGTACCCCTCGAAGGCGAGCGAGCGCTGCAGGGCCTCGCGGACCGCGGGCTCGTCGTCGACGATCAGGATGCGGGCGGGGTGATCACCGTGCTCGGCGGGGCTCATGTGCGTGGCTACCTCGGGGTGCGTCGCGGACCGGCTGGACCTTCCTCACCTTCAGCCTGGCACGGATGCCGCACCGGCGGAGGCGCCTGTGGACAACCGGCGTCCGCGGCGGGCGCCGGTCAGACCCCGCTGTTGCCGCCGCCGCTGCCGCCGCCGCGCAGGGAGGCCAGGTCGGCCTTGACCGTGTTGATCGGTATGGCGAAGCCGAGGCCGACGCTGCCCGCCTGGCTGCTGTCCGACGAACTCGGGGAGTACATCGCCGAGTTGATGCCGATGATCTGCCCCTGGAGGTTGATCAGGGCACCGCCGGAGTTGCCGGGGTTGAGCGCGGCGTCGGTCTGTATCGCCTTGTACGAGGTCTTGGACGAGCCGGTGTCGCCGTTGTACTGGTTGCCGCCGAACTCGAACGGCCAGCCGCCCCGGCCGCCGCCGAAGCCGCCGCCCTGCCCCTGTCCCTGGTCCTGGCCCTGGCCGCTCTCCTTGGGGACGGTCACATCGCGGTTGAGCGCGGAGACGATGCCGCTGGTCACCGAGCCGGTCAGGCCCTCGGGCGAGCCGATCGCCACCACCGGGTCGCCGACCGCGAGCTTGCCGGAGTCTCCGAGCGTGGCGTGGGTCAGGCCGCTCGCGCCCTGGACCTTGATCAGCGCCAGGTCCTTGGCGGGGTCGGTGCCGACGACCGTCGCGGTCTTCCGGCTGCCGTCGCTGAAGGTGACGGTCACCTTGGGGACGCCGGACACCACGTGGTTGTTGGTGATGATCTCGCCGCTGCCGGTGATGACCACGCCCGAGCCGGTGGACTCGCCGCCCGCCGACCTCGCCTTGATCTCCACGATGGCCGGGCTGACCGCCTTGGCGACCCCGGCGACGCCGCCGCCGGAGTTCTGCCCGGCGTTGACGAGCGGGGTGGAGGCGCCGCTGGACTGGGCACCGTTCTGCGTGGCGCCGGCTATCAGCGCCGCGCTGCCGCCGCCGATGAGACCGGAGGCCAGCGCCACCGCCGCGATCAGCGCGATCGGCCGGCGGGCCCGGCGCCGCGGCTCGGCCGCCCCGGCGTCGCCCGCGTCCGAGTACCCCGGGGTGTACGGCGGGGGCGGCGGTACGGCGCCCGGCTCGCCGGCGCCGGCGTACATCCGGCCCTGGTCGGCGCCCTGGGTGCCGCCGGGCGTGCTGCCGTACTCGGTGCCGTATGCGTACGGCCGGTCCTGGGGCATCTCATCGCCGCTGCGGCGGTAGCTCTCGGTCATGGCCACGACTCTGCGGGCGCTGCATGAGAACCGTCTGAGAACGCCCTGAGAGACCCAACAGAAGTCGGTATGCCCGGTATAAGGGCGCCCCGGTGCGGCCGGTCGTCCGCGCTCGGCGGCGCCCGGCCCGCTCAGCTCCCGCAGCCGCAGGAGCGCCGCACGACCAGCCGCGAGGGAAACTGCCGCAGCCGCTCCCGGCGCGAGCCGACCACCCGCAGCCCGTCGTCCAGCACCAGGTCGACCGCCGCCCGCGCCATCGCCTGCCGGTCCGAGGCGACCGTGGTCAGCGGCGGATCGGTGAGCGCGGCCTCCTTCACATCGTCGAAGCCCGCGACCGCCAGCTCACCCGGTACGTCGATCCGCAGCTCGCGGGCGGCCCGCAGCACGCCGATCGCCTGGTCGTCGGTGGCGCACATGATGGCCGGCGGCCGGTCCGGCCCGGCCAGCACCCGCAGCGCGACCTCGTAGGCGTCATAGCGGTTGTACGGGGCCTCGAAGTAGCGGCCCTCCGGCGACTTCCCGGACTCCAGCATGGCCCGCCGCCAGCCCTCCACGTGGTCGGTGACCGGGTCGCCGGACTTCGGCGTCTCCTCCGTACCGCCCAGGAAGGCCACGTACGGATGGCCGTGCTCCAGCAGATGCCGGGTCGCCAGCTGCGCGCCCCAGATGTCGTCCGTCATCACCGCGACGTCGTCGATGGCGTCCGGCCGCCGGTGCAGGAGCACCACCCGGGCGTCCCAGGCGTCGATCTCGGCGGCGGCGTGCTCACTGGGCCCCTGGCTGATCAGGATCAGGCCGGAGACCCGCATCCCGAGGAACGCGCGCAGATAGTGCACCTCGCGCTCGTCGATGTAGTTGGCGTTGCCGACCAGCACCATCTTTCCGCGCTCGGAGGCGGCCTGCTCGACGGCGTGCGCCATCTCCGCGAAGAACGGCTGCCGGGTGTCCGGCACGATCAGACCTATGAGGTCCGTACGCCGGGACGCCATCGCCTGCGCGACCCGGTCGGGCCGGTAGCCGAGCTCCTTGATGGCGGCGAGCACCCGCTCGCGCGTGGCCGGGGCGACCGGCCTTGGTCCGTTGTTGATGACGTAACTGACAACGGCGGTGGATGTCCCCGCCAGTTTTGCTACGTCATCCCTCGTCACCTTGGCCACGCGCGGCAGTCTACGCGGGTGGTCCTACCGGCGGGCAGGCTGTGCGGACCCGGATTCGGCACCCGGCCGGGACGCGCTCGCGGGCGCCTTGCGAGCGCCGTCACCAGCGGCGGTGTCCCCGCCGCCGTCCTCGGCCGCCCTCGCGGCGCCGTCCTTGGCCTTGGCCTCGGCCGCCGCCCGCTCCCCCTTCTCCGGCGTGACGAAGCGGTAGCCGACGTTGCGGACCGTGCCGATCAGCGACTCGTGCTCGGGACCGAGCTTGGCGCGCAGCCGCCGGACGTGCACGTCGACCGTGCGGGTGCCGCCGAAGTAGTCGTAGCCCCAGACCTCCTGGAGGAGCTGGGCGCGGGTGAAGACCCGGCCCGGGTGCTGCGCCAGGTACTTCAGCAGCTCGAACTCCTTGAAGGTCAGGTCCAGCACGCGGCCCTTCAGCTTGGCGCTGTAGGTGGCCTCGTCCACCGAGAGATCACCGTTGCGGATCTCCATGGGGCCGTTGTCGGTGGTGATCTGCTGGCGGCCCATCGCCAGCCGCAGCCGCGCCTCCACTTCGGCGGGGCCCGCCGTGTCGAGCATCACGTCGTCGACGCCCCAGTCGGCGGTCACGGCGGCCAGCCCGCCCTCCGTCACCACCAGCACCAGCGGACAGCCCGGGCCCGTGGACCGCAGCAGCTGGCACAGGGACCGCACATGCGGAAGATCGCGGCGGCCGTCGATCAGTATGACGTCGGCCCCGGGGGTGTCGATCAGGGCCGGGCCCTCGGCGGGGGCGACCCGGACGCTGTGCAGCAGCAGGCCGAGCGCCGGAAGCACCTCCGTCGACGGCTGGAGTGCGTTGGTCAGCAGCAGAAGCGAACTCACTTCCGACCACCTACCCGGTTTCCGGCGAGCTTCATCCTGTGCGGCTCACTGTCCTGCGCGCTTCGCTTGCCCATGACGTCTGGTTCCTCCTCGGTCCCTGCGACGGGGGCACCACCCGGCCTGGCCGGGGGAGTCTGCGGCTCTGCTTCGTACGGGGTGCTTCCGGTCACACGGACTGCGTGTGTGAAAGCACAAAAGGACCCGGGGGCGACGCTGCCCGGATCCTTCTTGCCCAGCAGAATAGCTCACATGACTTGCGGACCCGAGGCCGATTTTGCGCGTTCTTGTGTTCCGTCGATCACTTCGAGTGGTCACCCCGCGGCATTGTTGACGGACGACGGCGTACGGATCGGGGCCGTCCACACCCCCGAACGGCCCCTGCGGAAGCGCCCCGTGAGCCCGCCGCGGCGCCCGCCGGCGACCTGACGATCGTCCCGGCGCACGGCTTCACCGGCTCCCTGGAGAAACCCGCCTGGAAAAACCCGCACCGCGTCGCGCCTCGGCCGCTCTTTCCCAGCATGCGGACGTGATCACGTTCTCCTTCCGGGGCCACGGCGGCTCCGGCGGACGCCCCACCGTCGGCGACCGAGAGGTGCCGGACCCGGCCGCCGCCCTCCGCTGGGCCCGCTCCCCAGGCCACCGCCGGGTCGCCACCGTCGGCTCTTGAATACAGCGGGCGGGGCGAGGACCCCTCCACGAGGGGCGGTGATCGGGCGGCTCGGTCGTCCTGCGGCAGGCCGCGCTCTACGGACGGCAGGGAACGGTTTTCGGCCAGCGGGAGCACAGGGAGCGCACGGTTGCGCGCCCCGATGCATTCGTCGCCGTCAGCGCCCCCGCCCGGCTTCGGGCACGCGGCGGACGCGGCGGACGCGGCGCTGCTGGGCAGGATCGGCGCCTGGGTGGCGGCGCACACCGGCTGAGCCGGCCCGCGGACCAGGACGGGCCGCCGGATACGGCGATCGCCGCCGACCCGGCGGGGGTCGGCGGCGATCGCGCGCACGGCGGGCGGCAGCGCGCACGCTGCCGCGGGTCACTCGGTCTCCGCCACCGCCTCCGCGAACTGCGCCGCGTACAGCCGGGCGTAGGCGCCGTCGGCCGCCAGCAGGGCGTCGTGCGAGCCCTGTTCGACGATCGCGCCGTTCTCCATCACCAGGATGACGTCCGCGTCGCGGATGGTGGAGAGCCGGTGCGCGATGACGAAGCTGGTGCGGCCGGTGCGGAGTTGGGCCATCGCGTGCTGGATGAGGACCTCGGTGCGGGTGTCGACCGAGCTGGTGGCCTCGTCCAGGACGAGGATGGCCGGCTCGGCGAGGAACGCTCGCGCGATGGTGATCAGCTGCTTCTCGCCGGCCGAGACGTTGCCGCCCTCCTCGTCGATGACGGTGTCGTAGCCGTCGGGCAGGGTGCGGACGAACCGGTCGACGTGGGTGGCCCGGGCGGCCTCGACGACCTTGTCGCGGGAGGTGCCCTCGGGGGCGCCGTAGGCGATGTTCTCGGCGATGGTGCCGCCGAACAGCCAGGTGTCCTGGAGGACCATGCCGATGTTGCCGCGCAGCTCCTCGCGGGACATCCCGGCGATGTCGACGCCGTCCAGGGTGATCCGGCCGCCGCTGACCTCGTAGAACCGCATCAGCAGGTTGACCAGGGTGGTCTTGCCCGCGCCGGTCGGGCCGACGATCGCGACGGTCTGGCCGGGGTGGACGGCCAGCGAGAGGCCGTCGATGAGCGGCTTGTTCTCGTCGTAGCGGAAGGACACGTCCTCGAAGGCGACCCGGCCCCTGACCTCGTCGGGGCGGACCGGCCGCTCGGGGTCCGGGGCCTGCTCCGGGGCGTCGAGGAGTTCGAAGACCCGCTCGGCGGAGGCGACACAGGACTGGACGAGGTTGGCCATCGAGGCGACCTGGGTCAGCGGCTGGCTGAACTGGCGGGAGTACTGGATGAACGCCTGCACGTCACCGATGGACAGCGCGCCGGAGGCGACGCGGAGGCCGCCGACCACCGCCACCAGGACGTAGTTGAGGTTCCCGATGAACATCATCGCGGGCTGGATGATCCCGGAGATGAACTGGGCCTTGAACCCGGCGGCGTAGAGCGCCTCGTTCTGCTCGCGGAACAGCGCGGCGGACTCCCGCTGGCGGCCGAAGACCTTGACCAGCGAGTGGCCGGTGTACATCTCCTCGATGTGTGCGTTCAGCTTGCCGGTCGTCATCCACTGCTGGACGAACTGCGGCTGCGCCCGCTTGCCGATCTTGGCGGCGACCACGACCGAGACCGGCACGGTCACCAGCGCGACGAGCGCCAACAGCGGCGAGATCCAGAACATCATGACCAGCACGCCCAGGATCGTCAGCACCGACACCACGATCTGGCTGAGGGTCTGCTGGAGCGTCTGCTGGACGTTGTCGATGTCGTTGGTCGCGCGGGACAGCACCTCGCCGCGCTGCTGCTTGTCGAAGTAGCTCAGCGGCAGCCGGGCCAGCTTCTCCTCGACCTGCTCGCGCAGCCGGAAGACCGTGCGCTGCGCGAGCAGGGTGGCGATCCGGGCCTGGACGAAGCCGAAGACGGACGAGCCGACGTAGATCAGCGTGACCCAGAGCAGGACCGTGCCGACGGCGCCGAAGTCGATGCCGTGGCCGGGGACCACCGGCATCGTGCCGAGCATGTCGGCGAGCCCGCCCTGGCCGTGCGCCCGCAACTGGTCGACGGCCTGCGCCTTGGTGATGCCGGCCGGCAGCTGGCGGCCCACGATGCCCGCCATGATCAGGTCGGTGGCCCGGCCGAGGACCTTGGGCCCGACGACCGTCAGCGCCACGCTCAGGACGCCCAGCAGCAGCGCGACGGTGATGAGGCCGCGCTCCGGCCGCATCTGGGCCAGCAGCCGCCGGCCGGAGTTCTTGAAGTCGAGCGACTTGTCGATCGGGCCGCTCATCATGCGGGCCATCGGGCCGCGGCCGGCCGGGCCGGGCCGCGGGGCCGGCTTCGCGGCCTCGTCGGGCGCCGCTGCGGGAGCCCCCTCGGCGGCCGTCTCCGTACCGGCCGCTCTCTTGTCCGCGGTGGTCACGCCGCCTCCTGCTCGGTGAGCTGGGAGAGCACGATCTCCCGGTAGGTCTCGTTGCCGGCCATCAGCTCGGCGTGGGTACCGGTGCCGACGATCCGGCCCTCGTCGAGGACCACGATCCGGTCGGCGCCGCGGATCGTCGCGACGCGCTGGGCGACGATCACCACGGTGGCCCGGTCCGTCTCACGGGACAGCGCGGCGCGCAGGGCGGCGTCCGTGGCGTAGTCCAGCGCGGAGAAGGAGTCGTCGAAGAGGTAGATCTCCGGCTTGCGGACCAGTGCCCGCGCGATGGCCAGTCGCTGCCGCTGGCCGCCGGAGACGTTGGAGCCGCCCTGTGCGATGGCCGCGTCCAGCCCGCCGTCCATCCGCTCGACGAAGTCGCGCGCCTGGGCGATCTCCAGCGCGTGCCACAGCTCGTCGTCGGTGGCCTCCGGATTGCCGTACCGCAGATTGCTCGCGACCGTCCCGGAGAAGAGGTACGGCTTCTGCGGGACCAGGCCGATGAGGTCGGCCAGCGTCTCCTGGTCCAGGGTGCGGACGTCCTCGCCGTCCACCAGGACCGTGCCGCCGGTCGCGTCGAACAGTCGCGGTACGAGCCCGAGGAGGGTCGACTTGCCGGAGCCGGTCGAGCCGATGACGGCGGTGGTCTCGCCGGGGCGGGCGACCAGGGAGACGTCCTTGAGCACCGGCTGCTCGGCGCCGGGGAAGCGGAACTCGACGTTGCGCAGCTCCAGTTCGCCGTGCCGGCGCAGCGCGGTGACCGGGTTCGCGGGCGGGGTGACGCTGGAGTCGGTGGCCAGCACCTCCTGGATGCGCTCGGCGCAGACCTCCGCGCGCGGCAGCATCATCACCATGAACGTCGCCATCATGATCGACATCAGGATGTACATCAGGTAGCTGAGGAACGCGGTCAGCGCGCCGATCTGCATCTCGCCGCCGTCGATGCGCAGTCCGCCGAACCACACCACGGCCACGCTGGAGAGGTTCACGATCAGCATGACCAACGGGATCAGCGTCGACATCAGCCGGCCGGCGCGCAGCGACACGTCGTACAGATCGGTGTTGGCGGCGGCGAACCGCTCGCGCTCGTACCGGTCGCGGACGAAGGCCCGGATGACGCGGATGCCCGTGATCTGCTCGCGCAGCACGCGGTTGACGGTGTCGATGCGGGTCTGCACGCCGCGGAACAGCGGACGCATCCGGCGCACGATCAGCCCGAGGAGGATCCCGAGGAACGGGATGATGACCAGGAGGAGGGCCGACAGCGGCACGTCCTGGTCGAGCGCCATGAGGATGCCGCCGACGCACATGATCGGCGCCGAGACCATCATCGTGAAGGTCATCAGCACCAGCATCTGCACCTGCTGGACGTCGTTGGTGGTGCGGGTGATCAGCGACGGCGCGCCGAACGTGCCCACCTCCCGCGCGGAGAAGGACTGCACCTGGTCGAAGATCGCGGCCCGGATGTCCCGGCCGAGCCCCATGGCCGTACGGGCACCGAAGTAGACCGCGGCGATGGCGCACACGACCTGCAGCGCCGTCACGACGATCATGAACACGCCGACGCGGAGGATGTAGCCCGTGTCGTTCTTGACGACACCGTTGTCGATGATGTCGGCATTGAGGGTGGGCAAATAGAGGGTCGCCAGCGTCTGGATCAGCTGGAGCAGAACGATGAGGGATATCGAGCGCCTATAGGGCCGCAGATGCGCCCGCGCGAGTCGGACCAACACATCCGGGAGCCTATGCGAACACTCGCCCCCGGCAACCGAATTTCGCCAATCCGGGACGGAAACGCCGCGATGTGCGAACAGTCGTCATCGCAACTCGCCCGAATCCGGACCGGCCGCCGCGTAGGCCATCATGGAGGCGGCAAGAGCCCCCGACACGAAGAGGCCGCCGTGACAACAACTGGCACCGTGCGCTACTGGGCCGCGGCCAAGGCCGCCGCCGGCACGGCCGAGGAGCCGTACGCGGCGGCGACGCTCGCCGAGGCGCTGGACGCGGCACGGACCGCGCATGCCGCGAACCCGGAGTTCGCGCGCGTACTGCTGCGCTGCTCCTTCCTGGTGGACGGCGTTCAGGTCGGCACCCGCGACCACGCGGACGTGCCGCTGGCCCAGGGCGGCACCGTCGAGGTCCTGCCGCCGTTCGCCGGAGGATGAGCAACCGATCATGAGCGACAACCAGCCGCAGCACCCCGACCAGTACCCGTACGACCCGCATGCCCACCCGTCACCCGACCACCACCCCTCAACGCCGCCGTTGCACGGCGACACCTCCCGCTACGCTCCCCCGTCACCCGACCACCACCCCTCAACGCCGCCGTTGCACGGCGACACCTCCCGCTACGCTCCCCCGCACCCGCACCCCGGGTACAACCCGCAGCGGATCTACGGCGACCCGTACGGGCAGCAGCCGTACGACGCCTACGGCCAGCAGCCGCCGCAGCAACAGCCACAGCCACAGCCGCAACAGCCGCCGCAACATCAGCCGCAGCAGCCCTACGGATACGGCAGCCCCGCCCCGTACGCGCAGCCGCACCACGCCGCCTACGGGCAGGACGCCTACGCCGCGCAGGTCCCGGCCCAGCACCAGACCACGGCCACCGCCGCCATGCCACCGGCCGGGCCCGCACCGGCCGCCACCACCGCCCGCGATTCGGCGCCGGTCACCACCGCGCCGCTCAAGCCCAACCAGATCGCCCGCGCCGAGGGCCGCTCGCCGATCATCCCGCCCGGCATCCAGCCGGCCGCGCTGACCGCCCTGCTCGCGCTGCTGATCGCGGTGGCCGCGCCGGTCGCCCGCCCGGTGCTCTGCGTGCCCGTGGTGCTGCTCCAGGCCGTCACCGCCGCCGGCTGGTTCCGACTGAACGGCATGTGGCCCGCCCGCCAGGGCATCGCGCTGGCCTTCCTCGGCGGTGTGACCACCGATGTCGCGCTGCTGGCGACGCCCCATGAGGACGCACCGCTGGTGGCTCTCGGCACGCTCGGCGTGTGGTGCCTGTTGGTGCTCGTCCTCCAGCTGCGCAACCGCAGCAGCGCGGACGAGCGGATGTACGCGCTCACCGCGGGCCTGACCTCGTCCGCGCTGGCGGTGCTCGCCTCCGGCCAGCTGGCCGCCGATGCGGACGCGGTGGTGGTCGGCGCCGCCGCGGTCGCGCTGGCGACCCTCGCCCGGGCGGTGCCGCTGCCCTCCGTGCTGTCCCTCGTCATCGCCCTGCTGGCCGCGGCCGGCGCCGGTATCGCGGCCGGGCAGCTGACCGGGTTGGGGCCGTCCGGCGCCGTGCTGGGCCTGGCGGCCGGCGGCTGCGCCCTGATCGGCCTGCGGGTGGCCAGCTACGACTACCCGTCCCGCTTCGTCCACATGACGGCCGGCGTCGCCCTGCCGCTGGCCCTCGCGGCACCCGCGGTGTACGTCCTGGGGCGCGCCCTGGGGTGACCCCCGGCCGTACGGCGACCCGTGGGCCCCGTGCCCCGCGCACACCCCGGCGGCCGTGCCGAGCGCATGATTCCGCGCTCGGCACGGCCGCCGCTCCCGTTGCCCTGGACGGGTCGTCTAGGGTCTGCCCGGACCCACCGGGCAGACCCTAGGGTTCCCGGGAACGCGGGCCGGGGGGTCTGCGTATAAGGAGTAGACGCAACGGCCGGGGGCGACACCCGGCCCAACTGTCATATGTGGGGTAGTGGTTCGATGCGCGCACTGAAGGTGCTGCTGGTCCTGGTCGTCATATTCGGGGGGCTGTTCGTGGCCGCCGACCGCCTCGCGGTCAACTTCGCCGAGGGCAAGGCCGCGGACAAGCTCCGCAGCATGCAGGGGATCACCTCGACCCCCGACGTCTCCATCAAGGGCTTCCCGTTCCTGACCCAGGTCGCGAGCCGCAACCTCCAGGAGGTCGACGCCGACCTCGACCACCTCGCTGCCAAGTCCGAGGGCCGCACGCTGACCCTCAAGCACCTGTCGGCACAGTTCCGCGACGTCACGCTGACCAGCGACTACTCCTCCATCGAGAGCGCCGGCTCGGCCACCGCCACCGCCGAGATCAGCTTCGCGGACCTGACCAACGCGGCGGGCGGCGGCGTCAAGATCAGTTATGGCGGCGAGAAGAACGGCCGCGCCCAGGTCAAGATCTCCCCCAACGTCCCGATCCTCAGCTCGCTGGACGTCACCGGCTCGATCGACATCGTCCACGGCGATTCCGTCCAGGTGCGCGCCGACGGGATCCCGGCGATGTGCCGGGCCATCCCCGGCTGCGAGAGGTCGGTCCGCGCGCAGACCGACCACGCCTGGAAGCTGGACCAGCTGCCCGGCAACCTGAAGCTGGACAAGGTGACCACGACCGCGCAGGGCATCACGGTCACCGCGTCCGGCAGCAACGTCAAGCTCACCGGCTGACCTGCCCGTACGGGTGGCGGACCGCCCCACCGGACCGCCACCCGTCCACACCCTGAGACACCCCGGTCCGCAGGCCAGACCCCCCACCTGCACCGACGCCCCGCGCGGCGGTGCGCGCCCGCGCCCGGGGCACACGTATCCCATATCGCGGACAATCACGTCTCGCCATTTGACACACCGGTGACATGCCCCGCTCTCCGTCCCTACGATCGGTGGCATGCAGAGCGCATTGAGCGGTCTCCGTCCACGGGGACAGGCGGTACTCACGAAGCGGCGGGCAGTCGACCTGTGCCGCGTCGCCGCCATGCTCTGTCGCCCTGTCTGACGGGCCGTCCGCTCCCGTCGTCAGCCGGCCGGCCCGCCCCCTGAGGCCGTCCCCCTCACGAGTTCCCCGCGCAGTGCCGCGTGCCTTCGGCCACGCCGCGCTCACTCGGAGTACCCGTGCGCACCCCTCAAACCCGCCCCCCGCAACTGCCCCGGAGGAGAAGAACATGAGCCGCAGCGACGTCCTCGTAGACGCCGACTGGGTCGAGGCCCACATCGACGACCCCAAGGTCGTCATCGTCGAGGTCGACGAGGACACCTCGGCCTACGAGAAGAACCACATCAAGAACGCCGTCCGGATCGACTGGAAGCAGGACCTCCAGGACCCGGTGCGCCGCGACTTCGTGGACCAGGCGGGCTTCGAGAAGCTGCTGTCCGCGAAGGGCATCGCCAACGACGACACCGTCATCCTCTACGGCGGCAACAACAACTGGTTCGCGTCCTACGCCTACTGGTACTTCAAGCTCTACGGCCACGACAGCGTCAAGCTGCTCGACGGCGGACGCAAGAAGTGGGAGCTGGACTCCCGCGACCTGGTCGACGGCGCGCAGGTGCCCAAGCGCCCCGCCACCGAGTACCAGGCCAAGGCCCAGGACACCTCGATCCGCGCCTTCCGTGACGACGTGGTCGCCGCGATCGGCGCCAAGAACCTGGTCGACGTCCGCTCGCCCGACGAGTTCAGCGGCAAGCTGCTCGCCCCCGCCCACCTCCCGCAGGAGCAGTCGCAGCGCCCCGGCCACGTGCCCAGCGCCCGCAACATCCCGTGGTCGAAGAACGCCAACGACGACGGCACCTTCAAGTCCGACGAGGAGCTGAAGGCCCTCTACGAGGAGGAGTCCGTCGACCTCGCGAAGGACACCATCGCCTACTGCCGCATCGGTGAGCGGTCCGCGCTCACCTGGTTCGTCCTGCACGAGCTGCTCGGCCAGAGCAACGTCAAGAACTACGACGGCTCCTGGACCGAGTACGGCTCGCTGGTCGGCGTCCCGATCGAGCTCGGCGCCAACAAGTAACCGAGAGAGCTCTCCCCCTCACCCCTCAAGGAAGTACCCCTATGTGTGGAGCACAGGCCGGCGGCCCCGACGCCTCGACGATCAAGCCCGGTGAGACCACGATCCAGGGCAGCGTGACCCGCGACGGCCAGCCCGTCACCGGTTACGTCCGACTCCTGGACAGCACCGGCGAGTTCACCGCCGAGGTCCCCACCTCCGCGACCGGACAGTTCCGCTTCTACGCGGCCGAGGGCACGTGGACCGTGCGGGCGCTCGTCCCGGGCGGCGCCACCGCGGACCGTACGGTCGTCGCCCAGAAGGGCGGACTGGCGGAGGTCGCCATCGCCATCGCCACCGCCGTCTGACGGCACGCTAGTGCGGATCCGGTCCACGGATCCGCACGGCCGGAGGGCCGCACCCCAGGGGTTTGGACGCCTTGGCTGGGGGTGCGGCCCTCCGCGCCGTCCCGGGACCGGTTCCCGGACGGCTTCCCCGGCTTGCCGGGCTTCCCGGGCTTGCCGGGCTTCATTCCGGGCCGCCGCGGACTTACCGTGGACGTATGTACGCGCATGCGCACCACCCGCTGACCGCACCGCAGCGCCGCCATCGCAGGTACTTCGTGATGATGGGCGTCTGCCTGGTGCTGTTCGTGCTGGCCTGGAGCGTGGTACGGCTGTGGTCGGTGCCGGCCGCGGTGGCGATGTGCCTGGTCGCCATGGTCATCCCGCCCGTCGCCGCGGTCGTCGGCAACCGCCGGGAGCCCGGCGAGCGCTGGTGGGACGAGTGCGGCGACGCGGAGTCCGACCGCTGGTGGCGCGAGCTGGACGACCGGGACGACCAGCAGCGCCGACAGCAGTAGAGGGGTGAGCGCGCAGGACGCCGGGCCTGGCACACGCCCGGCAGACCGGCGCCCGGCTCAGTAGACCAGCGCCTGGACGCCCTCCGGCATGATCTCGCTGACGAAGACCTGGGCGCCCGAGATTCCCGCCCCCTCGATCAGGTCCTTCTGCTCGATGCCGCGCCGGGCCGCGCACTGCGTGCAGACGGTGATCGCCCCGCCGCCCGCCCGGATCCCGTCGATCAGCTCCGGCAGCGGCGCGGCGTGCGGCAGCTCGAACTCCGCCGCCCTCCCCGGCAGCGCGAACCACACCGACTCCCCGGTCAGCCACAGCGACACCTCGACACCGCTGGCCACCGCCACCGCCGCCACCGTGAACGCCTGCGAGCACCGCTCGGGCGCGTCCGCACCCGCCGTCACCTTGATCACGAGCTTCTTCGCCATGGGGAAAGAGTAGGGGCGGGCCGGTCGCCGGGCCGCACCGCGGCGCGGTGGACCTCACAGCGCCGCCGTCAGCGGCGCCGACTAGACTCGCAGGCGGTCCGTATTACGTCACTCCGCCCAAGGAGCGCGCTCGTGCTTGAGGCAGTCTTCACCACCCTGCTCGTCCTGGTCGCCGTCGGCGTGATCGCCTTCGCCGGCCTGACCTGGAAGAAGCTGTACCAGGGCCAGCGCTGACCGACCGGCCACCCCGCCCTTCATGGGAGCGCCCCGCGCGCTCCTGCCGATCCCCTACTAGATCGCCTGAGCTGATGATCGAGATCCCGTCCGACCTGAACCCGTCCCTCGTGCCGCTGGTCTTCCTCCTCGGCCGCTGGGAGGGCGCAGGCGTCTCCGACTTCCCCGGCGCCGAGAAGTGCAACTTCGGCCAGGAGGTCATCTTCACCCACGACGGCCGCGACTTCCTCGAATACACCTCGCACAGCTGGGTGCTCGACAGCGAGGGCAAGAAGGTCCGCCCCCTGGAGAGCGAGACCGGCTTCTGGCGCATCGACGCGGACCGCAAGGTCGAGGTCGTGATGATCCGCGACCAGGGCGTGGCCGAGGTCTGGTACGGCGAGCTCGCCGACAAGAAGCCGCAGATCGACCTGGCCACCGACGCCGTCGCGCGCACCGCCGCCGCCGGCCCGTACAGCGGCGGCAAGCGGCTCTACGGCTACGTCAACAGCGACCTGATGTGGGTCGGTGAGAAGGCCACCCCGGACGTGCCGCTGCGCCCGTACATGTCCGCGCACCTCAAGAAGGTCACCGGCCTCCAGGAGTGGGCCGAGAGCCTGCCCGACGACCTGCCGGACGGGGTCTCCTTCTTCCGCCCCGACGGCACGCCCTACGAGGGCTGACCGGCACCACCCTGTTTGACGCGCCCCGCGGGGGAAGTCCGGTGAGAGTCCGGCGCTGACCCGCAACGGTAAACGGAAGCCCCTTCCGTAAGCCCGATCGCCCGCGGCGGCGCAGGATCCTGACAACTCGCCGTGGACTGCGAGGGGACGCCGCCCCGCCTCGCGCTCCGGGCCGCCGCTCCTTCCCGTACGGGTCTCCGTACGCACGGCCCGAGCCGGAAGCGTGCGCCCCTTGGCACCACCCGCCCGTACCACCCCTCTGGTGGCCGCCCTCGCCGTCGTCCTCCTCGGCTCCGTCCTCTGCGGGGTCGGCCTCGGCGCGGCCGGCGTCGGCTGGCCGCAGGTCCTGCGCTACCTGGGCGCCGGGCTGACCGGCGGCACCATCCGGGCCGACGAGGTCGCCGCGTACACCATCGTCTGGGAGCTGCGCTTCCCCCGTGCCGTGCTCGCCGCGGTCGTCGGCGCCGGCCTCGCCGCCATCGGCGTCGCCGTCCAGGCACTGGTCCGCAACGCCCTCGCCGACCCCTTCGTCCTCGGCATCTCCTCCGGCGCGGCGGTCGGCGCCAACGCCGTCCTGCTCTTCGGGGCGCTGGCCGCGCTCGGCGTCTGGGCGCTGTCCGTGTCGGCCTTCGTCTCCGCGCTGGTCGCCATGGCCCTGGTCTACGCCGCCGCCCGTACGGCCCATGGGCTGACCCCGCTGCGGCTGGTGCTCACCGGCACCGCGATGTACTACGGCTTCTCCGCGATCACCACGCTGATGGTGTTCACCGCCGACCGCGGCGAGGCGGCCCGCTCGGCGATGATGTGGCTGCTCGGCAGCCTGAGCGGGGCCGGCTGGGGCTCGGTGCCGATCGCCGCGGTCGCGGTCGCCGCGGCACTGGCCCACCTCTCGCTCTCCGCGGGCCGGCTGAACGCGCTGGCCATGGGTGACGAGACCGCCGCCGCCCTGGGTGTGGACGCCGGGCGGCTGCGCCGCGAACTGTTCGTGGTGGCCGCCGCGGTCACCGGCGCGGTGGTCGCGGTCAGCGGCGCGATCGGCTTCGTCGGGCTGATGGTGCCGCATGTGGCCCGGATGCTGGTCGGCGCCGACCACCGCCGGGTGCTTGCCGTCGCCCCGCTGCTCGGCGCGGTGCTGCTGGTGTGGGTGGACCTGCTCTCGCGGGTGCTGCTGGCGCCCGTGGAACTGCCGGTCGGGGTCATCACCGCCGTCATCGGCGTGCCCTGCTTCGTGCTGCTGATGCGGCGGCGCGGCTACTCCTTCGGAGGCGGCGCCTGATGCGGATCGACATCACCGGCCTGTCCGTGGAGGTGGCCGGGCGGCGCCTGGTCCACGACATCACGCTCAGCGCCGGCAGCGGCCGGCTCGTCGGGCTCGTCGGTCCCAACGGCAGCGGGAAGTCAACCCTGTTGCGCTGCGTCTACCGGGCGCTGCGTCCGGCAGCCGGGACCGTACGGCTGGACGGCCGTGATCTGCACGCCATGACCGCCCGCGAGGGCGCCCGGCTGCTGGCCGCGCTCCCCCAAGAGGCGGGTACCGACTTCGACTTCACCGCGGCCGAGGTCGTCGCGATGGGACGGCTGCCGCACCAGCGCGGCTCGGGCCGGGCGAGCGCCGCGGACACCCGGATCTGCGCACGTGCGCTGTCCCGGGTCGGCGCGGCCCACCTGGCGGACCGCGGCTTCCTCAGCCTCTCCGGCGGCGAGAAGCAGCGTGTGCTGATCGCCCGTGCGCTCGCCCAGGAACCGCGGGTGCTCGTCCTCGACGAGCCCACCAACCACCTGGACATCGCCCAGCAGTTGGAGATCCTGGCGCTCGTCCGCGGCGGCGGCAGCTCCCCGACCGAGCCCGGGGAACGGCCGACCGTGCTGACCGCGCTGCACGACCTCAACCTGGCCGCCGTGCACTGCGACGAGCTCCACGTCATCGCCGGCGGGCGGATCGCCGCCTCCGGAACGCCGCACGACGTCCTCACGCCGGAGCTGCTGGCCGACGTGTTCGGCGTGCGCGCCCATCGCGTACGCCATCCCGAATCGGGCGCGCTCCAGCTGCTGTTCGACCGCCTGGACACGCCCCCGTCCCCGCCCCCGTCATGAGGAGCGCCATGCGCATCCGCCGCCCCGACGCCCTGCTCGCCGTCCTCGCCCTCGCGCTCACCGGCTGCGGCGCGCACATCGCCCCCGACACCGGCACCGCAGCCCACCGCCCCTCGGACGACCGCCCCGTCACCCTCACCAACTGCGGTACGCGGACGACCTATTCCCGCGCGCCGCGCCGGGTCGTCACCAACGACGTCGGCATCACCGAGATCATGTTCGCGCTCGGCCTGGAGGACCGGATGGCCGGCTACGTCATGCCCGACGACAAGGGCGATCTCAGCACCGTCCCGTGGAAGGCCGCGTACGACAAGGTCCCCTGGCTGTCCAAGAAGGCCATCACCAAGGAGATGGCCCTGGACGCCAGGGCCGACCTGGTCTTCGCCGGCTGGAACTACGGCTTCGGCGAGGGCAACGGCCTCACCCCCGCCGCCCTCAAGAAGGTCGGCATCGACAGCTACGTCCTGACCGAGTCCTGCCGCAAGGGCCCCGCCGCAAGCGCCCGCGGGGTGATGCCGCCCCTGGAGGCGCTCTACACCGACCTGGCGGCGCTCGGAAGGCTCTTCCACGTGGAGGACCGCGCCGACGCCCTGATCGCGCGGTACAAGGCGCAGGTCGCCGAGGCCGCCGCGAAGGCCCCCGCCCCCGCCGACCGCCCCTCCGTCTTCCTCTACGACGACGGCCGCGACAAGCCGCTGACCGCCGGCAGGTACGCCGGGCCGCACGACATCATCACCAAGGCCGGCGGCGACCACGTCATGAAGGACCTCAAGGACTCCTGGACCACCGTCGGCTGGGAGACCGTCGTCGCCCGCGACCCCGACGTCATCGTCGTCAACAACTACGGCGAGACCTCCGCCGCGCAGAAGAAGGCGTTCCTGGAGTCCTACGCCCCGCTCGCGAACGTCTCCGCGATCAGGCACCACCGGATCTACGTCATGGACTACGCCGACCTCGTCGAGAGCCCCCGCAACCCCACCGCCATCAGCGACCTCGCCCGCTATCTCCGGGGCGTGCACACGGACTGACCGCCCTCCTACACTGGCCGTGTGGTGACCACCGACTGGCAGAGCGACCTCCGCAGGCGCGGATACCGCCTGACCCCGCAGCGGCAATTGGTGCTGGAGGCGGTGGACAGACTGGAGCACGCCACCCCCGACGACATCCTCAACGAGGTGCGCAAGACCGCGGGCGGCATCAACATCTCCACCGTCTACCGCACCCTGGAGCTGCTGGAGGAGCTGGACCTGGTCAGCCACGCCCACCTCGGGCACGGCGCACCGACGTACCACCTCGCCGACCGGCACCACCACATCCACCTGGTGTGCCGGGACTGCACCGACGTCATCGAGGCCGACCTCTCGGTCGCCGAGCCGTTCGCCGCCACGCTCCGCAAGCAGTTCGGCTTCGAGACGGACATGAAGCACTTCGCGATCTTCGGACGGTGCAAGGGCTGCGCGGCCAAGGCGGCCCGGCCCGACCAGGGCGCCAGCTAGCGCCCGCACCCCCTGGTCGTAGGCTGGCCCCATGCTGCGACATTCATCCGCCAGCCCGCTGCTGTCGCTGCCCGGCGCCGTCCCCGCCGAGGCCCCCGACGAAGGCGTCGCCGCGCACTACGGCGACCTCTTCCGGGAGCAACGTGCGCTCGCCGACGGCTCCGGCTTCGTGGACCTCTCGCACCGCGGCGTGGTCACCGTCTCCGGCCCCGAGCGGCTGAGCTGGCTGCACCTGCTGCTCACCCAGCACGTCAGCGACCTGCCGCCCGGCCAGGCCACCGAGGCGCTGATCCTCTCCGCGCACGGCCACATCGAGCACGCGCTCTACCTGGTCGACGACGGCGAGACGACCTGGATGCACACCGAGCCCGGCGACCAGGAGGCGCTGCTCGCCTACCTGGAGAGCATGAAGTTCTTCTACCGCGTCGAGATCGCCGACCGCACCGGCGAGATCGCCGTGGTGCACCTGCCGGCCGGCTCCATCACCGACGCCCCCGAAGGCACCGTCGTCCGCGAGACCCCGCACGGCCGCGACCTCTTCCTGCCCCGCGAGCAGCTGGAGTCGTTCGCCGCCGCCAACGGCCCGGCGATCGGCATCCTGGCCATGGAGGCGCTGCGCGTCGAGGCCCACCGCCCGCGGCTGGGGCTGGAGACCGACCATCGCACCATCCCGCACGAGCTGGGCTGGATCGGCGTCGCCGTGCACCTCCAGAAGGGCTGCTACCGCGGCCAGGAGACCGTCGCCCGCGTCCAGAACCTCGGCAAGCCGCCGCGCCGGCTGGTCTTCCTCCACCTGGACGGCAGCGAGGTCCATCTCCCGCCGCACGGCACGCCGGTACGGCTGGCCGCGGACGGCGAGGAGGGCCGCCAGCTCGGCTTCATCACCACCTCGGCCCGCCACCACGAACTCGGCCCGATCGCGCTGGCGCTGGTCAAGCGCAACGTACCGACCGACGCCCGGCTGATGGCGGGCGACACCGCGGCGGCCCAGGAGGTCGTCGTCGAGCCGTAGCGGTCGGCGCGCGCGGGCGGGTCCGGTGCCTGTCCGTCCGGTGCCTGTCCAATGGGGCGGGGCGGGCACTGGGTTCCGCCCCATTGGACAGGCACCGGGGTCGGCCCGATGGGGCGGGGTCGGACAGACCCTAGACCTCCAACAGCACCGTGAACGGCCCGTCGTTGGTCAGCGACACCTTCATGTCCGCGCCGAACCGCCCGGTCTCCACCTGCGCCCCGAGCGCCCGCAGCCGCGCCACGACCTCGTCGACCAGCGGTTCGGCGACCGGCCCGGGAGCGGCGGCGTTCCAGGTGGGGCGACGGCCCTTGCGGGCGTCACCGTAGAGAGTGAACTGGCTGATCACCAGCAGCGGCGCCCCATTGTCCGAACAGGACTTCTCCCCCTGGAGAATCCGCACCGACCACAGCTTCCGGGCGAGCTGCGCGGCCTTCTCCGGGGTGTCGTCATGAGTGACCCCCACCAGCACGCACAGCCCTTCTCCGACGATCTCCCCGACCGTCTCGCCCGCCACCACGACGCGCGCGCCATCCACTCTCTGCACCACAGCTCGCATACCCGCCATCATGCCGGGCGGCCCGGGGCCTGCGGGACTGGTACCCCCACAAGGGCCGTTCGGGTGCCATGGCCCTGCACATGGACCTCGCAGAGTGGCACGATGC
This sequence comes from Streptomyces sp. GS7, assembly GCF_009834125.1. Taxonomy (NCBI): domain Bacteria; kingdom Bacillati; phylum Actinomycetota; class Actinomycetes; order Kitasatosporales; family Streptomycetaceae; genus Streptomyces; species Streptomyces sp. GS7. The sequence continues at coordinate 8,398,010 of NZ_CP047146.1, forward strand.
GTGCACGCGGTGCGTTTCACGGACAACATGCCCTGGATGCGGCACCGGACGAGGGGACGGAACGATTCATGAGCACCATCGGCGCCGGACAGACACCCGGCCCCGTACCACCTGCCCGTACGACTCCCGGCGGCGCCACGCCATCCTCCGGCCGTACGGCGCCCGGCGACGCCACCCCGCCGTCCGGCCGTTCGAGACCGACCGCCCCGGAGACCCCGGCCGCCCCGACCACCACCACGACCCCGGCGCCCGCTCGCGGCGAGCCCGCCCGCACCAAGGATGGCCCCATGCTCCAGGCAGGCCAGGCGAAGACCCCCCGCCCTCCGCAGCAGCGCGACCGCCTCCGGCCGGCCGACACCCCGGAGCTGTCCGGCCTGGGCCTGCCCGAACTCCGCGTCGTGCGCCGCGACTCCCAGCAGGAGGAGGCCGACCTCAGCTATCTGCGGCGGCTGCTCCAGGGCCGGATCGACATCCTCCGGGCGGAGATCGCCCGCCGTACGGCGCCGCACTCGCCGGTCCTCGACCGGCTCCCGGAGATCCTCACGGACGTCCCGTCGCGGCAGCGCTCGTCCGCCCGGCATGTGACGCTCGGCACCCCGCACAGCGAGGAGTACCGACGGCTGGCGGACGAGATGCTCGGCGAGGTCGAGCTGTCGGACCTCACGGCCCGTACGGACGACGAGCTGCACGACGCCATGGGGCGGCTGATCCGCTACGAGCGGCAGATCTCGCAGCGCCGTCAGTCCCTGCAGCGCACGACCGACGATTGCAGTGCCGAAATCGCCCGCAGGTACCGTGAAGGAGAAGCGCAAGTCGACGACCTGCTGTCCTGACCGGGCCAGAAGCCTCCGGGGCGCGGGTCATGTCCCCGGAAGGCCGCCGATGACCTCGTCCTCGCCCACCCCGATACCCGAGCCGTCGGCCTCGCCGGAGGCGGTGCCGTCCGTGCCGTCCGCTCCGTCGGTGCCGTCTCCCGTGCTCGCCGAGGTGTTCCGCTCCGGCTTCGTCGAGGGGCGGCACCGCGGCTCGCTGGTGGTGCTGGCGGCCGACGGCAGCGTGGACTGGGCCCTCGGCGATGTCACCGCGCCCGTCTTCCCGCGCTCCACGAACAAGCCCATGCAGGCCGCGGCCATCCTGCGCGCGGGGCTCGACCTCTCCGGTGAGCGGCTCGCGCTGGCCGCCGCGAGCCACTCCGGCGAAACGTTCCATCTCGATCTTGTGCGCAGCATGCTCGCCGAGTACGACCTCACCGCCGAGCACCTCCAGACACCGCCGGACCTGCCGCTGGATCCGGAGGAGGCGGAACACTACCTCGCGGCCGGCAACGTCCGCGACCGCCTCACGATGAACTGCTCCGGCAAGCACACCGCGATGCTCGCCGCGTGCGCGCTGAACGGCTGGCCGCTGGACACGTACCTGGAGCAGGGTCACCCGCTCCAGCAGCTGATCCTCGACGTGGTGCGCACGGCCGGCGGCGAGGATGTCGCGCACATCGGCACCGACGGGTGCGGGGCGCCCCTGATGTCGCTGTCGCTCACCGGTCTGGCGCGCTCGTACCGGTACTTCGTGTGCGCGGAGCCGGGGACGCCGGAGCGCCGGGTCGCCGACGCGATGCGGGCCCACCCCGAGTACGTCGCGGGGACGCGGCGGCCGGACACCTGGCTGATGCGGGCGCTGCCGGGCACCCTCTCCAAGATGGGCGCCGAGGCCGTCCAGGCGCTGGCGCTGCCCGATGGGCGGGCCCTCGCGTTCAAGATCGACGATGGTGCCACGCGCACGCTGGGGCCGGTTCTGGCCCGCGTGCTGCGCCACCTGGGGATCGACGATCCGGTGCTGTCGCGCATCGAGGACGTGCCGCTGCATGGCGGCGGCGTCCGCGTGGGGGAGATTCGCGCGGCGTTCTGAGGTTCGCGGTGGGGCTCGCTCTGTGGGTGGGGCGGGCCTCGTTGCCCTGTGGGTGGGGGTGGGCCTCGCTACATCCCTCCGGCCCTGCGCCGTCGCCGGCCGGCGGACGGTGGCGCCGACCCACGGTGCCGGACGGCGTCCGTGTGCTGTGCGCAAACGGCGTTGCGTCACCGCTGCCGCAGCAATGGTGACCTGCATAAAGTGGCGATGAGACAGCGCACCATCCACCACAGCAGGAGGCCGGCGACCATGAGCGACGCGAATACCGAGCCGCAGGGGCCCGAGGCGATCGAGCACGCGCATGACCCCGAGGTGCTGCAGCTCGCGGCCAAGGTGTTCGACCTGGTGCGGCACGGCGACACCGATACCGTCGCCGCGTACGTGGACGCGGGCGTGCCCGCCAACCTCACGAACGACAAGGGCGACTCCCTCGTGATGCTCGCCGCGTACCACGGCCACGCCGCCACCGTGGAGGCCCTGTTGCAGCGCGGCGGCGATGCCAACCGGGTCAACGACCGGGGGCAGACCCCCATCGCCGGTGCGGTGTTCAAGGGGGAGGACGAGGTCGTCAAGGTCCTGCTGGCGCACGGTGCGGACCCGGCTGCCGGGACGCCGTCGGCGATCGAGACGGCCCGGATGTTCCAGAAGGCGGAGTTGCTGGAGCTGTTCGGCGCGGAGTGAGGGCGGGGCGGGGGTGCCGCACCCCCGCCCTTGACCTCAAGTCCAGTTGGGGTCTTAGCGTCTGGGCGTGACGCGGCGACAGCGCCGTGTGTCTCCATCCCTCCATGACGAAGGACCCCGCATGTCCGCGCCCCGCTACACCCTCGCCGTCATCGTCAGCAGCACCCGGGAAGGCCGGTTCGCCCCGGTCATTGCGAACTGGTTCACCCGGCACGCTTCGGCCCACCCGGAGATCGACCTCGACGTCATCGACCTGGACGTCGTCCGCCCGTACGAACTCCGGCCCGGCAGCGAGGAGTTCGAGAGCTTCGCGAAGCGCGTCGAGCAGGCGGACGCCTACGTGGTGATCACCCCGGAGTACAACCACTCCTTCCCGGCGCCGCTCAAGCACGCCATCGACCTGCTGTACGCGCAGTGGCGGGCCAAGCCGGTCGGCTTCGTCTCGTACGGCGGGATCTCCGGTGGCCTGCGCGCGGTCGAGCAACTGCGCCTGGTATTCGCCGAGTTGCATGCCACAACGGTCCGCGAGACGGTCAGTTTCGTGCTCACCGCCAAGCCCTTCGACGAGGCGGGGCAGCTGCGCGACCCGGCGCCCGCGGGCCAGGCCGCCGACGCCCTGCTCCGCCAGCTGACCTGGTGGGCGGTGGCCCTCAGGGAAGCGCGTACGGTGCGCCCGTACGCCGCCTAGTGCCGCGGTAGCCGTCTGCCCTCGTCGCCGTCGATCCCCCGCACGCGTTCTGCCGTCCCGTCGGCGTGGCAGCCGATCGGGGTGGGTCATCCCGGACCGGCCGACTGGCGATCCGGCGGAAGGATCACTGCTTCAGACTGCTTCGGCTTCACAGGCCGGGCAGGAGCGGAGTCGAAGACCGTTCTTCGGTACAGCCGGGCGGGGTTCTCGTGCCTGCCGTCGGCCGCAGTCTCCCGGCCCCCGCACGAGGCGGGTGCCGGGAGGGAACAGCTGCGAGAACCTCACAGGCCGCCGACGCCGACACCTTCGTTGCCGTTGCGGCCGAGGCCGCCGACACCGACGGTGGCGCAGGCGTCGACGCCGCCGACACCGACACCGACGTCACGGGCGCCGTCGCCGACACCGCCTACACCGACGCCGCCGCCGTGGCCGTGGCCGCAGCCGTGGCCACCGTGGCCGCCTTGCACTTGCTGGGTGACCGCAGGGGCCTGGGGCTGGTCGGGCGCGGCGTTGGCTATACCGGCGCCCAGGAGGCCGGTGAGGGCGGTAGCGGCCAGTACCGTGGCAGTCGAGCGGAACATGATCAGATCCTTTCGCTTCCCCCCTTGTGTCCCGCCCATCCTCACCGCGGTCGGACGGTTCTGCCGGTCGGCGCGGGCCATCGCGGTGACGTCGCCCGGTGCCGGTTCCGACCCAGACTCTCTCTGCACCGCCCGGCGCGGGGCATGCTCAGCCGACGCTCCCGGCCGCATGCCGCGGTGCGAAACCCTCACGGAGCCGCGACGGCGACCGCACGTGGACTGGACCACCGCGATCCCCGGCCGCGGGTGCGACTCGTCCGCGGCGGTGCGCGCGGGCCCTGCGGTCACGCGCGAGAGACGCACGAGGCGTCTGACGCGCAACAGCTACAGCGCCGGCAGCCTCGGCTGCGCGCGCTCTGCCGGCGTCGATCACACATCAACCTGTCGATCGACGTGGCACTTGGAGCCCAAGGAGGCGAACGTCGCCCGACGGGGCCCTAGTCGGGCCCGACAGTGCGGTCGACCAGCGCCGCGATCAGCCCGTCGGTCTCCCCTTCCGGCACCACCCCGGGCAGCGTGAGCTGCTCCAGCATCAGTCCGGTCATCGCGAGATAGATCAGGACCACGGCCGTACGGTCGCCCGGCAGTCCGCCCTCCAGGTGGAAGCGGATGTCGTCGTCCAGCGTCTCGCGGATGACCTGGGTCAGCGCCGTCCGCAGTTCCGGCCGCCGCGTCGCCTCCAGCCGCAGTTCCAGCATCGCCAGGTATCCGGTGCGGTTCTCGGCGACCCGGCGGTTGATCCAGCGCATCAGCTCGGCGACCAGCGCCCGGGTCGGCGGCGCCTGCATCACCGCGGTCACCTCGGCCGGATCGGGCGCGATGCGCTGGTGGATCTGCCCGGTGACCTGGGCCAGCAGATCGTCCCTGCTGGCGAAGTAGTTGGAGGCGGTGCCCACCGGCACCGCCGCTTCCGCGTCGACGGCACGGAAGGTCAGCCCCCGCGCCCCGTCCCGTGCCAGCACCTCGATCGCGGCGTCCAGCAGCGCCGTACGCCGCTGCGGGTTTCGCACCATGCGGACCTCCTCTTTCCCCTTCCGGGAACTTTGCCACGCCAAAGGACTTGCAACCACTACAGTCAGAGTACTACAACTGGAGTGGTCGCAATCGTGCGGCTTCCATTTCGGAGGGGACCCCCATGCGTTTCACCAAACTCGGCACCGCCCTGCTCACCGACGACCTCGCCGCCAGCGTCCGCTTCTACGTCGACCACTTCGGCTTCGAGCCGCTGGTCGACCTCGGCTGGTACGCCAGCCTTCAGCACCCCCAACACCCCGACTTCGCACTGGACTTCATGGTGCGCGGCCACGAGTCCATGCCCGAGCGGTTCCGCGCGCAGGAGACCGGCGGCGTACTGCTGGGGTTCCTGGTGGCGGATGCCGCCGCCGAGGAGGCCGCACTGCGCGCCAAGGACGTCCCCATCGCCGAACCCCTGCGGGACGAACCCTGGGGTCAGCGCCGCTTCAACGTGTGGGCCCCGGAAGGAACCCTGATCGAGGTACTCCAGACCATCGACGCCGACCCGGACTGGATGGCCGCGCAGGGACTGTAGGGGCGCGCAGGGGCCGTAGGGAAGCGCAGGGGCCGTAGGCGAGCGGCCCCTCACGCGCCCCCTTCGGCGGGCCGCTGCTGTACCGCCCAACCGTTCCCGTCGGGGTCGCGGAAGTAGACGAACGAATTCCACGCCCCGCCGGGCCCGTCGGCCATCTCCCCGTTCTCCACGTGCTGCACGGGCCCGACCGCCACCCCGCGCGCGATCAACTCACCCCGGGCCGCGGCCACATCGGACACCACCAGCTGCACGCCCTGCACCGACCCGGGGCTCGCCCCGGCCACACCGCTGCCGGCACCGAGGACGATCGAGCACCCGGAACCCGGCGGGGTCAGCTGCACGATGCGTACGCCGTCGCCGAGCGAGATGTCGTGGTCGACGACGAACCCCACCTGCTCGCTGTAGAAGCGCTTCGCCCGTTCCACATCGCTCACCGGAATCGGTACCAGCTCCAGCTTCCAGTCCATGGTGTGCCGTCCTCCCGTTCGGTCGGGGGCTCGCAGGGGGTTGGGGTGGGACCGGCGGCCGGGGTGAGCGGCCAGGGGGTGGTGGGTCGCGGATGGTGGGTCGCGGATGGCGGCCGGCGGTCTTTCCGCACTGCGGGGGAGCCCGCTGCAAAGAGTTGCCACAAGGAGTCGCTGCGGAGAGTCGCTGCCAGGAGTCGCCGCAGAGAGCTGTTGCAAAGAGTTTAGGGATGCCTGCGGGCGTACGCCTGTTGCGCGAACCCTTGACGGAGTGAGCACTCACTCCGTACCGTGGGGCGCATGACACCACCCACAGCTCCCCAGGAGTCCCCTGCGCCCCGACGCCGTGCCCCGGGCATGAACGTCGAGCAGCGCCGGGCCATGATCGTCGCGGCGACGCTGCCCCTCGTCGCGGAGTTCGGTGCGGCGGTCACCACCAGCCAGATCGCCCGCGCCGCCGGTATCGGCGAGGCGACCATCTTCCGCGCGTTCAAGGACAAGGACGAAGTGTTGGACGCCTGCGTGGCAGAGGCCGTCGGCACGGAACACGTGCTGCGCGAGCTGGCCTCCATCCCCCTCGACGAACCGCTGGACGCACGGCTCACCGAAGCCGCCGAGGCGCTCTGCGCCCACACGGAGCGGATGGGCGCCGTCGTCGGCAGTCTCTACGCCTCCGGACACCGCCGCGGCCGCGACCGTACGCCCGACGCCGGGCCCGGTGAACGCCCCCCGCAGGACAGCCGGGCACAGTCCCTCGCCGCGCTGCGCGAGGCCGTGGCCGAGCTGATCGAACCCGACCGGGACGCGCTGCGCCTCAGCCCCGAGCGCGTCGCCTCCGCGTTTCTGGGCCTGCTCTTCACCCGCATGACCACGCCGGTGAACGAGGGCGACGCTCCGCTCGCCCCCCAGGAACTCCTCTCCGTACTCCTCCACGGCACCCTGAAGACCCCCGGGGGCAACTGATGGCCGTCACCCTGAACCACACCATCGTCCCGGCCACCGACCACCGCGCGGCGGCCCGCTTCTTCGCCTCGGTCATGGGCCTCCCGGAACTCCCGCCGGCCGGCCGCAACGGCCACTTCGCCCCGGTGCGGGTGAACGAGACGCTCACCCTCGACTTCATGACCGTCCCGGACCCCGAAGGGCACCACCTGGCCTTCGACGTCGACCCGGAAACCTTCGACGCGGTCCTGGCCCGCCTCCGGTCCGCGGGCGTCCCCTACGGCAACGACCCCGCCCACCCGGACAACCACCGCATCGACCACCCCCTGTGCCCCCGCGGCCTGTTCTTCGTCGACGCCGACCGCAATCTCTATGAAGTGATGTCCCCGGCCTGACGGTAGAAGGGGCTGGTGGCGCCTGTCAGAGGGGCGAATGCAGGGGCCACCGGCCTCGGGAAGTGGGCCTGCGGGGCGAGAGACGACGCCCGGCGGTCCGGGGGCGAGGGACACCGCCTCCCGGGCCGCCGCCCGCGCGGCTCACGCCTCGCGACGCGTCACCGGCCGACGAACGTCATGTTCACCTCGTCGTAGCGCGTGCCGGCTATCCGGTCGAGCGGAGCCGCGGCGTCGATGGTGTCCAGCTCCTCGGCGGACAGCGTCACCTCCAGCGCTCCCAGGTTCTCCTCCAGGTACTTCTGGCGGCGGGTGCCCGGAATCGGGACGACGTCGTCGCCCCGGTGCTGGACCCAGGCCAGCGCCAGCTGCCCGGCGGTGACGCCCTTCTCCGCGGCGAGTTCGTTGAGCTTCTCCACGATGGCGAGGTTCTGCTCCAGGTTGCCGTCGGCGAAGCGCGGCTGGGTGCGGCGCACATCGGTCTCCGCCAGCCCCTCGACCGAGGTGTAACGCCCCGTCAGGAAGCCGCGGCCGAGCGGCGAGAACGGGACCAGGCCGATGCCGAGTTCGCGGCACACCGGCGCGATCTCCCGCTCCAGATCCCGGGACCACAGCGACCACTCGCTCTGCAGCGCGGCGATCGGATGCACCGCGTGCGCCCGCCGGAGGGTCTCCGGGCCCGCCTCGGAGAGCCCGAGGTGCCGCACCTTGCCCGCCGTGACGAGTTCGGCCATCGCCCCCACGGTCTCCTCGATCGGAACGTCGGGGTCGACGCGGTGCTGGTAGTAGAGGTCGATGTGGTCGACGCCGAGCCGGCGCAGCGACGCGTCGCACGCCTCGCGTACAAAGGCGGCGTCGCCGCGGATCCGGGTCGGCTCACCGAGCCGGTTGGCGAAGCCGAACTTGGTCGCCAGCACGACCTCGTCCCGCCGCCCGGCGATGGCCCGGCCGATCAGCTCTTCGTTGTGTCCGGCCCCGTAGAAGTCGGAGGTGTCCAGCAGGCTGACACCGAGGTCGAGCGCGTGGTTGATGGTCGCGATGGACTGGTCGTCGTCCGAGGACCCGTACCCGTGGCTCATTCCCATGCAGCCGAGTCCCTGGGCGGAAACCGCCAGTTCACCAAGGTGACGGGTGGAAATCTCCGACATGCTGCTTCCTCCTGGCACGTGCTGCGCCTGCGGTGGCGAGGGCCACGGCGACTGCGGCGGTGATGTTGCTGCGGGTGTTCCGCATTCCGTTGTAGACGGTATGAGTTGGAGAGCGCTCGAAGTCAACCGCGGCCCGGAACCGCCGACTCGGCCGCCGTCAGCCGCCGTCAGCCGCCACCGCCGGCTATCGCCCGCAGCGCCTGGCAGTGTGCCGCGAACACGGTCCGGCCGTCCCCCGTGAGGGAGAGCCAGGTGCGCGGGCGCTTGCCCACATATCCCTTGGTGACCGCCACATAGCCGGCCTTCTCCAGAACGGCCACCTGCCGCGACAGGACCGAATCACTCACCTCGACCGTGTCGCGGACGAAGGCGAACTCGGCTTTGTCGGCGGCCGCCAGGGTCGCCACGATGGAGAAGCGCACCGGGGCGTGGATGACCTCGTCGAGCCCATGGCGCGGATGGCTGCCCGCACCTCCCGCACCTCCCGCACTTCCCGCGCGCGGGGCCGCCGCGGCCTGAGGCGGCGGGGTGGTCGCACTGTGCGGATCCGTCACCGCCGGGCCTCCAGATATCCGCCTATCAGGCCGGGGAGGGCAACCACCGCCGCTCCCACCATCCACCAGGCCGCGACTCCCCGGAACCAGATCATGCCGGGCGTCAGCACCGCGTTGTGGAGCAGCCCCCATAGGACGATCATCACCGTTTGCCGCCGCCCGAGCCCCAGCCGGGCGACGGGTTGCCGCACCGCGTAGACCGAAAGCCCGGCGATGGCGGCGCACCAGATCCCGCCGCCGACTGCGACACCGTATGGATGCTTCAACAGACCGATGGACAGCACCATCAGACCGGCGGCGAGACCGTAGATCACCTGGTAGCGCACATACCACTTGCCGCCCTCGCGGACCGTTGAACCCAGCGCCTGTGCGCGGGCCAGCGCGGCTGCCGCGTCGCTTGAGGCGTACTCCCCCATGCCACTTCCCCCTGACTGCTTCGTCCGACCGTTTCGTCGACGTCGTTGCTTTCCTCGACGTCGTCGTCTTCCTCGTCGTCATGTTCATCCGCTGCGCCTCGCGGATGCCATCTCGCCTACGCCGTCGTCACGTTCCCCCGCCTGCTGCGTCGCGGTCTCCCGCCTCCGGCACTCATCATGCTGACAAGTACTTTCCAATATCACAAGTACTTTCCAGCCATCCGCTCGTGGAGGTGGAGAGTGGGGGAAGACCGGCGCGCCGGAAGGACGGTGGCATGGCAGGCCCGCCCCGATGGACACGGGCGACAACAAGGCGGGAGTGGCTGAACTGCAGCCACGCCGGAAACCGCGGACCACGGCGCCGGCGACCGTTTCGCGGCGGCAGGGAAGGGAGTTCACGGGGACACGGCCCAGGTCAGGTACTGTTGCCCCGGCCACCGGCGCATCCACGCACCGGTGTGCGCAGGTCGTCAGCGCACTAACCGAGGAGGTGAGACCGATTCCCCGCCAGACCAGGCAGGTGCTCCCGTCTCATGTCCGTGCGTCCACCCGATTCAGGTGACCGACCGACAGACATGACCCGGGAAGCGCCCATCGGCGTCCCGAAAGGTTCCCCATGTCGTCACTCTCGTCATCACACCCTGTTTCTCCGTCGCCCCTCTCGGCCGGGCTCTCCCGCTCCGCCGTCGTCACCGCGCTCCGCAGCGCCGGCTGTGTCTTCGCCGAGGACGAGGCCGAACTGCTGATCTCCGCCGCGGCCACGCCGGCCGACCTCGCCGCCATGGTGGTGCGGCGGACGGCCGGGCGCCCCCTGGAACACGTCCTCGGCTGGGCCGAGTTCGCGGGGCTGCGGATCTCCGTGGACCCCGGGGTCTTCGTACCGCGGCGGCGCACCGAGTTCCTTCTCGGCCAGGCCGTGGACCTGGGCCGCCGGGCCGCCGGGCGGACCGGGCGGACCGGGCGCGGCACGGTGGCCGTCGACCTGTGCTGCGGCTCCGGCGCGGTGGGTACCGCGCTGGCCGCGGCCGTGGACGGGGTCGAGCTGTACGCCGCCGACATCGAGCCGGCGGCGGTACGCTGCGCCCGCCGCAACGTAGCCGCGGCCGGCGGCCAGGTCTACGAGGGCGATCTCTTCGCTCCGCTCCCCGCCCGCCTCCGGGGCCGTATCGACGTCCTGGTGGCCAATGTGCCGTACGTCCCCACCGAAGAGGTCGGGCTGCTGCCCCCGGAGGCGCGCGAGTACGAACCTCTGGTGGCGCTCGACGGCGGCGCGGACGGGCTCGATGTGCTGCGGCGGGTGACCGCCGAGGCGCCGCGGTGGCTGGCGCCCGGCGGCCATCTGCTGGTCGAGACGAGCGAACTCCAGGCGCCGCGGGCCGTGGAGACCTTCGCCCGCAACGGTCTGGCCCCTCGGGTGGCCACCTGCGACGAGCTCTACGCCACGGTCGTCATCGGCACCCGGCCGGACGGCAGAGGGGCGGACAACAGAGGGGCGGATGGCAGAGGGGCGGATGGCAGAGGGGCGGACGGCCGGGAGGCGGCGACAGGAGGCTGAGCGCTGTCAGTGGCGCGATTTACGGTGGGGGCATGGGTTCGCTGAGCTTTGACCGCCACTGGGTCGAAACCACCGCACAGACCGCGCTGTTGACGTCCCATGCCGACGGCGCGGACTTCGCGGCGCCCGTCCCCGGCTGCCCTGGCCGGACACTCCGCGAGCTGATACGGCACATCGGCGGCGCCCACCGCCGGGCGGACCGGATCGTACGGACCAGGGCGACGTCCGGCAGTGAGGGGCGGCGGCCGGCTCGTGCAACCCCCTTCGCCCACCGGTCAGTTGCTGCTGTCCCCGGCGATCGCGTCGAACAGCGGCCAGCCGTCGAGTTCCGTCACGCCGGGGGCCGACGGCAGCCGGCCGCGCGATCGCGCCTCGTCGAGGAAACGGCGTACGACGCCCGGCTCGTGCAGGTTGAGCACCCGGCGCCGATCGTCCATCACCGCTCCGGAGTGCAGCAGCCCGTCGGGCACCCGGCGCCCCGGGCCGGCCCGGAAGACGATGCGGAGCACCGCCCGGGTGCCGTCGCGGCGCAGCGAGAGGACCTCGCGGCAGGGCGTCTGCCCGTCGTGCCGGTGGCGCACCGACCACAGCCAGCACTCCTCGCCGACGGTCAGCCGCCGGAGCTGGTGGTCCTTTCTCACCCGCCCCACGGTAGGCCGGGGGCGGTGGCGCACGCGCGGCGGTGTCAGGACACCGGTGGGCGCGGGTGTGCCAACACTGTCGGGCGCGGGTGTGCCACATCACGCCCGTGGGTTTCCGTGGGCGCGATGATTTCGGCGCGACACGGCAGTCTCCCTGCCGTCACCCTTGAAGAACGAAGACCCCAGGAGCGAGTCCCATGCGCATCGTGATCAGCGAGTTCATCAGCCTGGACGGCGTCGTACAGGCGCCGGGCGGCCCCGAGGAGGACACCGACGGCGACTTCGCCCACGGCGGCTGGTCGCACCCGTTCTTCGACCCGGAGGTCGTGGGCGGCGCCTTCGCCGACGCGCTGACCAAGGCCGAGGCGCTGCTGTTCGGGCGCCGTACGTGGCAGACGATGGCTGCGGCGTGGCCCGAGCGGGCCGGCGACCCGTTCGCCGACCGGATGAACGCCATCCCGAAGTACGTGGTGTCCCACACGCTCGGCGACAACGAGTTGACGTGGGATCACACCACCCGCATCCCCGGTGACGAGGCCGTCGCCCGTATCCGGGAGCTGCGCGGCACCGAGGGCGGCGACCTGCTGGTCATGGGGAGCCCCACCCTCGTCCGCACCCTGCTGCGCGAGGGCCTGGTCGACGAACTCCGGCTCGTGATCATGCCGGTGCTGCTGGGCGGCGGAAAGACGATCTTCCCCGACGACGGTGTGCAGCGCCCGCTGGAGCTGGTCTCCACGGTCACCAGCGGCACCGGCGTCCACGTGTGCACATACCGGCCGACCGCGAAGGGTTAGGGCAGGCGCGGCGGGCCCTACGGGCCCGCCCCCGGCGGCGAAACGGCTCGGCGTCCGCGTACGTCGCGGCGGCTGCGGGCGCGTACCGCGCACGTTTCGGGTGCGGCGGCGGAAGGGGTTGACCCTGCCCCTGCGTCAGGGTTGGAGCCTGGTCGCATGACGAACAACAGCACTTCCCCGACGCGGCTCGCGCCGCCGATCGGAGGGTTCCAGGAGATCGACGGCCGTCGCGTCTTCGTGCATCGGTCGGGCGGCGGCGGACCGGCCGTGGTGTTCCTGCCGGGCGCCAGCGCGGTCGGCCTGGACTACTTCGGTGTCCAGCAACAGGTTTCGCGGTTCACCACCGCCGTGGTGTACGACCGCGGCGGCACGGGCTACAGCGATCCCCTCCCGCTGCCGCGCACCGCCACCGCGGTCGCCACGGAACTGCGCGAGGTGCTGCGCGCCCAGGACATCGCCGCCCCCTACGTTCTGGTGCCGCACTCCCTCGGCGGCTTCTACGCGCACCGGTTCGCGCAGCTGTACCCGCAGGACGTGGCCGGGCTGGTCTGGTTGGATGCCCTGCACCGCGACTGGGACGACTTCATGCCGCCCGCGGCGGGTCTGGCCGCGGTCGAGCAGATGGCACCTGATCGGGAGCAGTTGGAACGGATGCGCCCGGCCCTGCGCGAGATGGGCGCCGAGTTGCTCGCGGACTACCCGGAGCACATACGGCAGGCGCTGATCGATGCCAAGGCGAGTGACGAATGGACCCGGTCCGGCATCGCCGAGCGCACCAAGTTGGCCGAACTCGCCACCGAACTGCGGGCCGGGCCGGACCTTCCCGACGTCCCGTTGGTCGCTCTCACCGTGGTCGGCAGCGACCCCGCCCAGCAGGCGCTGACGTCGGAGCGGACGCTGCGAGAGATGCATGACGGCCACACGAGGATGGACGCGGCCCTGGTGAGCGCGGTCTCGGACGGGGAACAACGCATCCTCTCCGACACCGTCCACCACCGGCTCTGCTTCGACCGGCCCGATGCCGTGGTCCAGGCGATTCGCGACGCCCTCGACCGAGTTCGCCCCTAACTAGACTCGGCGCGACCACGTTTGACGAAGACCCGAGGGGGACGGTGCTCACGATCAGCCAGCTCGCGGCAACCGCCGGCGTGACCGTGCGCACCGTTCGCCACTACCACCACGTCGGGCTGTTGCCCGAGCCCGAGCGCGATGCCTCCGGCTACCGCCGCTACGGCGCGCAGGCGGCGGTGGATCTCATCCGGATCAGGACCCTCGCCGATGCGGGGGTGCCGCTGGCCCGTATCGACGCGATGCTGCATGCGCAGCCGGCCGAATTCGCCGCGGCCGTCACCGACCTCGACGCCGCATTGCAGCGCAAGATCGACCAGCTCACCGCATACCGCCGCCGGATCGCCGAACTGGCCGGCGGCGAAAGGCTTGTGCTGCCCCCCGAGGTGGTCGCGCTCCTGGACCGGATGCGCGGTCTCGGGATCGGCGAACTGAGGGTACGGGTCGAGCGCGACGCGTGGATCCTGATGCAGGCGCTGGAGCCGCACGCCGTGCCGCAGCGGATACGGGAGAAGAACGCCGGCTTCGACGACCCCGAGACGACGCGCCTGTATCTCGCCTGTGACCGATCAGTCGACTGGGATCCGCACGATCCACGCCTGGACCGGCTCATCGACGAGCTGGACACCTGGGAGATCGCACACGAACGGGACGGCAGCCGGGCGGGGTACCGGAAGCTGGTCTCCTCCCGGATCTCCGATGCGTCACCGGCATGGCAACGCATCGTCGATGCGCTCGCACACCGCGCCGAGCGGCGCCGAACCGCCGGGCACGACAGCTGAAGCCGGCACCCCGGCCACGTGCCGGAGTGCCGCGGTAGCCGCTGCCCCGGCACCGGACCGAGCACGCCGGCCGGCCACTCCGAGCGTCGCGGCCGGCCGGCCCGACGAACGGCCCGGTGCGGCCCGCCCGATGGCTGCGCGCAGGCGAGTGCTCCAGCCGTCAGGCGTCGCGGCGGCGGGCGGTCTCCCAGCGACCGACTACTCGCGCGCTCGACCACATGCGGCGGGAACACACGGCTGGAACACCACGCAACAACACACACTCCAGCTAGCGCTTGCTTGCAAAAGTTAGCACCAGCGTGCACCATCGAGACATGGCATCACTCAATGTCGGCAATCTCGGCGAGTTCCTGCGGGAGCAGCGGCGCACCGCGCAGCTGAGCCTGCGGCAGCTGGCCGATGCCGCGGGGGTGTCCAACCCGTACCTCAGCCAGATCGAGCGCGGCCTGCGCAAGCCGAGTGCGGAGATCCTGCAGCAGCTGGCCAAGGCGCTGCGGATATCCGCGGAGACGCTGTACGTCCAGGCCGGGATCCTCGACGAGCGGCGCGGTCTGGACGGGGTCGAGGTGCAGACCGCGATACTCACCGACCCGTCGCTGAACGAGCGGCAGAAGCAGGTGCTGCTCCAGATCTACGAGTCCTTCCGCAAGGAGAACGGGATCGCCGGCGACGGCGCGGACGACAGCGGCGCGAGCGGCGGAGAAGAAGAAGGCCCCGGCGCGACGCACCCCCATGAGGCAGAGGCCGACGGCGGCCCGCACGCCACCTGAGCAACCGCATTCGTTTCCAGGAGGAACCACGTCATGGCCATCAACACCGATGACCTCCGCAAGGCCCTGACCGACGCGACCCCGCTGTACGCGCTGGCCGGCACCGCCGATCTCGCCGCCGAGAAGCTGGGCGAGGTGCCGCAGTTGGTCGAGCGGATCCGGGCCGAGGCGCCCAAGCGCTTCGAGTCCGTCCGCAGCACCGACCCCAAGGACGTCCAGGCGCTGGTCGCCAAGCAGGCCAAGGAGGCCCAGGACAAGCTCGTCGAGCTGCTGGGCTCGCTGGACGGCGACCTGAAGAAGTTCCGCGACCAGGCCCAGGAGCTGGCGCTGCGCGGCGTCGGCCGGGCCGCCGAGGTCGCGGTGCAGGCCCGCGAGACGTACGACGAGCTGGCCGAGCGCGGCCGGGGCGCCGTGCAGACCTGGCGCGGCGGAGCCGCCGAGCAGGTCGAGGAGCTGGCGGTGGCGATCGAGCCGGAGCAGGCGGGCAAGAGCGACGCGAAGAACAGCTCGGACGCCGCCGGCCGCCCGAAGACCGTGCCCGCCAACGGGGCCCGTACCGAGGCCAAGGCCACCGCGTCGACGCAGCCCCGGCCCGCCGAGGCCAAGAAGCCCGCCGCGCCGCGCAAGCCGGCGTCGGGCCCGGCGCGGAAGAACACCCCGCCGACCTCGAAGTGAGCCGGAGCACAGGACGGCACGGCGGCAGCCGGCCTGCCGTGCGCGGCTGACCGATCGGCGGCACCCCGGATCGCAGCGGATTCCCGCGGATCCGAACGGGCCGGGCACTCCCCACGTGTCCGGCCCGTTGTGCGGGTACGGTGGGCGCAGAGGTTCGGGCAGAAGGTCCGGCGGAAGTTCTAGCGGCCACTAGAGACCGAGTGACAGACCGAGATTGCTGGCGAACGGCCAACGGGCGGTGGATGGCGTGCTGATTTACGGGTTCCAGAGCATTCTGAGCTGGGTGCAGCTCGCCCTCGGCGTGTTCGCCGCGGTGATGCTCGTCGACGCGGCGGTGCGCCGCGAGGACGCCTATCGCGCGGCGAGCAAGCAGAACAAGGGCATGTGGCTGATCTTCCTGGGGCTCGCCACGGCGCTGCTGTTCCTGCTGCCGCTGATGTCGTTCCTGCCGATCATCGGCGTGATCGCGGTGATCGTCTACACCGTGGACGTCCGCCCCGCGCTGCGCGAGGTCACCGGCGGCGGGCGCGGACCGCGGCGCGGCGGCGGCTCCAGCTCGGACGGTCCCTACGGGCCGTACAACGGCCGCCGGTGAGCACACCCGAGCGCGGCGACTGACGACAGACCGGGCAGGTCCCCCCGAGGGACCTGCCCGGTTTCGTCGGTGCCGCGGTAGTGCGTCCGGCGCCCCGCCGGCCCGTGCCTAACGGCGGTCGAGCAGCAGCACGGCCACGTCGTCGGTGAGTTCCCCGCCGTTCAGATCGCGCACCTCGCGGACCGAGGCGTCCAGCAGTTCCTCGCCCTGGAGGCCGGCGGCCAGCTGGCGGGTGACGAGTTCGGCCATGCCCTCCTGGCCGAGGCGCTGGTTGCCCTCGCCGATGCGGCCCTCGATGAGACCGTCGGTGTACATCATCAGGCTCCAGGCGCTGCCCAGTTCGACCTGGCGGCGCGGCCAGCGGGCGTCGGGCAGCAGCCCCAGCGCCGGGCCGCCGAACTCGTACGGCAGCAGCTGCGGCTGCTCCCCGGCGCGGGCCAGCAGGGGCGCGGGGTGGCCCGCCAGGCACAGGCCGGCCCGACGGCCGTCCTCGGAGATGTCGACGGTGCACAGCGTCGCGAAGATCTCGTCGTCGGCACGCTCGTTCTCCAGCACCTTCTGGAGGGTGGCCAGCAGCTCGTCGCCGTACAGCCCGGCGAAGGTCAACGCCCGCCAGGCGATGCGGAGTTCCACGCCGAGCGCGGCCTCGTCGGGGCCGTGGCCGCAGACGTCGCCGATCATGGCGTGGACGGTGCCGTCCGGAGTGCGGACCGTGTCGTAGAAGTCGCCGCCCAAAAGGGCGCGGCTGCGCCCGGGGCGGTAGCAGGCGGCGAACCGCAGGTCGGAGCCGTCCAGCAGGGGTGTCGGCAGCAGGCCGCGCTCCAGGCGGGCGTTCTCCTGGGCGAGCATCCGGGACTCGGTGAGCTGGCGCTGGGCCAGATCGGCGCGTTTGCGTTCCACGGCGTAGCGCACCGCGCGGCTGAGCACCGCGCCGTCCAGCTCGTCGCGGAAGAGGTAGTCCTGGGCGCCGACGCGCACCGCGTCCGCGGCCCGCTCGGCGTCCGTCTCGCAGGTGAGGACGAGGACGGCGTGTGCGGGAGCCATCCGCAGCACGTCGTGGAGCGCGCCCAGCTCGTCGCCCCGGGCGGCGTCGGCGGCCCGCTCCTCGCCGTCGGCCGGGGTGAGGTCGAGCAGGATGCAGTGCACGTCGTCGGTGAGCAGCCGCTCGGCCTCGGTGAGGTTGCGGGCGGTGCGCAGCCGGACCTTGCGGCCGGCCCAGTCCCACATCTCCGGGACGTGGTTGTTCGGGTCCTCGCCTATGAGGAGCAGGGTCAGGCCCTGGGGTGTGGACACCTGGGGACGGGAGTCCGGGGTGGCCGATTCCTCGCGGGTGGACTCCCCGCCGGCGGCGCCCTTGGCCGAGGACCCGTCGGACGTGGCGGGGGTCACCACACCGGTCGCGGGGTCGGCGGCATGGTCGTCGGCCAGGTGGGCAGCAGCCTCTTCGGCCGAAAGTCGACGCTCGGTGGCCTGGTGCGGAAGCCGGGACTCCGGGAGGCCCTTGGGCAGCGGGGCGGAGCCGGTGGCCGCAGGAGACGCCGCCAGGGGCGTACCGACCGCCTCCGGCGTGCGCGCAGTCCCGAGGCAGCCCCCGTGCGCCGGTACGCCGACGGCCGCCGCGCGGGCGTTCTCCGCGCAGCCGTCGTCCACCGGTGCCGCCTGGTGCGGCAGCACGACCGACCGCCGGTGCGGTGCGGGTACGGGCATGGGTCTGCTTCCTTCCCTCCCCCCGAGGGGTGCGGTGGTGCGCCGACCGGCACATCACCACGTCCGGCTCGGCCGCGCTCGTTGGTCGAATGAGTGGGGTTCTGCCGGGCGTCGAATGGCGACCATAGCGCCAGTACGGCCCGGCATGGAATGGGCCAAGGCAATCCGCCAACGTCATATGCCGCGGCTCATAAGCGATTTCACCTGGGGCGGGTGGAAATCGGAATGACGAACATCACCCCGGACGACCGCATTCAGCTACGAGTCCACTACGGATGGGCACCTGTTCGCACCCCTCGGCCACTCCTCCGAAATTAAACAATCCGGCCCTTCGCACCGCCATTCGGCAAATACTGGCCGGCCGAAAATGTCCGGGATCACTCCACCCCGCTATTGACACCGCCGCCGGAATCCCCGTCGGGGCGTACGACACCGAGGATCGGCATCGAGCCGGCACCGGTGATCGTCACCTGCCGCCCGGGCCGCGGCGCGTGCACGATCGCGCCGTCGCCGAGATACATGCCGACATGGCTGGCGTCGGAAAAATAAATGATCAAGTCGCCGGGCCGCATTTCCCTGAGCGCCACCCTCGGGAGCTGCCGCCACTGCTCCTGCGAGGTCCGCGGAATCGTCCGGCCGGCGGCCTGCCAGGACCGCAGGGTCAGCCCGGAGCAGTCGAACGTGTCCGGACCCACCGCCCCCCAGACGTAATCCTTGCCGATCTGCGTGGTCGCGTACGAAATCGCCTTCTTGCCCTGATCGGATGCTTTGTTGGTGATCTCTTTCAGTACGCCGGAGTCGAGCCATTTCTGCTGGGCCAGCAGCGCCTGGTCGTCCTCCAGTTTCCGCAGCCGGTCCTTTTCCTTGGCGGCCAGCCGGGATTCCAGCGCTTTCGCCGCGTCGATCTTGCTATTGATCTCCTTGCGGGCCGCGTCCTTCTTCTTGCGGTTGGCCTCCAGCTGCTCCCACCGGTCGCTGGCGGACCGCGCATAGCCCTCCAAGTCGCTTTTCAGATGCGTGAGTTGGTTGATCACGCCCTTGGCCGCCTGCTGCCCCTTGCGGGCCAGGTCGGCATTGTCGAGAAAGGCTTCCGGGTCGGCGCTGAGGATCAGCTTCGCCTCGGTGGGGATCCCGCCGCCGCGGTACTGGGCACTGGCCAGCGCGCCGGCCTGGCGTTTGAGGGCGGCGAGTTTGCGCTGCGCGCCGTCGATGGTGCGGGCGAGGTCGACGATCTCCTTTTCCTGGAGCCGTACCTGTTCCTCCGCGGCGTCATAGGCGTCGGTGGCCTGCTCCGCCTTGCGGTAGAGGCCCTCGATCTCCTTGCGGACGTCCTCCAGGTGCCGGGCCTCGCCGGTCGGGTCCGGACTGCGCTGCGCCGCGGTCGCCGTGCCGCCGAGCAGCCCCGTCGCACAGAGGACGACCGTGGTGCAGACCGCCAGCCGGCCGCCTCTGACCGCCCGCGCGGCCTGCGTCGCCGTTACGCCCCGTACACCCCGTACGCCCCGATCCTCACCCACGCCCCGAACGCCCTGTCGTGCCCCCTGGCTCCCCACCAGTCACCTCCGGTCGTTCCGCACCGATTCGTGCGCGCTCCTTCGGCGCGGATGCTGCCATACCGACCGGTACTTCAACAGAGCGACGAGCCGTTTTGTACGGGATACGGAGTGCTTCTCGCCTCGCACCCAGCTGACGGCCGAGGTTCACCGTGCGTTCACTCTGCTCCATCGGCCGCTTCACCTGATCTACCTAATTTCGGCCGTACCGAGTGCGCGTCACGCCGGAAGGCAACGTGATGCCGCCCTATCCCGTCACCACCCGCACGCCGAGGAAACGGCGCGCACCAGGAAGGAACTCTCGACAGTGAAGCTTCAGCGCAAGAACCGGGTTCGCGCCCTCGCCGTTGGCGCTCTCGCCGTCTCCGGTGCCCTGGCCCTGACCGCGTGCGGCTCCGACAACACCAGCGGCTCCAGCGGCGGCAGCGGCAGCTCCGCCAAGGCGGCCAACATCAAGTGCGACGGCAAGGGCAAGCTCCTCGCGTCCGGCTCGACGGCGCAGAAGAACGCCATGGACGTCTGGGTGCAGAGCTACTCGGGCGCCTGCTCGGGCACCGAGATCAACTACCAGGGCACGGGCTCGGGTGCCGGTGTCACCACCTTCCTCCAGGGCCAGACCGCCTTCGCCGGCTCCGACTCGGCCCTCAAGCCGGACGAGATCGCCAAGTCGAAGGCCGTCTGCAAGGGCGGCCAGGCCATCGACCTGCCGATGGTCGGCGGCCCGATCGCGGTCGGCTACAACGTCCCCGGCGTCGACAGCCTCGTCCTGGACGCGCCGACCCTGGCGAAGATCTTCGACTCGCAGATCACCAACTGGAACGACCCCGCGATCAAGAAGCTGAACCCGGGCGCCAAGCTCCCGGACCTCAAGATCCAGGCGTTCCACCGCTCCGACGACTCGGGCACCACCGACAACTTCACCAAGTACCTCAAGGGCGCCGCCCCCGACGCCTGGAAGCACGAGCCGGGCAAGAAGTGGGAGGGCACCGGCGGCCAGGCGGCGTCCGGCTCGGCCGGCGTCTCCTCGCAGGTCAAGCAGACCAGCGGCGCGATCTCCTACTTCGAGCTGTCCTACGCGACGTCCGGCAAGATCCCGACGGTCAAGATCAACACCGGCGCCAAGGCCCCGGTCGAGGCCACCGTCGACAACGCCTCCAAGGCGATCGCCGAGGCCAAGCCGGCCGGGCAGGGCAACGACCTGGCGCTGAAGCTCAACTACGCCACCAAGGCCGAGGGCGCCTACCCGCTCACCCTCGTGACGTACGAGATCGCCTGCGACAAGGGCAACAAGGCCGACACCCTCGCCGCGACCAAGTCCTTCCTGACCTACGTCTCCAGCCAGGACGGCCAGAACGCCCTCAAGGCGCTCGGCTACGCCCCCATCCCCAACGAGACGATCGACAAGGTCCGCAAGACCGTCGCCTCGCTCTCCTGACATTCCGGGCGGCGGCCCCAGTTCCCGCCGTAGGGGGTGAGGGGCCCGCTCCAGGGCCCCTCACCCCCGTACGGACCGGAGCCCTCCGGTCCGTACGGCCACGGGGCCGCCGCCCGTCCGGTGCACCGCCGCGCCAGGAGCCCCCGCGGGCTCCGCAGACCGGAGAAACCATGGACTACTCAGCGCCCCCAATAACCAACACGCCTCCACCGGCGACCAGTTCGGTCTCCGGCAAGGCGGTCCGCCCCGGTGACCGGATCTTCCTCGGGCTCTCCCGCGGCTCCGGGATCGCCCTCCTGGTGATCATGGCCGCCATCGGGGCCTTCCTCACCTACCGCTCCGTGCTCGCCATATCCGGCGACAAGAGCAACTTCTTCACCACCCTCGACTGGAACGCCGCCGGCCTGGAGCCCAAGTTCGGCATCGCGGTGCTCGCCTTCGGCACCGTGGTCAGCTCGGTCGTCGCGATGCTCATCGCGGTCCCGGTCGCGGTCGGCATCGCCCTCTTCATCTCGCACTACGCGCCGCGCAAGCTGGCCTCGCCGCTCGGCTACGTCATCGACCTGCTCGCGGCCGTCCCCAGCATCGTCTACGGCCTGTGGGGCGCGCTCTTCCTCGTACCGCACCTCGGCGGCCTCTACAGCTGGCTGAACGACTACCTCGGCTGGACCGGGATCTTCAGCTACAGCAACGGGGCCGCCCGCTCGCTGTTCACCGTCGGCATCCTGCTCGCGATCATGATCCTGCCGATCGTGACCAGCGTCAGCCGCGAGGTCTTCCTCCAGGTCCCCAAGATGCACGAGGAGGCCGCGCTGGCCCTCGGCGCCACCCGCTGGGAAGTCATCCGGATGTCGGTGCTCCCCTTCGGCCGCTCCGGCGTCATCAGCGCCTCGATGCTGGGCCTGGGCCGGGCGCTGGGCGAGACGATGGCCGTCGCCACGGTCCTCTCCCCGAGCTTCCTGATCAACGCCAGCCTGCTGGACCCGGGCGGCGGCACCTTCGCCCAGAACATCGCCAGCAAGTTCAGCGAGGCCGACACCTTCGGGCAGAACGCGCTGATCGCCTCCGGCCTCGTTCTCTTCGTGATCACGCTGCTCGTCAACGGCGCGGCACGCCTGATCATCGCCCGCCGCAAGGAGTACTCGGGGGCCGCAGCATGACTGTCACCACCAGCCACCGTCGCCGCCGGGTCGCCGAACCCCGCAGCACCCTCTCCCTCAAGCAGGCCCGGCTCCCCCGCTGGACCCCGCCGGTCCTCGCGCTGGTCGCGGTCGGCGCCGGCTGCGGCATCGGACTGGGCGCCGGCCTGGACAGCACCGTCCAGTGGGGCCTGATCGCCGCACTGGTCTTCATCCTCGGGACGTACGTGCTGACCGCCGCCGTCGAGGGCGCCCGCCAGGCAAAGGACCGGCTGGCCACCAGCATGGTCTGGATCGCCTTCCTGCTCGCCGTCGTGCCGCTCGCCTCCCTCCTGTGGGAGACGGTCGCCCGCGGCAGCAAGGTCCTCAACGGCTACTTCCTGTCCCACTCGATGGGCACCCTCCCGGACGCGATGCCCGGCGGCGGTATCTACCACGCGATCATCGGCACCCTGGAGCAGGTCGGGCTGGCGACCCTGATCGCCGCGCCGATCGGTCTGCTGACGGCGATCTACCTGGTCGAGTACGGCCGCGGCAGACTCGCCCGGGTCGTCACCTTCTTCGTGGACGTGATGACCGGCATCCCCTCCATCGTGGCGGGACTCTTCATCCTCTCCGTGTGGATCCTGATCCTCGGCTTCGGCCCGTCCGGCTTCGCCGGCTCGATGGCCCTGGCGATCCTGATGATGCCGGTCGTGGTCCGCTCCACCGAGGAGATGCTCAAGCTCGTCCCGAACGAGCTGCGCGAAGCGTCCCTCGCCCTCGGCGTCCCCAAGTGGCGCACGATCCTGAAGGTCGTCCTCCCCACCTCGATCGGCGGCATCACCACCGGTGTCATGCTCGCCATCGCCCGGATCACCGGTGAGACCGCCCCGGTGCTGCTCCTGGTGTGGGGCGCGAAGACGATCAACAACAACCCCTTCGAAGGCGCCCAGCAGTCGCTGCCGCTCTACGTGTTCCAGCAGTGGCAGCAGGGCTCCGACGCCTCGTACGACCGCGCCTGGTCCGCGGCGCTCGTGCTCATCGCCTTCGTCATGATCCTCAACCTGGTGGCCCGCGGCATCGCCCGCTGGAAAGCCCCGAAGCACTGACCCGCGGCGCCCCGCCTGAGAAAGAAGCAGTGATCTACATGGCCAAGCGAATCGACGTCAGCGGCCTGAACGCGTACTACGGCACCCACAAGGCCATCGACGACATCTCCATGACCATCGAGCCGCGCTCGGTGACCGCCTTCATCGGCCCCTCCGGCTGCGGCAAGTCGACCTTCCTGCGCACCCTGAACCGGATGCACGAGGTCACCCCCGGCGGCCGGGTCGAGGGCAAGGTGATGCTGGACGACGAGAACCTCTACGGCTCCGGCGTCGACCCGGTCGCGGTCCGCCGCACCGTCGGCATGGTCTTCCAGCGCCCCAACCCGTTCCCGACGATGTCGATCTTCGACAACGTCGCGGCCGGGCTGCGGCTGAACGGCTCGTACAAGAAGAGCCGGCTCAAGGACATCGTCGAGAAGTCCCTCATCGGCGCCAACCTGTGGAACGAGGTCAAGGACCGTCTCCACAAGCCCGGCTCCGGCCTCTCCGGCGGCCAGCAGCAGCGGCTGTGCATCGCCCGCGCCATCGCGGTCGAGCCGCAGGTGCTGCTGATGGACGAGCCCTGCTCGGCGCTCGACCCGATCTCCACCCTCGCCATCGAGGACCTGATCGGCGAGCTGAAGGAGCGCTTCACGATCGTCATCGTGACGCACAACATGCAGCAGGCCGCGCGGGTCTCGGACCGCACCGCGTTCTTCAACCTGGCGGCCGTCGGCAAGCCCGGCAAGCTGATCGAGATCGACGAGACCGAGCGGATCTTCTCCAACCCCTCGGTCCAGGCCACGGAGGACTACATCTCCGGCCGCTTCGGCTAGGGCGCACCGCCGGGCCCGGCCGCCAGGTCCCGCCCGGCCCCCTCCGCGTCCTGCGGTGCTGCATGGCGGTGCCACCGCATGACGAAGGGCCCGCCCCTCCTTCCCGGGGGGCGGGCCCTTTCCTCTTGCCCTTCTTGCCGCGGCCGTCTGCTCGCCGCGGCCGGCGGCCTGCGGTGACGTCGCGTCAGCCGAAGGCCAGCCGGATCAGCCAGTACGCCAGCCCGGCGACCAGCGCCGCCGCCGGCATGGTGATGAACCAGCCCATCACGATGTTCTTGGCCACGCCCCAGCGCACCGCGCGCGGGCCCTTGGTCGAGCCGACGCCCATGATCGAGGCGGTGATGACGTGCGTGGTGGAGATCGGCGCGTGGAACATGAACGACGCGACGTACATCACCGAGGCGGACGTGGTCTCCGCGGCGAAGCCCTGCGGCGGGTCCAGCTCGATGATCCGCCGGCCCAGCGTCCGCATGATCCGCCAGCCGCCCGCGTACGTACCGAGCGACATGGTGATCGCGCAGGCCAGCTTGACCCACAGCGGAATGGCGTCGTTCGGCTTCTCGATGTCGGCGATGACCAGGGCCATCACCACGACGCCCATGGTCTTCTGCGCGTCCTGGAGGCCGTGGCCGAGGGCCATGCCCGCCGCCGAGACGGTCTGCGCTATGCGGAAACCGCGCTTGGCCTTGTGCGGATTGGCCTTACGGAACAGCCACAGGATCAGCACCATCACGAGGTAGCCGAGGATCAGCCCTATCACCGGCGAGATGAACATCGGCAGGACGACCTTCGAGATCACCCCGGACCAGATCACCGTCGTGCCGCCGGCGAGCGCCGCACCGACCATGCCGCCGAACAGCGCGTGCGAGGACGACGACGGCAGCCCGAAGTACCAGGTGACGAGGTTCCAGACGACCGCGCCGAGCAGCGCGGCGAAGAGGATGCCCATCCCCTTGCTGCCGTGGGGGGACTCGATCAGCCCTTCGCTGACCGTCTTGGCGACGCCGCTGCCCAGGAAGGCACCGGCGAGGTTCATCACGGCCGCCATCGCCAGCGCGGCCCGCGGGGTCAGCGCCCTCGTCGACACCGAGGTCGCGATGGCGTTCGCGGAGTCGTGGAAGCCGTTGGTGTAGGTGAAACCGAGCGCGACCGCAATGGTCACGACGAGCGCGAAGGTGTCCATGGCCGGGGCTCAGGACTCCTTGACCGCGATGGTCTCGACCGTGTTGGCGACGTGCTCGAACGCGTCCGCCGCCTCCTCCAGGATGTCCACGATCTGCTTGAGCTTGAGCACCTCGATGGCGTCGTACTTGCCGTTGAAGAGGTGGGCCAGCAGCTTGCGGTGGATCTGGTCGGCCTGGTTCTCCAGGCGGTTGACCTCGATCCAGTACTCGGTGAGGTTCGACATCGTGCGCAGGTTCGGCATCGCCTCGGCGGTCAGCTCGGCCGCCCGCGCCAGCACCTCGATCTGCTGCTCGATGCCCTTCGGCAGTTCCTCGACCTTGTAGAGGACGACCAGGTCGACCGCCTCTTCCATGAAGTCCATGATGTCGTCGAGGGACGAGGCGAGGTTGTAGATGTCCTCGCGGTCGAACGGCGTGATGAACGAGGAGTTCAGCTGGTGGAAGATCGCGTGCGTCGCGTCGTCTCCCGCGTGCTCAGCCGCCCGCATCCGCTCGGAGATCTCTGCCCGTGCGGAGGCGTCCGCCCCGAGCAGTTCCATCAGGAGCTTGGAGCCCGTGACGATGTTGTCCGCGGATGCGGCGAACATGTCGTAGAAGCTCGTCTCCCTGGGGGTCAGACGAAAGCGCACGTGAAATCCTCGGGGTGCATCGGATTCGGTCGAGTTGATGCTAGGCGCATCATCCAGCCACAGCTAACCGGCATTCCTTCAGTGTCGCCCATCGGGCAGCATGCTCTGCACGGGGTACCTCGGGTGCCCGCAAACTTCGCTACGATATACCCACCAGGGGTATACGGATCGCCTCAATACCACGGGAGATGGCCATGACGACGACGGACGCCGACACCAACGGCAGCACCGCAGCCGCCGCGGCCTGCCACGGCCCCGACCCCGAATCCGCCCCCCTCGACGGCCCCGGCGCTGTGACCGACGACGCTGCACAGACCTCCCCGCACGCCCCGCACGGCTACGCCAAGCAAAAGGACGCGCACATCAAGCGACTGCGCCGTATCGAGGGCCAGATCCGCGGGCTCCAGCGCATGCTCGAAGAGGACGTCTACTGCATCGACATCCTCACCCAGGTCTCGGCGAGCACGAAGGGCCTGCAGTCCTTCGGCCTCCAGCTGCTGGAGGAGCACCTCCGGCACTGCGTCGCCGCCGCGGTCATCGAGAGCTCCGCTCCGGGCGCCGTGAAGGGCCCCGAGGCCATCGACGCCAAGGTCCGGGAGGCGACCAGGGCCATCGAGCGGATGCTGCGCACCTGACGTCCGGCGACCGGTCCGGTCACGTCGGATCGAGTCAGGCCGGGTCAGGAGGTCTCGGCCGCCTCGCGGTCGACCCCGTCCACGTGCAGCACCTCGTCGATCCGGTCCGCACTGAGCCGGTCCTCGTTCGCCGCGGCCGCCGCGATCATCAACTCACCGGTGAGGTCGATCTCGGCGAGGGCCACATGGTCCTGAACCGTCGGATGGCGATGGGCGGGCACGTCCAACACCTCCTCTTTCGAGCGCCTTCCCACGCCTGTGGTGGTTACCCGCCAGCGTAGGGACGGCCGCACGCCCCGCACATGGCACGGAAGGACCATTTCCGCCACCAGGCAGAGACCTCCGGCGCCTGCCACGGGCATACCCACGGCCCCGAAAGCGGCGGCCGCCCCTAGGGCTTCGCCTCCGCGATCTTCCCGGAGTAGATGTCCCGCCGGTCCGGCAGCCGCACCGCCGACTTCGCACCGAATCCGTACAACTCGGTCGTGGCGGTCACCAACGCCCCCTGCGGCGAGCCGTTGGCGAACCGGAACCGCTCCCGCACCCTGCGCAGCCGCCCGGCCTCGTCCAGATACGCGTCGAACGGCACCACACCCGTGGTGAACCCTTTTTCCGCCGCGACCAGCGCCGGCCTGGTCCGCGCCGACGCCGCGCCCGCCGCCGCGGTCAGGTCGGTCGTCCCGCGGTAGTGCCGCACCTCGACCCCGCCGAGCCGCTCCGGGCCCTGGTAGGTCACCTTCCGCGCCCCGCGCAGCAGTTCGGCGGCGGCCAGCGGATCGGTCGCCCCGCCGGTGACCAGGTTCCCGTCGGCCAGCGAGGCGGTGTCCACCCGCACCCACTTGTCGGCCGGCACCCCCGCACCGCGGTTCTTCATGAACAGCGCACCGGGCGCCAGGATTTCCGTGATCGGCTGATGGCCGCCGCTCGGCTTGCCCTTCAGATCCGGCAGCACCACCCGCAGCTGCCCGCTACCGGCCGCGAAGTCATAGCTCCCGGCGCCCCGGATGGCCACCCGGGTCCCGCCGCTGACCGTCTCCATCTCCGTCCGGACCTTGGCGGAGCCGGCCCTGGCGAGGGTGTCGGGGCTGTGCCGCACCACCTCGGCGGCTGCCGCCCGGGGCGGCGCCGCCTGGTCGTCCGCGGCGGCGCCGCTCGGTGAGCAGCCCGTCGCCAGCAGTCCCGCCATCAGTCCCGTCCCGCACACCACGGCCGTGGCCACCGCACCGCCGCCGCGCCTGTCCTGCACCACCATGCGTACGAGCCCCCTCGGCCGCTGTGTCCGGGACCGCCTGGGCCGGCCGGTCCGCTCGGGACGGTCGGACGTTCCGCCGCCCGCTCGACTGACGGTGCGTCGACCGATCCTTTCAACGACTGTTCCGGGGGCTCGTCACGCAACGGCACCTGGGGCGCGTAGCGTGGCGGGGTGCCCGACCGCCCCCCGCACCGCCTCGTCACCGTCGAACGCGGATCCTTCTGCCTGGCCCGCTGCGACTGCGGCTGGACCGGCATGGCCCGCCGCGCCCGCTCCCAGGCGCGTACGGATGCCGAGCGCCATCTCGCCGAGGCCGGGGGCGGCCCGGAGCCGGCCGCCGGCCGCCCCGTGGAATGAGCCCGTCCGTTCCGGGAACCCGTTACCCCCCGCGCCGCATCTGAGGAGTGGGGGACACAAGAGCACCGCGCGGTAACGGATTTCACTCACGACACCGGACGGCGGGGTGCCCCGGCGGATTGCGGCCACAGGGGAAACGCGGCCCCGCCGGGTGCGGTGTCCCGGCACACGCCCCACGACCACGGCCGGCCCGCCGGCCGGCAGGGGCCGGACCGTACGACAATCAAGGGGGATTCATCCCAGTGAAGCGGCGCACACTCCTCACGGCCGGCGGCCTGACGGCCACCTCCCTCGCCCTGGCCACCGGCTGCGACGGCCCGTCCGGCGGGGCCGACGCCGCCTCCGGCACCACCGCAGGCACCATGAACACCGCGGCCTCCGCCAAGACCCCCGCCACCCAGGCATCCTGGAGCGCGCTGGGCAAAAGCCTCGACGGCCGGCTGATACGCGGCTCGGACGCGGCGTACGCCACCGCCCGGCGCCTCTACAACACCCGCTACGACGGCCTCAAGCCGTCCGCCATCGCCTATGTGAAGCACCCCGGCGACATCGCCGAATGCCTCTCCTTCGCCCGCCGCTACAACGCCCCGATAGCCATACGCAGCGGCGGCCACTCCTACGCGGGCTACTCCAGCGGCAACGGCAAGCTCATCATCGACGTCTCCTCGCTCGCCAAGGTCGGCGCGCCCTCCGGCGGCGTCACCCGGATCGGCGCCGGCGCCAAGCTCATCGACGTCTACGAGGGCCTGGCCGCGCACGGGGTGACGGTCCCCGGCGGCTCCTGCCCCACCGTCGGCATATCCGGCCTCACCCTCGGCGGCGGCCACGGCGTGGTCTCCCGGGCGTACGGCCTGACCTGCGACAGCCTGGTCGGCGCCACCGTCGTGACGGCCGACGGGAAGACCGTCGACTGCGACAAGGACCACCACTCCGACCTCTTCTGGGCACTGCGCGGCGCCGGCAACGGCAACTTCGGCGTGGTCACCGAACTCCGCTTCCGTACGCACCCGGCGCCCCGCGCGGTGATGGGGTACATGACCTGGCCGTGGGCCAAGGCCGCGGCGGTGCTGGGCTCCTGGCAGAAGTGGGGCCCGGCGCAGGCCGACGAGATATGGTCCACCGCCCACTTCGACGCCCGCCCCGGCGGCACCCCGGCCGTCTCCGTCGCGGCCTTCTCCCTCGGCAGCCACGACGACCTCCAGAACGCCGTCGACAAGCTCGCCGACCAGCCCGGCGGCCCCGGCCCGGCCACCAGCGTGCACCTCACCCCGATCGGCTACCTCGACGCGATGGAGGCGTACGCGGGCTGCTCCTCCAAGTCGAACGCGCAGTGCCACATGCCGGGTTCGCTGCCCGGCCACACCGGGGACGGCCGGCTGGGCCGGGAGACCTACGCCGCCCGCTCGCACTTCTTCGACCGCTCGCTGTCCGCGGACGGCATCCACACCCTGCTGGCCCAGATAGAGAGCGGCGGGCGCAAGGGCGTCACCGGCAATGTCGCGCTGACCGCGCTGGGCGGGGCGGTCAACCGCGTGGGCGCCTCGGAGACCGCCTTCGTCCACCGCGGATCGCGGTTCCTGGCCCAGTACTTGACGTCCTGGCCGGCCGACGGCACCCCCGGCGCGCGGACCGCCTGGCTGGATGCCTTCCATGGCGCGATGCAGCGCCACTCCTCCGGCGCCGCGTACCAGAACTACACCGACCCCGGCCTGTCCGACTGGAAGGCCGCCTACTACGGCAACGCCGCCACCCGCCTCGCCCAGGTCAAGCAGACCTACGACCCGCAGCGGCTGTTCAGCACCTTCGCCCAGGCGCTCTGAGGATCCCGCGGGGTCCCGCGCACACGGATGCCCCGGCTCCTCCAGGAGGGGCCGGGCCATCCGCGCCCGCCAGGTCTTCGCCGCGCCGTCCGCCGAACTGAACGGCCGTCAGGCCGCCAGGTCCTTGTCCCGCTCGTCGTGCCGCCGCACCGCCGGCTCCGTGGCCACCACCGGGCCGCTCTCACCGCCGCGGCCGGCCGGTGCCGCCTCCGCCGCCGGTACGCCCGGGGCCCGCACCAGCCAGGCCAGCCGCGACCGGCCGGCCGCGCTCGCCAGCGGCACCAGCAGCGCCTGCGCGAGCGGCGCCAGCAGCAGCGCGACGGCCGTGCCGAGGGCGAAGCCGCCGATGACGTCGGTCGGGTAGTGGACGCCCAGGTAGACCCGGCTGAAGCCCTCCAGCAGCGCCAACCCGATACCGATCAGGCCGTACTTGCGGTGCGCGACGAACAGGCCGACACCGACCGCCATCGTGAGCGTCGCATGGTCGCTGACGAACGAGAAGTCGGTCTTGCCGGGGATCAGCACGTCGAGTCCGGCATGCTCCTTGAACGGCCGCGGGCGCCCGACGAAGCCCCGGATCGGGATGTTGGCCAGCAGCGCCAGTCCGGCGGCGAGCGGCGCCCACAGCAGCCCGGCGATGGCGGCCGGCCCGTCCGGCCTGCGCCGGGCGGCCCACCAGGCGATCAGACACAGCACTCCGAGGGCGGCGACGATGCCGTACTCGCCGAGAAACTCCATCGCGCGGTTGACCCAGTGCGGGGCAGCCTTCGCGAGGCCGTTGATGCCGTCGAGCACGTCGACGTCAGGGTTCGGCCCCTCCAGTGCGAGTCCAGCCATCTGACGTGGCCCCTTATCTTTCGCGCGCGCGAGCGCCGTGGTGTGCTGCCAACCCCCGTTGCCCCGTCGTGTGGTCGTCGAGCGTGTGCGGCCTACGAGCCCTGCTGTGGCGCTGTGTCCCCACGCCAGGAAAACGCGTCGCCCACCCCCGGCGTTCCACTCTCCACCGGATGATCACCAGGACGTTATCGAAGCTTGATTCGTCCTCGCAGTTCAGGGCCTTATGTTCACGCAGCGTTTCCGGCGGGGAGCGCTTTTGCGCCATCGGACGTGACGCGGGTGGCGCCGATGTAGTCCGGCGTGTCGATCTTGTCGAAGCGGATCACCGCCCCGGTGTACGGCGCGTTGATCATGTACCCGCCGCCCACGTAGATCCCGACGTGGTGGATGGACCGCGGATCGTTCAGGTCGTTCGCGAAGAACACCAGGTCCCCCGGGAGCAGTTCGTTCCGGTTCGGGTGCGGCCCGGCGTTCCACTGGTCGTTCGCCACCCGCGGCAGCTCGATGCCCACCGAGTGGTACGCAGCCTTCGTCAGCCCGGAGCAGTCGAACCGCCCACCCTGGTCCGCCGTCCCGTCGCCGCCCCACAGATAGCGCTTGCCCAGCTGCTCCTGCGCGAAGTAGATGGCCGCCGCGGCCTGGTGGGAGGACGCCACCGGCCCGATCGGCGCCTCGAAGCTCTTGGCCAGCGTCGTGATCGACTTCACGTAGCCCTGCGTCTCGCCGTACGGCGGCACGCCGTTGTACTGGATGACGCGGTACGCGCCCGCGTTGTACGCCGCGAGCATGTTCTCCGTCGCGTCGCCCGGCGCGTCCTTCACATAGCGCGCCAGCTCGCAGTCGTACGAGGCCGCCGACGCGATCGCGTCGGCGGGGTCCCATATGTCCTTCTTGCCGTCGCCGTCCCCGTCGACGGCGTGCGCCGCCCAGGTCTCCGGGATGAACTGGGCGAGCCCCTGCGCACCCGCCGGGCTCTGCGCCCGCGGATTCCAGCCGCTCTCCTGATAGAGCTGCGCGGCCAGCAGCGCCGGGTTGATCGCCGGGCAGAGATTGCCCCACTTCTGAACCATCGGCTGGTACGCGGCCGGTACCGCCCCCTTCGCCAGCCCGACCGCCCGGCCGGTCGCCCCCGCCAGCCCCGCCGCCGCACCGTACGTACCGATCACGAGCAGCCCGACCAGGCAGAGCAGCAGCCCCACCCCGATCCCGCTCGCCATCCAGAATTTCCGCACCCCCCAACCCTCCCCCATTCAGGCCCGGTTCACAGCGGTTTC
The DNA here is from genome assembly GCF_009834125.1 of Streptomyces sp. GS7. NCBI lineage: Bacteria > Bacillati > Actinomycetota > Actinomycetes > Kitasatosporales > Streptomycetaceae > Streptomyces > Streptomyces sp. GS7. The sequence continues at coordinate 8,429,938 of NZ_CP047146.1, forward strand.
GACGCGCTCCGCGCGAGATGCCGCCGCACCGCGGCGCACCCGACGGCGCAGGGGGCGGCCCGAGGGGCGCTGCCCAGAAGGTGCGATTCCACACATCCCGCACACCACCGCCACCGGATGAGCGACACTGCACGGACGACGCAAGACAGGGCGGGAGCAGTGGACCCCAACAATCCGAAGCAGCAGAGCCGGCACCTCTGGTTCCGGGTGGGCTATTTCCTCTTCGCCATCCACCTGGTGGCGCTCCTCATGATCTTCGCGATGTCGCACGCCCCCAAGTAGGCCGACACCCGGCGATCATTGCCCAGCGTTATCCACCGTGATACACACGGTGAGACAATGCGGCCCCACGGGCGGTACACGCCTCCCCGCACACCCCACTCCCACGGGATCCGTCAAAGAAAGCCGTCGAGTCGCCGTCTGATGGCGACTTTGTCAGCGAAGATAGAGACCCCGGTCCGCGCCGTGCGGCGCGGGCACACAACTACCCATAATAGGGCGGTGAGTTCACACATGTTCATGGCGGCCTCAAAAGGCGACATCACCACCATCATCGGCGGAATCGCCCCGGACTGGGGGCCGTTCGGCAGCCTGGGCAACGAGGCGCGCGTCATGGTCGAAGTGATCATGGCGGTCGCGATCCTGCTCTGCCTCGGCATCGCCATCTGGGGCGCCGCCAAGCAGCGCATCGGCGCCACCGCGCTCCGTGACACCTTCAGCGCCGAACAGGGCAAGGGCCTCATCGTGGCCGGCCTCACCGGCGTCTTCATCATCGGGTCCCTGGGCACGCTGTTCACCATCGTCTACGGCATGGCGGTCTAGCCCTCCACCCAGCCCCCCCACAGCACGGCGGCCGGACACCTCGGCCGCCGGACGTCTCCGGCGCCCCTCAGACGGGGCCGGGCCCCCACCCCTGCGCCCTGCCCCTCGCCACCGGTCACCACACCGCGCATCCAGGCACGCGCCCGTCCCGGCGCCGCCACCCCTGCGCCCCCGCCCGCCATCTCTCCGCCGCCCCGTGCCCACTCGTACCCCCACAGGTCCCCCCTCACCGCCCGAGGCCCCATGCTGACGCCCACTCACCCCGGTCCGACGGGCCCCGTGCCACGGTTGTGCCACCCCCGCCACCAGCGGGCCGATTGGGCTGCCCGCGCCGCGGGGACAGGTGCATCCGGGGGGCCAGTCCGGAAACAGGTCCGCAGGCGGGTCCGGAACCGCGACCGGAGTCAAGTGCGGACACCAGCAGGCCGTGGCGGACACCGGGGGGACGATGGGCACAAACAGCCCAGAGTCCCCCATTCGCCGCTGCCGCCCAGCATCTGAGGAACCGTCACCGTGAGATGTACTCGTACCACTTCGCCCGAGCCGCCGCCCACGCGGCTACGGTCATATGAAGGCGGCACAACAACAGCACGGACGGCGACGGCGGCAGCGGCGACGGCGACGGCGGCAGAGGGGGCACAGACGCGATGAGCATCGGCGAAGACGGCGGCTACGGCGACGACCGTGGCCCCGGCACGGGCCAGACACGAACCAGACTCCCCGACGGCGAGGGCGACCCCTACAGCGCGGCCCGTCGCTCCCGGTCCGGCCTCTCCAGCCGCAACCTCGTCACGATCGTCGGCGTGGTCGTACTGCTGATCGCGGCCATCGCCTTCGCCAACCGCGGCGGCAGCGGCAACAGCGAGACCGCCGCCGGCTCCGGCGACTCCGCCAAGGGCCCGGCCGCCGCCCAACCGACGGCCCCCACCGGCACGAAGCCGGTCACCGGCAAGAACGGCGGCATCGCCTCGGGCTTCGCCAAGACCCAGCAGGGGGCGGAGTCGGCGGCGGCCAATTATGCGGTGGCGCTGGTCTCCGCCAACATCCTCAAGCCGAAGGAACGTCAGGCGATCGTCCAGCAGGTGTTCGTCCCCGCCAAAGTCGACGAGATGCAGACCAAGCTCAACGCCGCCTACTCCGTCGACTTCCTCAAGAAGCTCGGCCTGGATGCGAACGGCAACGCCGCCCAGGGGATGACCTACGTCTCGCGCACGGTCCCCGTCGGCACCAAGCTCGTGAAGCTCTCGGGCGACACCGCGAACCTCGAAGTGTGGTGCACGGGCCTGTTCGGCACGGCCGGTGCCCAGTCGACCAATCCGGTGACCAGCAGTTGGTTCACCATGCGCCTCCAACTTCAGTGGGCGAACGGGGACTGGAAGGTCGACGGTTTCTCCCAGCAGGACGGTCCCGCCCCGGTCAACGGGGACGTCAAGACGTCCGGTGCAGACCAGATCGCCAAGGCAGTTCAGCAGTACGGAGGGTTCACTTATGCGCGGTAACCCGAGGCGCGCCCTCACCATCACCGGCATTGCGGTGTCCGTACAAACCACACTCTTCATGCTCGCCACCCGGGCTTTGGCCGCACCGACGCCCAGCCCGTCCCCCAAGGACAATTGCGACCTGATCGTCGGCCCCGCCAAGGACTACTGCCAATCCGGCGACAAAGCCGGTTCCGGGGCGCCGAAGTTGCCGCCGAACAATCCGCTCGACAACAACCCCCTCGATCCCCTCGACTCGTTGGCCAGGGGGTGTGCGAAAGCCGCCGCGTGGATTGTCAACAAGCTGTCGGAGGCGGTGAATGCCACTTCTCAGGTGGATTTCACGAATGCCGCGTTCCTGCGGCAGTACGCGGTCGTCTTCGCCGCGTCCACCGTGCTCACGCTCGTGCTCTGGCTGCTCGCCGTGGCCAAGCGGGCGGTGCGCGGGGTGCGGCTCACGGAGGCGATCAGTGAAGCCGTCGGGTTTCTCTGGCTGACGGTGCTGGCGTCCGCGTTCACGCCGTTGATTCTCTACACGGTGGTCTCGGCGACCGACGGGGTCACCGACATCATCGCGAAGGCGACGGGGGCCCAGACCAATACGTTCTTCGGCGCGTTCTCGCAGGCGCTGACCAAGGGGACGGACATCGGCGGCGGGCCGATCATGCTGATCGTGGTCGCGCTGGTGTCCGTGCTGGCCGCGGGGGTGCTCTGGCTGGAGCTGGTGATCCGGGCCGCGCTGCTGTACGTGGGGGCGTTGCTGGGGACCGTGGTGTACGCCGGGCTGGTCGACAAGAACATGTGGGGGCATGTCCGGCGCTGGGCGGGCATCATGATCGCGGTGATCCTGGTCAAACCGGTGATCGTGATCGTGCTCGGAGTCGCCGGGGCGCTGTCGGGTGACAAGGGTCCGAACGCGTTCTCGGCCGTGGTGTCCGGGCTGGCGATCATTGTGCTGGCGATCTTCGCCAGTGCGGTGATCTACCGTTTCGTGCCCGGGTTCGGGGACGAGATGGTGTCGGCGCGGACGAACAAGGGCCGGGCCACGGACGGCAGTCAGGCGGCTGCGATGATCTCCTCGCCGGCGGCGCTGGTGTCGCAGGGGATCAAGACGCACAGTTCCCGCCGCTCCGGCGGGGACGGCGGCGGCCAGCCGCAGGGCGGGCAGTCCCGGCCGGCCGATGCGGTGGCCGGCGGGGTGTCCGCGCACGGTTCGCGTACCGGCGGCGGCTCGTCCACACCCGTTCCGGTGCCCCGTACGAACCCCGGTCCGAGCGGCGCCCGCACCGGCAAGACAGCAGGAGGTGAAGGGCGTTGAGCACGCCGTCCCATCCGATCGCGCCGCGGCGCACCTATCTGATCGGGCGCGCCCGGCCCAATGCCATCGTGGGCAAGAACCGCGAGACCGGCGAGATCGCGCTGATCATCGCGGGGGCGTTCCTGGGCATGATGTGCGGGTTGCTGGTGCCCGCGCTGCCGTTGCGGATCGCGTCGCTGACGGGCTTTCCGATGGTGGGGCTCGCCGCGGTGTATGTGCCGTACAAGGGGCGGACGTTCTACAAGTGGTTTGAGATTCGCCGGAGTTTTCGGCGTACGGTGCGTAATGGGGCGGTTTACCGCTCCGGTGCTGCGGAGGCGGGCGTGCGGCTGGACGGACGGGAAGTGGAGATCGGGCCACCGCCCGGTATCGGGCGGATCAACTGGCTGGCGGCGCCGTTCGGGCCGGACGAGATCGCGGTGCTGCTGCATGCCGACCGGCGGACGGTGACGGCCGCCATCGAGATCGAGGGGCCGGGCGTCGGGCTGCGGGACAGCGAGGACCAGGAGGCCCTGGTCGACCGGTTCGGGACGCTGCTCAAGCATGTGGCCAACGGGGACGGGTTCGTGACCCGGTTGCAGATGCTGGCGCGGACGCTGCCCGCCGACCCGGACGCGCATGCCAAGGACGTCGCCCAGCGCGGGGATGCCCAGTCCCCGCACTGGTTGCAGGAGTCGTACGACCAGTTGCAGTCGATGGTCTCCACGTCCTCCGAGCAGCACCGGGCCTATCTGGTGGCCTGTATGCACTACACGCGCGAGCTGGCGGCCGAGGCGCACGCCATGGCGCGGGCCGCGCGGGCGACCCGCGGCGGGCTGCTGCGCCCGAAGCTGGACCGGGACGCGGGTCTCGCGGTGGTGATGGCCCGTGAGTTGACCGATATCTGCGCCCGGCTGGCGGAGGCGGACATCCGGGTGCGCCAGCCGCTGGGGCAGGCCCGGCTGGCGTCGCTGGTGCACTCGATGTACGACCCGGACCACCCGATCGACCACATCCAGGCGATGAGCCGGCGCAACGCCTGGCCGGCCGAGCTGGACGCGATGGAGCCGACCTACCTCCAGGCGAAGACCCGGGAGTCGTCGACGCGGGCGCCGTGGTGCCACGCCACCGCCTGGGTCAAGGAGTGGCCGCTGACCCCGGTGGGCGTCAACTTCCTGGCCCCGCTGCTGGTGCACACCCCGGACGTGATCCGTACGGTCGCGGTCTGCATGGACCTGGAGCCCACCGAGGTCGCCATCGAGCGGATGCTGACGGAGAAGACCAACGACGACGCGGAGGCCAGCCGTGCGGCGAAGATGAACCGGGTGGTGGACCCGCGGGACGTCGCGCACCACGGGCGGGTCGACCAGCGCGGCGAGGACCTGGCGTCCGGCGCGGCCGGGGTCAACCTCGTCGGCTACATCACCGTCTCGTCCCGTTCGCCCGAGGCGCTGGGCCGCGACAAGCGGACCATCCGGGCCTCGGCCGGCAAGTCCTACCTCAAGCTGGAGTGGTGCGACCGTGAGCACCACCGGGCCTTTGTGAACACCCTTCCGTTCGCGACCGGTATCCGCCGCTGAAACGCCGCTGAAGCCCTGGGAGGCGCGTACGTCATGGCCATGTTCGATCCGCTCGGTGCCCTCACCGAGGCTTTCACCAGCTTCCTGTTCGGGAAGGTGGAGACGACACGGCTGCCCGTACGCACCTCCACCGGCCAGGCGCAGGCGGTCTATCTGCCCACCGCCGCCCCCGGCCTCGGCGACTCCGGCGTGATCATCGGCCGCGAGGTCTACAGCGGCAAGGGCTATATCTACGACCCCTTCCAGCTGTACGGGCAGCAGCTGCCGGCCCCGCACTGGCTGGTGCTCGGCGAGTCCGGCAACGGCAAGTCCGCGCTGGAGAAGACCTATGTCCTGCGGCAGTTGCGGTTCCGCGACCGGCAGGTGGTCGTGCTGGACGCCCAGGGCGAGGACGGCGTCGGCGAGTGGAACCTGATCGCCCAGGAGCTGGGGATAACGCCCATCCGGCTGGACCCGACGGCCGCCCTGAACGGCGGGATCCGGCTGAACCCGCTCGACCCGTCCATCACCACCACCGGCCAGCTGGCCCTGCTCCGGACGATCATCGAGGTCGCGATGGGGCACGGCCTGGACGAGCGCTCCGGCTTCGCGCTGAAGGTCGCGCATGCCGCGGTGCTCAGCGAGCACGAGGACACGGAGGGCGGGGACGACGACGAGGCCGCGCGAGCCCGGCCGCGGCGGCAGCCGGTGCTCACGGACATCGTCGAGCAGCTGAGGCACCCCGAGCCGGCCTCCGCGGAGGCGATGAACGTCGACATAGACGACGTCCGCGCCTGGGGCCTGGACGTGGCGCTGGTGCTGGACCGGCTGGTCGACGGCGACCTGCGCGGGATGTTCGACGGCCCGACGACGGCGGGCATCGACCTGGACGCGCCGCTCATCGTCTTCGACCTGTCCCACATCGACCGCAACTCCATCGCGATGCCGATCCTGATGGCGATCGTCGGCGTCTGGCTGGAGCACACCTGGATCCGCCCGGACCGCAAGAAGCGCATCTTCCTGGTCGAGGAAGCCTGGCACATCATCAACTCCCCCTTCGTGGCGCAGCTCTTCCAGCGGCTGCTGAAGTTCGGCCGGCGGCTGGGGCTGTCGTTCGTGGCGGTGGTCCACCACCTCAGCGACGTGGTCGACGGGGCGGCGGCGAAGGAGGCCGCGGCGATCCTGAAGATGGCGTCCACCCGCACCATCTACGCCCAGAAGGCGGACGAGGCGCGGGCCACGGGGCGGGTGCTCGGCCTGCCCCGCTGGGCCGTGGAGATCATCCCGACGCTGACCCCCGGTATCGCCGTCTGGGACGTCAACGGCAATGTCCAGGTCGTCAAGCACCTCATCACCGAGGCCGAGCGCCCGCTGGTCTACACCGACCGGGCGATGACCGAGTCCTCCGCCCTGCCGACGGACGAGGCGCGGGCGATCTCGCTGGCGGCGGACGCGGAGGCCGAGGCGCGCGCCGAAGCCATCGCGATGGAACGGCAGTTGAGGGACGAGTCGAGCGAGACGGTGGCGTGACGCCCGGATACGACGAGGACGGATACGGCCGCCCGCGGTACGACGGCGGCCGGGGCCGGGGCTACGACGGCCGGGACTACGACGGCAGAGGCTACGGCGGCGGCTACCGCGACGGCCCCGGCGGCGACCGGCCCAGGGGACGGGGCATCCCCGACTCCCTGCTGGTCGGGCTGCTGGCCTTCCTGCTGGGGCTGACCCTGGTGGTGTGGACGGCGACCGGACTCGCCGGGCTGTTCGCGCACGGTGCCTGGCCGGACGGCGTGTCGTATCCCGGTACGCCGATCGCGCTGCAGCATCTGGTCTCGGCGCCGCACGACATCACGGCGGCCTGGCCCGGCACCCCGAAGGACCAACTCCCGGGATACGGCCTGTTCTGGGGCATCTTCATCGGTGAGCTGATGGTGCTGCTGGTGCTGTCGATCTTCACACTGGGCACCATCGCCCGCTACCGGGCCGTACGGGCGGCGCGGCGGGCGAAGCGGTGCCGGGAGCGGGGCGGGGCACCGGGCACCGCGGAGCCGGCGGCGCGGGAGGCCGTACGTGAGGCGCCACCGGCAGCGGCACCGGCCGCGACGCCCGCCGCCGCCCGGGAGGCCCCGCCCGCGGAGCCGGTGTCCCCGGCGGTTCCGGTGCCCCCGGCGGTGGCGGAACCGGTCCCCGCCGCCGCCCCCGAGCAGCGCGCGACCGCCACCACCGCCGATGCCCCGGAGCCCGCCCCCGCCGCGGAACCCGCCCTGCCCCGTGTGCAGTTCGGCAGCGACCGCGCGGTCGCCCGGGCCGCGGCGCTGGCCGCCGCCACCGCTGCCCCCGGGCCGCTGATCGTCGCCACCACCGACCCCGCCCTGTGGTCCGGGACCAAGGACGCCCGCGCCAAGCTGGGCCCGGTGCTGGCCTACGACCCCACGCACCGCCTGGACACCCCGGCCCGGCTGCGCTGGTCGCCCACCTCCGGGTGCGAGGACATCGCCACCGCCACCGCCCGCGCCACCGCGCTGCTGGCCCCCGTACGCCCGGCGAGCACCCTGGACTCGGCGGTCGCGGACGCCGCGCAGACGCTGCTGCGGTGCTGGCTGCACGCCGCCGCGCTGGACGGCCGCCCGTTCCGCCAGCTGCACCGCTGGGCGCACGCCGCCGGGGCCGCGCAGGAGCCGGTGAAGATCCTGCGCACCCACCCCAAGGCGTCCGCCGGCCAGGCGGGCGAGCTGGAGTCGGCGCTCACCGCGCATGCCGAACGCCGGGAAATGGCGAAGGAGTTGGTCGGCCGGGCGCTGACCGCGCTCTCCTCGATTCATATCCGCGACTCCAGCAATCCGCTGCGATCGGATGCGCTCGTTCTTGATTCATTCATCGACGAGGGGGGAACGCTCTACCTGGTGGGCGAGTCCATCGAGGATCCGCGCACCGACCCGGGTGCGATGCCGCTGATCACCGCACTCCTCTCGCACGTGGTCGAGCACGGCCGCCGCATGGCCGAACGGTCATCTGACGGTCGGCTCGACCCACCACTCACCCTCGTCCTGGACGACATCGCGGCGCTCGCCCCGCTGCCCGCCCTTCCCGGGCTGCTCGCGACGGGCCGCTCGCACGGTCTGCTGACCCTGGCCACCATGCGCTCACGGGAACAGGCCCGCGCCCGCTGGCCGCAGGACCCCCTGCCGGCCTGAGGGGCCGTCACAGCGCTTCTCCGCCAACCCCGGTGATGTGGTCGGCCAGGTCCGCCCAGTGCCGGGTGATGGCGAAGTGGTCGCCGCCGGGGAAGACCCGCAACCGGAAGCCGCCGCTGGTGTGCGCGTGCCAGGCAGCCGCCTCGTCGACGGCGACCAGCGGGTCGCTGTCGCCGATCAGCGCGGTGACCGGCGTGGTCAGGGGCGGCCCCGGGCGGTGGCGGTAGGTCTCCACGGCCTTGTAGTCGCTGCGTACGACGGGCAGGGCCATGGCGAGGACGTCCCGGTTGTCCAGCAGCCGGGGGTCGGTGCCCTGGGTCCGCCGGATCTCGTCGACGAGGCCGTCGTCGTCCCGCAGGTGGACGGTGCCGCCGGGTACCCGGCTCGGGGCCCAGGCGCTGGAGACGATCAGCCGGTCCGGGCCCGCTCCGGCGCGCTCCAGGAGGCGCGCCACCTCGTACGCCACCAGGGCGCCCATGCTGTGCCCCAGCAGGGTCAGCGGGCGGCCGGCGAGCGGCGCCAGCGCCCGGTACGCGCGGGCCGCCAGCTCCGCCAGGTCCTCGATCCGGGCCTCGCGGATCCGGTCGTTGCGTCCCGGGTACTGGACGGCCAGCGTCTCGTACGGGCTGCCGTCCGCGGTGCGGGCGGCGACGGCGGTGGCCAGCGGCCGGAAGGCGCCGGCGCCGCCGCCCGCGTGCGGGAAGCAGACCACGCGGGCGAGTGCCGCCGTGCGGTGCGCGGGCCCGGGACGCAGCCGGCGCAGCCACGGGTCCGGGGCGGGCGCCACGGCCCGGCGGGGCCGGATGGCGGTGGCCGTTCGGGCGCTACATGCCACGGGTGTAGCCCCCGTCGACGGTCAGGCTCTGCGCCGTGATGGCGGCGGCCCGGTCGGACACCAGGAACCCGATGAGGTCAGCGGCCTCCCGTGCCTCCACCAGCCGCCGCAGCGGGATGGACTTGCGGGCCTGGCGCAGCATCCGTGCCGGGTCGGCGCCGATCTCGTCCGCGGACGCGGCGAGTTCCCGGCGCAGCATCGGGGTGTCGATCCAGCCCGGCAGTACGGCGTTGACCGTGATCCCCCGGGAGGCGAGGTCCAGCGCCAGGCCCTTGGTGTAGCCGATCAGTCCGTGCTTGGAGGCGCAGTACGCGGTGTTCCGCATCTTGCCGGCCTTGCCGAGGATCGAGGACACGTTGACGATCCGGCCCTTGTCGACCAGGTGTTCCAGGCAGGCGGCGGTGACCGCGAAGGTGCCGTGCAGGTTGACGTCCAGGACCCGCAGCCAGGTGGACTCGTCGTCGGGGGCGTTCTCGTCGGCGACCCCGGCGTTGTTCACCAGGATGTCCAGCTTGCCGGCGGAACGGAGCGCGGCCCGCAGTTCGGTGCGTACCCGGTCCCGTTCGCGCAGGTCCAGAGGGAGCGCGGTGACACGTGCGCCCAGGTCGCCGACGTCCTTGACCACGGTCTCCAGTCGGCCTGCGTCCCGGTCGAGCAGGATGAGGTGCGCGGCGCCCGACTCGGCCAGCAGGAGGGCCACTTCGCGGCCGATGCCCTGGGCGGCGCCGGTGACGACCGCGGTCCGGCCGGCCAGTTCGCCGGGTGACGGACGCCCGCCGGGCGCGCCGGACGGTACGGAGGTGTCGATGTCGTTCATGGCCGGCCTCTCACGCCATCTTCAGGCCGCCGTCGATGTGCAGTACCTCGCCCGTCGTGTACGTGTTGCGGGGGCTGGCGAGGTACGCCACGGCGTCGGCGATCGTCTCGGGTTCGGCGTAGGTCTTCAGCAGCAGCCGGCTCATGATCTCGTCCTCGCCGTGGCTGCGGATGGTGTCCGTCATGTCGGTGTTGATGACGCCCGGGGCGACGGCGTTGACGAGGATCCCGCGGGAGGCGAGTTCCACCGCCATCGCCTTGGTGAACGCCTCCAGACCGCCCTTGGCCGCCGCGTAGTTGGACTGCCCGCGGCCGGGCTTGGAGGCCGCGGACGACGAGATGTTGACGATCCGCCCGTACCGCTGGCGCAGCATGGCGGGGGCCACGGCCTGCACGGTGAGCATCGGGGCGACGAGGTTGGTGCCGAGGACGTCCTGGATGTCCTTGAGGCTCTGGTTGACCAGCAGTTCGTCGCGGGTGATGCCGGCGTTGTTGACCAGCACGTCGATCCGGCCGAAGGAGGCGCGGACGCCGGACACGGTCTTCTGCGGCACCTCGGGGTCGGAGATGTCGCCCTGGAACAGCTCGACCCTGCGGCCCAGCTTGGCGATCTGCTCGGCGACCTGTTCCGCTTCCGCCGTCGCGCTGCGGTAGGTGAGCGCGATGTCGCACCCTTCCTCCGCGAGCCGGACGGCGATGGCGCGGCCGATGCCCCGGCTGCCGCCGGTCACCAGGGCCACCTGTCCTGCGAATTCCATGGGGCTGGGATCCTCTCCAACTCGTGCCGGTTTCAAGGGATATGGGACTTGCTGGTGTCAGGGACATGGGGACCGGGCGCCGCGCGCGGTGGTGCGGGCGACGGGATGCGCGCGGCGCCCGGGGCTCACACCGAGTGCGCGCTCTTGTAGTCGGCCAGCCGCAGCCCGTGCGCGTCGGCCAGCGCGGCGATCTCGGTGACCTGGCGGCGGCTGATGTTCCCGTAGGAGTAGTGCCGGTCGAGTCCGGCCAGGCCCATCAGCGCGGTCTCCGCCATGCAGGCGAAGAGCTGGCCGGCCTCCAGGAAGGCGCGTGCCGAGGGGTGCAGGCTCTCGCCGTGGGGCGTGGCGACGATGCCGCCGAGCATGTACGCCAGGTCGGGCCGCCGCTCGGCCAGGTCCGGCACCGCGTTGTTGGGCACCGCGATGTCGCAGACCACCGCGTCCCGGGCGAAGTGCTCGCCGGTCAGGAACGGTTCGGGGCTGTTGGAGGCGCACAGCACCAGCTGCGCCTCGCGGAGCGCGTCGCCGTCCTGGGTGACGGTCAGGAACGGGTCCCGGCCGTACCGTTCGTCCAGGTACGCGGCGATGGCCCGGCCGCGGTCGGCGTCGTCCGCGGACGGGTCCTCGGCCAGCCACTTGGTGATCAGCGGCTCCTCGGCCAGCCTGGCCGGGATGCCGGTCAGTTCGCCGCCGGCCGCGATGCGGGCCCAGCACTCCTGGTAGATGCCGTGCACGGTGTTCCGCAGCCGCCGCGCCGAACCGTCCCGGCGGCTGCCGACCAGCAGGATCCGGGTCAGCTTCTCGGCGAACAGCTGGCTGTAGACGGAGGCGATGTTGCCGGCCGCGCCGACCACCGCCAGCGTCGAGTCGGCGACGGTGCAGCCGCGGTCGCGGGCCCCGCGCTCCATGGCCTGTACGCCCATCGCGACGGTCAGCGCGTTCCCGGAGGTCAGCGCGATGCCCGGCACCTTCAGCGAGGTGCAGTTGTTCGTGACGATCGAGGTGTACATACCGAGCCCGGCGACCTCGCAGCCGTCGTCCCGGGCCGCCTGCACCCGCTCCTCGATGTCCGCCCGGATCCCGGTGACGTCCCCGGAGGCGAGATAGCGGCCCATCTGCTCGGAGCCGACCATCAGCGGGTAGAGCGCGAACTCCACCGCGCTGCCCAACGGCGAGGTGATCCGCACGCCCGGGTACGGCGCCGCCTTCTTCACCGGGTCCATGCCCAGCACGAAGGAGCGCAGCCCGGCGTCGCTCAGGTCGGCCAGCGCCGGGTCCACCTGCCGCAGATGGGCCGGGGTGATCAGGTGGTTGACGAACGCCACCTTGCGGACCGGCCCGCTCACCGGCCGCGCCGCGCCCTGCTCGTAGCCCTCGACGGCGCCCCGGAAGTCCCGGATCTCCGCACGCGGCTTGGGGATCGTCCGGTCGCTGGCCGGGTGGACCAGGTGGAGGGTGTCCTCGTAGCGCAGGATGCGGCAGAGCCGGTCCAGCGCGCCGCGCAGCCGCTCGATCTCCTCGTCCGTGATGTACGCGGACGGCTGGATGCGCAGGACGTTGCCGGCGCTGCCGGTCGGCGCGATCCGGATGCGCTCCTGGCGCAGCAGGTAGCCGGAGAGCAGATAGCCCAGCGAACCGGTGTACGCGCCGCCGCGCAGCACCATGGAGCGGGCCTGGCCCTGGTCGCGCAGCTGGACGCCGAGGAACAGGCCCTTGCCGCGGATGTCCTCGATGACGTCCGGGTACGCCGACCTGAGGTCGGCCAGCATCTCCACCAGCCGCTCGCCGCGCTCGGTGACCTGCCGGTACGCCGCGCCGCCGTCGGCCTCCAGCATCTCGACGACCTTGCGCGCGACGGACGAGGAGAAGTCGTCCATGGCGAACGTCGAGCTGTGGATCAGGTCGAACTCGCCCTGGTAGAGCGATCGGCGGACCAGCATCGCGGAGATCTTGGCGAGGCCGCCGCCCAGCGACTTGGACAGCGTGTAGTAGTCGCCGCGCAGCCCGATCAGCGAGCTGGCCAGGAAGGCGCCGCAGCGGCCCATACCGCTCTGCACCTCGTCGATGATCAGCGCGGTGCCGACCTTGTTGCAGAACAGCCGGATGGCCCGGCCCGCTTCGGTGGTCAGCGCGTGGATGCCGCCCTCGCCCTGCACCGGCTCGACGAGGAAGGCGGTGATGACCGGGAGGTCCCGCTCCACGACCCGCACCCGGCCGTCGGCGACCTCGGTGTCGAGCAGCACCACCCGCTCGTCCTCGGCGATCCGGTCCAGCAGCTCCAGCCGGTCCATCGGGACGAAGCGGACCCGCGTCCCGAGGTTCTGGAACGGCGCGCGGAAGCCGGAGTTGTAGGTCAGCTGGACGCTGCCGACGAGCTTGCCGTGGAAGGACCGCTCCAGGGCCAGGAACAGCGGCCGGGTGGCCAGCGCCGCGGCGTTGTGCGCGCCGACCGCCGCCAGCAGCCCCTCGATCCCGTCGGCCGGCGCCGCCTGGCCCTGGACGGCGGGCAGTTGGAAGGCTTCCGGGTCCACCGCGGCCGCGCCGCGGCGGACCGCCTCCCGGGCGGCCTCGGCGTGTGCGGCGGTCTCGTCCGCCAGCGCCGCCGCCTGGCGCACCCGCACCAGCTCGGCATGTTTGACGGCCGCCTCGACCGCCTCCGCGCCGCTGTTCCCGAAGGTGGCCAGGTACGGCTCCTTGACGGAGGTCTCGCGGCGCACCGCGTCGCTGAGCGCGGCGCCGAGCCGGCCGGCCTCGCCGCGCAGCGAGAACTGCGCGTGCACCGCGCGGTTGTGGTCCAGCAGCTCCTTGGCGTGCGCCACGATCTCGGGGTGGTTGTGCCCGAAGATCAGCGAGCCGTAGCCGCCCATCAGGTCCAGGACGGGCACCAGCTCGCCCCGGTCGTCGCGGTGGTGGAGGGTGTTGCCCTCGGCCCGCTCGTACTCGACGTCCAGCCCCAGGGCGGTGAGCACCCGCCCCATCTGTGGCTGCACGAATTCGGTGAACGCCGACATTGCCGTTGTGGCTGACATCGCTGACATGACTGGTGGTCCCCTCAGGAGAGATGCGGCCGTCGGGCGAGCAGAGCTCCCGCGAACCCGTTGAAGGTGCTGTGCAGACTGAGCACGGAGTCGATCCGCCGCTTCCTGGCGGTACCGGTGACGAAGTCGGTGCCGTCGTCCGGCGGCGACTCCAGATGCGCGACGGGCGGCAGCTCACCGGCCGCGAACAGGCTGGGCGCCAGGGCCAGTTCGGCCAGCGGTCCGGCGGCCCCCAGCGTGCCCAGGATCGGCCGTACGGAGCTGACCGGGACGCCGCTGTCCTTCAGCAGCGCCCGCAGCAGCTCGGCCTCGGCGGCGTCGTGGTGGACGGTGCCCTTGCCGTCGGCCAGCACGGCGCCCAGCGACTCCGGCGCCAGCCCGTGCGCGGCGATCAGCCCGCGGGCGCTCTCCGCCGGCCCGGCCGGGCCGACCCCGCCGTCCGCGGCGGGCCGCAGCGTCGCGCCCAGCACCTCCACCAGCGGGACGGCGCCGCGCGCCACGGCGTCCCCGGCCCGCTCCAGTACGAGCGCCACCGCGCCCTCGCCGAGGACCGTGCCGTCCCGCCCGGCGTCGAAGCTGCGCAGCGAGTCACCGCCGCGGCCGCCCGCGCTCAGATGCCCGGCGCGGTACTGCGCGGCCAGCTTCAGCGGCTCGTTGTAGCTGCCCGCGCCGACCACCATGGCGGTGTCGCAGTCGCCCCGGCGCAGGCTGAACGCGGCCCGCTGCAGGGCACTCAGCGCCGCGCCCGCGTCCTGCACGAACGCCGCGCAGTCGCCGCGGAACCGCTGGGCGATGCTGATCAGCGCCAGGGTGTTGTTGTTCAGCGCCCGGATGACGGTGAACGGGTTGAAGGTCGCCGCGTTGCCGAACGCCTCCGCCACCACCCGCGTAAGGTCCGCGCCCACCTGCCCCGAGGTGTCCGTCCGGGCCTGGTCGAGGGCCTTGTGGAAGGCCGCCACGCTCAGCTCCGTCGAGTCGTCCTGGGCCACGTACAGCCCGCGCCGCTCCTCGGGGATCGCCTGCCAGCCCTCCCCCGCCTGGGCCATGGCGTCCTGGGCGGCGAGCACCGCGTTGAAGGTGAACGAGGCGCCGAACTTGCGCAGTTTGTGGGGCACGCTGTCCCGGCTCGCCCGCTGGAGCTCGTCCGGGACGTGCCCGAAGTGGGTGATCTTCCGGGTCCGTACGTACGGGTCCCGGTAGGGCGCCAGCGCGGGCCGCGCCTCGCGCCAGGCCGTCCACAGGGCCTCGGCGCCGCGCCCGGTGGGCAGCACCGCGCCGATGCCGGTGACGACGACGGCGTCGGAGCCGTACGACCGCTGCGCGGAGCCGCCGTCGGCGCTGTCGGCGCCAGAAGTGACGCCCGTGCTCGAATCGATGTCAGTGCTCATAACCACGCACCACCAGACTGGCGTTGAGTCCGCCGAAGCCGAAGGAATTGCTCACTGCCACCGACACCTCCTGGTGCCGCGCCTTCTCCGGCACGTAGTCCAGGTCGCAGGCCGGATCCGGGTTCTCCAGATTCAGCGTCGGGGGCACGATGCCGTCGCGTACGGACAGCACGGTGGCAATCAGTTCGGGCGCTCCGGCGGCGGCGATCAGATGGCCGAGCATGGTCTTGTTGGCGGTGACCGCCAGCTTCCGGTAGTGCTCGTCCGCCGCGAAGACGTCCTTGATCGCCCGGGTCTCGATCGGGTCGTTGAGCGGAGTGGAGGTGCCGTGCGCGTTGACCGAGTCCACCTCGCCCGGCGCCACCTCCCCGTCCGCCAGCGCCCGGCTCATGGCGAGTGCCGCGCCGTGCCCCTCGGGATGCGGCGCGGTGACCTGGTACGCGTCCAGCGAGCTGCCGAACCCGGCCACCTCGGCGTAGACGGCCGCACCGCGCCGCCGGGCGCTCTCCTCGCTCTCCAGCACCAGCATGGCCGCGCCCTCCGCGGCGACCAGCCCGCTGCGGTCCCGGTCGAAGGCCCGGCACAGCCGGTCCCCGAACAGCTCGGAGGTGGAGGGCGCACCGAGCAGGTGCAGCCCGGTCATGGTGGGCAGGTTCAGCACCGAGTCGGCACCGCCCACCAGCATCGCGTCCACCTCGCCGCGCCGGATCATCCGGAAGCCGTGGCCGATGGCGTGGGTGGCCCCGGCACAGGCGGTGGAGAAGTTCAGCGCGGGCCCGCGCAGCCGGTGCCGGGCGGCGATCCCGGCGGCCAGCGCGTCGTTGGTGCAGAACAGGCCGCTGGCCCGGTCCAGTTGCGAGCGCCGCGCGAAGAGCGTCTGCCAGCTGGGCCGCCCGTCCTCGCCGACCGCGTGCAGCAGCTCGTACGGGTCCCGTTCCGGTACGCCCGAGCCGACGGCCGTACCGACCCGGCCCAGCGCCCCCGGCTCCTCGATCCCGGCGTCCGCCAGCGCCTGCCCGGCGGCGGCCAGCCCGAAGCGGGCCCGCCGCTCCATGGGGGCCGGCCCCTCGTCGGCGCCGTACCGCCCGGCGAACGCCGCGTCGTCGACCGGTGCCGCATAGCGCACCGGGAAGTCCTCGACGCCGGGCAGCCGCCACCGGCGGATCGCCGAACGGCCCGCGGTCAGGCCCTCCCACATGGTCTGCCAGTCGAGCCCCAGTCCGCAGACGGCGCCCAGCCCGGTCACCACGACGCGGCGGCTCATTTCCCGACTCCTTCCAGTACGACGGCGCACACCTGGCCGCGCGCACCGCAGGCCAGCACCAGCGCCCGGGGCTCCGGCAGCGCCTCCTCGCGCACCCCGTCACCGCCGTCCGCCAGCCGCCGGCCGCCGGCCAGCCCGTGCAGCGCCAGCAGCACATGGGCCAGCGGATGGGCGGGGCCGAGCACACCGGTGGCCCGCTCGCTGGTGAACTCCGCGGGCCGGTGCGCGAGCGCCCCGAAGACCCGGTCGAGCGCGGCGCGCTGCGCCCGCGCCCCGGCCGCCGACCACACGGCGTCCGGCAGCACCCAGCCGATCCCCGCGGCGTCCGTACGGGCCGTCTCCAGTGCCGCGTGCACGGCCTCCGCGATCGCCTCCGCACGGTCGCCCTCGGTGGCGCCGAACGCCCGCCCGTAGCCGGCCAGTCGGGCCGCCGGTACACCGTCCCCGGTGCCGTCCCCGGCCCGCTCGGCGAGCAGGAAGGCCGCCCCCTCGCCGGGGACCGCCCCGTTCCAGTCCAGTTCCTCGTACTGCGCGAAGAGCAGCGGATGCACCTTGGGGCTGACCGCGCCGACCACCGCCGCCGCGTTCTCCCCCTCGGCGACCGACAGCGCCCCGTCGATCAGTGCTTCGAGGCCGGCGTCCGAGAACGGCGAGTACGCCGCCATCGCGCCGGTCAGCCCGAAGACCGCCGAGATGTGCGCCGCGGCCGTGCTGTTGAGGTGCGAGAGCCCGCTGAACGGCGGGACCTCCCGCGCGAAGAGGGCGGCCACCTCCTGGGGCGAGTCGGCGGCCCGGTGCAGCCGGTCCAGCGCGCCGAACCGCAGCAACTCCTCGTCCACCGTGGGCAGTCCGAGGTACAGCCCCCAGCCGGGCCCGCCCACCGGACCCCGCGCGCCCGGCCCGGCCAGTGCGAGCCGCGCCCCGTACAGCGCCATCCGCGCCTGCTTCTCCGAGGTGCGCAGCACCCGGCGGTGCACGCCCAGCGTGGCGGCGTCCGGGTCGTCCACCAGGAAGGCGGTGTCCGTCTCCGGCCAGGGCCCTGCCAGGAACTCGGACGGCCGGCCGGTGTCCTTGCCGGCGACCAGGGCCTCCCACAGGGCGCCCGGGTCCGTACCGGCCGCGGTGTATAAGCCCGGTGCGGTCAGCCGCACCGTGTCACGCGTCGTCATGGTCGCGCTCACCCCGCCTGGGCCAGGATCAGGGAACAGTTCTGGCCGCCGAAGCCGAAGGAGTTCGACAGCACCGCGGTCACCCGCGCGGCACGCCGCTCGGTGACCACGTCCAGGCCGGCGGTGACCTCGTCCGGTTCGGCGAAGTTGAGGGTCGGCAGCACGGTCTGCCGCTGCAGGCTGAGCACCGAGAGCACCGCCTCCGCCGCACCGCTGTTGGCCAGCGAGTGCCCCATGGCGGACTTGTTGCCGGTGATCGGGACGCCGGCGGCCCGCTCCCCGAAGACGGTGTGCAGGGCCGCCGCCTCACAGGTGTCGTTGGCCTGGGTCGAGGTGGCGTGCGCGTTGATGTGGTCGATGTCGTCCGGGGCGAGCCCGGCGTCCGCCAGCGCCGCCCGGATGCAGTCGGCGTAGTCCGAACCGTCCCGCGAACTGGACGTCATCTTCACCGCCTCGGTCACCCCGGCGTACCCGGCGACCCTGGCCAGGATGCGGGCCCCGCGCGCCTCGGCGTGCGCCCGCGACTCCAGGACGAGGAAGGCCGCGCCGTCCCCGATGACGAAGCCCGAGCGGTCCTTGTCGAACGGGCGGCTGATCTCCGCCGGCTCCTTGCCGGCCGACGGGGCGAGCGCGCCCACCCCGTAGAAGGCGGCGACGGAGGTCAGCGTGGTCAGGCTCTCGGCGCCCCCGGCCAGCGCCACGTCGAGCGCGCCGCTGCGGATGTAGCGGTACGCGCTGCCGATCGCCATCCCGCCCGCGGCACAGGCGTCCGCATGGGTCTCCAGGACGCCGGCCGCGCCGAAGTAGTCGGCGAGGCTGCCGGTGGCGGTGTCCGGCTGGATCCGCGCATGGCGCCGCGGGTCGGGCCCGGCGTCCGCGTCGAGGTAGCCGTCCAGGTCGAACGCCCCGGCCCCGTAGTCCACATGGGCGGCCAGGCCGGTGAGTTCGGCCGGCTCCATGACCATGCGGTTGCAGGCCAGGAAGACGCCGCCGCGCTCGCTGTCCAGCCGCCGCGGCAGTCCGCTGCGCTCCCACGCCTGGGCGGCGGCGTGCCAGGCGAGGACGCCGGCCGGCCCCAGGGGCCCGGCCTCCTCCGGCGCCGCGTCCTCCAGGGCCTGCCGGACCTGCGGGTCGATGTGCGCCGAGACGGCGCAGGGGACGCCCCACTCCTTGTGGCGGGGGTGCTCGGTGATGAGAGTGCGCCCTTGCGCGATGTGGTCGAACAGCGCCTCGGGGTCGGTCAGTTGCCCGGCGACCAGGCCGATCCCGGTCACCACGACCTCGTGTTCGGCCCCGTTGGGTATGAGGGGGTTCAATTGCCTTCCTTTCGCACGACGTAGCGACGCCTTCCGCACAGGCCGCCGCGCCGTCAGCCGACCGGCTGGGCGTGCCCGATCGCCTCCAGCGCCGCGCGGACGCCGTCGGCCATCACCTCGTCACCGGTGGCCGCCTCCAGCGCCGCGCCGCAGCCGGCGCAGACGGCCTTGCCGGACACCGCGAGTTCGGCCTTGTCGGCGCCGCACTCGGTGCAGGTCGCGGGCAGGTGGTCGAAGATCGCGTGGGTGAAGGAGGCCCAGTGGGCGCTGGTGGCCGCCGCGGCGACCTCGTACGGCCGCATCCCGGCGTGCACCTGCTCCTCGGAGTAGCCGAACGCGCTGCGGCGCAGCACCTCGGCGGCCAGCTCGGAGATTCCGCCGCGCTCGTCGTAGAGCTGCTCGGAGCCGCCGAGCGCGGTCGCGAGCAGGTCCAGGACGTTCGACTTGGGCAGTGCCACGCCGAGCTTGGTCTCCATCTCGAAGCGGAATTCGACCAGGTCGAGGGATTCCGCACCCAGGTCCGCGACAAGGGTGGCGTCCGGCGTGATCTCGTCGGCGCCGGTGCCCAGTACCTGGGCCAGCCCTTCTCGGACAATCTCGTGGATCTGCGCCGCCTCGTAGGGGTTCTGCATGGTTGTCTCCTCGTTTCCTAGTACTCCGAGCACCACCGTTTACCGGCCATTCGAAACCCGGAAAACGGCAGCAGAAATTACCCGGCAACGTGCGTTGGGTAGCCGCTCGCCAACGCCCGGAAAGCCTGACGGCACAGTGAATTCGAGGTTACGAGCGCCCGCTTTCGCAGACGCCAGGAAAGCCGTTCAGGAATTCACGTCACGACTGCCGCAGCGACCGGCGGTCGGCGATGAGTTGATGGGAAGCC
Source organism: Streptomyces sp. GS7 (assembly GCF_009834125.1). Taxonomy (NCBI): domain Bacteria; kingdom Bacillati; phylum Actinomycetota; class Actinomycetes; order Kitasatosporales; family Streptomycetaceae; genus Streptomyces; species Streptomyces sp. GS7. The sequence goes on from NZ_CP047146.1 coordinate 8,449,752, forward strand.
CTCGGGCGAGATGACATGACACCGTCACAACGGCGAGGTCAGCCCTGGGGCAGTAGACAGGGGCACACTTCCGGACACCAGGAAGTCCCCACTTCAGACACCTTAAAAGGCGCTACACATGCCATCCCCCGTAGCAAAAAGGATCCCCCGACACCTGCATGCTCAAGAACAGGCCATTTCCGGTCGGCAGTCACACCGTCGTGACGCACTCACGAAGCCCGTCCCGCCTCAACTGGAGGCGCGATAAAAACGTTACCACCGCCACCCAGGACCGTCACTCATTTGTGCGATAGGTCACGCGACCGAGTCGGGTACTAGAGGGGCCCGCAATAAATGTTCTGTGGTATCGCAAAACTTAACGCGGCATTCACATTCCGGAGAGTCTGATTCCCCTCCGGCAGGATTTCGCTTGTTACCCCGAGTAATCTCACGACGGGCACGCCCTTTTCGGCCGCCCCGGCACACACCGCCTCACGCGACCGACCCGCCCGGCACCGGCTCGCCGGCCCGCTCCTCCTGGAGCCGCCCCGCATACGCCGCCAGCCGCCGCCCCAGATTCACACTCACCGCACCGACCAGCCGGCCCTCCCGGTAGTGCGCCTCCACCAGCTTCCCCGAGTCCGGATCCCCCTCCTCGACGACCACCCGGTCCCCGGTCCCCGGCAGCCCCACCGACCTGATCCGCAGCCCGAACGCCGACGTCCAGAACGACGGCACATGCACATACGGCTCCGCGGCCGCCGGCCCCGCCAGCAGATTCCCGGCCGCCAACTCCCCCTGCGCAGCCGCGTTGCTCCAGTGCTCCAGCGGCACCGGCCCGTCCGCCGCACGCACCGCGTCGCACCACGCGACATCCCCGGCCACCACGATCCGCGGATCCGTCACCCCGGCCACCCCCGCCGTCCGCGCGAACAGCCGCTCGTCGCAGTGGACCCGCCCGGACGGCAGCGCCAGCCCGGCACCCACCAGCCACCCGGTCGCCGGCGCCATCCCGATCGCCACCACCACCAGCTCCGCCGGCAGCACCTGCCCGTCGGCCAGCTCGACCCCGCCGACCCGCTCCCCCACCGACCGGAAGCCCCGCACCCCGACCCCGAGCCGCAGCTCGACGCCCGCCCGCCGCGCCGCCCCCGCCACCAGACCGGACACCGCTCCGCCCAGCGCCCGCAACGGCCGCGCGAACGGCTCCACCAGCGTCACCCGCACCCCGAGCCCCAGCTCGGTCAGCGACGACGCCAGCTCCACACCGACGAACCCCGCCCCGACGACAACCACCTCACGGGCCCCGCCGTCCACCGCCGCCCGCAGCCCGCGCACGTCGTCCAGCCCGCGCACCGTCAGCACCCCGGCCGCCGGCACCTCCCCGGGCCAGGCCCGCGCCCGCGCACCGGTCGCCAGCACCAGCCCGTCGTACGAAAGCTCCGACCCGTCCGCGAGCCGCACCCGCCGCCGCTCCCGGTCCAACCCGACCGCCGCGGCACCCCGCACCCAGCGGGCGCCGAAGTCCTCGGCGCCCGCCAGCCGGATATCGGCCTCCGCAACGGCCCCGGTGATCAGCTGCTTCGTCAACGGCGGCCGGTCATACGGCAGTTCCCGCTCGTCCGACACCACGGTCAGCGCCCCGGAGAACCCCCGCGCCCGCAGCGAGCCACCGGCCCGGACACCCGCCAGGCCCGCGCCCACCACGACGACCTCGTGCAAGGCTCAGGCCCCCTCGACCGCGATCGCGCGCACCGGGCAGGCCCGCGCCGCGGCAGCCACCCTCCCGGCCAGCTCCGGCGCCGGATCCGGCGCCACCACCAGCCGCTCGTCGTCGTCCAGCGAGAAGACCTCGGGCGCGACCAGAGCACACTGCCCCAGCCCGTCACACAGGTCGTGGTCCACCGTGATCCGCATACCGACCTCCCCCAACTCCCTTACGCATGACATCCCGTACGCACCGGTCACCGCGGACCGGCACCAGCTCCTGCCTGACGGGCAGGCCCTACACCGACCCCCGCGCATACCGCAGCGGCAGCTCCTCCAGCCCGCGGATCGCGTCCGAGGCCAGCCACCGCACCTCCCCCTCCGGAACCGCCAGCTCCAGCGTCGGGAACCGCGCCAGGATCTCCGTCAGCGCGATCGTCGCCTCCTGGCGGGCCAGCCGCTGCCCCAGGCAGAAGTGCGGCCCCATCCCGAACGCGACATGCCGCGCGGTCGCCCGCCCGATGTCGAAGACGTGCCCGTCCTCCCGCACCGCCGCGTCCCGGTTCGCCGCGTTCAGCAGGAACCGCACCAGCTCGCCCCTGCGGATGGTGACCCCGCCGGCCTCGATGTCCTCCAGCGCCACCCGGTTGACCGTCGTCATCGCCGACCCCCGGAACCGCAGCGCCTCCTCCACCGCACTGGCGACCAGCGACGGATCCCGCCGCAGCGCGGCCAGTTGCTCCGGATGCGTCAGCAGCTCGTACAGGGCGTTGGCCAGCAGGTTCGTCACCGTGTCATGGCCCGCGATCAGCAGCACCGCGGCGAACGACGACAGCTCCTCGTCCGTCAGCGCACTCCCGTCCTCGAACCGCGCCGCGATCAGCTCGCCGAGCAGATCCTCGGTCGGCCGCTCCCGCTTCGCCCCGATCAGCCCGATGCAGTACCCGAACAGCTCGGCCGCCGACGCCTGCATCACCTCCAGCGACGGCGCCGCGGAGATGTCCATCGCCCACTTCCGGAACGGATCCCGGTCCTCGCCCGGCACCCCCAGCAGATCGCAGATCACCTCCAGCGGCATCGGATAGGTGAACGCGTCGATGAAGTCCGCGGTCCCGCCGTCCCCCAGTTTGTCCAGCAGCTGCCGGGTGATCTCCTCGATACGCGGCTCCAGCCGACGCACCGCCTTCGACGCGAACGCCGCGGTCACCAGCCGCCGGTACCGGGCGTGCCCCGGGTCGTCCTGCTCCAGGAGCATCACCTGGAGCCCCGGAACCAGTGCCCCGTGCGGCGCGTGCGTGTGCACATCGTTGGACAGCCGCGGATCGCTCAGCAGCTCCCGGGTCAGCGCCGCGCCCAGCACCGTCCAGGTCTCCTGCTGGTTCAGCTGACGCGTACGGATGATGCCGTGGCTCCCGGCCAGCCGCGCCAGCTCCTGCTCCAGACCGGCCGACGCCGCGAGCTCGGCAAGATCGATCACCTCGGACATGACGAAACTCCCCCTATCCCCCTGGATGTTCCTCACCTGACGGAGCGCCGACCCGCCGCCCACAGACGGCCCGGGCCGGCCCGCCCCGGAAAACCCCCGCCCCCGACACCACCGGACGGCGGCCACACCGCCGCCGCCCCGGCACCTCAGTCGCGGAGCAACTGCACAGCCTGCTGCGCGAGTTGTTCGTCCATCGCGCCCGACCGGCTCCCGGCGATCCCCGACCTCATCAGGGCCGCCCCCTCGACCAACGCCACAAACGTCTCGGCGCGCGCCCGGCACAGCTCGGCCGACCAGTCCGGCCGCCCCTGCTGCACATAGGCCTCCACATGGGCCACGTACTTCCGGTAGAACTCCCGGACCACCGCGGCGATCTCGTCATCCCGCGCCGCCAGCGCCCACACCTCGACATACAGCCGGACCAGCTGCGGATCCTCCTGCTCGGCCAGCACCACCGCCACCACGTCGGCGGGGTTCGCCCGGCCCTCCGGGATCTCGATGACCGACGGATCATCCCGCGTCAGCCGCAGCCCGGTCGTCTCCGCCAGCCGCTCCAGCGACCGGTCCAGCGCCCGCTCCAGTACGGCCTTTATCAAGTCCGCCCGGGTCGGGAAGTAATGCTGCAGATGCCCGACCCGCACCCCCGCCTCACCGGCGATGGCCCGCAGCGACGCATCCGCGTTCCCCTTGGCGACCAGCACGGTCTCCGCGGCGTCCAGCAGACTCGTCCGCCGGATACTCCCCTGCCGCGTCAACTGCGGCTTCCCGCCGGCGCGCTTCTCGCTCTCCTCGTTCTCCTCGTTCTCCTCGCTCATGACACCGCGACCTCGACCCCCGCCTTCTCCAGCGCGGAGACGACATCCTGCGGCACCGGCGTCATCTCGGGGAAAACCACCCCGTCCGGCGCCGCGGCACCGTCCTCGCCCAGCACCCGGCGCAGCCCCAACAGCCCGCCCAGCGCGGTCAGATGAGCCTGCCCCGCGGTGTCCTTCAGCACGGCGGTACGGCGCTCGCCGCCCCGCCCCCGGACATCGATCCGCAGCAGCGCACTGCCGCCCTCGCCCGGCGAGTACAGCATCGATCGCCGGGTCTTCTCGAACCTGTCGCCCCGCCCCCACCGGAAGAACCCGGTCTTCTTCAGCGCGAGCAGCGACGACGTCGACGAGTTGGCGCTGAACCCGATCCGGGTGACCGCCGTGTCGACCCCCAGCGCCAGCGGCAGCGTGAACTGCTCCGGTGTGTCGATCCGCGCCACCTTCGTCCGGTGCTCACCGATCGCCACGTAACCGGCCCCGGTCAACGGCATGATCATCCGCCGTCGGCCGCCCTCGGTCACCTCGTAGTCCAGCCCCAGCCGGTCCATGAACTCCACCGAGTCGGTCCCCGCCCGGTCCTTGAGGTCGTACCGGATGGCGATCTCCACCGCCGACGCCCCACCCAGCTCGGCCGCCAGCGCCGCGGTGACCAGCGCGGTCACCCCGCCCATCCAGCTCGACGACAGCAGCACCGGCGCCTTCGGCGGGTGCACCGCCGCCACCGCCGTGGCCCGCTGCAACCGCGCCGTCCACCGGGTGATGTCCACATACGGCACACCCCCGCGGATCGCCGCCCGCAGCACCCGGTCCTCCGGGTCGTTCACCGTACTGATCACGGCCCGCACCCGCGCCGAGAACGGCTCCGGATCACCGAGATCCCAGCGCCGCACCTCCGCCCCGACCTCATCGGCCAGCGCCCGCCCCTTCTCGGGCGTACGCCCCGTGAGCAGCAACGGCCAAGAGGGAGCGGCGAGCCGGGCCAGATCGCCGCCCACGGTCCCGTATCCGCCGACCACGAGCACCGGACCTGTCACATCAAGCTGGATGTCATCGTCCACACCGCAGACACTAGGTCACGCGACCTAGAATCTCAACGCCCGACTCTGTCGGCCACGTCACATAAAGTCGCAAGCCCACCACCCCGCCGACCGGGAGCCACACCAAAGGAGTTGGGCCCGATGCTCATCGAGAACGTCCTCCCCCCGACCGCCATCGGCGAGGACGCCCTCGGCGACCCGCTCCCGGCCACGTCCCCACCCCTCTTCCCCGTCGAGGAACAGCAGATCGCCCACGCCGGCGACAAACGCCGCCGCGAATTCACCACCGCCCGCCAGTGCGCCCACCGCGCCCTGACCCGCCTGGGCCTCCCGCCCACACCCCTGCCCCCGGACCCCACCGGCGCCCCCGCCTGGCCCCCCGGCATCACCGGCAGCATCACCCACTGCGACGGCTACCGCGCCGCCGCCGTGGCCCACACCACCGACATCCCCCACCTCGGCATCGACGCCGAGCCGCACGCCCCCCTACCGCCCACCGTCCGCGAGGGCATCACCACCCCCGCCGAACGCACCCACCTCCGCCAACTCCACGGCGCCCACCCGGACATCCACTGGGACCGCCTCCTCTTCAGCGCCAAGGAGTCCGTCTACAAAACCTGCTCCCGCCTCGCCCCCCGCCCCCTCCAGTTCCACGACGCCGAAATCACCTTCGCCCCCGACACCCACACCTTCACCGCCCGACTCCTCCTGCCCTGGCCCGCCGACGTCCCCGCCCCCCTCCTCACCGGCCGCTGGCACACCTCCCACGGCATCGCCCTCACCGCCACCACCCTCCCCCGCCCCACCTGACACACCCCCTCACGCCTTACTCGCGCTCCTACGCCGCCCTCCGCACCACCATCTCCACCTCCCGCGCCGCCGCGTTCTTCGGATCCGCCATCGTCCGCCCGCTCGCCACGAACCCCAGCCCCCGGTACACCCCCGCGGCCCGCCCGTTCTCCTCATGCACCCACAGCCGTACGCACTCCACAACCGGCTCCGACAACCCCCACGCCCACTCCATCGCGGCCTCGAACAACCCCCGCGCCAGCCCCGTCCCCCGACACTCCGGCCGCACGTACACCCCCACGATGTCCACCGCCGGCCCGGCCCCGCCCCCCTCGACGAACGCCGTCACCATCCCACCCCAGCGGCCGCCCCCGTCCTCCCCGACGAACGTGACGATCTCCCGCCCCTCCGCACTCCGCCGCGCCCGCTCCCGCCACTCCTCATCCGGCAGCGCCGACGCCTTCTCCAAGGTCTGGTTGAACGCAACGTCCGCCACCGGATCCGCCAACGCCGCCAGCCGCAACTCCTTGAGCCGCCGCCACTCGTCCGCCCGCACCGCCCTGATCAGGTAATCCATCACCACACCCTCCCAGCGCCCGCACCCGGCCGGCGGCACAACGCAGAAAAGCCCCGCCGGAAACCGAAGTTCCCAACGGGGCTCGCCACACAGGGCTTTCCCACCAACTGGACTTGCCCACAAACGCAGAAAGGCCCCGCACCATACGGTGCGGGGCCTCCCCACAAAGATTGTTCGGCGGCGTCCTACTCTCCCACAGGGTCCCCCCTGCAGTACCATCGGCGCTGAAAGGCTTAGCTTCCGGGTTCGAAATGTAACCGGGCGTTTCCCTAACGCAATAACCACCGAAACACTATGAAGAAAACAAACTCCAGCCGACAAGGCGAGTTCGTTACTTCAGAACCTACACAGTGGACGCGAGCAACTGAGGACAAGCCCTCGGCCTATTAGTACCAGTCAACTCCACACCTTACGATGCTTCCATATCTGGCCTATCAACCCAGTCGTCTACTGGGAGCCTTACCCCATCAAGTGGGAGGGAGCCCTCATCTCGAAGCAGGCTTCCCGCTTAGATGCTTTCAGCGGTTATCCTTTCCGAACGTAGCCAACCAGCCATGCCCTTGGCAGGACAACTGGCACACCAGAGGTTCGTCCGTCCCGGTCCTCTCGTACTAGGGACAGCCCTTCTCAAGACTCCTACGCGCACAGCGGATAGGGACCGAACTGTCTCACGACGTTCTAAACCCAGCTCGCGTACCGCTTTAATGGGCGAACAGCCCAACCCTTGGGACCGACTCCAGCCCCAGGATGCGACGAGCCGACATCGAGGTGCCAAACCATCCCGTCGATATGGACTCTTGGGGAAGATCAGCCTGTTATCCCCGGGGTACCTTTTATCCGTTGAGCGACGGCGCTTCCACAAGCCACCGCCGGATCACTAGTCCCTACTTTCGTACCTGCTCGACCCGTCAGTCTCACAGTCAAGCTCCCTTGTGCACTTACACTCAACACCTGATTGCCAACCAGGCTGAGGGAACCTTTGGGCGCCTCCGTTACCCTTTAGGAGGCAACCGCCCCAGTTAAACTACCCACCAGACACTGTCCCTGATCCGGATCACGGACCCAGGTTAGACATCCAGCACGACCAGAGTGGTATTTCAACAACGACTCCACACCAACTGGCGTTGGCGCTTCAAAGTCTCCCACCTATCCTACACAAGCCGAACCGAACACCAATATCAAGCTATAGTAAAGGTCCCGGGGTCTTTCCGTCCTGCTGCGCGAAACGAGCATCTTTACTCGTAATGCAATTTCACCGGGCCTATGGTTGAGACAGTCGAGAAGTCGTTACGCCATTCGTGCAGGTCGGAACTTACCCGACAAGGAATTTCGCTACCTTAGGATGGTTATAGTTACCAC